>JAJTEH010000082.1 GCA_021298355.1 Flammeovirgaceae bacterium
GCACAGCGGTCCCAGCTGTTACCTCCTTTGTTCTTAAGCCCAACAATCAAATCAAACGTCGCAGTAATAATTCAACACAAATCAGGGCGCGCAGCGAACATAACCAACCATACAACAATGAAACAGTCTAAAGAATTAGTTCCAAAGTTTATTCTTACTAGGCAGGGTATCAGTGTACAAATTGGGCCATATATAAGCCATAAAGCAGTGAACATAAAGGATGTTGAGGTCATATAGCGAAGGGCTCACCGGAGGAGGATCGAATAAGATGTACAGGCAAAGGTCGTCGTCCTTGCGCTGGATCCAGCTGCCTTCAACTGATGCCTCAGACACCGAAGTCGCACACACCGTGGTTTTATGCTGGGCAAGATAAAAATAACAGTTTATATGACGACTTTTACATTTAATCCTTTTTACGTTGCTTCTTTTATGTCTCTAAGGTAGTGTTTTTTTACACCAGTTAGCATACAAATCAGTGGAACAATTTTTTATCAAATAAACGACTTTTTCATTTTACGTTGCTTCTTTCAGGTCTTTAAGGTAGTGGTTTTTACACCAGTTAGCATGCAAATCAGTGGAATCGAAGTATAGTTTGAAGGATTGAAGCAGAGAGAAAAGGCGACATCGAAACGGTTTACACTTTTAAAATTCTTTCAACAATTAGGCTTGGATCTGGATTATTTAAACAGTGTTTTACGAAGCAGTTAGCATACAAATCAGTAGCGTGAAGGCGACAGGACTAGTGTACCGAATTGTTAAAACCAATACAGCTCATGTCACCTTACACTTTTGAAGGATTGAAGTAGAGAGAAAAGACGACATCGAAACGCTTTACATTTTAAAATTCTTTCAACATTCAGGCTTGGATCTGGGTTATTTGAACAGTGTTTTACGTAGCGGTTTTATGCCAAAAAGATTTGAGAGCCACCTTATTCAAGTTTGGAATGACGGTTTATGTTTCAGCAGTTAAAAATTGAAGTTCTCCTTGCATGGTTTTATTTAAATGTTGGCGCCAAACCAACGATTTGAAGATAAACGGATTCTATCAGTAAATTTTAAACAATTTTTTTAGGTAGAAGCCAAACAGAGCATCAGGTCGAGGCTTGGGTAGGCCCTTCCTTTTGCCTTGCTTATTGGTTTAACAATTTACAACTGGAGCGAAGACCTTCAAACGTAACAACTGGCCGAAGGGTTTAACAATTTACAACTGGAGCGAAGACCTTCAAACGTAACAACTGGCCGAAGCACGAATGCCCTTCCCCTGCTACGCTTATTGGTTTAAAATTTTACTTTTAGATAAAAATTTGCATCCTGTGAAACGGGGCTTGAGGATCTGATAGGTTCACACACCCTAATACTCTGCCGCGTTAACTGGTTTTGGTTTTAGGCGTTCGTTTAAGCTTTTAAAATCTTCAACTGTAAAACTGGCGTGACTTATTAATATTAGCTGCTGAAACTGAGAAATGCCATCCAAACATAAACTAACCTGAGCCTTAGAGTAGAGTGGTGAACACAGTGGCGGGTACGCCCTGATGGTCTCCAGCTCCGGGTCCAGCCTCAGGCAGTTGAAGGGGTCTCAGGCCTCGCGGTTCTCGTTGTCCACGGTCAGCCTTTACAAGTATAAGTTTAAAAACCAAGCAAAACACTGTTCGAATCCCCCCTCAAGTTACCTCCTTACTGATATTTTTCAAATGATTCCGATTTTTTCCATAAGACACAATTTAAAGCCCATCAAACTCGGCATAAAATCTTGATGTTAAATCCTGATTTTCCGTGTTTATTGGTTAATAATTATGACTAAACAATTCTTTTAAATTCAATGAAAAAGCAAGAATCCTTTAAGAAACAATTCAAAGGCCTTCAAACATGGCATAAAATCTTGATGAGGTACATCCTGATTTCACCGCGTTTACTGGCTAAAATTGTGTCTCAAACAATTCCCCCAGTTTCAACGAAAAAGCAAGAATTTTTAGATTGAGCAATGCCACACACAAAATAACCCTGATATGATAAAAAGAGGCCGATTTGTTTGCAGGATGCAGTCTCGCTTTTGAAATAAACGCACGAGTACGGTACAGTTTAAACAATTTAAATTCAACAATTTTCTTCACAGATTTTGCTACGAATAAAAACGCCCAGTGTCCGTAAGAAAACACAGCCCTCATATCAATGAGTCGTTTTCAGAGGATTGGTATCAATTTAAAGAGAGAAATATAAGGCAAGTTTTTACAGCTTTGAACTAAAAAATTGTGCTGGTCTTCAACAGATCTGGACCCAAAATAGAGAATAGGCCACTGCCGTCGAAAACTGGCTGTAGTTTATTTAAACGATCGGAACATGAAGATTTTAAACAATTTCTTACCAAAAAATATGGGCGATGCACACGAAGTAACGAGGGACCTCGAAGCACGATACGATGGGCAACTTGAAGTTTTAATAAGCTGTTAAGTTTGATTTTTTCAGATGAAGATATTTTGCAGCAAGAATAAACAGTAAACCGAGTTTTTGATTCATTAAAATTCGTACGGCCTTTGCCTTCACCTCTCGCTGCTTTAAAAGATATCAGAGACTTTTTATGTTGCAAACTACGACGATTTTTTACGTTTTTTGGTGGTTAAAGTCACTTTTAACAGCTTATTTGCCTATATGGGTACGAAAAAAACACTGTTCACAATCCGCCCGCAGGCGAGAGAGCAAGGCTCTCTGCAGTTCTCAGAAACTTTAAGGAATTCACATTGTAGGTGGTGGTGGTTTGGAGAATAAAAATTATGGGCGAAAAACGTTTCAAGCACAGAGAGGAGAGGAGGTCTTCTAGGCTTGAGCTCT
>JAJTEH010000003.1 GCA_021298355.1 Flammeovirgaceae bacterium
AGGATGCCAAAACCGTGCTTCGTATATCAGCAGATTTAGGTCATTATCTGGCCGATGCTCACGTGCCCTTACACACCACATCTAACTACAATGGCCAACTTACTAACCAACATGGTATTCATGCTTTCTGGGAATCTAGATTGCCCGAAATTTTTAGCGTTGGGTATACTTATTGGACGGGCAAAGCTACCTATGTTGCCGATCCGCAAAATAAAGCTTGGGAAATTGTTTGGGATACGCATGCTTTGGTCGATTCTGTTTTGCTAATAGAAGCAGAACTTACTGCCACTTTTGCTGGTGCAAAGTTTTCATTCGAACAACGTGGCCAGCAACTTGTAAAAGTGTATAGCCGCGAGTTTGCAAATGCTTACCATTGCCGACTAAACGGAATGGTAGAGAATCAAATGAAAAAGGCCATACATACTATTGCTAGTTTTTGGTACTCTGCCTGGATAGATGCCGGGCAACCCGATGTGAATACCATGATACCCAACATGAGTGATGAAGAACGAAAAGAAAAAACAGAATTATTAAAGTTAGAAAGAGGCAACACTAAGTTTGTATCGCGCCATACAGAAGAAAGTAACTAGTTTACTTTACCTGCCAACAGATACATTACCGCCATGCGTACGGCTACTCCATTTTCTACCTGATCTAAAATAATAGAATGTGCAGAGTCTGCGGCATCGCTTGATAATTCTACCCCTCTGTTTATTGGCCCTGGGTGCATAACGATTATGGGTTTCTTTAAGGCATCCAGCATTTTTTTATTAATGCCATAATACAAGCTGTATTCGCGCAAACTTGGGAAATATTTAATTTGCTGTCTTTCTAATTGTATACGCAAAACGTTGGCAACATCGCACCAATGTAAGGCTTTTTCTACATTTAACTCTACCTGCACGCCTAGTTGTTGTATGTGTTTAGGAAGTAAAGTTGGCGGCCCGCAAACCATAACTTTTGCACCTAATTTTTGCAACGCAAAAATGTTTGATAAGGCAACACGTGAATGGAGAATGTCTCCAATAATCGCTACTTTTTTTCCTTCTACACTGCCAAGTTTTTCTCGAATGGAATAAGCATCGAGTAAAGCTTGTGTTGGGTGCTCGTGTGTGCCATCGCCTGCGTTTACTATGTTGGCTTTGATGTGTTTGGCAAGATAATGCGGAGCACCAGGGCTTGCGTGGCGCATCACAATCATATCAACCTTCATGGCCAAAATGTTATTTACGGTATCTAAAAGTGTTTCTCCTTTTTTTACCGAACTGGTAGAAGCTGAAAAATTTACAATATCTGCTGATAATCTTTTTTGAGCGAGTTCGAATGATAAGCGTGTGCGGGTAGAATTTTCGAAAAACAAATTCGCTATTGTTACATCGCGCAGTGAGGGTACTTTTTTTATCGGGCGATTGATAACTTCTTTGAAATTATCAGCCGTTTCGAAAATCAGTTCAATGTCTTTTTTTGTAATATCTTTTATTCCGAGCAGATGACGTTGACTGAGTTGTGACATGGGTATTAATTTATCAACCAGATTTTGTTTTGTTTGTTTCCTTGTGCTTGCCACTCGACCTGCACTTTTTGTGTATCAACTGTGTTTACAGATTTACCCACATAATCAGGAGCAATAGGTAAATCGCGGTTAAACTTTCTGTCGATAAGCACTAATAACTCTACTTTTGCCGGCCTGCCAAAAGCAATCATGGCATCTAACGCAGCTCGTACTGTTCTTCCTGTAAACAATACATCATCTATAAGAATTACGTTTTTTCCTTCTATGATGAAAGGTACTTTGGTTTCGTTGGCTTTTACCGGTAATTCTCTTCTGCGGAAATCATCTCGGTGAAAAGTGGCATCTAAATAACCTAAATCGATTTTCTTTTTTAAAGATTTTTCTAATTTCTGATGGAGGAGTGTAGCCAAATATATACCCCTAGGTTGCAAACCTAACATTACCGAATTAGCAAAATCTAAGTGGTTTTCAACAAGTTGTTGGCAAAGGCGGCTAAGGGTTATGTCGAGCTGGTCGCTATCTAGGATAAGTTTCTTTTGCATAGCCGCTTCAAAAATAAGCATAATTATTGACTCTCTAATGTGTTTACAAAGAATACCGTTTGAACAACACCGGTGGAGGATGTTAAAACTTCTTGTATACCATAAACCAATATGCTGTTATTTTTCCAATATGTGAGTGTAGGGGATTTTGTGCTCAATATTTTTTTTCCTGTGCTAAATACTTCCAATGGTATGGCGGTTTTGTTTTCGATCACTTTGTTCGATTGTATGGTTTTTACCTTTAAGTTGTCTTCAAAACAATAAATCAGATTTATTTTATTGTCGTTTGGTATAGCACGTACAAATTGTTCTTGCTTAAATGTTTTTACATCGTTTATCTCAAAGGCGTTGTCCCAGATTAAGCGTCCGTCTTTGTTTATTCCTAAGATTACTGCATGGGTATAGCGGTATCCATCAAATAATAAAGTATTATTTGGAACATTACGAGTTTGCCCCATGTAATAAGAAGAGTTGTACATTAAATAATCTGAATTTTTATATTTCGGGTAAAACCCTTCGGCCACTAGTACAGTTTGATTGTTAGAGCTAATAAGTTCGTGTACCAGCAGCCTGTAGTTTTTATAACTTTTTCGGCCTTTCATTTTTCTACGTTCAATTCTAGACTTTACCCTTGCCTCTTGTTTGGCCTTCATAAACTTAAAAAAATTTTCGAGGTCGGTATAGTTGTAGTAGTTAATTTCAAGTACTGTATAATCTTTTATTTTGGCTATAAAAATTCCTTTCGAATATTCGGAATAACGATTACCGTATACGCCTACAACTAAATTTTCAGACTCGTTAAGTTGTATGGTTCTTCCGAATTGTAAACTGCGCTGATCGGATTCTAACACAGTAAATTGTTTTATCAGATCTCCAATGGCGTTATACGATTTTACCCAAATGGTTTTTTGTCTGGTAAAAAACTTGGCACATATTAATACATCGAAGTTTCCATTTTCATATACTTCTATTTGGTTTAATTCTCCTTGTTCACTAAATAAACCGGGTAATATTTTTACTCGTTCTGTCGAAAATTCGAAGTACAGTACAATAGGCACATTGTTAAAATATCCACCCAGTAAACATCCGGTTGTATTTGCCTTAAATGTTTCAAGCTGGATAGGAATATAGGTTTGGAGTTCGTAAAACGAATAGGTTTGTGTTTCCAGATTTACTTTTAGGATAGCAAAAATATATTGGTCTATGTTGAATAAAAAGTGTACAGAGTTGTTTAATGTGTATTGTTTGGAGAAGCTATATCGGCTATCAACCGCAATGTTGCCTTCCCATGTTTTGGTTTGGGTGGTATCGTAAGCATAAAGGGCAACATTAAGGTGCGATTTACTTTTGCTTAAAGCGTAGATCACGATAGATTTATCCTTAAGTGTAGTTAAGCCATAGTCTGTGTCGGCTGTTGTAACAAGTTCTATTCTGTTAACTTGCTTTACTTGAGCCAGCACGCAGTTTGTAAATACTACACTAAGGAGTAAGTACTTTATTAATATAAAACACTTCACGTACTTTTTCTTTTTGTGGTGTTACTTTATTTCTAATGGTTTGGTAGCCCCAAACATAATAATAGCGATTGTACCATGCTCCTATACCACTTTCGCTATCGCTTTCGTAGCGATGTTCATCGAATTTATCTAAAAGGGTAATTTTTTTTTCGTGTAGTTGCACGGAATTATCCTTTAAACTTATTTTTTTCTCGATAAGATTATTTTCTTTTTTATACAAGAAAGAAACAGAATCGTTTGTAAGTAAACCATCTGTTACTTGCCTTAAACTGGGTATTCGAATTTCTTCTACTTTAGTACTGTAATCTGAATAAATTTTTCCATCATTATTAAAAAAGATCATTGAACTCGAAAACGGTTTTATTTCTTGCGTATTGCTTACGTTATTGCCAAACAGGTAGGGTCTGTAAAGGCGCGAAGTAGGGTAGGAATTAAAGTATGGATTATAGTAATACGGATTAGCCATGTTTTGATAATAGGGGTTATTCATGTTCATGGGGTCCATGTTGGTGTACCTAATGTCTGAGTAAGATTCAGCCAAAAGGATAAAGCCTTTTTCATTTTCGATAATTCGGTAGGGCATTAATCCGCAAGCATAATCGTATGGGTTGCCGTTGGATATTCCTTCCTTAGTTTTTTGCTTTATTCTCTCTCCACGCTTTTCACTTAGAAAACCGAAAAAATTTGTAAGTTCTCCGAATTGCCAAAAGTCGGGTTGTTTTTCTTCTCCTGGGGCAACTATGCACGAGTATACTCCGTAGGCTTTATTACTTCCTTTGCGACTCCATGTACCTGCAATAATTAAATCTTCTTTAATAAGTTCAGAGGTAATGGCAGATAAAATGTTTTTTCCTTCCGGAACAGGAAATCGTTCATTTAGTAAGATTGTTCCTGTACTGTCGTACGTTTTAAGATATAATGCATTGGTATTTGTGCCGAGTCTTTCCTTTAGTAAAACATTGAAGGTGTAGTTTTGATTTTCGCGCACATCTAACAATTCGGTATTCTTTATTGCAAAACCAGGTAATACCTGGTTTACTTTGTTTTTTAAATCGCACAACATGATGGTGGGCTCTCGATTGATATAACCACCTAGGATAACATGAAAACCAATAACACCAAAATGTGTAAGCTTAAGGTTGAGTTCTATTTTTATATCGTATTGTGTAATCTGTTGTTTTTTTGTTTCGAATTGCCACAAAATCAGTTTGCTGTTACTATAATCAGATTGTTGGAATAACAAGAAAATGTTATTGGAATCGAAATCGTGTCCGGCATGGTTATACGTTTTATCGATAAAGAATGTGGTATCAATTGTTTGTTTAAGAAGCGTGTCTAGTAGAATAAGCTGGTGTTTGCGTTCCCCCGATTCGTAGTCGTTGGTTTCTCTGTAAAGTGCTAAACCATTTTCCTTTTGGTTAATAACAGTAAAGGGTTCGTCATTATTCTTATCTTCTTTTTCGAAACGCGCTGGTTGAGCCAGTTGGGCATAGGCGTATACCTGTATAAACCAAAGTGTACAAAAAAAGAGAAATTGCTTTTTCATGATTCACTCATGTTTATAATTTCATCAAACTCGAATGAAGTTACAGGAACAACCGATAATCTAGAAATTTTTATCAGTTTCATTTCTGCAAGTTTTTTATTGGCTTTAATAGATTTAAGCGTTACTGTTTTTTTTAACTTCTTTTGAGGTACTAAGGTAACAACTGCCCATTCAGGTGCGTTGGGTTCGGGGTACCATTCTTTTGTAACCTTGGCAATTCCAACAACCTGTTTTTCATCGCCCGAATGGTAATACAATACCAGATCTCCTTTTTTCATGGCTTTAAGATGCAGACGGGCTGCGTTATTTCTAACTCCATCCCACATGGTTTCTTTTTCCTTTAGTAGTGTTTCGAAATGGTATACATCGGGTTCGGATTTTACGAGCCAATAATTCATGTGTAATACTTTATATGTTTGAAGTTACTCTTTATTGTTTACGGTTGAAACAAAAAAAGCTGCCAATTGTGGCAGCTTTTCTTTATTTATTTTTGATTTTTTTATTTTAAGTCTGAAAAATCAAAAGATGTTTCTAAAAACTTGGTAGTGAATTTCCCACTTCTAAAAACTTCGTTGTCCATAAGTTTAATGTGGAAAGGAATGGTTGTTTTTATTCCTTCGATTACAAATTCCTGAAGAGCTCGTTTCATTCTTGTAATTACTTCTTCGCGTGATTGGCCACTAACAATTAGTTTGGCAATCATCGAATCATAGTTAGGAGGAATAGTATACCCTGCATATACGTGGCTATCTACTCTAATGCCATGCCCACCGGGTAAATGTAAGTTGGTGATTTTTCCGGGAGATGGTCTGAAACCGTTAGCAGGATCTTCTGCATTAATACGGCATTCCATCGCGTACAAATTCGGGAAATAGTTTTTACCAGAAATCGGAACACCGGCTGCTACTTTGATTTGTTCTTTAATCAAATCATAATCTGTAACTTCTTCGGTAATCGGATGTTCTACCTGTATACGCGTATTCATTTCCATGAAATAGAAATCTCCGTGTTTATCAACCAGAAATTCTATGGTTCCTGCACCTTCGTAGTTAATGGCTTTCGCTCCTTTTATGGCTGCTTCACCCATTTTTTCGCGTAGTTCCTGGCTGATGATAGGTGAAGGAGTTTCTTCTACTAACTTTTGGTGTCTTCTTTGAATGGAACAATCACGTTCAGATAAATGGCATACTTTACCATATTGGTCGCCCACAACCTGAATTTCAATATGGCGTGGCTCTTCAACGAACTTTTCTAAGTACAGACCATCGTTGCCAAAGGCCGCACCTGCTTCTCTTCGGGCATCGTCCCAGGCTTTTTTAAATTCTGATTCATCATTGATGATGCGCATCCCTTTTCCGCCACCACCGGCTGTTGCTTTAATAATAACGGGGTATTTAATTTTTTTGGCGATTTCCATCCCTTCTTCCATAGAAGAAAGCAAACCTTCTGAGCCGGGTATAGTGGGAACCCCTGCTTTCTTCATGGTGTCTTTTGCTGTTGATTTATCGCCCATGGCGTTAATCATGGCAGGAGTAGGGCCAATGAATTTAATGCCATACTCATGGCAAATAGCAGAGAACTCGGCCCGCTCAGACAAAAATCCATAGCCGGGATGGATGGCATCTGCATTGGTAATTTCTGCTGCAGAAATAATGCGAGGTATATTCAAGTAAGAATCTTTGCTTGGCGCATCCCCAATACATACGGCTTCGTCTGCAAATCTTACGTGTAAACTTTCTCTGTCGGCTGTAGAATAAACAGCAACGGTTTTGATGCCCATTTCTCTACAGGTACGAATCACACGCAAAGCGATTTCTCCTCGGTTTGCAATCAATATTTTTTTAAACATAGTTCTTAATTCAAAATGGAAAATTCAATATTCAAAATTGAGTTTGTCAATTTCGAATTTGCAATCTTGAATTTGTAATTAGCCTGGTTCTACTACAAATAATACCTGATCGTATTCCACCGGTTGTGCATTTTCAACCATAGCTTTTACAATTGTACCAGATACTTCTGATTCAATTTCATTGAATAGTTTCATGGCTTCGATGATGCAAACAGTTTGTCCTTTAGAAACTTTATCACCTACAGATACAAACGGAGGATTTTCAGGGCTGGATGATCGGTAGAAAGTACCAATCATGGGTGATTTAACATCAACCATTTTCTTACCGGAAGCAACTGGCGCCTCGGCAGCTTTTTCTGCTTTTGGAGCTGTTGGCGCAGCCGCTACTTGCACGGGTGCTGCTGCAACAGGTGCAGTAACCGGAGCCGCTACAACGGGAGCAGAAGATTTAAGGATTTTTTGATCGGGTTCGCGTTTTACGGAAAGTTTTAACTCTTTCGTTTCAACGTTTACTTCATTTAAGCCAGATTGGGCAATGAAGTCGATCAGGTCTCTGATTTCTGATGTTTTCATAACAGGTTGGTTAGGAGAAGCTTTGGGTGTAGCTTCTTTTTTAGTGTTTTTGAGCGTAGTTTTCTTGGCCATGGGTTTTCAATTTACTTCACGCGTTCAACATATTCACCAGTTCGGGTATCTATTTTTATCTTATCTCCGGTGTTCACAAATAAAGGAACGCGGATTTCTGTTCCATTATCCAGGGTGGCAGGTTTTAACGTGCGGGTTGCCGTATCGCCTTGTATTCCAGGTTCAGTATAAGAAACTTCGAAAACAACATGAGAAGGTGCTTCGGCAGTAATAGCAGTAGTGCCGTTTTCGAAAGCGATTAATAAAGTTACTTCTTCTTTAATAAAGTTTACAGATTCTCCAAGTAATACTTTGTCGATGTAAACCTGGTCGAACGTTTCTTTATCCATACAAACTAGGCTATCGCCATCGGCATATAGGTATTGGTATTCGCGTGTTTCTACCCGTAAAATTTCTATTTCGTCACCGGGTCTGAATCTATTTTCGGCTAGTTTACCATTGCGCACATTGCGCATTTTTACCTGATAAAACGCCCGTAAATTTCCGGGTGTGCGGTGAAGTAATTCTTCGATTTGCATTACTTCTCCGTTGTACCGCACGTAATTTCCTTTGCTTAAATCTGAAATGGTTGCCATAAATAATTATCTGTAGAAATGAAATATTATACTTAAGCGTTATATGCCCACTTTACCCAAACAGCTCCCCAGGTAAAACCTCCACCAAAGGCAGCTATTATAATATTGTCGCCTTTTTTAAGTTGTTTTTCGTAATCCCATAAAAGCAGGGGTATGGTTCCGGCAGTTGTGTTGCCGTATTTTTCTATGTTCATCATTACTTTTTCATCCGAAATTCCCATTCTTCCGGAGGTTGCATCTATAATGCGCTTGTTAGCCTGGTGTGGTGCTAACCAGGCTATGTCATCGGCTTTCAAATTATTTTTATCCATAATTTGAGCAGAAACTTCGGCCATGTTGGTTACCGCAAATTTGTAAACTGTAGAGCCTTCCTGAAACACATAGTGTTGGTTGGCATCGATGGTTTCGTGTGTAGCTGGTTTACGAGAGCCACCGGCTGGCATGTTTAAAAAGTTTACTCCGTTTCCATCGCTTCTAAGTATGGAATCCATCACCCCAAAATTTTCGGTTGTGGGTTCCAATAATACAGCACCAGCGCCATCGCCAAAAATGATGCAAGTAGTTCTGTCTTTGTAATTGATAATGGAAGACATTTTATCGCCTCCAATTACCAATACTTTTTTATAGGTACCCGATTCGATAAATTTTGCACCGGTTACCAAGCCAAATATAAAGCCTGAGCAAGCCGCAGCAAGGTCGTAACTGAATGCGTTTACGGCACCTATTTCGGTTGCTATTAAATTAGCGGTTGCCGGAAAGGGCATGTCTGGTGTGATGGTGGCGCAAATAACCAGATCAATTTCTTTGGGATCGATGTTGTTTTTTTTGATGATTTCTAAAGCGGCTTGTGTGCCCATGTAGCTGGTGCCCATGTTTTCGCCTTTCAGAATTCTTCTTTCTTTTATGCCGGTTCTGGAGGTAATCCACTCATCGGTAGTGTCTACCAATTTTTCCAGTTCTTTGTTTGTTAAGATGTATTCGGGCACGTAACCTCCTACACCGGTAATTGCAGCTCTAATGTTGGTCATGGTATTGGTTGTGTTTGCGAAGGCGAGAGCCTAAAAAAACAAAAGCCCGATGTTGGTGCATCGAGCGTATTTGTTTGATGTAGCCTGCAAATTTGTTTATTGGCATGTTGAAATGTTCAATACACAAAATACAGGAGATTTTCATAGTGGCTTAAGCAGCGATTTCTCTTTCCATTACCACTTTACCCTTGAAGTAAAGTTTACCTTCGTGCCAATAAGCACGGTGTGGTAAATGGCTTTCACCGGTTGTAGGGCAGATGGCAAATGTTTTTGCTTCTGCTTTGTAGTGCGTTCTTCTTTTATCGCGTCTTGTTTTCGAGGTTTTTCGTTTCGGATTTGGCATAACTCAACAATTTACTTTCGTTTATTTTATTTTAACTTTTTCAATTTCTCCCATCGCGGATCAATGGGTGTATCTTCATTTTTTTCTGCTTCTGTTTCGGTTGTGTAAATCAACTTTACTTCTTCATCTTCGTTTTCGTCTTGCAGAAAACGCGGATGTATTTTTTTAAAAGGAATGGCCAACACGATGTACTCATACATGGGTTGTCCTAAATCCAAAGTGGCTGTATCGCGGTGCACCATTTGCACGTCATCGCTAATCTCTCTGTCTTCATCACCGAACTTGTAAACAAGCATGCGGTTAATTTGAAGGGTTAGATCGAAAAGATCCAGACTTCTGTCGCAGGTTACTTCCACAGTGCCGTTTATCGTAAACAAACACTCTATAAATGTTTCGTGTTTGTTTAACAGAACGTCTGCTTTCAAATTGCCTTTGGTTACGCTTTCTGCGCCATACTTTGCGAAAAACTCCTTGTTAAGTTCGTATTCGAACTGGTGTTTTCCGGGGCTTAGCCCGATAATATTAACGCCAAAAAGGTTCACCACGACCCTGTTTTTAAAATAGTCGGCAAATTTAGCAGAATTAAGGGAAAATAAAAAAGAATATGCCTTGCCAGGCTTTATGCAGGCTACAGATACTCGGTTAGTGCAATACTTTTGATCTGCTCGTGTGGGATTTTTCCGTGATTTTCGAGAAAAAACTCAATAACGGACTTTTTGAAACCAAGTTTAATGGCAATGCTTTTGCAAAACACAATCTCGCTTTCGAAAATATTCTGGTCAATTAAAATCAGTTCTATACAGCTATATAAGTAATCGAACTTCTGGTCGGGGCTTAATGCACCCAGCGTTTCTATTTGTTCAGGATTTTTTATCAACTCGTTAACTTCTTCTATAGGGAAATTGCGGTCTTTGGCAATTTTTAAAATCAATTCTCTTTCCACTTTAGCGAAGTGTTTATCTGCCTCGGCTAATTGAATCAGAATATTTATTTGTTTTCTGGTAACGATATCCATGTGGGAGGTTTCAACCAAATATATTACAAAATATACAATCTATCAGCACTTTCCGATTAATGGTTAAACTAAGCATTTAAATGATTTAATGAGTGATTTGCGGAACTACTTGGTTTTGTTTTTTCTTCCAAATATCAATAGCCAAATAAATGGCTGCACGCATGCTACTTTCGTTGGCCATATTTTTACCGGCAATATTATATGCCGTGCCATGGTCGGGCGAAGTACGGATGATAGATAATCCTGCCGTAAAATTGACGCCATCCTCGAAGGCAATAGATTTAAAAGGAATCAAGCCTTGGTCGTGATATAGAGCGAGCACAGCATCAAATTTGGCATATTGACCTGCCGCAAAAAAGCCATCGGCTGGGAATGGTCCAGCGATTAGTTTGTTTTCGTTTTTAAGTTTGTTCACCAATGGTTTTAAAATTTCTTCTTCTTCTTTCCCAATTAGTCCGTTATCACCAGCATGCGGATTGAGTGCCAAGAGTGCAATTTTAGGTTTGATGATGCCGAAATCTTCTTTCAAACTTTTTTCAAGTACTCTGTATTTAGAGAGAATTTTTTCTTCTGATAAACTCGCGGCTACGTTTTGTAACGGTATGTGTTCTGTTACCAGACCAACCTTTAGTTTTTCGCCAATCATCAGCATTAAACTTTCTGTAGCACCGAAATATTGCGTTAGAAATCCGGTGTGACCGGCAAAAGGAAAATTTTCGCTGTGGATTGATTGCTTATCAATTGGAGCTGTAACTAGTGCATCTAAATAATTTTCTTTCACATCTTCGCAAGCTTTTTGTAAGGCATCGAATGATGCTTTGCCGGTTTCTTTGCTGATTTTCCCCGGATTGATTTCAAGGTTTTCATCCCAACAGTTTATAACATTTACTTGTTTGGAAGCGTATTGCCCTCTTTGTCTGACTTGCGAATAGTTGAACTCTTCTATATTCAACTGTTTTTTATAGTAAGCAATAGCACGGCCAGAACCGTACAGCACAGGAATGAATTGTTCGGTAATGCGATGATCGAGCAATGCTTTTAAAACTACTTCAGGCCCTATGCCATTGGGTTCGCCTAAGGTGATACCGATTCTTGGTTTTGTATGTTGTGCGTGTTGAGACATAATTTTAAGTCATGATGTAGAACATAACTTTTTGTTAAATAAACTGAATACCTTTACAAATAAAAAGCAAGTATACATTTTTTATCGCACACACCTACAGGAATGATGCATCAACAAAAAGTAAGGCCAAAGAAATTTTTAGGACAACATTTTTTGCATGATGAACACATAGCCCGAAAAATTACAGAGGCTTTGCTGGTGCAACCATCGCTTACCAAAGTGTTAGAGATAGGACCGGGCATGGGTGTGCTAACTAAATACCTGATTCAAAATCCGCTGATTGATTTAACCGTTGTTGAAATCGACAGAGAATCGGTGGCATTTTTAAAAAATCATTATCCTACCTTAACGGATAGAATCATCGAACAGGATTTTTTAGAGTTAGAGAACAAACAGCTTTTTCCAACTTCAACGGCAGTTATCGGAAACTTTCCTTATAATATTTCTTCTCAAATCTTTTTTAAAATTTTAGAAAACAGAAACCTGGTTAGCCAAGTAGTATGCATGTTGCAAAAGGAAGTAGCTGATAGAATAGCAGCGAAGCATGGTAATAAAACGTACGGCATTCTCAGCGTTTTGCTACAAACATTCTACACTGTAGAAATGGTTTTAAAAGTTCCGCCTGGTGTGTTTACGCCACCTCCCAAGGTAATGTCTGCCGTTATTCGATTAATTAGAAACGAAAGACAGGCATTACCGTGCGATGAAAAACTTTTTTTTACGGTAGTAAAAACTGGCTTTAACCAAAGACGCAAAACCTTGCGTAATGCGCTTAAAAATTTATCTTTGGCAGCCCATTTAAACACTCTACCTGTTTTAGATAAAAGAGCAGAACAGTTAAGTGTAGATGATTTCATTACTTTAACAACCTTAATAGAAAGAAGTCGTGCAGGAGATGATGGAATTTGAATTAACAAAAGAATATCGCGATCGCTTTCAGCAAGCGCTAGACGAGAAGGACGATGATTTTATCATCAGGTCACTCGAGTCTGTGCAACCCGCAGATATATCAGCGTTATTACATGAATTCAATTCCGAAGAATCTAAATACGTGCTCGATAGGTTAGGTTCTGAGATTGGGGCTGAAATTATTCGCGATCTCGACAGCGATTCTCGACAGAATTTTTTAAAAATTTATTCACCGGAAGAAACCGCACACATTCTCAATTTTTTAAACTCAGATGATGCAGCAGATATTCTGCACGAACTGGCTATAAAAGAAAGAGAAGAAGTTCTTGCTAAACTCGATGCAGAACTAAGATTACAAGTTGTTGATCTTTTACGCTACGAGGCTAACGTTGCGGGTGGTTTAATGGCCAAAGAGTTAATTAAAGTAAGAGAAAACTGGACGGTTAATCAGTGTATAGACGAAATTAGAAAACAAGCTGAGAATGTAGATAAATTCTATGCTGTGTATGTTGTCGATCAGGCCGATCATTTAATTGGAAGAGTATCGCTTAAAAATTTAGTGTTGGCCAATGCCAACAGGCCCGTATCCGAAATTATTGAAGACGAAGAAGTTGTTTCTGTTGAAACGTATTTAGAAGATACAGAAGTAGCCGATGTAATGCAGAAATACGATTTGGAATCTGTACCGGTTGTGAATGTTCACGGACAATTGGTAGGACGAATCACCATTGATGATGTGGTAGATGTTATCAAAGAACAAGCCGAAGAAGAAAGGCAAATCATGGCGGGTATCAGCGAAGATGTGGAGGAAGACGACTCCGTATGGCGAAACACACGTGCGCGCTTGCCTTGGCTCATCATTGGTATTTTAGGTGGTTTAATGAATGCAAAATTCATGGGTTTGTTTGAAGGAGAATTAGCACGATTAACAGCCATCGCATTTTTTGTTCCGCTCATTCAGGCAACAGGAGGCAACGTAGGTATTCAATCTGCATCTATTGTGGTACAAAGTTTAGCCAATCCTGGTTTTTTAACCGAAAGTTTATTGCCACGTTTGGGTAAAGTTTTTTTAGTAGCCATGTTGAATGGTATTTTACTCGCCTTAATTGTTTTTGGAGCAAATATTTTATTGTTCACTGAGTGGCATCTGTCCTTAACAGTTTCTGTTTCATTATTTAGCGTGGTGTTGTTTGCTTCCTTTATGGGAACCATCACACCAATGGTTTTAAATTATTTTGGTTTCAATCCGGCTTTGGCATCCGGTCCGTTTATCACAACGATTAATGATTTATTAGGATTAACCATTTACTTTTTAACAGTTAAATTTCTGTTGCTCTAATGGCTGCTAAAACTTGTTTGCTGATTGATCCGATGCACGAAAGCATCCTTCCTTTGCTTTCTTCTGTTTCATTGCATGCCGAAGATGTTTCGCGCGAGTCGATTCAACACATTCGAGAAAAGGTAAAGCAAAAAAATGTGGTTGGTATTTTTGTACGGACCAGAACAAGAGTAGATGAACACTTACTGGGTACACACCCCACCATTCAATTTGTAGCACGCGCTGGTGCAGGTTTGGATAATCTCGATTTACCATTCTTAGAAAAGCACAACATCAAAGTTGTACATGCTTCGGAAGGCAACCGCGATGCAGTAGGCGAATACACCATTGGCGCTTTGCTGAGTTTAATGCGCAACATTCCGAAAGCCGATGCAGAAGTGCGCCAGAAAATTTGGCAACGCGAAGAAAACAGAGGAATGGAGCTGGCCGGAAAAACAGTAGGTATTATCGGGTATGGCAATATGGGAAAAGCATTTGCTAAGCGATTAACAGGCTTCGATTGTAAAGTGATAGCTTACGATAAATACAAAAAAAGTTACAGCGATCAATTAGTAGAAGAAGTTCAACTCGCAACTTTAAAAGAGAGAACAGAAATTTTAAGTTTACATATTCCATTAACCGATGAAACACGTAATCTTATTGATTTTCAGTTTATAGCCGATATGCCACAGCTGAAAATAATTGTGAATACAGCACGTGGAGAAATTTTATCTTTAGTTACTATCGTTAAATCATTTCAGCATAAAAAAATAATAGGTGCAGTGTTAGATGTTTTACCAAACGAGAAATTAAATACATTAAGTGAAGCAGAATCTGCCTTATTTCAACAATTAACCGACAACCGTCAGGTTGTGTTTACACCACATATAGCAGGATGGACTTTTGAGTCGCACGTAAAAATTAATGAAGTTTTAGTTAAAAAGTTACGTAACATTTTTACTTCCTTTTGAAATCAATTTTAATTCTTTTCAAATTTTGTATAATTTGAATCGCATTACTAAAAATGAAATTCCTTCGCAAACAATATAAAAAGCTAAGAGATCTTTACGATGAAATCATCGAGAAGCCACTGCTTACCTCAACCATAGTGTTGATACTCGTGGCCATTCTTGTTTTATCGCTAAGCTTACCTTACTATATTAAGGATTTTGATTTATTCATACCACAAATTTTAGCCGAAGCCCACGGTATGATTTTCGATATTGCTGTAATCGGTATCTTGTTAGTTTGGCTTAATCAAAATGGAGAAATTCGACAGCGCATCCGAACCTATAAAGATGAAATAGACGATTTCCGTTTGTGGGAATCAGAAGAAGCAGCGTTTAGAACAGTAGGTAATATAAAACGATTAAACAGACATAAAATTCATGAAATCAATTTGGTAAACTGTTACTTAGCCCGAACCAATCTTAACTATGTGAACTTGGCAGGTTCTAATTTAAATTCTTGCAATCTGCAACAATCATCTTTAATTGAATCTAATCTTGAAAATGCCAGACTCAACCAAACCAATTTCGAAAACAGTAATCTGAACCAGGCTAATCTAAAAAGTGCGTATGCAAGTGGCGCAAATTTTAAAGATTCATTTTTAATTAAAACGCAATTCGAAAATGCTTTTCTAATCAAAGCAAATTTCAACAACGCCTATTTAATGGAAGCCAATCTTCAAAACAGTTATTTAATGGGTGCAGATTTAGAAAATGCAAGTTTGTACAAAGCTGATTTGCGAGGTGCAAAAGGATTAACTATTGAACAACTCAGCAAAGTAAAAACATTATACATGGCCAGATTCGATGACGAATTATTGGCAGAGATAAAAGCCAACCTACCGGAGTTGGTAGGAACCTGATTTTGAATTAATTAAAAGAATACTTTACCTTTGTAACTCAACAACGGTTTTACCCCCGGGTAAAGCCGTTGTTGTTTTTTATAATCAATAGACATTATGAGCAAAAAAATATCATATTATACTCGCGATGGTTTCGAAAAATTAAAAGCTGAATTATCTGAGCTGAAAACAAAAGGAAGAGCAGACATTGCCAGACAAATAGCAGAAGCGCGTGACAAAGGAGATTTAAGTGAAAATGCAGAATACGATGCAGCAAAAGATGCGCAAGGCCACCTCGAAGCTAAAATTGCGCAATTAGAAGATTTAGTTTCTAACGCACGATTGTTGGATGAAACCAACATCGATACATCAAAAGTTTCTATTCTTTCTAAAGTAACTATTAAAAACACCAAGAATGGTGCAACTTTCACCTATACTCTAGTATCGGAAGAAGAACAAGATTTAAAAGCAGGACGATTATCAACGCAATCGCCTATCGGAAAAGGATTATTGGGTAAAAAGAAAGGAGAAAGCGCAATGATTAAAACACCTGCTGGTGAAATAGAGTTTCAAGTGATTGAGATTACAGCGTAATATGCCAACGATTTTTACTAAAATTATTAACCGCGAAATACCGGCACACATTGTGGCAGAAAACGAAATGTTTATTGCCATTTTAGATATCAATCCTTTAGTATTGGGTCATGTGTTAATCATCCCTAAAATAGAGAAAGATTATATTTTCGATTTAGATGATGATGTATTAATGGAGATGAATGTATTTGCTAAACGTATTAGCCGCGCTATTCAAAAAACAGTTCTTTGTAAAAGAATTGGAGTTGCTGTTATTGGTTTAGAAGTGCCACACGTGCACATGCATTTGGTTCCCATCAATACTGCCGATGATTTAAATTTTACAAGGCCAAAACTGAGTCCGAGTCAGCAAAATTTAGCTGAAATAGCCGAAAAAATTAAAGCCGCGCTTTAATAGCATTTTAAACCGCAAACAAAGCAAACAAATTACAGTTTCAGTGGTTAAATTTGTTTAAACATTAACCAGTGAATACAACGTTGTCTCAGATAAAAGACTATTGCAATAGTCTGGTTGCCTATAAAAGAAGAGAAACCATCGAAGTAAAAATCGGTGACGTACCTATGGGAGGTAAAAATTCTATTCGTGTACAATCTATGACTACCATCGACACGATGGATACGCAAGGTTCGGTAGAGCAAACCATTCGAATGGTAGAAGCCGGTTGCGAATATGTTCGTATTACCGCACCCAGCATTAAAGAAGCGCAGAACCTGGCTGAAATAAAAAAAGAATTACGTAAACGCGGATACAACGTTCCTTTAGTAGCTGACATCCATTTTACACCTAATGCAGCAGAACTGGCAGCGCGAATTGTTGAGAAGGTGCGCATCAATCCGGGCAATTATGCTGATAAAAAAAGATTTGAGACGATTGAATATACAGAAGCATCGTATCAGGCAGAACTTGAACGCATTCGCGAGAAGTTTACCCCGCTTGTAAAAATTTGTAAAGAACATGGTACTGCTATGCGCATTGGTACAAACCACGGTTCTTTATCGGATAGAATCATGAGCAGATATGGCGATTCTCCTTTGGGAATGGTAGAATCTGCACTAGAATTTTTGCGCATTTGTGAAGATGAACAATTCTACAATATTGTCCTCTCCATGAAATCGAGCAATCCACAAGTAATGGTACAAGCGTATCGTTTGTTGGTACACAAGTTAAACGAAGGTGGTTTTAAACCCTATCCTTTACACTTAGGCGTTACCGAAGCAGGCGATGGAGAAGACGGAAGAATTAAATCATCGGTTGGTATTGGTACATTATTGGAAGATGGGCTTGGCGATACTATACGCGTATCGTTAACAGAAGAACCCGAAGCCGAAGTACCGGTTGCATATAATTTAGCACGCAGATATGACAATCGAAGTGGACATGTTGCTATTCCTGAAATCGAAAATTATCCCATTCATCCATTTGAATATAATAAACGCTCGACAAGTGTTGTTGGTAATTTTGGTGGAGCCCACAATGTGCCAAGAGTAATAGCTGATTTATCGAAAAGAGAAAAAATTACACACGCTTCCTTTTTTTCTTTAGGATATCAGTATTCTGTTCCATTAGATAAATGGAACATAGCCGATACAGCTTGCGATTACATCTATATTGGTCAACATCAAACTGATTTCGAAATTCCGGGTACGTTGGGGTTAATACAGGATTACAAAACCTGGCTTACACAAAACCAACCACGTGTCTATCCTTTGTTGTCTGAACAAGATTACCTCAATGAAAATAACAAACTTTCATCTGAATTAAATTTCGTACTAGTATCTGCTGAAAAGTATAATAAAGCGTTATTGGATAAAGTAAAGCATAACGAAAAAGTTGTTCTCATCATCGAAACAGAAAATGAGCACGCCATGCCGGCCATTAGAAGAGTTTTAGTAGAGTTGATAAATAACAATGTAAATAATCCTGTAGTAGTTAAAAGAAGTTTTAAAAAAATATCAGAGGAACAATTTCAATTATATGCTGCCACAGATGTTGGCGGTTTATTGATTGATGGTTTAGGCGATGGATTATTTCTAACAGCGGATAGCTTGGCGGATAAAATTATCAACCAAACTGCTTTTAATATTTTACAAGCAACCAGAACCAGAATATCGAAAACAGAATATATTTCTTGTCCTTCGTGTGGTAGAACGTTATTCGATTTGCAAGAAACAACCAATAAAATCCGATTGAGAACCAATCATCTCAAAGGTTTGAAAATTGGAATTATGGGTTGTATTGTAAACGGTCCGGGCGAAATGGCCGATGCAGATTACGGTTATGTTGGCTCGGGGCCGGGTCGCATTACTTTGTATAAAGGAAAAGAAGTTGTTCGCAGGAATATTCCAACTGAAAAGGCGGTAGACGAGTTGGTAGATTTAATTCGCGAACACGGAGATTGGGTAGAACAAGAAAACGCATAAATATGGAACAGCAGCAGAAAGAAAATCAGGAGAAGTTAACGTGGAAAAACTTTTTTCAAGTAGGTGAAGTGGGTGGTTATTTCTTCCGAAAGAAAGATCCGAATCGCCCGAGTAACATCAGTTTAAAAATGATGCATGGTGTGAATAAGATTTCTATACTGATGTTTTTAGCTTGCGTTATCATCATCATCACCAGAATTATTGTTCGCAAGTATTTTTAATGGACATTGAATCATTTCGACAGTATTGCATTCAAAAACCAGGAGTAACAGAAGAATTTCCTTTTGATGAAACCGTACTTGTCTTTAAAGTGATGGGAAAAATCTTTGCCTTAACCAACATAGAAAATTTTATCAGCATCAATGTAAAAGCAGACCCTGAAAAAGCCATTGAACAACGCGAGCAATACGAGGCTGTTCAACCAGGCTATCATATGAACAAGAAACATTGGAACACCATCCGAATCGATGGCACTGTTCCAGACAGATTACTCTTACAATGGGTAGACGATTCGTATCAATTAGTGGTGAAAAGCCTTCCGCAGAAAACCCAAAAACTGTTAATTAAGTTAAATTGAGCATAATTTGAACGTATAGTATAACGTTTACATCCTTGATTTCTCGTTAATTTCCTTAATTTTGACTATTTGAGCGACATGTAGCAATGACTTTACGGCTGGTATATTTGCTTTTAACAACTTGTTGGTTGGCATCTTGTGCCTACCAACCTGCCGTTTGCCCAGCCTACCAGAGTGCGTTTATTCATGATAAAGACGCATTGCGTAAAAAGTTCAGCTATTTCGAGAATGATTCTACGCCAAAAGTTTACGCTGCGAACAAAAATAAATTCTTGATCATTGAGCCTACCACGTACAAAAAGAAAGTATCCTCTTTACAAACAGTACCGCGCAAAACGGTAGTAGTACAAGTTCCGGATAGTTTAAAACCCGGTTACGTGCCCGAAGACGAGGCCTTTGCTATGGCCGAGCGCAATGTTTTCGATAGCACAGCAGTAGTTCGGGTAGATACCGTAGCAACAGCAGAAGATAGTGTTTATCAAATTACAAAAGATAAGGAAATACATGTTCTTAAATACGATAATGCCAAGCGAGCGTATTATGTTGATACATTAGGTTACAACACCGAACAAGATAATTACATGTGGTATTTACGCCATGTATTAGTATTGCCGGATGCCCGGTTAGCAGCACTTAATCCGGAAGGCGATAAGAAAGAAGAAAAAGCAGAAGAGAAGAAAGCGGAACGAAAAGGCATTAAAGGATTTTTCAAAGGATTATTTAAGAAGAAAGAAAAAGCAGATACAGTAGCTGGCTTTGAAGGAACAACATCAGCCACAATACTTCCGGGTAAAACAAAAAAGACTAAGAAAGAAAAAGTAAAAAAGAAAAAAGAAACCAAACCAAAAGTTGAAACTCCTCCAGCGAAAAAAGAAGAGGAAGAAGACGATGGATTTTAAGTTAATCGAATAGTGTTAAGTTTCCTTGTAAATCGGCCGGTGGTGCCGGAAAAATAAACGAAGCTAAATTTTTTTCACTTGCCCACACTGTTGGCGCCACACTGTAATACGTAAGATTACTCAATTTACTTTCTTGTAAAATTTTTAAAACATCTTCAACCGAAGTTGATGGATTGAGCCAGACTTGTTCAAACTCTGGTGAAAGTATTACAGGAAAGCGATCGGTATGAGTAGTATATTCAGCAGGAGCAAGGTTGGTTATCATCATAAATGTATGATGACGGTTGCCTTCGTTATCATCAAACTCTTCCCAAATTCCTGGAATGCCAAAAACACTTTTATCCGCTAATGTCCATCGATAGGGGATAATTGTTTTCTTGCCGGTTTTCTTCCAGATATAAATGCCATCTGCAGGAATTAAACAACGGTGCGAACGTATAGCCCTCAGTTGGGTAGGTCGGTCGTTAAGCGTTTCTAATTTTAAGTTGATGATTTTTTCTGACACAACTTTATTCTTTGCCCAACCGGGGGGCAAGCCCCAATAGAAATACGACAAACCTTCGGAGCCACTTAAAATGATGGGCAATAAATTGGAAGGCGCAGCATTATATTGCGCTTCGTAACCGGTGGTTACATCAACTTTAAATCGCTGTTGCAATTGTTCTGAAGTACACGTAAGGGTATATCGGTCGATCATGCTTAGTTCATATAAAAGTGCAAAGCTTTTTCCTCACTCCAAAACAAACCTTTAGCATTAAATTGAGTAAACCCAACATGCCCGCCTTGTTTAGGAATTATCAATTGAACATAGGGATGATTTTTTAACAAATCGATAGGATAACAAGCTTCGCTTAAAAAAGAATCATTTGCTGCATTTACGATCCAAGTCGGTATGGTAATATTTTTTACAAAATACAATGAGCTACACGATTCGTAGTAATCTATGGCGTCTTTATATCCGTGTAGTTTTGAAGTGTATTCGTTATCGAAATCTTGTAAAGTTTTAATGGAAGCGAGGGGTTTTAAATCGATATCGTTTCTTATTTTTCCTTTTTCTTCTACTTTGGCTTTTAAGCTGCGTAAGAATTTTAATACATATAAATAATTGGATTTACTTGCCAGACTTGCACATGAAGATGCTAAATGCAAGGGAACTGAAAACACGATTGCCTTTTTAATTTCAGAAGGACGACTTGATTCGCCTAAGTATTTTAGAGTGAGATTTCCACCTAAGCTAAAACCAACCAATGTAATTTTTTTATATCCTTTCTGAATGGCATGGTTAACCACAACATCTAAATCATCTGTAGCTCCGCTGTGGTAAAATCTTTTTTGTTTATTCATTTCGCCACTGCACCCTCGGTAGTTCCACGCTAAAACATCTTTACCTATTTGATAAAAAGCCCGAGCCATGCCTTTTATATAGGGTCTGTCGGCACTTCCCTCTAAGCCATGAGAAATAATAATGAGTTCTTCGCTTGCTTGTGTGAGCCAATCTAGATCGAGAAAATCATCATCAGGTGTGGTAATTCTTTCTCGCGAATACGGTACAGGTAAAATTACATTTCTGAAAAGTGCCGGAACAATCGTTTCTATATGATGATGAAAATAAAATAACGGTCTTTTATAGGTTTGATCCATCATCTTACCAGCCCTTCAATTTTTTAAGCTCAGTGATATGGGCCAGGTGATGGTTGCTGTGCCAGGCATACATAGCAGTAAGTTGATTTAGCCTTACATCTTTGCCGGATTGTGGATGATGAAAAGTTTTTTCAAAATCAGCATCTGATAAATTTTTTAATAACACCACCCATTTCGCATGTAAGGCTTTTATGAGTTGAATAGATAAATGCGCATCAGCAGTTGTTTCGGGTGTTGTAGCCCACAACTTTTCGGAATAAGCTTTAATAGTAGGATGCTCTTCTGTTATACTCCATTTCACGCGTATGTAGGCGTGCATGTGGCTGTCGGCCATGTGATGAACAACCTGTTTAACTGTCCAACCTCCATCTCTATAGGGCGTATCGAATTGGCTTTCGGAAAAAAGTTTAACAGCATCTATCAATCTTTCTGGCAAAGTTTCGATTTCTGCAATAGCAAGTTGAATGTCTTGCTTTGTATAAGTAGCCAAAGCTTGAAATTTACCAATCGGATATTGGAGTTTTTCGAGGGGAGTCATATCAGGTTTTGGCTGCTTTTTTGGCTTTCAATTTTTGCTCTCGTTTGCCTCTCACTCTTATGTTGAACATTTCGATGAGCAAGGAGAAAACAACTGCGAAGTAGATGTATCCTTTAGGGATTTCATATTCTAATCCTTCGAGGAAAAGCATAAAGCCAATCAGGATTAAAAAGCCTAGAGCCAATACTTCTAAGGAAGGATGTTTGTGAATATAGTCTGAAATCCTTCCGGAGAAAATCATCATGATACCAATCGAAATAACAACAGCAATTACCATGATGATAATCTGATCTGTTAATCCAACAGCAGTTAAAATCGAATCGAAAGAGAAAATGATATCTAATAAAATAATCTGAAAAATAACGTTGGCTACATTTTTAGATGCTTTAGATTGAACCTCACCTTCTTCATCATCGCCTTCAACTTCGTGGTTCATTTCTCTTGTACTTTTTGCAATTAAGAATAAACCACCAAACATCAGAATTAAATCTCTGCCCGAGAAAGGATGATCGTGCCCTATCCACGTGTTAGTTAGCGATTCACCTATAACATCAGAAACCATAAAAAGTGGCTGAGTAAACTTCATCACCCATGTAATGGTTAGTAACAGAAGAATACGCACCAACATGGCAAGCATTAAACCCATATTCCGGGTTTTCGCTCTGTATTCGATGGGTAGCTTGTTTGAAACAATTGAGATGAAAATGATATTATCTATGCCCAACACTACTTCAAAGAAAGTTAGTGTTAATAGTGCCATCCAGGCTTCGGCTGTCAGGAAAATCTCAAGATTCATAATGGTAAGGACAGGGGTGAGGGTGGTTTAAACTACTAAATTAGGATTTGTATGCCTAAGCACCAACGGGGTCGTCAAGAAAATCGATATCAACATTAAGCGGATAACGCATTAAATATTGTAAAGCTTGTTTAACGGTTAATTTCTCAAATAAAACGCGGTATAAAGCATTGGTTATGGGTGCTTTTACTTTGTAAAAATCTGCGCATTTTTTTGCTGTTCTAACGGTATTAATGCCTTCTGCTACTTCCGTTGTGGCTGCTAAAATCTCCGAAAGGGTTTTACCTTGTGCCAATTGGTAGCCAACTTGGTAATTTCTACTTAACGAACTATTGCAGGTAGTTACTAAATCTCCAACACCGGCAACTCCCAAAAAAGCTTTTGTATTGCCACCCAAAGCTCTTCCAACATAAATCATTTCTACCACGCCACGGCTAATCAATAGTCCTTTTGCATTATCGCCATAGCCTAAACCACTAAGTGCACCGGCTGCAATGGCAATAACATTTTTTAATACGCCTGCTAATTCTACGCCAGTTAAATCATTATTACCATACACCTGAAAATAATCGTTGCGCAATAGTTTGGTGCCAATATCAATTACTTCGTTAAACGGGCTGGCTATTACTGTGGCTGCCGGATGTTGCGCCATTAATTCTTTAGAAAGGTTAGGTCCGGCCAAACAACCCACTCTTACAACGCTGGTTTCTTCGCGAATTACTTCGCTCATGGTTTTTACTTGCTTGCGATTAAGTTTTGGAGTTTCTTCTATCGTTGCTCCTTTGGGTAACTGAATATCTAATCCTTTTGTACCATGTATTAAAACATGATAGGGGTGGAGGTAAGGAGATAGCTGTTTAATAACAGACCTGAAATACGCTGATGGAATAATGGGAAAAATGACATCGCATTCTCTGGCAATTATTGCCAAGTCACTCTCAGCTTTTATGTTTTCGTGCAAAACCAAACCTTTGTTTTGGTGTGTTGCATTTATTTTTTGCGCACTCTCTTCGCTTCGTGTATATAACAATACCCGCCTGTTTTGCGCAATTAAATTGGCAATAGCAGTTCCAAAATTTCCGGAACCTACAACGGCAACCGGCTTATCAGCCAATGAATTGGTCGAGTTCATAGCCTACCAGCCTGTTGTGATAATAATACAATAAGTTTAAATCTTGTGTGATGATGTTGCCATCGCGGTTGCGTAAAAGTGGCCGTTTCAAATGAAAAATACCCACGTTATACAAGCCGCGTTTGATAACTTCATCGATATCGCCTTTTAAATGTGAGGCAATGTTTAATTTATTATCCACCTTCATGCGGTAAATTTGTTTGCGCACTTTTTTACACGTTTCACGAAACTCTTCATAAGGCAACTGCAATTCTTCTTCCGGTAAGCGCAGCAAACCAAACAAATCTAATTTAGGGTGTTTCTTCAGCCACATATTAAAAGCAACATACGCCACTAAATGGCTGGCAAAAACGCGATTAATGCGGTGGTATTCTTTTACAATTTTTTGACTAAGCATGCGGGTGTACTCATCTTCTCGTTGTTTATCCGCAGTTAGTGCACCGTTCGAAACAAAATAATCACGTGTATCGATTACACGACCGTGCTCATCTATACTGTTCCCATCTTCATCTACATAGTTACCCATGATGTCGAGCCCGCGCCCGATTGACACTGAAATACTAGAACCTTTCGTAAAGAATTTGAATAAAAACTGAATTAGCTGCCACGAGCCGTAACGGTCTTGCTCGGGCATATATTTATCTTGTCCTTTGGATGAGAGATATTCTTCCACTAAATCGGGTGCTTCTAATACGAAGTGATAGTTTAGCGTAACGGGAACAATAAAAATTTTGCCTGCTGTTTCTCCCGGTTTCTCCTGCATATAGAGGTTGCGTTGCGCTTCAATAGTAGAACCTAACAAACCGAGTTTCAATTGCTTTTCAATCATGCCTGATCGGGATCGTGTGCCACCCGGGAAAAATAAACTGTGAGCTCCTTTTTCTAAGGCAATTGTAGAATACAACTTTAGTGTTTCGAGGTAAGGCGTATTCTTTTTTCTTCTGTCTACTTTATAGGCACCTAAGCTGTTCATAAAGTAGGCAAATATTTTAAGGTTGAAGAGATTAAGCCCTGCGCCATAAATAAAGGCAGGTAAACCAAGAGAATGAATCACCCATCCAATTAAAATAGAATCAAGGTTTGAAAAATGAGTAGGAACCATAACAACAGTTCCTTTTCTCGCTAATTTTCTTAACAGTTTAACCTTACCAACAATGTGAATTTTATCTCTTAGTGTATATTGGTTTCGCCAGAAAGCACCGAATTTTTTTACTCGCGCTCCATTTAATAATCGTGCAAACCAAAACTTTACAATTTCACGGGTTAACCTGTACTGACTGGGTTTAAAATTACCCGCAATTTCATCCGCAT
Organism: Flammeovirgaceae bacterium; assembly: GCA_021298355.1. Lineage (GTDB taxonomy): Bacteria > Bacteroidota > Bacteroidia > Cytophagales > Cyclobacteriaceae > Chryseotalea. The sequence goes on from JAJTEH010000003.1 coordinate 25,682, forward strand.
ATCTGGATACAATTCTTTTTAAAATAAAATCAGCAACCGGTTCTTGTTCCTCTGGTGTTTTGGTGGCAATGTTGTTTAGGTCTTCTTTTACTTTTGCCCAAAATTTCGGTTCGTCCTCGGGGTCTACGCGCCACCGGTTGCGTTTCATGCGTTGTTGTTCGCGATAAACAGTAGCCTCTAATTCATCAACCAATTGTTTTGGCGTGGGCCGTAAACTTTTAATTCTTTCGTAAGCCCGCTGTGCAACTTCTTCTATAAATTCTTTTCTGTTTTTGCTTAGTTTATAAACGGGCCAATCGGGAATTGCCTCCAGAATGGGTTTGTATTTTTTATTCTTATTCTTTTTTTCAACTATTTCCATGGACTGGGATTGGGTGCGCAAATTAGCATATTTCGGCAATTCAGGGTGCTAATCGGCTCAAAGCCATATGTTGTTGTTCTTCCATCTTCAAAAATTGCTCGCTTACAAAGGCTAAAAAGGGTTCATCGAGCATCGAAAGTAAGTCGTTTTCAGAAGAAATGTCGAACTGATCTACTTTGTAGGTTTGTTCTAGGCGTCCGTTCTCAAATTTGATGATGTAGCGATTATTCCACGCAAAAAGCGTGATTTTAAAGGATGGGTTCGAGATTTCTTTAATTACTCTCATGAGGTGGGATGAATAAAGTTTGGTAAATCAAAATAAAACAAAAATTAAGGTAAGTAAACAATGAAACCCTACCCATACGTTGTATGTTTGTTATCTTAGCTAAAATTTATTTCATGGAGAGGAAAAGCTTCCGCAATACGAACAAATTTCTTCTTTTACTGGCCTTGTTGCTGGTGATGGTTTCCGAATCGCGGGCAACGCATTTGCGAGCAGGAGAGATTACCGTTAAGAAAGTGGGAACTTCAGGACGTACCTTTGATATTACCATTACCGTATACATAGACTCAGAGTCTACCGTACAATTCGGGGGAGACCCAAAAGATCAACTCGATGTACTTGATTTAGGAGACGGTACTCTTGTTTTTATTCCGGCACAAACAACCATTCCCCGACCCGACCTTGGAGTAAACGTAGGAATTGCCTCTTATACGTATCGCCATACCTATCGCGGAGGCTCGAGATTTTTGATAAGCTACCGAGAGCCTAACCGAAATGCCAATGTGCTTAACATGACCAACTCGGTAGAAACAAAATTTTATCTGGAAACAGAATTAAATATAGATGCTTTCTTATCGAACCGAAATACACCTGAGTTAAAAATACCCCCGGTAGACAGAGGCTGTATCGGTGTGGCCTTCCAGCATAACCCAGGCGCTGTAGATATTGATGGCGATAGTATATCATACCGTTTAGCTATACCATTCCGCGAAAGCGCACAACCCGTAAGCGGATATGTAGATCCTAACAACCCAAGATTTTATAATTCTTTTGGCTCGGGAAATGAAGCAGGAAACGGGCCACCTACCTTTTCAATAGATGAAAAAACAGGAACCATAACCTGGGATTCGCCCGGCAAACAAGGCGAATACAACATAGCATTCGAAGTTATAGAATGGCGCGAAATTCAGGGTGAATGGGTTAAGCTCGGCTATGTAAGGCGAGACATGCAAATTATTATCGAAGATTGCGACAATGAACGTCCTGATCTTATTTTACCCGATGATGTATGTATTGTAGCCGGAGAAACGTTAACAGCAGAAATTCAAGGTTTCGACAGGCCCAATTCAGGCGGGCAAATAGATCAGATAAAAATTGAAGTATTTGGCGAAATAATGGAAGTGGGTGCTTTTGTGCCTAATCCGGCAACGGTAACCAACGAAAATGTTTTTCAGAACGGGCAAAACGATGCAGATCCGGAAATGATTTTTACCTGGAATACAGAGTGTATTAACGTAAAACAGCAATCGTATCAGGTAGTATTTAAAATAACAGATAATGGGCGCCCTAACCTGGTAACATTTAAAACATGGAACATAACCGTAATTGGACCTAAACCTGAATTACAACCTGTTGCTACCAATCTGTTAAACAGATGGGCCATCTTAAACTGGACAAACTACGCCACTGATTGTAACAACGCCAGCGAAATACAAGTATGGAGGCGCGTAGATTCTTTTGCCTACACACCAGACGACTGCGAAACAGGCATGCCCGAAAGCTTGGGCTACAGCCTGATTGCAACCCTTCCGCACACCAGTACTACCTATACCGATAAAAACGGAGGAAGAGGATTAGCAGAAGGAGCAACGTACTGCTATAGGCTTGTGGCACTCTTTCCTGAACCACGTGGAGGCGAAAGTCAGATTTCAATTGAACAGTGCACAACGCCCTTCGAAGCTGTGGCACCGGTTATTACCAAAGTTTCAATAGAAAAAACAGATGAAACTGCGGGAGAAGTACGTGTTGGCTGGGTGGCTCCGCTTAATCCTAATCCGGCATTTCCGGTAAAGGAATACCGTGTTTTAAGAAGCACAAATCCTTCTAATATGTCTTCGTGGATTGTAGCCCATACAGGAGCGTTGCCCGATACACAACTGGAATTGGTAGATAACAACGTAAACACTAAAGATTTGATTTATTACTACGCAATAGTTGTAGATGCTCGAACAACGGTTTCAGATCCGGTAGGTTTCCGCGATACCTCCTCGATTGCTTCAACGGTTCGTTTAGAAATTCAATCAGGAACCCAACGACTTACGGCTACATGGAATGCTGACGTGCCTTGGTCCAATGTTTCTGAAAGTTTTCCGTTACACGATGTTTACCGTGGTCCAGAAGGTTCCACAGAGTTAGCGGGCCTGCAACTTATTGCCCAGGTAAACACTCCGATAGACGGACTAACTTACGATGATGTAGGCCAACACAATAACGCACCTCTACAGGAATCAGATGTGTATTGTTATCGGGTAATGACACGCGGAACATACGGAAACCCAGCGCTGCCCGAACCTTTAGAGAACTACTCTCAAATTCTTTGTGCACAACCCAACGATAGTAATCCGCCTACTTGTTCACCTGTAGTATCAATCGAAAATCTTAAAAATTGCGAAGAGTATATTTTAAATGAAAATAATTGCGGGGCTGATGCTTTTGATATCACCGTAACATGGAATATAAACGACCAATGTGGCGATGATGTAATCGGATACCGCGTTTATGCAGCTAATGCGGCCGATCAGGTGTTTACGTTAGTAGATAATTTACCAAATGTGCTGGGAAATGGATTGCGTTACACGCGCGATACATTTTATATAGATGCAGGTTTAACTTCGTTAGCCCGTTGTTACAAAATATCGGCTATCGACAGATCAGGAAATGAAAGTCCATTAAGTAACGCAGTTTGCAGCGACAACTGCCCTTACTACGAATTACCAAATGTGTTTACACCTAACAACGATGGTTGTAACGACACTTTCAGTGCTTTCCGAAATACTTCAACAGGTGAAGAATTACCCGATGGCGCTTGTGGCCCCTCTCCGCTAGACCGTTACCGCTGCGCGCGTTTCGTGGAAAAAGTAACGTTTAAGGTATATAATCGATGGGGTAATCCTGTATACGAATTCGAGTCATCGTTAAGCGAAAACAGCGAGAAATCAATTTATATCGATTGGAATGGAAAAGACGACAACAACAACCTACTGCCTGCCGGAGTTTATTTTTATCAGGCAGATGTTGTATTCGATTCATCCGATCCTGCAAAAAGAACCCGCACTATTAAAAGTTGGGTTCACTTAGTTAGATAAAAAATGATTGTTTTTTTTGATGGCGTTTGTAACCTCTGCACAAAATCGGTTCAATTCATAATTGAGCGCGACAAGAAAAAGGTATTCCAATTTTCTTCGTTACAATCAGCCTACGCAAAAAGAACCCTTGGTTTCGAAGCTACTCTACAACCACCACAATCTTTACTCTTAGTAAAAGAAAACAAAGTTTATTCCAAAAGCACAGCGGCACTACTCATAGCAAAAGAACTTAAAGGAGCCTGGCCATTGTTAACCATATTTTTTATTATTCCGCCCTTTATCCGCAACTATGTGTACGATTGGATAGCCAAAAACCGGTATGCCTGGTTTGGTAAAACCGACCAATGCTGGCTACCTGATCCTACTCTTCACCAATTGTTTTTAGAAGCCTGAGTAATAAAAAGATTGCTAGTTTTGTAATCTTTAAATTACTACTGCAATATGAAAGCTTATGTTTTTCCGGGCCAGGGTGCACAATTTACGGGTATGGGTAAAGATTTGTACGAAACCAACCCTAAAGCCAAATCTCTTTTTGATGAAGCCAATGATATACTTGGGTTTGATATCAAAAACATCATGTTCAATGGAACAGCAGATCAGCTAAAAGAAACAAAAGTAACCCAACCTGCGGTATTCATACACTCGGTGGCTATAGCACAATCTGCCGAAAATTTTATTCCTGATATGGTGGCAGGCCATTCTCTTGGCGAATTTTCTGCCTTAGTTGCCAACCAAACTTTATCGTTTAAAGATGGGCTACTTTTGGTAAGTAAGCGCGCTTTAGCCATGCAAAAGGCATGCGAATTAACACCATCTACCATGGCAGCCGTATTAGGCCTGGACGACAAAATCGCAGAAGATGTTTGTGCATCTATAACCGAAGAAATTGTTGTAGCGGCCAATTATAACTGCCCAGGCCAATTGGTAATTTCTGGCTCAATAAAGGGTGTAGAACTAGCATGCGAAAAGTTAAAGGCTGCCGGAGCTAAGCGCGCCATGATATTGCAAGTTGGAGGAGCCTTTCATTCGCCTTTAATGGAACCGGCTCGGCAAGAATTAGCTGCTGCTATTGAGGCTACTGATTTTAAAAAACCTGCCTGCCCGGTATACCAAAATGTAAATGCCATGCCTGCTAGCGATGATGAAACAATAAAGAAAAATCTTGTGTCGCAGTTAACTGCACCTGTAAGGTGGACTCAATCTGTTTTACGCATGACAAGCGATGGAGCAACAACATTTGTTGAGTGTGGCCCCGGTAAAGTTTTACAAGGGTTGGTAAAGAAAATTTCTCCGCAAGCAGAAGCAATAAGTTTATAAAAAAGTAGCTGGTGCATACAGCTTAACTTCTAAAGAATCATCGCATTGCCGAAGAAGTTCGGCAATGCTTTTATTTGATTTCGGCTCAATAAAATCTGCTGCAATTTCGGCCAATGGCAATAACACAAATTTTCGTTGAGCGAATAAAGGATGAGGTATTTGTAATGCAGGCGAAGAGATGATTCGATCTTCGAACAAAATTATATCAACGTCAATCACTCTCGGCCCCCATTTTTCTTTTCTAATCCTACCCAACGCTATCTCTATTGCCTGACAAGTTTCCAGTAATTGTGTCGGTTCTTTTTCAGTATGAAAACCAACAGCCATATTCAGATAGGCATTCTGATGCAAATTACCCCATGCAGCAGTTTCATACACAGAAGAAACCTTCCTTAACTCAATTCCCTCTTGTTTCAAATTAACCAAACACGTACGTAAATTTTTTAGTCGATCACCCAAATTGGTTCCTAAACTTAAAAATATCATTCAGCATGTGTAATTATCCTCAAATTAAACATACTTTTTAAACACTTGATTGTTTTGTTAATTTTGAAACTTAATTTGTAGTGTATGGGATTTTGGAAGACTTTTTTTGCATCGTTACTCGCCCTGACAATCTTCTTTTTTGGTGCGTTTTTTCTCTTTTTAGCTTTTGTTGCTGCCTTAGGTGCAGAAGAACAGGTTTTGGTTAAAGATCAATCAGTTTTGCAGATTAATCTCGATGGCCAGATCAATGAAATACAGGCCGAAAATCCTTTCGAGGGAATTCCTGTTATTGGAAATGAAATTCAAACTGTAGGTATTTCCGAATTAAAAAAGTCGCTGGAAAAAGCGAAAACAGACCCTAAAATAAAAGGTGTTGTTTTAACGGTAAATTATCCACTTACAGGGTATGCATCGTTGGCAGAAATACGCCAGGCAATTATAGATTTTAAGAAAAGTAATAAATGGGTTTTAGCCTACAGCGACTATCTTTCTGAAGCTGCATATTATGTAGCCTCTTCGGCAGATAAAGTATACCTAAACCCAATTGGCGATATCGAATGGAACGGGTTGGCAGTAGAAGTTACTTTCTTTAAACGAATGTTTGATAAGCTTGAAATTAAACCCGAAATTTTCAGAGTAGGAGAATTTAAAAGCGCGGTTGAGCCATTTATGCTCGATAAAATGAGCGAAGCAAGTAAAACACAATTACAAGAAACAGTTGAAAGCCTATACGACCACGTTGTTAACGAAGTGGCCACATCAAGAAATATTGATAAAGCAAAGTTGCGTACCATGGCCGATAAAATGGAAGTACGTAATGCCACGCAAGCTGTAGCCGCTGGTTTAATTGACAGCTTACTTTACCAGGATGAGTTTGATGCTATAGTAAAAAGTAAACTTGGCCTGAAAGAAAAAGCGGAAATAAATTTTATTAAACTTTCTAAATACCAAAAAACAGTAAACGCCATTAGTTCTTCTAAAAATGAAATTGCTGTAATTGTAGGCGAAGGAGAAATTGTACCCGGTAAAGGAGATGAAAATACAATTGGAGGAGATTCTTTCGCTAACGAAGTGCGCAAAGCAAGATTAAGCAGTAAAGTAAAAGCCATTGTAATCCGCGTTAATTCTCCGGGAGGAAGTTTCATTGCCTCTGATAAAATATGGAGAGAAGTTAGTTTAGCAGCAAAAGAAAAACCAGTAATCGCTTCTATGGGCGACTACGCAGCTTCCGGAGGGTACTATATGGCTATGGCATGCGACACAATCGTTGCACATCCGCATACAATTACCGGATCTATCGGAATTTTTTCTATACTCTTTGATGCCAGCGGACTGCTATCCAATAAAATTGGTATAACATCCGAAGAAGTAAAAACTGGCGAATTTGGCGAATTAATTACTGTTAGCAGACCCTTAACAACTGCCGAGAAAGCTATATGGCAAAAGAAAACAGAAGAAGGATATGAAGTATTTACAGGAAAAGCAGCAGCCGGTAGAAACATGCCTATAGAAGAATTAAAGAAAGTTGCTTCTGGTCGAGTGTGGACAGGCAGCCAGGCTTTAGATCGCAAATTAATCGACATAACCGGAAATGTAGATGATGCCATTGCGATTGCTGCGGAGAAAGCAGGAATAACGGCCGACTATAAGACAAAATACGTACCTCGAAGAAAACCTTTCTTTGAACAATTGATGAGCGATTTAAACGAGAATGCAAAAGCAAAAACAGTACAACAAGAGTTGGGCCTTTACTATCCTATTTATAAACAGATGCAAACCTTGCAAAAAATAAACGGACTACAAGCCCGAATACCTTACCAACTAACCATACAGTAACCCATGACGATCATCCGAAATAACTGGACAAGAGAAGAAATTGAAACTATATACAATACACCTGTTCTTGATTTAATATATCAGGCAGGTACTGTGCACAGGCAGTATCACGAAGCTGGCGAAGTGCAAGTGTGTACTTTGTTGTCGGTTAAAACCGGAGGGTGTCCTGAAGATTGTGCTTATTGTCCGCAAGCGGCCCGCTACCATACCGATGTAAAAGTACATAAGCTGATGGAAGTAGGTGAGGTAATGGATAAAGCCATCGAAGCAAAAGAAGCAGGCAGTACCCGTTTTTGTATGGGTGCAGCATGGCGCGAAGTGCGCGATAATAAAGACTTCGATAAAGTACTGGACATGGTAAAAGGTGTGAGCCAAATGGGTATGGAAGTATGTTGCACACTTGGTATGCTAAGCCCGGAACAAGCCCAAAAGTTAAAAGATGCAGGATTATACGCTTACAATCACAACTTAGATACAAGCGAAGAATTCTATAGCGACATCATTACCACCAGAAATTATGGCGACCGCCTAGAAACTCTAGAAAACGTGCGTAAAGCAAAGATTTCTGTTTGTTCGGGCGGCATAATTGGCATGGGAGAGAAAGAGGGAGATAGAATTGGTATGCTGCATACATTGGCAACATTACCGGAACATCCAGAGTCTGTACCGGTTAATGCACTTGTGCCAGTAGAAGGCACCCCGTTAGAAGATCAAGAAAAAGTATCGGTATGGGAAATGATCCGAATGATTGCGACCGCAAGAATTATTATGCCTAAGGCCATGGTACGTTTATCAGCCGGCCGTGTACGCATGAGCGTTGAAGAACAAGCTTTATGCTTTATGGCAGGTGCAAATAGCATTTTCGCTGGTGATAAGTTGCTAACTACACCCAATCCTGCTTATGTAGACGATAAGCAGATGTTTCAGATTTTACAATTAAAACCCAGACCATCGCACAAAGAAAATTCTGTAAAAGAGGTGGTTTTATGAAGTAATGTTTTAAAGTAAAGTGTTAAAAACTATGTACTAACCATACATTGTTTATCACTAAAGTACTTGTAGAAGTATATCCTCAGAGCTTTTATTTCAGAGAGTTAAACATCGATTTTGATTTTATTTTGATCAAACACGTTAGTGATTTAAGTTGTGCTTGCACAAGCCATAAATCGCCAGGCCAGAAAACATCTTCTAAATCATTGTGGAAATACTCTGTACAATAAAGATCAGGTTATCTAGATAAGTTTTTCAATATCCAAGAAACAACACAAAAATACCTGAGCCTTATAATCAGTTCCTTTTAGTTGTGGTAAGAGATAAAAAAGCTGATCTCATCAAGTATAAAAGTTGATACAAATTGTTTATGAGAAACTCCAAATGAAGTTTAGGGCAGAGTACAAAATAACCTCAATACTTGCCGGTAAAATGTCAGCTGGTAAGTAAAACAAAAAGGCAAAGCATTTTCGATGAAATACTTTGCCTGAAGATGAAAGATAGAAATATTAGAATGACTGGGCTGAAGCCAAACCACCCGCAACTTCAGTTTCTGCTTTTTGAGTAGCAGCTACCGCAGCTTTTTTTCTACCAAATGTGAAAGATGCAGATACCACTAATAAGGCAATCAATGCTATCCAATATATGTTCTTTTTCATGATTCTTTAATTACCATTTTGCGCTACCTGTAGCTCCACCTGTATCCTTTTCTTTTGGTGTTACTTCTTCCTCAGTACATGCAGAGAATGTTACAGCCACAACTAATAAGAACACGATCATTAGTAAAAACTTCTTCATAATAATTTAGGTTTATAGTTTATAATTTTTTTGTTAGGTTACTTTTTGTTAAACTTGATGGTACAAATATCAGTTGGCTCTCTTAATCATTTTTACTAATTTTTTTAACTATCCTACTTCCGTGCCAAAATGAGAGCAATCATTATTTTTTGTTTTATATGTTGTACAACAAATTCATTAGCTCAAATTGATTCTATCATTACCGTAATCAATAATGAAAAGGGTGTATCAAGAGTTGAGGCAGGACTTAACTTTATGAAAAGCCAGCTTAATAAAAACCCACAATTGGCGCTTGATGCATCTGAAGAAATTTTAAAAATATTCTATAAGGATAAGGATAGCCTAAGCATAACCAAAGTGCTATATGCTCAGGCATTTTTATTAAGAAGATTGGCGCGAGAAAAAGAAGCAATCATTATTTTAGATAAAGCATATGGTTTGGCCAAACGAAATCAATTTTTCGAAGAGTTAAGTAAAATCATCAATCTTAAAGCACTATCGTATACCTATACTGCACAATATGATCTGGCATTAAATGCCAACTTCGAAGCCTTAACAATTAATGAAAAACTAAATAATAAGGAAGACCTGAGTATTTCTTGTAACAATATAGGGCTTGTTTACTTTAAGCTGAAAAATTATGAAGCTGCTTTAGAATATTATAGGAAATCACTTGAAATAAAAAAAACCATTAATAGTAATTTCGATTTAGATCGCTTGTACATTAATATGGCACTTTGTTATAATCAGCTTGGCGATTTGCCAACAGCAGAAATGTATGTTAATAATGGTTTAGAGGTTTGTAAGGACAATTGTGCCAACGATTTAAAAATGTCTGCTGCTTATTGTTTTGGTATCATCAATTTGGCAAACAACAAATTGGAAGCATCTGAAAAAAATTATTTAGTAGCAATCGAACTTTCTAAATCTCAGAACGAAAAACTTCTTCAAATAGAATCATTAAAGGGTTTAGCCGATGTTTACGAAAAACAAAATAAGCTGAACAAAGCGCTCGAAGTTTTGCAAGAGGCAGAAAAGCTTGCTCTTTCTTCCTATTATTATCAGAACCTTGCCGATATTTATAAGAAGAATGCCAGAATACATTCGTTGAAAAATGATTTCGAAGTTTCAACTCAATATAGCAATAAATACATCCAACTACGCGATAGCTTAATGAGTGAAGAACTCATTAAGAATTTAGCAGACGTTCAAGCTAAATATGCAGAGCGAGAAAACTTATCTACTATTCGCGACAACGAGAAAATTATCAAAGCGCAAAGAAGTTTAAATTATGCCATCGCCTTTATTGTAGTAATGGCATTTGCTTTTATCTATTTAATTATGCGCAATAGCCGCACGATTAAAAAACTAAATGCAAAGCTTGCACTCGAAGTAGAAAAGAAAACAAAAGAGTTAATTAAGGCTAACCATAATTTAAAACAAGTTAACGATGAGTTGGATAATCTTGTTTATAAAACTTCGCACGACATCCGCGGACCACTTGCTACCTTAAAAGGAGTTTGTAACATTGCAATAATGGATGTGAAAGATCCGCTTGCTCTTTCGTTTCTTCATAAATTAGATATTACTTCTTCTCAACTCAATCAGGTTTTAGATAAGTTCTCTCGTGTTAATGAGATATATAACACACATGTTCGACCCGTTTCAGTAGATATCGAATGGGTAATAAAAGGTATCCTTCAAAATCAGATGCAAATTCAGCGTGTAAAGAAAATCGATTTGCAAGTAAACATCGAACCAACACCTGATTTTAAAACTGAACCTAACTTATTTTATTACGCCATGTCTAGCGTAATAGACAATGCCTTTAAATATTACAACGAATCACCACGCATAGATTCCTTTGTGAACATTCAGGTACTCAATAAGGGTAAAGAAATAAAAATTATCATCAGAGATAATGGCGTAGGTATTCCCATCAATTTAGATGAAGATTCTCTTTTCCACATGTTTACCAGAGGTTCTGAACGCTCGTTAACAGGAGGTATGGGATTGTTTATTGCAGCTATTTCTACCAGAAAAATTCAAGGAGAGATTCATTTCAACCGCGCAGAAGATTTTTCATTCACAGAATTTTTGTTCGATTTGCCAATGGTGCCAGACCCCGCACGTATCGAAAAACCAAGAGAAAGACATTAATAGCTGAATAATCTTCCATCTTTTTGATTTATCTTTTTCCATTAAGCGATTATTGCGAAATTCGCACCTTATGGCAGAAAAGAAATTTAAACGATATACCATTACGGCTGCGTTGCCTTATGCCAATGGTCCTATTCACATTGGGCATGTAGCCGGTGCTTATCTACCTTCTGATATTTATGCTCGCTACTTGCGTTTAAAAGGAGAAGATGTTGCCTACGTTTGCGGCTCAGATGAACATGGAGTTGCTATAACATTGGGAGCAAAGAAAGAAGGAGTTACTCCTCGGCAATTTGTTGATAAGTATCATGCCTTGATGAAAAAAGCATTCGCAGATTTTGGTATCAGCTTCGATATTTATTCGCGTACGTCAAACGAAATTCATTACCAAACCGCACAAGATTTTTTCAGGAAGATTGATGCACAAAATATTTTTTTAGAAGAAACATCCGAACAATATTTCGATGAAAAAGAAAATATTTTTTTAGCAGACCGATACATTTCCGGAACCTGCCCCAATTGCGGACATCCCAATGCGTATGGCGACCAATGCGAGAAGTGTGGAACATCCCTAAGCCCACGCCAACTCATTAATCCTACATCAACTGTTTCTGGTGCTACACCTGTTCTAAAACCAACTAAACATTGGTATTTTCCTCTTAATAAATTTGAAGATTGGTTGAAAGAATGGTTAATCGAAGGACATGCGAAAGATTGGAAAAGCAATGTGTATGGCCAATGCAAATCGTGGATTGATCAAGGATTACAACCACGTTCTATTACACGCGATTTAGAGTGGGGTATACCAGTACCACGCGAAGATGCGAAAGGAAAAGTGTTATACGTTTGGTTCGATGCGCCAATCGGTTATATCTCTGCCACAAAAGAATTAAAAGGAAAAGATTGGGAAAAATATTGGAAAGATCCTGAAACGCGTTTGGTTCATTTCATCGGAAAAGATAACATCGTATTTCATTGCATTATTTTTCCGGCAATGTTAAAAGCCGAAGGAAGTTTTATTCTTCCGGATAATGTTCCAGCCAACGAGTTTTTAAATTTAGAAGGAGATAAACTTTCAACTTCGCGCAATCATGCAGTTTGGTTGCACGAGTATTTGGTTGATTTCCCCAATAGAAGAGATGAGTTACGCTACACCATCACTTCCATTTCTCCTGAAACAAAAGATGCAGATTTCACCTGGAAAGATTATCAGCAAAAAGTAAACAGCGAATTAGTAGCCATACTCGGTAATTTTGTGAATCGTGTGATGGTACTAACCTGGAAATATTTCGATGGTAAAGTTCCTTCTGCTGAAGAAATAAAACCTACTTCAGAAAAACGAGAAAGAATATTATCACTTTATAACGATGCGCATACTAATCTCAATGCTTCCATCAAAGAAATGAATCGGGCATTAGATGAATTCAGGTTCAGAGATGCACAGTTTCACATGATGAATTTAGCTCGTGTTGGCAATAAATTTTTAGCCGACACAGAACCGTGGAAGTTAGCTAAAGAAGATATGGAGGCAGTGGCCGGTATTTTAAACTATGCCTTAATGGTGGTTGGTAATATTGCTTTTGCTTGCCAACCATTTTTACCGGATGCATCTTTATCTATTTTAAAACAATTGAATATCGATAGTAACGATTCTAAAAAATTCTGGAACAATGGAGAATTGATTGAACCATTAAAAGAAGGACATCAACTGAATCAGCCTGAATTGTTATTCAGAAATGTGGAAGACGAAGATATTGCTAAGCAAGTAGAAAAGTTACAATCCGTAAAAAAGAAAAAAATGGAAACGGCACAAGAAACTAACTCTGTAAAACCTATTAAAGAAACTATTGTATTCGATGACTTCGCTAAAATTGATATTAGAATTGGCAAAGTAGTAGCTGCCGAAAAAATGGAAAAGTCAGATAAACTTTTGAAGTTAACGGTACAAAGTGGCGTAGATACTAGAACAATTTTAAGTGGCATAGCCAAACATTACACACCAGAACAAATGCTTGGTAAGCAAGTAACTTTTGTTGCCAATTTGGCTCCTCGTAAAATGATGGGTTTAGAATCGCAAGGCATGATTTTAATGGCCGAAGATGCACAAGGAAAATTAAGATTGGTATTACCGGATGATGAAGTGAATCCCGGAGCAACTGTTGCTTAAAAAAATAAAACCGGTGATTAACCGGTTTTTTTATTCATATTCATTTAAAAGTTATACTAAACTTAAAATAGGCACATCCGTTTCTTCTAACAAACGCGCTACCAATTTACCTTTAGAATTATTTTCGTTTTGTCCGTGGTCGCGAAGCAAGAGCGTTAGTAAATCGATTTTATTTTTGTGTACATAATCCTGAATTGCAGAAGGAAAATCATCGCTCTTAATGAAAACATATTCATGGTTCACCAATTCAAGATAATACTCTAACGATTCTTCTGCTTCATCGGCTTTTGGTTTAAATTCTTTTTCGATGTGTAATACATCTACTTTTGCTTTGCTGCTTTGGGCTACATCGCGCAAGGGTTCTAAAGCATTGCCAACTTGTATTTCTTTAAAGTCGTTGGCATACACTATGTTTTCAATATTTGTTTTATTGTTTCCTTTCGGGATAATCAATACGGGAGCATCAGTAAGTTTAAGCAGTTCTTTTACCATTGTTTTTCCTGTTAAACCAATTAACACTAATTGTGGCTTAACCTGTTTAATGGCTTCTTGTATCTTCTCGATAATCTTACCACTGGTAACAGAAAGTTTTACATGCGCATGCCAATCTTTTAAAATAGTTTCTTGCAGCGTTTTGAATTGGTTGTACGCTTGTATTTGTAAGTTTTCATTTAGTTCGGGCATAACGTGCAATAATTGTACATGCACATTTTCTTTTTTATACAACGCCTTTGCATAAGCAATGGCAGTAACCGATGCGGATTGGAAGTCTATGGGGATGAGGATGGTTTTCATATCGTTTTATTTACTTGAATAAAACTACTTCAAGCAACAGATAATCATCCTCAAGATTATCAGACTAAAGATTGATATTAGTCATGCAAACGTTAACTATTATACTTTGTCATGGTATTCGCTAAACCGGCTGTGCAAAAAGATACTATCATTTCTCCGGCTTTATCCATATGCATGGGTAAAGCATCAATTTCATTTTTAGAAAAATTTCCTAATACATAATCCACCTGCTGGCCTTTGCCAAATTCACTACCAATACCAAATCGCAAACGAGCGTAATCTTGTCCGTTTAAAAATTGTTCAATACTTTTTAAACCATTATGGCCGGCAGAGCTACCTTTACCTCGCATGCGCAAGGTGCCAAAAGGCAGTGCGATATCGTCCATTACAACTAATACATTTTCTTTAGGTACAGATAATTCTTGCATCCAGTAGGCTACAGCTTTTCCGCTGGCATTCATATACGTAGTGGGTTTAATGATGTGAATGCTTTTGCCTTTGTATTTTAATAAAGTATAGTAAGCATGTCTTTCTAAACTGAAATCTATTTTATGTAAATCGGCTAATCGGTCGGCAATCAGAAAGCCAATATTATGGCGCGTGAGTTCGTACTCAGGTCCGATGTTTCCTAAACAAGCGATTAAAAATTTCATACCGTATAAAAATAAAAAAACCTTTCTGTTTGAGCAGAAAGGTTTTGTATAGAATCAATTCGATTACTTCTTACCTTCTTCTTTCTTAGCAGGAGCAGCAGCAGGTTTAGCACCGGCAGCAGGAGCGGCAGCAGCAGGAGTTTCGGCAGCTTTAGCGGCATCTTCGGCAGCCATACGAGCAGCGCGAGGAACTTCTACAGCAGCAATTGCAGCAGCTTTAGGATCTAAGAATTCAAGGCCTGCGATGTTCATATCACCAACTTTTACAGCATGGTGGAAATCAAGTTCTGAAACGCTTACATCGATATGATCTGGCATATCTTTTGGAAAGCCATAAACTTTTAAAGCAGCACGCTTGCGAATAAGTGCACCTCCTTTAGCTACACCAGGAGCGTTACCTACTAAACGCACAGGAATTTGCATTTTGATTTTGCGGTCATCGCTGATGCGCAAGAAATCAGCATGTAAAATAATTTCACTTACCGGGTGGAATTGCACTTCTTGTAAGATGGCTTTGTATTCTTTGCCTTCTACGTTTACCAATACAAAGTGTGCTTCGTTTGTGTAAACTAATTCGCGGAAAAGAATCATGGGAGCATGGAAATGAATTTGCTCATTATCTCCGTACAACACGCATGGAACATTGCCTTCTTCTCTGATTTTCTTAGAGTCAGCCTTTCCGAGATTTGCTCTTTTATACCCTATAATCTCTATGGTTTTCATAATTGTTAATTGTTTATGGTTAGTTAAATTATAAACGCATGAATAAAGAACTAATGGATTCGTGATCGTGGATTTTACGAATAGCTTTCGCAAACAAATCAGAAACGGTTAGTACTTTAATTTTGTTAGTTTTTTGTTTTAAAGGAATGGTATCCGTTACCACCAATTCTTCTAAAACAGAATTCTCTATATTTTCATAAGCATTGCCACTTAAAACTGCATGCGTACAAACAGCTCGTACAGAGTTAGCTCCTTTTTCTTTTAAAAGTGCTGCGGCTTTGCAAATGGTTCCGGCTGTATCTACCAAATCGTCAACCAATACAACATCTTTACCTTCAACTTCACCAATCAAACGCATCGATTCTATTTTGTTAGCTTCTTTTCTGTATTTATCACACACAGCAAAATCAGCTTCAAAAAACTTAGCAAAACTTCTGGCGCGTTTAATACCTCCAACATCCGGGGAAGCAAACATGATATTTTCTAACTGAAGTGATTTCAGATAAGGCACAAAAATGAAAGCACCATCCAGGTGATCAACCGGTATATCAAAGAAACCTTGAATTTGATCTGCGTGTAAATCGCAAGTCATGATTCGCGAAGCGCCAGCTGCTGAAATTAAATTGGCAATCATTTTGGCTGCAATAGCAACGCGAGGTTTATCTTTTCTATCCTGGCGTGCGTAGCCAAAATAAGGAATAACAACATTTACATTTTGTGCACTCGCTCTTTTAGCAGCATCAACCATCAACAATAACTCCATTAAGTTATCGGTAGGAGGGAATGTAGATTGTATTAAAAAAACATCGTGACCCCGTACTGACTCATTAATGATAGGACACATCTCTCCATCGCTGAAAGTCTGGTACTTTACTTCGCCCAGCGGCTCGCCATAAGAGTGGGCAATTTTATCTGCCAGGTAAAGGGTAGATCTGCCGCTGAAGAGTTTTACTGCCATTTTATTTTTGGTTGTGGGTTTTCATTTAAAACACCCAAAATCCCTTTAACTAAAAATCCCACCCCGAGGGGTCGAGGCGGGATTTTGTTGGTTGTCCTACTAGGATTCGAACCTAGAAAAGCAGAATCAAAATCTGCTGTGTTACCATTACACCATAGGACAGTACCTAGCCCAAAATTTGGGTCTGCAAAGGTAGAATTTTTTCATAAAAAGCAATAGGGTGGCTTTAAAATTTTGACCTGTAAAAAGTGGTCTCAGGCTTTTTTTATTTGGGTATTTAAGTTCAACAAAGCTAAAATCAGATTTTAGTCTGTGTTAGTCAGGCTATTACGTAGAGCTTCTGTATAATCAGCCAATTTTATTTTGTTCAGTGATTTAATGGAGAATGGCTAATTTGCAGACTTAAATTTTTTAGAATGGTATCAGTAAACAACATCACGCTTCAATTTGGTAAAAGAGTATTGTTCGATGAGGTAAACTTAAAGTTTGTTGGTGGTAATTGTTATGGTGTTATCGGAGCCAATGGAGCAGGTAAATCTACCTTTTTAAAAATTTTAGCTGGAGAGGTAGAGCCAACGCGTGGCAATATTTCTATCGAGCCCGGTAAACGAATGGCTGTTTTAAAGCAAAACCATTATGAATACGATGAAGTAAGCGTTATCAATACAGTATTAATGGGCCATCAAAAATTATGGAAC
This sequence comes from Flammeovirgaceae bacterium, assembly GCA_021298355.1. GTDB lineage: Bacteria > Bacteroidota > Bacteroidia > Cytophagales > Cyclobacteriaceae > Chryseotalea. The sequence goes on from JAJTEH010000003.1 coordinate 42,993, forward strand.
ATCATGCAAGAAAAAGATGCTATTTATGCCAAAGCTGATTTTTCGGAAGAAGATGGTGTGCGTGCTTCTGAGTTAGAGGCAGAATTTGCAGAGATGGACGGTTGGAATGCACAGTCGGATGCGGCTGCTTTGTTAAGTGGTTTAGGTATTACAGAATCGGAGCATGAAAAACTGGTTAAAGAATTAAGCGGTAATCAAAAAGTAAGGGTGTTGTTGGCTCAGGCTATCTTTGGTAACCCAGATGTATTAGTATTAGATGAACCTACCAACGACCTGGATTTAACAACCATCGGTTGGTTAGAAGATTTCTTACTTGAATTTAAAAACACGGTTATTGTTGTATCGCACGATCGTCACTTTTTAGATACGGTTTGTACACACATTGTAGATATAGATTTTCAGCAAGTAAAATTATATACCGGTAATTATTCTTTCTGGTATCAATCTTCTCAATTGGCCTTACAACAACGCTCCTCAGCTAATAAAAAAGCAGAAGAGAAAAGAAAAGAATTGCAAGAGTTTATTGCGCGTTTCTCCGCCAATGCATCTAAATCTAAACAAGCAACAAGCAGAAGAAAATTATTAGAGAAAATTAATGTAGATGATATACAACCATCCACAAGAAGATATCCGGCAATTATCTTCCAACAAAAAAGAACTGCCGGAGATCAGATTTTACAAATCGAAAACCTTAGCTATTCTTCACATGGAGAAACCTTATTTAAAGGTTTAGATTTATATGTAAATAAAGGAGATAAAATTGCGGTTTTAAGCAGAAATGGTTTGGCCGTAACATCCTTATTCGAAATACTTAATAATAATTTACAACCAACAACGGGAAGCTATAAGTTCGGACAAACCATTACCACAGCTTATTTACCGGTAAACAACGAAGAGTTTTTTAGGAGCAGCGATAACCTGATCGATTGGTTAAGGCAATTTGCTGAAGAAGAAAACAAAGATGAAGTGTACATCCGCGGCTTTTTAGGAAAGATGTTATTTTCTGGTGAAGAAGTATTTAAAAAGTGTAGTGTTCTTTCTGGAGGAGAAAAAGTGCGTTGCATGGTTTCGCGCATGATGTTAGCAGGTGCTAATGTTTTAATTTTAGACGAACCCACCAACCACCTCGATCTGGAATCCATACAGGCTTTTAACAATGCATTAAAAGATTTTCCCGGAACAGTTATTTTTACTTCGCACGATCACGAGTTTACCCAAACAGTTGCCAATAGAATTGTAGAGTTAACACCTAATGGCGCAATCGATAAGTTAATGACGTACGATGAGTATATCGAAAACGAAACCGTATTATCTCAAAAGGATAGTTTATATCAGGTTTTATAGCATTAAAGAAAGAACAGTAATTGGCTAAGTACGAGAATATAACGTTGACATATACCTTCTAAAAGTAAATGTTTATGTTAAGTTTTAGTTAATTAAACAAAGTGATTTTTTCTTTTTCGATTTTATTCGTTGCTTCCGAATATGAAATATCCTTCGTTAGTTTCCGATATACTTCGATCAAATTCATCTTATGATGTGTTGGCTTGGGCCTCGGCCAGAATTAATTTACTGGGGGAGCACATCGATTATAATCAAGGGTATGTAATGCCGGCTTCTATTCAGTTTAAAACGATTACCTGCCTTAAAAAAAATGGAAAGAATGAATATTATTTTTTCTCGGATCACCATCCAACTGTACATCTTTCTGGTATAAAAAAACAAAGTCACGAAAAGGCTTGGGTTAATTATCTGTTGGGTGTGATGGATAAGTTTAGTCAGGCTGGTGTTTCTATTCCTTATTTCGATTGTACTATTATCAGTACTGTTCCGGTTGGAGCCGGGCTTTCTTCTTCGGCTGCACTTTCTTGTAGTTTTGCTTTGGCCTTGCAAAACTTTTTAAAGTTAAATTTATCTTTAGAAGAGTTAGCTAAAATAGCGCAATGGTCGGAACATGAATACGCAGGAGTGAAGTGTGGTTTAATGGATCAAACGGCTTCTTTACAAGGCAAGCATTCTCAGATTTTAATCATGGATTGTCTTACTAACAAAGTGGAGTATATCCCAATTCAATTATCAAAAGAAAAATTTATTCTGTTAGATAGTGGTGTAAAACACATGTTAGATAACTCTGCATATAACAAAAGAAGACAATCATGCGAAGAAGGTTTTAATAGCATTAGATCTCATTTTCCTAACGTTCATTCGTTTAGAGATGTTAGTTTAAACATGCTTGATGTTATTCAGAATGAAGAGATAAAGAAAAGATGTCAATTCGTAATTCAGGAGATAGAAAGAACTCAACTAGCTGTTTCTGTAATTAAGAGTAATAACGTTAAAGCGTTAGGATCGCTAATGTACGCAACCCATCATGGCTTATCCGGATTATACGAAGTGAGTTGTGAAGAAACTGATTATATAGTTGATGAATTAAACAAGTTACCAACGGCAGCCGGTGCCAGAATGATGGGAGCAGGCTTTGGGGGTTGCGTATTAGCATTGGTTAAAGCTGATGACTTCGAACATTCCTTACACGTACTAGAAAAAAAATACAGAGATAAATTTGCGCTAAAGCTAAAACATTACGAAGTTACTATTGATGATGCAAGCGGATGTATCTTGCCATCCATAGCATGATAAAAGAGTTTGGTAAATTACCATCGGGGAAACAAGTCTTTACCTATACCATTAAGAATAATGCAGGCCTAACACTATCTGCCATAAACTTAGGAGGTATCATTACTTCATTGCAAATTCCTTTTCACACAGGCTTGGTTAACACTGTGCTTGGGTATTCTTCGCTAGAACCGTACTTAACCAACGTTGCTTATGTAGGTGCTATAATTGGTCGTTATGCCAACAGAATAAAAAACGGAGAATTTAAATTAGGTAATAGACATATACAGGTATATAAAAATAATGGTCAGAATCACCTTCACGGTGGGCTATATGGTTTCGATCGGCAATTTTGGGAAATAGAAATAGATACATTCGAAAATCATCCGGCACTTTTACTTTCTTATGTTAGTAAAGATGGAGAAGAAGGATATCCGGGAGAGTTAAAAACAGAAGTAATCTACCAACTTAAAGAAAACACGCTAAGGGTAATCTTTAAAGCAAGAACTAACCTAACAACAGCCGTTAATTTAACCCAACATAGTTATTTCAACCTATCAGAAGTAAAAACAAGTATCACACAAAATTTATTGCAGATACTATCGGATCGTTTTGCACCGGTAGATGAAACTCAAATTCCTAATAACGGATTGATACCTGTTACTCAAACACCTTTCGATTGTAGAACCGCGAAACGCATACACGATATTCTGTCGCAAAATCATGCACAATTGGTAATCGGAGAAGGTATTGATCATAGTTGGGAGACGAGTAAAAATCTTGAAACCCCAATTGCAATACTCATAAATGAAGAACAGAAACGTGCGATGTCTGTTTACACCAATCAACCAGCTTTACACGTTTACACAGGAAACCATCTAAAAGATATGGGTTTACCTAAACATGCAGCAATTTGTTTTGAGACACAGCACTTTCCGGATACCATTAATCAACCAACATTAGGAAATTCTATCCTTACACCTACTGAAGAATATTACCACGAAACCATCTTTACATTTTTTGATGCTTAATTTCTATATCCATCGAACATTTCTATAATTTTATCGGTTGTATCTATATGCGTGATAAAATATTCATCTTCATCTTGCTTATTTTAAGTTCTTGTATAGAAAGTACTGAAGTTAAAGTGCAACGATTTTTGATAAAAGGTAATGAGGCGTTGCAAAAGCAAGATATTCAACAGGCACAATACTATTTTTCTGAAGCAGTAAAGCTCGACTCTTGTTTTGCAGATGCCTTAAACAATCTGGGTACTTTGTTTTACAACCAACAACGCTATAGCAAAGCCTTAGATTATTACAACCAAACGCTTAGTTGTAAACCCAAGTGGCAAAGGGCTTTGTTCAACAGAGCAAATACATATTATGAGCTAAAGGAGTACTATAATGCTTTGCAAGATTTAAATGAAGTAGCAAAAGTTAATCCTGATACGTTTGCTTTGCATTTTACCAGAGGTTTAGTATATGCCAAGGTAAAAGACTTTCGAAAAGCAGAACAAGCATTTATTTTAAGTTTAAAGAAAAACAATAAAAGTGCAGAGGCTAAAGTAAACCTGGCATCAGTTTATTATTATCAAAATAAACTTAATGAAGCAGACCAATTAATTGAAGAAGGTATACTAATTGATGATAGTTTAGCCAACGCCTACAATACAAAGGCTTTAATTTTGATAAAGAGAAATAAATTAAATGAAGCCTTGCTAGCTGTTAACAAAGCATTAAACATTTCGCCTAAAGATGCTTTTGCCTTAAATAATCGAGGACTAATCTATTTACTTCAACAAAAAGAAACTGAAGCTTTAGATGATTTTAATCAAAGTATTTTACTAGATCCTTATAATGCCTGGGTGTATCGCAACAAAGGAATTTATTATTTAAGAAAAAAGGATAAACCCAATGCCACACGTTTATTCGAGCAAGCAAAAAAACTTGATGACTTTGTAGAAGGTTTAGATTCACTACTAGCAGTTGCAAAACAATAATGAAAAACCAACTTTCTATATCTCACATAAAGGAATTTTTATCTGAACGATTAAGGCAACCCTTACCGGGCCACGATGCACACGAACACATGCGCGCAAGGCCAAATGGAAGCACGATACCAAATTTTAATCATACGTTACCCCCCAAACCCGGAAGCGTATTAATTCTGTTAACACCACAAAAAGATGAGATCACTTTTCCGTTGATTAAGCGGCCACACTATTTAGGTGCACACAGCGGACAAATAAGTTTACCCGGAGGTAAAGCTGAAGATGGTGAGAGTGACATTGAAACTGCTTTGAGAGAAGGCTTTGAAGAAATTGGTGTGCCACAAGATAAAATAGAAGTAATTGGCAAACTCTCTGAATTCTTTGTTGTACCTAGTAATTTTATGGTACGACCTGTAATTGGTGTACTACAGCAACCAGTTGAATTTGTTAAGGATAATAGGGAAGTAGAAAAAATTATTTTCGGCTCGCTTGCGTATTTGTTACAAAATGATGCTCCAAAAGAAAAGGAAATTATAGCGGCAGGAAGATTTAAAATGTGGGCACCTCATTTCGAAATTGAAAATGAAATAGTGTGGGGTGCAACTGCTATGATGCTCAATGAACTAAGAATGATTTTAAAAGAAAAATTTTAGAGTTTGTAAGGCAAAAATTGCGACACATCGCCACCGTAACGGTGCACTTCTCTTATAATGGAAGAACTAATCCACGCTAGCTGTGGTGTGGTAATCAAAAAAACAGATTCTAAATCGGCATGAAGTTTTCTGTTTACTTGAGATATACTGTTTTCGTATTCGAAGTCGGTAGTATTTCGTAAACCACGCAATAAATAATTAGCGTTGTGCTTTTGTGCATAGGTAGCGGTTAGCTCAGCGTAGGTATCTACATGTATGTTGTTGTAGTCTTTAAAAGTTTCTTTGATTTTCTCAATCATAGTATTGATTTCGAAATAACGAACACTTTTATTGCTGTTATAACCAATTGCAATAATAATCTCATCAAACAACTGCAATCCACGTAGAACAATATCTTCATGTCCCTTTGTAAAAGGATCAAAAGAGCCTGGAAAAATGGCAATTCTTTTTTGCATTAGCTTAATTGATGTACGCTATACAAATCGAAGAAATGGTGCTCCTGAACTTCATCAAACATATACCCGAATTTAAGTGAGGCAGGTTTGGTTCCGAACACAACGTTTTTAATGTATTTATAAAACTCGTGATAGTGTGGAGAATTTCTACCGATGTATCCCCATAAAATTACTTCGCTGCTTTGTTGGTTCATAGCCAGCGATTTCATCACCAACATAATATAGCGAATGTAATCTTCGAAATGCTTTATAATAAACTGATTGTAAAAAATAAGCTTACCGTTTTTACACACAGCAATGTGAAGCCTGAATCTGTCTATGTAAATGTATAGAGGTGTTGTTTTGCCTGTGTAAGAATGTGCTAAAAATCCTTCGATCAGCGCTGTACTTTGGTGGCCGAAATGCAAATTGGTTTTTGCGTATACCTGTGTTAACCAGGCATGAAAAACTGTAGGTATGGCAAAAATGGTTACCGCTTCTTGAAGTCTGTGTTCTTGCTTTAAGATCGTTTCTTTTGTTCTGTCAAAACTGGCATTAAACTGTAGGTATTCTTCTTTGCCTTCTTCTAAAAAAAGCGAAAGTGGAACTTGTACAAATTTTTGAGTTTTAAAAACGGCTGTTACGTTTTTCCAGAAACCGGCACTTAGTACTTCGTGTGCTTCAAAGATTGCACTCATTACCAGATGTAGTTCTTCCTGAGTTGTTACCTCAGGAAGAACATAATCTTCTAGTTGTAGTACGCGTTTATCTTCTCCTACTATCAGAAGTTGAAAATCGCGCGTGCCAAAATTTAAGAATAAATGATATTCGTGTAAACTTTCTTCATCAAAGCGGTCGTCTTTGATTTTTTTTATTAACCTGAAAGATGAAGTTGCAGCTTGCACAATTACTCCCAATTACCAGCTGTACTTACATCGGTGCGAGAGCCGAAGCGAAGTGGCTTTCTGTTCTTTGCTTCGTTGCTTTCTTTTCTATCAGGGTTAATAGGGGCAGGGTCTTTTACTTCAATTACCGATACCTTAATACCATTTCTTTCGATAACATTGGTAAATATGTCGAATGTTTTATCAGAATCTGGTAGTTGTCCGAGTGTTTTGATATCGATCTTATCATTGAATTGCACTTTTGTAAAGGAAACAAGCAACTGACCTTTAGAAACGCGTGTGCCTGGTTCAATACGGGCTACTTGGTTTACAGTTCCCGGCTCCAAGAAGGTAAACTCATCTACCTTAGTTGAACCGTCTTTTTTCATGCGGTAAGATTTAGAACCCTTTACTACACTTTCTCCCGGCTTTACGAGTATTTCGGTTATTACACCATTTTCTGCTGCAGTTATATTGTAGATCTTGTTAAAGATTTTCTCTTTAGCGGTGATTTTACCGATTGTATCTACCAATTGATAGGCCTTTTCCTGTCCATAACCTAAAGAAACAATACTATCTCTTTTTACTATGATGGGTACAATGCCGTTTTCAATAAAACTAGTTAGGGTATCCCAACTGCTGGTGTATTTGCCGTGTTGCTCTAAATACACTTTCTCAGCTTCGCGGATAATGGATAGCTTATCAATAATAATGGCCTCAGTTGCTGCAATTGCTTTTCGCTCTTCAATAGTAGAGTCTATAGAGTTGTAGAGGTAATAAGCCAGAGATAAGCTGATTATCAGTAAAATAAATGAAACAATTTTGGTAAGGTTCATTGGTAAACAGTTTAAGCTACAAGTATAGGAATTTTCGTGTTTAAATTACAATAAATGCGTGTAACCTCTCATATTTATACAATCTGCGGGGCCTTTTCCGTTAGCAAATAGTTTGTGTTTGTAGGTATCGGGTATTTGGCTGATTTCTTTGTTGGTTAGCCAGGCTACATCCTCTACTACTTTTAATTGTGTTTCGGGGTCGTAGCCAATTTTCAGATTCCCTCCTGTTATTTCCACCGAAAAGTATATTTCAACAGCATGCAATGGCTTGTTTATATGTTCAGTAACAAATAGTAGCTGGCCTACGGTTATTTCAATTCCGGTTTCTTCCAGAAATTCTTTGCGTAGCGTTTGCTCCAGACTTTCGCCAAACTCTACACCCCCGCCCGGTAATGCCCAAAAATCGTTGTTTGTTAAACCTTTGTGGTTTACCATAAGCCATTTTTCTTCCTTTATGCAAAAGCCACAAACCCTAATGCGTGTTCTATTGCCGTATTTTTCTATAATTTCCGGATGCATATGGCGTAGTTTCTTTCTATTATACCCCTGTAGTTAAATTTTGATTGTTAAAATTCGTTATTCTGGCAGAATAGTTGATTGTAAATTTTAACTTTGTTTAAAATTGAGCATTATGAAAAAGTTTCTTTCATGTATTATTCTAGTATTGGTAAGCACAATTGTGTTTGCTCAAACTGTATCGAAACAAAATGGTCCGGTAATTACCTGGGATAAAATAACTCACGACTTCGGTAAAATTACACAAGGCGAAGTTGTAGAACATACATTTTATTTTACCAACACCGGAAACGAGCCTCTAATAATCACCGATGTAAAAGTAAGTTGTGGCTGCACTACGCCTAAAGGCTGGCCAAAAGATCCGGTAATGCCAGGTGGTAAAGGTGAGTTAACAGTAGCTTTTAACAGCACTGGTAAAATAGGTATGCAGAATAAACCAATCACAATAGTATCTAATTCGGTAAATGATGCCCGCGTAACTTTCTTAACAGAAGTGCTGGAAAGAAAGCCTCAATAAGAAAAGCGATAATTGAGTATAAAGAGTAAGCCTGTTTAAGCAGGCTTATTTTTTTTATAAGCCAGTACCATAAGAGTTAACCAGCCGGCTAACAAAAACAAACCGCCAATTGGTGTAATGAGTGCTACAGAAGTAGCATTAAAAATAGCTAACACATATAAACTACCCGAAAACAATAAAATACCAATTAGCCAAAGTAAACCAACAATTCTGGCTCGCATCTGATTTTGAAATCCCAAAGCCAGTAACGCAATGGCATGAAAAAAATGATACCGAACTGCAAGTTCAAAAGTCTGCGATCTTCCATTTGCTTCTAATAAATCTTTTAGAGCGTGTGCGCCAAATGCGCCAAATGCCACTGCTAGAAATCCCAAAGCGCCCGCAATCAGTATAAATTTTTTATTCATGCTGTAGTATAATTCCGGTTTCCAAAAATGGCTGAGCCAACGCGTATATAGGTACTTCCTTGTTCTATGGCAATAGGATAGTCGCTGCTCATACCCATCGATAACTCTTGCAATGAAAACTGCGGTGGTAGAGTTTTGTTTAGTAATGTATCGAACAGATTTTTCAGATGAGCAAATTCTTTTCTTATTTGTTCTGTGCTGGCTGTTAAACTGGCCATGCCCATCAGTCCTTTAATGGAGATGTTCTCTAATGCAGGTAAAGCAGGATTATCAAGTAAAGCAAACAATTCGCTGTCGCTCAATCCAAACTTTGTGTCTTCCGCGGCAATATAAACCTGCAACAAGCAAGAGATAGTTCGGTTATTCTTTTTTCCTTGTTTGTTTATTTCTTCTAAAAGTTTGAAACTATCTACCGAGTGTATTAAATGCACAAACGGTGCTATATATTTTACTTTATTGGTTTGCAAATGTCCTATCAAATGCCACTCAATATCTTTAGGTAATTGTTCGTATTTTGGTACCAGTTCCTGTACTTTATTTTCGCCAAAGATACGGTGGCCCAATGCATAGGCTTCTGCTATTGCAGAAGCAGGGTGCGTTTTACTTACAGCAATTAAGCGGCAACCAGTTGGTAATCCGTTTTTAATTCTTGCTAGGTTTTCCTGTAGAATCATGTATTTTTATCGGCACAAAATTACACCGTTAATTTAATTTCAAAGATGGCAATATTGGGTACCTTATTAAAAAAAGGAATACGCTTACGCGAAATGCTAGAAGAAGAATTTACTTCTCCGGCCGATTTACAAAAAAAGGAATTAAAAGAGCTGTTAATTTCAGCCAGTGCAACTGAGTTTGGTAAGTATTATAATTTCCCCGGAATTTTAAAAAGTTTTCGCTCAGGCGGAAACGACTTTTACCAACAATTTAAAAAGTCGGTTCCACTTCATACCTATAATAAAATATATGCTGATTGGTGGAAGTTGGCTTTGCGTGGTGTTAAAAATGTTACGTGGCCCGGAAGAGTAAAATACTTTGCTCTAAGTTCCGGTACTTCAGAGGCATCCTCTAAATATATTCCGGTTACAAAAGATATGACAAAGGCCATACAAAAAACAAGTGTGCGCCAAATCCTTTCTCTTTCTAAATACGATTTACCTCCCGATGTATTCACATCCGGCATCTTAATGTTGGGTGGCTCTACACATTTAAACAAACGCGGAAGTTATTTCGAAGGCGATTTAAGTGGCATACAAGCCGCCTGCTTACCATTTTGGTTTCAGCATTTTTATAAACCCGGAAAAAAAATTGCGAAAAACAGAAATTGGGATGTTAAGCTCGATGAAATTGCCACCAAAGCACCCGAGTGGAACATTGGTATAATTGTGGGTGTTCCGGCCTGGTTGCAAATTTTAATGGAGAAGATAATTGAAAAACACAGGGTGAAAAATATACACGAAATTTGGCCTAACCTTCAGGTATATGTGCATGGCGGTGTTTCATTCGATCCGTATAAAAAAGGATTTGAAAAACTTTTAGGAAAACCAATTTATTATATCGAAACATACCTGGCATCTGAGGGATTCATTGCGTTTCAGGCCGTGCCAAACCGAAAATCCATGCGGCTGGTGTTAAACAATGGTATCTTTTACGAATTTGTACCGTTCGAATCTAAAAATTTTGATGCAAACGGAGATGTTTTGCCCGATGCCGAAACATTAATGATTGATGACGTTGAAGAAGGAAAAGAGTATGCTATTTTACTTTCTACCTGTGCAGGAGCATGGCGCTATTTAATTGGCGATACCATTAAGTTTGTATCAAAAGAAGAAGCTGAGATAATTATTACCGGCCGCACAAAACATTTTTTAAGTTTATGTGGTGAGCACCTATCGGTAGATAACATGAACAAAGCCATAGAAACAGTTGCCGATGAATTAAACATTGCTATCCCGGAGTTTACTGTTGCCGGCATACCGCATGGAAGTTTATTTGCACACCATTGGTATGTAGGTACCGACAGCCCGGCCAAAGCAGAGGTTATCCGACAAAAATTAGATGAAAAGTTAAAAGAGTTAAATGATGATTACGCGGTAGAACGAAGTGCCGCTTTAAAAGAAGTGATTGTAGATGTTTTGCCTGTAAAAACATTTTATAAGTGGATGGAATCCAAAGGTAAAGTTGGAGGGCAAAATAAATTTCCGCGTGTTTTAAAAAACACCCAACTCGATGATTGGAAAACATTCATTCAACCTTATCAGAATGGAGATCGTTCGTAATGGCATTCTATCGGGGCTTGTATTGGCGCTTTTAATAGGCCCGGTATTTTTTACGCTCATTCAAACTAGTATAGAGCGTGGGTTCAGATCTGGTGCATGGGTTGCCCTTGGTATTTCAGTAAGTGATACGGTATACATACTAATTTCTTACTTGGGTTTATATCAATTTTTCGAGAGTCCGGTGGCGCGCGAACGATTATCTTACGTTGGTGGTGGTATACTAATTTTGTTCGGGGCTTACTATCTGTTTGTGAAAAGCCGTAACATGTTAAATTTTCACCCCGAACATATAAAGGTACGTAGTGCTTTGCGGTTGGTGGCCAAAGGATTTTTAATTAATGGTCTTAGCCCAATGGTATTGTTGTTTTGGATAGGTACCGTTGGTTTTGCATCTACCGAGTTTGGTTATACTAAGCCATGGCAGGCTTTTCTTTATTTCTCTGCTATTATACTAACTGTTTTCGCTACTGATTTACTTAAAGCTAAACTTGCAGATAAACTTCGTTTACTAATTACACCAAAAGCAATTCAGCGATTAAACATTTTAATGGGATCGGCTCTCATTTTTTTCGGTTTCCGCCTAATTTTTTATGCCGATACCTTAAGCCTGCATTAATCTTGCAGGATGTTACTCATAAACGTAGATTTAAGGGCTAGCCAAATCAGCATTAATACAAGTGCCCACCGTAAATAATGGAAGTAATAGTCGGATGTATCTTTATATCGTGTTTCCTTTATTTCTGCTTTTTCAAACTCGTTAATCTGATTAAACACTTTTTGTAATGCTTCTTCATCTTGTACCCTGAAAAACATACCCTTTGCTATTTCGGCAATTTTGCGCATAGTGGTTTCGTTCACTGTATTCTCCACCATATTAGGCCGGCCAAAGAAATCGGTTTTAAAAGGAACCATTCCTTCTCGGCCTACAATTATGGTATATACTTTTATGCCATATGCATCGGCTAATTCTGCAGCGGTTATGGGGTCTATGTTTCCTGCATTGCTATCACCATCGCTTAGTAAAATACACACTTTAGATTTTGCTTTCGATTCACTCATGCGGTTGATAACCACTCCCAACGCACTACCAATTGCTGTGCCTTTGTTGTCGATCATATCAAAATTTATTTCTTCAAAATATTTTTTTAACAGATCATAATCGGTGGTGAGCGGAGCAAGCGAAAAGGCATCGCCAGAAAATACTACGATGCCTATCCTGTCTTGTTTACGTTCCATCACAAATTGGCGGGCTACAGTTTTTGCAACTTCAAGTCTGTTAGGTTCAAAGTCTGAAATCTCCATTGATTTAGAAACATCTAGTGCTAACATTATGTCGATACCTTCTGTAAATTGTTCTACTTTTTCGTTAGTACGTTGCGGGCGTGCAAGAGCAATAACCAATAACGCTAACATCAGCATAAAAATAAATTCAGGAATTAACCTAACCCAAGCCCATTTCGTACTATGCACATCTTTTTGCTGCAGAGCAACCGGAAGTTTTTGATTGAACCGATAACGCATAAACCAACGCACAACAAACAAAATAAGTATACCTAGCAAGCACCACAGTATCCAATTGCGTTCCCAAGTGTAAGAAGCAAACGTGGATGGCAGAAACCATTCTGCACTAAACCAGCTATCGGATAGTATATTATTTTCCATGCGTTAACAAGTTTAGTTTTTTCCGGAATACATCTTCGGCATACGATTTCAAAAATGTAAGAGAATCATGTAAATCAACGTTATTTCCGTACACTGCAGCATCTAGTTTTTTTAAGGCTGCAATCAGGTCGTTGTTTGGTATTAACTTGCTAAGTTCCTTAACTGTAAATTTTGTGTAGGGGTTGGTATCTAAATTTTCCAGATAATATTTCCATTTGGATGCGGCCTGCTCTGCCAGTTTATTCGAGAACTGTTGCTGTAGAGTAAGTTCAATTGCCGTAAATTGTTGTAGAAATTCCTGGTGTGCTTTCAGTAACTTTTTAACCCTGTATTTCTTTCTGATTTTTTCCCCGAATACCAGCCATCCAATAGCGGCTACCAGCAATAGTACCCCACAAACAATTAGTAAAACAGGGTAGTTAAACAACCAGTGCACAGGTTGGTAATCTGTGTTGGTTTTAAGTGGAAGATTTTGCGCTTGCAGCGTATCGGGCAAAGGCTGGGTTACTAGTTCTTTTAAATGAAGTGTATCGGTATCGGAGTAGTAAAAGGTGGTATCGAACGGGTTGATCTGAAAAACAGGTAAGCGCAAAAGTTGCGCAGAATCTATTTCGAATGACGTAAGTTCGTAAATGGCGCTGTCGTAGCTAACAGAATCTTTTGTTTCTGTAGAAAAATAACGTTTAGCTATATATTCATAAGGGGCATATTGCCAGGTAGAATCCGGAAATAAAATAACTTTATTTTGCGGATATCGGGCCGTTAGATAAAAAAATACTTTATCGCCAATAACAAGGCTGTCTTGTACAAATGCGCCTTTTACCGCTACTTGTGCTTTAGTGGTTTTAGCCAAAAGCAATGCACCAAAAAGAAAAAAGATTAAGAGAAGTTTTTTCATACTACACTTTCATGGCGCGATTTCTAATTTTAAAAAGCTTTAATAATTTGGGTATGTAGTCTTCCTGCGTATCCAACGAAATAAAATTTATCTGATGTTTTCGGCTAAAATCTGCTAACTCTTTGGTTTTGGTTTGCACTTGAGTAGAGATTTTTTCGCGGAAATCGCCAAAGGAAGTATTGATCCAAACTGTTTTACCGGATTCTTTATCCTGTACGGGTATTATGCCTAATTTAGGTAATGAGGTTTCGCGTTTATCGCTTAGGTGTATAAGTACAAGATCGTGGCGTTTGGCCAATGCTTTTAAATCCTGATAATAGTTTTCGCTATCAATAAAATCCGAAATAAGTATAATCACACTTTTTCTTTTGATGATGTTAACAGCAAAAGAAACTGCTTTTTTCAAATTCGTTGTTTTAGATATTGGCTTTAATTTGGTTAGAGCAGATATAATTTCGTACGCTTGTAAAGCGCCTTTAAGTGGCCTTAGGTATAATTCGTTTTGATCTGAGTAACAGATTAAACCTACGTGGCTATGTTCTTTAGTGGCTGCTAGCGATAGTACTCCACATATTTCTTTTCCGATGTCGGCTTTCATTCTACCTTCACCTCCAATATTTTGCGAGGCACTTACATCCAGAATAAAAAATACAGTTTGTTCTTTATCTTCTTTAAAAGTTTTTACATACAAACCATGCCCTTTGGCCGAAACGTTCCAATCGATGCTACGGATGTCATCTCCATATTGATAGGGCCTAACATCATCAAACTCAAGGCCCGACCCCTTAAAAATAGAATGGAAATCGCCCATCATGTGGCTGTTTATGGCCTTTCGGATACGGATCTCGTAATTCCTTAATTTTTTAAGCAACGCTTTCATCTTCTTTAGGCCTTATATTTGCGTAAGCATAACTTTTGCCGATTCCAAAATTAAGTATTTCGATGTATTTAAAAGTAAAATTGCCGGGTAGGTTTACAATATTTTGTAAAGGACTTATACTATTAACATTCGCTTTTTTTTGTGCTTGCAAGCGTACACCTGCGCCCGAGGTTTTACTATCGGAAGATGAAATGGTTGAAGCAATGATTGACATGTATCTTTTCGAGAGTAAGATTATACAGTTAAATCTGCCACGCGATTCTGCCGAAAAATTGTTTGAAAATGTTAAACCTGCCTTATTCGAAAAAATAGGAATTCCCGATAGCGTGTTTAAGCAATCGTTAGACTATTATATGAAGTTTCCGGACAAAATATCACTTGTATACAGCCGGGTGGTAGATTCTCTAACGTTAAAAGAACAGAAATTAAATTCGCAGGTTAAGTAAGTGTATGGTATACCCGGCTAACTTCGAAAGTAAAATTGGATTTGATTTCATTCGCGACCGTGTTGCGCGGTATTGTTCTTCCGGAGCTTCGCAAAGGCTGGCAGAAGAAATGCACTTTATTACCGATTTTGAATGGGTAAATACAGAACTAACTTTAGTAACAGAGTTTAAACAACTAACCGAACGCTCACTTGATTTTCCATCGAATCATTTTTACGATCCGCAAGAATGGCTAAACAGGGCAGCTATCGAAGGAAATTTTTTAGAACCTGCCGAGTTGCATCAGTTCTCTTTACTCCTGCACACGCTACATCTTAGTGTGTCGTTTCTTCAAAAAAACGCGGGCGATTTCCCAGGTTTGGCAGGCCTTACAACTCAAGTGCAGAGTCAGGAAAAGATAAGAAAAAGCATTGCTGATAAAATAGATGATACCGGGCATGTTAAAGATACGGCTTCACCGGAATTACAGCGTATTCGTAAAAAGCTGAGAGATGAACAACACGCAGTTCGCAAGTTAGCCGAACAATTTTTTAAACTTGCTGTTGCAGAAAAGTGGACACCCGATGGTGCTTTGCCTACCATTCGCGATGGGAGAGTTGTCATACCATTATTAGTAGAGCATAAGCGAAAAGTAAAAGGTTTTGTATTAGACGAATCGGCCACCGGACAAACTGTTTTTTTAGAGCCTGCAGAAATGCTCGATGCCAACAATGCAATCAGAGAGCTAGAGCATGCCGAACGCAGAGAGATAATTCGAATTATAAAAGAACTCACAGATTTAATTCGCGAGCATGCAGAAGAACTTACAATAGCTTTTCATTTTTTGGCGCGCATAGATTTTATCAGGGCAAAAACAAAAATTGCCATAGAACTTAAAGCTTGCAAGCCTTTTTTACAAAGTACGCCTGCCTTAATGTGGCACGATGCAAGGCATCCGATTTTGGTGTATACCTTTCAAAATAAAAAAAGTGTTATTCCTTTAACCCTTTCGCTAACCGAAAAGGAAGGTATGTTGTTAGTTTCAGGACCAAATGCCGGGGGTAAATCAGTGTGTTTAAAAACTGTTGGACTTTTACAATACATGTTGCAATGCGGTATGCTGGTACCAATGGCCGATCACTCTCGAACCGGAATTTTTCAAGCCATTTTGCTCGATATTGGCGATCAGCAATCAATAGAAAATGATTTGAGTACGTACAGCAGCCACCTAAAAAACATGAAGTTTTTTTTGCAAGAAGCAAATGCGGCAACACTCGTGTTAATGGATGAACTAGGTAGTGGCACAGATCCTAATTTTGGTGGAGCCATTGCAGAAGTAATTCTGGCGCAACTTCTTACTAAAAAAGTATGGGGTATCGCCACCACACACTATTATAATTTAAAATTATTCGCGGCCAATGCTGTAGGTATACGCAATGGAGCTATGCGATTTGATGAAAAGGAACTACGCCCGCTCTATCAATTAGAAATAGGAAAACCGGGCAGTTCATTTGCATTAGAAATAGCCCGAAATATAGGTTTGCCCAATGTTATTTTAGCACAAGCAGAGGCTGTGGTTGGTAGTGAGTTAACTGGTTTCGAAAAACTAGCTCGCGAACTCGAAGCAGAAAAACAAGCGCAGGAAAGCAAAGCAAATGCACTTAAAAGCAAAGAAGAGCAAATAAAAATTTTGCAACAACGGTATCAGACCTTAACTGATGAAGTAAGCGAAAAGAAAAAACAAATACTGCAAAAGGCAAAAGAAGAGGCCATGCAGTTATTACAAACAACCAATAAAGAAATAGAAAAAACAATAAGGCATATCAAAGAAAACAAAGCCGAAAAGAAAGAAACGATAAAAGTTAGGAAATCACTGCAAGAACTATCTAAGAAAGTAAATACCAATACGCTACCAAAGCCAGAGAAAAAGATAAGTTGGCAAGAAGGCGATCGGGTAAGGTTAATGGGCCAACATGGCAGTGGTGTTATTTTAGAATTGAAAGGTAAAAATGCCTTGGTGCAATTTGGCGAACTTAAAACTAGTGTTGCTTTAACTAAGCTAGAAAAAACAGATGGCCCTCAACAAAAAGAATTAGCGAGTAAACTTAAGCAATCGGGTATAAATTTATACGAGAAGCAATCGCGGTTTAGTCCGGTGTTAGATTTGCGCGGTAAACGTGGTGATGAAGCTGTACAATTGCTCGAAGTATTTATTGATGATGCCATTCTGGTTTCGGCAGGGCAATTAAAAATTTTACATGGTAAAGGCGAAGGTATTTTACGTAAGTTGGTTCGGGATAAACTCAAAACATACAAAGCCATAGCCTCGTATGCTGATGAACATATAGAGCGCGGAGGAGATGGGGTAACGTTGGTTGTTTTAAAGTAAAATTTTCTTTAGAAGAGTAAAGCTCAAAGAATCGATTGTTAAGTTAGTTCATCAGTATAAACAGTATCATAAAGAATTATAAAGGCCAATTACGTTGATCATTTTTTATGAACACTTTGCTTCAGAAGAACGATAGTACATCTGTGAAACGGGTTGTGTTATATTGTTTCTTTATAAGTATTTAAGATACCAGTTTAAAAGACTTTTTACCTTTTCATCTTTTAGAAAAGTCAATTTTTTATTTTTTGTATGGGCCGTTCGCTCAGTTAGAAGTAATTGAAAAAAAAGGTTGAATAGGTATGGAATAGATAAGGCATAAAAAAACCACCTTGTTTAAGGTGGTTTTTTTTTGTTGTTATACCTAAGAATTATTGAGCTTCGAAACTAAAAATCCACGTTCCTGTTACAGCTTTTGTTCTTGTGAAAGGTCCGCCTGTAAATCCAGCACCAGAATATCCTGCAATAGTTAACGTTAGGTTGTTACCAGAGATTGCGTATTGGATAACCTGGCTATCAGAAGTGCGAACGAGTGTTGTTGCCTTGTCGTCAGAAAAAGACCACTGTCCGTTTGTTGGCCATGGGCTGGGGTTAGGAAAAGAACCAATAAAATCAAAGTTGTATGGCCCCAATGGGTTGGCAGCATTAAAAGAACCGGAAATGGTTAGTGTAACATTCTGAAAATCGTTTCGGGTAGTTCCGTCTAACTTCGCTTCTGTAAGTTCCCAGGTTTTGCTTAACTCACTTAATTTAACTTCGTTAATGGGTTTAGGATCACTTCCACCACCACATGAAACTAAGCCGGCAGTTAAGCCAGCAACAAATAACCACGCCAATCTCTTCATTGAATTCATTTTTAATTCTGATTTTTATTCAAAAATAGGGAAATAGTTCATTTCTCAAATACTTACCGCAAATTTGGTGATAAATGACAGTATTTTAGTGTTTAGTAACCTTTATCACCTTTTGTAATTCTTCAGGTTAATAATTTCGTCAACGTTTTCATATTCTTTTTTATCGTTTGAGGCAATCCAGGTAATGGCAGATGGGTAAGTTTCGAGTAAATTTTGTGCCCATTGGCAACTTGGCTCGTCTAGGTTGGTGTAGGGCTCATCTAAAAACAAGAATGTATGCCTAGTAAGAACTGCCAATGCTAGTTTAAGACGTTGCTTCATGCCTGACGAAAAAAAACCTACAGCCTTCTGAGCTACATGAGTCAGCTCCATAAGTTCCATCATTTCCTGTATGGTTAGTTCAGCTATAGGCTTTTGTAAACTAAAGTGAAAACGCAACAGTTCTTTGAGCGTAAACTCATCTATTAGTTCAAGGTAAGGTGTTACAATAGCAACCTCCTGGTATACATTTTCTTGAGGTAAAGGCTTATTGTTAACAAAATAGGCGGTGTTTCCTTCTGATGGCAAAGTTTGCCCCCACAATAGTTGCATAAGAGTTGATTTACCACTTCCGTTCGGTCCGGTTATGGCATATCTTTTTCCGGAGCTAAATTCAAAATTGAAATCCCTGAAAATCCATTCTTGCCGAAAACGCTTCCCAAGGTTTTTAGTGTTTACTCTGCCTAAAGGTTGGGCTACCTGCATGTGTTAATTGCCGTATCCTTTCATAATACCGCGCTCAGACTCTCTTATGAATTTTACAATAATATCTCTTTCTTCACTTGCAGGCAGTTCGGCTTCAATCATTTCTAATGCTTTAGAATTGTTAAGTCCTTTCATGAAAACATATCTGTAGATTTCCTGAATTTCATTAATTTTTTCAGTTGTAAATCCTCTTCTTTTTAAACCCACAGTATTGATACCTGCATAGGTAAGGGGTTCGCGTGCAGCTTTGGTAAAAGGGGGAACATCTTTACGAACTAAAGAACCACCGGATAGCATCACGTGGGCACCTACTTTAACAAATTGGTGTAAGGCAGAAGCGCCACCAATTATGGCCCAATCGTCTATCGTAACGTGTCCTGCCACTTGCACTGTGTTAACTAAAATGCAATTGTTACCAATTATACAATCATGGGCAACGTGTACATATGCCATTAACAAGCAGTTTTTACCAATAACAGTTTTCATTTTGTCAACGGTACCACGGCTTATGGTCACATATTCGCGGATTACAGTATTGTCGCCAATAAATGTTTCTGTTTTCTCTCCCGAAAACTTTAAATCTTGTGGGATGGAAGAAACTGAAGCTCCCGGATAAATTTTTACATTTTTACCTAATCGAGTTCCTTCCCATAGTATAGCTCCTGGGCCTATCCAGCAACCATCTTCGATTACTACATCTTTTTGAACTGTGGCAAAAGGTTCTATTGTAACGTTAGCACCAATTTTTGCTTCTGGGTGTACGTTGGCTAAAGGATATTGGCTCATGGATTTTTTCTTACTATGCTGGCAATCATTGTACCTTCACAAACAAGCGTGTTACCTACATAAGCGCGGCCGCTCATTTTGGCAATTCCTCGTTTTATTGGGGCGAGTAAATCGCATTGTATTACAAGCGTATCGCCTGGTAAAACCATTTTTCTGAATCTGAAATTTTCTATTCCTAAGAAATAGGTCCAGTAGTTTTCGGGATCCGGAACGGTGTGTAAAACGAGAATACCTCCGATTTGCGCCATAGCTTCTACCTGAAGTACGCCTGGCATTACCGGATTGCCGGGGAAATGTCCTTGAAAGAAGTTTTCGTTCATGGTTACATTTTTTACTCCTGCCACACTTTCATTATCCAAATAGATGATTTTATCAATCAATAAGAATGGATAACGGTGCGGTAATGTTGCTGTAATTTTATTGATATCCATTACAGGCGGCAAACTAGGATTATACTTTGGGCGACCTTGTTTGTCGGCCTCGGCCATGGCTTTCTTTAGCTTTTTGGCAAAGGCAACATTGGCTGCGTGGCCTGGGCGGGCCGCTAATACTTGCGCCTTTAATGGTCTTCCGGCTAATGCTAAATCTCCCACAACATCTAGTAGTTTGTGGCGTGCAGGCTCGTTCTTATAGCGTAACTCAACGTTATTTAAAATGCCTTCGTGTTTTACTTCTACTTTTGGTTTGCCCAGCATTTTGGCTATGCTGGCTAGTTCGTCTTCTTTAACTACTCTGTCAACAATCACGATGGCGTTATTTAAATCTCCGCCTCTGATCAGGTTATTTTTATAAAGCATTTCCAGCTCATGCAAAAAGCAAAAAGTTCGGCACGAGGCTATTTCTTTTTCAAATTGTCTTATATCGGTTATAGATGCATGCTGGCTGCCCAACACAGGTGAGTTATAATCAACCATTACCGTTACCCTGTAATCATCGAGCGGTAAGGCTGCTATTTCTACATTACGGGCTGCTTCTCTGTAGAATATGGGTTCATGAACATCGAAGAAGTCACGAAGGGCGTTTTGTTCTTCCGTTCCGGCTTCTTTTAAAATATTCACAAACTCGATAGAGCTGCCATCCATAATGGGGCACTCGGGTCCATCTAATTGTATCAGTACGTTATCGATCTCTAACCCAACTAATGCTGCAAGCGTATGCTCGATGGTACTTACACGGCCACCACTTTGTTCTATGGTTGTGCCGCGCGATACATCAACAACGTTATCGCAGTCGGCATCAATTATGGGAGAGCCGGGTAAATCGATACGTTGGAATTTTATACCATGGTTTGGTTTTGCAGGAACGAAAGTCATGCGGGTGGGAGCGCCAGTATGAAGTCCTACACCGGAAATCGTTACCGATTTTTGGATTGTTTGCTGTTTGATGTTGAGCATGTTGTCAAACTAAAAGTTTGCAATTTAGCCCGATTTATTGGTATAAACCAACAGCAAGGTTTTTTGTGTTTTTCAATCGTTTTAATTAACCACCAGTCTTTTTTTCAAGTTCGGCCAGTCTTTGGTTTAATTCCGGTAGTTTTTTAAACAATGCGTACGATTTAAAGTATTCGCGTATATCAAATACGGGATATCCGATTAGTCTTTGGCCTTCTTCATTTATTGATTTGGAAACACCCGCTTGTGCCCCAATGCTGGTTTTGTTTGCAATTACAAGATGTCCGGCAATGCCAACTTGCCCGGCAATCATACAGTTTTCGCCTACTTTAGAGGAACCAGATATGCCCGACTGCGCGGCAATAACAGTGTTCTTTCCTATTTCCACGTTGTGGGCTACTTGTATCAGGTTATCGAGTTTTACGCCTTGTTGAATGATAGTGGCGTCTCCGAATAAGGTGGCACAGTCTATAACTGTGTTGGCGCCTATTGCTACATTATCTTCTATTACTACGTTTCCTAATTGCGGAATAGTTTTATACGATCCATCTGCCTGTGGTGCAAAACCGAAACCATCGCTTCCAATTACTGTACCGGAGTGGATTACGCAGTTATTCCCAATGCGTGTATCGGCATATATTTTTACACCAGAGTGGATAATGGTATTATCGCCTATCACTACATTATCTCCAATGTAAGCATGCGGATAAATTTTAACGTTGTTCCCTATTTTACACTTATTGCCTATGTAAGAAAATGCTCCACGGTATATAGCATTTCCAACACTTACCTGCTGGCCAATAAAGCAAGGTTCTTCAACTCCACTTTTTTGAAAACTGATTAGCTTGTGATATTCTTCTAAAAGAATGGTGAAACTTACGTAGGGGTCTTCTACTAAAATAAGAGTGGTGGTTATATCTTTCTTTGGAACAAAATCTTTTTTAACAATTACTGCCGAAGCATTCGTTGTATAAATAAATTGTTCATACTTTGGATTTGATAAAAAGGAAAGCTGCCCTTGTTTCGCGTCTTGAATTTTCGCTAGCATGCTTATTTTATCCTCGCTTTTACCTTGTATCTGGCCACCTAACATGGCAGCAATTTGACCTATTGTAAACTCCATAAAAAAAAGACAGAGATTGCTAATTGTTTAATCTTGTAATTTAGTAAACCTAATCTTACAAAGATACATTTTTAGGCCAGCAGAGGTAGTTTTTTTTCACCACCTTAGATAAAGCCTGAATGTTGGGTAAATCCGATGCTTGAGCTATGTCTATCAAACGGCCATCTTTCATCAATAAGTTTATCTTTTGCCCTTCGGTGTATGCTTCGTTACTTACCGAACCAAAGGAAACGTAATAAGCCGTTTCGGCTTTCAAAACTTTGTATTGATCGGCCACAGCTTGCTTTACTTTTTCGATAGTTTCTTTCTTTATACTTTCATTAGAAAATTTAATCTGAAATAATTTGCGCTGCAATAACGAAGTAGACAAGCCCTCCAAAATATCATCGCTGTGGTTTTGCCATAATTTTAACGCGCCCCAGATGTCGTGATCATCCAGCTTACCAAAATTTTCGGCAACGTTGCTATGGCTGTTAAAATCATCTATGGTATAATTTCCAGTAAGGAAAAACTGTAAGGCATCGCTGCAAGGCACTCTTTCACCTGCTTGTTTTAATGCCCTGGCCCGCTTAATAATGTTCACTAACATTCTTTCCGCTGCAACGGCAGTTTTATGTAAATAAACTTGCCAATACATAAGCCTGCGCGAAGTAATAAAGTTTTCAATGTTGTAGATGCCTTTTTCTTCAACTACCAACTCATCGTTATGAACGGCAAGCATAGCAATAATTCGATCTACTCCAATCGTTCCTTCTTCTACGCCAGTATAAAAGCAATCGCGCTTCAGGTAATCCAGCCTATCCATATCTAATTGGCTGCTAACTAACTGATGAAAGAATTTTCGCGGATATGCATTTCTGAAAATTTTAAGAGCTAGATCTAAACTACCATCAAAAGCATCGTTTAGTTTGTTCATCAGAACATACGATATGCTTTCGTGCCGGATGCCGGGCAACAACGATTCTTCCAATGTATGCGAAAACGGTCCATGCCCAATGTCGTGTAACAAAACTGCTACTTGTGCTGCTTCAGCTTCTAAATCTGAAATTGTTATACCTTTTGTTTTAAGCGATTCTATTGCGCGCGTCATTAAGTGCATGGCACCTAATGCATGTTGAAAGCGAGTATGCCTCGCGCCCGGATACACATACTCTGCCATACCTAATTGGTTGATATGCCTCAACCTTTGAAAGTGAGGATGTTGAATGATATCGAAAATCAGATCAGATTGAATGTGTAAAAAACCATACACCGGATCGTTTATTATCTTTTTCTTATTCACCTCGGCCAATAATTTAGTAACTTGGTAAAAAATGATAGCATGCAAAGATACAGCATACTTTGGGCAGATGACGAAATAGATTTACTGAAACCCCACATCTTATTTCTGGAACAACGTGGGTATGATATAACTCCTGTAAACAATGCGAGCGATGCCATTGAACTTTGCGATGAAAAAAGTTTTGATGTTGTTTTTTTGGATGAACATATGCCCGGTATGTCGGGGCTGGAAGCTTTGGGTATAATAAAAAATGCAAAACCATCTCTTCCTGTGGTAATGATTACGAAAAATGAAGAAGAGCAAATTATGGAAGAGGCAATCGGCTCTAAAATTGCCGACTACCTGATAAAACCTCTGAACCCAAGCCAGATTTTACTTTCCGTTAAAAAGATTTTAGAAAACAAGCGATTGGTTATCGAAAAAACCAACCTGAATTACCAGCAGGAATTTCAGAAAATCAGTTTGGCGTTTCAGAATAATTTAACCCACGAAGAGTGGGCAGACCTGTATAAAAAACTTGTGTATTGGGAATTGGAAATGGACTCTGCCGACAACCAAAACATGGGCGAAGTTTTAAATATGCAAAAGACAGAGGCCAACGCAAACTTCTGTAAATTTGTTATGCGCCAGTATGAGAAATGGCTGAACGATGCCTCTGCTTCTAAACCATTATTGTCGCATCAGGTGATGAAGCGAAAAGTATTTACTGAAACAGGAAAAGGTTTACCGGTTTTTTTGTTTGTGATAGATAACCTGAGGTTCGACCAATGGAAAGTAATTGAGCCTGTGTTAACTGAGTACTTTGACGTGGTAGATGAAGACACATACTACTCGATACTACCCACCACCACAGCCTACGCGCGTAACGCAATCTTTAGCGGTATGCTTCCAAGCGAAATGGCCAAATCAAATCCGGATTTGTGGGTGAGTGAAGATGATGACGAAGGTAAAAATAATGCTGAAGCAGATTTTCTCGAAAAGCAAATCAGAAGAAATAATCTTTCCCTGAAATTTACTTATCACAAAGTAAAAAATCTGGAGGAAGGAAGAAACCTGGCAGATAGTTTTCAAAACTTGTATAAAAACGATTTAAATGTGATCGTATACAACTTCGTTGATATGTTATCGCATGCCCGCACCGATATGGCCATGATTCGCGAACTAGCCCCTGACGAATCGGCCTACCGTTCCATCACCAAATCGTGGTTTTTGCATTCTCCCTTGTTAGAGATGTTTAAAAAAATTGCCGATCTGCCTTGTAAAGTTTTGGTAACAACCGACCACGGCACCATTCGGGTAAAAAGAGCATTTAAAATAATCGGAGATAAAAGTGTAAACACCAACTTAAGATATAAGCAAGGAAAAAATCTGAGTTTCGATGGAGATAAAGTATTAGTTGCCAATAAACCCGAAAGATTTTTTCTTCCTCGTTTAAACGTATCTACTAGCTATGTATTTGCTACCGAAGATCAATTTTTTGCCTACCCCAATAATTACAACTACTACGTTAACTTTTACAAAGATACATTTCAACATGGCGGCATTAGCCTGGAAGAAATGATTGTGCCTCTGGTTAGTTTAAAACCAAAGAATATAGGATAAAATGCATAAAAAATTTACAGGCATTACAACGGATACACTACAGCAACTGGCAAAAGAGTTTATGGCAACGTACTCCGAAAAAGTGTGGTTGCTGCAAGGGCAAATGGGTGCAGGAAAAACAACCTTAGCCAAAGCATTATGTAAAGCCTTGTTGGTGAACGATACTATGAGTAGCCCTACTTTTTCTATCGTAAACGAGTATAAAACATCTGCCAACGAATCCATCTACCATTTTGATTTTTACCGAATCAAAAGTCAACAGGAAGCATTTGATATAGGTGTTGAAGAATATTTTTATTCCGGAAGTTATTGTTTTGTGGAATGGGGCGAAAAGATACCCGACCTTTTACCCGACCGTTATGTAACGGTAGCCATACAAATTGAAAGTGAAACCCAAAGAACCATAAGCATTGAAACAAATGGTTGAAAAGAAAAGTACATTCGAAACACTGGCTAAAAGCAGTTTATACCCGCAGGAACAATTAATGCCGGTTAGCACTAAAAACCATCGCTTTTTTATTGGCTTACCTAAAGAAATATCGCCATACGAAAACAGAATTAGTTTAACACCTGATGCGGTTGCTATTTTAGTAAACAACGGACACGAAATTTGGATAGAAACAAAAGCCGGGTTAGGTTCTAAGTTTACGGATAAGCAATACAGCGATGCCGGTGCAAAAATTGTTTATTCACCTAACGAAGTATATAAGGCAGAGGTGATTTTAAAAATTGATCCACCTACGTTAGAAGAAATAGAACTTATGCGCCCCGGGCAAGCCTTGATATCGGCCATACAACTAGGCCATTTACAGGTTGAAACATTAGAAGCATTATTAAAGAAAAGAATTACCGCACTAGCCTTTGAGTTTATTGAAGATAAAGTAGGAGGTATACCCATTATTAGGGCCATGAGTGAAATTGCCGGAAGTTCCGTAATGCTAATTGCCAGCGAATACTTAAGTACAACCAATAATGGAAAGGGAGTTATACTAGGAGGTATAACAGGTGTACCCCCAACAAAAGTTGTGATAATCGGAGCAGGAACTGTAGGCGAATATGCTGCGCGTGCAGCGCTAGGTCTTGGAGCAGATGTGCAGATTTTCGATAACCACTTGTATAAGTTGAGAAGGATAAAGCAATTGTTAAGTCAGCAAATTTATACGTCAACAATCGATACACTTACTTTATCTGAAACGTTAAAAACAGCAGATGTTTTAATTGGTGCGCTTCGTGCAGAAAAAGGAAGAGCCCGACAAGTAGTTACTGAAGAAATGGTAGGCCGAATGAAGGCCGACTCCATCATTATAGATATAAGTATTGATCAGGGTGGATGCATCGAAACCAGTGAAATGACTACCCTTAACGCTCCTGTATACAAGAGGCATGACGTTATTCATTATTGCGTACCTAACGTGGCCTCAAGGGTTTCGCATACAGCAGCAACAGCACTTAGTAACATTTTTACACCCACTATTTTGCGGGCGGCAGAAGAAGGTGGAATGGAAAAAATGATTTTCTCCCATAAAGGATTTATGAAAGGCGTTTACACGTTTAATGGAGGTTTAACCAACGAATCGCTGGCCAGAAAATTTGGGATGAAATACAAAAACATAGAGCTGCTAATGGCAGCACGGTTTTAATTACCAATTATTTTTCCGTACGAGCCTTTATTGGCAGGGTCGAGTGTTGTCATTAAATCGTAGGCTTGCCTGCGTACGGTAAGATCGCCTTCAGAAAAGATGTTAGATAACTCTTTGGCTTTAGCATCGAAAAAAGAAATAACAAGTATTGCCGTAGGGTTAATGTCTCTTACTTTCTTTACGTCTTGTAAACATTTAAAAATTATTTCGCGCGATTGATCCGGTGTTTTATAGAATGTGTCCAACCCTGTGCGATGGTACCTGTAAAAGGCTTTACGCAAATCTTGTGTTTGTCCGTTAATGTAATTTTCGGCTAACCAATATCTGTTTCTGTTGCTTCCTAAACTTTGCCATCCTTCGCGGTTTGCCGTTTGCGCATTGTTAACTACCAGTTGAGCTTTTTGAAAGTAGGGCGTTCCGCCTAATTCGCTAAACGTATCGTAATCCACACCGATTATGATATAAGCATAGAAAGCCAACATGCTGGTTAGGTTAGACATGTAGGTGTTATCGTTAAACTCTAAGGGTTGAGATTCAATATACTCAAACTCCCAATCGCGATCGGCAAAATTAAAAATAAGCGAAGTGTAATTTGTTTGGTATACGGGCCTGGCTGCCTGAACTTGCACCGATGCTTTAAACGAACCTATTGACGGCATTTCGTTTATGTTGATTAGCAAATTGCACGCAATGCGTTCATGTGCTTTGTAATTATCGGTTGTCCATCTTCGGGTATTCATAAATTGCTCGAAAGCAATTTTCATATCCTTAAAAACGCTCTGGTCGGTAGTGGCTACTTTAGGGCCAATATTAATGGAAACTTTGCAATTTAATTCTTGACCGAATAATAGAAACGGTGTTGTAAAAAAAAGGAATAGCGTAAAAATTCGTATCAACATTTTTTAATGAGAGGGTTTCGCCAATTCAACGATTGTTTGCACTATATCGCGTGCCACTTCTTTTTTATTTTTTAACTCGAACTTAATTTTATTTCTGTTTTTCAGATAGATCGTTATTTTATTAGTCTCATGGCCAAAGCCGGCCCCGGTTTCCTGCAAGGAGTTTAGCACAATCATATCTAAATTTTTCGATTCCAGTTTATTTAAAGCATTAGCTTCTTCATTTTCTGTTTCAAGTGCAAAACCAACAATAATTTGATCGTTTCTTTTCTGTTTACCTAATGTGGCAGCAATGTCTATTGTCTTGGTTAGTTGTAGCGAGAATTGCTCTTCTTTCTTTTTAATTTTTTGCTCTGCAACCGTTTCGGGTTTATAATCGGCAACGGCAGCTGCTAAAATGGTAATATCCGATTGTGTAAAATGCTTTTCGCAAAGTGCAAACATGTTGGCTGCATTGTTTACTCTGTGCAATACAATGTTGGTGTGTTTAGGGTGCAAGTGTGTTGGTCCGCTTACTAAATGCACAGTTGCCCCTTCTGTGGCTAACACTTCGGCTAAAGCAAAACCCATCTTACCCGAAGAGTAATTGCCAATAAAACGCACAGGATCTATGGCTTCGTAAGTTGGGCCCGCTGTAACCAAAATGGTTTTACCCGTTAGTCTTTTGGGGGTAAAATAGTTTTCAAGTATTTCTGTTATTTCTTCGGGTTCGGCCAAACGTCCTTCGCCAACTAATCCGCTTGCTAATTCGCCATGTGAGGGGTTAATCAGGTGGTTGCCGAACGATACTAGTGTTTGAATATTTTTTTGTGTTGACGGATGTTGCACCATATCTACATCCATTGCCGGAGCAAAAAACACCGGACATCGTGCCGAGAGATACGTGGCTACCAACAGGTTATCGCAAATGCCATTTGCCATTTTTGCAAGTGTATGGGCAGTTGCCGGCACAACAACAAATGCATCGGCCCATAAACCTAATTCTACATGGTTGTGCCAGGTACCGTTTTCCTGCGAGGCAAAGGTGGAGTAAACTTCATTTTTAGAAAGTGTGCCCACTGTTAACGGTGTAATAAAAGCTTTGGCATCTTCTGTCATAACAACCTTTACTTCTGCACCTGATTTAACCAATAAGCGAACCAGCAAGGCTGCTTTGTAGGCAGCAATACTACCGGTTACGGCTACAATAATTTTTTTTTGCGTCAGCATATAGGCTAAATTAAAAAAAAGAAAGGTTCAGAAAAGAAGATGATTTTCTTATTCTGAACCTTTGCAGTGTGGCCGACAAAAAATTAAGCGTCTTGGCGGTCTTCGTTTTCACCGCGTACTCTGAAGTTTAATTTGTTGTCAAAAAATTCTTCGATAGCTGTAGAAGTAGGTTTTGGCATACGCTCGTAAAACTTAGAGATTTCTATTTGCTCGCGGTTTTCGAAAACTTCTTCCAGATTGTCTACAGTGGTTGCAAACTCTGCTAATTTATTGTTTAGTTCTTCTTTAATGTTGGAGGCTATTTGTCTTGCTCTTTTAGAAATTACCACAACGGATTCGTATACGTTGTTTGTGGGTTCGATTAGTCTTTCTAAATCGCGGGTAATGATAGATGGATTTGTGGCCATGGCTTATGAATTTACATTTTTAAGTTTTGATAATTGCAGTATGCTATCGGCATACATTTTTTCTAACGGATTTAAATATTTGCTTTTTGGGTATTTATCTAAATATTCGAGATAACGATCTACTACTTGCTGAAATCTTTCTTTTTGTTTGGTTGTAAAACTTTGCACAGCAAGTTTATAGGTTGATTCTATAGCCAGGTAGTCTGCTTCTTCGTGGTAATCGCTATCCGGGAAATTCTTTTTGAAATTATCGAATGCTGTTATGGCCGCTTTGTAAGAGCGTGTGCGGTAATATTGTTTGGCGTTTTCAAACCCTTTTTTCTCGAGTTTAGCTTGTATGGTATTGATTACATCTACGGCTTTATCATGATACGTGCTTTGCGGATATCTGTTAAGAAAATCCTGCATCGAAACCATGGCATCTATGCTGGCTGTTTGATCTAACATTGGCCCTGGCGATGCCATAAATAAAGCATAAGCATGCATGTAACGGGCTTCTTCTACGCTTGCACTTCGGCCATAGGTAGTGTAAAATGTTTTGAAATATTCGGCAGCAAAAAGGTAATTTTTATCGTAGAACTGGCAGTAGCCCAGGTAAAACTGTACTTTCTCGCCTTCAGGTAAACCTCTTACTATGGGTAAAATCTGGTCGAACAAAACGGTTGCTCTGTAGTAATCTTTTTTCTCGAAATAGGTAAGTGCGGCTTCGTATTTTACGCGCCAATCTTCACTTTTCTCTATTTTTCTGAACTTACTACAGCCAAAAACCAGCCCAAGGGCTAAAAAACCAATAAAAACCAATATACGGTTCTGCATAAGCCTGCAAATATAATAGGTAGCGGATAGAAATGAAATTTTGAATTTCCTGAACAAGCGCATGGATACAAAAACGATAGATGCGTTGTTATGTTGTTTGTGCACGTGCACGTACGGTAAACGGTGGGGTATGCTGTACAAGTAGCAGCGAGGTTATTTCTTAACCACATTTTCTCTCTTAGGTCGTTTATCGGCCTGCCAGGTAAATCCTTTTAGTTTTTTGTCTCTTTCATTTAGCTCGTGCGGTGGAATAAAAAATGCTTCGGGTTTTACGTAAGAGTGAAAGGTATCGAGTTTACCGTCTTTAAAACGAATAAGTATCGAACTGCAAATAATCTTATTCATGCCCATCATGGCTTTTGTTTTTTCATCGAGGGCGAAGTATAGGTTTTCTGCATTTCCGTTTACCTGTACTCTATCAATTTTTCTGTTTTTAAGTTCGGCAACCATTGTTCTGCCTTTTATCTGATTGTAATCGTTAATCACAGTATCTTCAGAAACTACAAATGCATTTGTTTTCAGAAAAATTCGTTTAATGGTATTATTTTCTATTTGCATGCTTACCGAGTCTGCCGACATTTGGTTGTCGTTGGTCCATAAAACAGGTTTTTTATAAAACACTAAAAGAGAATCGGCCAACCGGTATTCAAGGGAATCGGCAATGCCTTGCAAATCTTTCTTGTAAATTTTTACATTGTTATAGGCTAAAACTCTTTTCTTTTTCGGATCGGTACTATCAATAGAAACTAAAGTATCGGCAGATAAAAAAAGTGTATCCCCTTCTTCTGTAATTTTTGCGAGATAAGCATTGTTGTAAACTTTGGCTATGTTTTGTAAGCGATAGGCATCTGATGCCTGGCCATAGATTATCAGGTTTTGTTCTTTCGATGTCATCACCACGTTACCACGCACACGGTATATTTTCTTTTGATCGTCTAAACTATATTGGTTACCGCTTATTTTATACGATGCACTTTCGCCAGCGCCTTTTTGCAGATTCGATTTTTTTTCTTGTGTGTTGTATTGGCCTTCTTCGTACACAAACCGCGAACTATCTTTATCTATTACGGTAGTGGGTGTAACAAAGTAAATTATCTTACTGCCCGAGTTATACTGCAAGCTATCGGCATACATGCTGTAATCCGGATTAATAACAACAACTTCTTTTTTAAAAGCCGATAAGTTTGTGTTTAAGTTGTAATACCCTTTAAAACTGGTTAAGGTATTTACGCTGTCTACCAGTTTACCATTGTTAAAATAGTAGGCAATATTACTTGGCCTATCGTAATCTAAGAAATCGGTATATAGGGTAGCCGTTGCCAGCTTGGTAAACACAACATTTTTCCGAAGTTTAGCTTTGCGCAGGTTGCCATCGTACTCCAGGTTGGCTGCGGTTACTGTTACCGAGTCGCCTTCTGTTATTCTTATGCGGCCAAAAGCAGTAATGCTGTTTTTCTCTTTAAAAAAGTGTGCGCTATCGCAATAAATGGTGGTTTTATTTTGTGTAAATACAACGTTACCTAAAAGGCGTTCGTACTTTTCGGTATCGCGCACTCCGCGTTTTAGTTTATCGGCATGTTCTAGTTTTACTCTTTTTTGGGCTATTGTTGCTAGGGGTAGTACCAGCAACAGAACAACTAGTGCAACCGGTACACGATAGAGAGATAACCTATTTTGTGTTTGTGAATAAAAACGCATAACCATGGGCTTGCAAGCTACAACCTAAATTTGAAATGTTAATTTTGTGGCGTGTTAAAGCAATTTATAAGCCATCTTCCAGAAATAACCGGCAATAATCCTGTGGCACAAAAATTTTTGCTGGCTGTAAGCGGTGGGGTAGACTCTATGGTGCTGGCACATTTGTTTTACCAATCCGGATTACCCTTTGCAATAGCCCATGTAAACTTTCAGCTTAGAGGAGAAGAGTCGGTACGCGATGCGGCCTTTGTAAAAAATACCGCTGCAACGTGGCATGTTCCTTACTTCGAAAAAACAGTTGATACCCGAAAGCACCAGCAAGAGCTTAAAACATCTCTTCAGCTAGCAGCCCGCGAGTTGCGCTACCAGTGGTTTTTTAAGCTCGCTAAAACCGAAAACTTCGATTGGGTTGTAACCGCACACCACATAAACGACCGTTTTGAAACGGCCATGCTCAACTTTATGCAAGGGGCCAGCCCCTACGCGCTAGCAGGAATAAGAGAAAAAAGCGGCATAGTAATCAGACCCTTATTAGGTTTTACCAAAGAAGAAATTGTAGCCTATGCCCAAGAAAATACCATTGCCTGGCGCGAAGACAGCAGCAACGAAAAAAACGACTACACAAGAAACCAATTAAGAAATGAAGTACTGCCCGCCCTTTACAAATGGAAACCCCACTGGCAAAGTGCATTCGAGCGAACCATAACTAAAATAGAACACGAAGAAGCCTGTAAAGCATGGGCACTGGAAGAGTTTAAGAAACAATATGTAAAACAAGACCCCGAGCTTTTGCAAATAAGCATAGCAGGCCTACAAGCCATGAGCAACGCAACGGCTATAGTATACGCTTTGCTTCACCCCTTCGGGTACAACTACGACCAGTGCATGGCAATTGCCCAATCTAATTTATCAGCAAGCGGAAATAGTTTCGAAAGCCTTGCGTATAAACTAGTGGTAGACAGGCACTATCTATTTTTAAAAAAGAAAGAACTAACCGAAAACACCACTGCCCTAATCGAAAAACCAGAGGGCGAGTACCGTTTGGGCAAACAAAAGGTAACTGTAAAAGAAGTAAAGAAAGAAGCCGTTGTGTTTGCACCCAACCGCGCCTATTTCGATGCCGATAAAGTTGCATTTCCGTTGGTATGGCGCACGTGGCAAATGGCAGATAAGCTTAGGCCTTTTGGTATGTACGGAACAAAAAACGTAAGCGACATATTAATCGATTTAAAAACTCCGCAACCCGAAAAAGAAACACAAACCGTGTTAGCTAGTGCGGGCACAATTATATGGGTAGTAGGAAAACGCCAAAGCGAAGATTTCCGATTAACCGAAAGCACAAAAACAGCAATAGAAATAGAATTCAGCATAATAAATGACTAATATCTTTTTCTTTTGCCGATAGTCGTCCTAAATTCACGCGCCCAAATAAACAAAGCAAATCGGGCTATATCATTTTATAAACTAAACTCAATCGATATGAAAGTTACTGTAGTTGGCGCTGGTAATGTGGGTGCTACCTGTGCAGATGTGTTGGCTTACCGCGAAGTAGCCAACGAAATTGTTTTGGTAGACATAAAAGAAGGACTAGCCGAAGGCAAATCGCTTGACATCTGGCAAAAAGCGCCCATCGATTTGTACGATTCCCGAACGGTAGGCTCTACCAACGATTATACAAAAACAGCTAACTCCGATGTGGTGGTTATTACATCAGGCTTACCCCGCAAGCCCGGCATGAGCCGCGATGATCTGATCACAACCAACGCAGGCATTGTAAAAACAGTAACCGAAAACATAGTTAAGCACTCGCCTAACGCTATCATTATTGTGGTATCTAACCCGTTAGATGTAATGACGTACCAGGCGCATCTTACCTCAAAATTTCCGCGCACCAAAGTAATGGGCATGGCCGGCATTTTAGATACCGCCCGTTACCGCGCCTTTTTAGCCGAAGCATTAAACGTATCGCCAAAAGATATACAAGCTATGTTATTAGGCGGCCATGGCGATACTATGGTGCCCCTGCCACGCTACACAACTGTTGCGGGCATTCCGGTAACAGAGTTAATTGATAGCGATAAACTCAATGCCATTTTAGAAAGAACCAAAGTAGGCGGAGGCGAGTTAGTAAAACTAATGGGCACATCGGCCTGGTACGCACCCGGTTCGGCAGCGGCACAAATGGTAGAAGCCATAGTAAAAGACCAACGCAGAGTGTTTCCGGTGTGTATTAAATTAGAAGGCGAGTATGGTATAACCGATTGCTATTTAGGCGTACCTGTAGTGCTAGGCAAAAACGGAATCGAGAAGATAATAGAATTAGATTTAAATGCCGATGAAAAAGCCTTGCTAGAATCTAGCCGCAAAGCCGTACGCGAAGTAATGGATGTGTTAGAAAAATTAGGATAATACTAGTGTACTTTATTGTTAGAAAGGTGGCCCACAAAGCCACCTTTTTTTGTTGGCGGTGTTTGCGTGTAGGGTTGTATGTTACTTGCTGATGATTATTAGCTGTTGGAAAGGTATTGTTGAAATAAGACTTTAGATTTTTTTGATAACATACTGCTTGTTAACATTTGTGTAGTGGACCGTAGCTTCTCTTGCATGGATTAAGAACCTTATGAGAGGGATTATGAAGTACACATCCGAAAGAGAAGAGATGACGGTGTGAGTTTCGTGGATGCCAACGCGAGTTTCGGGAATGACAACGCGAGGTTCGTGGATGCCAACGTGAGTTTCGGGAATGCCAACGTGAGTTTCGGGAATGACATTGCGAGGTTCGTGAATGCCAACGTGAGTTTCGTGGATGACAACGCGAGTTTCGTGGATGACAACGCGAGTTTCGTGGATGCCAACGTGAGTTTCGGGAATGACAACGTGAGTTTCGTGGATGACATCGCGAGTTTCGGGAATGACAACGCGAGTTTCGTGGATGCCAACGTGAGTTTCGTGAATGACAACGTGAGTTTCGTGAATGA
This sequence comes from Flammeovirgaceae bacterium, assembly GCA_021298355.1. Taxonomy (GTDB): domain Bacteria; phylum Bacteroidota; class Bacteroidia; order Cytophagales; family Cyclobacteriaceae; genus Chryseotalea. The sequence goes on from JAJTEH010000003.1 coordinate 77,805, forward strand.
CATCGCGGGTTTCGTGGATGACAACGCGAGTTTCGGGAATGCCAACGCGAGTTTCGTGGATGCCAACGCGAGTTTCGTGAATGACAACGCTAGCTTTCTTTTTTACATCGCTAGCTTTCTTTTTTACATCGCTAGCTTTCTTTTCTACATAGCTAACTTTCTTTTTTACATCGCTAACTTTCTTTTTTACATAGTTAGCTTTCTTTTTTAAACCTACTCAGAGTCACCAGTAGGGGATAAAAAATTCAAAATTCAAAATTCAAAATTCAAAGTTCAAAATTGGAATTTGAAATTTGGAATTTTCCAAATCGCCAACCCTCAGCTACTTGTAAAAGTGTAAGATGTGTATTACTTTTATATAGGGCTCCAATAAAAATATCAGCAAGGAGTTGCTGATGTAAACATGTTGTAGCTCATGGGCTAATGAAATTGACGACAATTATATTTTTAGTGATTTCAGTTTCAGTATTTGGTCAGCAAAATATTATACAGACTGACTATTTATCTATTTCCGGACGACTGGAACTAAAAGGCAATGACCGAGTCTCAAAAAATAGGTTGGGACTGGTGACTAGTATTCGCCATAAGGACAGCATTGAAACAAGACCATTTGACATTGCCGATGATGGACAATTCAAAATTGACAAATTAAACAGTGGTACATATAGATTGACGTTTAGAGTTAATAATGACTATGTAACAATTGACACCGTAGTGACAATATCAAGTGAAAGTTTGTCAGAATTACAATTAAAACTATTTAAGAAACCTTGTGACTATGATGCACTCAGAGATATTAATGATAGCAAATTAAAAATACTTATATCTAGTGGGACGAGCCCAAGAATTAACAACAAAGGAGACAATGCTTTTGAAAGGAAGTTTGAAATTAAGTATGTTGTGTTGGGAGACTCGCAACCGGAAAGTTGGAATTGCCTAAAAAAATACAATGATACTGTTTACGAATTCCTCGATAAAAAATGCGGTAAGAGGTGGAGAAAAACAGTTCGTGATGATGCTATCGGACTAAAATAGATTCGATTGAAGCGCACGAGCTATAACAACCTGTATGTACAATGGCTTCCAAAATATTTTTAACTTTAACTAACCAACTAGCCACTGCACATACACACAAAGTTGGTGGCAAGGCGGTGAACGAGTTAATAACCGACAATAAAGTAAATGACGACTGACAATTAAAAATTAAAATAATGACGACACTAATTATCGCGACCTATTTGACCTTAATGATAGCCCTAATTTTTTGGGCGTTGACAGACATTGCCTTTGCTAGAAAAATTAAAGAAAAAGGAATTTTGTTTTGGTGGATATTAATCTTATTAATGCCTGCTATCGGACCAATACTCTATTTTCAAAATAAGGACAAAAGAGAATTTAAACCAAAGTTTGACAAACATTGAAGTTTTGGCAACTGGACGAACAGTTCGACCTAGACTATTCATACAATGATTACTTGTGTGACGACAACAAATATTCAAGTGACCGAGCTTCGAGAATAAAATTAGGTCGACTGCCCTAAGCTGGCGCACGCGTGCCGCGTGTGCCATTTTCTTTTTAACTAACCCTCAGCTATTTGTAAAAGTGTAAAGTGTGTACTAAATTTATTCGGGCTCTTAAAAGAAATCTTGCTGATGGATTAGGAATAAAAACCTCAGCGATAACTTTACACTATGAAGAAAGTAATTCTATCATTCCTTTTAATATCAATTACGATAATAATAATTGGAATATTCAAATCTTGTTGTAATCCTAGTGCTATTAACTACCGACTAATTGCAATAAATGGAAAGGTTGAAAAAATTATAGGTTCGGAAGAGTTAAATTATAATAATGAAGAAATCTATCTGACTGAGAAATACAATCCTTTACTGGGTGCAATACCTTTTGATAGCGTAGGAATTGTTATTAACATGGATATAGAAAAGTATACGTATAACAAAACGGGAGACGTGCTTAATCCTGCAATTGCCTGTAGCCCAAATGAGAATTACGAATTTTTAAAAGATTTAATAATTACTACAGATAATGATTACAATAGTTCTTTTCCTAAAGGGGAAGATTTAAAACAATTAATATCTATACGATCTAGTTTAATTAATCAATATCGGGTAAAAGGAGAATCGGCAGAGGATTTTCTTAAGATTTCAGGAATAGGCGATGAAAGTTTTTTCTTAACCTTTAAAGAACCACCCGATCAAGAATTTACATATAATTTTAGCATAAAATTCATTCTTGTGGATGGACGAGAATATTCAACAGTTATTGAGAACATTGCCATAAGTCAATAACGTAAATCTAACTTAATTACTGATTATCTATTTATTGCCCTTTAAATCTCAAATAAAGAATCAATGTTACGTAGTAAATTTTATTGTATACTACAGTATCCTAAAAATCAAATCTTAAATTTGAAAATCTATACTAACAAAAGATTATTTATGATTAAAAAAATATTATCTACAATTGTCCTTCTTTTCTCATTAAGTTATTTATCATACGGACAAATCGCCCAATCTATAAAAATATCTAAGACCGATTGGGGCAAAAACTTTAAGTTCACAGGCTATGTAAAGTCAAATGATTCTCTGTCAATAAGATTTGTAACCACTCAATCAACTGCTGAGAGGAAGTACATCAAGGATAAAAGCAAAGAAAGAAAAATTGAAAATACAAATTCTGCTTGGACGAAATTTACTTTGATTGGGAAAATACAAAGAAAATGTAGTGTATTAAGTGTTTGGGTCATCACTGATTTAAAAATGAAAAATTTATACGTAGATAATATAAGTTTAGAAATAGAAGATCATAATGGCTGGAGAAAAATCGATTTGAAAAATGAAGATTTTGAAATGGTTTCAGATAGTGTAAATAAGATTGTTGGCTGGAATGTGTACACAAATTATGTAGCAACCGTAGAAAAAACAGAAAAATATTCGGGCCAACAAAGTATACAGTTGGTTCAGCATGATTTGGCAAAATATGGTGACAACAGAGAATTTAGTCAAAAGATAAAAATTAATGGGGTCGAAATTTATTATGAGATTTATGGACAAGGTGAGCCTTTACTTTTGCTACATGGAAATAATGAATCTATATCTTCATTCAAATATCAAATTGACGAATTCAAAAAATATTTTAAAGTAATAGCTGTTGATAGCAGAGGACAAGGAAACTCAACGATTGATAAACAAAAGATGACATATGACTTGCTTGCTAATGATATGAACAAACTCTTAGACATTCTTCAGATTGATTCTGTCAATATCCTAGGCTGGAGTGATGGTGGAAATACGGGTCTGATTATGGCAATGCAGTATCCTAATAAAGTCAAAAGGTTAATAACAATGGGAGCTAATCTTTATCCAAATAAAAAAGCAATAGAAAACAAATTTTTGAGCGAGTATCGTTGGACTTTAAGATTCGTGAAGGTTTTAGTATTATTCAAACCAAAACAATGGAAAACTAAATATAAGGTTGGAAAAATGCCTTTGCGCTATCCAAACATTAAACCTATTGAATTACAAAAAATTAATATACCAGTATTAGTAATGGCCGGAGAAAAAGATGTTATCAAACAGGCACATACTACATTAATTGCTGATAATATTAGTAAATCTAAGCTGGTCATATTAAAAGGATTATCGCATTATGCTCCAATAGAAAATCATAAGTATTTTAATATGGAAGTTCATGCTTTTTTATTTAATGCAGCCGATTAAAGTGTTACCTAAGCTAGCGCAAGCGTTCCGTGTGTTTTAACCAACCCTCAGCTACTTGCAAAAAAGAAAAGTGCTTGTTACTTTTATTAAGGGCTCCAATAAAAATATCTGTAATTAGTTGCTGATATAAGTATGTTGGCGGTAATACCATCTCTAAAAGGATTATGACTTATGAGTAAGGTTAAGATAAGAATGAACAAACGGATATATTGGATTTTAATTTTCTTATTCACTACGTTTAGTTTTACAACAATCTATATAGTCTACTTAACAGACATAGTCTCGGAAAGAATATTAATTCAATACACAACACTTCCACTAATGCTAGCAATGCTATTTTACACTTACAAATTGACCGCAAAGTTGATATCTGATGAACCAGAAATCATACTGACAAAAGATTCAATAGAAATTAGAAATTTCACAGAATTAGACAGGAGTAAACTGACTAATTATAAGTGGTCTGAAATCAAGGACTTAAAGATTGAAACAATTAATAATAAATCGAGTTTGACAATTTGGACTGATTTTGAAAAGAAAACATTTAACATCTCAGGACTTGAAAGGACTCCTGATGAAATCCAAGAATTAATTAGAAACACAATGTAAATGGTACTACCGCCAACAATGAACTGTGCGCTATGGCTTTCAAAAATAGTTTTAACTTTATAAGATAGATAAGCCACAGCGCATACACAGACCGTTAGCAGCCATAGTAAAAAACCTCAAGCAATGACAAATTCTAATATCATGCGAATATATTTAACAACTCTCTTTTCCATTTTCGTAATTGCTTGCTTTGGACAAAGCAAACAAAACACTGACTCTGTGCGAAAAGCTTATGATACAGAAATGAAAATTATCAGCAATTCTTTTGAAAAATATTATTATCCAAGCAGACCCGAAATATATTCTTTAAATGAATCTTTGTTTTTAAAAAGGGTTGATTCCCTAAAACAACCTTTCATGAAAATGACAAATAAATATGTGGTAAAATTTCAAAAGTCAGATAAAAATTTTATTCCTAATGAACAAAGAGAGATTGAATATTTCTTCGATAGAATAATTCAAGATTATCCTTATTTCCATGAGAACTATACTGGCAAAAAAGTTAAACTCTCTAATTCTGTTCAAAAAAAGCTTGATAAACATTTGCAAGACTTTAATAATCCAACATTACTTTCAATCAGAGATATCAAAGGCTATATCGAAGGATTTTTAAGACATAAGTCCTCTGATGAAGTAAAAAAAAGCATCTATAAAAATTCTGATAACAAAAGGCTTGATGCTTATCTAAACTTAATTCCTAAATACTTTAAAAACAAAGAATGTAAAGAGTATTGGCAGTATCATTACCTCTATGCTCATATAGATGACTGGGGAACCAAAAACCTAGATGCTATAGTTGCTACATTTCTTTTCACCTGCGAGAACGAAGCTTACAAGAAAACCATTGACTCGATGTATACAGAAAGTGCTAATGCAAGAAAAGACCATCTCATCAAGACTTATAAAACTGTTGATGGATACAACCTCGACATTCACATCTTTCTTCCTGACAGCATTGATAAAACTAAGAAAAGCCCTGTCATGGTTTATTTTAGTGGTGGTAGCTGGACAAAGGGAAATCCCGAGTGGGCATTTTATGGTTGCGATAGCTATGCAAAGAAAGGTTGGGTGGGTGTATCAGTGGAATACAGACTGGCAGACCGCCATGAGACCACACCGTTTGAAGCAGTGAAGGATGCCAGAAGTGCTATCAGGTGGTTGCGAATGAATGCTGATACTTATAATATTGACACAAACCGAATCGTAGCAACAGGCAATTCGGCAGGTGGACATTTGGTTTTGACTACTGCTCTAGCGAACGAATGGAATGAAAATAGCGATAACTTAAATTATAGTGCTACACCAAATCTTTTATTGATTAATGCTGGGGTTTATAGTATGTATTCTGAAAGCAGCACGGACTGGGTAACCAAAGACCTTTCGGACAAATCTTTGGTAAAGAAAATTTCACCGATTCACCTATTAAGAACGGGTCTTCCTCCTATGCTTATCATTCATGGGACGAATGACCGGAGCGTTGATTATGCATCAGCAAAAGCTTTTGCAGCTGAAATGGAAAAACTTGGCAACGATTTTGAGTTCCACACATTAGAAGGAGCACCTCATGCTATCTGGTTTGATAGAAGGTTTTCGGGAAAGGTAGCTGAATTAAGAAAAGAATTTTTAAGAAAACATGGATACGAGTGACGAAATACGGCTGCTAACATCGTATTGGCTTAAGCTGGCGCACGCGTGCCGTACATTGATATATAGTTTTCGTACCGCGTGTGCCATACATTTTGCTTGTAGTCGGTTAAAAATATCAGCAAGGAGTTGCTGAATTGTTACCGACCATTTTCGTTTTAACCAACCCTCAGCTATTTGTAAAAAAGAAAAGTGCTTGTTACTTTTATAAAGGGCTCCATAAAAATATCAGCAAGGAGTTGCTGATATGAATATGTTGTGGGCAACCCGCAAAAAATGACTATACCGATAAAATACATAGTAAAATCTAAACCTCGGACAGTAAAAAAACTAGCAATTTGGATAGTTGCGATCGGTACACTATTACTTCTGATTGGAAATTTTATTTATACTCCATTTACAACCTTACCGCTGGAACTAAAAGCATTTGCAATAGCTGAATTACTTCCTGAGATAATATTCAACTATAACCTTTTGACAATGTTAATTTTGACGATAGGATTTGGACTATTGCTATTTAAATGGCGGACAGGTAAAATTACTTTAGACAACGATCAATTAAAAGTTGATGGTTCATTGGGAGTATCAATTCATCCAAAAAATATTATTGACATTGACTTCTTTAACTCAGAATTCGGAATAAAGAGAACGATACAAATAAATTCAAAAACAGACAGAGTTAAACTCAAATTCCGAAATGACGATGATTTTGAGGACTTCAGTGCGAAACTAATTGAAAGTGTAAAAAGTTTTGAACACATAAATATTCAAACGTGGACCTAATAAACGGACAACAGGCAAATAGTTATTGCCCTAGGCGGGCAGCCCACAACAACGGCTATAAAGCATTACTTTTGATTAATTATTTTTTTAAAGGATAAAAGTAACGCTTCATAGCCAAGCGTTGTGGGTAATGGCGAAAAAAATTAAGCAATGAATCTACTTTTATCAATACTTCTATTTTCTGTTAGTACTCTTCAAATTGTACCAACATTCAAATCAATTCAATCAAAAGATTCAAATTTTATTAGCGAAGTAGATGATGGTCTAGCTGAAGTTCTTCCTGGTTGTAGTTGGTATTGTGGTGGTTTTGTAAGTGGATTTAATTCATCTTCAGTTTTACCAAATTATAAAGATATTTCTTATTCATCAGAAAAAGCCCATGACTTTGACATATCGACTGCTTGGATTGAGGGTAAGAGTGATTATGGAATTGGTGAATTTATAGAGTATTCTTTTGATATGTCTGAGGTTAAACAACATCAGCTTGGAATAACTAAATTAATTGTAGCGAACGGATATAAAAAGAATAGAAAAACTTGGCAAGAAAATGCAAGAGTGAAAAAAATGAAATTATATGTTGATAATAGATTATTCGGATATGTTGAATTAATAGACTCCTTTGAATTTCAAACGGTAGAGATAAATAAAATTATGCTACCAAAAGAAAAAGTAATGAAATTGAGATTTGAAATTATTGATGTATATCCAGGTACAAAGTATAAGGATACAGCAATTAGTGAATTATTGTTTGACGGAGTTGGTGTACATTAATTTACTGGACAAAATGCCACTATCCTCATACGTCCTCATTTGCAACGAGGACGTATGTGGGTAGCATTTGTAATGCTTTCTTATTCTGCCTCTGGTCGGTATTGTTAGCGACCATTTTCTTTTTAACCAACCCTCAGCTACTTGTAAAACAGAGAAACAAGTGTTACTTTTAAAAAGGCTCCTAATAGAAATATCAGCAACTTGTTGTTGATATAAGTATGTTAGCGTGCATTTTTCTGGACAGCAAGACATATGAAACAAATTGGACTAATAACTTTAATCTTGACTATTTTGACACTCGGTTGTCAACCGACAAAAGATCAAGAAACTGTTGAGACAACTGATTCATTGTCTAATGACCGAGTTGATACACAGACCAAAATTGACGAACCAAAGTCAACTGACAATAGTGAAAAGCCTAAGGATTTTTCTGAATTCGAAATGACATTTGAGCACGAGAACAAAGAACAAAAATTCAGACAGAGATTAGGTGTGACTTGGGTGACAAATGACTCAATAGAGTTCCGACTATTCTCAGAGGACGAACTTTGTGACACAGACTATTGGGGAGATGCAAAGAATAATTTTGCCGAAATGGACCCAGAATCAGACGAGGACGAAACTGGCGAGTCGTATTTCGCATCTGAGTATGTGACAAAGCAAGAGACGTATGAAAAATTAGGATATCGTTAGACAAGGACAGAGCAAGAATATCTTTCGTTGACAAATCAGGTGAGGATACTGATTGCATACCAACACCTAATTTAGTTTTGGTAAAGAAAAACGCACGCTAACACAATGTTTCTGCAATGGTGCCGTGACGATTTGATTTAAAGTTTTATCTTCGTTCAACGTTTTCGTTTCGTGGGACAGGACGCAGCTTCTAAAGCGCACTACTGCATAACCACAAACGTTTTGCGTAATGCGGTAAAGACATTTTGTGCCAACTCAATTTAACGGAATGAAAAACTTAACAGCATCAATACTAATTATTACTTTAATAAACTGTACAGACTCAAATTCAAAAGACGTGGGACTATTTGACAAACTATTCGGTAAGACTGGGAAATCGAACGAGACATCAAAAATTCAAACTGATACAATTAAACTTGTTAAAACTGCCGAAATGTTGGACGAGGATAAGTTTTGGGAAATTATTAGCAAGTCCCTTAAGTCGACCAAAAGTCAAGATGCTCAAGAAAGATTTCTGATATCAGAAATTGAAAAGCTTACTCAAAAAGAAATGATTGGTTTTCGTCTACGGACGGATTATCTGCTTTATCATACTTATAATTCTGAAATGTGGTGCGCTGCCTACATTATGAACGGAGGATGCTCAGATGACAGTTTTGAATACTTTAGATGTTGGGTAATCTCAAGAGGAAAGGACACATATTACAATGCCAAAGCGAATCCTGACTTTTTGATAAGTGAAGTTGTTGAAGGGGCTGAATTTTATGACTTCGAGAGCTTTTGGTATGTTGCCTTAGAGGCATTCAAACATAAAACTGGAAAAGATCTATACGACTATATTGACAACGAGAATTTTAAGACGAAGGAAGGATCCTATCCGCAATTTGAATTCACCTGGCAAGAGGAAAAACCTGAAAGCATGAAAAAGATTTGCCCAAAATTGTTTGCCAAGTTTAATTGATAGATGAAGCAGCACCACGCACAACAACGTATATAAAACATAGCGGCATAGTTGATTTTTAATTTGTTATTTTGGAGTGCTGGCACGTTTTACATACAAGCGTTGTTTGCAAGTGCTTAAATGAGATGATGAGAAGAATATCACATTCGTTATTTCTAGGACTAATATTTTGTATCGGACAAAGTTTTGGGGAATCAATTATTGGATTTTTTATAACCAACGTCAGACGGGCAAGTGACATGACTTTTGAAGGCGCCATCATGTTTATGTGGATAAGGATTGCAATGACTATAATTCCATACTTGACAACATTTGTGGTTGTGGACTTATTAACAAAAGCTAAGTTGAGACCTTCTTTTATCTCACTAGGACTAAATGTCATTATTCTGATTTATTTCTACAACGTGGGACTAATACACAAAGACCCCGCTTCATTTAGCATTGGTTCTTTGCTGACAAGTTTGATTTTACTAATGATAGACAAACAGTCAAGGATAAGAAGGTATTCGAAAAAAGGAACAATGGTGTAAGCCCCTAGCTGGCGCACGCGTGCCGTACATTCATTTATAATTTTCCTGCCGCGTGTGCCATACATTTTGCTTGTAGTCGGTATTGTTACCGACCATTTTCTTTTTTACTAACCCTCGCTGGAAGATATTGGCACCTCGGAGTTTGCAGAGAGCACCTCGCTGGAAGATATTGGCACCTCGGAGCTTGCAGAGAGCACCACGCTGGAAGATTCTCGCACCTCGGAGCTTGCAGAGAGCACCTCGCTGGAAGATTCTCGCACTGCGGAGCTTGCAGAGAGCACCTCGCTGGAAGATTTTCGCACCTCGGAGCTTGCAGAGAGCACCACGCTGGAAGATATTGGCACCTCGGAGCTTGCAGAGAGCACCTCGCTGGAAGATTCTCGCACTGCGGAGCTTGCAGAGAGCACCTCGCTGGAAGATTCTCGCACCTCGGAGCTTGCAGAGAGCACCACGCTGGAAGATATTGGCACTGCGGAGCTTGCAGAGAGCACCTTGCTGGAAGATATTCGCACCGCGGAGCTTGCAGAGAGCACCTCGCTGGAAGATTCTCGCACCTCGCTGGAAGATTCTCGCACCTCGCTAGAAGATTCTCGCACCATGCTGGAAGATTCTCGCACCATGCTGGAAGATTCTCGCACCTTGCTGGAAGATTCTCGCACCTCGCGCGATGATTCTCGTACCTTGCTGAAAAGTTTTCTCCCTAGCTTGAGCGAGCTCGTAGCCTTAGCCGTCAGGATAAGAAAAAAGTACTAAGATTTAATAACCTCATCTGGTGCGGAAGTTACTTCCGTGCCACGAATGTTGAAAAAGATAATGCACTATTACCATACAAACGCATCTGGTAATTGGCACGGATGAACTGCCCACTTGCCAACACACAACATCCGCGCTAGTGGGGTAATGTCTTTTCATCTATATTTTTTGGGATCATTTTCACTAACTATTTTCAACAATCTTAATTTCTTCCTCTGTTAAATCATAAAGTTTGTAAACCAATTGGTCGATTTGGTTTTCTAAGTTTGTGATATCTTCGTCAGGATTTTTCTCTTTGATTGAAAGGCATTGTCTTACAAGATTTGTTATTTCTTGACTTTCATCATCTATTACTGGAAAGTCTTTAAGATAAACATAGCTAGGTTCAAAATAATCTCCCCTAAGTTTTGGTAGAATAGATTTGAAGAGGAAAAAGAATAGACTGCTATTTAATACTCCAAGGAATGTTAGTGTAAAATGAGTAATTATAAAACATTTCTGATTCGTATAACTCATTCGATTATCTAAAGAAAACTCAGGCCGTTTACAAATATTTGGATATACAATCTTAGCCTTTTCAAATTCATCGTAATAGTCGCATGCTCTTAATTCCCACCAATAGTCACCTTTATCAGTTCTTCTCTCAGCTGCCAATTTGTATTGCGAAAGATGTTCAGCTATTGCTGGAAATTCCTTTTTTATCCATTCCCATGCATCATCATACGCCATGTCTCCATATCTCGGTGGTGGTTCTGATGCTAGATAATTTGGATTGCCTTTAGGAAGATTTCTTTTGATTGTAAATCCTTTTGGGAATAGAATCAAAAATTTATCAGGAGTTGGAGTTTGATATCGTTTAATATCTCTGCCGGCTAAAAAGGGCTTAATAACCTTTGCACTTTTTGGATCATCTTTTATCAGCCGATCTTTAGTTTCTTTATCAATTACAAAAGCTTCATTAAAACCAGTTAAAACACCTCTATAAATTTTTCCATTTACATATTCCCCAAGTGGTTTTCCTTTGCTTTTAATTTTGGTTAGTATGGATTGTACTTTAGAATCTGATAGTGTCCAACCTTCAGAAGAGAGTTCGTCAATGTTTACTTCAATTTGATTTTCTTCTAGGTAAGCTTTTAATCCTTTGTTGAATTGTAGGGTATTTATATTGCAAGCGGTAAATGTTTTTTCCGCACCACTTTTTCTTACTTGAATGATGTTCGGATATGTGGTTGCTTCTTCAAACACTGGTAAATCTCCAAAGTCAACCACTTGATGGATTTTATGTTTACCTATAAATTGACGAAGTTTTTTTCCGTATCCTGCTCGCATCCATTTATTTGGAATTATGTAAGCAAATTCTCCTTTAGATTTTAAAACTCTAAATGCTTGCTCAACAAAATACACAAACAGATCGGCTGTGCCTGTGCCTGTTTCTTGAAACGCAGAAAGCAAATAGTTCTTTAATTCTGAAAACTCTTCTTGTCTTATATAAGGCGGATTACCAATCACCACATCAAAGCCTACAAAGTCGCCTTCGCTGTTTAGCACTTCAGGAAATTCAAAGCGCCACTCAAAGGCATTCTCAAATATTTTGTTGGCTTTTATTTCTTCTATCTCTGTTTCTAGTTTTTGTATCTCTTGTGTTTTCTTCTCTACGTTTTTGTCCCACTCTTTCTTTTCTTTTTCGCTCATGCCAAAAATACTTTGCTGGGTGGTAAGGCTGGTTAGCTCTCCGTTTAATTTGTAAAGCTTGGCTAGCTTGGGGTCGTTTTTGTTTATCTCTGTTCTAAAATCAGTTTTTATATCGGCAATTAGTTTTTCCATTTCGCGCTTCTGCTCTTTGCTTTCGGCATTGCGGTATTGGTCAACAGCCGCGCGGTAGGTGTCTATGCTCCACTTGCTTTTTTTCAAGGCTTGTTTTAAATCGGCATCAATGGCAAAGCGGCTCACCAAAGAGTTGCCACATTTAATATTGATATCGATGTTAGGCAGTGTTTCTAGTTCGGTGGCGTTTTTGTAGTACGCGTTTTTCAAAAGTTCAATCCACAAACGCAAGCGGCAAATTTTTACAGAGTTGGCATTAATATCTACTCCGAAAAGGCAGTTCTCTATAATGCTTTGTTTTTCGTGGAAGAGTGTTTCTTGTATGCGCTGTGCCTCACCCCCCGCCCTCTCCGAAGGAGAGGGAGCAATGTATTCAAAGAGTTCGCCTTCTTCGTCTGTTACAATTAATTCATCGTTTACCACTTCTACCTGGTATTCTTTCAGGCGTTTGCCGCTGCGGTCTTGTAAAATTTTTAAATCGTTTTTAACGGCAATCATCTCGTTAAGTGCCGAAACAAGAAAGTGCCCTGAGCCCACGGCAGGGTCGCAGATTTTAATGCTGTTTACAATGGCGTTGGCTTCGTTGCGGTCTTCAATTTTATCGTAGAGTTCTTCGAGTGTATGGCAATTCCAATTTTTGGTTTCGTTAAACTTTTGCACCACGGCTTTGCGTATGGTTTCGCGGCACATGTACATGGTGATAAAACCAGGTGTAAAGAAGGAGCCATCTTTGTAGCCGTTTATCTTCTCGAAGATTAAACCCAGTACGGAAGCGTTGATGAGTGTTTTGTTGTCTTCTTGTATTTCTTCGCCCCCTTCTGCACCAAAATCGTAAGCATCTAAAAACTCGAACAAGTATTGCAGCGTGGTGAGTTGGCCACTTCGCTTTTTGCCTTGCTGATCTTTTAAAACTGTTTGCGCATAAACAGGAATCGTTTTATCATCTTTTAAATTGCTGATGAACAACGTGATTTGTTCTACCTCTGTAGGCTCGAACAAGGACGAGTTGAGGTATGGAACTTTCTCGAATAGTTTTTTTACATCTGCATTTCTATCGGTGTGTTTTCTGGCGAGTACCTGAAAGAAAAGACTGTTGAGGTCGTCATAGCTTTTTATTTTCTTGTTGTTGAGAAAAGCATAGGTAACATCGCCCCTATGGTACGAGATAAGTTGGGCTTCGAGTAATTTTAAAAAGAGAATGCGGTTTACCCACGTGATGCTTAGCTCGAGCGCCACATTGAACAGGCGCTCTTGTTGTGTGTTGCCATACTGATTGGGTTTATCTAGGCGGCTAAGTTTATCGAGGCTATCGAGTTGTATGATGGCATCTTCTAATAAAGTGCCCGTGTTGCGTTCGCCTTCTTTGTTTCTTTCAATTAATTTTTTGCTGCCGTCTTTGGTTTCGGTTAGGCCGATGATGTGCAGCAACTCGCTGTAAAATTTTTTATCGAGGCTGTTGCTATCGTTAACAAAAGGAAGTTTTAATAAATGTTCGGGCGATAGTATTTTAAACAAAGCAATAAGCGAAGCATCCGCGCCTGGTTGGCTTTCTTTACTTAAAGCCTGTTTATACGTTTCGAAATTGAAATAGGTAAACTCTAATTCATTTTCTACACTTGTTATAAAAGGTTCGGCAATTTGTTTGTAGAAGAAATCTGTTTTGGTATCGGACAAACGCCCGGCTTCGAAATCGGTAAATTGATTAACGAGGTTTTTATTCTGTGCAAAGAGCCTGTCGAATAAAACAGCATCGAAAATAAACCACTCGAAAATGTTGGTGATCACAATGTGTTTTACATCTAGGTTTTTGTGTGTAATTCTTTCGCGCAGGTAATACAACACTAATTCTTGAAATGCTTTTGCATTTAGTTTTTTGGTGCTTACCATTTCGGCTTTGTTGGTTGGTTTTTTTGCCTCGATGATAACGCCAACGCTTGTGCCGGCCTGCGCACCATTGTGAATAACTAAATCGTTTCGGCCTTTGGTATTGATGTAGTGGTTAGGATCGTAGTAGGTTTTCTTGAGAAAATCGATAACAAGGTTTTTATGAAATTCTTCGCTTTCCTTATCGTTAATGCGCTCGAGTAGGGTATGAAGGTTAGTTTTAAAATGCTCGATTTCAGTACGGGTAGGCTTTACTTTTAGAAAAGCTTTGTTAAGGGATTTGCGTGGTTTTAGTTCCTTCATTGTTTCGACACAACCAAATTTTGTTCTTGAAATACAACAAGACAGTGTACTTATATATAGCTCGTTATTTCAATTGGTTAAGATACTAGATTCTTTTGGAATGGTGAAAGTTGGCTTTATATGCTTGCACTTGAAGAAAGGAGGGTTGGCTTGGGGAGAGAAAATTTCAAATTTGAAATTTGAAATTTAAAATTTTGAATTTTTACTATCGGTTATGGGTTTGCGGCAGGGATGGTAGGGGCTTGGTGTGCAACGAAGTGGAACACCGTAGCGAAGCGAAGCCCCGCACAGCCCGGCTGCCGCCCATATAGTATAGTTGTTGGTTGTTCGTAAGAGACGTAAGATGTAAGTAGCAAGACGTAAGACGTAAGACGTAAGATGTACGTAGTAAGATTGCGATTGGTAATTATTTCACTTAATAATGTGTGCTGTTTTGTGTGGGTATTGTTTTGTGTTTTATGTGCTTTAGCCTGCGCGGGATTTTGTTGCTTTTGTATGGCACAAAAAAAGCTGCCTTTGTGGGGCAGCTTTTTTATGTAGGGTTTGTTTTGGTTTTATTTTCCTTGTGCAGCTTTTGCTTTTGCTCCGGCAAAGTCTCCGGCTTTTATAATGTTAATTAGCTCGGGCTTGAGGTGCTTTTTCATGGCGGCATTTATTTGCTCGGGCGTTAGGTCGTTTACTTTTTTCTCGAGGGCTTCGTCCCACGCTAGGTTGCGTTTAATAAACAAGTAGTTGTTTAGTGTGCCGGCTAGTGAGCCATCTTGTGCGCGGGTAACGGTTCTGGATTGTAACCAACCTGATTTAGCTGCTGTAATTTCTTCGGCTGTAAAGCCTTCGGTAATTACTTTCTGAATTTCTTCGTTAAAGGCTTTCTCTAGTTTCTCTACGTTCTCGGGTGCGTATATGGCAAAGGCAAAGAACGAGCCTACAGGATCGAGCGAGCCTGCATTGTATTGCGAGCCTACGCCATAGCTAAGGCCTTCTTTCTGGCGTATGCGTGTAGCTAAGCGTGAGTTTAAGAAACCGCCACCCAACATGTAGTTGCCTAGTAAAAGGGCTGCATGGTCGGGGTTCTCATCATTCATTTCAAAATTAAAGGCAGCAACGAAAAACGCATTGGGCTTATCGGGTGTTTCGATGTTTTCGTTTATTGTTTTTACCGGTATAGCCTTAGATGCTATGCGTGTATACGGCATGGCAGATTTCCAGCTACCGAATAGTTCGGTTACCAAGGTTTTAACTTCGGCACCATCGAAATCGCCTACTACAGCCATGGTAGCGTTGTTAGCTCCGAAGTAATCTTTATAGAATTTTTTTACATCGTCTAGCTTCAAGGCTTTTAGTGTTGCGGCAGATTCATCGAAGTCTTCTACGTAGCGCACATCGCCTTTTGCATAGGGGCTTAGGTGTTTTTGAATTTTAGTGAAGGCTATGCCTTGCGGATCGCTGCGTTGCTGATCGATGCCGGCTATTTCTTCGTTTTTTAATTTTTCGAATTCATCGGCAGGGAAGGCCGGATCTTTAACTACTTCGGCTACTAACTTTAACGTTTCAACTAAATTAGGGCGGGTAGTGGAGATGGTGATGACTGCTTGCGATGCACCGCCACCGATAAACACGTTTGCTTTTAGTTTATCGAACTCGTCTTTTATTTGTTGTCTGGTTTTTTTGGTGGTGCCTTTGTTTAGCATGCTGGCGGCATAGCGGCCTGTGGTGGCTTTGTTTTGTAAAGATTTTTCATCGCCAAAGCGCATGGTAATTCTAAGTTCTACGGCTTCGCCTCTGGTTTTTTTGGTAAGCATGGCTACCTTCATTCCGTTGGCTAATTCTGTTCGTTGTGTTCTGGTTTCGATGTTAGCGGGCGATGGATCGAACGCTTCGCCTTGTGCAATGGCCTGGTTGCCTTTGTAATCTTTTACTAAGAGGTTAACGTTAGGTACCGGAGGAATATCTGCTCTGTCGGGATTTTCGGTTGGGATAAATACACCGGTTGTTCGGTTATCGGGTTTTAAATAGGCTTTGGCAACGCGGGCTACATCTTCGGGGGTTACGTTTTTAATTCTATCGCGGTTAAGAAATAGCAAACGCCAATCGCCCATGCCTATGTACTCGCTTAGTTGTAAGCCAATGCGTTCGCTTGAGTTAAACGATAGTTCGATTTGTTTGATAACTTCGTTTTTTGCACGTTCTACTTCTTCTTTAGAGTAAGTTGCTTTTGCGCTTTCGTCTAACACTTTGATCATGGTGTTGCGGGCATCGTCTAACGATTTTTCTTTTAACACTTCTGCAAAACTTAAGAATAAGCCGGGCTCTTTCCACTCGAAAGAAAACGCACCTACGCTACTTGCTTTTTTTGTGTCGACTAACTCTTTGTATAATTTACCGGATGGTGCGCTGCCGATTACTCTGCCTAAAATTTCGATGGCCGGGTAATCGATGTGCGAACCGGACGGAATGTGGTAGGCGGCCATGGCTACTTGTACATCGCCTTTGCGTTTTAGCGATACGAAACGTTCGCCATCTTGTGTGGGATCTACCGTATAAAAGGGTTCGATTACACGATTGGGTTTAGGTATGGGGCCGAAGTATTGATTGATTAATTCTAGTGTTTTGGGTTCATCGAATTTTCCGGCTACCAGTAATACGGCATTATCGGGTTGGTAGTATTTTTTGTAGAAAGCCTGTAGGCGTTCGATGTTTACATTTTCGATATCGGCACGGGCACCAATGGTAGATTTACCGTAGTTGTGCCATAAGAAGGCGGTAGACATTACGCGTTCCATTAACACACCGAAGGGATCGTTCTCGCCCGATTCGAATTCGTTGCGCACAACTGTCATTTCGCTGTCTAAATCTTTTTTAGCGATGTACGAGTTTATCATTCTATCGCTTTCTAAATCTAATGCCCACTTTAGGTTTTCTTCGGTAGCATTAAAGGTTTCGTAGTAGTTGGTTCTGTCCACCCAGGTAGTTCCGTTTGGTCTTGCGCCATGTTCGGTTAATTCTTGCGGAATGTTGGGGTGTTTGGGTGTTCCTTTAAACACTAAGTGTTCGAGCAAGTGTGCCATGCCGGTTTCGCCATAGTTTTCGTGCTTTGACCCTACCAGGTAGGTGATGTTTACGGTAATGGTTTGCTTGGATTGATCGGGGAAAAGCAACACGCGTAAACCGTTGTTGAGTTTGTATTCGGTGATGCCCTCTACAGAAGTTACTTTTACCGGTGCCGGTAATGCAGCTGGCGTTGCGGCTTCTGCAACCGGTGGAGTGGGTATAGCTTCTGTTTTTTGTTTTTTGTCTTTCTCTTTCGATTTCTTTTGAGAGAAAGTTGCCGTGACAGACAGCATTATCAATAATGCTATCAGCAATAGATTTCGTTTTTTCATGATGTTTGGGTTGATAACGAGGTGATAAATGTACTCGCCCGTTTCGTACTAAGCAAACGGTTTCGGTAATACTTTAGGAATTACCGTTTAACAACATTTTAAAATTTGCACAACGGCATAAAGTCTTATGGCAGAAAATAAAATCTAACAAAACCCTCGTGCCTTTTTCTTTTTGTGCGGAGAAGGAGAGTTTGGTTTTTGAAAACGGGGTTACGTTTTTTACTACCTAAAGCAGACACTGCGATTGTTGCCTTAAAGCCCTACCATTACAAAGGCGCCCCAATAGTAAGGATCTTTGTATTTGGTGTATAGCTGCACTTGTGCTTGTTTAAAGGCTTTTTGTTTATCGCGAAGTTTTACCCAATTGGTGTAAAAACTGCTCATGAGCAGTTGTGTAGCGGCATCGTCTACTTTCCATAAACTCATGATAAGGGCATCGGCCCCAGCTACCAGAAAAGAACGTTGCAAACCATAAACACCTTCGCCATTTTTTACATCGCCTAGGCCGGTTTCGCAAGCGCTTAGTACCACCATGTCGGTTCCTTCGAGGTTTAAGTTCATGGCCTCGTATGCGGTTACTATACCATTATCGTTGCTGGATAAATCTGTGCCGGTTTGTTTGTTCATGGTTTTGCCGGCATCTGCTAACAATAAACCAGAGCGCAGCAAAGGGTTACGCGTGGCATTTTCTGAGGCTACACCAAAGGCGTTGTCTTGGTTTTCTACATCTTGCAAGAAATAACCATGGGTAGCAATGTGTAAAATTTCTGGTGCTTTAACATTTTTTAAATTTTTTTCGCTGGCCTCTTTTTGTTGAAAAAGTTGCGTGGTGTACCCTGCTGTTTTTAAATTTTTGTTGATGGTTTCTACTTCTACTTTAGTGCCGGGTAAGGCCAAGGGCTCTGTGGCACCAAAATCGGGAAAGCCTACCAGTACTGCATTTTTTTTACCTGTTGAAACTTTGCGTTTTTTTATTTCGATAAAATCTTTGGTGTTGCCCAGCAACGCTATTTCGTATTGTTGTAAAAGAAAAAGACCGTCTGGCTTTTTTAATGTATTCAGGTTAATTTGATTGTACACGCCATCAACGGATATGTATATGTTTTTTTTGCCTTGTAAAGCCGGTTCAATCTTAGCCCAGAATTGCTGATAAGAGTATTCGTCTGCTTGTTTTTGTTGTATGCTGTTTCTGTAGTATTTCGCGTAGCGTGTTTCTAATTGTTGGCCGTTTTCTAAAATAACAATGTTGGGTTTGTTGGCATTTTTTGTTACTACTAAAGCCATGTATACAACCTGGTTAGTAAAACTTTGTTCGTAAGCTTGTACTCTTATAATTTCTAATAAGGCTTCGTTTTCTTGCAGGAGTTGGGCGAGTTGATCGTGCGAGATTCTGTTGGTGGCATACCCTTGTGCAAAGTCGGCAGATTTTCCGGAAAGCATTTTCTCTAAGGCGTTGGCTTCTGCTTCCAGAGATTTTAAATCGATTTTTTGTTCTTTCAATTCATCTTTGCTTAAGGCATAGTAACGCGCCAGCAATTCTTTTTTATTGAGCCAACTGATGTAGTCTTGTTTTAGTTTTACATCTTTTCCGTTTAGAATAATTTGTTTGATTTTATTGGTTGCGTTTAACAACAATGCTTTTGTAGCGATGTGGTAGTTGTACACATCGGCAGCGAGTTCGGGTTGTTGTGTTACGTTTTGCAACGCGAAATTGTAAAAACGTTGGAAGCGGGGAGAGGTGATATCCCAATAGGCTGTTTTTTCGGCTTCGCTCATCGGAGGAAAATACTGATCGATAAAGGTTAATGTTTTTTCCATTACTTCTTTATACTGTGTGTATGCTTGTTGTGTTTGGTTGCTTTTCCAATACGCGATGGCTAGCTCTTCTTTGGTTTTGATAAACTCCGGATGGTTGGCATTCAGAATTTTTTCTTTTAAGGCTAAGGCTTTGGATAAATTTTGTATAGCCAGATCATACTTACCACTGATACGGTAATACATGCCTAAATCGCTTAAGGCTTTAGCATAATTGGTGCTTTCTTCTCCGTTTTTCTTTTTATAAACAGCAATGGCTTTGTTGAGTAAAGCTTCTACTTCATTTGCCTTATTCATTTGCATGTATAATAAAGCTAATTGATTAAGTAAAGCAGCATATTCGGGGTTGTTGGCATTGCCTCTGTTTTCGTAAATTTTCTTTTGTGATAAAAAGAGTGATTCTGCTTCGGTAAATTTTCCGGCAGATTGATAAATGTAGGCGAGGTTAGATTGAAATCTTCTGTTATCGAACGAGCCTTTGTCTTTGATTACTTTGTTTTTTGCAGAAGCTTCGCTGGCCGCTATAGAAAGTTTCATAGTTTCTATGGCTTCGTTGTTTCTTCCTAAGGCTTGCATTAACATAGCTTTGTTATTTAACACAATAGCAGGTTGTAATCCGCCACCAAAAATTTTTTCGACCAGCAACAATGCTTCATTAAAATGTTGTTCTGCTTCGTTATAAAAACCAAGTGCTTGTTCTAGTTTTGCTTTGTTATTGAGATTGGCAACGTATGCAACCGAGCCTTTGCCACGTGCCTTGCTTTCTTCTAATGCTCCGTTGATGTACACTTCGGCATCGTTTAGTTTACCTTGTGCCAGATAAACTACTCCTAAATTAGAAATACACCGTAAGTAGTTGATGTCGCTGGCTAAATCATTATTTTCCATAAAGGCCTTAGCTTCTATAAAGGAAGCTTCAGCAATTTTGTACATGCGTTTGTTGTAGAAAAAAATTGCTTGATCTAGCGTATCTCTTGCAATTTCTATTGGTGTTTTGTCTGCTCTGTCTTTTAAAAAATACAATCCTTTGCTAAATGTTTCGCCTTTTTGTTTAATGTCGAACAATCCTGCGTTATCGCTTACTGTAATAGCAAAAGGAAAGTCGATAGAATCGATGCCTGCCTTTTGTTTGCTTCCTTCATCACCTGCTTTTTTTAAGAGTTTATCGGCCCAATCGTCCTGAGCGAAAGTTGCCATACTGAAAACAAGAAAGGGAAGTAGAAGTAATTTTTTCATAATCAGGAGTAATACACAAATTTATAAAATGGCTGACAATTCTAATTGGTTATCTTTGCCATGTGAGACTATACAGAACAACTACCTACGCAGTTTTAGATGCTTTAAAGCAGATATTCGAAGATAAGAAATATGCTGATAAAGTAATTGAAAAAGTTTTAAAGCAAAATCCTAAATGGGGTGCACGCGACAGACGTTTTATTGCAGAAACAACTTATGATATTGTTCGGTGGTATCGCTTGCTTAAGTTTGTTACCAACACAGAAGACAATAACTATTGGAAGTTGGTGGGCGCGTGGTGTGCTTTAAACGAACATGAGATTCCGGATTGGGATGAGTTTAAAGAAGTAAACAGAAAGCAAATTTTAAAACGCTACGAAGAAGCAAGACAAAGCATTGCAGATTTTGAGTCGATACCGGATTGGTTGCACCAACAAGGTGAACAGGAATTAGGAAGAGTTTGGCCGGAAGAGTTGAAAGCATTAAATGAAGAAGCTGTAGTGGTGTTGCGTACCAACACACTTAAAATAAATAGAAAGGAATTGATACTTGCACTTGCAGAGCAAGAAGTAGAAACGGATATCAACCCGGGGTATAAAGATGCCATTATTTTAAAAAGACGACAGAATGTTTTTTTGTTGCCAGAGTTTAAAGCAGGTTTGTTTGAAGTACAGGATGCCGGCTCGCAGGCCATTGCACCTTTTTTACAAGCAGAGCCAGGTATGCGCGTTATCGATGCGTGTGCAGGTGGGGGAGGTAAGTCTTTGCACTTAGCTGCCTTAATGGAAAACAAAGGCAAAATTATTTCGATGGATACAGAAGAATGGAAATTGAATGAATTAAAATTACGTGCGAGAAGAGCGGGTGTTGGTAACATTGAAATACGTTGGATTGAAAACACAAAAACGATTAAGCGTTTAGATAAAGCGGCTGATCGTGTTCTATTAGATGTGCCTTGTTCGGGCTTAGGTGTTTTAAAGAGAAATCCGGATGCGAAATGGAAGTTAACGCCCGAGTTTATTGAAAATGTGAAACGTGTGCAAGCCGGTATTTTACATGATTATGCAACCATGGTAAAACCAGGCGGAAAATTAGTGTATTCAACGTGTTCCATTATGCCATCCGAGAATGAAAAACAAGTAGAAAACTTTTTAAAGCATAATTCTGATTTTGCGCTAGAAGAAGAAAGAATGATTTGGCCCTCGCAAGGGTTCGATGGTTTTTACATGGCGCGTTTCAATAGAAAATCGTAGTTAAAATTTTACCTTCCATTAAAAGTTTACCATCACCTGAAATTTAATTTCGTTTCTGGTGTTTCCGGTTGTGGCATCTAACCCTGAACCCATTTCATCTATATTTTTTAAATAGGTATGCGCATACCTAAACCAAAGAGATAATGCTTTGTTGAATTTAAATTGTAACAGCAAGTAAGACCTTGAGCCTTGTCCGTTTAAAACAGGTAAACTGGCCGATGACCAAACATCACGCTCAACTATATAGTGTCGGGCATCGAAATCGCTCACATCAAAAATACAATAGCGGTAATGCATGGTAAAGAATTTATGTTTGTAACTTACATCTTGCGCTAAGGCAATTCCCTTCTTACGGTCAGGATTGTTTACTTGTGCGAATTGTATTCTGGTTTGAAATTTCCAGCTATCGCTAGCTTGATGTTGCATACTCATCATTATTTGTTGTTTGGTAATGATGTTAATCTGGTAGGCGATGTTTGCTTGGGAGCTGTTTCGTGGCTTTTCTTCTGTTCGGTATTGGAAGATGAAATTAGTTTTTTTATTCAACATATATTGGTAGCGCAATAAGGCATCCCAACCTGTGTTGGGTTGGTACAGCCTAAACCGAAGCCATTGAAATTGGTAGAAATCGGCATAGGCAGAGAAGATGTGTTTCTTTTTAATTTGATGTTTTAAGCCAGTGTAAAAACCAATTTCATTTTGGCCGGTACTGCTTTCAGCAAAAGGATTTCCGCTAAGACTTACAAACTGTTTATCGTAAAAACGATACTGCAACAACCAATCCGTTCTGTTCGATAAGGCGGCTAGTAATCCTATATTCATTCCTACGTATTTTTTATAGAGGGCGCTTTCTCCGAAAAAATGAAATGCGCTTATCGTTTTAGAAAAATAAAAAGATGCGGCTTGAAAATTCTTTCCGCTAAATGCAAATTGATTGTAAAGATTCGGCTTAGGTTTAATGGCTTTCGAAAAAGAGATGTTTTGAAATTGAATACCCAATAGAGTTGTATTGTTTTCATATTGTACTATACCGCCATGCGCTGTTTCGGTTATTTGTTGTCTTCCGTTTCTTTCGTTTTCATTTCGGTGCAAACCGCTGTTGCGCCAACTGCTTATGGTATTGTTTCCAACCGAGTCGGTTTGTGAAGATGCGTTTCTGTTTTTATACGACAGATACCCCGATAAATTTAGTTTACTATTTATTTTGATGGTGGAGGCTACACCACGAAAGCCTCCATTTTCTAAAGTAGATGTAAAAGGTTTGAATAATGTATTGTTTCTTCGGATGGTATTAATGGTTTCTCCTCCTTTACCTAAACCAAATGCATTGCCGTGTAGTAAACCTTGTCCGCTTTGCAATTGAAAATCGCCTACTATAAAATTTTGAATACTCTTTTTATTTTGAACTTGTAGATGAACGTTATAATAATCAAATCCGGGTTGATGCTGTTGTACATTCCATCGCCATTTTTCTCCTGCATCTTTTTCTGCGGTTAGTCCAAACGAGTAATCTCCGGCTGATGATTTTCGTATTCGTATCAATTGGCGAAAGCGATTACCTTGGAATTGTTTATCAACGTCTTCTATGTTAAATCCTTTTCGTTCTTCCAAAAAAGTATCGGTTCGCCAAAGTAAATAACCTTTGCCTTCGCTTTTCACTCTTTGCCATAGGTTTTTTTCTGGTTTTACTTTTTCGATGGTAATAAACGGAAGAATCATTTCGATTAATTCTACACTCCAGTTTTCGATGGCTTGTAATTCGTATACATCGGTAATATTTCCGGTGGCTTCGCGGTAGCGAATAAGTTCTTTAATTTCATGTTCTGTTAATAGAAATAAACTGCGGAGTTCTTCGGCACTTGCTTTATTTATATCAATAGGATCTGCTGCCAGAAGATACAGTTGTTCTAGTAAACCTTCATAATCGGTTTGCTCGTCTTGTGTTTGAATCCAATCATCTAAAATCTTTTGTAGTTGATCATCATTTTGTTGAGCTTTAGCACGTGTATGGAATAGAAGCAAGAGAAGGATAAAGAATAATCCTTTCATTTTTTGGATACACTATAACTCAGCGTGGTTTGTTGTCTGAAATGGTTGTTTGTCCAGAAGTATTGTATGGCTGTATCAACCGTAATTTTTTTGTAAATAAACCCGAAGCCACCACTGCTTATACCTGGTTTAGGTTGTAAGCCAGAACGAATAAAGAATTTTTCGTTGGCTTTGTATTCTACCCCAAGTCTTACTTGCGCGGCATAATCGAGGTCTTTTAAAAGTTCGCCATACAAAGAAACTGCTTTAGCCGCCTGCCACGCAATACCTATTGCCATGCGAGTTGGTAATTTTTCCCTAAAGGCCTGGTTGATTTCTTTTTTTAAAATGTTTTGTACATAAGCACCTACGCTAATGGTTTCACCAAATTGATGCACACCACTAAAATTGAAATTGACAGTATGTTTATTGCCAAAACCTTCTGCCCGGTATTGCATAACACTAGTAGAAATGCCGATGGAAGATTGATTGATGCTATGTGCATAACCTAAGGTTGCTAAACTTTCGTTGTAGAGGGCATCGCCAAAGCGTAAAACAGAAAATTGCCCGACTCCTTTTTGAACGGGTATTGCCAGGCATACTATACCTTTATTGGCACCTTGCCATTGTGGGTTAATTTCATAACCAACTCCTAGTTGGGTTTGCTCTTGTTTACTAAGTGCAGCTGTGTTGCCGGCTACACTAAAAACTTCTTGTAATACAGCATGTGTATTGCCCAATGCTGCACTACGTGCACTAAGGTTTGGTGTAATACTTTGTGAATAACATAGAATATTAATGGGGATAGCTAAAACAACTAAAGCTATACGCACAGTAAAAGGTTTTACGAATCTAGCAGTTATACGATAAATAACAAATACTCAGAATTCTCTTCGTATATGAATAAACAATCCGCGTTCGTTTAGTTTGTTAACTGAATATTCTAAACGCAAGGTGGCATCGTACGAAAAAGTTATATCCAAACCCGTTCCGGCACTGCTTAACAATTGATCTGTTAAAAACTTACCGTTTGTATACCCGGCATAATTCCACACGTAGCCGATATCTGCGTACGCTTTTAAGAAAATGTTGATGGGTAACTTTTTAAATTGTTCAAGCCGCATATTATCGAACTGAAAAGTTTTGGAATAGATGCGTTTTTTGAGGGTGGTTTTGGTATAAACGTGTTGTGGGCCTTCGATTAAGTAAACTTCGTAGCCTCGTAGAAATTGCCTGAATAAGCCTAGTGCACTGTAATTAGCATACGGAATATCGTTTTGTAAACTTACATGCGCAACGTTGGTACTGGAAAAATACCAATTTTTTCCGAAGTCGATAAACCGGGAGTAATGGAAATCAAATTCTGTTTTAAATAAATCGTCATCAGGTAAAATACCTTTTTGTTTGATGCTGGTGCGCAGGTAACTTCCTTTTAGCGGATAGGAGACGAAATCACGGTTTTCATAAATGTATTGATAAGCAAGGGTATGGAATCTTTGTTTACGGGTTCCGGCAGCTCCTAAGTAGGTATCATTAATGAGAAGTAGGGAATCATACACACGGTTAGTAGTATAATCAAACGTTATTCCATGAAAATGATAGAATGAGTTTCTGTATGTCCACGTTAAACCTGCGTATTCTGTAAGGCGCAATGTACTTTCGGCAGATGCAAATTCTAGTTTATTGCCAATAGTTTGGTAGGCAAGGTTTTTTCTTTCATCGAGATTGAGTTCAAGGATGAGACCTTGTTTTCTTTTTTTATCGAGATAAGGAATGCGATAATTTAATCTGAAAAAATTAGTGAAACCAAATTTTGCATTTAAAAGTAATGTTTCATTTCTTCCACGCACATTGTATTGGTATAAATTTAAACCATATTTAACGCGACTGAAATCATGGTTGTAATTTTCCCACCATTCGTTAAAATTTCTATCGGCTAATTCAAAAATCGGAATTGGAAATGTATACCATCTTTCGTTAACTTCCCATAGTAAATCTACATGTCCGTTTTCATAATTCAGGATCTTACATTCTGTATAATTGAAAAGCCGTGTGTTCAGTAATTTAACTTTATCTTTTTCAATTATTTGGCTGAGTTGTTGTAAAGAGAGGGTATCTCCTGTTGTTACTGCTAATTCTCTTCTGATGATAAACTCGCGGGTTCGTTTATTTCCGATTATTAAGATACGATTAACTGTAACGGAAGCACTTGTATCTGGTATGTAAACCTGGTTTCGCTTTTTACTTTTTAGGCTATCTGTAAAAGAAAAACCAGAAAAGCACATGCAACAAAACAATATACTAAGTGCATAAGCCAATCTGGTTTTCATAAAAGGCTGAGTGTATTTAATTTGCCTCAGTCTTTTTACGGAATGTCCAGATAAAGAGTATTAACCCCGCAATAAAAAGTGGAATACTTAAAATCTGTCCCATATTAAGCGGTAGTTTATCTTCGAATGCTACCTGGTTTTCTTTCAGGTATTCATACAAGAAACGCAAACCAAAGCATACCATCAGGAAGATAGAGAACAATCTGCCCGGTGCGAGTTTTTCTTTATCTCGTGCCCACAAAAAATACAGTAAGATAAACAAGAGTAAACACGAGATAGACTCGTATAACTGTGCAGGATGGCGTGGAATAATGTTTGTGTATAGCACTGCTTCGTAGTGATCGCCCTCTTTTCCTAAACGATAAGGCAGGTCGCCTGTTTGGTAAATATGAGAGGTAACGTTGGTGTTAAAAGAGAATACAGAGTTTAACTTCGATTCTATGAAGGTTCTGATTCTTTCTTCGGTTATGGTAGAGTCGTTTTTAAAAGTTAAAAGAATTTTTACCGGTTGAAAAGGACTTTGCTGAAGAGTAGAGTCGCCAGGGAGATAGGAAACATCTTCTACAAACTTATCGAATTCAATTGCGCGGGTAGGGTTATGAACAAAGGCTACGGACCAGGGCAGGTTGCTGGGTTTGCCTATAATTTCAGAGTTAAAAAAGTTACCGAGCCGTATTAAGGCACCAGTAATG
The DNA here is from genome assembly GCA_021298355.1 of Flammeovirgaceae bacterium. Classification (GTDB taxonomy): domain Bacteria; phylum Bacteroidota; class Bacteroidia; order Cytophagales; family Cyclobacteriaceae; genus Chryseotalea. The sequence goes on from JAJTEH010000003.1 coordinate 105,037, forward strand.
GCAACGAGGATAACGATACGATCTACAATCTGTAGAAAGCTTTGGCCGGGTTTTCGTTTGCGTGCATATAGCCATAAAGCTGTTAAAATACCGATAGTTGCCCCATGACTGGCCAAACCTTGTAAGCCTGTAAATCTGAACTCCGGATAAAATTCGAACGGCAATAGAATGGATAAAGGATCTTCAATAAAAAGTTCGGGCTGATAAAAAACTACATGCCCTAACCTGGCGCCCAATAAAGTGGCAACGATCATGTAAATGGTTAGAGTATCTACGTCTTTTACGGGTTTGCCTTCTTTGCTAAAAATGTAATACAAAATCTGTTGGCTTATTAAAAAACCAAGTGCAAAGAGAAGTCCGTACCAACGCAATGAAAAGGAACCAATGCTAAAGATTTCGGGGGAGCCGTTCCAAATGATAAAGTTTACAAGTGCCATAACTGCAAATATAAAAAGCAAAGTTGCTTTTACTTAGATAATTTTTTGTGGTTTAACGTTTAAAGTTGAGTTAATTCTTTTTTAAAACCTCCGGAAAGGATAGGAAAACGCAACCAGGAGCGTGGGTCGACATTTAGGTCGTCTAAATGAAAGGATGGAGCCAATCTTTCTCTTTTCCATTGGTTGGCAGCCCATAAGCGGAAGAATTTTTTTAAATAATTAAGTTCTGTTTCGCTTTTGCCGTTTTGTTTCCACGTATGCCAGATTTCGGCTGGCGACATTCTATCCTTCCAGGCCATGCGTTCTATTTCTTCTAAAACAGGGTAAGGCATCAAATCCTGTTCATCGGTTTGGTGTTGTTCTGCAGGTCGAAGTTCTGCTGTTGGCGTAAGGGCGTTAACAAAACGCAACCCTTCATAGCCTAAATTCGATTCGGCCCATTTTAACCATTGTAAGATAAAAGGTTTGCTTAGCCCAGCTATCGGAGCCAGGCTTCCGCTGGTGTCGCCATCCATGGTTGCATAGCCAACATCGCCTTCGCTTCGGTTAGAGGTGGTAAGCAACAAAGCATTTTTAATATTGGCGATCATCCATATAATAGGCGAGCGCGAACGCGCCTGAATGTTTTGCAATGCAATGTCATCCGTTTGCCAGTTTAATGCTCGACCCAATGCTTCCTCCACTTTTATGGAGTAACTATTTACAATATCATTAACTGACCAGTTGTAGAAAGTGGCGCCAATACTTTCGGCTAATTTTTTGGCAGCTTGAAAGGTAGCATCAGAAGAGTTTTCTGTGCTTTGGTAGGCTGTAGTAAAAATTTTTTGTACGATGATGTTGGGTTCATGCGCCACTGGTACACCCAGCAGTTGGCAGAATTTTTCTATTCCTAATTCTGCTATTCCTCTGCGTACCATTTCAGCAACAAAAACAGCAATGCTGCTAGAGTCGGCACCACCACTCAATGATAGAACGAATCCTTTTGCTTTGCTTTTTCTTAGGTAATCAAACAAGGCTAGGCTTACGGCTTGTGCAATTTCTTCGTTTGTTTCGGTAATGTCGTTTTCGAGTGTGGGTTTGGCTAGTTCAGGTTGTTGTGGGGTGGCTTCTACCACAACTAACTCTAAAGGTTGAAAACTTAGTCTTCTGTTTAAGCCAATTAATTTTCCTTGCTGTGCAATCAATACATCGCCATCGTAAATCATTCTTCCAGCTTCATTACCCAACACATTTACGTATAGATAAATGCACTTGAATAAGCTTGAGCTATTGATAATTAAATGCTCTCTGATTTTATTTTTTCCTTTGGCAAAATGGCTGGCACTTGGATTTAAGATAACATCAACTTTTCTCTTTAATAAATTTTTCCCTGGTCTTTTATCATAATCAACCCATGCATCTTCGCATATTTCAAAACCGATTTTAATGCCATTGATTTCGAATAACAAATCGCCACAATGGATTTCAAAACCTTGCTTTTCTAACTTAGTTGTTTCTCCTGCTGTCCATGCTTCGAACCACCGAGGTTCATAGTGTACGCCATCTTTAGGCAGGTTTTGTTTTAGTGCAATGCCTAGTATTTTTTGATTATAAAGCAATGCTGCGCCATTATACGTTTTATGGTGTAAACGAATGGGCAAGCCAACGGCAACAGCTATGTTTTTGGTAAAGGGTAAAAGGTTAACTAATTGTTCGAAAGCAGTATCGGCCAGCCAATCGCTTAAGAATAAATCTTCGCATCCATAACCGGTAATGCACAATTCGGGTAAACACAATAATTCTACTTGTTGAGATTTCGCTTTTTCAATAGCGGTTACGATGTTGTAGAAATTATTTTCCCAATCGATAGGAGTTTGATTCAAAGATGCTCCGGCCAATTTCATACTCCATTAACTGATTATCTGGGTAATTAGTTTACTTGGGCAAAGTTACATTTTCCTCTAACAATACCTTTTTTTGCTCACCCCAAACCTGCATGGTTATAGCATAATTGTTGATGTTTTCTTTTATGCGAATAATACCATAATTTTTTTCGATGATTAACTCGCCTACTCTAAAACGATTCTTTTCAATTTTTTTACTATCCCACGTGTGGGTAAGTCCGCTGCTGGTAAAATCATATAGCGGATATGATACCCCTTCAATCTTTTCAGATGAAATCTCTGCTATATGCCTGTCGCCACTAATAAACATAACTCGCTTCTCCGGAAATTTAGCTATTAACATGTGCAAGCGGTTGAGTGAATTCGGAAAATTTCCCCATTTCTCCCAGCGTTGGTCGCGTGCAATTACTTGCACACTAGAGTTGATAATGATAAATTTTTCATTTGATTCAGCTAGTGTTTTTTCTAACCATAGCCATTGTGCTTCTCCTAAAATATCTCCTTCCGTATTTTGTTTAAAGCCATACGTTCGCTTTTGTGTAAGCGAATCAATAAAATAATATTTATACACAGTATCTCTGAAATAGCGTGTATCTAAATTGATGATTCGGATATTCTTAATGGTAGTAGTAGAATACAAACCTTCTCGTTGCCGCACCGGATCATCTTTATCAAACTGCAAAAATTCTACAGCTGCTTTTTTTGTAATCTCTTTTTGTGCAAAAAATTTTCCGCCATCGTTGGTGCCAAAATCGTGGTCGTCCCACACTCCGGTTATTTTAGTATGGCGGGTTAATTGGCGGTAACCGGTTTGCTTACTTTGCTGGCGATACATCTTTTGTAACACTTCGAAATTTCCGGTATCGGCATAAATGTTATCTCCGCCCCAAAGCCAAACATCGGGGTTATGCGATAGGATTTCGGGCCAAAACGAATTTTTTAAATCCTGATTGGCGCAAGAACCAAACGAGATAATCACTTCCTGAGCCGAACACACAAGGCTAGTGAAAAACAAAAGGAGCAGGGCAATTAATTTCACGCTGCAAATACACACATAAAATTTCAGAATTAGAACTGACTTTGTACTTTAGGACGTTAATTTTTGTTTATGAAATTGCTTCGAATTATTTGCCTGATTTTAATGACCAAACAAGCTGCTGCGCAATTCAACAATATTCAGTTAGCTACCAAACGCGAAGGCGAAAAATACGGACCTTGCGAACCAAGTGTTGCCATTAATTTAAAGGATCCACAAAACATTGTGGTTGGTACCGTTCTCGATCGGGCAATTTATTCAGAAGATGGTGGCAAAACGTGGCAAGAAACAAAAGTTACTTCTCCATATGGCGTATATGGCGATCCGGCTTTGCTTTCGGATACAAAAGGAAACATCTATTTCTTTCATTTGGCCGATCCCTCAGGCGAAGGTAGAAAGAACGAAGCCTGGTTAGATCGGTTGGTGGTTAATCGTTCGAAAGATGGAGGTAAAACCTGGAATGAAGGAGATTTCGTTGGCCTTAATCCTCCGAAAGATCAAGATAAACAGTGGGCAACTTTACACTTAAAAAACGATGATATTTATTTAACATGGACTCAGTTCGATAAGTATGGCGATGAAAATCCTGCTTGTCAATCGAATATTTTGTTCAGCAAATCTTCTAGTAAAGGCGAGAAATGGACGAAACCTGTTGTACTTTCTAATACACCGGGCGATTGTAAAGATAGTGATAATACTGCGGAAGGAGCCGTAACTGCTGTTAATTACGATGGTAAACTTTTTGCAATTTGGGCAAACCAGGGAGTATTGTTTTTAGATAGAAGTTACGATGGTGGAGAAACCTGGTTGAGAAATGATTTAGCGATGTTCGAACAACCGGGAGGTTGGGATATGAAAATCCCCGGCTTAGGCAGAAGCAATGGATTTCCGGTTTTAGTATGTGACAACAGCAAAAGTATACATAACGGTATGCTATATGTTATTTGGGCCGATCAACGCGATGGAGAGAATAACACGAATATTTGGTTTTCGCGTTCTAACAATTATGGCGATTCGTGGACAGTTCCGCAAAAAGTAAATGACGATGAAACAGAAACCCACCAGTTTATGCCCTGGATGGCCATCGACCAAACTACCGGCTACATTTACATTGTGTATTACGATAGAAGCCCATACACCGATAACCAAACAGATGTAAAACTATCGTATTCAACCGATGCAGGGTTAACTTTTAAACATGTGACCATCAGCGAAAAACCTTTTATACCGGTTGAAACAACCTTCTTTGGAGATTATAACAACATTGCGGCTCATGATGGTGTAATCGTTCCGGTTTGGACACGGATGGACGATGGTAGCACAAGCGTATGGACCACCGTTATTCAGCAAGATCAATTAATAGAAAGTAAGGATAATGGTAAGAAAAAGAAAAAGTGATAGTTAATGCACATAACGCACGAAAACTTTTTCCATTTTGATTTCCTTACACTTGATTATCTATTAAAAGGTAATCAGAAGCAAAAACGAGTGCATGAACTGTTAACATCAACACAATTGTTCGAAACCTTGCGCGACTTTAATCCGGTTTTAGTTGGCACCATTCCAATACGAATTGATATTGAGTTGAGCGACATCGATATACTTATTGAAGCTGAACCAACTCTTTTTTTAGAATTTGCTAAACAATATCTTACTCACCATCAGCAAGCTACTTTTTATGTGAAAGATTTTCAGCACAAGTCGGCTTGTGTTTATCAATTCAAGTTACAGGAATTTCAAGTAGAAATTTTTGCGCAAAATTTACCGGTAACTCAGCAGTATGCGTATCGTCATTTAGTTATCGAGAATAAAATTCTTCTTACTAAAGATGAAGCCTTCAGAAACGAAATCATCAGATTAAAAAGGCAAGGTTTAAAAACAGAGCCTGCCTTTGCACAAGCTTTAGGTTTATCTGGAAATCCGTATGAAAGTTTATTACACTATCCTGTGTAAAAAAATTAAGCTTGCAACAACTCTTTGGCACTTTCGAGTGCGGCTTTGCCTGGGGAAGCACCGGCAATCATTTCTGCAATTTGGGTGATGCGCTCTGCTTTTTGTAATTCTTTAATATTGCTGATGGTTCTGCCTTTTACATTTTCTTTATACACAAAAAAATGTTTATCGCCTTTGGCTGCAATTTGCGGTAGATGGGTAATAGTAATCAATTGATGTTTGGCTGCCATTTCGCGCATTTGTTCGCCAACTTGTAAAGCTACTTCGCCACTTACCCCAGTATCAATTTCATCGAGCACCAACGTGGGCATAGCTAATTTAGAGGCTAATAATTTTTTGATGGCAAACATTAAACGTGCAAACTCACCGCCCGATGCAACCTGCGCGATCATTTTAGGAGGCATGCCTTTGTTGGCACTAAACAGAATAGAAACTTCATCTAAACCCTGTGCTGTAGGTTTCGTTTCTTTATGCTCGATACTCAATTGGGCATTCTCTATTCCGATTTGTTTTAAAGTTCCGGTAACAGATTTAACAATAGCAGAAAAAACTTTTTTTCGTCTTTCACTAATCGTTTTGGCTTGTTCACTAACGATGTTGTATAAGTTTTTAACTTCTTTTTCGCGCGTGGCTAACGTACCTTCAATATCAGATGAAATGGAAGCTTGTTCTTTTAACTTACTAAATACTTCCAACAAGGCTTCACTATCTTTTACTTTATGTTTTACCAATAAGCGATTTAGCGTATTGTATCTTTCTTTTACATACTCGTATCGGGCAGGATCAAACTCAATAGTATCTAACGTATTTTCAGCTTCATTTGCAATATCTTCGGTTTCAAGAAAAACACTTTGTAGTCTTTCGAATAAAGTTTCGTAAGATTTGGCAATACCGGCAATGCTTTGTAATTGATTTTTTACTTCGCGCAAACTTTGCAAGGCAGAAAATTCTCCTACTTGTAAAATTTGTTTTACTGTATTCAGTTTGGCTTTAATTTCTTCGGTATGTTCTAACAGGCTGAGTTCGCCCTCAAGAGAGGTTAGTTCACCGGCTTGCGGATTAAATTTCTCTAATTCATCAACTTGAAAAAAGATATAATCTGCTTCAGCTTTTATTTGCTCGGCTTGTTGTTGCAAAGCTTCTAAACTTTTTTTCGCTTGTGTGTAGTTTTTCCAACTTAGATGATAGGTTTCTAAAAGATTTTCATTTTCAGCACAAGCATCTATCAATTTAAGTTGAAAGGATTGTTCACCGATTTGTAGCGTTTCGTGTTGTGAGTGAACATCTAACAGTAAAGAACTGATTTCTTTTAACGTTTCTAACGTTACCGGGGTGTCGTTTATAAATGCTCTCGATTTACCACTGGTGTTGATTTCTCTTCTTAAAACGGTGGTATCGTCATAATCTAAATCCAGTTCCTGAAAAACTTTTTTTAGTTTGTACGCTTTAATGTTAAAGCTGGCTTCAACAATGCATTTATCGGCTTCATTCCATAAAACTTTAGTATCCGCTCTGTTGCCCATCACTAAGCCTAATGCACCCAGCATAATAGATTTACCTGCACCGGTTTCTCCTGTAATTACAGATAAACCCGATGCCGGAGAGAAGGATAATTCCTCTATTAAAGCATAGTTTTTAATGGATAGATGCTGAAGCATCAGTGTTTGATTTTATACCGCGCAAAATAATCAAAGAAAACTATATCCTGAGGAGGTTGCTTAGAGATGTTTGTTTAGAAATTTCGATTATGACAAAAAATGTCAGGATTCTGATTGATTGTCTTCGGTGGGTTGTTCTGTTCGTAACATTTCTAAGGTTTTGAAGGAGGCATCTTGCTCGGCTTTCTTTTTATTGATGCCAAAACCTGTTCCTTTGGCTTCGTTGTCTAAGAATACCTGAGCGGTAAATTCTTTTCTGTTTTTAGAGGTTTTGCTTTCAGAGATATCGAATCGGATTATTTTCCCTTCGCGTTGAGCCCACTCTATCAATTTACTTTTGTAGTTCGAATTAGAGTTTACAACTTCTTCTAAATCGTAATGGGGCACGATGAGTTTATCAATCACAAATTTTTTACAGCGCACATAGCCTTTGTCAAGGTAAACTGCCCCTACAATAGCTTCGAGTGTATTACCTAGAATGACTTGTTGCAGTTGAGCATTTTTGTTATCGAATTGTACAATGGTGTTGATGCCAATTTTTTTGGCGAGAATATTCAAGGCTTCTCGGTTTACAATTCGAGAGCGTATTTCGGTAAGAAAGCCTTCGTCTTTAAATGGAAATTTTTTAAAAAGATAATCGGCCACAGCAGCACCTAACACTGCATCGCCTAAATATTCCAGTCTTTCGTTGGATTCTTTTTGTCCTTGATGATTCGATTTTGCTAACGAGGAGTGTAGCGTAGCTAATTTGTATAACTCCAGATTTTTAGGAGAGAAACCGGCAATGTTTCTGATCGCAGCAATCAGTTTATCGTCATTGTTATTTTTCTTCCTAAGTAAATTCCAAACCAAGCACAGCGGGATTAGTGATGGATATATGGCTAAACCTTACACATAGTTAAGGCTTGTATTTTTTCAATAAGATTGAAAAATTATGCCCACCAAAACCAAAGGTGTTGCTCAAGGCAATGTTTACCTCTCTGTGTTGTGCTTTGTTAAAAGTTAGATTCAGTTTAGCGTCTAACTCATCATCATCGGTAAAATGATTGATAGTAGGAGGGATAACAGATTCGTTGATGGCCATGATACAGGCCAAAGCTTCGATAGCTCCTGCCGCACCTAATAAATGGCCCGTCATCGATTTGGTAGAACTGATATTTAATTTGTAGGCGTGTTCGCCAAACACACGTTGAATGGCACGAATTTCACCAATATCGCCAAGTGGTGTAGAAGTGCCATGGGTATTTACGTAATCTACATCTTCAGGCTTTAATCCTGCTTCGTCTAATGCATTTTGCATTACTCGTGTAATGCCTAAACCTTCTGGATGTGGCGCTGTAATGTGGTAAGCATCGGCAGTCATGCCACCGCCAATTACTTCGGCATAAATTTTAGCTCCGCGTTTTTTAGCGTGTTCATATTCTTCGAGAATTAATGCTCCTGCGCCTTCGCCTAAAACAAAACCATCGCGGTTTTTATCGTAAGGTCTGGATGCAGTTTCAGGAGAATCGTTTCTTTCAGATAGAGCTTTCATAGCATTAAAACCACCAACACCTGCTTCGGCAACAGCAGCTTCAGAACCACCTGTTACAATTACATCAGCCTTACCCAAACGAATGTAAGTAAAGGCATCGTAAATGGCATTGGTAGAGGAAGCACAAGCAGAAACGGTAGAGAAGTTTGGTCCGCGAAAGCCGTATTTAATGGAGATGTGACCAGCGCTTAGGTCAGCAATCATTTTAGGAATAAAGAAAGGGTTGAAACGCGGGGTTCCATCGCCCTTCGCAAAAGATTTCACCTCTTCCGAGAAAGTAATTAACCCTCCGATGCCGGAACCCCAGATCACACCTACGCGATCCGGATCGAGCTCTTGCAGCGGAAGGTTACTATCTTTCACGGCTTCATCAGCACTTACTAAAGCATATTGTGCAAACAAATCTAGTTTGCGAGCCTCTTTGCGATCCATAAAATTGCCAACTTCAAAATTTTTCACCTCGCAGGCGAATTTTGTTTTGAAGAGTGTGGCATCAAATTTAGTTATGGGGGCAGCGCCACTTTTTCCTTCTTTTAATGCTTGCCAGTATTGCTGGTAAGTATTACCAATAGGAGTAAGGGCACCAAGGCCGGTAACAACTACACGTTTAAAGATCATGCGATGATGGGGTGAGATAAACCAGGCGAACCTGTGATTATTTCTTTGCGTTTTGTTCTAAATAAGAGATAGCCTGGCCAACAGTAGAGATGTTTTCAGCCTGGTCATCAGGTATTGAGATGTTGAATTCTTTTTCGAATTCCATGATTAGCTCAACAGTGTCAAGTGAGTCAGCGCCAAGATCATTGGTGAAGCTTGCTTCTGGCGTAACTTCTGATTCTTCAACGCCTAATTTCTCAATGATGATCTGTTTTACTTTTTGTGCAATTTCAGACATGTTTGTAATGTTTTGGATTATAAAAACAGTGCAAAGAAAGAGATTTACGCCCGAATTGTCAAATTAAACTGAATTCTGTTCAATTTACACCAACAAATATGGGAACGAAAAAAGCTAAGCTGCTGGTAGAGTATGATTTTGACTTTGTTTTGCTAGGTATAAGCTCATCGCTTAAAAGCTATAAACTGGCCTGGCTTTTAAATCAGGCTTTTCAATGGCATTTAGTAAAAACAGAGGATTTTATGGTTGGTTTTAAAAGCAAGGGCGAGAAGCCTTTTTCAGCGCACGCCTACCAAACTCAGCATACTTTAATTAAACTTTTAAAAAATAAATCGGCAGGTCAAGATGCCTCCAGCTACTTTTTGGTGGCAGATCATCCGCATATCGATTATTTTCTTCTGATAAAAGGTCCTGAACAATCGATTGCAGAAAATATACTCAGCACAATAAGACAAATTACTTCGGTAGAATTTGCGGCTTTTATACCTTTGGACTCTCTCAAAACAAAAGAAAATTTTATTTTTTAATCGTTTCTTACTTATATGGCCGAAAAAATCTCTTACAACAAAACGAAAATTGTTGCTACTGTTGGTCCTGCTTCTAACTCAAAAGACATGCTCCGTGCTTTAATTAAAGAAGGCGTAGATGTATTCAGACTCAACTTCTCGCACGGTACACACGATGACCACCAGAAAGTGGTAAACTTTGTACGCGAACTTAATGCTGAAATGGGCACGCACGTTTGTTTGCTGCAAGATTTGCAAGGACCCAAAATTCGTGTGCAAGACATGCAACACGATGTTGTAATTGAACGCGGACAAGAATTTATCATCACCACACGCCAATTAGTGGGTAACAGAGAAATGGCCAGCACTTCGTATACAGAGTTACCTCGCGATGTTAAAAAAGGTGATGTTATCTTGATTGATGATGGAAAGATCGAACTAAAAGTAAAAGAAGTGCGCGATGTGGATGTGGTTACGGAAGTTGTTTATGGTGGTCCTTTAAGGCCCAGAAAAGGAATTAACCTTCCTTTTACAAAAGTATCTGCCCCATCTTTAACAGATAAAGATTTAAAAGATTTAGAATTTGGATTAAAAAATGACGTAGAGTGGATTGCATTGTCTTTTGTAAGAAAAGCACACGACATTCAAATACTACGCAACATCATCGATCAAAGAAAATCGAATGCTAAAATTGTGGCTAAAGTTGAAAAACCCGAAGCCTTAGATAATATTGATGAAGTAATTGCATCGACCGATGCGGTAATGGTAGCCCGTGGCGATTTGGGGGTAGAGATTTGGATGGAAGAAGTACCCATGGTACAAAAAATGTTGGTAGAGAAATGCAACAAGGCCGGTAAGCCTGTGATTGTGGCAACGCAAATGATGGAGAGTATGATTGAAAACCCGCGCCCTACACGTGCCGAAACGAACGATGTGGCCAACGCTGTGATGGACGGTGCCGATGCCCTAATGCTTTCTGCCGAAACAGCTTCCGGAAAATACCCGATTGAAGTAATTCGTTCGATGACACGAACTATTAGTTCTGTTGAAAAGAATCCGAAAATATTTTTCAAATACAGAGAGTTAGATCCGCAAGCCGAATCTTACGTACACGATAGCCTGGTTTTATCGGCCTGTAAACTAGCTAAGGATATAGGAGCTAAAGCTATTGTAGGCATGACGTATTCAGGTTATACTGCCTTCAAGGCATCTTCGCATAGACCAAATACAAACATCTTTGTGTTTACCGGTAATCATACCATTTTAAATACGATGAGTTTGGTGTGGGGTGCAAGAACCTATCATTACGATAAAATGTTTTCGACCGATCAAACCATGGCCGATGTAGAAGATATTTTAAAACGCGATGGACACGTAAAATCCGGAGATACTTTTATTGTGTTGGCCAGCATGCCTATACACGAAAGAAACAGAACCAATACCATTAAGGTAAATATTGTAAAATAACGCTTATCTATACGTTTAAAAACGAAAAAGTCCCGCCAAAACGGGACTTTTTATTTTTTAGTAGATATCAAACTTTTAATTTTTGAATACGAAACGCCCGATACAAAAACCAATAAAAATAAAAGACAAATCAATTTTATCAGGCGAAAAGCAGCAAGCATAAACAGTAAATTTTACTTGCATAATTAGTTGATGGATATATTTTTTGTTGTTCTTTAAGTATTAAGATTAGTTGATTAGGAAACTAATAGAGTATAAAAATGTTATGGTTTTGGTTCAACCAAAATAACCTCTTCTCTTTCAACCACAACCGCACCGGGTAAATCGCCTTTTCTTTTGCGTACGTACTTTTTAGGTGTTACGATAACGGCTGCTAAACTTTCGGTTTTGCTTTTGCTATAATAGGCTGCTAATTGAGCGGCACGAACCGTGCAGTCAAGTGACACTCTCCACCTATAAAGTTAGTTAAGATTGAGCGTGTAAATGCTTATTACTAATTAATCGTTTTGTGGGATTTCGCGGATTTCTTTAAAAACTTCTCTTTCTAAGACTTTTTCAACGAAGTGATTCAGAGAAACTTTCATCGCTGCAGACCTAACAGCAATTAACCGATGTATAATTGGTTTTACTCGAACATTGAAGCTGCCCTTAAACTCTTTATCTGGTTCTTTACCCATCTTCTTACAAGTCTCTAAGTAATCGTTAACAGACTCATGAAATGCTTTAGTCAACTCCTTAACAGTAGCTCCCTCAAAAGTGACAACATCCCTTATGCCTACTATCTTACCAAAAAAGACTTGGTCATCAGCACTGAATTCCACTGATCCAGCAAAACCTTTATATTCCAAAACATTTTTCATATCAATCCTTCTTCTTTGAGATGTTCTATAATGATATCAATAACATACGACTTCAATTGCGGTTTTGGGTGCGGCTCATGCAAGCTTAGAACAGCATTCGTTACTGGGTGTATAAATTTTCTTCTAGACCCTCCACCTTTTTTCTGTACATATCCAAATTGCTTCATAATGGTTTGAAGTTCTGACCAGGTGAAATCTTTAGGTCTGCTTTCTAATCTGTCCAGAGCCTTTTTAAACTTACTCATCGATAAAACAAATGTAACTATATTTTAGTTGCAAAATACTATTACTTTTAAAGATTTTACACTGCTTGGGGTGAAAATACCTTCGGTAGTGAAATATTCTATTTCAACGTAAAATACCGTGCAAGTAGTAAGAATAGCTAAGTAGTAGTAAATAATGAAATCGTGCTCTGCTAAGGTTTAGGCTCTACCAAGATCACCTCTTCTCTTTCAACCACAACCGCACCGGGTAAATCGCCTTTTCTTTTGCGTACGTACTTTTTAGGTGTTACGATAACGGCTGCTAAACTTTCGTTTTTGCTTTTGCTATAATAGGCTGCTAATTGAGCGGCACGTTCGATTACATCTTTCGGAAACACTTTACCCGATTGATATTTAATAACAACATGCGAGCCACTTACATCTTTTGCATGTAACCATAAATCTTCTTTAAAAGTATAGCTTAGCGTTAGTTCATCGTTGGCATGGGCATTTTTTCCAACCCAAATTCTAAATCCTTTAACAGTATGTTCATGAAACGGAAGCGATTTTTCTTCTTTACCCGAAGAAGTTTGAATATTTAATTTTGCAAGCGCTTTAGTGGCTTGTGCCGCTTTTACTTCTTCTAATTGTTGTTGTAAGGTTTGAATTTGCTTTTCTTTTTCCGCTAATGCCTGACTTATTTTCTGAATTTCGATGTGTTTATTTTTGGCTTTTGTATAAAAAATCTCAGCATTTTTTTGTGCTGTTAACTCTCTTTTGAGTTTGATGTGGATTTCCTTGTTAGTATAAAAATCAAAAAGTGTAACTCCTTCAACTCCACTTGAGATAGCATGTAAATTTGCCATAATAATGTCCGCCCATTGTTGGTAGTGCTGGTCGTTTTGTAATTCGGCTAATTTATCTTTTGCTTTTTTATTGTACACTTCTGCACTTTTTATTTTTTGTTGAATGAAGCGAATGTTTTCTTGTTGCAGCGAAAAAAAATGTTTGTACTGATGGTGTTCGTTTGTAAAGAAAGTTAACGCTTCTGTTGCTTTAGTAAACGTTTTTATATTTTCTACATCAATTGGCAATAAACTAAATTTTGGTTTTTGATGTGCCGAACCCGGTTGAACAAAGTAGAATTGTGTTTCTAATTCATTTTTTATGGTTTTAATAATTTGCCATTTTTCTTTTGCATCAAAAATACCTTTTTGCTTTTCCTCAATAGTTTTCCAGGTTTCTTTATCAAACACAAAATAATTTTGCTTAATGGTATCTGTATGTTTTTCGAAATACGCTAAACTCCAATCTATTTTTCTATTTAACTGATTGAGTTTGATGCCTTCATCTCCGGGTAAATTATTGCGGAATAAGGAAACGCAAACATCTTGTTGAAATAAAATAATATTCGAACGGTTTCCATGCATTTTCAATAAAAGTGTAAAATCATTTTCGAAATGCAAACTGATGCATCGTTCGTTTTCGTAACTGAGAACGCTCTGTAATTTTAGTCCGGGTAAATCTGTAAACAAATCGATGTTATTTTTTTTGGCGCGATTAAAAATCTTCGGAAAACTAATGCACGAAAAATCTGGTGCAACTAGGATTTTAATAAATAATGATTGTCTTCCTTTTTCGAATTGTAGGATCAACTCATCTTTCTCCTGGCTAAAACATTGCGACAAAATACTTTGCGTAAACTCTTTATTGAGTTCTTGGGCTAAACGTTTCAGCAGAAAGTAAGATACATGCACAATTTATACTTCTATTTTTAAACCATCATAAGCGAGTTCAACACCCGCAGGAAGTAATTTGCTGATTTCTTGGTGGGTGCCTAATTTATGGCTGATGTGTGTGAAGTAAGTTTTACGGGCTTGTATTTTATCTACCATAGTAAGGGCTTCTTCTAAATTAAAATGCGAAATGTGTTTTTCAATTTGTAATGCATTTAAAACCAAAGTATCTACACCTTTCAATTTTGTAAATGTTTCTTCACTTATAAAATTGGCATCGGTTATGTAAGCAAAATTTTTAACTCTAAAACCAAGCACCGGAAGTTTGTAGTGCAAAACCGGAAGTGGAATAATGGAATCAGCACCAATTGTAAAAACAGTTTCATTAATTTCCATACAAGTAAGTTGCGGAATGCCCGGATATTTGTTTTCAGCAAATATGTAACTGTATTCTTTTTTTAATTGATTGATTACCTCAGTTTGCGCATATAGAGGGATATCTTGTTGTTGCATAAAATTATACGCGCGTATGTCATCTAATCCGGCCGTATGGTCTCGGTGTGCATGTGTAAATAATAATGCCTGAATAGATTTTATTTTCTCGCGTAACATTTGTTGCCTGAAATCAGGACCTGTATCCATTACCAAACTGTTGTTTTCAGTTTGCAGATGTAAAGATGTTCTAAGTCTTTTATCGCGATAGTCTAAAGAAGAACAAACCGAACACGTGCAACCAATAACGGGCACACCTTGCGAAGTACCGGTTCCTAAAAATGTGGCAATCAATTGGCTACCGGAGTTTGTTGTAACTCTTCGTACAGTTTTTGATTTTTCTCGCTGAATTTAGAAGTATCAAGTGCTGTATTTTTGATGATGTCCAGCAACGCATTGATCTTACCTTCGGTTGTATAAAATTTATTAACGATAATAATTTTCTGATCTTTCAAAACACAATAACCCGATTTGAAATTACCTTTTTCGTAACGCAACATGTAATCCGACTCACCGATCATTTCTTCTATTTTCTGCAAAAACTGGGTGGTGTACTTAATCATAGTGGTAATATTTCGCTTGGCAAGATACAAATTGCTTTTAAAATGGAAGGGCTTAAAAATGGGCATAAAAGCGATAAAGCCTTTCTTTTTGGTAAATTTGAAGGCATGAGTAAAAAAACGCTTTGGGTAGTAGTTGGGCCAACTGCGGTGGGAAAAACCCATTGGGCGATACAATTGGCAAAGCAATTAAAAACGGAGATTGTTTCGGCTGATTCGAGGCAACTTTTTAAAGAGTTACAGATTGGTACAGCTGTTCCTACTGCGGAAGAATTAGCGAAAGTTAAACATCATTTTATTCAATCTCATTCTTTACACGAAAACTACAATGCCGGACAATACGAGCGCGAAGCCTGCGCATTACTCAACGATTTATTTTTGAAATACGCTGATGTGGTTTTGTGTGGAGGCAGTGGTTTGTATATCAAAGCTGTAACAGAAGGCTTTGATGACATTCCTGAAATACCTGATGAAATTGCCGAAGCAATAGAGGAAAAATTTAATAAAGAAGGAGTTGCAGGGCTACAAAAAGAATTGGAAGAGTTGGATCCGGAAATAATAGGGAAGATTGAGTTGAGCAATCCACATAGGGTTATGCGCGCTTTAGAAGTTGTTAAGTATACAGGTCAGTCCATCGTAAGTTTTAGAGGAAAGAAAGTAAATGAGAGGCCCTGGCAAACGATTAAAATAGGGTTAGACTTACCACGCGAAATTTTGTATCAAAGAATTGATACCCGAATGGATAAAATGATCGACCAAGGTTTGTTTGAAGAAGCCAAAACGTTTTATGCCTTTCAACATTTGCAAGCTTTGCAAACGGTTGGTTATCGGGAAATATTTGGATATCTGAATAACGAATACGATAAAGAAGAAGCGATACGTTTATTGAAAAGAAATTCCAGGCGCTATGCAAAAAGACAATTAACGTGGTTTAAACGCGATAAAGAAATTTTCTGGTTCGATGCTGAAGATGTTACAGTAGAAAAAATTATAGCTGTAAAAAATAAAGAGGCAACTCCGACTGAACCGCCTCTTTAACCTTCAACCCTTTTGTGAATTATCTGTATTTCAAAACTTGTTTTTCGCCTTTTACTGCAAAGTTTTGAGTTTGTGCTCTTTTGTGCTTTAACCGTTTACAGGCTTTAGCCAGAACCTGGTTTTGCTTGTAATACAATTGTTTGTTTTTCTTCTGACTTTCTCTATGGAAATCGCTAGCTTTTGCTTGTTTTGTTTGGATGATGATGCCGATCAGGATGATCACCACCATCAAAGCAAATTTCTTTAAACGCTCGGTTACAAAATTCTCTTCAGTTACGTTTTCATGCTTGCTTACCATATCCTTTCGTTTACCATACAAAAGTGACTGTATTTGTAAGCCTGTATCGATTAAATGATGACGCTATCCTACATAAGTAGCAATATGTATCTGTAAAAAGGATAAGTAACATTCGTATAAAATTGTATAAGGAATATGCGAGAATTCAGGTAAAAACACATTTTTTTTACGCTTAACATTAAACAAGCTTTACCCGACTATTTACTTTTTATTGTTTTTTAACCAAATAGATGTAAGAAATAACATCGCTTCAAGTAATACTTTAATTGTAGTATCTGCTTATTAAAACTATATAACTTAAGATACATGCTACTTGTATAATCATAAAGAGCATTGACTAATGGGTGATAAGAAAGGAAGTAGTGTAACACTATTCTCTAAATATGTACTTTATTAGATACATAATTAGGTGATAAATGTTAATTTTGAAGAATGAAAACTGCCACCGTAACAGAATTTAGAGCAAATGCCAAGGAATTGCTAGATAAAATAGAAATGGATCAGGATATTTTAATTTTGTCCAGACCAAAAAGCAAGGAAGGTTTTGTGGTGTTAACCACAAGCCACTATGAAGCATTAGAGGAAACAGCACATTTGCTTTCTACACAGGCAAATGCAAAATGGTTAACAGATAGTGTTGCTCAACATAAGGCAGGAAAAGTAAACAATCGTAAGCTGATAGAAGTAAAGCAATCCAAAAAACGAGTATAGAAGAAATGATTGTTGCGTTTACCGAAAATGCCTGGGCTGATTATTTATATTGGCAACAACATGATAAAGTTATAGTAGAAAGAATCAATCTATTAATCAAAGAAATAAAAAAAGAGCCCTTTAAAGGAATTGGAAAACCCGAGCCATTAAGAGGAAATTTATCCGGTTATTGGTCTAGAAGAATAGACATTGTGCATAGAATTGTCTATCATATAGAAGGTGTAAAAAACAAACAAGTTTTAACAATTATCCAAGTTAGGTTTCATTATTAATTGATTTAAATAAAAAAAGCCGGCTTTTAACCGGCTTTTCTTTTTATACATGTAGATGATTAACAATATTCATCGAATACTTCCACTAAATGCGCACCAATCATTTGTGCGTTTCTTCCTTCGATGTGGTGTCTCTCTACAAAATGCACTAACTCTCCATCTTTAAATAAAGCAATTGCTGGCGATGATGGAGGATAAGGCAAAGTATATTCTCTTGCTTTCGATACAGCCTCTTTATCAACTCCGGCAAATACAGTTGTTAAATGATCTGGTTTTTTAGGTGCGTTTTGTAATGCCCACTTAATGCCCGGACGAGCAGCGCCTGCTGCACATCCACACACAGAGTTAATAACCAAAAGTGTTGTTCCTTTTTGGTTCTTTAATTCTGCGTCAACTTCATCTGCGGATTTTAGCTCTTTAAAGCCAGCTACTGTTAAATCAGTGCGCATCGGAGCTACTAAATGTTCTGGATACATATCGATTCTTCGGTTTATTCAGTTTTTATAAAAAACAATTTTAAAATCTTTTCGGTTCGGGCGCAAGTTACATAAAACCTAATTCTAGTTTTGCGGCCTCGCTCATCATATCCTGCGAGTAGGGAGGATCGAACGTGATCTCAACTTTCACTTCATTAATACCTTCAATCTCTTTTATTCTTTGTTCAATCTCAACCGGAATACTTTCAGCAGATGGACAAGATGGTGAAGTAAGCGTCATCAACACGTGCACATTGTTAATAGGGAAAACATTGATTTCATAAATCAACCCCAACTCATATACATCCACAGGAATTTCCGGGTCGTACACAGTTTTAATAGCTGCCACAACCTTGTCGTACAGGTTTTCAACTGTTACACTTTCTACTGAACCCGATGTTGTTTGTTCGCTCATATCGCTTGCTTGGCTTTAAAGGCTAAAGCGTAAATTTTTATTTGCTTGATCATCGCCAAAAAACCATTAGAACGTTGCGTTCCAATAAATCGCTCCATGCCAATTTTTTGCATAAAGAATAAATCGCTGTTTAATATGTCTTCTGGTTTTTGTCCGTTAAAAATTCTAACCAATAAACTCACTAATCCTTTAGTAATGGCCGTGTTGCTATCGGCTTCAAAAAAAATTTTTCCTTCTTTTTCGCTGGCGTGTAACCACACTTTCGACTGACAACCTTTTACAATGTTATCATCTGTTTTTAATGCTTCAGGCATTACCGGCATTTTTTGTCCGAGTTCAATCACGTATAAAACAGTCATTTCCATGTCTCCATCCAGCAGAGAAAAATCACTGATGATGTCGTTTTGAATGTCGTTAATGCTCACGATAAAAAGTTAATGATGCGTTTTAAACTTTCTGCCAGTGCGTCAATCTCATCCTTGGTATTGTAAACCGCAAAAGATGCGCGTATGGTTCCTTCAATACCAAAATGGTCCATCAAAGGTTGTGTGCAATGATGTCCTGTGCGTACGGCAATACCGCGTGCATCCAACATCTGCCCAACATCAAAAGGATGAATATTTTTGATGATGAAGGATAACACGCTCACTTTCTCTTGTGCTGTTCCAACCAATGTAACGCCCGGAATGTTACCCACTACCTCAGTTGCGTAGTGCAACAATTCGTGTTCGTGTGCTGCTATGTTTTCTTTTCCTAAATCCTGAATAAAATCGATGGCAGCTTTCCACGCTATAACATCTGCAATGTTAGGTGTACCTGCTTCAAATTTGTAAGGTAAATCGTTGTATGTTGTTTTTGCAAAACTTACTTCTTTAATCATCTCACCACCACCTTGGTAAGGAGGCATTTTTTCTAAAAGTTCTTTTTTGCCGTACAACGCACCTACACCCGTTGGCCCATACATTTTATGGCCGGCTAAACAATAGAAATCACAATCTAAAGTTTGAACATCGATGGGTAAATGAGCACCTGCTTGCGCACCATCAATTAGCACAACGGCACCTACAGTGTGTGCTTTGCTGATAATTTCTTTTATCGGATTGATGGTTCCCAAACTATTAGAAGCATGGTTAACAGCAACCAACTTCGTTTTGTCTGAAATGAGTTGATGGTAAGATTCAATATCAAGCGTTCCGTCAGGTAGAACAGGAATAACTTTTATAACAGCACCAGTTACCTGACAAGCTAACTGCCAGGGTACAATATTAGAATGATGTTCGAGTCCGCTGATGATAATTTCATCTCCGGCATTTAAAAAAGTTTTAGCATAACTCTGAGCTAAAAGGTTAATGCTTTCTGTTACACCTTTGGTAAAAATGATTTGTTCGGCAGAAGGAGAATGGATAAAGTGCTGAAGAGATTTTCTAGTTTCTTCGAAAGCATGCGTTGCTTTTTCGGCAAGCGTGTGTATGCCACGGTGAATGTTGGCATTGTATCCTAAATAATAATCGTTCAGTTTTTCGATTACACTTTTAGGCTTTTGGCTGGTGGCAGCATTATCAAAATAAATCAGCGGTTTTCCGTTTACTTGCTGATGCAAAATCGGAAACTGTTCTCTGATTTTTAGAATATCAATTTTTTGTAATGATGCTGTTGCCATTTTAAAAATGTTGATTCAATCGTTCTGCCACTAACCCGTCTATATACTTGCGAATGGTTTCATTCTCAATTTTTTCGATTACTTCTCCTGCAAACGCATACAATAACAATGCTTTCGCTGATGCTTTGCTAATACCACGCGCTTGCAAGTAAAACAAAGCTTCTTCATCTAGCTGCCCGCTTGTGCAACCATGAGAACATTTTACATCATCAGCCCAAATCTCTAATTGAGGTTTGGTGTTTACACCGGCTGTATCAGATAATAAAATATTACGGTTCGATTGAAAAGCATTTGTTTTTTGTGCGTCTTGCCGTACAAATATTTTACCATTGAAAACACCTTTCGCATTTCCATCCATTACGCCTTTGTACAATTCATTGCTGATGGAGTTAGGTTTCATGTGGTCAACCACAGTATGATTATCGGCTAGTGTATCATTGTTGAGCAAATACAAGCCATACATGTGCGAATCGATGTGTTCGCCATCCAGTAACAAGTGTAAATTGTTGCGAATAAGTTTTCCGTTTAAACACAAAGCGAAACAATTAACATGCGAAGTGTTTTGCTGGTGAATAACAGTATGAGTAAACTGATAACGTTCACCTATATCATTCTGAATTAATTTGTACGTAAAACTACCTTGCTTCGCTACAAATACTTCGTTCACGTGCGATGAAAAAACAGCACCACCAACCGCATCGTATTTTTCGATAACGGTAACTGAAGCATTTTCATCTACCCAAATTAAATTTCTTGTTGCGGTAACTACTTTGCCAGATGAGGCATCTGCAACGTGATGAATAATGATCGGTTTTTCAATTTTATGATTTGCCTTTACTTCGATGAATAAACCATCCTGAAAAGTAGCTGTGTTTAAGGCAACAAAGCTATCGGTATTACTTTTAGCAAGCGATCCGACTTTGCTGATAATATTTTTGTCTTGAACGGAAGATAATGTTTGAATATGAATAGTTTCAGCGCTTACAGAACTTAACGATGCATCAAAAACACCATTTACAAAAACAATTCTTTCAGCTTGTAATGCATCAATTATAAATTGAGAAACATTAATTTTTCCTGTATTTCCTTCAGGTTGTAAAGAAGAAAAGTTTTTTTCTAATACACGTGTAATAGGTGTAAACTTGTATTCCTCAGCTTTTGGTGCAGGCAATCCTGCTTTTTCTAAAAAGGCAAAAGCATTTTTTCTTACTTCAAGAAAAGCATCGTGCTTGAGGTTAAGTTGCAACAAGGTATTGGTCGTGGCTACTGCTTCCATAGTATTATCCTGCAACTTCTGCTTCTTCTTTAATCCAATCGTAACCTTTAGCTTCTAATTCTAGCGCTAATTCTTTCGTGCCCGATTTTACAATTCTTCCTTTATACAATACGTGAACAAAATCCGGCACGATATAATCTAACAAACGCTGGTAGTGTGTTACCACAATGGTTGCGTTATTTTTATTCTTTAATTTGTTTACGCCATTCGCTACAATTTTTAACGCATCGATATCCAAACCCGAATCAGTTTCATCTAAGATGGAAAGTTTTGGTTCGAGCATGGCCATTTGAAAAATCTCATTGCGTTTTTTTTCTCCGCCCGAAAAGCCTTCGTTTAAAGAGCGATTTAAAAGAGATTGGTCGATTTCTACCAATTTCATTTTTTCTTTCATCACTTGTAAAAACGAAACAGCATCTAAAGCTTGTAAACCTCTGGCTTCACGAATTTGATTAACAGCGGTTTTCATGAAGTTAATTGTGCTTACACCGGGAATTTCTACCGGATATTGAAAAGCAAGAAACACACCTTCGCGTGCGCGTTCTTCGGGTGCGAGCGCCAATAAATCTTTTCCTAAGAAAGTAACTTCTCCGCCTGTTACTTCATATTCTTCTCTTCCGGCTAACACAGAAGCCAAAGTGCTTTTACCCGAACCATTGGGTCCCATGATGGCGTGTACTTCACCTGGCTTTACTTCTAAATTGATGCCTTTCAGAATTTGCTTATCTTCTATTTTAGCTTGTAAGTTTTTTATGCTTAGCATTGTATTATTATTCTAGATTAAAAATTTAAAGTTCAAAATTGTTTGAGTTTTCATAGGCAAGTTCTGATTCTTGTACATACTTGTTCCCTTTATATTCAGTATTTTTTAAGTATTGAATGAAGCCCATTAGTTGTTTACTTGCTTCTTCAACTTTCTTTAGGAGCTTTTCAAAATCAACATTCTCGATAAAGCCTCTGTCTTTTGCCCTATAAATCTGAGATCGCAATTCGCCTGCTGAACCTTTTGCGATGTAGAGAAAATGAATGAATTCTTTTTTCCCACCTCTTTCAAATCCTTCAGCTATATTATCCATTATTGAGCCTGCAGATCTATTCATTTGGTCTTTAATTGAATAATCTTTTGCTAATTTTTCATTTTTGGATAACTCAAAAACTTCAATAGCTAATAACCTTGATACCTGCCATACTTTCAAATCTTCAAATCTCTCAACCTTTGCCATAATTTTGAATTTGAAATTTTGAATTTCAAGTTTACAATTAATTATCCTACGCTTCCTTCTAGTGTTAGTGCCAGTAATTTTTGTGCTTCTACAGCAAACTCCATTGGCAATTGGTTCAGTACTTCTTTAGCATAACCATTTACGATTAATGCTACAGCCGATTCTTCATCAATACCTCTTTGTTGGCAATAGAATATCTGATCTTCACCAATTTTAGAAGTGGTTGCTTCGTGTTCTATGCGAGCTGTGCTATTTTCTACATCGATATAAGGGAAAGTATGGGCACCACATTTATCGCCCATTAAAAGAGAATCGCACTGAGAGAAATTGCGTGCATTGCTTGCGCGCTTCATGATGTGTACTTGTCCGCGGTAAGAATTCTGAGAATACCCTGCGGAAATACCTTTCGACACAATTCTTGATTTTGTGTTTTTGCCGATGTGGATCATCTTCGTTCCGGTGTCGGCTTGCTGTTTGTTGTTGGTAACAGCAACAGAATAAAATTCACCACTTGAATTATCGCCTTTTAGTATACATGATGGATATTTCCAGGTAATGGCAGAACCCGTTTCTACTTGTGTCCAGCTAACTTTAGAAAAATCTCCGGCACATAAGGCGCGTTTGGTAACGAAATTGTAAATGCCGCCTTTTCCTTCTTTATCACCGGGATACCAGTTTTGCACGGTTGAATATTTTACATGTGCATCTTTCATCGCGTAAATTTCTACTACGGCTGCGTGCAACTGATTTTCATCGCGTTGTGGTGCGGTGCATCCTTCTAAGTAACTTACATACGAACCTTCATCTGCAACAATTAAAGTTCTTTCGAATTGGCCGGTATTAGCCGCATTAATTCTGAAGTAAGTAGACAATTCCATCGGGCAGCGTACGCCTTTTGGTATGTAACAGAATGAACCATCTGAGAAAACTGCTGAGTTTAGCGCAGCGAAATAATTATCGGACACTGGAACTACAGAACCTAAATATTTTTTAATCAATTCCGGATGCTCGCGTACAGCTTCGCTAAACGAACAGAAGATAATGCCTAGTTCGCCTAATTTTTCTTTAAAAGTTGTGGCAACCGAAACGCTATCAATAACGGCATCAACGGCTACACCGGTTAATCTTTTTTGTTCAGTTAAAGAAATACCCAGTTTCTCGAAAGTCTTTAATAATTCCGGGTCAACGTCTTCCAAGTTTTTGGGAGCAGATGCTTTTTTAGGAGCAGAGTAATAAATAATTTCTTGATAATTAATAGGAGGATATTCAACGTTTGGCCACTTCGGCTCCTTCATTTTTTGCCAGGTGCGAAAAGCCTTTAAACGCCATTCGAGCATCCATTCGGGTTCTTGTTTCTTGGCTGAAATGAAACGAACTATGTCTTCGTTTAGGCCTTTCGGGGCCGAATCGGTTTCCAGGTCGACTGTCCAGCCGTGTTCGTATTCTTTATTGGTTAGTTCTTCGAGAACAAGATTGTCTTTTGCCATATAGTCTATTTAGACTTATTTTAATCTACAAAACTAAACAAAAGAGGCCTCTTTTGGTTCGGTTTTGTTTAATCTTTCTTCAGATTTGTTATAAAACCTGATAGAAATCATTTTTTCTAAAGTTGAAAAATTTTAAGAGCCAAGGTTTAGGCTTCTGTCGAGGCTTTCTTCTAGCGAAATCATGGTTTCGGTTCGGTCTATTCCTTCTACTTGTTGCATTTTATCGTGTAAAACCTCTTTCAAGTGGTTGGTATCCCGACAATGAATTTTTACAAACATCGAATAGTTACCTGTGGTATAATGAATACTCGTTATTTCTGGAATATTTTTGAGTTTATTGAGCACCTGATCATATAATGCGCTCTTTTCTAAGTAGATACCAATAAAGGCGGTGATGTCGTACCCTAATTTGGCGTAATTCAGACGAAGTGTTGTTTTTTCGATGATGCCGGCTTCTTCCATTTTATTCATGCGCACATGCACCGTACCAGGCGAAACAAAAGCTTTTTTGGCCACTTCTGTATAGGGCTTTTTGGCGTCTTGCGTAAGAATTTCCAGGATTTTAAGATCTGTTTTATCGAATTCGTAAGGAAGTTGCGGTTTAGTATTCATATTTTAAACATTGTTCAATATTTATCAAAAATATTAAATAATGTATAATTATTAATATTGATTATTGAATAGAAAATCAGTTTTGTCTTGCTTTGTTACATAATCAATAACACTGAAGGGTGTTGGAATTTGGCAGACAAGCCCTCCGGTCTCGGGGGTGGGGAGTCTGGGACAAAGCCCGATTATCCCATCCTGACGGTTTCCGCCAGGATGGGTCTTCGATCGAGGCCTAACTACCCCTTGGAGGTTCGAGCCCTCCCTCTTCAGCTTAGCCGTTTAACATTTGTTAAGCGGCTTTTTTCTTTTTAGCCCAAATTTTCTTTCATATTTCTGTTTGTTTAGAAAACAAATCTTGTGTTCACGCATTTATTTTTAGTTTTGAAATCGATTGATGAATAAATAACGACACTATGATGAAAGAATATCCCTGGCAAAAGCATTATCCGGCCGGAATCCCGAATGAAATAGAATTAAACGAATACAACTCTCTTGTTCATCTTTTCGAAGATAGTTGTAAAAAATACGCCCACCTTGTGGCTTTCGAAAATATGGGGGCAACCCTTACCTATAAACAAGTGGACGAATTATCCCGAAATTTTGCGGCTTATCTGCAGCACGATTTAGGCATGAAGAAAGGCGATCGAATTGCCATACAAATGCCTAACCTATTGCAATTTCCGATCGCTTTCTTTGGCGCCTTGCGGGCAGGTTTAATTGTGGTTAACACTAACCCATTATACACCCCACGCGAAATGGAACATCAATTTAAAGATGCAGGCGTAACAGCTATTGTTATTGTGGCCAACTTCGCGCATAGTTTAGAGCAAATAATTGGTAACACGAAAATCAAACATGTTATCATTACTAAACTAGGCGATATGTTGGGCGGATTGAAAGGTGGAATAGTAAACTTCGTTGTGAAGTATGTGAAGAAGATGGTACCTGCTTATCATTTACCTCAAGCATTATCATTTAACGATGTGCTAAGAGCAGGCGCAAATAAAACATTGAATAAAGTTGAAGTTAGCAACAGCGATTTAGCCGTGTTACAATACACAGGCGGAACAACAGGTATATCAAAAGGTGCGCAACTATCGCATGGAAATATTGTGTCGCACAATACCATGATCAAACATTGGTTCAAACCTTATTTACAAAATAAACAAACGGAGCAAGACGTCATTATTACAGCGATACCAATGTATCACATTTTTGCACTTACAGTAAACGGTGTGTTAATGTTTAGCACAGGTGTAAAAAGTGTTTTAATTACCAACCCACGCGATATTCCGGGTTTTGTAAAGGAATTGAAGAAACATAAGTTCACGATTTTTACTGGTGTAAATACGTTGTACAACGGATTGTTAAATAATGCTGATTTTAAAAATTTAGATTTCTCAGTATTTAAAGGCGCAATAGGAGGAGGCATGGCAGTGCAAGATGCTGTAGCAACGCGTTGGAAAGAAGTAACAGGAAAACCATTGATTGAAGGGTATGGATTAAGTGAAACTTCGCCTGTGTTGTGTTGCAATCCACTCGATGGAAACCACATGCAAGGCACGATTGGTTTGCCGATGCCAAGCACCGAAGTGGCAATTTTTGATGATAACGGCAATCAACTTGCACAAGGAGAAATCGGAGAGATTTGTGCTAAAGGGCCGCAGGTGATGAAAGGATATTGGGAGAAAGACAACGAAGGTGTTTTCTTTCATGGAGATTGGTTTAGAACAGGCGATATCGGCTACATGAATGAAAAAGGATTTTTCAAAATTGTTGATCGTAAAAAAGATATGATTAAAGTTTCAGGCTTTAACGTATATCCGAACGAGATTGAGAATGTTTTAGCGGGCCATCCCGGAGTTTTAGAAGTAGCGTGCATTGGTGTGCCCGATGCTCGTTCCGGAGAAGTGATTAAAGCGTTTATCGTGAAGAAAGATCCTGACTTAACAGAAGAAAAATTAAAAACGTATTGCCACGAAAATCTTACTAACTATAAAGTGCCCAAGTATTTTGTATTTAGAAATGAATTACCCAAAACAAACGTTGGGAAAATTTTACGCAGAGCATTAAAAGAAGAAGAACAAGCCAACGCAGCCTAATGAAAAATTTGACCTTTATTTTTGTATTGATAATCGTTTCTGCTTTCACTTTTCAGCATGATAGTTTTGATTCGGGTGATTCGTTCTCGTTTGATTCCTTACGTTATCCAAATGAAAAGCATTTGCAAAACATTAAGCAAATAACTTTTGGTGGCGACAATGCCGAGGCTTACTGGAGTTTTGATGGAACGAAAGTTGTGTTTCAATCGAATTACCGTTTATGGGGCAATATGTGTGATCAGATTTTTTATACACCTATTGAAGGCGTTAATCTGAAAGAACAAAAACCAAAACGTATTTCAACAGGTAAGGGGAGAACCACGTGTTCTTACTTTTTACCCGGAAATAACACTGTTGTATATGCTTCAACTCACTTGGGTGGCGATGATTGCCCCAAAGAACCGGAAAGAGTACTAGGAGGTAAATACTTGTGGTCTGTGTTTGACAGTTACGATATTTTTGTGGCTGATTTAAATGGCAACATTACCAAACAATTAACCAACACGCCCGGTTACGATGCCGAAGCTACGGTATCGCCCAAAGGAGATAAAATAGTTTTTACCTCAGTTCGAAATGGTGATTTGGATTTATACACCATGAATATTGATGGAACCAACGTAAAGCAAATTACCAATACATTAGGCTACGATGGCGGTGCATTCTTCTCTCCGGATGGCAAGAAAATTGTATTTCGTGCTTCGCGTTTTAAAACAGAAGAAGAAAAAGAAGAATATAAAACCTTACTAAAACAAGGATTGGTTGCGCCAACTAACATGGAAATTTTTGTTTGCAATGTAGATGGAAGTGGATTAAAACAAATTACGAATTTAGGCAAAGCCAATTGGGCGCCTTTTTATCATCCATCAGGCAAGAAAATTCTTTTCTCTTCTAATCATCACGGTCAACGCGGCTATCAGTTTAATTTATTTATGATCAATGAAGATGGTAGTGGATTGGAACAAGTTACGTACGATAACATTTTCGATTCATTTCCCATGTTTTCTCCGGATGGAAAGAAACTGGTTTTTTCCAGTAACAGAAACAATGGTGGAACACGATTTACTAATTTATTTGTAGCAGATTGGGTTGATTAAATCTTTGATTAAATTGAACATCTCTTAAAGCAAATTTTATGCAAGGCTTCTTCGAACATCAATATTTAACGTATAAGAAAAACCACTTACGCAACTTGTTGGCACTGGCTAAATCCGACAGCCACATGCACGAAAAAGAGGTGGAATTGCTTTTTAAAATCGGCCATAAGTATGGTTTGAAAGATTGGCAAATTCAGAATCTGATTGATGAATCTGAAAAGTTTGAGTTGAATGTACCGGATAACTTCAACGACCGCATGAACTTGTTGTACGATTTAGTTTTGATGGTGTGGGCCGATGGTGTAGTTGAAAAAAGAGAGATCAATTTTTTTGAAGAAGTAGCCCAAAAATTTAAGATGGATAAAAAGGTGGTACCCTTCTTATTAAAAGTTTTTGATAACGGCACACCTCCACCAGCAGACGAGTGGATTGAAATTAAAAGAGAAGCAAAAGAGAAATTTGAATTGAAGTAGTTTGCGTGCCATTTTAAAGTAGTTGTTGTGTAACTACTTAAATTTTGATCGGATACAATTCGAATAAAATAATTCTACATTATTTAAATTCTGAAATACTGATTTAACGATCAGTATTTTTTTTTGAATCTTATGTAAACAAAAAATGCCGACCACATGATCAGCATTTATTTTGTCGGGGTATGCTGACGTTAGAGTCAGCATCGAGACAATTCGCTTAAGCGAATTCGTCTCGACCAGGATTTTCATAGGAGTATTTAGCTATGAAATCTTCTAGACGTTTTCTGTTTAGATTTTTGAGTTTTCTTTCTAAAATCATCGCCTCACCTCTCGAGTTTTTAGTGGTAGACCAAACTAAAGTCCAGGGTTTATATTTTGCGGTATAATTTTCTAAACCATCGTTATGTCGTTTAATTCTATTGGTAAGGTTAGAAGTTTGCCCGATGTAAAATGTATGGAAGCCAGGGGAGTAGATTATATAAACATAGAACATGCAAAAACAAAAAATGCCGACCACATGATCAGCATTTATTTTGTCGGGGTATGCTGACGTTAGAGTCAGCATCGAGACAATTCGCTTAAGCGAATTCGTCTCGACCAGGATTTTCTTAGGAGTATTTAGCTATGAAATCTTCCAGACGTTTTCTGTTTAGATTTTTGAGTTTTCTTTCTAAAATCATCGCCTCACCTCTCGAGTTTTTAGTGGTAGACCAAACTAAAGTCCAGGGTTTATACTTTGCGGTATAATTTTCTAAACCATCGTTATGTCGTTTAATTCTATTGGTAATGTTAGAAGTTTGCCCGATGTAAAATGTACGGAAGCCAGGGGAGTAGATTATATAAACATAGAACATGCAAAAACAAAAAATGCCGACCACATGATCAGCATTTATTTTGTCGGGGTACCAGGATTCGAACCTGGGACCCCCTGGTCCCAAACCAGGTGCGCTACCGGACTGCGCTACACCCCGAACAATCTTTAAGGGTTGCAAAAGTAGAATTATAAATTGAAAATAAAACTACTCTAAACTTTTTTTGTGATCCGACAGGGACTCGAACCCCGAACCTGCTGCTTAGAAGGCAGCTGCTCTATCCAGTTGAGCTATCGGACCCAAAACATGCGGAGAGGGGGGGATTCGAACCCCCGGTACGGTTTGACCCGTACGACAGTTTAGCAAACTGTTGGTTTAAGCCTCTCACCCACCTCTCCGTGTTTGTTTTTTTCGGCATCCCCGAAAAAAGAGTTGCAAATATAACGGAACAGTCCGATTTCCCAACCTTCAATCCTAAACATTGAAGTATTTAATAATATAAATTCTTTTTTTTCGGTTGTCGTAAATAAGATCCGGTTAGGGCGGCTAAACCACCACCTAAACCGCCAATAAGTGTTGTTAATGAAATCAGAATGGTTTTATTCACATTGAAAACAGCAGCCACTATATCTGCTAAAGGAGCGAGGCTTTCACTATTTATCCAAAGTATATAACCTAACCATAGTGCGCTTATCGCAATAAAACCCGACAGAAAATTTTTACCTGAATGTAAAAATATACCACCACAAAAACCGGCTATGGCAATGCTCCACCACGGTAAAAAAAATTCTAGCAATAAAGCTGCAAAAAAGATGAAAAGTATTTGTTGTAAAAGTCTCATGGCAATAATGGAGTGAAAGTGATACTTTTTGTTTTAGTTTCTTCAGAAAGTGTGTGCATAAAATCGAGTTCGAAATAGCGGCCTTGTGTCCAACGCTCAAGAAATCGATCGTAATATGGACTACCAGGATTACCCGATTGCCCACCCGGATAGGTGGCCCAGGTTTTTACTTTAGTTTTTTCCAGGCTTGTAACCATACGCCAGCTTGGGCCATGCGTACGCGAATGTGCATTTACGATATCGTGGTTGCCACCATGCCTAACGGGAATATTCAAAGCTTGTATGCGCAGTAAATGACCGATATAACTGCCTTTGTAATCTGCCCAACTTACTTTGCTTTGTTTTTTATCTTCTTTCCATTTAGCAATTTGCTTTACACTTTCTCTGAATGCCTGCAACACTATTAATTGTGCATTTTCTTTTTCTGGTGTTGCCTGGTTATCAAACCAACTTAAATCAGGATAATTCTTTAACAGAAAAATTGTATGAAAGGCTGTAGGATAGGAGAGGGAAGTGTTTTCTTTTCTTAACTCGTCCCATAACAAAGGAACAAGCGCATCCCACCAGGCTTCGTAATAGCTTGCCCCTTCGGATTCTATTTCGTTAAAGTAATTCCATGTGCGTAGAATTTCTATGGCTTTTCTTTCATCATTATTTAAAGCAGAAATACTTTCAATACTTTGTAAAAAATACGGAAGACTTTCGGCAGCTTTCAAATTAAAATTATCGCTGTGTAGTTTCATTACATCTTGAATGGAAACCCGAGGATTTTTGCCTAATACATCATTGATTCTTCGGTTGCGATACGCCTCGTAAGTACTTGCATGTATGTAATACGGGTAGGTAGAGTCGGCAGGATATTGATTGGCACTGCTAACAAAACCACGTAGAGGATTTTTCTCCATCACATTATGTTCGTTAGGTATAAAGGCCTGCCAACCATTGGTAGTTAAGGTTCCATCAAGCACAAATTTTCCTTCTTGTTTTCTTCTTACCGGAAATTTTCCTTGCACACGCATAGCTACATCGCCTTGTACCGATGCAAAAGCAAAATTTTGTGCCGGGCCACTGTAATGATTAAGGGCTTTCATATAATCGGTATAATTTTTTGCCCTATTCAATTCATAAAAGGTTTGGCTCTCATTAGATACATCGTGCGCAATCCATCTAAAGGCATAATGTTTTAAATTATCAGTAGCTTGAAAATTATCATCGTACACAACAGGTCCCCAATGGGTATAAATAACGGTATCTATATAAGGTTCGCCATCGCGCAACGCAAAAGTTTCGGTTACTTTTTTACTATCAACCCAATTGCCATCAAGTAAATATTTGTTTTTTGCAGCGTCTTTAAATTCAATCTTATACCAATCAACTAAATCGCGCTGAGCGTTGGTTACTGCCCAGGCAACAGAATCGGTAAAACCAATAATTACATGCGGTGCACCGGGTAAAGATGCACCCATTACATTTACTTCATTCGTATGCAATTGTATAGCAAACCAAATAGAAGGAAGGCTAAGCGATAAATGTGGGTCGCTACTAAGCATAGGCGAGCCTGTTTCGGTTTTACTTCCGTGTACTGCCCAGTTGTTTGAGCCTGTTGTAGGATCTGAACCTGGAATTTTCTGTTGGATTTTTATGAGTTCATCGGGTAGCGCAAGCGGTTTGCTGGTTACAACAACCGGATCGAACTTCCACTGCCCCGGTTTGGATACGATGGGTTCACCAACTTTTTCTCTGTCGGGATATAACAAGTCTACCGCATCTCTACCAAATAAAGTCAGTGCGTTTGTCATCTCTATATCTTTATCGCCCATGTTAAGCGTTTGTGCCATGCTTCTGAGCAAAAGCGCACACTTTAAGGTGGTCCACGTTTCGGGTTCGTAATCCAGTAATTTGTATTCGAAAGGAAAATCTTTGTACGAAAGCGACTTAAGATATTGGTTTACCCCATCTGTGTATTGTTCAACCGCAAGTTTGGAAGTAGAAGAAGACATCATGCCCTCTAATGCTTTCTGCGCAGCGTAAACCATACCAAGTCTGCGTTGGCTACGGTCGTAATTGAGTACAGCATTGTCTTTTCCTGCGCCAACTATTTCAGAAATTCTTCCGGCTGCAGCGTGTGTTTGAAACTCCATTTGCCACAACCTATGCATGGCGGTAACATACCCTTGCGCTAAATACAAATCGGCATCGGTATCAGCAAAAATGTGTGGTATTAGAAGAGAATCGTGGTAGATAGTAACTCTTTTTTGCAGGCCGGCTAGCGAAATTTCTTTGGCATCAACACCTTGATGCGTTTCTATATTTTGCCAAAAGCCATGGAAGGGATCCAGAAATTTTCCTAAAGGAGGAATTCGATTTCCGCCTATCGGATGACTAGAAGATAACAATCCAAAAAAAATTAGAGTTATAATGAGTGAAGCTAAAAAGGGAACTATTCTCATTTCCGGTAGATTTAGTGCTTGAATGTAAAAAGCTTTTCCTAATTTTCGGATTATTTCTACTCGAACGGTAAGGTTTTGAAACAAATTCTTGAAAAATACAGCAAAGAGCAAGTAAAAAAAGCTGCACAAATACAGGCACTCTTTTTTGATGTAGATGGTGTTTTAACCGATGGTAAAATAGTGTATGACGAAACCGGAAAAGAGATAAAACGATTTAACGTGAAAGACGGACAAATAATCGCATATCTTAAAAAATCGGGTTTGGTTGTAGGTGCTATATCTGGCAGAGAGTCGGCCACAACAGCCAAACGCGCAGCAGAACTTAAATTAGATTTTTGCCATCAGGGAATAGTAGATAAAGCTTCGGTTGTAGAAAAATTAGCCAAACATTACAATATAAAACTAAAAGACATTGCTTACATAGGCGATGATGTGAACGATGTAAAAGTATTTGATATAGTTGGTTTGCCGGTTTGCCCCGCAGACACGTTCGACTATATAAAAGACCGTGTAAAACTTGTAACCAAGGTAAAAGGCGGACAAGGTGTGTTGCGCGAAGTAGCCGATTTAGTTTTGGCGGCACGCGGAGAGTTCGAAAAAATTTTAAAATAAGAAATAGATCAATCTATCATGGAAATATTTAAAGAGAAGGTAAACGTTACAGACACCATAACACTAGGTGGAGATAAAATGGTATTATTTGCCGGACCATGTGCAGCAGAAAGTATAGAGATTTGTAGCGAAGTAGCCGAAAAAGTAAAAGGCATCTGTCAACAGTTAGATATACAATATGTGTTCAAATCATCGTTCGATAAAGCCAACCGCACATCAGCAGGATCTTACAGAGGGCCTACTATGGAAGGTGGTATACAAATTCTTGAAAGGATAAAGAAAGATTTCAATTTGCCTATAGTTACCGATGTACACGAAAGTTATCAGTGTGCAGAGGTAAGCCATGTTGCAGATGTATTACAGATACCGGCCTTTCTTTGCAGGCAAACAGATTTGTTAAAAGCTGCTGCCCGCACAGGAAAAGCGGTTAAAATAAAAAAGGGGCAGTTTATGGCCCCGGAAGACATGCAGTTTGCAGTAGCAAAAGTAAAAGGTGAAGGCAACAACAAAGTATTTTTAACAGAGCGTGGAACAACGTTCGGCTATAATAACTTAGTAGTAGATATGCGCAGTTTACCTATAATGCGCCAATATACGCCCGTTGTTTTTGATGTAACCCATAGTGTGCAGCGCCCCGGTGGCTTGGGTGGATCCAGTGGTGGCGACAGACAATTTACGCCTTATCTTGCCAAAGCAGCCGCAGCAGTAGGAGTAGATGGATTTTTTATCGAGACACATCCAAACCCGGTTAAAGCACTAAGCGATGGCCCCAACATGATACCGTTAAACGAAGTAGAAACGTTTATAGAAAACATCTACAAAATCTGGAAGCTAAACAGATAATTTATCGGCATTACACGTGGCGGCAGAAAAAAAGTGGTTGGTATTTTATACTGCCAGCAGGCAGGAAAAGAAATCGGCAGATAAATTAGTAGCCGATGGGTACGAAGTTTTTTTGCCCACACAAGTACAGGTTCGGCAATGGAGCGACCGTAAAAAGAAAGTTGAAGTGCCCCTGTTTAATGGTTATCTTTTTGTACGTGAAACCGAGCAAAAAATTGATTTGATTTTAAAAACACCCGGAATTGTTCGAAATATCAGACATAACAATAAACCTGCTGTGTTGCATGAAGAAGAATATCAAACCATCCTACGATTTTTAAACTCAGGTTATTTTGTTGAGGCTGATAAGCAAGAAAATTTTGAAAAAGGTGAGAAAGTGATAATTACCGAAGGTCAGTTAAAAGGGTTAGAAGGCATTATAACCGGAACAGGATCTCAACAAAAATTCAGGGTTTTGATCAACACATTAGGTGTTAACCTGACAGTTACAATAAATTCTCTGGCCTTATCAAAACATTGACCATCAATCTATTATAATTTGATTGAGTAATTTTATTACTCAATCTTTTTTCCCTTTATATTTGGGTTGTGCTAGATACCCTCATTACGTCTAAAACCAGGTTGCGCTTGCTGTTAAAATTCTTTACAAACAGTAAGTCGTCAGCCTATTTGCGAGGGTTAGCCGATGAGTTTGGCGAATCTACAAATGCCATCCGATTAGAGTTAAACAATTTAAGTAAAGCCGGATTATTAACCTATGCCGAAAACGGCAGAACAGTAGAGTACAAAGCTAACACCACGCATCCACTATATAACGAGATCAGCAGCATAGTTCATAAATATTTGGGTTTAGATAAAATTGTAGAACAGATAGTACATAAACTAGGCAAAGTACAAGAAGCCTATTTAGTAGGAGATTATGCAAAAGGACTGGATAGCGGAACAATTGAGTTATTAATTGTAGGAGAAATAGATAAAGAATATTTGCAAAAGCTGATAAGCAAAGCAAAAACAATAGTAAAGAGAAACATAAAAGCGAAAGTTATTTGTGAGTCTGAAAAAGAGCAAAGCTTGCAACATAACGGGCACTATATGCTACTCTGGAAAGAATAAACGTACTGTAAAGTAAGTTGTAAAGTAAATGAAATGGCACCTACTCACTGTGACTGAGGAGGCGGAGCTTTAAATAAACCTTATTATTTGATACAAAATTGAGAGATATAAAATGATAGAGCGATACAGTTCAATTTATATTAAAGATTTTCAATCTTATTTCTTACGTCTTATGTCTAAAGTCTTCTTCAGTTAACAAAAATTGCTTTCCAAAATAAATAATGATAATTTACTACATTAACATGCCATGAGCCAATCAAAAAATATACTGATACCTGTACTGATGTTGTTGCTGTTGGCATCGTGCGTACCAAATAGAAAAATTCTCAACTTACAGAAAGGAGATGTAAACAAAAACATTCCTAAAAAGGATACTATACTTCGTACCTACGATATGGTTATAAACGAGTATAAAATTCAACCTTTAGATATGTTGAATATACAGTTCGAAACCTTAAGCGAAGATAACAACGCATTTGATTTTTTGGATAAGCTGGCTCCGCAAGCTTTGGGTGGTGGTGGCCAGGGCAATATGCTTGCCTTAAGTGGAATATTTGTTAACCCCGAAGGTTTTGTGGCCTACCCTGTTTTAGGTAAAATCAAGGTGGCAGGCTTAACCATATTCGAAGCTGAAAGAGAAATAGGAAAAGTAGCAGCACAATATGTACCCGATGTTGTTGTGCGCGTGCGTATGTTAAATTTCAGATTTACCATAATGGGCGAAGTAAACGTAGGAGAGCGCGTATTGGTAGCCAGCAACCCAAGGTTAACCATGATGGAAGCGATAGGAATGGCAGGAGGATTAACGGATTTGGCCGATAGAAGTAATATTAAATTAGTACGACAAAGAGGAGACGTTTCAGAAATCATCTACGTCAATATTCTGGAAGAAAAATTTATTCAGTCGCCATACTTTTACATACAGCAAAACGATGTGATCATTATTCCTCCTCTCAAGCAAAGACCATTCAGGAAGTATTTTGTTCAAAATCTGGGCATACTATCAACCACACTTTCTTTTGCCGCTCTCATTATTTCTTTAAGCAACAACAACTAACGTGACAACCAACGATACACTATACAACACACAGGAAGTTGTACATACAAAACCACCTCTTGTAAATGTAAAACGAGTAGTAGCTCGGTCTCTCCGTTTCTGGTATTTATTAGTGGCCAGTGTATTGGCCGGGTTAGCAATTGCGTATGTGGTAAACAGGTACACCACCCGTATTTATCCTATCAAAGCATCGATAATAATAAAAGAAAATGAAGAAAATTTAGGCGCAAAGTTTTTATATAACAACGAGCTTGTTAATCCATACCGTAACCATCTTAATGAAGTATACATTATGAAGTCCTATCCGCTTTTACAAGAAGTGGTAGAATCTCTTCATCTGGAAATTTCTATGTATAAGGAAGGTGATATTAAAACAACAGAGTATTATAATCCTGAGTTTCCGTTACAAATTCGGTTGGCAAAAAATTATAAACAATCCGGTAGGCCATTCTTTATAAAAATTCTGGATGAACAAACTTTTCAAATATACTACGAAGGATTAGATAACGATACCAAAGAAGCACAACAACTACGAAATCTTCATTTTAATGATAGTATACAAGTAAACGGCTTTAAATTTTATGCACACAAAAAAGGCAACGTAGGAGAGCATGCAGGAATTCCTTACCTGGTTGTAATTCGCGATTCGGAAGTAGTTGCGCACCAATACTCATCAAGATTAAAGCTAACATGGGCAGAGCTGCAATCGTCAGTGTTAGATTTAGAAATTCAAGGAGCCGTGCAAAGAAAAGAAATAGATTTTCTAAGCAAATTCATTGAACGATATCAATTGTATGATGTACAAAAGAAAACCCGTGAATCTAAAATGGCAATAGCTTTTTTAGACAGACAATTACAAGTAATTGGAGACTCTCTACAACGTTACGAAGACGAAGTGGTTAATTTTAAAAAGCAAAATGTAACGGTAAACTTAAAGGCAGAAACTGACAGACTTTATCAAAAAATGCTTTCATTAGAAGAACAGAACTTTCAATACAGACTAGCAGAGAACTACAATAACTATGTTCTAACACTTTTAAAGCAAGAACGGTTAAATGATGTTTTCACTCCTCAAAGTGTTGGTATACAAGATCAAGTCTTGGCTGGATTGATAACAGAACTATTAGCTGAGCAAGCAGCAGTTAATTTATACCAGAATAATTCGCAAAGGGGGGTTGATAAAACATCTGAAAATCCAGCACTCCAAAGTAAATTACAAAAAATAGCTATCCTCAAGCAGGATATTGCGAAAGCTATTTCAAATGCAAAAGCTACGCAAGAAATAAATCAGCAGTTTGTAAGAAACCAGATTGCAATAATCGAAAATCAATTAAGAACAATACCTAATACTGAAAGAAAGCTCGCCAACATTCAGCGTAATTTTACTTTAAGAGAAAATCTTTACATGTTTTTATTACAAAAGCGTGCGGAGGCAGGATTATCAGAAGCTTCCACAACATCTGATATAGTTGTAGTAAATCCACCTACAGTAGGAGGCGCAATTACTCCTAAAACTTCACAAAACTATTTAGTTGGCACCTTACTCGGCTTTCTTATTCCAATTTTCATTTTTATAGTAATTGAAATTTTAAATGATAAAGTTCAATCGCGAGAGGATATTGAGTTTATGACAACCGTTCCCGTAGTTGGTGGTATTGGCCATAACAGAGAAGTTGAAACATTGGTGGTAATCAATAAGCCACGTTCTTCTATGGCAGAGTCTTTTCGTGCACTACGCTCGAATTTAAATTACTTTACTGAAAACAAAAGCAACCAGGTGTTTATGGTTACCTCTTCTTTACCGGGAGAAGGAAAATCATTTACGAGTTTAAATTTGGCAAGTGTATTTGCTTTAGCCGGAAAGAAAACGTTATTAATTGGTGCCGATTTGCGCAAGCCTAAGTTGTATGACGATCTGGGTTTAAAAAATGATTTAGGACTAAGCCAGTATCTTTCCAATCTGGCTACCTTAGATCAGGTTATTCAAACATCTGAAATTGAAAATTTAGATATGATTGCAGGTGGTGCTACACCTCCGAACCCAAGCGAGTTGTTACTTAAATCACAAATGAAAGAATTAGTAGAGCATTTACGCCAACGTTATGATTTCATCGTATTAGATACACCACCTATGGGGTTAGTTACAGATGCTTTTGTGTTAGCCGACTTAGCTAATCATATACTGTTTGTTGTGCGCCAAGGCTTTACACCAATGCCCGTGCTGCAATCGCTAGAAGAATATCACCAACGAGGTAAGCTACAAAACATAAGCATTGTATTTAATGATTTACGAAAATCCGGCTTAGGATATGGCTATGGAAGTTATGGGTACGGCTATGGGTACGGCTACGGTTACGGCATCTACAAGAACAATGAAAGTTCATATTATAATTAAATAATTTAGTCATGCTACGTGGCAAATCAATATTAATAACAGGAGGCACTGGTTCACTAGGAAGAGCGTTAACCAAAGCAATTCTAAATAAGTACCCCGACAGTAAGAAACTCATCATTTTTTCAAGAGATGAACAAAAGCAATTTCAGATGTCTTTTGAATTTCCATCTGATAAATTTCCTCAGATTAGATTTTTTATTGGCGATGTAAGAGATAAAGAACGTTTGTTAAGAGCCTTTAAAGATGTGGATTATGTGATACACGCTGCTGCCATGAAGCATGTACACTTAGCAGAGTATAATCCTGATGAATGTGTGAAGACTAATGTTTACGGAGCGCAGAACGTAATTCACGCTGCTCTGGAAACTAAAGTTGAACGAGTAGTTGCCTTATCTACCGATAAAGCATGCGCACCAATCAATTTGTATGGCGCAACAAAACTAGCTTCAGATAAATTATTTATTGCTGCTAACAACATTACCGGATGGAATCCTATTCGGTTTTCTGTTGTTCGCTATGGCAACGTAATGGGTTCTAATGGTTCTGTAATTCCATTTTTTCTAAACAAGAAAAAAGATGGTGTATTACCTATTACAGATCCGGCCATGACACGCTTTAACATTTCGTTACAAGGAGGAGTAGAAATGGTATTGCATGCGCTTGAACATGCCTGGGGCGGAGAAATATTTGTGCCGAAAATTCCGTCCTATAAAATACTAGATGTAGCTGAAGCCATTGCACCAAATGCAAAAAAAACGATTGTAGGCATCAGGCCCGGAGAAAAAATTCATGAAGAAATGATATCCGAATCAGATTCATTTTATACATACGATCTGGGAAAATATTACACTATTTTACCTGCTGTTCCAAAATGGAATCTGCTGGATTTCATCAAACATTTTAATGCAGTTAAAGTAAAAGAAGGCTTTAAGTATAATTCGGGCGAAAACACATCATGGGAAACTGTAGAGAGTTTACGAAAGTTAATTAAAGAGCACGTAGAACCAGATTTTATTCCAAACTGATGAATCCAATACCTTACGGAAAACAACACATTACGCCAGAAGATATTCAGGCGGTTGTTGAAACCTTACAATCAGAATTTTTAACGCAAGGGCCTAAAATTAAAGAATTTGAAGAGGCATTCGCTAAATATATAGGTGTACGTTATGCAGTAGCTGTTGCAAACGGAACAGCAGCTCTACATTTATGTACCTTAGCGCTATCCGTTAAACCCGGACAAAAAGTAATTACAACTCCTATTACGTTTGCAGCTTCTGCTAATTGTGTGCGTTATTGTGGAGGCGAAGTAGTCTTTGCCGACATCAATCCTGAAACTTATCTGATCGACATCAATAAAGTTAGAAAGCTTTTGGAAGATGCTCCTAAAGGAACATACCAGGGTTTAATACCAGT
This sequence comes from Flammeovirgaceae bacterium, assembly GCA_021298355.1. Taxonomy (GTDB): domain Bacteria; phylum Bacteroidota; class Bacteroidia; order Cytophagales; family Cyclobacteriaceae; genus Chryseotalea. Next base: position 144,930 of record JAJTEH010000003.1, read on the forward strand.
TGATTTTGCCGGTAGAGCGGTAAACTTAGAGGAGTTTCGACAAGTAGCAGATGAATATGGTTTATGGATTATTGAAGATGCTTGCCATGCTCCTGGTGGATACTTTATAGATAGCAAAGGGCAACAACAAAATTGTGGTAATGGAAATTTCGCTGACTTAGCTATTTTCTCCTTTCATCCGGTAAAACACATTGCTTGCGGAGAAGGTGGGATGATTACTACTAATGATGAAAAATTATACAGAAAACTATTAACACTTAGAACGCATGGTATCACACGCGAAACTTCATCATTTACGAACACATTAGATTTTGCTATAGGTAACGCTAAAGAAGCGACTCATCAGCAACCAGCAACCAGTTACCCCATGTGGTACATGGAAATGCAAGAACTAGGTTTTAATTACAGGCTAACTGATTTTCAAGCTGCCTTAGGTTTAAGTCAATTAAAAAGAGCAGATGCTGGCATTGAGAGAAGACGAGCCATAGCAAAAAAATATCAGGATGCCTTTAGCAATAAATCTTTTGTTAAAGGACAGTCAGGCAATATAGAAGGACATGCCTATCATTTATATGTTATTCAAGTAGAAAACAGATTAGGCCTCTACCAACATTTGAGAAGCAAAAATATATTTGCACAAATACATTACATACCCGTGCACCTCATGCCTTATTACAGAAGTTTAGGCAACAAGGAAGGAAGCCAGTCACATGCTGAAAAGTATTATCAACATTGTTTAAGTTTACCAATGTATCCTTCATTATCAGAATCGGATTTAAACTATGTGATTAAAACAATCGCAGACTATTTTGAGTAAAATCGGAAAAATAGGATTAGGTACAGTTCAATTCGGTATCGATTACGGTATATCTAATGTGTCCGGAAAAACACCTGCCAACGAGGTAAAAAAAATTATCGAAACTTGCCTCGATAATGGAATTTCAATTTTAGACACTGCTTCAGCCTATGGAGATGCCGAAAAAGTTTTAGGTGAAATCGGAATTGCAGGTTTTAAAATTGTATCCAAGTTTATGCCAACTGATACAAGTGAACAATTGAAAAATCAATTGGTTGACTCATTAAAAAATTTAAATATCTCTCAGCTTTACGGCTATTTGGCACATAGACCACTTGATTTATTAACAAATAACTGGACATGGAAATTTCTTCAGGATCAAAAATCTAGTGGAACAATAAAAAAAATTGGATATTCTTTGAATAGTACATTTGAGCTACAAAAATTACTTGATAGTAACATCATTCCAGACATTATACAATTACCATATAATTTTCTAGATAGACGTTTTGAAAAACATTTTGAATATCTCAAGCAAAATGGGGTTGAAATTCATGCACGATCAGTTTTTTTGCAAGGATTATTTTTTTCAGATGTTTCAAATCTTCATTCTTTTTTTAATCCTGTTAAAGATATCTTAATTGAGCTTCAGCGTACAACACCTAATTATAAGGAAGAGTTATTAGATTTTGTTTTAGCAAACCCAAACATAGATTTTGTTATAATGGGCGTAGAAACTTCAAAGCAGTTATTGCAAAATTTAAAAAATGCATGCAATGATTACAATCATTTAAAAAGTAAAGCGCCAGGCATGATAGATGAGAAAATTTTAGTTCCTTCCAATTGGCCAAAGTAAAGAGAAGATGAATACGTTCGATTTAAGAAATAAAGTCATAGTAATCACTGGAGGCACTGGTCATTTGGGAAATGCCATTGCTAAATCATTATCGCTACACAATGCTACAGTTTATTCGTTAGGAAGAGAATTACGAGCATTTGAAAAAGCTTTTGGTACAGATACCATTGTTAAGTATTTAAACTTAGATCTTTCATCAACTCTGTCAATTTCAAGTGCTTTTTCTGAAGTTGTTAGAATAGAAGGCAAAATAGATGTGCTTATAAATAATGGATTTTATTCACGTGGGCAGTCACCGGAAGAAATGAGTGATAAAGATTTTTTATTTGGTATCGAGGGTACACTATCAAGTACATTCAAGTGTATACGTGAAATTATACCTTATTTCAAATCACAAAGTTCAGGTAAGATTATCAATGTTTCTTCTATGTACGGATTAGTAGCTCCAGACTTTGACGTATATCAAAACTCACCACAGTATCTTAATCCACCCCATTATGGGGCAGCAAAAGCCGGGATTATTCAGCTAACAAAATATTATGCATCTTATTTAGGGCAGTTTGGAGTTCAGGTAAATGCTGTTACGCCAGGCCCTTTCCCTTCTTACAAAGTTCAAAAAGATAAGGAATTTATTAAGCAACTTTCTGGTAAAACATTATTAGGTAGAATCGGTAAGCCTGAAGATTTAGTTGGTGTTTTTATTCTTCTGGCTTCCGATGCTTCTAATTTTATAACAGGACAAAATATTATAGTAGATGGAGGTTGGACAGTTAGATAATAAAAAGATAGGTTGCATCATTCAAGCAAGAATGAGTTCAACAAGACTTCCAGGTAAAGTGTTATTGCCAATTCCCTTTCCTGATGGAAAACCCTTACTTGGCCTTATCCTGGATAATCTTGCAGATGTTTTTAAAGAAGAACAGATAATTGTGGCGAGTTCTTCAGATAAAGAAAATGATGTTATACAAGAGTATTGCGAAAAGCGAAACATAAAATGTTACCGAGGCAGTGAGCATAATGTTTTAAGTAGATTCGTAGCACTTCAGAATGAATTTAATTTCGAACATATATTTAGGTTTACAGCGGATAATCCGATTATAGATATCAAAATTCTTTTAGAATTTCTTAAGTGGCACATTAAAGAATCAAACGATTATTCTACTTCAATGGGACTTCCGCTAGGAATGAATTTTGAAGTATTTAAAGGAGTAGCATTGTTAGAGTCTGTTAAACACGCAGATTCAGATTTTGATAAAGAACACGTAACACCAGCATTAAAAAGAGAAAACTGTTTTAAAAAAGGGTATTTTAAAACTGAATTTGATTATACCAGTAAAATAAGATTAACTGTTGATACAGTTGAGGATATACTTTTAATTAGTACTTATAGAAAGCTAAGTTTAATTACTAATTTATCTGGAATGAATTTGGTTAACTATACTCTAAGTTCATATCCTTGGTTAAATGAAATAAACAAACAGTTGATTCAAAAGAATTCGTGTAGTGAAGAGAAAGATGAAATTCAAAATGCTATTTCTATTCTCAGACAATTAGAGTATAATAAATCAGCTTTTTATTTATCTGAAAAGTTAAGTAGTTAAAGAATTTATTCGAATGAATAGTTATCGTGTTCTAAAAAATCAGAGTTTTTCTTTTGGAGAATACGCTCTTGTTCCTATTCGGTTTGAAGACAGATATAAAATAATGCAATGGCGAAATGAACAAATCTATCACCTGCGCCAGAATAAACCACTAACTGAAAAAGAACAAGATCAATACTTTAATGAAGTAGTTGCAAAGTTATTTGAGCAAGATAAACCCAATCAAATCTTGTTTTCATATTTAGAAAATGGTGAATGTATTGGATATGGTGGCTTAGTACATATCAATTGGGTGGATAAAAATGCTGAAATATCCTTTATCATAGATACAACACTTGAAAAGGAAGGATTCCATAAACATTGGTCAATATATCTTCAGTTAATAGAAAAGTTTGCGTTTGTTGAATTGAGTTTGCATAAAATTTATACGTTTGCATTTAATCTAAGGCCTAATCTATATACTGCACTTGAGAATAGCGCATTTAAAAAAGAAGCTGAGCTAAAAGAGCATTGTTTATTCGATAAAAATTACATTAGCGTCATAATTCATTCAAAGCTGAACTTAGGTATCAATCTTAGAGAAGCTAATGACGGAGACTTATTAGATACATTTTCTTGGGTTAACAATGAAACAATAAGGATGTTTTCTCTGAGTAAGAATAATGTCACACTAGAAGAACATACCAATTGGTTTAAAAATAAGATTAATGATAAAAACTGCTTTTATTTAATTGCTTCTATAAAAGAAGAAAAAATAGGTTCTATCAGATTTGATGTAATAAACAAAGAATATGCACAAATCAGTTATTTACTGAAACCAGAATGGCATGGTAAAGGAATTGGGTTACAAATATTGAATACGGGAGTTAATTTGTTTTTGGAGAATCACAAGATAAATGAAGTGCGTGGTTTAGTATTGACTTCAAATGTAGCTTCAATAAAAGTATTTAATAGGTTAGGTTTTATAAAAATCAAAGAAGAAGAGGATTCGATTTTGTTTAGCAAAAAAAGAATAGTATGAGAATTGGAAACTTTGAAATAAATGTAAATTCAAGAATATTTATAATTGCAGAACTATCTGCCAATCATAATGGTAGTATCGAAACAGCCATTGAAACAATTAAAGCAGCAAAAAGAGCTGGTGCAGATTGCATAAAACTGCAAACCTATACTGCAGATACAATTACAATTAATTCAAAAAAAGAGGATTTTTTAATTAAAGGAACAATTTGGGACGGTAAGAATCTTTATGAATTGTATCAAGAGGCTTACACACCTTGGGAATGGCACGAAACTTTATTTAAAACCGCTGCCGATGAAGGCTTAATCTGTTTTTCTTCTCCATTTGATAGAACATCTGTTGATTTTCTTGAAACATTAAATGTGCCTGCATACAAAATTGCATCATTCGAAATAACCGATATTCCTTTAATAGAGTATGTGGCCTCAAAAGGTAAGCCTGTAATTATTTCAACAGGCATAGCAACTGAAGAAGATATTGAATTGGCTCTGGATGCTTGTTACAGAATGAACAATAAGGATGTTGCATTGTTAAAATGTACTTCGAGTTACCCTGCACCCATCGAAGAAGCGAATATGATCATGGTTAAAGATATGGCTGAGCGTTATGGAGTTATAACGGGCTTATCAGACCACACAATGGGTAGCACTGTACCGGTAGTGGCTACTTGTTTCGGAGCTAAGATTATAGAAAAACATTTTATACTAGATCGTTCTATTGGAGGCCCGGACGCTTCCTTCAGCATGAATGAACAAGAATTTGCCAACATGGTAAAAATTGTAAGAGAAGCAGAAAAGGCAATTGGTAAAATCGATTATTCATTAACGGATAAGCAGGCCAAAGGAAAAGAATTTGCCAGATCGTTGTATGCTGTGAAGGATATTAAAAAGGGAGAGAAATTTACACCCGAAAATGTAAAATCTATTAGACCAGGTTTTGGATTGCATCCCAAACATTTAAATGAGGTAGTTGGGGCATACGCCAATAAAGACATTGAAAAAGGTGAGAGAATGACTTTGCAATATCTTTCTAGGTGATTCCAAAACTTTATCAAATACTAAAAAAATTAAACTCGAAAGAAATATTTTTATTATGCAAACAATTGAATTAACAAAGACACTACTTCAGGAAAGTAAAAATAAAATAGTAGATATTTTAAAAAGAAGATATTCTTCTAACCTTAATAAAGATTTATCTCAGGCAGTTAATGAACTTAACGAGCAAGGATTTAGTGTAATGCCTAATTTTCTTAATGAATTGGAGTGTAATGAAATTATAGCCTGGATTAACGAAGTAACACAAACGAACAATGAAATATGGCGTGATGCATTAGATTCTGACAACAGAATTTATTTTTCAGATAAAGCAAATAAACACATCAATTCTTTTTTTAACCACGAATTGATTTCCAAGATTCTATCCTCGTATGAAAAAACAGATAAGTATAATGGTTTTACTTTGGCCAATAAAGTAACATATAAAGAAAATAATCAAGGTTCTGGTGGTGGCTGGCATAGAGATTATGTTAAAAGGAAACAGACAAAGGCAATTCTTTATCTCAATAATGTAGAAAGTTCTACTGGACCATTTCAATATTTGAAAGGCTCCCATCAATTTGGAAGTATCTTGAAATATCAGAAGGATTACGGATTTAAGTATAACCAATACAGATTTACTAATAGCGAAATCGATGAGATTATAAAGCAAGATCCTTTAATACTAAAAGAGTTTACAGGTGCAGCAGGTATGTTACTGTTAGTAGATACAAGAGGTATACATAGAGGTAAACCAATTGAGGGAGGTGTTCGATATGCATTAACTAATTATTACTGGTTCAACAGTTCTATACCTTCTCATATAAAACAACTAGACCCTTTTAAATAACAGCGTGTTAGAAAATAAACATAAGCTTTCAAATCATAAGTTATTTGAGATAATTGAGCAGGATGCAAATCTTTCAGAACTTAGATTTTTTGAGATACCATTTTGGCCAGCATTAAGGTTAAAATTTTTCTCAAAATTTATTAACACTAATGTTTCTTCGAAAGGTAAAGTTGGTTATAGTTCAAAACTCACATTTATCTTTTACGGCTGTTTCGAACTTTTTAAAATATATATTTTTCCACTTGCAATCAAGAAAGTAAGAATACTTTTTATAACAAAATCAACATACAGAGCTAAATTGAATGATTATTGGTTTGAACGATTTGTAGATTCACTTATTTCGTTAACTAATCTGAATCATAAAGATTATAAAGTAATTGAGGGTACGGTTGATTTAAAATACAGGAAACCTTTTTTTACACAAGGAAAAGTCGAAAAATTACAAGGCTTATTTTGGCTTGTAGGAGTTTATGCATCAGTATTTGTTAAAAGTAAAAAATTTGAAAATGAACACTTGTTGTTTTCATTAATAGATAAGCTAAATAGCAATGGAATAAAAATAGATAATGATTCCATACATTTATTTAGGACAACAGCTTCAAGAATTTACATGTTAAGTAAAGTTTTTGAGCGTTACTTAAGAATTACTTTACCTGAAAAAATTTTTGCCGTCTGTTACTACGAAGAATATAGTATGGCTCTATTGATTGCCGCAAAAAAATTAAAGATACCATATTACGATTTGCAGCATGGCATTCAAGGCTCAGAGCATTTCGCTTATTCAATCTTTAAAAATATTCCCTCAAATGGATATGCAACTCTGCCTGATTATTTTTTATGTTGGGATGAAGATAGTGCCAATAATATAAATAAGTGGGGTGGAGAAAATCACAAAGCAATTGTAGTTGGTAACCCATGGTTAATGTACTACAATAAATTTGTAAGTCAGGCTTCAACAAAAAAAGCAGATGCAATTTTATTTACGGCTCAACCGTATCAAGATCCATTGCCTTCAGTTGTTTTATCTTTTTTAAAATTAGTTAGCAAAACACATAAGATTATTGTGCGGTTGCATCCTAGAATGGTAGAAGATGCAAAAGAGTTAGAAGAACTAATTTTAGAAAATGAAATTCCAGTAGATATGGATTTAGTAGAAGCTTCTCATTGTCCATTACCTCAACTATTATCAAGGTCAGTTATGCATGCTACAATTAGCTCGAGTGTTGTGCTTGAAGCTGCTGATTATGGTATCGGTTCATTTGTTTTTGATGAAATTGGATATAAAAGGTTTGAGCATATAAAAAATGTAAAAGTAAAATTGTATACGAAGGAAGAAAACATTGAGGAAGTAGTAAATGAAATTATTTCAATTAAGCAGGAAAGTTTAAGGTTAAATGAAAACGAAAGAATACAAATTTTAAAAAATGTTGTTGGGTGCGAGTAAGGGTATTTAGAAATTTCGTTGTTTATTCAATTAGTAATTACTTACCTAAATTCGGTAATTTTTTATTACTACCATTTATATCTTCATATTTAACAACGAGCGATTTTGGTAACTATGTACTTGCCTTATCCATTATTCAGGCATTTAGTTATCTGAAAATGTTAGGCATGGATTTGATTATTTCTAATGTTTATTTTAAACATCCTAAACTATTCAAACCTTTCTGGAACCACGTTTATGGTTTTTTAACGTTAGCATCTTTGATTTTAGGAGTTGTATTTTTCTTAATTTTATTTTTAGTTTTTAAGAGCGAAGAGTATGCTTTTTTACTAGCAATATTAACGTCAATACCCATTATTTTTTTCTCTGTAACTGAAGGTATTTATCTGCGGCTTTATAACGCAATGCAAAAATCTGAGAATTTTCTTTATCGTTCAATATTGTTTGGTTTAGTAAATATTTTAACAACTTATTATTGTATTGTAGAACTAAAACTTGGTTTTATGGGTTGGTTTTGGGCGGCTCTACTAGCCAGTTTTATTTCTTTTTTATTTATGATATATGTTTTAATTTTTAAAGAAGGAATAGTGCCTTATTTCTTTATCAGGTGGAAAAGTATTATGAGAATATTAAGAGTTTCGTTGCCTATACTACCTCATTATTACGGAACTTATCTCATGTCTACTTCTGATAGATTGCAACTTAAATTTTTAGGACAGTCAACAACTGATATTGGTAAGTATGGAATCGCAGCCATGTTTTCAAATGTAGCTCAGATGATATCAAACTCCTTTAAACTTAGCGTTGGTCCTCAATTGACTACCTATCTTCGCGATCATGATTTTATCTCTTATTTAAAGGCAATTAGAAGATATCAAGTAATATTTCTATTCTTAACAATTTTTTTAAGTGTATGGTTGAATGAAATTGTCTCAATTTTTTTTAGTAAACAATACGAGGTGTCTATTTCTGATATGGCAATTTGGTTAGTTATGTCTATAAACTATGTACCAATTTACATGGCCATCAATCAGCAGTTTTTTTTTTACGAAAAAACGAAGTCACTTTGGAAACGCTCTTTTTTCGCTTTCGCTGTAAATTTGTTACTTAATATAGTTTTTGTTCCGGTATTTGGTGTTGTAGTTACAGCAATAAGCACATTCCTTACTAACTTCTTTTTTGCAATTTCTGGTATGTTTATGGATGATTTTAAAATGATTTGTAAAGTGAAGATACGAGCAATTGAATGGATGTTGTTGTGTTTGTTTATAACTCTGTTTTTGGTTTATCTACTGCCTAATAACCCTATCATTAAAATATCGATCTCTATTATAGTAGCACTATTCTTGATTTTTTATTTTAAAACAACTATTAGAAATTTTTACAATGCTTTCTTTACCAAGAGTTAGTGTAGTTATTCCAACGTATAATCGGGAAGATACAATAGAAACTACCCTCTACTCGGTGTTTAGTCAAACCTATAAAAATTTTGACATAATTATTGTAGATGATAATTCAACTGACAAAACGAGGCAGATAATTCAGAAACATGCAGATAAACTAAAGTTTGTATTGCTAAACGAAAATGGTGGCGGAGCTAAAGCGCGTAACGTAGGAATTAATGAGTCTAACGCAGAGTTTATTGCATTTCTGGATAGTGATGATAGATGGGAACCAAATCATTTGCAAGTGAGTATTGATTTTTTATTAGAAAATCAAATAGATGGGGTTTTTACAAACTTTAAATTGTTAAACGAAAGCAACAAACAATTAAAGCCTATAAATTTTGAAATAGATAAAACGATACTTGATCAAAAATACTTAGCGAATAGTCTCCTTGGTTTAAAACGTGTGGATTGCCGAACCTCTACATTTTTAATGAAAAGGCAATCGCTACTTCAATGCTTTTTTGATGCTGATCTACGTAAGCATCAGGATTGGGATTTAGCAATAAGATTTGCCGGTCAGTTTAAACTTGCTTACAGTTGCTCATCAAGTGTTGTAATTGTGCATCATACGCAGGCTACAAGAATGAGTAATAAGTTAAATTTAAATGCAAGCGATTTATTTATAAATAAACATTTTAATCTATTATACCCTAATACTGTATATTTATTTTATCTAAAAATGTTTTACAGAGCTATTAAGTTAAAAGATCAGGGCTCAATAGATATATTAAAGATTAAGTTAAACAATATCGGTTCAACAGTTTCGATAAGATATAGGATCTTAAATTATTTTATTCTTAGAGCAAACAAAATTATTTTTCTGTTACAGAAAGCAAAACAAATTTATAATGGCTAAATTAAATTATTTTCAAAAGCTTATCCGGCTTCCATTAAGAGCATTACCAATTCCTGAAGTTGTTTCTTTTTATTGGGGTTCGTTAAAGGGATATAAATGGATTACGAAATCCAGTAATGCAAGTTATTGGCTCGGCTTTTACGAAAGAAAGATGAAGTCTTATCTAGTTAATGTAATAAATGAAGGCGATGTTTTTCTTGATCTGGGTGCACATGTTGGTTATTATACACTTTTAGCGTCAAAATTAGTAGGGAATTCTGGGCGTGTTTATTCTTTTGAGCCATTACCAAGAAATCTTACGTTTTTAAACAAGCACTTACAATTGAATAGCATAAATAACGTATCAGTATATGATTCGGCTGTTGGTCATAAGAAAGGATTTTTTACAATGAACATTAATAGTCCGGTTGCAGCAAAACTAGATAAAAATGGCACATTTAAAGTAAACGTTCTTGATTTGGCTAGTATGCTAGAAAATAAAGAAATCGATTTCCCAGACGTGATTAAAATGGATATTGAGGGAGAAGAGCGATTTCTATTACCTAAATTATTAAACTTATTTAAAGAAAGGGATGTTCATTTATTCTTGTCAACACACGGTATAGAAGTACACAATGAGTTAATTGATTTATTAAAACAGGAGAACTTTAAATTAATTCCCCTTGATGGGCAAAGTTTGGATACTTGTACTGAAATTTATTGCTATCGTAAGTAAAATTCATTGAAAATCCTTCACGTAATAAAATCACTTGGCAGAGGCGGTGCAGAAATGCTTTTGCCTGAAACTATTAAACTGCATAGTAAACAATATGAGTTTTATGTTATCTACTTTCTCCCATGGAAAAATCAATTAGTTAAGGATTTAGAAAAGGCAGGTGCTAAAGTATATTGCTTTAATAAAACAAATAATGTCACTTTACTTTTATCATTTTATCAACTTTTTAAATTCATTAAACAAAACAATATTTATTGTGTTCACGCTCATTTACCTTGGGCAGGTTTTGTGTCTCGTTTAGCGTGCAAATTGGCAAAAGTTCCACTTATCTATACAGAGCATAATAAACAAGAACGCTATCATGGTATAACAAAATGGCTAAATAAGTTTACTTTCGGATGGCAAAGTAAGGTAGTTGCAGTTTCGGAGGATGTAAAGATTTCTATTGAGCAAAACATTGGAATAAAATATCCTGTTAAGGTTATTCTCAATGGTGTTAACACTCAATCCTTTATTAGAAATAAGGAACTAGGTAGTGAGCTTCGGCAGCAATTAAATATCCCACAAGAGGCAATCATTATTTCAACTATTGCGGTTTTTCGTTTTCAGAAAAGATTATTAGAATGGTTGCAAATAGCAAATACGATACTCGAGAGGGAAAAAAACATTTACTTTATCATGATTGGTGATGGCATACTCAAACCTGAAATCATGAAGACTTATCAGGATTTAGGGAGCCATCCAAACATTATTTTTCCCGGTTTACAAGAAAATGTTAAACCGTGGTTGTCTGCAACGGATATCTATATGATGACATCTATTTTTGAAGGCTTACCTATAGCCATGCTTGAAGCGATGAGTATGGAATGTGCAATTGTAAGCACAAACGCTGGAGGCATTAAAGAAGTGATTGAGCAAGGAAAAAACGGATTATTGCGAGATGTTGAAGATTGGAAATTACTAGAGGATGATTTGAAAGAATTGATTAGCAATAAGCAACTCCGCGAACAACTAGCTATTGGAGCAAGAAAGAGAGTACAAGAATTCTTTAGTCTAGAGAGAATGGTGAGTCACTTAGAAAGTCTTTACACCTCAGTTTATTTGATCAAGTAAGTCTTACTTTTTTTTTCAGAACATAAAATACATTCAACATATTTATGGTAGTAAGAAATGCTAATAAGAATGACTTAGTTGCTATTGTTGATCTTCTTAAGCTAAGTTTAGGTGAATCTCTTATGCCTAAGTCTGAAGCATTTTGGCATTGGAAACATGTGGAAAATCCTTTTGGAGAATCTCCGGTTTTATTAGCAGAGGAAAACAACGAACTAATTGGAGTACGGGCCTTTCTGATTTGGCATTGGTTTCACAATGGAAAAGTTTTTAAAGCTGCACGAGCAGTTGACACTGCCACTCATCCAAAGCATCAAGGGAAAGGTATTTTTAAAAAACTTACATTACAGCTACTAAATGATTGTAAGCAAAGAGGCGTACAATTTGTTTTTAATACTCCTAATAAAAACTCAATGCCTGGTTATTTAAAAATGGGTTGGATTAAAGCAGGTAAGTTTAGAATTCGAGTACGTTATCTTACACCTTTCGAAAGGTGGTGGTATAAAAAATATAATGTAAATGAATTATCTTGGAATGATTTTATAAGCCAATATCAACTTTCGACTGAATTAAATAAAACAATTTCAACGCCTAAAGATGTAAGTTTTTTGTTGTGGCGTTACAAAGAAGTGCCAGTTGCTAAATACTTTGTTTTGAAAGGGGAAGAAAATGAATATGTTATTTATAGATTAAAAATTGGTAAAATAAAGGAATTAAGAATTGTAGAATATTTATCTAGTCGGTATCAGGTATCTGAATCTATATGGAATAAAATAAAAATAATTGCTTCTTTAAAGAAAGTAAACTTCATAACGATTTCTGGATCTACTCATAATTTTAAGAAAGGCATTTCCTTACCTATTGGCCCACGCGTTACACTAAGACAAGTATGTGAAGGTTTTGTTATAAATGATTTTGATTTTAAACACTGGTCACCTTCGATTGGCGACCTTGAATTATTCTAATGTTTTACGGTATAATAATCTTGTTATTAACAACCTTTGTGTCTTACGCATTGGCAGATTATTTTTTTTTGCCTGGAACGGATAATAATAAAATTGCGAAGCAGTTATTTTGGTATCATTTACTTCTTTCAGCAATATATTTTATATACGTAACCTTCAACCCATCTGATTCTAAAGCATATTACGCTACGTCTTTAGCTGCGCCAACTTGGTTGGAATTGTATGGTACCAGTACAACGTTTATTAAGTTTTTGGCTTATCCATTTATTCATTACTTTTCTTTTACTTATGAAGCTACAATGGCTTTGTTTAGTTTTATAGGTTATTGTGGTTTTCTTTTTTTCTTTCTTTCCTTTAAACAAGTTCTACAATTTAGACCAAGTTTGTGGGGTTATGATTTAATCAAGCTTGTTTTATTCTTGCCGAATTTGCATTTCTGGTCTTCTTCCTTAGGCAAAGGGTCTGTTATTTTTTTAGCTATTTCTTTATTTTTTTGGTCTATGGTTAACCCACGTAATCGGTGGTTATTACTCATATTATCTTCGGTTATTATTTACCATGTAAGGCCACACATCATGTTAATGATGTTAGTATGTTATGGAGTAGGTTTTATATTTTCCACGAAAGGCCTACCTTTTGCCTGGAGAATTATTTTCTTAGGAGGTGCTGCTATAGCTTTCTTTTTCATTTATAAAGATGTATTAACATTAGTAGGTATAGATGAAGATCAATTTCTAACACAAGGATTAGATTTAAGCCACAGAGCAAGCGAACTTGGTAAGGCAACATCGGGTATAGATATCAATCAATATAGCTTACCCTTACAAGTATTTACTTTTTTATATCGACCATTATTTTTTGATGCACCTGGCGCATTAGGGCTTTTTGTTTCAGTTGAAAATGTTTTCTATTTACTCTTAACAACTTATACACTTTTTCAACTTAAAAGCTGGACTTATGTTTTTAATGGAGATTACCTTGTTAAAGGTTCTTTGTTAAGTTTTATCACTGTATCTGTAGCATTGGCACAAGTATCAGGAAATTTAGGTCTCGCTATTCGTCAAAAGAGCCAGATAATGGTTTTATTTCTTTTTGTTGTTTTATCTTTTCTAAATGATGAAAATAGAAAAGATGCAATGAAAAGAAAATTAACAAAATTAGGTAAGTTTAAGAAGGTAAACATTATATAATGGGCATTTTTACCATATCCCTAGATTTCGAATTACATTGGGGAGGCTTTGAGAAATGGCCGCTAAACAAAATTGATTCTAACACAAATCAAAATGATTACAAAAAATATTTCTTGAATACTCGTGTGGTAATTCCTAAAATTTTGTCACTCTTTAATAAGTACGAAATTCATGCAACTTGGGCAACTGTTGGTATGCTTATGCACGCGAATAAAAATCAGTTGAAAGAAAACTTCCCTAGTTTAAAACCTGATTACAAAGAAAAAAAACTAAGCGCATACCACTACATAGAAACGGAAGGAATAGGAGAGAGTGAAGAAAAAGATCCTTTTCATTATGCTGATTCCTTGATTCTTCAAATTCTAGCTACACCACATCAAGAACTCGGAACTCATACTTTTTCTCATTATTACTGCAATGAGCAAGGACAAAATATTGAACAATTTAGAGCTGATTTACAAGCTGCCCAAAAAGCCGCAAGTAGATATGATCAGAAGCTTCAGTCATTAGTATTTCCTCGAAATCAATTTAACGATGCTTACTTAAAAGTTTGTTTCGAGGAAGGTATTAAAGTTGTGCGCTCTAATCCGTTAGATTGGTTTTGGAATATACTAAGCACACAAAACGAATCGATAGTAAAGAGATTGAATAGAGGATTAGATGCTTATTTCCCAATAGGTAAAAACAATACATATTCTTTACAAGATTTAAAGAAAGAAGTTAACAGACCTATCTGTTTACCGGCAAGCCGATTATTGAGGCCATATAGAAGAAAAGAATTGTTTTTAAACAATTTAAAAATTAGCAGAGTTAAATCAGAAATGGAAAGAGCTGCAAGTAACGGTGAGGTATATCATTTATGGTGGCATCCGCATAATTTCGGAAACTTTAGTGAAGAAAATTTAATTGATTTAGAGGCCATTCTAAAACATTTTAGATATTGTAAAGCAAAATATCAGATGCAGAGCCTAACCATGGTGGAGATTAGCAATAATTTTAGTTCTAAGAATGCCTAAAGTTCTCCGAATAACAACAGTTCCTATCTCTTTAAAAGTTTTATTGCAGGGGCAATTTCGCTTTATGCAGCAGAACGGTTGGGAAGTTTTAACTGTAAGTGCTGAGGGCACAGAAGTACAGGAAATAAAGGAGAAGGAAGCTGTAAAACATATATCAATACCATTAACAAGGCAAATTTCGCCTTTAACCGATTTAGTTGCGTTATGGAAATTGATTCGAATAATAAATACTTTCAAGCCAGACATCGTTCATTCGCATACACCTAAGGCGGGCTTAATAGGTATGTTGGCAGCTTGGTTATGTAGAGTTCCCAATCGTTTACATACTGTGGCGGGTTTACCTTTAATGGAGTATTCAGGTTTGAAAAGACTTCTGCTTAATTCCGCAGAGAAATTAACTTATCGATTCGCGACAAAGGTTTATCCAAACTCTTTTCAATTGTTCGAATTCATTAAAAATAATTTGTATCAAAACAGTCAGAAATTCAGAGTAATCGGAAAAGGTTCTTCCAATGGAATTGATATTGAATATTTCACTCCTAATAAGTATATCGAAGACAAAGCGAATGACATAAGATTTTCTTTTAACATACCACCTAATGCCTTTGTATTTTTGTTTATTGGTCGGTTAGTAAAGGATAAAGGAATTATTGAATTAGTACAAGCATTTGATGAAGTTATTAAAGCCAACGATGCGTATTTACTATTAGTAGGACCCTTTGAATCAGATCTAGATCCACTGCCACAAGATATTCTTGATAAAATCACTAATCATCCTAAGATAAAATTATCTGGTTTTCAAAAAGATGTAAGACCTTTTCTAATGGCATCTAATGCTTTTGTTTTTCCAAGTTATAGAGAAGGATTTCCGAATGTTGTGCTTCAAGCGGCTTGTATGGAAGTTCCAGTAATTGCTACCAACATTAATGGATGCAATGAAATTATTGAACATGAAAGAAGTGGACTGTTAGTTAAACCTAAAGACAGTAAAGAGTTAAAAGTAGCTATGTTGCGTATGATACAAAATGAAGTTGACAGAGAATGTTTTAGAACAGCTGCGGCTACTTATGTCCGCATGAATTTTAGTCGAACACATTTTTGGACATTATTGCTAGCAGAATATAAATCTTTAGTGAAGTAAGATGTATAATCGTTTCATTAAACCACTTTTCGATTTCATTTTTGCGATTATCGCTTTGGTATTTTCAATACCAATTATTGTTATTCCTCTTTGTATTTTAGTTGTTGCAAACAGAGGAAAAATATTTTTCATTCAACCTCGCCCAGGCTTACAGGGCAAGATCTTTCATGTTATAAAATTCAAAACCATGAACGATGCAAAAGATAATCTTGGAAATTTATTGCCGGATAATAAAAGGTTAACATCCATAGGAAAGTTTATCCGCAAAACATCGTTAGATGAAATTCCACAATTGCTTAACGTAATAAAAGGAGATATGTCTTTTGTCGGGCCTCGCCCTTTGTTAGTAGAGTATTTACCACTTTATAACGAACATCAGAATAAAAGACACCGTGTAAAGCCTGGCATCACAGGCTGGGCACAAGTAAATGGTAGAAATGCTATCAGTTGGCAACAGAAATTTGAGTACGATATTTGGTATGTTCAAAATCAAAGTTTTTTGTTGGATGTAAAAATCCTATTTTTAACGGTGTTAAAAGTCTTTACTTCCGATGGGATAAACAGTACAACATCAGCCACCATGGAAAAATTTACTGGTAATGGATAACTATGTACTATATGGAGCAGGAGGCCATGCAAAAGTTGTTGCGGATGCCCTGCTATCCGATGGAAAAACTGTCTTTACTTTTATAGACAATAACAAGCTCGGCCAATATTTAGGAATTGAATTAAATAAAAACATTTACGACTTAAAATTTCCATTTAGTTCGATTATTGCAATTGGAGATAATGAAGTGAGAAAACGATTATCTCTTACTATAGAATCAACTTATGGAATTATTAAGCATTCAAGTTCTGTAATCAGTTCTTTAGCAACAATTGGGGAAGGTAGTATGGTTTTGCATCATGCAACTATTCAGGTAGATTGTAAAATAGGTAAACATATAATCATCAATACTAAGGCATCTATAGATCATGATTGTGTAATAGATGATTATGTACACATTGCCCCTGGCTCTGTGTTGTGTGGCAATGTAAAAGTAGGAGAGGGAACATTCGTAGGTGCTGGTTCCACCATTATCCCTAACATTAAAGTTGGAAAATGGTGTACCATTGGTGCAGGAAGTGTTGTTATCAAAGATGTTCCGGATTTTGCCGTAGTGGTAGGTAATCCAGGCAGGATAATAAAATATAATCAACATGGCTAAACCCATTTACATAATAGGAGCTGGTGGGTTAGGTTCGGAAATGTTAGCGTTGCTGAAATCTTTTCCGGAATACTCAGTAAATGGGTTTTATGATGATAAACTCAAAAAGGGCGATTTGGTGCACGGACTAATCTGTTTGGGTTCAACAGATACTTTATGTACGTGTACAGAACCAACAATTTTATTGTTAGCTATTGGCGATCCACTAACAAAGAGAAATGTAATTCAAAAATTATCGGGTAATTCTAAGCTATCATTCCCTACGTTTATACACCCTAAAGCAACAATTTTAAACGAAGATACCTGCACTTTTGGAAAAGGGACTATTGTTACTGCCGGTGTTGTACTCACTACACAAATAAAGATTCGAGATTTTGTTTTGCTTAATTTAAATTCTACCATTGGGCATGACGTTATCATTAATGATTATTGTTCCGTTATGCCTGGAGCAAATTTAGCCGGTAGCGTACAGCTATACAATTCAGTATTAGTTGGTAGTGGAGCCAATGTGTTAAACGGTATATCGGTTGGCGAAAATGCAAGGATAGGTTCCGGAGCAGTGGTAACAAAACAAGTTTTGCCTAACCAAACAGTTGTAGGTATTCCGGCAAAACCGATTGGCTAATATGTGGAAAGAATTTAAGCCTGTTGTTTTTTTTCTTCTAAGATTTTTAGGAATTTATCTTGCTGGAAACCTGTGTTACGGATTATTTGTTACACACTACCATCCCGGAGTAGATCCAATAACTTTTTCTGTTACGCGCCAAGTTTCGTGGTTACTTAATTTATTTGGTTACCACACTTTTGTTACTACAGTAGCGAACAAACATGTAGCTGACTTACAAACACCATTACTCACCGCTTTATCGGTATATGAAGGTTGCAATGGAATAAATGTTTGGATAATTTTTTGTGCTTTTCTGTTTGCAATGGGACCTGTAAAAAAGAAAATATTTTATTTTTTAGGATGGGGTACCTTAGCTATTCATCTTTCTAACTTATTGCGATTAAGTTTTCTTTTTTTTGTTTCTGTCTATTTACCAAACTTTTGGTATTTCATGCATAAATATCTTTTTACTGCCATACTCTATTTAGTGGTTTTTACTTTATGGATTGTGTGGGTACGTATGCATATAAGTAAAAATGAGCAACAAGGTTAGGTGGATAATAGGCATTTTATGCCTTGGCGGTTTGGTGACAATTTATTTAACCCAGCATATCGATTGGCCTGCAAACATTATTTACTTTAACGAATCAGTTTACCGATTTATATGGAATCGCACTGCACGATTTATAGCTAATGATTTTCTGGCTATCGGTCTAGTATATGCTCTATTTCCTGAAAGAAAATATGTACTATTTGCCTTTTGGGTTCAATTAGCTGGTTTAGTTTTTTTATTACTACCCTATTTTCTTTTAAAGCTTCACTATCCAAATTACAATGGCCCGTTAATCAACTTTTTACATCGAATTATTTTAAACCCTACCTTAATTTTATTGATTATTCCAGCCTTTTATTGGCAAAAAAATAACGTAACTAATTAAACGCTTATACATTCATGAACTTACCCCGAGTTTATCTTTCACCACCACACATAGGCCAGTTAGAAAGACAATATGTGCAAGAAGCTTTTGATCAGAATTGGGTTTCTCCGGTTGGCCCAAACCTTACAGCATTCGAAAAAGAGCTAGCCGAGTATAATAACATTGGATTCTGTGCAGCACTATCTTCTGGTACGGCCGCTATACATTTAGCATTAATTTTAGCTGGAGTAGATCGTGATGATGAAGTAATTTGTTCGAGCTTTACCTTTTCCGGTTCGTGCAATCCTATTGCCTACATGCAGGCTACACCTGTATTTGTAGATTCCGAATCACTCACCTGGAATATGGATCCCGATCTTTTAGAAGAAGCTATAAAAGATAGAATACAAAAGAAAGGGAGAAAACCTAAGGCCATTATCGTTGTGCATTTATATGGCATGCCGGCACAAATTGAACGTATCAAAAGTATAGCGCAGCGTTATGAGATCATTCTAATAGAGGATGCAGCGGAAGCATTAGGTGCAAAAGTAAACGATCAGCATTTAGGAACGTTTGGCGATTTTGGAATATATTCTTTTAATGGAAACAAAATTATCACAACAAGTGGCGGAGGTGCATTAGTAGCTCATCAACAAAACTGGGTTGATAAAGCCAGATTTTTAGCCACACAAGCAAGAGATCAAGCGCCACATTATGAGCACACACAAATTGGATATAATTACAGACTAAGTAATATTTCTGCGGGCATTGGAAGAGGGCAGTTGGCTGTTTTAAACGAAAGAATTGCTAAAAGGAGACAGATTTATGAGTGGTACAGAAAGTATTTCAATGCTAACTCTAAGGTTCAGTTTTTACCAGAGCCAAATGGGTATTTTGCAAACCGATGGTTAACAACAGTTCTATTTGCAAATCCTGAGATACAAGGGGAGTTAACACGCGAGAAAGTGCGAATTCAACTAGAAAAAGACAATATTGAGAGTCGACCGCTATGGAAACCCATGCATCTTCAACCAGTTTTCAAAAATGCTCCGGCCTATGTGAATGGTGTTTCGGAAAGCCTCTTTAAATGTGGCCTTTGTTTACCATCGGGTACTGCTATGGATGAAGATATAGTTCTAAAAATAGCTGAAAAAATTACCCGCGTTATTTACTAATATAAACAGGTTACAAGATGTTACTTTCGTGAATCAATTAGCTGATTTATTGGCAATTATTACTTATTTATTTTTAGCCTAAATCTTATAAAAAGTCTTAATTTTAACGTTTGGAAAAGCTTTAATCATGATAAACCGATCTAAAAACTCAGCTTCTTATAATTTCGGCAGTTTTTTTAAAAATTACCGTTGGCTGCTGAGCTTATTGGTGTTTGCATCCTTCTTTTTCTTACAAAATTCTGCACAAGGTCAAACAACTTACTTTTCCAGGCTTAATGGCGACTGGAACGCCACCTCAACATGGTCTACAACAGGTATTGGAGGCCCTGCGGCATCCAGTATTCCAACAGCTTCAGATTTTGTGATTATCGGAGGCGGTAATACAGTTACGGTTACAGCAAATGTATCAATTTCAACAGTTAGCTTCGATGCAGGTTTAAATGTTACCAATACACTTCAGGTTAATACTGGTGTTTTGCTCACTGTTTCCGGAGCTATTACGATTCCTCAGGCGCTCAATAGCGGTTCCAATACGCTATCTGTTGGCGCAGGTTCTGTAGCTGCATCGTCTTTAACATTCACATCTTCAGTAGGTGGTGCAGGACATCAGGTTAGCATAAGCACAGGCACATTATCCATTTCCGGAAACATTACAGGAAGTGGCACATCATCTACTTTAAGTTTTTCTGGTGCAGGCTCGGCCGTTATTGGTGGCACTTTGTTTTCTTCTACACAGGGTACATTAGTAAACGCAACAGGCTCAACTATTGAGTTTAATGGTGCAAATCAGAATATACCGGCTCTAACATATAGAAATGTTACCTTGTCGGGAAGTGGAACTAAAACACTTGCAACAGGAACAACAACAATTAGTGGTAATCTTGTTGTGGCTACAGGAGTAACCTTTGCCATACCAGACATAACCCTTGTTGTGTCGGGCACAAGCATTATAGATGGTTCAATTAGTTTTTCATCTACTGTAGGCACAAAAACTTTTTCAGGAATGGTAACGGTAAACGGATCCTGGATAACTACTGTTGCAGAGAGTTTCACCATACAAGGCGGTATCACAAATAACGGTACGTTTACTGCTGGTGGTGGAATTTACACGTTCAATACTAATTCTCAAGTTTTAAATGGTATTTTAAACATACCTCGCGTTACAGTTACAGGGGTTTCACTTACAAACTCCAATTTTTTAACGATTTCAACCGTATTAGCAGGAACAGGAACACTTGTACAGGGAGCTTCTGCAACTTTATCGCTAGCAGGAACTGTAACTATTAGCGCAATTAATGCATCCTCTACTAATAACACGGTTAGCTATACGGGCGGAAATCAAACTCTTGCAGCAGGAACTTATTTCAATTTAAATATTACAGGTACAGGAACTAAAACTCTGCGCGAACAAATCACCAACATACTCGGAAACTTTACAACATCAGGTACACATACGATAACAGCCGTTACCGGACTTACAGTTTCAGGAAATTTTTCTACGGGTGTTGGTACAACATTTAATGCTGGAAGTTTTACCCACTCTATTGGGGGTAATTTTACCAAAAACGGCACTTTAAATGCTGGTACAAGTTCGTTTGTTTTAAATGGTACAAATCAGAATATAACTGGGGCGAATACATCTTTTGGTAATCTTGTTTTATCTGGTTCAGGCACAAAAACTTTTGGCTTGCAAGCAACGATTACGGGGTATTTTTCAATAGGTAACGGAGTTATAGTGAATTTAGGAGGCATTACTTTGCATCAGGCAAATAGCCTTGTTTTAAATGGATCTTTACAATCATCCACAGGAACCTGGGGTGGTACGGGTTCTGGTGCTACTAACATCAATGCAACTTTCTTTGCAACTGATGGCGGAAGAATTAATATTTTGACAGGAGGCAATTCTTATTACTCCATCGCTTCAGGAGATTGGGATCAGCCCTCGACTTGGTCTACAGGTGGATTTGGAGGACCAATGGCACTAACTTCACCGGGTGCCGGAGATTATGTTTTTGTCGGAGATGGTTTTACGGTAACAGTTGATGCAAATGCATCTGCTACTGCTATAGAATTTGCACCATCAAATAATCTGACTAACACATTGGCAATTAATGATGGTATTTCACTTTCTGTTTCTGATTATGTTACAATTCCACAAACTTCTAACGGAGGTACAAACCAAATCACCATCGGAAATGGACAATTAACGACCAATAACCTGGATTTTACGGCAACATCAAGTGGAGCCGGCCATCGAATAACAATTAATAATGGAACATTACAAGTCAACGGAAACATTACGGGTATAGGGGCATCAAGCACCTTACAAGTTACCGGAACAGGTCAGATAACAGTTTCGGGAGCGATGTTCAGTGCATCAGAAGGAACTTTAACAATGGCAGCAGGATCTAACTTTACTTACGCTGGTAATGTTGCTCAAACATTGCAAAATTTTACATACCAGAATGTAACATTTTCAGGAAGTGGAGCGAAGAACAGTGCGGCAACCGGAACACTTACTGTTAATGGTAATTTAACGGTTAGTGCTGGCGCAACAGTAAACATTAGTGGCCTTGATTTAACTGTTAACGGAACAAGTCTAATTGATGGAACAATTAATTTCACATCAACAACAGGAACAAAAACATTTGTCGGCTTACTAACGGTTGGCGGTGCATGGAACGCAACTGTAGCAGAAGCATTTACCATTCGAGGTGGCATTACAAATTCAGGCACATTTACAGCAAATGCTGGCGTTTATACTTTTTCTACCAATGCACAGGCTCTACATGGTATTTTATCTATTCCACGTATAACTGTTACAGGAATTACATTAACCAATAATGGAACAACTACAATAAACACCGCTCTGGCAGGTACAGGAACATTTGCACAAGGTACTGGAACAACGCTAAATCTTGGCGGCACAAGTGCCATCACAACTTTGCAAGCCACAGCGGCAAATAATACAGTTAATTTTACAGGTGTTAGTGCACAATCAATAAACGCGATAAATTACCATAACCTTGGTTTTTCCGGAGCAGGTACTAAAACGCTATCTGAATTAACCAGAACTATTTCCGGTAATCTTTCAATAACAAGTTCTGCTTCTATAACCGCAGTTGTTGGCTTATCGATTAATGGATCAGTTACAATTAGCCTCGGATCTTCGTTTGTTACCGGAGCGTTTACACACAACGTAGGTGGCGATTTTGTTAATTCTGGAACGTTTACTGCTTCATCAAATTCACAACTAAACTTTAATGGAACCAGTCAAAATATATCAGGTGCAGGAACTTTCAGTAACCTTAGATTTAGCGGCTCGGGCACTAAAACTTTACAAACGGCAACCATAATAAACGGATTTTTGTCTATAGAAACCGGTGTTGTGGCCAACTTAAACTCTATTACAACACATCAAAGCAATACATTAATTCTTGCTGGAGATTTACAAGCCAGCGCAGGTAGTTACGGTGGCACTGGGTCTGGTGCAACTTTTGTGAACTCAACCTTCTTTTCTGCTGGTACAGGTTTACTAAATGTTTTAGCTGTAGGTAATACATATTACACGCGCGCCAATGGCGATTGGAACTCTGCATCAACATGGTCTTTAGCTGGAATAGGTGGAACTCCAGCTGCTAGTTTCCCAGGTGCATCAGATATTGTGGTAATTGGTGGAGGTTTTACAGTAACAGTAACTTCAAACGCTAATGCCAGTTCAATTAGTTTCGATCCGGGCACTTCTGTAACCAATCAATTGAATATAAATGCCGGAGTACTATTAACTGTAACAGATGTAATTACTATACCTCAAACAGCAACTTCGGGATCTAACATTTTAAATGTAGATGCAGGTACATTATCGGCCACTAATCTAGATTTTACAGCTACGCCAAGTGGCGCAGGCCACCAATTGCGTATTGGTACAGGAACGGCTACATTCTCTGGAAACATTACTGGCATTGGTTTAAGTAGTACAATCAATTTTACAGGTTCAGGAATTTTGCAATTAGCAGGTTCGCTATTTTTTACAACCGAAGGAACACTTATAAATGCTACGGGTAGCCGCGTAGAATACAACGGTAACAGCAACCAAAGCGTAAGAGCCTTAACGTATCAGAATCTGATAATGTCTGGTACGGGAACAAAAACATTAAGCGGAGCTGCAACAAGTACCATAAACGGAGATCTTACAATTAATAATGGGGCCACATTTGTAATTCCAAATGTGGGTGTAACAGTTTCAGGTACTACTTTAGTAAATGGAACTCTTTCAATTACTTCAGCCACAGGAACCAAAACATTTATAGGTGCTATTACCGTTAATGGCACATGGTCTAATTCAGGAAATTCATCTATCGCTGTAAGAAATGGTATAACAAATACTGGAACATTTACAGCTGGTACTGGCACGTATACTTTCATTACTAATAATCAGGCCCTTACAGGAGATTTTAACTTTGCCCGGATAACTGTAACAGGTGTTACCCTTACTAATAACAACAACCTTACCATAACAACATCTCTTGCAGGTACAGGCAGATTAACACAAGCTTCTGGATCAGTTTTAACGTTAAGTTTAACAGCGGCAATTGGCATTACGAATTTAACCCTTAATACAAACCCGAATACTGTAATTTATAATGCAGCAGGTAACCAAACTGTTCGAGCTGTTAACTATCATCACTTAACACTTACCGGTTCAGGAACAAAAACTTTTAGTTTGGGTACAATAACTGTTGGAGGTAATTTAACAACCTCCGGAACAGTTGTAGTTGTTCCTGCAACTAATCTTTCAATCACTGGTAATCTGGATATTGGTAATGGAACAACATTTAATGGTGTTGCAACTTTAAACCTGGCCGGAAATTTTATAGATAATGGAGTTTTCAACCATAATAGCGGTACACTTGTGCTTAATGGCAACAACCAAAACATTAATGGACTTAGCGCAACTACATTTCATAATCTTACAGCCGCTAATGCAGCAGGAAGTGTAACTAAATCTGTTGAGTCTTCTAAAAATCTTGTTAATGTTTTAACGGTTGGTGATAATGTAACATTTGATGCTGATGGTAGTGCAAATAACGCTGTATTCACACTTCGCTCAACAGGAACTGTGAATTCTCCTGATGCATCGATAGGGCCACTATTAAACGGTGCTACTGTAACCGGAAACGTTCGTGTAGAACGGAACATGGGTCAGGAGGTTAATGTTTGGAGATATATTTCTACACCGGTAAGTGGTGTTGGTTTAACTCAATTTACAGACGACATGCAAGCTATACGACAATCGATTAGATGGTATCGTGAGTCTTTAGTAAACCAGGCAACCCGCTGGACGCCATTGGCAACTAACGCTGAGCTACTTGTTCAGGGTAGAGGTTACCATGTATGGATGTACAATAATGTTCCAGTAAATTGGGATCTAACAGGACCGGTTTACCAAGGTAGTTTCACTTGGAGTACAGCCAATGGCCGATTAACCAGTACAACTTCTACTTCTAATACAGACAAAGACCGATGGAATTTATTAGGTAATCCATACCCTTCGCCTATCGTTTGGGATGGTAACCCTACCAGATGGACAATTGCCGATCCTAATTTAGTTGCTACAACAGTGTACGTAACAGACGAAAGTACCGGAGTAAATTTCGCATTCAATTTTGCAGATGGTAGTGGAGCTGATGGTAGCGGATCGGTATATCCTTTATTAACAGATGGAGTAATAGCAAGAAATCAGGCTTTTTGGGTTTTTGTTAGCCCGGGCGCAAGCATCACTATTCATGAGCAAGCAAAAGTTGCAGGTAATCAAACTGGTTATAACTTCTTCCGCGAAAACAAACCAAGTGTTAATCAATTAACTATTGCATTTGGAAACGATGATATAAAAGATGAAGCGTATTTTAAATTAAACCAAGACGCAACTCATAACATGGATATGCGCTTTGATATACCAAAGCTATTCAATGAGAATTTCAGCATTTATTTTATTGATACTTTTGGTCAGCAGATGGGTATGCATACTGTGCCTTCTTTAGATGGAATATCTGTATTGCCCATCGGTTACAAAGTTGCAAAAGAGGGTGAGTATAGTTTTAACATTCGATTTAAGGGTAGTGTAGAAGAGTTGCAAAATTGGTACTTAATAGATAACTTAAATAAAACAGCAGTAGCCATTTCCGAAGTGATTGATCTTAAAGTAAATATTCCGGCAGGCATTTTACAGTCCGAAAGCAGGTTTGCTTTAGTAAAAGAAACTTCTGCTAACTATTTGGATATTACTGTTGGCCCAAACCCATTTGAAGACGAATTGAATATTAAGGCTAATGAACCTATACTAAGCGTTGAAATGTTTGACCTCAGCGGTAAAAGTGTATTCATGCACCAGCCGAATGAAGAATCAAAATCTATTAAATTAAATGCAACTGGTCTGCAATCAGGAATTTTAATTACTAAAGTAAAAACGACCACAGGTATTTATACCAAGAAGCTAGTTAAGAAATGAAGCGCCTACTTTTGATATTCTCTCTCTTATTATTAACTGTACTGGTTAGTACGGCTCAACCTACACCTGGTGGGGGTGGCCCTCCCGGTGGGGGTGGTCCTCCAGTACCTATTACAGGTCTCGAGATTTTAATTGGAGGCGGTGTACTAATAGGCGCACGTTACATAACAAAGAAAAAAAAGTAAACCTTGTTACTCGTTTATTTTAGAAGATTAACGATTCTCCCTCGCTGGGTAATTATTCTTATTGATATCATTGTTTTATTCGCATCTGCCCTTATAGGGTATTTGCTGAGATTTAACTTTGCTCTCGATCAGATAAGAATTCATAACCCGGCAATTGGAATAACATTACTTTGTAGTTTCGGAGCTCTTTCTATTATTCTTACTAAAAGTTATGCGGGCATTGTTCGCTATACAGGTATTGATGATGCCGCTCGACTTTTTTATACTTCATTATTAAGTTTGTGCTTCGCAGTTATCGTTAACCTTATCTATTATTATAACTCTGATGAAAATTTAATCCCATACTCTGTTATACTCATCCATTTTTTTGTATCCTTTTTATTACTTCTGTATTACAGGCTAGTAGTAAAAAGTATTTTTATGTACGTAAAAACAGATGTGCACAATAGAGTAAACACTGCAATATTTGGTGCAGGCCAAATAGGTATGTTAACAAAACATGCCTTAGAATCTGAAAGAAGAAACAGATCTCGATTGGTAGCTTTTTTTGAAGATGACGATAACAAAATAGGTAAAACAGTTTCTGGAGTAAAGATTTTTAGTTGGGAGGATTTTTCAAGGAAAGTAAAGCAGGAGTCAATCTCAGAACTCATTATTGCTGTTCGGAATTTACCTACTGAAAGAAAAAATGAAATAGTAGAAGCTTGTATTGCACATCAGGTAAAAGTTAGAATAGTTCCATCTTTTGATAAATGGGTTAAGGGAGAGTTTAAAGCAGGGCAAATTAAGGATGTAAACATCGATGATTTGTTAGGTAGAGATTCCATTCAGTTGGGCGAAACACATTTAAATGAAACCATACGTGGAAAGGTAATTTTTGTAACAGGCGCAGCCGGGTCAATAGGAAGTGAATTAGTAAGGCAAGTATTAGCTTACCAACCCCGACAATTGGTTTTAATAGATCAGGCAGAATCTCCGCTTTACGAACTAGAAAGAGAAATTGCAGAAGTGAAAACATCCTCAATGGTAAGTTTTCATTTATGCGATGTAACCAATCGCGATCGAATCACTAATTTATTTGCCGAGTATAAACCTGAAATAGTTTTTCATGCTGCGGCCTACAAACACGTTCCGGTTATGGAAAGCAATCCAGCCGAGGCCGTAACGTGTAATGTGTTAGGAACAAAAAATCTTGCGGATTTAGCTGTTGCATTTAAGGTTCGGAAATTTATAATGATTTCGACTGATAAAGCAGTGAATCCTACTAGTGTAATGGGTTGCTCTAAGCGTATAGCTGAGATGTATGTGCAAGCATTGAACAATCATTTAGTGGCAACAGGAACTGGCCGCACTTTGTTTGTTACTACCCGATTTGGAAATGTGTTGGGATCTAACGGTTCAGTAATTCCAATTTTTAAAAAACAGATAGAAGCGGGCGGCCCAATAACGGTAACACATCCGGATGTTATTCGGTATTTTATGACAATACCCGAAGCGTGCCGCCTTGTTTTAGAAGCAGGAGTTATGGGTAACGGTGGTGAAATTTTTATTTTCGATATGGGCAAACCTGTTCGAATTTTTGATTTAGCAAAAAAAATGGTGGTTTTATCCGGGTTAGAACCCAATAAGGATATTGACATTGTTTTTACCGGACTTCGCGAAGGAGAAAAGTTGTATGAAGAGTTGCTAAACGATAAAGAAAACACAATCCCTACGCATCATCAAAAAATACTAAAAGCTAAAGTGCAAGAGCAATCGTACACGCAAATAAATAGTATGATTGAGTTGTTTAATGATTTGGTACACGATAAAAACGAGCTGAAGATGGTGGCTCTAATGAAAGAACTTGTGCCGGAATTTAAAAGTAACTATTCTAAGTTTGAAGTATTAGATAGATTAGAGAAACACTAAAACGGATAACCTATACCAATGTTAAACAGTACAGGTTCGCGATTGGTGGAAAATGGTCTAAAAAATTTAACATTATCCAAAACAAATTTATCGGAACCTTCGCGTGCAGGATCAATAACTTTCATACCAATATCTAATCGTAGAATTAAAAAAGAAAAATCAAATCTAAATCCGAAGCCTGTTCCAACTGCAATTTGTTGGTAAAATTTCCGCACATCAAATTGTGCGCTTCCCGGCTCTTCCACACCTTCATCTGCCTTTCTTTCTTCACGAGTCCAAACATTCCCGGCATCTACAAAAACTGCCCCGCTAAAAAATCCAAAAATCTTTCTTCTTAATTCAATACTTCCTTCAATTAGTACCTCTCCTGGTTGTTCTATTCTGTAGCTGTACAGGCCGTCTTCGGATGGATTTGCGGCTAACGGTGGCCTAAATGATCCGGGGCCTAATCTTCGGGGTCTCCAGGCTCTTACACTATTACTTCCACCCGCAAAAAAGAATTTTTCGTAGGGTAAACTTTTGTTATCGTTAAACGAGTAGGCTAAACCAAAATTAAGCCTTGAAGCTAGAACGGTTTGTTTACCTAGCACAGTAATTCTACGCATGTCTAATGTTAATCGTAAAAATTTAAAATAAGCCAGATTGCGGTTTAAGAAAGGAATAGAGTCGATTAGGCTAAAAATATTTCCGCCACTTTCCAGAGAAGTGCGCAAGAAGTGTGAACTCTTCTCAGTGTTGCCGTAGTTATCAGGATTCCATGTGAAAGTAAATTGCATGCTACTAACAAACGATGGCCTGAACGAATTTGAAAGAGAAAAATTGCCGAGAGTTTCTTGGTTGTTTAGAAAGTCTTGAAAAGATGACTGATCAATTCTGGAATCAATAACGGAAAGGTTAGCAAGGGCGAAAGAATAAAAGTGACTTTGACCGCGTTGCCAGTTGTACGTTACAGAGGCGTTGGCGCTACTTCTTCTATATTCAGGTCTGTTAGTGTACCCATAGCCGAGCGTTATTCTTGTTTTAGGGTTATACTTATTAAATCTTGATTTAGTTTTTTCTCCTAATGGCACAATAAATCGTGGGAATGTAAGAGATGCGTTAACACTAGCTTCTGTACTTTGGTAGATGTCCGATTCGCTTGCAGCAGAGGCAACTCCTTCAAAACCTATTCGCCCGTTGATGTCGAAGTTTTCTAGTCCGCGAAAAATATTTCTCTTTTTAAAGTTAAGGTTGTAGAAGGGGCCTGGTAAACCTTGGGTTACGTTTACACCAACTTCGTTAGACCATTCGTATCTTTCTAAAGGGCTTGTAAAAATGTTAGCAATAAATTTTCCTCCGGAGGTATCGTAATTTATGTTAACAAATTTAAAAGCATCGAGGCTTGCTAATTGCCTTTGTGTAAGCAAGGTGTTAGATCTGTTGTATAGCTCACCGTTGTTTAAGAATATTCTGTTGTTTAATATTTTTACCTTGTATTGGTCGAAATTGGATAGATAAATTCGTCCTTTATATTCTTCTCTGTCTGCTTCTCGTTTGCCTTGCGCGGTACCGGCATTTAGCCCAATTCTCACAGAATCGATTACAAATTGTTTGTGTGTGTTTCTGTCTGCCGGATCGCGGATGATAAGGTTTACCATTACCCTTTGCTTTCCTAATAGCGTAGTGTCTACTTCAAATTCTACATATTGTCTGCTGAAATCGAAATAGCCATAATCTTTCAGGAGTATATCTATTCTTTCTCTTTCTTTGGTAAAATCATCAGACAGATATTTTTTTCCTTTTTTAATAAATGCCATTTGGTTGTTTTCTTTGATCAAGTTCAAAATCACAGTGTCGCGAACTTGATACATAACCGAATCGATGATATATGGATTTCCTGGCTCGGCTATGTAATTGATGTAAACAAATTTACCAATGCTCGTTACTTTATGGTTTACTGTATTATTAAAATATCCCATGTTAAAGAGGTAGTCTTTCATTCTGTTTTCTGTAATCAGTACAAGGCTGCTGTCGTACACAGAAACGGGTTCTCCCCATTGCATTAAGTAATTTCCGTTTTCGAGTCGGTTGGTAAAGAGATCGGTAATCTTTTGCTTTTTAAACTGAAGGTTTGCAATTCTTCTGCTTCTATTACTTTCTTTTATCTTATCGTCTACCTTCTGTATTTTTTTGTCCATTCTTTTTGCAACATGTGCTGAGTCGAACCGGTTAAATCCCAGGTAATAAATGCCCACAAGTGGTGCAATGGGCAAACCAAGTAGTTTTCTGTTTGGTTGTTGGGCGAATAGATTATTGAGATCGTCTTTATTGATTGGTTTGGGGGCTTTTACACCTTCCTGATAAAGAAGTTTCTCTCCGTTTTTTAAATGGCTGACGCCCAAACAGCCGCTTAACCCCCAACTGAGTATGGTAATAAAAAGGATATATTTGGGAGTGTATTTAGTCAAAGCGCTATGGTAACCAAAAGCCAGGTTAAGTTTATCAAATCTTTGCAAGAAAAAAAATATAGAAAACTTGAACAATGCTTTTTGGTTGAAGGAGAGAAAAGTGTTTTAGAACTTTTAAGCTCTGACTTTACCATACGTTTTGTTGTAGGAACAGTTGAGTTTTTTCGAAAATATGCTTCTTTGTTGGTGCATGTAGAAAAGTTTGAGGCTAAGGAAGGGGAGTTATCGAGTTGGGGCGAGTTTAAAACCAACTATTCGGCTTTGGCAGTTGCCGAAATGAAACACTTCGAAATTAGTGATTTTACAGCAACTGGTTTGCATGTTGTGTTAGATGATATTCAAGACCCTGGTAATCTGGGTACAATAATTCGAACAGCAGACTGGTATGGGATAAATTCTATTGTGGCGTCAAAAGAAACAGTTGATTTTTATAATCCGAAGGTAATTGCAGCGAGTAAAGGTTCGTTTTGTAGAGTAAAGGTATTTTACACTGAATTGCATTCTTTTCTACAAGATTATTATTTGCATATACCTATTTACGGGGCTTCATTACAAGGCGAAAATGCGAATCAGGTGAAATTTGAAAAGCCATCTTTGTTATTGATTGGTAACGAAGCACATGGTATTAATGACGCATTAATGCGTTTTGTATCCATGCCGGTTTTTATTCCGCGTTTTGGCCAGGCAGAAAGTTTAAATGCTGCTATTGCAACAGCAATTTTGTTAGATAGGATTATGCGGTTTGATTAAAGAAATCCTTCGCTTTTTTGAGAAGCTTGTTCGGCCATTGATTCTGCTTTTTCTTTCCCGAGGTAATTATCGATCCAAGTATGGCCAACATATAACAGCGGAGTTAGTAATATGGCAACAATAAACTTATATATGTAGTTAGTAATACCAATGGCCAAAATTTGCATAACCGGAAACACGCCATAAAACGCGATAAACAATACTACAAAACTGTCGATAAGTTGCGAACCTAGTGTAGAGCCGGTAGCTCTCAGCCATAAGTATTTTTTGCCTGTTATTTTTCTGAGTTTATGAAATAGGAAGACATCGAGTAATTGCCCGATAAGAAAGGCGGCCAATGAGCCAATAATGATGCGTTGCCCCTGACCGAAAATTTTTGTAAAGGCGAAATCCATGTTAAATGCATTTCCTTTGTTATCGGTGGCATTGGCTTCTATCCACCATTGTGCGGGTGGCAATTCTATTGTAATAAAAATTACCACGAATGCGTAAGCAATTAAAGCTGCTGTAAGAAAACTAATTCGTTTAACTCCGGGCTTACCAAAATATTCGTTTATCAGATCGGATGTTATAAATACAACAGGCCAGATGATTACTCCGGCTGTTAAGTTAAAATCCATGGTAAACCCAAAAATCGGTAAATGAGCCGGGTTTAGACCTAGTGTTGATTCGGCAGAAAAAATTTTTACACCAATCATTTCTGCTACAAGTGCATTGGTTAGAAATATACCTGCCAGTGTTATAAATAGTCGATTTCGTTTTTGTTCGAAGGTTGTTTTCATTCGGTTAAGGTAAAGATGTTGCCCTCGCATGCTAATGCGCTATCAGGAAAAATTTCTTGTGCTTCTGCTAGTAGTTCGTTTAAATCTTTATATCGGGCAGAGAAATGCCCGAGTAAAAGTTTTGTAACCTGTGCTTCTCTTGCTATTAAGGCTGCTTGTTTGGCGGTGCTGTGCATAGTTTCTTCTGCCTTTGCTATATCGGTTTGTAAGAAGGTAGACTCATGATAGAGTAGATCTACTTCTTTAATTACAAAAACTATGTTAGGATCCCAGGCGGTATCGGAGCAATAGGCGTAAGAAAAAGTTTTCTTAGGTGGTAGCGTGTATTGTTTATAAGCAAGTAGCTCACCGTTATCAGTTACATAATCTTGTCGTTGTTTAAATTTAGCTATGGCTTGCAGGCTTATTTTCTCTGTAAGCTTAGCTTTATCGATACCAAGGGGTTTAGGTTTTTCTCTAATTAAAAATCCGCAGGTTGGTATTTTATGCGTAAGGGGAAATGATGTTACGGTAAACTTTTCGTGGTCGAGTATTAGGGTGGGGGCATGAGGGTTAAGGCATGAAAACTGTAACGGAAAGTGAAGGTTTGACTTTGAATATTTTAATTGTATGCTGATGATTTCATCTAGCCCCTGCATACCAAAAATGTGCAAAGGCCTCGTTCTTTTTTGCAGATGTAAGGTAAAGATCAGGCCTAGTAAACCGAGGTAGTGGTCGCCATGTAGATGGGATATGAAAATATAATCTAACCTAGCCAGGCTGATGTCGTACTTTTTTATTTGCATTTGAGCTCCCTCTCCGCAATCTATCAGCAGAGAAGTACCTTGCACATCAATCCATTGTGCGGATGTAAACCTGCCGTGTTGGGGTAATGCTCCGCTGGAACCTAAAATAGTAACAGATAAAGACACAGTGTAGTAACAAAAAAGCCAGACATTTGATCTGGCTTTTTTAAGTTTAGATGGTTGTTAATTTCCTTGTTTTAAGTCTTTTTCTATTTCATGCATAAATACGGCATCTACTGCTTCTTCTACAGTAGGCATAATGTTTAGTACCGTATCTAGCTGCGATATTTTAATTAATTTGGTTGTGTGCTCGGATAAGCATGCCAGAACAAAAATTCCATTGTCTTCTTGCAAAATTCTATTTCCAACAAGAAGTGCGCTAAGCCCCGAAGAGTCTGTGTACTTTACTTCGGATAAATCCAGAATTACGTTGTGTACACCCTCGGCATGTAGGGTAATAAGTTCGGATTTTAGTTGTGGGGCAACGTTAGAATCAAGTTTTTCTTCGTGTAAGCGCAAGGCACTGTATTTCTCTTGCTTGTCTATTGTATATTTCATGTTAGGAATGTGTAGTGTTCAAGTTATATTTTTTTATTGACTTGCGTATGTTATCGGCAATTCTTTCTTCGAGGTTGTTGTAGGGTATTTCGGTTAAAGTTTCGCCCCGCACTTGCTGGTATAGCTCTTTGTATCGAGTAGAAATAGATTCCACAATGGTAAGTGTCATTTCGGGTATGTGTTGCCCTTCTTTACCCTGAAAGCCGTTCTCGATAAGCCACTGGCGCACAAACTCTTTTGATAATTGTTTTTGTGGTTCGCCATTTTTTTGCCTGTTTTCGTACCCTTCAGCATAAAAATATCTTGATGAGTCGGGGGTGTGCACTTCATCTATCAGGTAGATGGTATTGTTATAATGGCCAAATTCGTATTTAGTATCTACTAAGATCAAGTTTCTGGATGCAGCTATTGCTGTTCCCTTTTCAAAGAGCGTTAGCGCATATTTTTCTAGTTGCAGATATTGATTTTCGGATACCAAACCTTTCCGGATAATTTCTTCACGTGAGATATCTTCATCGTGCCCCTCGTGTGCTTTGGTTGTTGGTGTTATGATGGGTTGGGGCAATCGGTCGTTTTCTTTTAATCCTTCCGGAAGGGGCACACCGCAAAGGGTTCTTTTGCCAGCCTTGTATTCGCGCCATGCATGGCCAGCCAGATAACCACGTACAACCATTTCTACCGGAAAGGTTTTACATGTGTAGCCAATGGTAACGTTTGGATCTGGGGATTCGAGTACCCAATTGGGCACTAAAGTTTTTGTGGCTTCTAAATTAAAGGCTGCGATTTGGTTTAAAACGCGTCCTTTATCGGGTATTGCTTTAGGTAGAATAACATCGAAAGCAGAAATGCGGTCGGTTGCCACCATTGCCATGATATTGCCAAAGTAATAGACATCGCGAACTTTGCCTCTGTAAAATCCTGTTTGTCCTTCGAATGTGTAGTTGGTTTCGCGTAATGCCCTCATGTTTACTCCTGGTTTTCAATCAGGATTCCGGCCTTAAAATTAAGGGTTCTGATCAAATTTCCCTGCTCATCATACTCTTTCCATGCTTTATGTTTTCTGGCGCCTACGTATTCTCCTTGTTCTTTTATTTTTCCGTTTTTATGGTAGGCTGTAAATATGCCATGTAATCTGTTGGCTTTAAACTCGCCTTTGCTTTGTAGTTCTCCGGTTTCGTAATACGTTTCGAATGGGCCTGTCAGCAATCCGAATTTATATTCTTCTTCTTTTTCAGTTTTCCCGTTTGCATAATAGGTCGTTTGTTTTCCGTGTAGTTTGCCTTTGTCGTAGAAAGATTTTTCTTTAATGGTTTTTCCATCGGTATGGTACACCAACCATTTGCCTTGTGGTTTATCGTTTTCGAGTTCTTTCTCCCAAAGCTTTAAGCCTTCTTTGTTATATTCTTCTACAGTAGTATTAATACCGTTAAGGGCTACTGTTTCTTTTGTTTTTAGTTGCCCGTTTTCGTGATAAACAAAGCCGTTGCCTATGCGCTTGCCTTGGTGGTATTTGAGTTTGTGGCGGATTTGGCCATTTGCAAAATATCCTGTGTTATCGCCATGTAGTTGGCCTGATTGAAAATGTCCGATTAACAGTAAGCGGCCTTCTTCGTTGTAGTTTCTGTATTCTCCGTTTTTACTTCCTTCTTTCATTTCGTATACAAATTCTAGTTGGCCATTCGGATAAAATGTTTTGTAATAGCCGCTCACAACACCGTCTTTACAATTAAATTCAGTCTCGATTATTCCTGAAGGATAGTATGTTTTAGTTAATCCGTTTGGTTTTCCGTTTTTGTAGTTTATTTCTTTTCTGAGTTTTCTGTTGGGATAATATTCCAATACTAAACCCTCTGGTTTACCTTTTTTAAAGAGGGTTTCGCTTTTTACCGTTCCATTATCGAAATAGGTTCTTACACTGTCTACCAGTTTATCGTTTTCATAGAAGGCATATTGAATTTGTTTTCCGTTGCGATCGAATATTTTTACAGCACCATGTCGTAGGCCATTGCTGTAGGTTAGTGTTCTGGCGGGTTGCCCGTTGTCGTAGTATTCGGTAAATGTTCCTGATTTTCTCCCTTCCACAAATTCTCCTTGATAGGCCAGCGTACCATCGGGATAATACTTTTTGTATGTACCAACGATAAGATTTGGATCTGCCTGATCTACATAGTAATGTTCCTGAGGTTTAGATTTATCGCCATTGTAAAATTTTTTTACTTCTTGTTGAGCGAGTAAGGCAATAGGAGCGAGGCAAAAAATAAGTAGTTGTAGCAGTCTCATAGGTTTAAAACTAAAATAGCCTTGCGTTATAACGCAAGGCTACTATGCATATTTTTAAAAGGCTTAAAGATTCTCTAGTACAATTGCAGAGGCGCCTCCGCCACCGTTGCAAATACCGGCTACGCCTATTCTGCTTTGCTTTTGTTTTAATACATGAAGTAAGGTTGTTGTTATGCGCGCACCAGAAGCACCTAATGGATGCCCTATAGCTACTGCACCCCCGTTTACGTTTACTTTTGCAGGGTCTATGCCTAACTTAATATTATTAGCGATGGCTACCGCAGAAAACGCCTCGTTGATTTCGTAATAATCTACTTCTTTAGCTGTAATGCCAGCGTGTTGCAAGGCTTTTGGTATAGCTAAAGATGGGGCAGTTGTAAACCACATAGGATCGTGAGCGGCATCGGCAAAGCCTCTAATTCTGGCAAGAGGTTTTATACCTAATTCGTCTGCTTTTTCTTTGCTCATTAACACAACAGCCGAGGCACCATCATTTAATGTAGATGCGTTTGCCGCGGTAACTGTTCCATCTTTTGTAAAGGCAGGTTTTAGGCCAGGTATTTTATCGAAGTTTACATTTTTGTATTCTTCGTCTTCAGTAAATAATGTTTTATTGCCTTTGCGATCGGTTATTTCTATGCCAATTACCTCGTCTTTAAATTTCCCGGATGCCCATGCACTTGCAGCTCTTTTGTAAGAGTCGATTGCGTATTGATCTTGATCGGCCCTGCTTATGTTCATTTCTTTTGCAGTGTTATCGGCACATACGCCCATGGCGCAATGGTTGTAAACATCTGTAAGGCCATCGTATTGCAAGCCGTCTATTAATTCACTGTTGCCGTATTTATAACCGGTTCGTGCCTTTAGCAAGTAGAACGGGATATTGCTCATGCTTTCTGTACCTCCTGCCAATACAATATCGTTTTGGCCTGTTAAAATAGTTTGTGCGCCAAGCATGATGGCTTTCATACCAGATGCGCAAACCTTGTTTACTATGGTACAGGGAGTATTAAAACCAAAACCTGCCGCTGCAACAATTTGTGTTGCAGGTGCTTGTCCTAAGCCGGCACTCAAAACGTTTCCTACAAAAACTTCATTTATTTGTTTGGGGTCGATCCCTGCTTTTTCTACTGCTGCTTTGTAGGCAAGTGCGCCTAATTGTACGGCAGAAAAAGAGGATAAGGTTCCTAGAAAACTTCCTATTGGAGTTCGCACGGCAGATACAATGTATACTTCTTTCATAATGTTGATTTCCGAAAACGTTTACGGGTTCAAAAATAAGAAAAGAGAAGTGTTAAACTTCTCTTGTCATAAACTTTATGCTACCAATCGGGCTTGCCTTTTTCCTTTGGTTTGGTGGCTTTGCGTTTGTTTTGTTGCAGGTATTGTATTTCCTGATTTTTCATGGCCTCCAAAAGCATTTTTGCTTTCTCTTCCGTAATCTTTATTTGCTGAAGTTTTTCGGATAGCTCAGGAGGAGTATCTTTTTTCTCTTTAGCGTCTTTTTGCTCTTGCTCTTTTTGCTGTCCTTGTTTTTTCTTTTCTTCTTCTTGTTTTTTCTTTTCTTCGTCTGATTGTTCGGATTTTTCGTCAGACTTTTTCTTATCCTCTTTATTATCTTCTTTTTTGTTTTGTTGTTGTTTGTCTTTGTTTTGGTTTTGTTGATTTTCTTTGTTTTGCTGATCTTGTTTTTGTTGTTCTTGTTTTTTCTTCTCTTCTAATTTCTTTTTTACCATTTCGTAATTATAACGGGCATCGCGGTTTGTGGGATCTGCTTTTATGGCTAGTTTAAAATAAGATAGGGCTTCTTCTAATTTACCTTGTTGATTTTTAATTACACCTAGTTGTTGGTTAGCAATACTTTTTAGTGCGTTAGTTTGGCTAGCTGTTAGGCTTTGGTAGGTTGCCATGGCATTGGTTGTATCTTTACTATGGTAATAAGCGTGGGCAAGGTTTAGTTTTACTTCGTCTTCGTTTATTTGTAAAGAATCAATTAATTGTTTGTATTGGCGTATGGCAACCGGATAGTCTCCTGATAAGTAAGATTTCTTTGCTTCTGTTTTTAGCGTATTTACTTTACCGATTTTAGTAGGATCGGTATGGAACATAAGTAAAATGGTTATGAGCAATAGTTTCATATCCGTACGGTTCTTACGTTTATTAACACATCTGCTACGAATAAGGCTACGGCAACAAGTAAAAAATAAAAGTATTTATTTGCCGAAACATCTATAGTGCGTGCATCGCGAAACTGTCCTTCTATTTTGCTAATGGCTTGTATAAGCCGTGCCACATCGTTTCGTTCTTCATTTATTTCGTGGTATTGCCCTCCGGTTTTTTGTGCCATATCTTTAAGCGAAGTACTGTTCAGTTTAGTAACGATGGCCTGTCCATTTTTATCTAATTTAATTCCATTTGTGCTGGCAATGTTTCCGCCTTTTTCTGTTCCTATACCCAGGGTGAATAGTTTTATGTTGTTTTGTTCTACTTCGCTTAATGCATCATCGGTTTCTTCTCCAAAATCTTCGCCATCGCTTATAAGGATGATAACTTTTGATTTTGGTTGCGTGAAAGAGTTTTCTGCATCCGTTAACTTTTTTAAAGCCATTTGTAGGGGTGGGCCAAAATCTGTTCCACCGCTGGGCACCAGCCCGGTATTCATGGTTTCGATAAAAAGGTTTAATGCATTTTGATCGAATGTTAAAGGGCATTGCATAAATGCCTCTGAAGAAAATATAATGATGCCTACCCGGTCGGAGTTAAATGCATTAACAATTCTTTTTAATTCAAATTTAATTTTCTCTAATCGACTTGGTTGAATATCGAATGCATCCATTGATTTAGAAAGATCGACACATATCATGATATCTTTTCCTACGGACTTAACCTCTTTTTTTGCTGTTCCAAACGAAGGCCCAAGAATTGAGATTATTATTAAAGCAAAAGCGATAGTGCGGAAAAAAAATTTGATGAAGACAGTTCCGAAAGGAGTTTGAAGTTGTTTAGAAACCTTATACAGTTTAAAAATATAAACTGCGTATAGTACGGCAAATAAACCAATTAAGATATATTCAGTAATACTGCTGTTTCGGTACCAAATCACGGGAGAGAGGTTTTAAAGAATCAACGTCTTCTGGGTCGATAGCCTTTGTTTCCAAATAAACCACGTTTAGGTCTGTTGTAGTAGGCTTTTCTTTTGGATTTATATAGTTTTTTAGAATTGGCAAATTCCCACGGCACATAAAACTGACCTTTAACAGTAATGATAAAATAGGCATCCTCGTTTTCAGGATTTCCTCTTACTCCTTTGGTAAAATCCAGAGGCGAAGAAGGATTATACTCTTTTCTTCTATCTGAGAGCGCTATTGCTAAGGGGCTGCTGAGTGTGGATGGGTCGGGGTAACGTCTTGAACTTACATCGTCTAAGTAATCGGTGAAAGTTTCGCGGTAGCAACCTTCCACAGCAATGTTAAACCACGGGTTTACTTTATACTTTACACCAAAACCCATTGGGATTACAAATTGAACTCTATTGTATTTTACTCCTTCGGTTTGCAAAGGTTGAAGTGCCACTGTTTCGCCATTATAGCGTGCTTTTGGATTTGTGTAAAGTAAACCTATACCACCGAAGGCATAAAAGTTAAGTCCCGGGCGTTGATAAAACTTTTTACCATTTGGAATCAACTGAATAGCTCCTGTGATATTCCACTCCAGATTGTTTGAAAAAAAAGAAAGATTTCGGGTTACTCTGTCGGAGTTGGCTAGGGCATCGTCTCCGGCAAGCTGAAACCAGGTAAGGTCTGTTCTGGCGCTGATTCTTCTTCCTAAAAAATACTCAGCTCCAATATTTATGTTCAACCTGGCTTTTCCAAAATCGTTTGGGTTAACGAGGTCTCCATAGAATTTTGTAACACCAGTACCTGCAGAAATAACCAAATCCCGGTCTCTTCTTAGAGCATAAAAACTTTGTCCAAAACTAAATATTGGAAGAAGGGTTAGAAGGGATAGGATTATGAGAGTTGGTTTCCGCATTTATTTCAGTAGATCAATTTTAAATGTAGTGATTTACAGGCGATTATTTTAATACTTCTTTCACTTTTTGGGCTGCATCCTTCAGCAAGATCGCAGAAAACACTTTTAAGCCGGATTCTTCGATAATTTTAGCACCCTCTTCGGCATTGGTACCTTGTAACCGCACGATAATGGGTACGCGGATATCTCCAATTTTTTTATACGCTTCCACCACACCGTTTGCTACTCTGTCGCATCTTACAATTCCTCCAAATATATTGATTAGGATAGCTTTCACGTTCGGATCCTTGAGAATAATACGAAAACCAGCTTCTACTGTTTCGGCATTGGCTCCACCTCCTACATCCAAAAAGTTAGCGGGCTCTCCACCCGAAAGTTTAATGATATCCATAGTAGCCATTGCTAATCCGGCACCATTTACCATACAACCAACGTTGCCATCTAATTTAACGTAGTTAAGGCCAGACTTACCCGCTTCTACTTCGAGCGGATCTTCTTCTGTAATGTCGCGTAACTCGGCTAAATCTTTATGGCGATATAAGGCGTTGTCGTCTAGGTTTACTTTAGCATCAACAGCTAATATTTTATTATCCGATGTTTTTAACAAAGGATTTATTTCAAACATGGAGGCATCTAGCCCCATGTATGCGTTATACAGAGAATGAATAAATTTAACTCCTTCTTTAAAGGCGTTTCCTTCCCAACCTAAGGCAAAAGCTACTTTTCGTGCTTGAAAAGGTTGTAAACCAACCAGCGGGTCTATCCATTCTTTTACAATCTTCTCCGGATGGTGTTCGGCTACCTCTTCTATGTTCATACCGCCTTCGGTTGAGGCCATAATTACCGGGCAACCTTTGGCGCGATCTAGCAAAATACTCATGTAGTATTCTTTTGGCTCACTTTCGCCAGGATAATACACATCTTCCGCAATCAATACTTTATTTACTTTCTTTCCTTCGGCACCCGTTTGGATGGTTACAAGTGTACCGCCT
Source organism: Flammeovirgaceae bacterium (assembly GCA_021298355.1). GTDB lineage: Bacteria > Bacteroidota > Bacteroidia > Cytophagales > Cyclobacteriaceae > Chryseotalea. Next base: position 186,110 of record JAJTEH010000003.1, read on the forward strand.
AATATACCTTTAACTTTTTCCGGAACTTCCTGAATACCTTTGGCTAAAACCACACCTTTAGAACCTGTTTCTTTTACAGTTCCTTTTCCTCGACCTCCTGCATGTATTTGAGATTTTACTACAAACCATTTTGTGCCGGTTTCGGCCTGTAACTCTTTAGCCGCAGTTATAGCGCTGTCGAGCGTATCGGCCACAATTCCGCGTTGAACTGTAACACCATATTTCTTTAGAATTTCTTTGCCTTGGTACTCGTGGATGTTCATGGATTTTTAATTTGAAGCGAAACTAGTTTATTTCAAATTCTAATTCAAATACAGATGATAAAAGTAGCAGGTATTCGTAAAACGTACGGTAACATACATGTTTTAAAAGGAGTTGATTTGTACGTGCAACCTGCTGAGGTTGTGGCTATTGTGGGTGCATCAGGCGCAGGAAAAAGTACATTGCTGCATATTATGGGTTTATTGGATAAACCCGATGCCGGTACACTGGCTATTGCTGGAGTGGAAGTAAACTGGACTAACCAGTTGGCTTTGGCCGAAATCAGAAATAAAAAAATCGGATTTGTTTTTCAGTTTCATAATCTGCTACCCGAGTTTACCGCTCTTGAAAACGTAATAATGCCCGGTTTAATTGCTGGCCGCAACGTTGGAGAATTAAAGAATGAAGGCAAGATGCTTTTAGAGAAACTTGGCCTAAGTGGAAGAGAAAACCATAAACCTTCGGAGCTTTCAGGTGGTGAACAACAGAGAACCGCAGTTGCCAGAGCTTTAATCAACAAGCCATTGTTGTTATTAGCCGATGAACCTAGTGGAAATCTTGATTCCAAGAATGCGAAAGAGTTACACGATTTGTTTTTTCAACTCAGGAAAGAATTTAACCAAACCCTTGTGATAGTAACGCACAATTCTGAATTAGCAGCTATGGCCGACAGAAAAGTGCAGATGGCAGATGGCCTTATTTCGTGATTTATATTCTGTGTTTCTTAGCGAATTTATCTTGTGCTTTTACACCGTGTTTTGTGTGTTGATTGGTGTGCCCATAGCTATGGCATTTGAAAGTTTCTAAACTGCAAGACGAAAGTGTAACAAGAACTAAGAGCGCTAACACAATAACTTTTTTCATGGCTTGTTTGATTTTGTTGATACAAAGTAACTACTAGCCAAAAGCTTAAATTATTCGATGGATGTAGCGATAACAGGTGTGTAAGGATAATTGTCTTAAACCTTAATTTCTTTTTTAAACAGCTATTTCGCATTAAAAAAAGACAGAAAATTACTTTCGATTTATCTGTAGATGGTTAGTTAATTTATTTCAGAATTACTTGAATGATATTCAGTATACTAGTATGTAATTCAATATGTTATAAAATAAATAAAGGTTTATGGTCGTGGGATTTACTTTAAAATAGTTAGCATTTCTGCTAAAATCTTACAAGTAGTTTAAAATGTGATTTTAGCACGATAAAAAACAGATTAAGGAGTTTTTTGGTAGAAATCAGCGATAAAATGCTTTTACCTAAGTTAGTTTACCGACTAATGATGTATTAAAACTTCGCTTTCGGTTTCTTCTACCTCAACAAGTCCTTTTTCATTTATGGAACTCAGTTTTACTTTTTTCAATTCGTTAATCAACAAAGGGTCGTATTGAGCAACCACTCTGATATAATTTTGAGTAAAACCATGCATTAATCCATTTTCCACATCGTTCTCGAACAATACGGTAGCTGTTTGGCCAAGATTTTCTTCGTAAAATTTACGTCTCTTTTTGTCGGATAAAATATGGAGCATCTTAGATCGTTCTGCTCTTTTTTTTGCCGGTACGGTACCGTTCATATCTGCAGCTGCTGTATTATCTCGTTCCGAATAAGTAAAAACATGTAAGTAAGAAACCGGTAACTCATTTAGAAACTGATAGGTTTCGAGAAAATCTTCGTCTGTTTCTCCCGGAAAACCAACGATAACATCTACACCGATACAGGCATTTGGCATCACTTTTTTGATATGATCTACGCGGCTTGCATACAGCTCACGCAGGTAACGCCTCCGCATAAGTTTCAGAATTTTATCTGATCCGGACTGAAGCGGAATATGAAAATGCGGAACGAAGCGATTAGATTTACTAACAAACTCTATTATCTCGTCTGATAACAAATTAGGTTCGATAGAAGATATTCTAAACCGATCTATTCCTTCTACCTCATCTAGTTGTTTGATTAAATCAATAAACTTTTCGGCTCTTTTACCGTCTTGTATTCCAAAATCTCCTGTGTTTACACCCGTTAAAACAACTTCACGTACTTCCGTTTCGGCAATCTGTTTAGCTACCTTACAAATGTTGGCGATGCTATCGCTACGGCTTTTGCCTCGAGCTAATGGAATGGTGCAAAAGGTGCAGGAGTAATCGCAGCCATCTTGAACTTTTAAAAATGTGCGGGTGCGGTCGTTTATCGAAAAGGATGTTGTAAATGTGTTGGCAGCGCTAATTTCTGACGCAAGTACTGTCGTTTGTTTTGGCCTTACAAAGCCATCTAACAGTTCTGTTAATCTAAATTTTTCGGCAGCACCAAGCACAGCATCTACACCAGGAATTTCTGCTATTTCTTTAGGTTTTAACTGTGCGTAACATCCAATAATAGCCACATAAGCATCGGGGTTGATGGCGCGTGCTTCGCGTACTACTTTATGGCATTTTTTATCTGCATTTTCTGTAACTGAGCATGTGTTGATAATAAAGATATCGGGGTTTTGGGTAAAATCTACTTTAGCAAAACCTTTTTGCTCGAACATCCGCGATATGGTAGATGTTTCGGAAAAGTTTAGCTTACATCCTAACGTATAAAATGCAACTTTTTTGCTCATAGGCTGCAAAGATACAGAAGTATGGTGTTAGATCGTAAATCGTTTAAAGGGCTAACAAAAAGCGCTCGAAAGATTTTAGTTTTTCTTCCAAACTTAAATTTGTTTCGTTGTAAGCCGCTGCATTCGGGAGATGTGTATGTACACTTATGTAAAATTTTATTTTAGGTTCGGTACCCGATGGCCTTACAGAAATTTTTGTACCATCGGCTAGGTAGTACTGCAAAACATCTGATGGTGGAAATGCTAACTTTTTCACCTGACCATTACTCATATCTTTTTCTTCCGATTTCTTATAGTCGAGTGCTCTTACCACTTTACTTCCATTCATTTCTGATGGTGCACTTGCCCGGAATTTTTCCATCATGGCTTTTATGGCGATTTCGCCTTCTTGTCCTTTTTTGGTTAGTGTAATCAGGCTTTCTTTATAAAAGCCAAACTTCACATACATGTCTATCAACTCATCTTTTAATGTTTTGCCTTGTGCTTTAGCATCGGCCGCCATTGCTGCAAAAAAAGCACAGGCAGAAACTGCATCTTTATCGCGTACAAAGTCGCCTACCATATACCCATAGCTTTCTTCTCCGGCTGCAATAAATCTTTCTTTACCTTCTTTGGCATTCATTATTTCGGCAATGTATTTGAAGCCGGTTAAGGTATTGTAGCAGGTAACGTTAAGCGCGGTAGCTATAGCATCTATCAGTTCTGTAGTAACAATTGTTTTAGCAATGTAGGCGTCTTTTGTATTCGTCTGATTCTTCAGAATGAAATACATTAATAGACTAAAGGCCTGGTTGCCGTTTAACAGCTCGAACTGTCCGTTAGAATTTCTAATGCCGATTCCAACCCGATCTGTATCAGGGTCTGTAGCCATTACAAGGTCGGCACCTGTGTCTATTCCTTTTCTGATAACAAACTCCATAGCACTTCGCTCTTCAGGGTTTGGCGATTGCACTGTAGGAAAATTTCCATCGGGAAGGGCTTGCTCATTTACCACGTGTACATTGGTAAAACCTATTTTTTGCAGGCATGTAGGAACCATAGTAATGCCTGCACCATGTAAACTTGAGTACGCTATTGGGAGAGTATGGTTTGCCAAAATAGTAGCGCGATTTGGTATTAATGAGGTAACAATTTCGTAGTATTTTTCTTCTACTTCGGCAGGTACTGGTGTGATCAGGTCAGGGTTGGCTTCGAAAAGTATTTCTTCGAATGAAGTGATGGCGTTCACTTCTTCAATTATGTTTTTATCGTGTGGAGGTACAACCTGAGCGCCATCGTTCCAATAGGCTTTGTACCCGTTGTATTCTTTTGGGTTGTGCGAGGCAGTAATTACCACACCAGAATCGCATTGAAGTGTGCGCAAAGCAAACGATAGGAGCGGTGTAGGTCGCAGATCGTTAAAAAGATAAACACGAATGCCATTGGCCGAAAAAACAGAGGCAGTAAGATAAGCCAGGCTTTTACTGTTATTACGGCTATCGTGTGCAACCACTACACGAATGGTTTTTCCCGTAATACTTTTCCTTAAATAATTGGCCAACCCTTGTGTGGCTTTACCAACTGTATACTTATTTACACCATTAGAACCAACGCCCATTACCCCTCTTAACCCACCTGTGCCAAATTCCAGTTCTTTGTAAAAAAAGTCTGTAATGGTTTTATCGTCATTCGTGGTAAGCCACGTTTGTATTTGATTTTTAGACTCATCGTCTACCACTTTGCTGGTTAACCATTGGTTTACCCGCTCTCTTACTGCTTCGCTTACCATGTTTTTAATTTATAAATTTCCTCGGATGGCTTGTTCACGTTCTATGGCTTCGAATAAAGCTTTAAAATTTCCTTTTCCAAAAGATTTAGCTCCTCTTCTTTGTATAATCTCAAAGAATAGGGTTGGTCTGTCTTGCACAGGTTTCGTAAATATTTGTAGCAGATAGCCTTCTTCATCGCGGTCTATCAGTATGTTTAGTTCTTTTAGTGGGGTTAATTCTTCTTCAATCTTGCCTACGCGGTCTAATACATCATCGTAATAGGTGGCGGGCACTTGTAAAAATTCAACGCCTCGTTTTCTTAACTCGCCAACGGTGTGTATAATATTGTTGGTAGCAATGGCTATATGCTGTACACCCGGTCCTTTGTAAAAATCAAGATATTCATCAATTTGAGATTTCTTTTTCCCTTCGGCAGGTTCGTTTATCGGGAATTTAATGTATCCATTTCCATTTGAAACAACTTTAGACATTAACGCACTGTATTCAGTGGAGATATCTTTATCATCGAAGGTAACAAGTAGCTTGAAGCCCATTACATCTTCGTAAAATTTCACCCACTTATTCATCGCGCCCAATTCTACGTTTCCAACGCAATGGTCAACATATTCAAGGCCAATATTTTGTTGTTGATAGTTGCTTTTACGAGGTTGATAGCCCGGAAGAAATACTCCGAAATAATTCTTTCTTTCAACGAATGTATGCACGGTATCTCCGTATGTTTGGATTGAAGCGATTTTAACTTCGCCAAAGGCATCGGTAAGGGTTTGAGGTGTGTGTACAGCAACAGCGCCACGAGATGTTGTTTCTGCAAAAGAGTGAGTGGCATCATCTACCCATAGAGCAAGTACTTTAACACCATCGCCATGTTTTTTAACGTGCTCTGCTATTTCGCTATCGGGTTGTAAGGCAGAAGTTAGCACTAACCTTATCTTATTTTGTTTTAATACATAAGATGCTCTATCTCGCACTCCGGTTTCGGGCCCGGCATAGGCAATTAACTCATACCCGAAAGCATATTGATAGAATAGGGCAGATTGCTTGGCATTGCCTACGTATAGTTCGATATAGTCGGTTCCGTTAATGGGTAAAAAGTCTTGAGCCATGGTTATGTGTTTTCAAACGTTTGTAAAATTAAAACTTGCCAGGCTTTTTAAAAATTAACCTTTCTTTAATCTTTGTGAAAATTTACTGCATGGACGCAACAGCACTCGACAAGGCCCTTACTGCCTTAATTGCCAAAAAAGAAGCTTTGGCTAAAATTGATTACAATAACCCTAAATACGATGATTTAGAGGATGAACTCCATGATTTGGAAGATGATTTTCAAGATAAATATGGAGATTATCTGGAAGGCGTTTTGCAAAAAGTGCACGACAAATTTTGTTCGGAAAACGATGTGTTGATGCCTGTGGCATATTTAGGTAATGGTGTTGCTGTAGATGCAGATGCACATCCGGGTAAAAATGCTAAGTTGTTGCTGGTTGCTGGGCCCCCTCGTATAGTGCTGGTTGTAGGAAAAGACAAGCAAGAAGTAGTGTGGACTTTGGCCTGATGAAAGAAACAATAAAGAAAAAGGGTAGTGGTTTAACTACCCTTTTTTGTTGGTCTTGCGTAAGGTACAATATGGTTTATATTTTGCGTTGTGCTTTTGTCAAGTCCACGATGTAATTTGTGAATTAATACTTCTACAAACCTTTTGGCAATTTGTTATTCAATAAGTTTGAAGAATCTGCTCCAACGAACTTTGCTAAAGAAACTCTCTTTAGGATCCAGCGATAGCCAAATGAAAAATGCTTTGCCTACAATATGGTCTTCTGGCACAAAACCCCAATATCGAGAGTCTAACGAGTTATGGCGGTTATCACCCATCATAAAATAATAGTTTTGCTTAAAGGTATACGTACTTACTTGTTCGCCATTTATAAACAATTTACCATTTTCAATTTTAGCATCATCGTTATGGTCGTAAAGGGTTATCATTTGTCCGTACAAACTTAGTGTGGTTGTATCAATAGATATGGTCATTCCTTCTTTAGGTACTACCAATGGGCCAAAGAAGTCTCCGTTCCATGGAAAACGGGTAACGTCTGGATATATGTTCGATTCAGTATCTTCTTTGGTACGTGTTATAAACCCTTTATCCTGGCTAAAAGTGGAAATTTTAACATCTTTTATAAAGGGTAATTTTTTTAAATCTGCTGCAATTTCCTCTGTAATGTTCATTTGGTAAACAACAGCATCGGCTGGCCTGAATACAACCATATAATCTGAAATCTTATACTGTTTTAAAACTCTTTCATTTATATCGCTTGCAGCCGTTACCAAATAGCTGAATTGCATAAGCGGTGGGTTTTCACTGGCTTTACCATTTACAAAAACTTGTCTGTCAGTAATTGAAATGGTATCGCCCGAAATAGCCACACAGCGCTTGATGTAGTTAGTTTTTAAATCTACCGGATAATCTATGTTTTCATTTAAATCTTTAGGTGGAACGTTAAATACAACCACGTCATTTCTTTTTACTTCGCTAATACCCGGTAATCTGTACTGAGGGAGTTGAATCCAGTCGAGATAAGACGGAACATTAGTAAACCAGATTTTTTGATGTGTAAGTGGAATTTGAAGAGGAGTTTTTGGTGTGCGGGTACCATAGTGGAATTTGCTAACAAATAAGAAATCGCCAACTAATAATGATTTCTCCATTGATTCTGTGGGTATAGTGTACGCCTCCATTATTAGCCAGCGTATTAACGTAGCAGCTACTACTGCAAACGTAATGGCATCTAGCCATTCGCGTGCAACAGATTTCGGCTTTTCTTCTTTTTTAGCTTTTTTCTCCCAGAACTTCCAGTTCATATTTGATAACGTATTTAGATTTTTTTTTGCAAATAAAGAGATTTGTCGCCAGAAGTTGGTTAAAATTTCAGGTAGTCGGCCATGCTTAACATACCTTTTTTATTGTTGGCCACTATCCACTCGGCAATGGCCAATGCCCCTGATGCAAAACCTTCTCTGGAAAATGCTTCGTGTTTTATGGTTATTTCGTCAACCTTACTGGTGTATGTTATTAAATGTGTACCTGGTACTTCTCCTTCGCGCTTCGCCTCTATAGCCAGGGTTTGCTTATTGGTTGTTTGCCCAAGTTGGTAAGCAGTATAGCTATTGTTGTTTTTTATGATTCCTTCGGCCAAGGTAATGGCTGTTCCGCTGGGTGCATCTTTTTTATGGATGTGGTGTATTTCTTCCAACTTAGAAGTATACTGTTGAAAAGGCTGCATGAGTTTAGCCAGTTTTTCGTTGAGTTGAAAAAACAGGTTAACGCCAATACTGTAATTAGAGGCATAAAAGAAAGTTCCGTTATGTTGGTTGCAAAGTTGTTCTATTTCGGGTAAATGGTGCAGCCAACCTGTTGTGCCACTTACTACGGGTATACCTCGCTTTAGGCAAGTGCTTACGTTTGTAAATGCAGCTTCCGGGTGGGTAAACTCAATAGCAACATCAGCCATGAAAGCAGATAACGTTGAGGTATTGGTTTCGTCTATTCGTGCTGTAATAGTGTGCAATCTTTCTAAGGCGAGGGCTTCTATTGCTTTGCCCATTTTTCCGTAGCCGATAAATGCAATATTCATGGATTAAATCTAAAGGTAAGCGCTAAACCACCTTGTGTGCCCGTCCAGACATCGTTGGTTAGTTTAGGTTCGAGACGAACTTTTAAATTAGGGTTAACATCAAATTCTTTCAGGTGTGCATCTACATGGGCATCGGTTATTTGTAACAAGTACCATAAGCCTGCCATGATGATGAAAAAATCTCGCTCGCGTCTGTAACGATCAATAACAGTTCTTAACTGGCCTTCGGTAAAACCACTGGCACCGGTTCTGTTTCCGGAATTGATTACATCAAATAACTCTACTTTATATTTAGAATAACTATTGTTATAAGAATTAATGTAAAACCCGAAAAAGGCAAAGCCACCGTATACTAAAGGAACTTTCCAATATTTTTTATTATAAACTTGCCCCGATCCGGGTAAAACGGCAGCCAGCAAAAGAGCACGTTGCGGATCAAATCGGTCGGCATAACTGCGCATACGTACGGAATCATCTGTGTTTTCCGTGATGATAATAGTTTTTGTTGTATCGGCTTGTGCAAAGGCAACATGGTGCGCCAGTGTAAAAAACGAGCACACACAAATTTTAAGCAAAAAACTTTTAATGAATGATAACATGATGCGCCTTTCTTTGCAAATACCGTGCAAAGGTAAACAATAAGCCTAGTTTTTTTCTGAACGATTTAGGAAACCCTCAGAATATCAAGTATCCGGTTTAAATCTTCTACAGACAAAAAGGGTATTTTTATCTCTCCTTTTTTTCCATCGCTTTTGATATAAACACGTGTACTGAAATGGGAGGAAAGCTTGGATTGTAGTTGAGATATTTCGCGTGCTACTTGTTGTGTAGCCACATTAGCTTGTTGTTTTTCCAGGTTTTTTTGCTGGCTAAACTCGCGCACTAATTCTTCCACTTTGCGAACCGATAAATCTTCGGCAATTACTTTTTTGTAGATGTATAATTGTTGATCCGGATTTTCAACATTAATGATAGCCCGGGCATGCCCCATCGATAGTTGATTGTCGCGTACAGCTATTTGAATATCCGGAGGAAGTTTAAGTAACCTGAGATAGTTCGTTACGGTTGCACGGTTTTTACCTACGCGGTCTCCTAATTGTTCTTGTTTTAAATTACATTCTGTAAGAAGGCGTTGGTAGCTGAGTGCAATTTCTATAGCATTTAAGTTTTCGCGTTGTATGTTTTCAATTAATGCCATTTCCAGCATTTGCTGGTCATCGGCAGAACGTATATAAGCGGGTATTTTTTCGAGGCCTGCAATTTTCGAGGCCTGAAATCTGCGTTCTCCTGAAATTAACTGGTATTGGTTTTCAGCTAATCTTCTTACCGTAATGGGTTGAATTATTCCATGTACTTTAATAGACTCAGCTAATTCCAACAGAGCGAGTTCATCGAAGTGTGTGCGTGGCTGAAAAGGATTTGTTTCAATATGCGAAACCGGGATTTCGTTAATGCCGCTGATTGGCGAGGCAACCAGTTGCGAATCGGTATAGGCAGGTGTTTCTACTTCTAGTTTATCGGTAGTATCGCTATCGCTTAACAAGGCATTTAATCCACGGCCCAGGGCTTTCTTCTTACTCATTTTGCTTTACCGTTTTTCTTTAAAATTTCGTTGGCGAGGTTTAAATAACTGATGGCTCCTTTGCTTTCGGCATCGTGCACGATAGCCGGCAAGCCAAACGATGGAGATTCGCTTAATTTTACGTTACGAGGAATAATGGTTTTGAATGTCATTTTTTGGAAATGTGTACGCACTTCTTCTACAACCTGGTTACCCAAACTCGTACGCGAATCGTATAAGGTTAACAAAATACCTTCAATCTCTAACTTCGGGTTTAATCTGGTTTGAATGATTTTGATGGTATTCAATAATTTTCCTAATCCTTCTAACGCAAAATATTCGCATTGTACTGGAATGATGATGGCATCGGCTGCGGTTAACGCATTTATCGTAATTAAGCCTAAAGATGGGGAACAGTCTATGATGATATATTCGTATTGATCTTTAATTGATTTTAACGCATCTCGCATTTTTTCTTCGCGCTTTTCTATGCTTACCATTTCTACTTCTGCACCAACGAGATCGATGTGCGAAGGCATGATGTCGAGCATCTTAAGATTGGAATTGGTAACAGTGGCATCTTTTGGTTTTACACCATCTACCATGCACTCGTAAATTCCATTCTCAACATCTTTTGGATTAATACCGAGGCCCGAGGTAGAATTAGCCTGTGGGTCTGCATCTACTAGTAAGGTTTTGTGCTCTAAAACTGCAAAACTTGCGGCCAGATTAATGGCGGTAGTTGTTTTTCCTACTCCACCTTTTTGGTTTGCGATAGCGATTATTTTTCCCATGTGTATTTTTTCAAAATGAAGAAGCCTTGCTTTTGGCAAGGCTTCAAAGATAACAGGCAGTTTGTGCTATACCCGATTTATGTTCCACAAACGTTCCACGCTTTATCCACAATCGGACAATTCAAAACTTAAAATTCAAAATTTGAGATTATGTATCTGCAAGTCAATAATTTGAAATTGTAAATTTTGAATTTGAAATTACCTCTTCTTAGTTTTCTTAGCCTCTTCGGCTTTTCTTCTTGCTTCTTCGCTGGCTTTCATGGCTTCTTCTAGTTTGCTCATGAACTTCGATTTTTTACCACCGCCTTGTGCAATGCGTTTTCTGTTTTCTTCCATCACTGCCTTAATTTTATCTTCATCAACAAATCGTTTGATAATGATTTGTTGGATAATGGTTGTCATGGTAGAAACAAAATAGTAAAAGCTTAATGAAGCAGGGAAGGAGTTAAGCACAAAAATGAAAACAACAGGCATGATGTACGATAGCGATTTCATGGGGCCCTGCACGGTTGTCATTTGGTTATTTTGCCATGTGTAATACAACGTGGCGGCTGTCATCAACAACACAAATAAGCTTACGTGGCTTCCGTAAAATGGTATGGTAAATGGTAAATTAACAATCGCATCGTAGGTTGATAAATCTTCGGCCCACCATAACGATTGCTGACGCAATTCTATACTATTCGGAAAAAGATAAAACATGGCCATCAGAATAGGCAGTTGCAACAAAACAGGAATGCAACCACTTAAAGGATTTACACCAACTTGCTGATATAGTTTCATTTGCTCTTGCTGAGCCTTGGCCATATCATCAGGGAATTTCTCTTTGATTTCGTCAAGTTCAGGTTTGAGTACTTTCATTTTCGCCATACTCATGTTCGAACTGTACGACAAGGGAAGCAAGACCAACCTAAGGAGGATAACCAAAACAACAATAACAACCCCCATATGCCAACCAAAGTTTACCAAGAAATTGAAGATGGGGCGGATAACAAATTTGTTGATGTATTTTACCGGAGGCCATCCTAAGTAAACGTTTTCGGAAAAGCCAGGTGTTACGGCTTCCAGTTTATTGTATTCGTTAGGACCGAAGTAAAAAGTAAAGTTTGCTTTGTTGTTAACGACTTCTTCTTTCGAAATAAATAAAGTTGAATTAGCTCTTTTTACTACCGAAGTATCAGCCATGTTAACGGATGTAGAAACCTCTCCACCTTTAAATCCATTTTTACTGATGATAGAAGCTAAGAAGAATTTTTGTTTGATGGCAATCCATTTAATGGGATCGGCATATACTTCAGTTTCTGTATCGGTAGAACGCTCAGATATATAATCGAAATCTCCGGCCACCGTATAGGTATTGATAGTGGTGTTGTTACGGCTGTCTGCAATATCTTTCTCCAGTGGTTTTAGAATGGCCTTCCAATGCAGAGCAAGATTTTCTCCGCTGAATTGGTTAATCATGCCTTTGTTTTCTAAGCGATACCCGATTTCGAAACCCGATTTTGGTAAACTATAAATTTGCTTGAAATAGTTTCCGTTTGCATCTGTTATACTGAATACGATTTCAGTAGTATCTGTTTTAGATTTCACCTCAGATTGATAATACAATTCGTATAAATCAACTTTTGTGTTGTTGATGGATGCAGATAACTCAGTTCTGAAAGAATTTGGTTGCACCAGGTATAATGGTGTGCCGAAATAGGTTTTGTAGTTTTTTAATTCAAGCGATTGAATAATACCTCCGTGCGAAGAAAAAATTACTTTCACATCTTGGTTTTCAAAAGTTTGAAATTGTTCTGTTCCGCTAACAAAAGCACCAAAACCTTGCATGGCCACACGCTGAGCGCTATCTATGGCAGGAAGCGTTGTTGTTAATTCTTTATTAGGTTGAATACTTTGTGTTTTTACCGAATCAGCAACGGGTGTGGGCTGTGGTGGCGTGCCCGGGAAAAAATAAAAATAAGCGAGTAAAAGGGCGCCCATGAGGGTCATCCCGATGGCAGTGTTTCTATCCATTATTGTCTGACTAAGTCTTTTTTATACTTGATTGCTGCTTCTACAAATTTGACGAAAAGAGGATGCGGATTCATTACTGTACTTTTTAATTCAGGATGGTATTGTACACCTATAAACCAGGGATGGTCTTTCAGTTCTACAATTTCTACCAAACCAGAATCTGGGTTGATACCACTGGCTTTTAAGCCGGCCTCTTCTAGTTTTTCTAAATATTTATTATTGAATTCGTATCGGTGGCGGTGGCGTTCCTGAATGGTTGTTTCTCCATACACATGATGTGCTTTTGTGCCTTTTTTAATTTTGCAAGTGTATGCACCTAAACGCATGGTTCCACCTTTAGAGGTAATCTTCTTTTGTTCCTCCATCATGTCGATAACAGGATATTTCGTATTCGGATTTAACTCCGTTGAACTGGCATCGTTTAGCCCGGCAACATGGCGTGCAAATTCTATTACGCAACATTGCATTCCTAAACAAATTCCGAAGAAAGGAATTTTGTTTTCTCTTACATATTTTATCGCTTCTATTTTTCCTTCCATGCCCCGCTCTCCAAAGCCAGGTGCAACCAACACACCATCCAGATTGCTTAAAATATCGTGTACACTCGTGGCATTGATATCTTCAGAAGAAATCCATTTTACTTTTACCTTACAATGATTTTGTGCACCAGCGTGTACAAATGCTTCTGCAATTGATTTGTAAGCATCAGGTAACGAAACATACTTACCTACCAACGCGATGTTTACCTCTTCGTCAGGGTTTTTTAATTTGCCCAAGAAATCTTTCCATCCATCTAAATCGGGTTCGTTCTTTACCGGAATTTTTAATTTAGATAATACGCGTTCATCCAGCTTTTCTTTACGCATTAAAAGGGGCACATCGTAAATGGTTTCTGCATCAACAGCTTCAATTACTGAATTGATGTTAACGTTGCAGAACAAGGCTAGTTTTTTTCTTATTTCTGTTGGGATAGATCTATCCGAACGGCAAACTAAAATATCTGGTTGAATACCTGCTTCTAATAATTCTTTAACGGAATGTTGCGTTGGTTTTGTTTTTAATTCTTTGGCAGCAGCTAAATAGGGGATGAGGGTAAGGTGGATAACAAGAGAATTGCCGGGTCCTAATTCCCATTTTATTTGGCGTACAGCTTCTATAAACGGAAGAGATTCAATGTCGCCAACAGTACCACCTAATTCTGTAATAACGAAATCATATTGATCGCTTTGCCCGAGCAAAAGCATGTTACGCTTTATTTCATCTGTAATGTGTGGAATTACTTGAACCGTTTTTCCGAGGTATTCTCCTTTCCTTTCTTTTGTAATTACATTAAAGTAAATGCGCCCGGTTGTGATGTTATTAGCTTGAGAAGTTGGCACATTAAGAAAACGCTCGTAATGGCCGAGGTCGAGATCAGTTTCAGCACCATCGTCTGTTACGTAGCATTCGCCATGTTCGTACGGATTTAGAGTTCCTGGGTCTATATTAATGTATGGATCGAATTTTTGAATAGTTACCCGAAAACCGCGTGCTTGCAATAATCGGGCAAGTGAGGCTGCGATTATGCCTTTTCCTAAAGAAGAAGTAACGCCACCGGTAACGAAGATATATTTTGCTTGGGTCATGGACAGCCTGAAAATCGCGTGCAAAGGTATGACTTTAGCGGTAAGGTAGAAATCCTGATGGTTAAATTAATGTAAGGACAGGAAGAATCGGTTTAAGTGAATAAAAACTAAGGTAATTCAAACCGTTTAGAAGTAAATAAACTGCAAATAATACTTTTTGACTATTTTAGTGGATTGATTAGGTTACACGCCTACATTTTTTGATATACAACAACCGTAAACCCGAATCGTAACGCATGAGAGTTTCTTTGCAAAAGTTCAAATTTATTTTAATCAGTATGTTTTTGTGTACCATTCATATTGCGTACTCGCAACCTGTATGGGACTCAGGATTTCCGGCTCTTCAATCAGAAGCACGAAGTATAGGTTTACGCGTTAATTTGGATAGAAAGTCACAAGTTTATTATATAGTATACAGAGTAACAGGAGCTGAACCTGCATCGGGTTCACTCACGGCTGCACAAATTCGAAATCCTGGAACTGCTCCAGGTTCACCAACTACATCCGGTAACTTTGCTTTTGGAGATGCATCTTACTGTCGTATTACCCCTCCAGGCTGTAGCGCTATTGATGGAGATGTTACAATAGAAAGGGTGGTTTCCATAAGCCTTGCAGTTAATGGTTCTTACAGAGTTTTCTTTACAGCACAAGATGGCGGTGGTCCATTAACAGCTCCAGTTGATAGAACGATAGCAACTATTGCCACTGACAGGTGCTTTAAACCAGGTTCCAACACAGTAATCCCTGATAAATTTATTGGTTTAGCAACTATTAACGTTTGCTCTCCTTCTCAAGTAATCTTAACAGTTCGCTATACAGGTGTTGATTGGACGCAGGCATCGTTACCTGTAAGGGCAAATATTAATTTTGGGGATGATGGAAACACAGGTACCTTAACACCTCTAACGCTTTTAAACTCTCCTCTCGGTACTCCTGAATTAAATAAAGCTTTCAGGGTTTACGAAGGAAATATCAACAAGACTTATGATTACTCACTAGGCGATAACCCTGCTCTGAACCCAACTGGTAGTGGTTGTACATTTAAAATAGATGCCGACTTAGGAACCTGCCGTTTAAGTGGGGCTGCTACAGATTTAACAACAACTCATACAGTATGGGACGATCCGGGCACAGTACGAGGTCAACAAAATGTAAATCCAGACGGGCCAGATGCAACAGATGAAGAGTTTGAAGTCTGTGAAGGAAATAGAACAGCGGTTAACTTAATTGATGCTAGTGAGTTTAATTGTACAGTGGTAGAAGAGGCGAGACAAGCTGTACCTCTGCCAGCTTCTCCAAATTATGAATCACGTTGGGTACAATGGGTATATGGTGTTGCAGGAACTAATGTAACAACTGGTGCTGCCGCCAACGAAAAAGTTACTATTAATGGTGTAGATTTTAATTTATCAGATTTCCCAATCTATGGACCGGTAGAGTATTTAGCTTCTCCTGCACAAGATCCCTGGTCTTTGGCTTATCCGATCCAAATGCCAACGTCTGCAACAGTAGGTCAGCGTTTCGTTGTGCAATTGCGCTCTTGGAATACGTGTAGGCAATATGACAATAATACCGGTGATGGTAATGGACTAAACCCTTCGGGCGGCACTAACTCACTTGGCACTACAGCGGATAATAAATGGTTTACTGCTGCCGGTTTGTTTAACCAACCCGGAGGAGGTACTGCTTTTGCTAACGCTATAGAAGCTCCTGTAACATTAAACAAAGACATCGTAATCATAGATTCTCCTCCTGCACCTGTTGTGCCTGATAGAGAAATCTGTTCAGGAGATAGTAGAACATTGTCTGTTTCTACCCCGCTAGGTGCTGGTTTTGTATATCGTTGGTTCTCTAACTCAACTTTAACTACTCAGGTAGGCACCGGCAATACGTTTACTCCTTCAACAGCTCAGGCTCCGGCAGGTCAGGTAACTCATTTTTGGGTAACTGTTGAGTCTACTGGTCCTGGAAATTGCGTGAGCACTCCAACAGAAGTAAGACTTTTCAGGCGTCCGGCTTTAACAACGCCATCGCCCATTTCTGGCCCTGTAAACTTATGCCCTAATTCCACATACACTTTCTCATTACCATCGGCACCCCCAACCATAACATTAACAGATCCAACGCCTGATCCGGATGTAACACGCGCTACAACTCACGTGTGGTCTGTGCCTGGTACCTGGACAATAAACAGCGGACAGGGAACACAGTCGATCACAATAACGACTGGGGCTACTACAGGAGCAGGCACAGTTAGTGTTTCCAATCAATATGCTGTAGCTCCTACTTGTGTTGCTACAGCTACAACTCTGGGAGTTAATGTAAGAGCAAGGCCTACTGTAAACATAACACCAGACCCAGCCAACATATGCCAAGGCTCTACCATTCAGCTAAATGGTAACCCGGTATTGCCGGCATCGGCTACTGGTTTTACTCCTACTGTGTCCATTCATGATTGGACGGGCTCTACAGTTATCTTAGATGCAACCAATATTCAGCAACCTACTGTTCAGGCTTCTACAGCAGCTGGTACTTATAATTTGTCTTATCAGGTTACGGCAGACTTTGGCGGAGGCGTTTTTTGTACATCAACCGTAGATAACTCTGTTGTAAATGTTTCGGCTAACCCATCTTTGGCTAATGCAGGCCCCGATCAAACATTATGTTTCCCTGCTGGTCCGCTTTTAGCAACATTAGCCGGAAGTAGCCCCGGAGTTGGTACAGGAACATGGACCAGGCAATCTGGGCCAGGTACAATTACATTTGCAAATGTTAATGCACCAGGCACAACAGCAACAGCTTCATTAAATGGTATTTATGTATTACGCTGGACGGTAATCAATGGTGCTTGTAGCTCATTTGATGAAGTACAAATTGATTATGGTACGGCACCGGGCACTCCCAATGCAGGAACAGACCAGGACGTTTGCGGGGTAACTACTACACTAAACGGTTCTACACCAACTTTTGAAACAGGAACATGGACACAAGTAAGTGGCCCCGGAACAACAACATTCACTCCAAATGCTAATACAAGAAATGCAACTGCAACTGCAACTGTAGCAGGTACCTACGTGTACAGATGGCGCTATACATCTGGTACTTGTACGGCCACACAAGATGACATGCAGGTGATTTATCGCACACCTCCTACTGTTGCCGGCCCTGCAAATTTTACTTCGTGTTTAAATAGCCCACAAACTGCCGCCTTCGATGTAAACTTAAGCGGAACATTTGGCGGAGGCGCAGGTAGTGCTAGGTGGGTAGTGGTAACCGGCTCAGGTACATTTGCGAGCTCTACAACTGCTACCGGTAATTTTGATGCCACAAGCCCTGCTACTGATGTGTATAGACCTTCAGCGGCAGATTTTACTGCGGGTAGTGTGGTGCTAAGAATAGAATCTGATGATCCTACAGGTGCCTGTACTTCGGTTAATGATCCTGTAACCATTACCTTCGATAGATTGCCAACTGCCAATGCTGGTTTAGATCAATCCATTTGTACAAATTCTACAGTATTAACTGCCACCTCAGCCAACTTTAGCGGTATTGGAACATGGACTTTCCCCGGTGGAGTAACGGTATCCAATATAAATTCCCCTACGGCAACTGTTTCTAATTTGCCCGATGCAACTGCAACAACTTTACGCTGGACGGTAACCAGTGCTTTAGGAGTTTGTACCCCAGTTTTTGATGAAGTAATAATTACAAGAAATGCATTGCCTGCTTTAACGGATGCAGGACTTACTGCCACTCCATTGTGCGAAGATGCTCCCGCTGGAGGTTTGGTAGAAGCAACCGTTACGCCCGCATATTTAACATCATTTAACGATAATATTACAGGAATTGCCGGCTCTACAAACAGAAACGTTGAGTTCTTTGTAAATGCAGGTTTAACTATCCCCTATACGGCACCTGCAGCGTACCAAAATAATCAGACAGTGCATGTTCGGGTAAGAAGAACTGATGTAACACCCCAATGCGAGAGAATCGGAACTTTTACTGTTCGAGTAAATCCTAAACCAATTACTGTTAACCTAGACGGGACCCCCATTCCAGATAAAGGTGTAATCCAATTCTGCGAAGACAATATTTTAACTCCCGGCCAGGCTACGAGTGTAAACTTAACCGTGTTTAATGGAGAAATAACAACAGGTGGTGGCTTTACTTTTACCTGGCATACAACCCAGGCTGATGCTGATAACGATGTAAATGCGATTGTTGCAAACAGCACAACAGTTAATAATGCTACACCTAATTATTTTGTTCGAGTAGAAAACAATACTACAGGATGTTTTAATACAGCAGCAGTAGTGGCCAATGTTAGAGCACTTCCGGCAGCCAATCCAATTGTTGGTTCTGCATCGCGATGTGCGGGTTTAACCCCTCCAGATCAAGGCTTTTATTTTATATCTCCAGCAGCTGATCGTGATTATCAATGGACTGTTCCCGCAGTGTTTACAAATGTTGGTGGCGTAACAACAAACTTTAACGTGTTTTTAGAATTCCCCACCGTTGTAAATCCTTCGCAAAATATTTCGGTTGTTGAAAGAATAAGATATTCAACGGGATACACAACGATACCGCTATATGATGCAAGCGGTATTTTGCGGTGCACAGGCGCACCTAATACTTTTGCCATTACTGCGAATGCATCACCAGCCCCAATAGTAATTGTTGGCGATTTTGATTTATGCGAGAATGAGGTTTTCACCTACGAGGCTACACCTAGTAATGCACCGATTTCATCATACGATTGGGAAATAGATCCACCAACTGCGGCTTCTATAATTGTAGTACCCAACACAAACAGAGCACAAGTATCTGCCTCTACAACCAATTTTCAAATAAAAGTAAAAGAAGTTTCAGCGAGCTGTACGGGCCCTCAGGCGACACAAGTAATTACTGTAAATCCACGACCAGCACTTGCTCCTGCATCATCAACAATTTGTTCTGATGATCCTACATCAGGGTTAACATTAGCGGTTACCAATCCGGCTACATTTCCCGGAGCTACTTTTAACATTACAAACGTAAACGTTCAACCAGGTTTAGTTCCACCCACACGTGCCACTGTATCAGGAGGTGCACCAGGTGTTTTATTTAACGATACTTTTAATAACCTTACTGGAGGTAATCTGGTAGTATCTTATACTGTAGAGCCTGTTAGTACATCAGGATGTGCTGGCGCAAGTGCTATCGTTCAATTAACAGTTAGGCCTGAGCCAGTTTTACAATCCGGATTGTTCGATGAAATCTGTTCTACCACCGAAGCAGTTGAAATTATATTAGGCTTATCTTCTGGTAGTTCTCCTGCCGATGAATATGTGGTTGAAACCATTAATACAAATGGATTAATAGCTTTGGCTGGTAGCCCGGCAACAGGCACATTTACGTCTACTTCATTTTTATTAGATGATCGTTGGGAAAATAAAACTGCGGCCAGTGTAGATGTTATCTACAACATTAAACCCAGAAACTCCGGAACAACTTGTGTTGGCGATCCGGCAGTTCCGGTAACTGTGCGCGTTAAGCCAGAGCCTATTGTTACGCCATTACCTACCGATATTATTTGCAGTGGAGATTCGCCAACTATAACACTTGCAGCAACGCCTGCAGTAGGTAGTAATTTTGCGTGGAGCATTGGCAGCATTACAGGTTTAATTTCTGGCGCATCGTCAGGCAACGGCACTGTAAATATTCCTGATATTTTAATTAACAATACTGGTGCGACTGGTTCTGTTGTTTATTCGGTAAGAGCAACTTTAAACGGATGCGTTAGTGCATCTCAAAATGTTCGCGTTGATATTAATCCTGCTCCAACAGCCAACGATGTAACACAAACCATTTGTTCGGATGCTGCAGGAGGAAACAACGCTGTAATTAGTTTAACAGCTTTGCAAAACTCAGTAAACAGTGGCGGAGGTATTACCTTTAATTGGTTCGAAGACTTAGCATTAAGTTCACCTATTGCAACACCGGGTAGCTATACAATAGTAAATGGAGACCCAGTGTTTGTAAACGTTGATAATGGGCAGTGTACCAAGGTCGCGCAAGTTTCTTATACTATCAATCCTACTCCTCAGGTGTTAACTGCTAAAACGCTTTCTTATAATACATTCGATGTAAGTTGTACAGGTGCTGCTAACGGTCAACTAACAGCAACGCCAAGCTTAGGCACTGGACCCTATTTGTTTAGTATCGATGCAGGAGCTAGTTTCTTTACTTCAAACGTATTTAACGGTTTATCTGCAGCTGGTGGACCTTATGTTGTTCGTGTACGCGATTTTAATGGTTGTATTGCTAACTCAACCCCGTTAACAATAGTCGATCCGCCAGCACTTACTGTAACAGCAGCTCGATCGTTTGATCATAACGGTGCAGATGTAAGTTGTCAGGCAGCATCAG
Organism: Flammeovirgaceae bacterium; assembly: GCA_021298355.1. GTDB lineage: Bacteria > Bacteroidota > Bacteroidia > Cytophagales > Cyclobacteriaceae > Chryseotalea. Next base: position 206,773 of record JAJTEH010000003.1, read on the forward strand.
ATGGAGAAATTACCGCAACAGCCGTTGGTGGTACGGGTACAGTTGTTCCGCTAAGTTACACGTATCAAATTTTAGAGTTGGCAAGTAACACTTCAGGAAATGGCGATGGAGTTTATGATGGACTAAGGGCCGGTACTTACACAATATTGGCCAGAGATTTAAATGGGTGTCAGGCAACAGCTAATGTGGTTACATTAATAGATCCACCTGCTATTTTACCAACAGCAGTTTTAACATCACCAGTTTCGTGTAATGGATCAAACGATGGAGTTATTACTGTTACTGCCACAGGTGGAACAGAATTAGGAACTTATACCTTTACGTTAGTTCAACCACCTGCTACAACCAATAATACAGGTATAATCGGAGGTTTGGGCGCAGGAACTTATACAATTCGTGTTCAAGATGATAATAACTGTTTTGTAATTTCTAACCCAGTTAATGTAACACAACCATCTGCCTTAACTGCTTTTGCATCAGTAACTAGTAATTATAATGGAGCTAAAATAAGTTGTTTCGGAGCTGATGATGCACAGGTAACAGTAACTCCAAATGGAGGTAACGGTGGCTATACTTTCTTACTTGTGCAAGGTACTAACGGCACTGGTGATGTAGATGGATCTTACGAAAACTTACCTCCTGGTAATTATTCAATACAAGTTAGCGATGTTGAAGGTTGCACTGTAACAACAGCCTTAGTAAATGTAGCAGAACCTACACAAGTAATTGCAACTGCTATCATTTCTGATAACATCAGTTGTTTTGGAGTAAGTGATGGAGAAATTACAGTGTTTGCCAATGGAGGTACAGGTGCCTATACATTCGAGCGAGTTGCCTTGCCCACTAACATTTCAAACACAAGTGGTGTTTTTGGTGGCCTTGCAGATGGTACCTATAACTTTAACGTTAGAGATTTAAACTTGTGCTTAGGTACTACATCTCAAGTAATTGTTCAACCTACCCAAGTTGTTGCTTCTGCTACAGTAGATACCCCATATAATGGCACACAAATTAGTTGCAATGGTGCATCAGATGGAATAATACGTGTTTCAGGAACAGGTGGAACAGGTAGTTATTCGTTTAAAGTTAAGGAGCCTGGTCCTACGGGTATTACATTTAACTCATCAAGCGGAGTGTTCAATAACCTCAGGGCAGGTATTGGTTATGAATATACAGTAACGGATATAGAAGGATGCTTTGATTCTGATTTTATAGATATTGAAGAACCAGATGTAGTTACAGGCACAGCCAGCATTGTATTTCCTCCGGCATTTAACGGTCAGGCTATACGTTGTTTTGGCGAAAGCAATGCTAGTGTAAACATTGTTGGTAGCGGTGGTGTAGGAAGTATAACCGGTGTATTTAACTTTACTTATACGATAACTGAACTTCCTTTAAATAATTCGGGCTTTAATTCTGGCACGTTTACTGGCTTACCTGCCGGTACATTTAATGCCACAGTTAGGGATGCCAATGGTTGCCCTTTTGCAGTAGCACCTTTTGTTATTACACCACCAACCCAATTACAAATTTCTGGTAGCGTAACCAGTAATTATTTTGGCCAGCAGATTTCTTGTTTCGGAGAAGATGATGGCATCATCACTGCAACTGCATCGGGAGGGGTAACAGCCTATACGTATGAGTTATTACTAGCGCCAGGCGGAACAACAGTTGGCGCACCACAAGCATCAACCGTATTTAACGGATCGATACCTGCGAACACTTATCAGATAAAGCTAACCGATGCCAATGGCTGCGAAAGAACATCTGCAAATATTGTAGTTAGTCAACCAACACAAATTACAGCTACCGCTAGTTTGGTAAAAGGAATAGATTGCTTTGGTGATAACAATGCCATTATCCGCGTAACAAGAAGTGGAGGAACTTCAGGTAACGCTGTGTATACTTTTACCAATCCGCCAACGCCTGCTCCTACGCCACCATCAGCATCAACAGGTACTACAGCAACATTCTTCGACTTTACAAATGTTTCTTTCGGTACAGGATTCGGCTTTACTGTTACTGATATTAATGGTTGTCCGTCACCCATATCAAATCTGATTGATGTTGTAGAGCCACCACAATTAGTTGTAACGGCAGTTAAGAGATCTCCTTATAATGGTGGAAGAGACATATCCTGTTTTGGTGCCAAAGATGGTATTGTTGATGTAACCTCAGTTGGTGGCACCGGCACTGTAGAATTTAAATTCGATCAGGATTTTGGTAATAGATCCGGAGAAACTTCTGGAGTGTTTACCGGTTTGGATGTTTACCCTGCACCAGGCTTAACTTTTACAGGTAAAGACGACAATGAATGTGAAGCTACCTCTAATCCGGTGTTGTTAATTCAACCAGATCCTATTAGCACTACTGCTGCAGGATCAGCAATTAATAATGCGAACAGAGGCGGATTTGATATCAGTTGCTTTAATGGAAATGATGGTACGTTAGAAGTTGCTATACCTCTAAGTGGAGAATTTGGAGGTACACCGGCCTATACCTACACGTTATTAGAAAATCCTTTGAATAATTCCGGACAATCAAATGGTGTGTTTACCAATTTACGCGCAGGTAACTACAGAGTAAGAATAATAGATGTAAACAATTGTAGTTTTATTACTCCAACTGCTACCATAATACAACCAACTCGCTTAACTGTTACTGCTGTAAAGCAATCTCCTTACAATGGGTTTGATGTAAGTTGCGATGTTGCCACAGATGGCAGGCTTACGGTAACTGCTACTAATGGTGGTGTTCCTGCCTATAGTTATCAGTTATTTAAGGAAGGAATTTCAACGACTGAACCAATAGCAGGTAATGTATTTAATAATCTTGAAGCGAATGTATTGTATACAGTTGTTGTAACTGATTTAAATGACTGTACGGCAGAATCCTTACCAATTATTTTAATACCTCCAAACCAATTATTTCCAGGTGTAGTGGGTATTGATGTAAGCAGATGCGAGTCTGGTAATAATAGCGATGTCGCACCGTTTCAAGTAACTCCGCCTATTGGTGGTATTGGTAACTATACTTTCGAATGGATAAGGTTAAGCGATAATGCTGTTGTAGGTACAACCGCAACAATAGACCCTGATGCATTTTTAAATATTACCCCTGGTGCAACAACACCACAAGTGGTTTCTTTTATAAGAAGAGTAACCTCTTCTGTAGGACCAGGGGCACCGGCTCCTTGCCAAATTGCGGACTCCCCGATACCCGTAACAGTAACTGTTAATCCATTACCTGTTGCTGATTTTAAATTAAGCGATCCTTTAAACGATGTAATTTGTCCCGGATCAACTGTTTTGCTCGATGCAAACTTTACAGTTGGTACTGAACCCTATCGTTTTGAATTTACTGAAGTGAGAAGTACAACACCAACCCCCACAACCACAAACTTTAATAGACTAGGTGGCGATAACAACCAGTTGTTCTTTTCATCTATAAACGAGAACAGAAGATGGACACTTACCAGGGTAGAAGATTTAAATAAATGTGTAATAACACCAAACCTTGTTGCCGAAACGGAAGTAATACAAATTTCGGCCAACTTTACCGTTGTTACCCCAAGCCCTATTTGTAGCGGAGAAGCCTACGATTTTCAGTTTAATGCAAACCAAAATATACTCTATGAATGGGCTTGGCCTACAGGTCTTACCGAAGCGCAAGGACCATTTGCAACAAATGGTGTGCAAACACAAACAGAAACTTTTGTAAACACATCCTTTTCATCGGCAAGCAATTTACCCGTAACACTAACGGCTACTTACAACGATCCTGCTAACCCTACTGAAGTATGTTCGGTAACATCAACTAAAATTGTAAGAGTAAAGCCAAATCTTAATGCACAAATTGTAGTAGATAAACCAGAGATATGTTCTGAATCATCCGTATTGGTTAATAACCTATCATTAGGTGTTGGCACACACACCTGGACAGTTACCGACCAGAATGGAGATCGGCCAACTAGTCCAGAATTAGAAAATGGCTTGGGTGCATCAGTGCTTAACCCAGATCCGCTACCTACTGCAATTAGTAGCAGAAGCTATAAATTTGAAACTGAAGAAGGTGATGCTAATCCGAAGGTATATACCATACAATACGATATCGTTAACACAAGCGAAGGAGTAACGTGTAGCGCAACCACCCAGGCTGTTGTAACCGTATATAGAAAAGCCATTGCTGATTTTGAATTTGCTTCCAATCCAATTTTATGGTCATTTGGAGTTAATGCGGATGCTATTATTATAAACAACACATCTGGCAGCACGGCTGATGATATTCCAGATACTGCGTTTGAATACAATTGGAACTTCGATCGCGATGCAACACCTGAAACATCTACTACAACGGATAAAACCTTTACAGTTAACTATGCACAGTTTGGGCAACGAGAAGTTTCACTAACTGTACTTAATCCAAACGCACCTATAAGTTTAGAGCGTTGTCAAACTTCTATACGTAAGGTTTTAGTCATAAATGTGGCTCCTATTTTTGCTGATTTTAATTTAACACCTATTAATTCCTGTTTACCTACAACTCTCGAAGTAAATTACGATGATATTCTTCAACCTGCGGGGACTTCATTTACCTGGGAGTTGTTTTTCATAGATAATATTACCGGATTACCTTCCAGAATTGCTGAATCTTCGGAATTTAAACCCGCATTTTCAGTCTCGAAGGCAGGAGCATATAGATTAGAGTTAGTTGTGCGTAATTCGATTACCAATGAAGAAACTAATCCTGTTGTAAAAACATCAACAGTATACCCTAACCCAGTGGCCAATTTCGATTTCCGTCAAACTGTTGTTTTCGTACCTGATACGGAGTTAAAAGTGATCAACCTCAGCAGGGATGGAAATATTTACGAGTGGGATTTCGGGGATGGTACACAATACTTCAGTTTCGAACCCGTGCACAAATACCGGGTAGAAGGTACTTACCCTATCAACCTAAAAGTTGGTCGTGATTATGGAGTAAAAGACTTCGATGGAGATGGAACTAACGATGGCAACTTGATTTGCTACGATGAAATTACAAAAGAAATCTTAGCCAAAGACGGTGGTATAACACGTATACCCAACTCTTTCACACCAAGTACAAATGGGCCTAATGGTGGCAACAGCGGAACAGGTTCTTTAAATGATGTGTTCTTACCGATAACCGAAGGCGTAGAAGAATTCCAGATGCAAATTTTCGATCGCTGGGGTAATTTGGTTTTCGAAAGCCGCGATAAAAATCAGGGATGGGATGGGTACGACCGAAACGGAAATGCCTTGCCATCGGGTGTGTATGTGTATAAGTTAGTGTTGCGCCTCTCTAATGGCGAGCGCACAACAAGGGTTGGTGATGTTACACTTATTCGTTAACTTTCAGCTATGGTAAGATACACCTTCCTTATACTTACTTGTGTACTGCTAAGTGGTATTGCACGCGCGCAAGATCCGCAGTTCTCGCAATACTATTCTGCACCCTTATACCTTAACCCTGGATTTACAGGTATTACACCACAACAACGCATTGTTGTAAACCATCGCATACAATGGCCTAATTTGCCTCAGGCTTTCGCCACGTACGCAGCCTCTTACGATATTTTTGTAGAAGAATTAAGAAGTGGTTTTGGTGTTATTGCCACACGCGACAAAATGGGTTCTGCCGGATGGACAACGACAACCGTAAATGGTTTGTATTCATTCAAAGTTAAACTCTCTGAAAATCTGGTTTTCTCTCCGGGTATTTCGTTTGGTTACGGCATTAATGGTTTAGACAGAACGTTGTTACGATTAGAAGATGGACTTCGTTACCGCGATGGACAATCTGTCGATCCTGAATTAAATAAACTAGGCAATCAATCTTATTTCGATTTTGGTTCTGGCTTTATTTTTTATAATAGAAACTTATGGTTAGGGGCGGCCTTTCATCATATGAACCAACCCAACCTTTCTGTGTTAGGCGATATAAGTCGGTTGCCTATGAAAACCTCCATACACGGAGGAGCGCGTATTCCTTTATACAGAGGCCCCAGAACAATTTCAAAGATTTCTTATTTAACTCCGTCTTTCATTTATCGCCAGCAGGGTCCGGCATTTAAACAATTAGATGTAGGAATTAACTACCATATCGATCCGGTATCGGTGGGTTTTTGGTACAGAGGAAAACCCTTTGAGAAAACGGTTATCAATACCATCGCACAAGATGCCATGATTATGCAACTTGGTTTATATTTCAAAAATTTAACCGTTGGATATAGTTATGATTTTACTGTTTCAGAATTGCAAACATCTGCAGGTGGTGCGCACGAAATAAGCATGATATTCGAGTTTTCTGCTAAACCTGTAAACCGAAGCGTAAAAAGAAAATACAGATTAATTCCTTGCCCAAGCTTTAATAGCAAGGAAGGATTTTGGAATTGAGTAATAGATTCTGATAGAAAAGATGAAAAGCCGCCTAATGCGGCTTTTTTTATCAGCCTTTGTTACCTTTACACGCTTATTAGGCCTGCATGAATCTGAAAGAAAAACTTACACATCCCATTTTTGAAATAGTAGCGAAAGCGGCCGCACAAACCGGTTTCGAAACATATGTAGTGGGTGGTTATGTTAGAGATTTGCTCTTGAACAGGCCAAGTAAAGATATAGATTTTGTTTGTGTAGGAAGTGGAATTGAATTGGCAAACCAAGTTGCTATTTTAGTAGGAAACAACATCCCAGTAAACTCGTTCAAAAATTTTGGTACTGCACAAATTCCTTTCGAAGATTTTGATTTAGAATTTGTAGGAGCGAGAAAAGAATCGTACCGATCAGATTCAAGGAAACCAATTGTAGAAGATGGAACATTGGAGGATGATCAGAAGAGAAGAGACTTTACCATCAATGCATTAGCCATCAGTTTAAACAAAAATAATTTTGGCGATCTGATTGATCCCTTTAATGGCTTGCAAGATTTACAAAGTAAAATTTTAAAAACACCTCTCGATCCTGCCATTACTTTTTCTGATGATCCTTTGCGCATGATGCGCGCTGTTCGTTTTGCCTCGCAATTAAACTTTGATATTGAAGCAGATACTTTTCAATCTATTATACAACAAGCAGAAAGATTGTCGATAGTATCGCAAGAAAGAATCACAGATGAACTGAATAAAATTGTTTTATCTAAAACACCTTCGTACGGATTTAAATTACTGTTTCAAAGCAAATTGTTACACCAGTTTTTTCCTGAGCTGGTAGCTTTACAAGGTGTTGAGTATGTTGGTGGCAATGCGCACAAAGATAACTTTTATCACACCCTGCAAGTTTTAGATAACGTTTCTAAATACAGCAACGATTTATGGTTGCGCTGGGCAGCCATTATGCATGACATTGCAAAACCTGCCACGAAACGGTACGATCCTAAAGTTGGCTTTACCTTTCACGGACACGAAGACAGAGGTGCGCGCATGACGCCCAAAATTTTTAAACGATTAAAATTACCGTTGAATGATCGCATGTTGTTCGTGCAAAAATTAGTTCGTTTGCATTTACGACCGATATCCTTAGTGAAAGAAGTAACAGACTCTGCTATTCGAAGATTATTGTTTGAAGCAGGAGATGACATCGATGCGCTGATGGCTTTGTGCAGAGCGGATATCACTTCTAAAAATCATGAAAAGGTAACGCGCTTTCTTACCAATTTCGATAAAGTAGAAAAGAAAATGAAAGAGGTGGAGGCGAAAGATCACATCCGTAATTTCCAACCGCCCATAAGTGGAGAAGAAATTATGAATTGGTATAACATACCTCCGGGAAGATTAGTAGGCGATTTAAAAGAAGCCATAAAAGAAGCGATTTTAGAAGGTATTATTCCCAATGAGAAAGAAGCTGCTGTAGCTTTGTTAGCAAAACTAACAGCAGAAAAAGGAATTTTTATACAAAAATAACAAAAGCCTTTTGCAACCTTTTTCTTTTTGCCCTGTCTTTCCGGTAAATTAGAGGTGTGAACAATCGCTTTTTAGATAATCAACAAGGTATTATTGATAGATGTAAGCAAGGCGATGAAAAAGCGTTTGAACAACTCTATTCCTTATATGCCAAAGCAATGTATAACGTGGCGTATCGAGTAACCGGTAGAGAAGAAGAAGCTGAAGATGTGTTACAAGACGCCTTTATTTCTGCATTTAAAAATATTCATGCCTATCGGGGCGATTCACCTTTTGGTGCGTGGTTAAAACGAATTGTTATCAATAAAGGAATAAATGTTTTGCGCAATAGAAAACAAGACATTGTACCTGTAGATGAAAAAACAGAATTGATACCAGAAGAAGAACCCTTTATCTACAAAGAAGAATTGAATGTAGAAAAAGTAAGAAAAGCATTAATGCAATTACCGGATGGCTACCGAAATGTTTTATCGCTTTATTTATTAGAAGGATATGACCATCAGGAAATAGCAGAAATTTTACACATAAATGAATCAACATCGAAATCGCAATTGAACCGCGCAAAAGCAAAACTAAAAGATATCTTAACCGAACAATTTTATGCAAGATGATTTAAAGAAATTGATCGAAAGCAACAGAGATGCTTTTGATGTTAAAATACCGAGAGATAAAGTTTGGCAAAACATTAGAGCATCGCTTTCAACAAAATCGATATGGGGAAACAACAGCCTGCGCTATTGGCAAGTAGCTGCTGTTCTCTTGCTTACCGTTAATCTTGGCTTTTTGTATAGATATTTTTCTGAAAGATCTATCCCATCTAACGTTGCCGACTTTAAAAACACAGAAGCATTTTATCAAAGCATGATTGCTGATAAAATGGATATCATTCAGGCTAATCAGGCCGACTTAATTAGCTTCGCATCAGACTTTCAGCAACTGGAAGCGATGTATGCTGTTTTGCAAGAGGAATTTCAAAACAGACCCAGTGAAAAAGTTAAAGACGCAATGATTCTTAATCTTTTAGTTAGAATTAACTTATTAAATAAGCAGTTGCAAGAAGTAGAAGAAAAAGAAAACGAAAAAACTAAAGTGAAAGATGACGAAAGACACTCTTAATGCATGATTATTTTTTTATGTTTTTTTACTAAACCATGAGCAGGAGAGAAAACAAGTGCAATGCTAAAAAAGATTCCACATACAATGGCAATCGCGGCCGCAATTGAACCATCTAACCAATAAGCGAGGTAATATCCCAATACAGAAGCGAATATACCCAATGCAATGCTTAGCTTCATCATCACCCTAAAATCATCAGTTAATAAGTAAGCGGTAGCTGCCGGCACAATCAACAAAGCAACCACTAAGATTGCACCAACGGCTTCGAAAGAGGCAACTGTAGTAGCCGATACCATACTCATAAGAACATAATGCCATAGAGTAGTTGCAATGCCAATGCTACTTGCATAAGCCGGATCGAAAGAGGTAATAAGCAATTGTTTACCAAATAATCGAACAACAAGTAAGATAGAAAGTAGAATAACGAACATCACCACACTTGCTTTTGGTATTTCATTTGTAAAAGAAAAAATCTGTATAGTGTCTAAAGGCACGTAAGCCAATTCTCCGTATAAAACACAATCTTGGTCAAGGTCAACTTGTTCTGCAAACACGCTGATAAGTACAACACCAATCGCAAACAACCAGGTAAACGTTACACCAATGGCTGCATCGGCTTGTAGTTTGGCTTGCTTGTTAAAAAACTCAATTAAAAAAGTAGTAAAGATTCCTACAGCACCTGCGCCAATCAACATGGTAACAGAATCTCTGGAACCGGTAAACAAAAACGCAAGCACAATACCCGGTAAAACAGCATGAGAAATAGCATCTCCAATCATGGCCATTCTTCGTAAAATCAAATAGCAGCCCAATATCGCACAACAAGTTGAAACGAGAGAAGCAGTTAGGATAATCCAAATATCGGTGGCCATATTATTGATAAGGAATGATGGTTTGATGTGGATCTTTCTCAGGGAAATTAAGTTGTTGTTCCAATGCTGCTTCTAATTCCGGAGTAAGAAAATGTTCGATGGTATCTGCATCTTCATGAACGTGATCGGGCGCAATGTTGGCATAAGTTGTTAAGTACAATTCCCATAATCGATGAATTTTCACTAGTCTTTGCCCGCGTAGTTTCCCTGCATCTGTTAATTGCCAGGCATTTTTTTGTTTGGTAACAAAGCCATTTCGCATAAGCCTGTGTAATGAATTACTCAAAATATTTTTAGCAAAGAATCTTTTATCTGAAATACTCGCCTCTTGTTGTGATAAGAAAAACTGATTTGTTTTTTCTCCTAATTGATACAATGTTTTTAAAACATTTTCATCTTGTATTTGCCGCTTGTATCGCTTTTGTTTTAAAATTTTATTGATAATTCCTTTTTTAGGTGAGAGAAAAAAAGAAAGCAAAGCCAATGTAGAAATAAAGATAACAATCCAAGGCCCGGTTGGCATGTTAGGCGCACTATACGAAAGGTATGCACCGGCAATACCGCTGAAGACACCCGTGAGTAATGCAATGGCTAACATGGTTTTGATATTGTCAGTCCAATAACGGGCAACAGCTGCTGGCGTAATTAAAACGGCTGCCATTAACACTACACCAACTGCTTGAATGCCGATTACAACGGTAAGTACAATCATGCCTGTTTGTAATATTTCTAATGCGCGAACCGGAACACCACTGCTTATGGCGAAGTTTTTATCAAAAGAAATTAAAGTAAACTCTTTAAAAAATAATAAGGTGAGTAGCATTAGGAGTAAGGCAACGATTGAGAAAGCGATGATATCTCCCATAACAAGTGCAGCAGCCTTACCAAATAAAAAATGATCTAAACCGGATTGATTCGCATTTCCATTTTTTTGAATGATGGTAAGCAAGAAAATACCAATAGCGAAGAAAAGAGATAACACTAAACCAATAGCGGTGTCTTCTTTAATTCTGCTTTTGTTAGTTATAAAATCGATACAAAGTAACGACAACCATCCGAAAGCGAAAGCAGCAGGAATTAAAACAAATGGATTTTTTGTGCCTGCTAGCATAAAACCAACACAAATACCCGGTAAAACTGCATGGGCGATAGCATCGCCTAACAAAGATTTTTTAGTTAAGAAGGTAAATGTACCAACCATAGCCGCACACGCCATGATGAAGATGATACCCAATGTTACATACCGAACATTCGGATCGGAGAAACTAAAAAAATCGATTACGTTTTCCATTACATCTCGCGGTTAGGTAATTCTTCTCGTTTAAATAATTCGCCAACATCACTTAATAAAGTAAGTTTACCTCCGTAGGTATGTTGTAAATTTTCTCTGGTAAATATTTCTGAAGTTGCTCCATGCGCCACTAATCTGGTGTTGAGCATGACAAGCCAGTCGAAATAAGAAGTAACCGCATGCAAATCGTGATGAACAACAATAATGGTTTTTCCTTGTTGCGTCATACTTTGTAAAAGTTGAATAATGGTTTTTTCGGTTGCAGCATCTACACCTGCAAAAGGTTCATCCATAAAATAGACATCCGCTTGTTGCGCGAGTGATCGCGCCAAAAAAGTTCTTTGTTGTTGTCCTCCGGAAAGTTGAGAGATCTGTCGGTTCGCAAAGTTTTCCATGCCTACTTTTCTCAAACAATCCATCGCCATTTCTTTATCTGCTGGTCTGATTTTTTTAAACAATCCCAGACCTGCATATCTTCCCATAAGCACTACATCTAACACCGAAACCGGAAAATCCCAATCAACAGAATTGCGTTGGGGTACATAACTTACTTTATTTCTAACAGTTGCTAAATCTTGATCAAATAATTTAACGTATCCACTGCTTAGTGGTAATAAACCCATGACAGATTTTATCAATGTTGATTTACCTGCACCGTTTGGTCCGATAATACCAACGAGTTTTCCTTGTGGCAACGTTAGGTCTATATTCCATAATACAGGTTTGCGATCAAACGCAACTGTTAAATCGTGAATTTCTAATGCAGGTATATTTAACTTGATATTTGCCATTACCGTAATGCGTTTACAATCGTGCGTGTGTTGTGTTTAACCATACCGATGTAAGTTCCTTCCTGTGTGCCATTTTCGCCCATGGCATCAGAATACAAATTACCACCAATTATTACCGGCCAACCTTTTGCCTGGCAACCTTGTAAAACAGCTTGCATAGATTTATCCGATACACTGCTTTCTACAAAAATGGCTTTGATTTTATGGGCGATGATAAATTCTGTTAAAGATCTTACATCGTTTAATCCAAATTCAGAAACAGTAGAAATACCTTGTAAACCATGCACGTCTATGCCGTAAGCATCATCAAAATAACCGAAAGCATCGTGTGCGGTAATTAAAATTCTTTGAGCAGGAGAGATGCGCTCAATTTCTTTTTTCACAAAAGCATGAAGCGTATCTAATTGCGATAAATAAATTTCTGTTTGGGTTTTATAGAATGGTGCATTAATAGAATCACTTTTTTGAAGTTGATTTGAAATTGTTTGAACAACGTTTTTCCAGAGCAAAACATCAAACCAAACATGTGGGTCGGCTACACCGTCTTCAGTCAATCTTAAGCTATCTGCCGGAATGTTTTCAGCTACGGCAACAACTGTTTTATTGCGTTGTAATTTTTCTAATACTTCAGCCATTTTACCTTCCAGGTGTAAACCATTGTAAAAAACAATATCAGCTTCTGTTAATCTTTTTAAATCGCCCTGTGTGGCTTTGTACAAATGCGGATCAACACCGGGCCCCATCAAACTTATAACCTCTGCTTTATTTTGTACAATGTTTTTAACTGCATCGGCTAACATACCAGTTGTGGTAGTAATCGTTAACATGTTGGTTTGATTGGTATCTTTCTTTGTACAACTTAGAATAAGAAGACTAATAAAAGTAAGGGAAAGGTATAATTTTAGTTTCATGTTATTATTCGTTGCTTTTGATTAGGATTTTTTCGGATGTTGCTTTTGATAAAGTGACTTTTTGTTTGTTCTGTAATTGCACAACCATAGAGCCATCGAAAGGTAAAATTTCTTTGATCTGAATAGTAACGCCCGGATATAAGTCGTGTTTGGCCAGGTATTGTAAAAATGTAGCCGAACCATCTTTTACTTCTGATACAATGTACTTGTGGCCATTTTTACCTTGCGATAAACTAAATTGTTTTATCTGTTTCACTTTCCCATTTTTATCAGGAATGGGATGACCATGCGGATCAGTTTCCGGATGACCTAAGAAGGCATCAAGCTTCTCAATTAGCAGATTCGATTGAATGTGCTCCAATTGTTCTGCTACTTCGTGCACTTCATCCCATTGAAAACCTAATTTCTCTACTAAAAAAGTTTCCCACAACCTGTGTTTGCGCACTATGGATAAAGCATTGTTTTTTCCTTTTTTGCTGAGGCTTACACCATAATATTTTTCATAAGCGAGCAAATCTTTATTGGCCAGCTTTTTAATCATGTCGGTTACGGTTGCGGCCTTGGTTTGCAAATGCAACGCGATGTCGTTGGTGGATACAGCCAACTGACCGGCATCGGATAAATGATAAATAGCTTTAATGTAGTTTTCTTCGGTAAACGAAAGCATATTGTATAAACAGAAAAGCAAAAATAAAAGTTTAGATTAATCTAAAAAAAGAATTAGTGTCCTATGCTTTCAAAGAGTTGATTTTCAGCACTTTCCCAAAACCAATTCGGGTTAATTATTTGATTTCTTGAGTAATTTTTTAATTTATAGATGAACTCAGCAGCATTTTCGTACTCGTTCCACACTAAACCTGTTTTTTCAGTTATGGCATGAGGAGCATATTCGCTTTTGATTGAAGTAATGATAGGAAGTCCCGAAGCTGCGTATTCAAAATATTTTGTTGCTTTTTTGCCTTGCGTGGCAACATGTATCGGATAATCAATAAATCCAAAATTTGCTTCGCTAATGAGTTGATAAATTGTTGCATGAGCAACATATTCGCTTCCTCCGATAACTTTAATTTGCGGATAGGGTTGAATCAATTCCTTTACGATTTGCAAAAAATTATAATCATAGCTATGACCTGCAATGGCGAATTGAAAACGATCATCTTCTTTTAATAAATATTTTGCTAAGTCAATAAATTCTATAACGCCTGTGCTGGCGGCTAATGTGCCCGTAAATAAAATGGAATGATATCCTTGGCTTTTGTTGGGAATAGTAAACTGCTTCGAAGCTTTGTTTTCCAGGATGTAAACACGATTGGAAGGAAGAAAAGTTAATTGTTGTTTGTAGCATTTTTCGGCAAGCCAAAATACATCAACAAATTTGGAACATATTTTTTGTTTTAAGGTAAGATAATGGCTTAAGAGAATAACAATCCATTTATTCTTTTGATTAAGTTTTATATTCAACGCGTAATTTTCACGAACATCATAGACAACTTTTACAGGAAAAAAAAGACGATAAATGACAGCCATCCACAAGAGTTCATGGCTGGCGATTACTAACACGTGAGGTTTTAAAAAAAGAAGTTTACGAAAAACCCGAAATGGAATAAACCATCTTTTTAAACTTAATCTATTTTTGACAGTATGAGGATGAAAAAATACATCATCTAATTTTTGAATGTTAGTAGTATTTCCATTACCAAAAAGATGCACTTCAAAACCTTTTCTGGCAAAACTGCTTCCGATTTTTTCGAACATGCGGGTATCGTCCACAGGTTTTAGTACAGAAGCCACCACCATTTTCATTTTTTTACTTTCTTGCATCTCAATTCAAAGTTAAGGAAAGCATGAAGGAATTAATAGAGAAAGCCTGGAACGATCGTTCATTATTACAACACGCTGAAACACAAGCTGCCATCAGAGAGTTAGTGAATCAACTGGATAAAGGGTTAATCAGAGTAGCCGAACCAACAGAGCAAGGCTGGCAGGTAAATGAATGGGTTAAGAAAGGTGTTATCCTGTATTTCCCCATACAGCAAATGGAAACTATTGAAGTTGGCCCATTTGAGTTTCATGATAAAATTGCGTTAAAAAGAAATTATAAAGCATTGGGCGTTAGAGTAGTGCCACATGCTGTTGCACGCCACGGTTCGTTTTTGCAGAAAGGCGTGATCATGATGCCTTCGTATGTAAACATTGGTGCCTATGTAGATGAAGGAACTATGGTTGACACCTGGGCTACAGTAGGAAGTTGTGCACAGATTGGTAAAAACGTGCATTTAAGTGGTGGTGTGGGAATTGGCGGTGTGTTAGAACCTGTGCAGGCTGCACCGGTAATTATTGAAGACAATGCCTTTATTGGTTCTCGTTGCATTGTGGTAGAAGGGGTAAGGGTTGGCAAAGAAGCTGTGTTAGGTGCTAATGTGGTATTAACCGGAAGTTCTAAAATTATTGATGTAACCGGTTCAACTCCGGTTGAATACATAGGGTATGTACCCGAACGTTCGGTGGTTATTCCTGGCTCTTACACAAAAAAATTTCCGGCCGGAGATTTTCAAGTGCCTTGTGCTTTAATTATTGGTAAAAGAAAAGAAAGCACGGATAAAAAAACATCTTTAAATGATGCTTTGCGTGAGAATCAGGTGGCGGTTTAAATTTGGCACAACGATTGAACAAGCATCATAAACAGATAAGGTAAATTTCATTCTGTTTTCATATTGAATGTTTAAATTTGGGTTATGGGAAAGCGTTTTATCTTTTGGCTTGCAATGGTAACTCCTTTTTTAATTTCAACTAAAGAAGAAGAGATTCATCCCTTAGTTAAACACGATAGTTTTCAGAAAGGTGAGTACATCAAATACAAACTTAGCTACGGTATTTTTACGGTAGGCAGAGGCAAGGCTGAAATCAGTAAACAATACTACATGATGAATAACCGCTATTGCTACAAGGTAGATGCTTTTGGCAATACAAGCGGCATGGTAAGTTGGGTTACAGATGTAGACGACCATTGGGGTGCCTACATCGATACAGCTTCCATATTGCCGCATATGGGTTACCGGATCATTCGAGAAGGGCGTTATAAACTTGATGAATACACAACTTTCGATCACGAAAAAAGAATTGTTTCAGTTAAAGCATTAGATAAAAAAACAGGAAAGTTTAAAGAACCCAAACAATACGAAACCGGCTACCACACCCGCGATATGCTGGCCGGGTTTCTGTATATGCGCACGCTAGATTTCTCTGCATTAAAGCCTGGCGATACGGTGATGATCAAAGGTTTTTTCGAAGATACATTTTATAAGCAGCCCATTGTTTATCATGGTAAAGACGTGGTAAAAGTAAAATTCGGAAAAGTGCGCGCACTAAAGTTTAAACCGGTAATGCCAGATAACAAATTGTTTGATGGCGAGAATTCTATAACCGCCTGGTTTTCGGATGATAAAAACAGAATTCCGCTAAAAATTGATGCGGCAATGTTTATCGGAAGTGCTGGTGTTGAATTAACAGATTACGGAAACTTAAAACATCCGTTAAACTTAGTAAAGTAAAAAACTACTGGTTAATCAACACTTCGAATTTAGCTTTTGAGATAGGCTTTATCAGATAATCTAATACTTGTTCGTTCGATTTTGCTTTGCTTATATCAGTAGGATCGATAGAAGAACTTACCATAAAAATGGTAGGTATTTTTACTAAACTCTCACGAATTTTTTCGAAGTCCTGCAGAAACATCCAACCATCTACATAGGGCATATTGATGTCTAATAAAATTATATCAGGAAGTTCCTCAGCATTTTCAGCTTGTTCAGCAAAAAAGCTTAACGCCACTCCACCGTTTGCAAATTGTTTTACAGTAACATCCGGATTAATCGCCCGTAGCATTCTCGATGAAGTAAGTTGGAAAACTTCATCGTCATCAATCAGGGCAATTACGGGTGCGGACATGCTTTTGGTTTAGGTTATTGCATTATTTGATTTCCAAAATTAACAATAAAGGTGGTTCCATTGTTCACTTCACTTTCAACACCAATCATTCCACCCATTGCTTCGATTTGATTTTTAATCATAAATAAGCCAATTCCTCTGCTTTCGGGGTGCGAATGAAAGGTTTTGTTTAATTTAAATATTTTCTGGCCATGCTTATTCAGATCAATTCCAAGTCCGTTGTCGGCACATGTTAAGTAACACGTACCTTCTTTTATCTCTGTTTTTATTTCAATTAACGGTGTAATGTTTGTTTTTCCGTATTTAATGGCGTTGCTGATAAGGTTTAGGAAAATACTATCTAAATACACTTTAGGGTAAAGAATAGTGGGGCAATTAGTGAAATCGGCAAGTATGCGTGTTCCGGATTGTACAATTTGCGTGTGTAGCAAGAGTTTGGTAGCGTCCAGAATATCATCAAAATATAAATGTTGTTTTTCGATGTTGGTATTTTGTTTGATGCGCAACACCTCGTGTAATTCAGTTAGTGTATTTTGTATTTTTTCGGCAGAAACTTTTAGTAAAGCATGATATTCATCTTTTTCTTTTTGGTTTTGGCTTTGTTCTACAAATTCTAGTAGTGTTAAAATGTTGCCAACCGGAGAGCGTAAATTATGTGAAACTATCTGAGTAAACTCCTGCAACTGTTCATTTTTAATTTTCAGATCTTCGGCTACAGCAATCAGTTTTGCATTTTGTTCCGAAATTTTTTGTTCCGATTTTTTTCTATCCGTTATATCTCTAAACTCGGTTACCCGTATTTGTTTTCCTAAGTAAGGAATATTTTTACCTCGTATCTCAAGAAAATATCGGCTGCCATCTTTTTTTACTCCTTCGGTATCGTAAGGTTTATCGTAGCCAGAAACGATACGTTCTAAAACAAAACTTCTGTACTCTTCCGCAATTAAATTAAGGCCATTCATGCCTATCAATTCTTTCTGAGTATATCCGGTTAACTCGCAAAGGCCTTGGTTGCAATCTATTATTATACCCTTATCGTGCAGGCCAATTCCTCCGAAAGAAGCTTCTTGTAAAGTTCTGAATCTGTTCTCGCTTTCCATCAGGGCAGATTGCACCTTTTTATTCTCGGTTATATCGGTTAAGGTGGTAACAATTTGTACAAGTTTACCCGATGTATCCGTTAAAGGTTCTGCATGCAGCATAGCCCACGTAACAGAATTATTTTTACCTACTATTCCCGCAACAACATCGCGTTTTTTCTTTTTCGTTTTTATGACGGTATGTACCGGTAACTCATCGGGTGTAAAGAAAGATTGATCTTCTTTTACCAAACGATTTTCGGTTGCCAGTCCGGCCAAACCTTTAGGATGGAAGTCCAGTAGTTCTTCTGCTTTTTGGTTTGATACCATTACTTGGCCATTCACATTGTGTACGCGCACACCAATTGATAAATCGCGAATCAGTTTTTGAAATTTCCCTTCGGCCTCTAAACGATCGCTTATATCGTTCATCATGCCTAACATCGTTTGTGCTTTGCCATCTTCACCGGCCAGAAAAAAACCTCTGTCGTGCAAGTGAATGTACGTACCATTTTTATGTTTAAAGCGATAAGAAACATCGTACCGCGAAATATTTCTCATGGCGTTGTCGAGTAGGGCAATGGCTTGCACTCTGTCTTCCGGATGAATTCTTTTTCCCCACACATCTACATCACCCATCTCTTTGTTTGTATAACCAAGAGTTTCGGAAGATTCTCCCGACCAATTGATTTTACCGGAGCGAATATCGAAGTCGTATAAAACTACGCCTGCCGATTTAGCAATTAAATCGAAACGATTTTTCCAGTTTGCACGTTCTGTTTCTATTTTTTTCTCAGCAGTAATATCGCGTACAAAGCCGGCAATTTTTATAACTTTTCCTTTAGGGTTTTTTACAACATGTCCTACGCCTTCAATCCATCTTATCTTGCCATTCTTTACTTTAATTCTATGCTGAACAGAGTAATTTTTCCCTTTCGAAAAAGCGTGATCAATTATTTTAGAAACTTTACTTCTGTCTTGTGGATGAATAAGATTTAAAAAACTTTCGTAAGTGCCATCAAATTCTTTAGGTGTAATGTTATAGAGTTTAAAAACCTGTTGCGACCATTCTATCACATCGCTTCCCACAATCCATTGCCAAAAACCCATACCGGCCATTTCAATAGATTGTATAAGAGAACCATCATCTTTTTTTGGTTGTAAAGATGGAGCTGACTTTCGTTTTACCTTCTTACGCGGGGGCATCTTCATAGATCAAAACTTTATTCGATTGTAAAGTCATTAATAATCGAAATGTGCTAATAAGTAAACTCAATATAGACTTTTCCTTACACCAAAATACTGCAAGTTTACAAGGAAACATACATTTGGATTTACGACAGAATTCATCTTATTTTATACAAACCTAATCCTTTTTACTATGCTTAAAGAATTTAAAGCTTTCGCTATGCGAGGCAACGTTGTAGATCTGGCAGTTGGTGTTATTATTGGCGCTGCCTTTACCACAATTGTTAATTCGCTTATTAATGATATTCTAACTCCTTTGCTTTTAAAACCTGCTTTAGATGCAGCCCACCTCAGCAAACTGGAAGATTTAACTGCTCTGGGCGCAGTTAAGTATGGTAAATTCATTGCGGCTACTATCAACTTTTTAATTGTGGCTTTTGTTTTATTCTTGATTGTGAAGGCAATGAATGCTGCACAAAAGAAAGAAGATGCCAAACCAACACCACCGGCCGAACCACCAGCCGATGTTAAATTGTTAACTGAGATCAGAGACTTACTAAAAAAATAAATGCAAACCATTTTAAAAAGGATGGATGTAATTGCCTTAGCTGCTAAGGGAAATTTAAAGCCGCCACAGCGTGTTGAAAAAACAGATGAAGAGTGGCACGCCATCCTGAGTGAAGAAGAATTTTATGTGTGTAGAAAAAAAGGCACAGAACGACCTTGGTCTGGCGAATATTGCGAAGCGCATCAGCCCGGTTTGTATGCGTGCCGTTGTTGTGGAACCGTGTTATTCGATTCCCGAACAAAGTTTGAGTCGGGCACAGGCTGGCCAAGTTTTACACAATCTGTAAAACCCGAGGTAATCAAATACACAAAAGATACAAGCTACGGAATGGTACGAGTTGAAGTAGAATGCAATGTTTGTGATTGCCATTTAGGACATGTTTTTCAAGATGGTCCGCCACCTTCGGGCTTACGATATTGCATCAATTCTTTATCAATCAAATTGGTAGAAAATTCTTAGTCGTTCATGTTTGTATTCGAACATCCGGTTACAATAAAACCAACAGATATAGATGAAATGAACCACGTAAACAACGTGGTTTATTTACGGTATGTACAAGAGATTGCCGAACTGCATTGGAAAACACACGCGCCCATAAGTTTACAGCAAGAAGTGGCCTGGGTAGTGGTAAGACATGAAATAGATTATCTCTCAGAAATTAAACCCGCTGATGCTATTCTTGCCCGCACGTGGCTAGCCGAAAAGAAAGGCGCAACCAGTTTTAGGCATGTAGAATTATTGAATACACAAACAAAGAAAATAGTAGCTAAAGCAATTACAACCTGGTGCATGCTCGACAGGCAAACGCTTCGCCCGAAAAGAATAGATGACCAGGTAGAATTTTATTTAAAATCTTCGAAGCAATCTGATTAACCTTTTGCTTGCTTACCTTTGCTGAAATGAAACCTTTTGAATCGTACACAGAAACAGTTGCGTTTTTGTTTCAACAATTGCCTATGTTTCAACGTGTGGGGCACGTGGCATACAAAAAAGATTTAACAAATACATTGGCGCTATGCGATGCATTTGGTAATCCACAACATGCTATCAAAACCATACACATTGCAGGCACCAATGGAAAAGGAAGTACATCGCACATGCTTGCTTCTATTTTACAGGAGTCAGGTTACAAAATAGGACTTTACACTTCGCCTCATTTAAAAGATTACCGCGAGCGAATTAAGGTAAATGGAAAGTATATTCCAGAAGATGAAGTTGTAACGTGTGTCAATCTCTTATTGCCGGTAATTGAAAAAGTAAAACCTTCTTTTTTTGAATTAACGGTTGCTATGGCCTTGCATTACTTTGCCAAAGAAAAAGTGGATGTTGCCGTAATTGAAGTTGGTCTAGGAGGAAGATTAGATTCGACAAACGTAATTACACCGGAGTTGAGTGTTATTACCAATATTGGTTGGGATCACATGGATTTATTAGGCGATACTTTGCCTTTAATTGCCAAAGAAAAAGCAGGTATTATTAAATACAAAATTCCGGTTGTGGTCAGCGAAAGAAACGAAGAAGTTGATGATGTTTTTTTATGGAAAGCAGAAGCAGAAGAAAGTCAATTAGTTTTTGCCGAAGATGTGTACACCGTTATAAGCGAGGATGATACACTCATATCCAACTTTGATGTACTTTGGAATCACGAACCCTTTTTAACCATTGAACATTTTCCTTTAGGTGGTTTGTACCAAAAGAAAAATATTGCTGGTGTGATGATGGCTTGTGAGATGTTAAATGAATCCGGCTTCACCATAGAAAAGCAAAAAATTAGTGACGGATTACAAAACGTAATTACGAACACAGGTTTGAAAGGTCGTTGGCAGATTTTACAAAGAGATCCTTGTATAGTTTGCGATACTGGTCATAATCTCAACGGAATTAAATATGTGTTAGAGCAAATAAAAAGAACACCACATCAAAATCTTCATATCGTGTGGGGCATGGTAAAAGATAAAGATCACGATAAGATTTTAAGCTTATTACCAAAACACGCGCAGTATTATTTTTGTCAGGCGAATATTCCGCGGGCAGAATCAGCAACGATCTTGGCAGAGAAAGCAGCTAAATTTGAATTAAAAGGAGAAGTGATAGCAGACGTAAACGAAGCAATAGAAAAAGCCAAACAAACAGCACAGAAAGATGATATGATTTTTATTGGAGGCAGTACATTTGTAGTGGCAGAGATAAATAATTTGTAATGGGAAAAAGAAAGTTAGAGCGATTTAAAGTAATTGAAGAGAATACAAATGTAGTTGAACCTTCTAAAGAGTTTTACCACGACATGAAGGGTCAGTGGAATACTTATTTCAAAAATGAAAATCCCATTACGATTGAACTGGCTTGCGGCAGAGGCGAATACACCTTAGGTTTAGCTGAAATATTTTCGGATAGAAATTATATTGGGATAGATATAAAAGGTGAACGCATTTGGAAAGGAAGCAGCACAGCGTTAGAGAAAAATTTAAACAATGTAGCTTTCTTGCGCACGCACATCATCATGATTGAAAACTTCTTTGCCCAACACGAAGTAGATGAAATATGGATCACCTTTCCGGATCCTCGTCCTAAAAAACGAGATATTAAAAGAAGGTTAACTTCACCTCGGTATTTAGATATGTATAAAAATCTGATTAAGCCGGGTGGCATGGTTCGATTTAAAACGGATAACACAGCTTTATTCGATTATACCATAGAAGTTTTACAAAGTAGGAGTGATGTAAAAAACTTAGTATACACTCACAATGTATATCAATCCGAGCTCAGGCCCGAATGTTTCGACATCAAAACAAAGTATGAGCAAATGTTTGCTGCCGAAGGCGAAACCATAAAGTATTTGAGGTTTCATTTCTAGCATAATTAGATTTTAGATATAAGACTTAAGACATAAGATTTCAAATGTCTTATGTCTTTCTACTTACGTCTTATATCTCATGTAAAAACCACAACCTGAAATAACAATTTAGTAATACAACCTATGCAACCAGTTAATATAACCGAGATACTTTTGTGCATTACTTCATCATAGGTTTAGGTCACCTCAGGCTGCAAGGTCGCGGGGTTTCCTTTTTTATAGCATGACAAAAAAACGCAAAAAAAGAGAAGTAGAATTAGTTGTATTATCTGATATACATTTAGGCACTTATGGTTGTCATGCCGAAGAGTTGCTACGCTATTTAAAATCAATCAAACCAAAAAAAATTATTCTCAATGGCGATATCATCGACATGTGGCAGTTTAGTAAACGCTACTGGCCAAAGTCGCACATGCAAGTGGTTAAACACATCACCAGTTTGTTAACTAAAAATACTAAAATCATTTACCTCACCGGTAACCACGATGAAATGCTGCGCAAGTTTGCCGGTTTCAGATTAGGAACTTTTACCATCGATAATAAAGTAGTGTTGAAAGTAAACGGACAAAAAGCGTGGGTATTTCATGGCGATATTTTTGATGTTACCATGCAATACTCTAAGTGGTTAGCGAAGTTGGGTGCTATTGGGTATGATACCCTTATTCTGTTGAATGCATCTGTTAATTGGTTGTTGAACAAATTAGGAAGAGAAAAAATATCGTTATCCAAACGCGTAAAAGATTCTGTAAAAGGAGCTGTTAAATTCATCAACGATTTTGAAATAACAGCAGCAGAAATTGCTATTCAGAATGGGTACGATTATGTAGTGTGCGGGCACATCCATCAACCCGAAATAAAAACAATAGAAACTGATAAAGGTAGCGTGGTGTATTTAAACTCAGGCGATTGGGTAGAAAACCTGACTGCCTTAGAATACGCCAATAATTCCTGGACAATTTACCGGTACTTTGACGATCCTGTGGCTAAATCTATTAAATTGCCTAAACGACTTCGTGATAAAATGAACAACGATGAAATTTTTCGCGATCTGGTCAGTCAATTCGTAACCAAAAAACAGTGAAAATTCTTTACGCTATACAAGGTACAGGCAACGGACACTTAGCACGTGCCGAAGATGTTGTGCCTGCATTAAAACAACATGGAGATGTTGATTTGTTTGTGAGTGGTGCACAAGCAGATATTAAACTTCCTTTTCCCATTCAATACAAATCAAAAGGATTAAGTTTTTATTTTGGAAAGAAAGGTGGTGTTGATTTGTATAAAACATTGAAAAAGAATAGTTCGAAAGATGTTTTCAAAGAAATAAAAAGTTTTCCGGTAGAGAAATATGATTTAGTGGTGAATGATTTTGAACCTATTACGGCTTGGGCATGTAGAAAAAAAGAAATTCCGTGCGTTGGTTTAAGCCACCAAGCAGCGCTTCAGTCTCCCTTCGTTCCTAAACCTAAGCACTACGACCCTGTAGGAGATTGGATTTTAAAACATTACGCACCCGTACCAACCTGGGTTGGTTTTCATTTCGAAAAATTTGATAAAAACATATATACACCCGTTATTCGAAGTGGTATGCGTTTGGCAACGAATACAGACAGAGGACATTATACGGTGTATTTACCTGCTTACGATGATAAGAAATTAGTTCCGTTGTTAACCAAATTGCCCCAAGTACGTTGGCATGTTTTTTCTAAGCACGCGAAGTCGCCATATCATATTGGGAAATTATCTGTTTATCCCGTTAACAAAGAAGAGTTTGAAGCGAGCTTAACATCAGCAACAGGTGTATTATGTGGCGCAGGATTTGAAACACCCGCAGAAGCATTATACTTAAATAAGAAAGTAATGGTTGTTCCCATGAAAAATCAATACGAACAACATTACAATGCCATTGCTTTAAAAAAGCTAGGCGTTCCTGTTCTAAAAAATGTGAAAAAGAAACGTTTAGATAAAATTACCGAGTGGATAGAAAGCAATACACGAGTAGAAGTTTCGTACTTAAACGAAACGGATATAGCAGTTGCAAACGCAATTGAAGCAGGAAAGAAGTTAAAATAAAAGAAGCCCGAATTTCGGGCTTCTTTCTTATACGACTACGTTAACTATTTTATTAGGCACTACAATTATTTTCTTAGGTGTTTTGCCTTCAGTCCATTTTTGGATTGTTTCCGATTCTAACACAGCTTTTTCAATAATCTCTTTAGCAGTATCAACCGGGAAAGTCATTTTCGATCTTACTTTTCCGTTCACAGAAATAGGATATTCGAAACTGCTTTCTGTTAAATACTTTTCATCATGCTTAGGAAATTGCGCATGGAAGATACTGCTACTATGACCCAGTAAACTCCATAACTCTTCTGTGATGTGAGGTGCATATGGAGCCAAGGCAATACAAAGTGGTTCGAGAATACTTCTCTTTTTGCAAGCAAGCGATGAGAGTTGGTTAGCACAAATCATGAATTCGCTTACTGTGGTATTGAAAGAAAAATTCTCAATATCATGTGCTACTTTCTTTACTGTTTTGTGTAAAATTTTCAATTCTTCTGCTGTGGCTTCTTCATCAGTAACGCTGAAATTGCCTTGCTTATCATGAAATAAATTCCAGAATCTTCTTAAAAATTTATATACGCCATCAATGCCTTGTACATTCCAGGGTTTAGAAAGTTCTAACGGACCTAAAAACATCTCGTACAAACGAAGTGTATCGGCACCATAGTTCGAAACTATTTCATCAGGGTTAACAACGTTGTATTTCGATTTCGACATTTTTTCTACTTCTGTTCCGCACAAGTAGGATCCATCTTCTTCTAAAATAAACTCAGCATTTTTAAAATCATCTCGCCAGTTTTTAAACTTTTCGATATCAAGTTTATCGCCATCAACAAAACTAATATCTACATGTAACGCTGTTGTTTCATAGTTTGATTTTTTAGATTGAGAAACAAATTGATTTGTTCCATTAATCCGGTAAACAAACTTAGACATACCTTGTATATGTCCCTGATTGATCAATTTCTTAAAGGGTTCTTCTGCATTCACAAATCCTAAATCGCGCAAGGCTTTGCACCAGAAGCGCGCATATAGCAAATGACCGGTGGCATGTTCACTTCCACCCATGTATAAATCAACTTCTTTCCAATATTGTTGGATGTTGGCATCGCAGAAGGCATTATCATTATGCGGATCCATATAGCGAAACCAATACCAACTCGAACCTGCCCAACCTGGCATGGTTGTTAGCTCAAATGGATATTTGACCTCACCCCCTTGTTTTGCATATCCCCAATCCTTTGCCCTTGCTAAGGGTGGTTCACCGGTGGCGGTCGGTTTGTATTCATCAATCTCCGGTAAAATAATGGGTAGTTCACTATCAGGTACGATGTGCGGAATACCATTTTTATAATACACCGGAAAAGGTTCACCCCAATACCGTTGTCGGCCAAAGATGGCATCGCGCATTCTGTAATTGGTTTTGCCATACCCAATGCCTAAGGCTTCCACTTTTTCAATTCCTTTTTCAATGGCTTCATCAACTGTTAATCCATTCAAAAAATCTGAATTGATAATTTTCGCATCCCAACTTACAAAGGCTTCTGTCTCCACACTCGGTCCTTCTACAACCTGAAGAATAGGTAAGGTAAAATGTTTGGCAAAGCGATGGTCTCTTTCATCGTGTCCGGGAACTGCCATAACAGCGCCTGTTCCGTAACCAGCCAATACATAATCAGAAATCCATATAGGGATACGCTCACCATTAAATGGATTAATGGCATAGCTGCCCGTGAATGCTCCGCTAACACGTTTTACATCGGCCATTCTTTCGCGTTCGCTTCTATTTTTGGCTTGTTCTACATATAGTTGAACGGTATTTTTTTGTTCTGTCGTTGTTATTTCCTCTACCAACTCATGTTCTGGCGCTAGTACTAAAAAAGTAACACCGTAAATGGTATCAATGCGGGTAGTAAATACTTTTATACCTTTTGATTTATCGTTGGCTAGGCTAAAACTCAATTCGCAACCTCTTGATTTTCCAATCCAGTTGCGTTGCATTTCTTTTACAGCTTCGGGCCAATCGATGGTATCTAAACCGGCTAGTAATCTTTCTGCATAAGCAGAAATGCGCATGCTCCATTGTAACATCTTCATGCGTTCAACAGGATAACCGCCCCGTTCGCTTACGCCATCCTTTACTTCATCATTCGATAAAACAGTTCCGAGTGCGGCACACCAATTTACCATGGTTTCGCTTTGGTAAGCAATGCGGTAATGTTGTAAAAATTCTTCTTTTTCTTTATCAGATTTATTCAGCCATTCTTCTGCACTTATAATGGGTGTGTCTTCATCGAATACGGCATGTAATAAAGCATTACCTTCTTGATTAAGGTGATGAATCAAAATATCAATTGTTTCAGCCTTTCCATTGGGATGTTCGGATGTTGGTTGCCAATTGTACCACGCATTAAAAAGTTGTGCAAAAATCCATTGCGTCCATTTGTAATAGTCCGGATCGCAGGTTTGAACTTCTCTACTCCAATCATAAGAAAATCCGATCTGGCGCAATTGTCTTTTATACGTTTCTATATTCTTAGCCGTAGTAATAGCAGGATGTTGTCCGGTTTGAATAGCATATTGTTCAGCAGGCAAACCAAAAGCATCGAAGCCCATCGGGTGCAACACATTAAACCCTTGCAAACGCTTGTAGCGCGCCACAATATCGGATGCGATATAACCGAGCGGATGCCCCACATGCAAACCTGCACCCGAAGGATAAGGAAACATGTCTAATACATAGTATTTCGGTTTATCTGAGTGGTTTTCTACCCGGTAGAGTTGTTTTTCTTCCCAAATGCGTTGCCATTTCTCTTCAATTTTCCTGATTTCTTCTTTGCTGTAGTCGGCCATGATGCGTCAATAAAAATTAGCGAACCGCAAAAGTAAAAAACTAGCGTATCACTAAAAAATGGCATTTTCTGTTTATTCAAATATGCTTACAAATGAGGAAGAATATCTTCCTCCAAATAAATATCAAACTCCCCTCTCCATTGGAGAGGGGTTGGGGGTGAGGTTAACGTGGATGTCAACTCTTATTTAAGATAATGTATGTTCACTGTTCAACTTCTATTTGCTGAAATTACCCAGCGTTTCTTAAATACAGTTCATCCGGCCAATCCTACAACTCGGTAAGTATTTTTATGCTGTGCCTTAGAATGGACACAATTTCGAAGCATGAAAACATGCTTACTATCATTTTTTGTTTTGATACAGACACTCGCATTGGCGCAAACTAAAATTTCGGGAATTGTTACGGACGAAAAAGGCGAAGTAATTCCGGGTGCAAATGTTTCTATAGTTGGAGCGTACGATGGCGCCAGCACCAACGAAGAAGGAAAGTTTCAGTTTACTACACAAGAAAAAGGTGCTCTGGTTCTAGCTGTTTCATTTATCGGCTACAAACCTTTCCAACAAAACATTACAGCGAATGGTAATCCAATTCAAGTAACCATCATATTAAAAGAAAGCATCAACGAATTAGAAGCTGTGGTAATTACGGCTGGTTCCTTTAATGCAAGTGATGAATCGAGACGAACAGTTTTTAAAGCGTTAGATATTGCAACTACAGCCGGTGCAACTGCTGATATTGCCGGAGCTTTGAACACCTTACCCGGCACACAAAAAGTAGGAGAGAGCGGACGCTTATTTGTACGTGGTGGCGATGGAACGGAAACCAGAACATTTATAGATGGCATGCTGGTGCTCGATGCCTATGGTGCAGCCGCGCCCAACACACCTTCGCGAGGAAGATTTTTGCCTTTCATGTTTAAAGGAACAAGTTTTAGCACAGGTGGATACTCTGCTGAATATGGACAAGCTTTGTCTTCTGCTTTGGTATTAGATTCTAAAGATACAGAGAGCATATCGCGCACAGATATAGGTTTGCTTTCTATTGGTGCTGATGTTGCGCACACGCAAGTATGGAACAAAGCATCGCTGGCCGGAAAAATTCAATACACCAACATCAGGCCTTACTTTGGTTTAATCAATCAGGAGATTGAGTGGGACAAAGCACCACTATCTTACGAAGGCAGCGCAGCATTTCGTCAGCAGGTAGGTAAAACAGGTTTGTTGAAAGTGTTCGGTAATTTCAATCAATCCGATTTCTCCTTATTCGAGAAAGATATTTTAGATGAAAACCAGCGCACTCGTTTTCAATTAAATAATGGTTATCGATACATCAACACAGCTTATAAACAAGCCATCAGCAAAAATTGGAACATGCGCAGCGGCACTTCTTTTACGCATATCAAAAATGATATTGGCATTGGAGAAATAAAGGTTGATGAGGTAGATAAAGGAATACACACAAAGTGGGTTGCTGAAGGTTCGTTATCCGATGCAGCAGAAATTGTTTTGGGTGCAGAATGGATTAACCACTCGTATAATGTAAAAGTGGATACTTCTGTATATTCGCTTCAGTTTAAAGAAGATTTATTGGCTTCGTTCGCTGAAAGTCAATATTACATCAGTAATAATTTTGTGATTAAAACAGGTGTTCGTGCTGAATATAATTCTTTACTGAATAAAGTAGCTGTTGATCCACGATTTTCATTGGCTTTTAAACCTGGTAAAGAAGGACAATTTTCTTTTGCATACGGGCGATTCAGACAAAGTCCACGTAACGAATACGTACGCATCAATTCAACTTTGCAACAAGAGTTATCCAGTCATTACATTCTGAGTTATCAACTTGTAGAAAACAGCAGAACCTTCCGAGCTGAAGTGTATTACAAAGAATATGAAAATCTGGTTACGCAAAATCAAGTTACGCAGCGCTTGGCAAATGATGGCGCGGGTTATGCAAAAGGCTTTGAGTTTTTTTGGAGAGATAACCGCAGCATCGAGCGTTTAGATTATTGGTTATCCTATTCATACTTAGATACAAAAAGAAAGCAGGGAAATTTCCCTGAACAAGTGATGCCCTCTTTCGCATCGGCACATAATTTTTCTATCGTGGGTAAATATTACTTCGTGGTACTAAAGTCGCAAGTGGGTTTAACGTACTCGTATACCAGCGGAAGACCGTATCATAATCCTAATGAAAACAAATTTATGAACGGCCGAACTCCCTACTATAGCGATTTAAGTTTCAATTGGAGTTACCTACCCAAACCCAACATCATTGTTCATTTCTCTTGTACCAATGTGTTGGGCCGAGATAATATTTTTGGATATCAATTCTCTAATCAGCCAAATAACGAAGGAATATATGTATCCAGACCCATCAGACAAGCAGCACCAAGATTCATTTTTCTAGGTGTATTCATCACCCTTTCAAAAGATAAAGTAAACAATCAATTACCATCACTTTAATTATAATAACTATGAAAAGTAAATTCAGATTATCCCTTGTACTAGTATGGCTTACAGTTTTGTTCGCACAGGCCGAAGACGACAAGTATGTAACCACTATGAAGAAGCAAATCCTTGCTGTGTACCAAGCGCAAACAGTTGAAAGTTTAGCAGAAGTTGTAAACACATTCGATAGAATAAGCGCAGCCGAAAAAGAAAAATGGGAACCCTTGTATTATGCTGCCTTTGGAAGAGTGATGATGGCCACCAGAGAAACTGATAACAAAAAGAAAGATGCTTATTTAGAAATAGCTTTAAAAAATGTAGAAGCTGCCAAACAAATAGCATCAGCTGATGTTTCTGAAGTGGTAGCTTTAGAAGGATTTGTGTATATGATGATGGTAACAGTAGACCCTGCCAGTCGCGGACAGCTATACTCTGGCAAAGCGTTTGCAGCGTACCAGAAAGCGTTACAAATCAATCCGAATAATCCACGTGCATTATCATTATTAGCGCAAATGCAATATGGCACAGCGAAATTTTTCAATGGATCAACTGATGAAGCATGCCAAACCGGACAAGAAGCAGTGGCCAAGTTTAAAGAAGAGAAAGATGAAATTTCATTGAAACCCATCTGGGGCAAAGGCATGGCGGAGAAATTTTTAAGTCAGTGTAAATGATTATAAACTAAAATTCCAAACGAATATTGAGTTTGTATTTTGTTCAGTTTGTATTTCTCTTTCACCCCTCTCTTTTGGAGAGGGGCAGGGGGTGAGGTTTTAGAATTATAATTTTAAATGGATACTCATAAAATTTAAATAATATTGTAAAAATGAAAATAGTAGTAGTAATAAGCATGACAATAAGTATGTTGTGCTTCAAAGCAGAAGATAAAGCATCGCTTAAATTGGTGATAACAAATGTTACCAAACAAGGAAAAATTTACGTTGCCGTGCATAAGCCAAACAATAAATTTCCGGATGGAGATGATAAAATTGTAAAGCGATTAACAGGCACGTGCAACAGCGCAACATGTGTATTCGATTTGGGCGAAGTAATGTATGGCGATTATGCCATTGCGATTTACCAGGATGAAAATGGAAATGGTAAATTAGATACCGGAGCATTCGGTGTGCCTAAAGAACCTTTTGCTTTCTCGAACAATTTTAAACCTCGCTTTGGTGGGCCTGATTTTGAAAAATGTAAATTCACGGTTAATCAAACAGAACAAACCGTTAACATAGAAATGATCAACTCATTGTTTGGTGGTAAATAATATGGTTAAAACTTTCTTAAAAGAAAATCTTAAAGTAATTCCTATCATTCTTCTTGGTGGGATAGGCATGAGTTATTTCATTTGGAAAGAATGTTGTGAAAGTATAACTGCTTTTTATTGGATTGCTGCCTTTACATCTACCTTATGGTTGGCGCTCTGGTTAGGCAATGCTTTCTTAAGCGATTGGCTAAGTCTATTTTATAATTGGAAAACACAGCCACTA
This sequence comes from Flammeovirgaceae bacterium, assembly GCA_021298355.1. Classification (GTDB taxonomy): domain Bacteria; phylum Bacteroidota; class Bacteroidia; order Cytophagales; family Cyclobacteriaceae; genus Chryseotalea. The sequence goes on from JAJTEH010000003.1 coordinate 238,170, forward strand.
CAAAGGTTTGCCATTGGTGTGGTTGCAATGGTTGTATACACAGTTGGAATTGTTTACGTAATTATTTCTGTTTATAGTTTATCCGGATTTAACTTAGGCGATGACTTAAAACAAACCTATATCAGCACAGTCGTTATTACCTTAATCATTACCATGTTCATGACGGGCCGTGCTTTTTTACTGAACTGGAAACAAACAGAAATTGATGCAGAAAAAGCTAGAAGAGAAAGTGCGGTAGCTCGGTACGATAGTTTAAAAAATCAGGTTAATCCACACTTTTTATTCAATAGCTTAAATGCCTTAACAAATTTAGTGTATGAAGACAAAGACAAAGCTGTCAGTTTTATTAAGCAATTGTCGCAAGTTTATCGCTATGTGTTGGAAAGTGCAGACAAAGAATTAGTTAGTATAGAAGAGGAGTTAGATTTTTTAAAGTCGTATATATTTTTGCAAGAAATCCGGTTCGGGCAAAAACTTAAGATCACGTTGTCAATCAATAATAAGAAAGGACTTATTGCACCTTTGGCTTTGCAAATGTTAATCGAAAATGCCATCAAACACAACGTAATTTCCGAAAATAATCCCTTGCTGGTAGAAGTTTATGAAGAAGAAAAATACTGGACAGTTAGAAATAAAATTAACGTTAAAAGTAATTTAGAAGAATCCATCGGAAAAGGATTAAAGAATATACAAGAGCGTTATGGTTATGTAAGCGATTTGCCAGTTATGATTAAAAACGAAAAAGGTTACTTCACAGTTAGTATTCCAATTTTACAATCTTAAAGCATGCTAAAAAAAGTACTTATTGTTGAAGACGAACCCAATGCCGTACAGCAACTAAAGAGATTGCTAAAAAATTATATCGAATTAGAAATTGTAGCTGTTCACGATTCAGTTAAAGAAGCCATTATATTTCTACAGGGAAATCAAAACTTGGATTTGATTTTCATGGACATTCAATTGGCAGATGGAATTAGTTTCGAAATTTTTGAAAAGGTGAAAGTAAACGTCCCCGTCATTTTTACCACCGCATTTAACGAGTATGCCTTGCGTGCTTTTAAAGTATCGAGTATCGATTATTTGTTAAAACCAATAGCAGAGCAAGATTTACATAACGCCATTCAAAAATGGCAATCCATGACACAAAGCAAAGTGTCACCAAAATTAATTTTACAGGCAGCTGCGCTGATGAAAGAATATCAGAAAAAATATAAAGAACGATTTCTGGTTAAAGTGGGTGAACATATCAAGTCGGTAGAAAGTAAAGACATCGCCATTTTTTTTAGTGAAGAAAAAGTTACATTCGCCATCGATAAAGATAAAAGGAAACACATCATCGATTTTTCGTTGGATGCATTAGAAGACTTGCTTAATCCGGAGTTGTTTTTCAGAATCAATCGAAAACATATTGTTAGTGTCTCCTCCATAAAAGATATTATTCAAGTAACCAATAGTCGCCTCAAATTGGTTTTGCATCAATACGAAGATCCTGATGTAATTGTAGCCCGCGAACGCGTGCAAGATTTCAGAACCTGGCTGGATAGGTAGTATTTATTCATTTTTTTATTTTCATCTACTTTATCCCAATTAACAAAACACTATTTTTGCTGTTAAACGTTTCTATGGCAAAAGCAATTGTTATTGGTTCGGGTGTAGGTGGTTTGGCAACGGCTATTCGCTTACGAGCTAAAGGATTTCAAGTTGAAGTGCTAGAGAAAAATGAATACCCCGGAGGTAAACTAAGCGAAATACAACAAGATGGATTTCATTTCGATAAAGGACCAAGTCTATTTACACAACCTGCCAATTTCGAAAACTTATTTGCTGCCGCTAACCGCAATTTTTACGATTACGTTTCAGTAAAAAAATTAGACGAAGCCAATCGCTATTTTTTCAGCGATGGAACTGTAGTTCATGCCTACATCAACCTTCAAAAATTTGAAGAAGAAGTTCAACATAAATTGAAAGAGAAACCTCAAGCCATCACATCTTACTTACAAGAAGCTCAACAATTGTACGAAGGCATAGGAAAAATATTTTTAGACTATCCTTTGCATCGTATCAAAACGTGGTTACAGAAAAAAATAATAAAAGCTTTATCATTGGTTAAGCTTTCTTATTTGTTTCAGTCAGTACATCAATACAACGAAAAAAGATTTCTCAACAGTAAGACGATGCAAATCTTCAATCGCTTCGCAACCTATAACGGCAGCAATCCTTATCAGGCACCTGCTATGTTAACCATGATTCCGCACCTCGAACAAAATGAAGGTGCGTTTTATCCCCAAGGTGGCATGATAACCTTAACCCAATCCATGTATAAGTTGGCTACAGAGCTTGGCGTTCTTTTTAAATTCAATACCGAGGTAAAAAGATTACACACCAATAAAGGAAGAGTTGTTTATGCTGAAACTCAAAATCATAAAATAGAAGGGGATATCTTCGTAAGCAACATGGATGTGTTTTACACCTATAATCAATTGTTGAATAGAAAATATAAGTCACAGCAAATTGCTAGGTTAGAACGCTCAACGAGTGCCGTAATTTTTTATTGGGGCGTTAAGGTTACGAGTGATGCTTTATCGCTGCATAATATTTTATTTTCAGAAGATTATAAAAAGGAATTTGAGCAGTTATTCGTACAAAAACAATTACCAGACGATCCTACTGTTTATATCAACATTACCAGCAAGCTAGATAAAAGCCATGCCCCGGCAGATAGTGAGAATTGGTTTGTAATGGTTAATGCTCCTGCTAAGCAAGCAACGGTTACAGACGAGGATTTAAAAAAATTGAAAGATATTATTTTAAAGAAGATAAAAACATTTTTATCAATCGATTTGCAAACTTCAATACAAACTGAATATATCTGGACACCTCAAGGCATCGATGCCGATACACACTCGTATTTAGGTTCTTTATATGGTAGTGCATCAAACGATAAGATGGCCGCCTTCATGCGCCATGCCAACGAATCCAGCGAATACAAAAATTTGTTTTTCTGTGGCGGTTCGGTACATCCGGGTGGCGGAATCCCTTTGTGTTTAAAAAGTGCTGTATTAGTCGAACAATTAGTTACAGAAAAATTTTCAGTTTAGAATTGCACGTATGTCCATCCTTACCATTACTACTAAAACTAAGTTAAACGTTTCGATTCTCATCACCATCGTTATTCATGCAGGAGGATTATTGGCGTTACAATTATGGGGTAGTGATTTTCTCGCTTCACTTTCCCCTTATAATTTATTGTTGATGGCTTTGCTTTTTAGTTGGAACGAAGAAAAAAATGTTTCTATACTTTTCTATTTTCCAATAGTGATACTTGGATTTTCTGCCGAGTGGCTCGGTGTTCACAAAGGATGGGTATTTGGAAATTATGCTTACTCTCAGGTATTAGGATTTTCTTTTTTAGAAGTTCCGCTGATTATTGGCGTTAACTGGGCTTTAGTTGTTTCAGGTTGTTTTGTCATCAGCCATTACTTAGTAAAGCAAGTATTAAAAGTCGACTCAGCTTTTATGGTAGTAGTGTTAACAGGTATGCTGGCTACGTTATTCGATTTTGTTATGGAACCCGTAGCCATTCACTTTAACTTTTGGCAATGGGAGGGAGGAGCGATCCCCATTTATAATTATATAAGTTGGTGGGCAGTAAGTACACTTGCGGCTGCGTGGTTATATAAACTAAAAATAAAACCGAATCATTTTGCGGTCGCATTAGTTGTAGCTCAATTTCTATTCTTCATCGGAATCATATTGATGATTAAATAAACAAGCTTTACGTTAGTAGCCCAAAATCTCAACCGAGTGCTGATCAAAAAATAATTCTACTAACAACATTAATAGTAAATAAAACAAGTAAACATCAACATACTTCTAACTCCCCTCTCCTTTGGAGAGGGGTTGGGGTGAGGTTATGTCTCCTTCGGAGAGGAGTTGGGGGTGAGGTTTTATTGTATATATAAAAACAGTCCACGATTTAAATCGTGGACTGTTTATTTACCTACTACACATAATTAATAAACACTCTAATAGCCCCTCTCCACAGGCATAGCCGTCAAGCTAAGAGATTTGTTAAGACATCGGAGTATTTGGGTTTACCTCTTTTTATTTCAGTTCGGTATCTTCGATCAGCATTTGAAAGAATGGTTTTAAGCCAA
>JAJTEH010000063.1 GCA_021298355.1 Flammeovirgaceae bacterium
TTAAATTCATCCACCGGTGTGGGCACTGTAACGATAAAATACTTAACAGATTTTAAATCATTTATGTCCGCGCTGTATGTAAGTTGTTTGGAAGCTTGTAGGTCTTCTTTCTCTACTTCTAAAGTTCTGTCGTAGCCTTTTTGTAGCTCACTTATTCTTTCTTTGTTGATATCGAAGCCAACAACGGGTGTTACTTTTCCAAATTCAACAGCAAGAGGTAGTCCAACGTAACCCAGGCCTATGATGCCAATTTTTTCCATTATACTTTTATTTGATAATACGACACATACCAATCGATAAATTTCCCGATTCCTTCTTCGATTGAGGTAGAAGGTTTAAAGTCAACCGCTTTCATCAATGCGTCAACATCAGCAAATGTTTCGGGCACATCGCCATCTTGCAAAGGCATTAAGTTTTTAACTGCTTTCTTGTTTAATTTTTTCTCGATTACTTCGATGAAATAACTCAGTTCCACCGGACTGTTATTACCGATGTTGTAAATGCGATAAGGGGCAAAACTGGTAGAAGGGTCGGGTTGCATGCCATCCCAACTAGGATTTGGGGCTGCGGCTTGTGGCACCAAACGAGAAATTGATTCTACGATATCATCTACATACGTAAAATCTCTTTTCATTTTACCGTGATTATAAACATCGATGGGTTTACCTTCTAAAATGGCTTTTGTAAAAATAAACAAGGCCATATCGGGGCGGCCATAAGGGCCATAAACGGTGAAGAAGCGTAAACCAGTTGTGGGTAATTGATATAAGCAGGAATAAGTATGCGCCATCAACTCATTCGATTTTTTAGATGCTGCATATAACGAAAGCGGATGATCTACATTTTGATGCACTGCAAAGGGCATTTTTTTATTAGCTCCGTAAACCGAACTACTCGAAGCATACACCAAATGTTGTACTTTATTGTGGCGACAAGCTTCCAGAATATTCAGAAAGCCGTGCAGGTTGCTATGCAAATAAGCATGTGGATTAGTTAACGAATAACGAACCCCGGCCTGAGCAGCCAGATTAACAACATAAGGAAACTGATTTTTTTTAAAAAGTTGATTGATAAAAGACTCATCTGATAAATCGCCAGCTTCGAAACTAAAACCAGATAATTTTTGCAAAATCGCTAAACGCGATTTTTTCAGATTTACATCGTAGTAATCGTTTAGGTTATCGAGCCCTACAACATTATACCCCAAGCCAATTAACTTTTGGGTAAGATGAAACCCGATAAACCCGGCTGCACCTGTTACCAATACTTTTTTAGATTTCTCCATAACTTAAATCGCACAAAAGTAAACAAAATGGAGTGTCGGGTAAAACTTAGTAACTTGCTAGCGAAATAATAATTAGGTACGATGGAACGACAATCGAATGAAATTGATTTGATAAAACTTTTAAGAGCATTCGTAGAACTTTTAACCAAGCATAAAGGGGCGTTTGTAATAATTTTTTTATTAGTTATCTCATTTGCCACATTTCAAAAAATTAATGAAAAACCAAATTTTGTTTATGAATTAGTGATTCAATCTGAGGTTTTGGAACCCATGATTGCCTATAATTTGATGTATCCTGTAGGTGAGGCAGTGAGAAAAAAAGAAATTGAGGTTTTAAAGGAAATGCTTGGTACTAATTTTTCAGGTTTAACCACTTTAACTCTAATTAAAGTTGAACCATTGGTAACAACAAAAACATACAAGAAAGGCCCGGTTCTTCAACCCGATACAGTTTACTACACTAAATTAATAGTGAAAACAAATCAAGCTATTGAGACAGATTCACTTCAAAAAGTTTTACTGAACATTTGGTTGCAGTCGAATTTGCTAAAAGCAGAACGTGATGCTTTAGAAAGTGCGCGTAACTACCAATCAAGGTTAATCAAAGAAAAATCTGAGTCAGATAGTCTTTTACGAATAAGCAGAAACACCGAAGAAAAAGCCTGGTATTTTAAAAAATCTTTGATAACGACAGCGTTTCTTATTGATATAGAAAGGCAACTGAAAATGTTTGGCGATGGATTATTAGTAGTTAAACCCTTTAGCCCTAACGTTATTCCAGAACCCACAAAAAGCTGGACCTTATATGGCTTAATGGCGCTGTTTACCACTTTCGTGTTTTTCGGGTTATATGTTTTCTTTTATGAATTGGTGGTTAAAGTAAGACAATCATGAAAGGTATTCTCCCACTTCTTACAAAAGAATTAAAACTCGAATTCAGAAAGCAATCCACCTTGGCAGGAATTGCCTTGTATCTTTTTTCGCTCACTTTTATCTGTTATCTCACCTTTAAACTTAAACAACAAAGTATACAACCCGTAACCTGGTCGGCCTTGTTTTGGCTGGTTATTTTATTTGCTGTGATGAACAGCGTAGCCAAAAGTTTTATCGGAGAAAGAAAAGGATTAAGCATCTACTATTACTACCTCGCATCGCCTCAGGCCATTATTATTTCGAAAATTATTTACAATACAGTATTGGCTTTTGCATTAAGCGCCATGGCCTACTTTTTATTTGTTGTTTTTATAGGTAATCCTGTTCAGGATAGTTTCTTATTTGTTTTAACACTCGTTTTAACTTCGTGGGGCTTGGCTTCATCGTTAAGTTTTATATCGGCCATTGCAGCAAAAGCAAGCAATAGCCACGTTGTAATGGCGGTACTTAGTTTTCCGGTTTTAATAGCAGTTTTACTAATGGCTATCCGATTATCTAAAAATGCTTTAGATGGTCTCGATTTTTCGGTTAGCACCGATGAGTTGTATAATTTACTCGCAATAAATTGTATCAGCACAGCATTAGCCTACGTACTCTTCCCCTATATTTGGCGCAGCTAAAAAAAATTGCAAATGAACTTGAAAAAACACTGGTGGAAGGCTTTAGCAATTGTTTTGCTGGTTTACGTGCACACGGTTGGTCTTTTAGCCGAAGTGCCTCGATTAAATATTTTAAATGAAACCATCCGTGCACTTTATTTTCATGTGCCCATGTGGTTTGGAATGGTCTTGTTGTACGCAGTTTCGGTGTATTACGCAATTCTCTGTTTACGAAAACCGGGGCAAGGGTACGATACCTGGTCGGTTAACTTCGCGCATACCGGCACTTTACTCGGAATTTTAGGAATGATTACAGGCATGTTGTGGGCGAATTATACCTGGGGCTCGCCCTGGCATGGCGATCCTAAACAAAATGGAGCAGCCATAGCCTTGTTAGTTTATCTCGCTTACTTTGTTTTGCGCGGTTCTTTAGAGAGCGAAGAACAAAAAGAAAGATTAAGTGCAGTATATAATCTCTTTGCTTTCGCAGCGATGGTTCCTTTGATTTTTATTATCCCTCGCCTAACAGAATCGGTGCATCCCGGCAGTGGAGGAAATCCTGGTTTTAACGCTTACGATTTAGATAGCCGCATGCGTTTGGTATTTTATCCGGCTGTTATCGGTTGGTTTTTAGTAGGCCTTTGGTTGGTGAATATCAGAGTAAGAGTACAACAAGTAAACAAAAGCAATTCCTGAACATGAAAAATATATTTCAAAAAATAGTCGCTATTCTTTTTTTATTGGTAAGCGGCACCTTACATGCCCAAACTACCGAAGTTGAAATGGCCGATGCCTTTCGTGCCGATGGAAAAATTTATGTAGTTGTAGCCATGGTGCTAATCATTTTAGCTGGTTTCTTTGTTTACTTAATACTAGTGGATAGAAAACTATCGCGAATAGAGAAAGAACAAAAATCATCAGCAGAAAAAAAGAATTAACATAAACTAGTTGCGCCATGAAGAAATCGCATATCATCATCATCGTAATTATTGCTGCAGCCATTGGCATTATTATGACAACAGCAGGCGATGCCAGCACCTATGTAACTTTTACAGATGCGTATAAAATGGCATCGCAAGGCAACGATGAAAGCATTCACGTAGTTGGCGAACTCAAGAAAAATGCTTCGGGCGAGGTAATTGGTATTCTGGAAGGTGCGGATAAAGTTTCTTTTTCTTTTTTAATGATAGATGAAAATGGAAAAGAACAAATCGTGCAATACAAAGAACCTATGCCCGCAGATTTTACAAAATCAGAAAAAGTAGTAGTGATCGGCAAATACGCTGGCGAAATTTTTACAGCAGAAAAAATATTATTGAAATGTCCTTCTAAATACCAGGAGGAAGGCGCACCTGTGCGCGGAGCATAAAACATAAACAACATCAACATGCATTATTGGATTGGTAACGTAGGGCATCTGTGTGTACTTATAGCATTTGTTAGTTCCGTAGTTTCTTTCTTTTCATTTTTTAAAGCCAGCAATGCGCTTAACCCACAAGCAGAAGGTTGGCGTAAGAATGGAATTTTTTCATTTTACATCCATGCTATAGCTGTGTTAGGAATTTGCGTAACGCTTTTCACCATTTTGGCTAATCATTATTTCGAATACCATTACGCTTACAATCACTCGGATAGCAAACTGCCCACGCATTATTTGATTTCAACTTTTTGGAACGGGCAAGAAGGAAGTTTTTTGCTTTGGATGTTTTGGCAAGCATTGCTGGGCATCATTCTTATTCATACCAATAAATTCTGGCAAGCACCCGTGATGACGGTTTTTGCCTTGGTGCAAGCATTTTTATCGAGCATGATTTTAGGTGTGGTTTTACCGGTAATCGAATTAAAAATTGGTAGCTCACCTTTTATATTATTGCGCGAAGTAATGGCCGATGCGCCTATCTTTAAAATGCAACCTGAGTTTGTTCCTAAAGAAGGAAACGGACTTAACCCACTCTTACAAAACTATTGGATGGTTATCCATCCGCCTACTTTGTTTTTAGGTTTCGCTACAACACTTATTCCATTTGCGTATTGCATAGCAGGTTTGTGGCAGAAGAAATACAGAGAGTGGGTTCGACCAGCTTTGCCTTGGGCTTTGTTCTCCGGAGCAGTGCTCGGACTTGGTATTTTAATGGGTGGTTATTGGGCGTATGAAACACTCAACTTTGGTGGCTATTGGAATTGGGATCCGGTAGAAAATGCCGTGTATGTGCCGTGGTTAATTTTAGTGGCGAGTATTCATACGATGATTACGTATAAGAATAGCCAAACAGCTTTAAAAATTTCAATCGTCTTAGTTATCAGTGTTTTTGTGTTGATTTTATACTCAACATTTTTAACACGTTCCGGAATTTTAGGCGATGCCTCTGTTCATTCATTTACCGATTTAGGATTATCGGGTCAATTGCTAATTTATCTACTCGTATTTTTATTGGCGGGCATTATCCTTGCAGCTATACGTTGGAAAGAAATTCCAAGTAGCGAACAAGAAGCTTCCGTTTATTCGCGCGAGTTTTGGATTTTCTTAGGTGTGGCTACTTTGTGTATGATGGGTTTTCAGGTGTTGGTGCCCACGTCCATTCCGGTGTGGAATAAAATTGTAGATATTTTTGGAGGTAGTTCTAATTTGGCACCTCCTGCTAATCAAGTTGAGTTTTATTCGAAATATCAAATATGGTTTGCCATTGGTGTTGGGTTGTTATCTGCAGTTGGCCAATATTTCTGGTGGAAGAAAATTGATAAGAAAGAACTAAAGAAAGAATTACAAACGCCATTCTTGTTGGCTTTATTACTCTTTGCATTAATCATCTCCATTGGCTCTGTAACTAACCCAGTCTATATGCTTTTGGTGTTGGCAGGTGTATTAACGCTTGTAGGAAACGCAAAAATTTTAATCAACTTGCTTAAATCAAATCCTACTTTATCAGGTGGTGCGGTAACGCATATTGGTGTGGGCATGATGTTAATAGGCATTTTATTTTCTGCCGGATATTCTAAAGTAGTGTCGATTAACAACACAGGTTTATTGTACTCGCGCGAAGCAGGAGAAGAATTTAACAGAGATAACTTATTGCTTTTCCTAAATGAAACACGCACAATGGCCGATTACGAAGTAGAATACCTCGGCCCGCGTTTAGAGTTGAGAGAAAGCAATGGCTACATCGATAAGTATGGCGTAATGCTAACAGACGACCGCGATTATGTGGTGTTAACCCGCGACCAACAAGCCGATGATGTAAAATTGAAGAAAGGAGATACCGTTCGGGTATATGGAGAAAACACCTATTACGAAATACAACTTCGGAAAGAGGGAAAAACATATACATTGTTTCCGCGCGCGCAGGTAAATCCGGACATGGGTGGCATTTTATCTTCACCGGATATACATAGAACTGCCGTAGCCGATTTCTATACCTATACTTCGTCTATCATGCGCCCCGATCAGGAAAAAGAATGGAGTAAAGTACAAGAGCTAAGAGCAAAAGTGAATGAAGAATTTTTTGCCAACGATTTTGTAAGCACAGTAACGGATATAGTTCGGGTAAACGAAGTGCCCGGTATTCCTTTGCAAACAGAAGATGTAGCGGTAAAAGCAACCATACAAGTGAAAGGCGCGAATCAAGATTATACAGCTGAACCCATCTTTTTGATTCGCAATAAATTAGTAGGAAGAGTGAGTTCAGAAATTCCGGAGCTAGGCATAGAATTTACATTGATAAACATCCATCCGGAAACCAACGATTTCACGCTCGGCTATAAGACGCGTCAAAAAGATTGGGTGGTCATTAAAGTATTGGAGAAACCCATGATTAATATTTTGTGGATTGGAACGTTGGTTGTTATGCTCGGTTTTGGCATAGCCATTTACAGACGCTACCGCGAATTTATGTTAATGAAAAGCAAGGGGCAGGAGGTTTAGCTGCTTTTTTCAAATTTTAAATTAAGTTCAACCAAATTATGCAACATAATTTCTGGATTGATTAGTTAGATAAAGGATCAGAACTTA
>JAJTEH010000064.1 GCA_021298355.1 Flammeovirgaceae bacterium
TTGGCTTAAAACCATTCTTTCAAATGCTGATCGAAGATACCGAACTGAAATAAAAAGAGGTAAACCCAAATACTCCGATGTCTTAACAAATCTCTTAGCTTGACGGCTATGCTCTCCACAGGAGAGGGGTTGGGGTGAGGTTTTTAAATAGATTGAATGAGCATGCGGGGCCAAGCGGCCCTGGAGCGTCCAACAAAAAAAAGTAAATTACAAATCACTGAATAATGACTTTTTATTTGATCTATGTTATCAAAACAGATCCTGTAAAAAAAATATTGTCACAAATACAAAACGAAGATTTATAAGGAAAATAAAACAGTCCACGATTTCAATCGTGGACTGTTTAAAGAATAAATTCTAACAACAACATTACCATTTAGTAAAACAACTAAACATCATCACCCAGCACAAACCACCATAAAATTCTTTCTACAAATAAATCAGCATGCTCATGAAGCGCATTAATTCTATCTTCGGCCTGGCAGGGTATGTGCGGATAGAATTCAGCGTTGAATGAGCATGCGGGGCCAAGCGGCCCTGGAGCGTCCAACAAAAAAAAGTAAATTACAAATCACTGAATAATGACTTTTTATTTGATCCATGTTATTAAAACAGATCCTGTAAAAAAAAATATTGTCACAAATTCAAAACGAAGATTTATAAGGAATATAAAACAGTCCACGATTTCAATCGTGGACTGTAACATCCCTTTATAAAAATAGGCTATTTCGAATTTGAAATTCGCAAGAAAAATCAGAGGATTTTCAATCCATACTTTATTTAAAAAGTTCGACATAACAAATGTCGACCAGCTTAGTTAAATAATTAATTAATATAAAATTATAGTCCACGATTTCAATCGTGGGCTGCAACATCCCTTTATAAAAAATTAAAACCTATTTCAACACCGCTGTATACTTCAGCATATTATCTTTCAATTGCTGCACGTTCCCTTTCTCTTCCACCATCAACTCAAAAAAATTCTCCATGCCTTCAGCATATTTACCCACTCTGCACTTGGTTTTACTCTTGGCTAAAATATACAACACCATCGGTTGTGGTACTTCATCTAAACAATACAGGTAATCAAAAGGCATAGCGCAAAACTTCTCTGCATCGTGCGATTGCAACTGCCCGAAAAACGAAAAATCTTTTTTAGTATAATAAGGAAACAAAAATTCAAAGTTCTCTTTCTTCTCCGGCAATAAGGTTAAAACATGTACTCGTTTACCTTTCGCTTCTAATTGTTTGCACAAATCCTTTACGATGTCGTGTTTTCTTTTGTCGTCCGTTGTATAAACAATACCAAACGATAGCGCATGCTCAAAAGAAATGCTACTTCGTATGGCTTTCGATTTCTTTGCAAGACTATTAACCTGTAATCGGATAAAAGTTTGTTTCATGCCGGCTTCATTTTTAAATAAGACCTCGAAACTACCATTTTTTTTTAGGTATAAAAAGTCAGCCTTTCAGCATCTGGGTAATGGTATCTTCATCAATAATTTTAACACCCAGTTTCTCTGCTTTCTCTTTTTTACTCGGTCCCATATTTTCTCCTGCTACCAAGTAATCTAATTTACCCGAAACCGATGAAACAATTCTACCACCATTTTGCTGTATCAACTCTTGCAGTTGCTCACGCTCATAATTTTTAAACACACCCGAAATCAAAAACGATTTTCCGCCCAGTATACTACTGCTAGCTTCATAACTCGTTTGCTTTGTTTCCATTGCTAAGCCGGCATCGCGCAAGCGTTGTATCTCTATCTTATTTTTTTCATCCTTAAAAAACTCAAGCACAGACTCTGCAATTTTCTCTCCCACATCAGGTGCTTTCAATAAATCTTCTTTACTCGCTTTGCTAAGGGTATCAACAGACTGAAAATGCCACGCTAGTTTTTCAGCAACTGTTTTACCAACATGCCGTATGCCAATCGCAAACAATACACTTTCAAATGGGGTGTCTTTAGAAGCAGCAATGCCACTTAAAATATTGGTAGCTGTTTTTTCTTTTGTTTTATCTAGTGTTAGCAATTGGTCTTTTGTTAAAGCATACAAATCTGCTGCGCTTTTAACTAAACCACGCTCATACAATTGTTTAATCGTTTGCTCACCCAGCGATTCTATGTTCATCGCTTTGCGTTGTATAAAGTGTTCTATCTTTCCTGTTATCTGCGGAGCACACCCATTGTAGTTCGGGCAATAATGTTGTGCTTCGCCCGGTTCGCGTTGCAGTTCAGTGCCACACTCAGGGCAATGCGTTAGGTATTGTATCTTCTTTGCATCACCTTTTCTTTTGCTTACATCCACACCCGTAACTTTAGGTATTATCTCCCCGCCTTTTTCAACAAAAACATAATCGCCTTCGCACAATCCCAATCGTTCAATCTCATTAGCATTGTGCAACGAGGCACGCTTAACAGTAGTGCCCGCTAAAAATACAGGTTCTAATTCGGCAACAGGGGTAATCGCACCGGTTCTTCCTACTTGGTATGTAATGCTGTTTAATCTTGTGCTTACACTTTCGGCTTTGTACTTATACGAGGTTGCCCAACGCGGACTTTTAGCCGTATACCCTAAAAGTTGCTGCTGGCTAATGCTATTCACTTTAATCACCACACCATCCGTTTCCAGTGGTAGCTCGTGGCGTTTTTTATCCCAGCTACGGATGTAATCCAAAACTTCATCTATATTCTTACACGCTTTAAAAGTAGGCGATACATTAAACTTCCAGTTCTGTAACGCTTGTATGCTTTCAGCGTGCGTGGCATAAGGCAAATTTTCTCCTAACAAATAATAAACAAAGCAATCTAATTTTCTTTTTGCTACTTCGGCAGAGTCTTGCATTTTAACAGTGCCCGATGCCGTATTGCGTGCATTCGCATATTTTTCCTCACCAATATCTTCGCGTTCACGATTCAATTGTTCAAAAACTTTCTTCGGCATAAAAATTTCACCACGCACTTCAAACTTAGGTGGCAAATCAGCACTACTAACCTTTAACGGAATGGTTTTAATAGTCCTAACGTTATTCGTAACATCATCACCTTGCTGTCCATCGCCACGCGTTACAGCACGCACCAAATGTCCATTCTCATAAATCAAACTAATAGAAACACCATCAAACTTTAATTCACAAAAATATTCGTAGGCTTCACCCTCCAACCCTTTGTGTACGCGCGCATCAAAATCGCGCAGCTCTTGTTCATCATACGTATTCCCCAACGATAACATCGGGTATTGATGCTGCACACTTGCAAAATCTTTCGTAACCACACCACCTACACGCTGTGTCGGAGAATCCGGCTGTGCCAAGTGCGGATAGCTGGCTTCGAGGTGTTGTAATTTTTTAAGCAGTTGGTCAAACTCGTAATCACTCACCGGAGATCGATGCAACACATAGTATTGATAATTATATTGATTCAGAACTTCCGTTAAGGATTTAATTTCTTGTTCAATTTTTTCCATAGCTGTTAATCAACCTCTAATTGTTCCAGAATGTTTGCCAGCGAATCAAAATCTTTAAAACCCGGACTAATCTCATCCGACCCCGATAAGGCAATACCTATTTTTTCTTCAAGTAAAACAGCCAACCAATCTTCATTAACATTTTCAACAAGCACACCAACAGAAGAAGGAATCTCATTTTTATGTTCACCAAATTGTTCAGCCGTTAAAATGCAAAAGCTTATTCTTTGCTTGCTCAATGTTTGCCAATTCATCCTGGGTTCAAACCGAACAATCAAAGGCAAATCGGTTTCAATATGTTGTGCAAGCAAATAGTTAACCTGCAAACAATCAGGTTTATAATTTTCCAAAACAAAAGCAACATCTCCAGCATCCAACCCCTCAATCTCGGCAACAATAGCCGGGCCTGTTATCCAGCCCCGTATATCCTGAAACAGATTAACGGGTACAAAATGAGGGTTACCGGTTACACAAACAAAACCCAACATATCAACCTCCATACCGGCACAATAGCGGGCATCGCTCAGGTTAGTAATGTTACTTACTTTTACAAAGGTTTTTAAAGCCATGTTCAAAGTTGAAAAGAAAAAATAACTTTGCAGATAGTTCGTTCGAAATTAAACTCAAAATGAAACACACACGCAGGTTTATAATAGGAATAATCGCAACGTGCTGTTGGCTTGCCTGCACTACCCAAACCGAGGTGCAGCCAGAGCCACAAGGAAAACGATTCTTCCCCCTGGCTGTCGGTAATTTTTTTGTTTTCGATATAGAACAAACTCTATACACATCCGGCCCGGTAGGGGTAACAACACAATTTCAACGCAAATGGTACGTAGCCGATCTATTCGAAAATCAAGAAAACGAAAATGTATATATCCTATACGAATACACCCGCACAACACCTCAAGAAAACTGGACATACATAAAAACCAGAAACGCAATACTATCCGATTACCACCTCCTTCTATCCGATGAAGCCATCTCCTTTCAAAAACTTTTATTCCCGCTCAGGCAAGGCACCAGGTGGAACGTCAACAAATTCAACACCTTACCCGAAAAAATAATCACACTAACAAAACTGCCACTCCAAAAAACAGTAAACACAGTAGTCTACACACAGGTAGCCGAAATAGAATACACAAACGAAGAAGACCGCATCATCGGAAACGATATCGAAAAAGAATGGTACGCCTTAGATGTAGGCTTAATCGAACGATACCTCGAAAACATAACCTATTGCTCCAACACACCCGCATGTTTAGGGCAACAAATCATACAATCAGGCAGCATCGTGTCAGAAAAATTAAACAGCTACGGAAATGAATTATAGAGGTCTGCAAATCATACTCTGCCTATTACTCGCAACACCAACACTCGCACAAAACCGCTATGCCATATATTTAAAAGACAAAGCCAATTCCCCCTACACCATCTCCCAGCCATCAGCCTTTCTTTCTCAACGCGCCATAACAAGGCGCACCAAAAACAACATACCCCTAAGCCCGCAAGATCTCCCCATAAACCCCACCTACAAAACAACCATAGCAGCAAGCGGAGCTAAAGTACTATTAACAAGCAAATGGTTAAATGCCTTAGTTGTAGAGGCAACTCCTGCCCAGGTAGCCACCATCAGCACACTTACCTATGTAGAGCGTACAGAGCTGGTAGCCCCAGGCAAACAACCGGCACAGGCCTATACACCAAACGTTACAAACACCCCCACAACCCGCACAAACACAGGCACAATAACCGCCACCCAACTCAACATGCTCGGCATCGATGCCATGCACGCACAAAACATAAAAGGCAACGGAGTAATAATTGCCGTGCTAGATTCAGGCTTTCCCGCAGTAAACACAGCAGCCCCCTTCAACCATCTACTCACTAAAATAATCGATCAATACAATTTTGTAAACCTCAACAACAACCCCTTCGTAAACGATTCCCACGGCACCGAAGTACTATCCATCATAGCCGCACTAAAAGCCGATCAATACACCGGGGCAGCACCCGAAGCATCATTCTGTTTATATGTAACCGAACATGTGCCAGACGAGTACCGCATCGAAGAATACCAATGGCTAAGCGCAGCCGAACGTGCCGATAGTGTAGGGGCCGACATCATCAACGCATCACTAGGCTACAACACCTTCGACAATCCCGCTATGGACTACACCAAATCCCAACTCGATGGCAACACAGCCATCGTAACCCAAGCAGCATCCATCGCAGCAAGCAAAGGAATAATCGTAGCCGTAAGCGCAGGCAACGAAGGCAACAACACCTGGCAAACCATCACACCCCCGGCCGATGCCGAAAACATACTCGCAGTAGGTTCCGTAACATCAGCAGGCATCAAAAGTTCATTTAGTTCTACAGGCCCAACAGCCGATAACCGCATTAAGCCCGATGTAGCCGCCCTCGGTTCATCTACGGCCACCATCAGCACCAACGGCACAATCAAATACGTAAGCGGCACATCCGAAGCCACACCACTCATCAGCGGGTTAGCCGCAGGCATCCTGCAACAATTCCCACAACTACCCATAGCCGAGGTACTAACAGCCATTAAACAAACCGCATCACAAGCAGCAGAGCCCAACAACACACTCGGCTATGGCATACCCAATTACCAACGCATCGTAACCTACCTCAATTTTCCCGTAAGCACCGAAAAAGCATATAGCCAATACGTATTTTTCCCCAATCCCGTCAATCAAAAAAAACTAATGGTCAAAGAAAAAAACGAGCTGCACTTCACCTTCACCTCCATCACAATCATAAACAGCCACGGAGTAGAAGTAAAAACCTGGCAACCCACCACACAAGAAAAAGTAATCGCCTACCAAATCGATCTGCACCAACTCCCATCCGGCACCTATATACTACAAGTAAACACCGGCACATCCACCTTCGTGCAAAAAATTATACTACCATAAACAAAACAGAAAAAAATAAGGGCGGCAGCCGGGCTGTTCGGGGCTTCGCTTCGCTACGGCCTAGCCTAGGCATATAGCGTACCGTTCATCCACAGGCAACCATACGGCTAGGCTGCTTCGCACCCCTACCATCCCTGCCGCAAAAAACACCACACCTTACGCCTAAATTAACCCCCTCTCCTGTGGAGAGCATAGCCGTCAAGCTAAGACAAAATGTGATTGATTATCAAGTGATTGAATTGGAGCCAGTATTCCCATTGGGAATACCTGATGTTTTTCTCC
>JAJTEH010000010.1 GCA_021298355.1 Flammeovirgaceae bacterium
AAATTAAAAACAATCAAAAATGGAGAAAAACATCAGGTATTCCCAATGGGAATACTGGCTCCAATTCAATCACTTGATAATCAATCACATTTTGTCTTAGCTTGACGGCTATGCCTGTGGAGAGGGGTTGGGGGTGTGGTTTTTCTTTAAAGCAGGGCGTGCTCGGGCGAGAGTATTCTATATTCCAAAATTCCAGATTCAAAATTCAAAATTTGAAATCTTGAATCTGAAATCTTGAATCTGAAATTTGAAATTTGGAATTCAGAATTGAACCAAGGCAGAGTTAGGTAAATCTGTCAACTTACTTTTACCAATTGTCAACTATCTTTACAACCCAACAAACCAACCAAAAATCAACACACAGAAAACATGGCACTACAAATAGCACCCTCCATTCTGGCGGCAGACTTCGCAAACATTCAAAAAGAAGTAGAAATGCTCAACCAAAGCCAGGCCGATTACATCCATGTCGATATCATGGACGGTGTATTTGTTCCTAATCTATCCTTCGGTATCCCCGTAACACAAGCCATACACAAACACGCTAAAAAACCACTAGACGTACACCTCATGATAGTCGAACCCGAAAAATATGTCGAAGCATTCTTCAAAGCCGGGGCTGCCATCATCAGCGTACATGCCGAAGCAAGCCCACACCTACACAGAACCCTCCAACAAATACACAGCCTCGGCATAAAAGCAGGCGTAGCCATAAACCCACACACACCCGTATCCATCCTAGAAAATGTCTTACACGATATAGATCTCGTTTGCCTCATGTCGGTTAACCCAGGCTTTGGCGGACAAAAATTTATCGAACAAACCTACCATAAAACAAAGCAACTGCACGCCATGCGCACACACGCCAAGGCCTCGTTCTTAATAGAAATAGATGGAGGAGTAAACATAGAAAACGCACCCAAACTTAAAGCAGCCGGTGCCGATGTACTCGTAGCCGGCAACTTCGTATTCAGCGCCACCAATCCCCAAGAAGTAATCCGCCAGCTAAAAGCCATACCATAACCCTATAGCAAACGTTATTCTTTAAATTTCTTAGCTTTACAAACTAAACATTCAATAGTGAAGAGGTTTCTGGTTTTGATGGTCTTCTTATCGTTGTCAGGCCTCGCATTTGGCCAATACGAAAACGAAAAACAAGCCACCATTCCCCTCGAACATTTCTACATCAAAAGGCAAGGCCCCGGTTTCAGAAAATACCTCACCAAAATAACATGGGGGCTAAGCACCGGCTACGGCCGTTCCTATTTCAACCACACACTAGATGGCTTCACCGTCATTAAAAATCCCGATCGCGGTCCTTTCATTCAATCCGCCTCGGGCACACAATTCACCAACTGGTTTAACCAAACCGAGTCTGCTACCATACCCATAGCACCAACCGCCATTCAGGTAAACGCCAATACCGAAGAAGTAAATTTTAAAGGCACAGGCGGCAGCATCCCACTAAAGCTCACAGCACACTACGAGTGGAAACGCTACAGAATAGGAGCCGGCTACTCCTACGAATACATGTGGGTAGGCGACTTTAAATCCAAAGAATACAGCCAGTTAGGTACTTTCTCGCCCAACGCCAAAGGTGGTTTCATGCGCAAATACTTTCTGGTTGTAGGCGCAGCCTTATACCGCTATCAGGATTACCTCCTCGTAGCCGATGCACAAATAGGTAATTTTAAACCATCCAGAACCTTTAATATGGGTCAGATATCAAGAGGCTTGTATTACAACATAGGCTTCACCATCGAGCGCGATTTATCAGAATACTTTAAAGT
This sequence comes from Flammeovirgaceae bacterium, assembly GCA_021298355.1. Taxonomy (GTDB): domain Bacteria; phylum Bacteroidota; class Bacteroidia; order Cytophagales; family Cyclobacteriaceae; genus Chryseotalea. The sequence goes on from JAJTEH010000010.1 coordinate 1,791, forward strand.
ATTCCTAAGACCATCTTTCGAATTAAAATCATTTACCTTACAAGTACCCGAAGCAGGCGGTATCAAACACCGGTTCAATGCCCTATACCTTAACGTTGGTGCAACATACCGCATACCCGATTTAAGACGCTGCGTAGTAAAAGGATGCAAAGCCCAAATGAACCACGCACACGGCAACAAAGAATACCGAAGCCGCGTGCATCCTATCTATCTCCGGCAAAACCCAAACTACGGAGAAAACCATCCGGTAATACTTAAATACAAAGGCAAAAACAAACGCAAAATCAATCCCTATTAATCACCTGATTAGTACAGTTTTGCAAGGCCTTTTCAGGCGTAAATTTTCCTAGTGTTTTAGTAGCTTTTACGTATCTTGCGCGCTTTACAAAAAGCGTTAATTATTCTTATACATGGCCGAAGAAAATGAAGGTCTGCAATCCGGCAGACAAAGCATCATCCCCATCAATATCGAAGATGAAATGAGAGCAGCCTACATCGATTATTCGATGTCGGTAATTATTTCCAGAGCCTTACCCGATGTACGCGATGGACTTAAACCCGTACACAGACGCGTGCTGTTTGGCATGTTAGAGTTAGGCGTAAACTATAATAAACCATATAAAAAATCAGCCAGAATTGTAGGAGAGGTGTTAGGTAAATACCACCCACATGGCGACAGTTCTGTTTACGATACTATGGTACGCATGGCGCAAGATTGGTCCATGCGCTATCCCTTGGTAGATGGGCAAGGTAACTTTGGCTCCGTAGATGGCGATGCTCCCGCAGCCATGCGCTACACCGAAGCACGCCTACGCAGAATTGCCGAAGAAATGCTGCACGACATCAACAAAGAAACAGTTGATTTCCAACCTAACTTTGACGACTCCCTAACCGAACCCACCGTATTACCGGGCAAAATGCCCAACCTTTTGGTAAACGGTGCATCAGGTATTGCAGTAGGTATGGCCACCAACATGGCCCCACACAATTTAACCGAAGTAGTAGATGGCATTCATGCGTATATCGATAACAACGATATCACCATCGAAGAACTAATGAAGTTCATCACCGCCCCCGATTTCCCAACCGGTGGTATCATCTACGGCACAAACGGCATCCGCGAAGCCTACAGAACCGGAAGAGGCCGCGTAGTATTACGCGCCAAAGCCGAAATTGTAACCAACGACAATGGCAAAGACCAAATCATCGTAACCGAAATACCGTATCAGGTAAACAAAGCGCAGATGATCGAAAAAACAGCTGCGCTGATAAACGAAAAAAAGATTGAAGGAATTTCTGCCCTGCGCGATGAATCAGACAGAGACGGTTACCGCGTTGTATACGATCTAAGAAAAGATGCCATGCCAAACGTAGTATTGGCCAATCTTTTTAAATACACCCAACTGCAAAACTCATTCAACATAAACAATGTTGCACTGGTAAAAGGCAGACCCTACACCTTAAACATAAAAGAACTCATCCGCTACTTTGTAGAACACCGCCACGAAGTAGTAGTACGCAGAACAAAATACGAATTAGCCGAAGCCGAAAAGCGCGCACATATACTCGAAGGTTATTTAATAGCATTAGATAACCTCGATGAAGTAATCAGCCTCATCCGAAACTCTAAAGATCCCGAAACAGCCAAAACAGAATTAATGGCTCGTTTTGGTCTTTCAGAAATACAATCAAAAGCCATATTAGAAATGCGCTTGCAACGCCTAACCGGTTTAGAGCGCGATAAAATCCAGCAAGAGTACAAAGAAGTGCGCGAGTTGATAGATAAACTCAACGAAATTCTAGCTTCAGAACCCATCCGCATGCAAATCATAAAAGATGAGCTAAGCGAACTCAAAGAAAGATATGGCGATAAACGCAGAACAGAAATCGTTCACACCGAAGAAGACATTACCATAGAAGACATGATCCCCAACGAGGCTATGGTAATTACCATATCCAACCAGGGATACATCAAACGCACTTCATTATCAGAATACAGAACACAAGGAAGAGGCGGGGTAGGCTCACGCGGGGCAGCATCAAAAGAAGATGACTTTACCGAGCACTTGTTTATCGCAAATGCCCACAACTACCTATTAATATTTACCAACTCCGGAAAAGTATTCTGGAAAAAAGCATACGAAATACCCGAAGGCACCAAAACCAGCAAAGGCAGAGCCATACAAAATCTGTTAAACATTGAGCCGGGCGATGTTGTAAGAGCAGTAATAAACGTGCGCAGCCTCGAAGACGATGATTACATCAACAATAACTACGTTATCCTGTGTACCGAAAAAGGCGTGATAAAGAAAACGTCCCTGGAAGCCTACTCCCGTCCGCGCGCAGCCGGCATAAACGCCATCACAATAAACGATGGCGATAAACTGCTAAACGCAGCCTTAACCAACGGCTCTAACCACATCATAATAGCCAAAGCCGAAGGCAAAGCCGTTCATTTCGATGAAAGCGAAGTAAGGCCAATGGGTAGAAATGCCGCAGGCGTTAGAGCTGTAACTCTCGATTCAGAAACAGACATTGTAATTGGCATGGTATGTGTAACACGCGAAGATGCCAACCTATTGGTTGTTTCTGAAAACGGCTACGGAAAGCGCTCCCCGATAGACGATTACAGAATAACCCGCAGAGGAGGTAAAGGAGTAAAAACCATAAACGTTTCCGATAAAACCGGAAAACTAGTGGCTATAAAAGAAGTAGTAGATAACGATGAATTAATGATCATTAACCGCTCTGGCATCACCATCCGGATAAAAGTAGATGAACTACGCGTTATGGGGCGTGCTACACAAGGAGTGAGGTTAATTAAGTTAAGCGATGACGACAGCATTTCATCAGTAGAAAAAATACAGAAAGTAGAAGGTGAAACAGAAACCGGAAGCGAAGCAGAACCGAATACAGAAAACAATAGCGAAAACAATACAACAGAAGAAACCAATAACTAAATTTGACTCATAAACCTGAACGAACATGAAAAAAGTGATTCTTGTGCTTTTGCTGGCACCAATAATTGCCCTTGCACAAAAGCCCATTAAGCCCAACCTAAACAAGGCACTAAACCTTTGGAAAGATGGCAAATTAGATGAAGCAAAAGCCATGATAGATGTGGCAGAAACAGATGCAAAACTTTCGTTAGATGGTAAAACATTTTATTATAAAGGTTTGATCTACGCCTCTTTAGATACAACCAGCAACGAAAATTTTAAAAAATTAGCCGAAAACCCATTAGACATTGCACTTGCTGCTTTTGATAAAGCCGAATCCATGCAAACAAAAGGAAAAGATTACTTCATAATGGATGCCATGGGCCTACCTTTTCCTAAAACACAACAGATGGGCATATTGGCTGGGGCTTATTTAAACAAAGGTGCAGCAGCCTATCAGGAAGATGATTTTGAAAAAGCTGTTGGCTTCTTTAAGAAATCTCAACGCGTAAATCCAAAAGACACCACCGCTTGCTTTTATTCTGGCTACGCTAATTTTCAACGCGAAGCATACAAAGAAGCTGTAGAAGATTTAAAACTCTACATCGTAAATGGTGGAACATCTCAAGATGCTTATTCTCTGATTGTAAACGCGTTAAATGGCCCACTCGAGCAAAAAGACGAGGCCTTAAAGATGGTTCGCGAAGCAAAAACTAAATTTCCTAACAATACCGATTTCCCTAAGGTTGAAATCGGAATATTGATTGACCAAAACAAAGTAGATGAAGCAAAAGGTGGTTTAGAATCTGCAGTAGCTAAAGAACCAACCAACAAAATCTTGCATTTCTATCTTGGTTACGTTAACTCAAAACTCGAAAATTGGGAAGCCTCAAAAGCTAATTATCTCGAAGCGATAAAAATCGACAAAGATTATTTTGAAGCACATTACTACCTTGCTCAGATCTACCTGATCGATGCAGAAAAAGTAAAACGTGAGATGAACAACTTAGGCATAAGCAAAGAAGACCAAAAAAAGAAACTCGATTTAGATAAAGTATTGGTTGAAAAATACAAAACTGCATTGCCTTATTGGGAGAAAGCAAATAACATGAAGATAGAAGACAACAACACTAAAATAGAAGTGTTGGACAAACTAAGCATTATGTATTACTACCTTGGCGAAGATGCAAAAGCAGCAGCCATCGAAAAGCAGTTAAAAGATTTAGGAGTAAACAACAACTAATCGATATCAATCCATACAAACAAAAAGGTTGCCTAGGCAACCTTTTTTATTTGTTCTGTGTGTAATACTTTATTTAACAGTTTGTAATTCCAGGTAATTCCAAACCAAACTGCTTGCGCCTAATATAGAAGCCGCCTGATTTTGTAAGCCCGAAGGAAGTATTTTTATTTTCCCTCTAAATACCGGCATCAGGTTTTCTTCCATGTGTCTTATGGTTGGCTCAAAAATTAGATCACCGGCAAGCGATAATCCTCCGAATAAGAAGATGGCCTCAGGGTCGGTATGCACAACAGTTTCGGCTAGTTTCATCCCTAAAATTCTTCCGCTATATTCAAATGCTGCTTTAGCTACAACATCGCCTTTTAGTGCCGCATCGGTAATCATTTTTGTATCAAGATTATCAAAACTGATCTCGCGCAATACACTGTCTTCTAGGTGATCTGCCAATAATTTGTATACCGTTCTTCGTATTCCGGTTGCGCTTACATAGGTTTCTAAACATCCGCGTTTACCGCAGTTGCAATAGCGCCCGGCCGGGTTTACAGAGGTATGCCCAACCTCGCCAGCTATTCCATGTTTTCCATTTACCAATTGTCCATTACAAACTATACCACTACCCAGCCCTGTGCCAAGGGTAATAACAATAAAATCTTTCATGCCTTTAGCCGCACCATAAACCATTTCGCCTACTGCAGCAGCGTTAGCATCGTTTGTAACTATACAGGGCACGCCTAATTTCTTTTTAAACAATTCGGCTAATGGTATAATGCCTTTCCATTTTAGATTGGTGGCATGTTCAATAGTGCCTGTGTAATAATTACCATTAGCAGCACCTACTCCAATTCCAATTAACTCGCAATTCCCTACTTTACCTACAGCCTCATGAATGGCTCTAGCCATATCGTTAATAAAATCTTCGAACGTGTCGTGATTTTGCGTGGAGATACTTCCTTGTATCAACACGTTGCCATCTCGGTCGACAAGGCCAAACTTTGTGTTGGTTCCTCCAATGTCAACTCCGGCTGTTACTTCTCTCATAGTAGTAAAGTTAAATGGAAAGTATTTTCGCTATTCTCAGGGATTCGTTATCTATTTCGTGAATGTGATTGATGATCGTTTCGAATGAGTTGAAAACAATTTTATTACTTTTAATGCCAACCATTACATCGGTTTGTCCATTAAGTAAACCTTCTACTGCGGCAACGCCCATTTTACTGGCCAATACTCTATCGAAATAAGAAGGTGCACCTCCTCTTTGCAAATGCCCCAATATGGTTACTTTAATATCGAAGTAAGAAGAACGTTCAGCTACACGTTTTGCTAATTCGTTGGCATCGCCAATTTTAGAACCTTCGGCAACTACTACTAGGTTAGACTTTTTGCTGCTGCCCTCTCCGGCAGTTAAGCTAGCCATTAGTTCTTCGAACGTCATGTTTTCCTCCGGAATAATTATAGCAGCTGCACCTCCGGCAATACCACTATTAATGGCAATGTATCCAGAATTGCGCCCCATTACTTCAATAAAAAAAAGTCTATTGTGCGATAAAGCTGTGTCACGTATTTTATCTAATGCTTCAACAGCCGTATTTGTAGCTGTGTCATATCCAATTGTGTAATCCGTTCCGGCTAAATCGTTATCAATTGTTCCGGGTATGCATACACCAGGAATTTCGAATTCTTTCGTTAAGTAATGAAGACCGGTAAAAGAACCATCGCCACCAATGCCAACAAGGGCATCGATACCTTCGCGTTGTAAATTTTCATACGCCTTTTTTCTTCCTTCGGGTGTTCGGAATTCCTGACTGCGGGCAGTTTTTAGAATAGTGCCACCACGTTGGATAATATTACCAACAGAACGAGCTCCTAACTTTACAATATCGCCTTCTATCATGCCTTCGTAACCGCGCATGATCCCGAAAACTTCTTTTTGATAAAAACTGGCTGTGCGAACTACCGCACGAATGGCTGCATTCATACCGGGGGCATCGCCTCCGGAAGTAAATACACCAATGCGTTTAATTTTTGTATGGCTCATAGAACGATGCCAAAAATACACTTAGAATAAAACTTTCCTAATGATTTGATTAAGGATATCAAATAGCTTTTTATCAGCTAGATTTCAATCGTTTGAAATAATTGATTAATCCATTAGTTGATGAATCGTGAGACGAAACTTTTTCGTTATTGTTCAGCTCGGCCAGTATTTTCTTAGCTAGTACTTTGCCTAATTCTACTCCCCACTGATCAAAACTATATATGTTCCAGATTACGCCTTGCACAAAAATTTTATGTTCGTAAAGTGCAATAAGCGCTCCAAGTGTTTCTGGTGTTAATTGCTTTAGTAAGATGGAATTAGTGGGCTTGTTTCCTTCGAAAACTCTGTACGGTGCGTGGAAGGTAATTTCATCTTCTGTAAATCCAACTGCTTTTAACTCTGAGGCAACTTCTTCGTAAGGTTTACCATTCATAAGAGCTTCCGGCTGCGCAAAGAAGTTAGATAATAGTTTTGCGTGATGGTCGCCAATAGGATTGTGCGAGTTAACCGAAGCGATGAAATCGCAAGGTATCATCTTTGTGCCTTGGTGAATTAATTGATAAAAAGCATGCTGGCCGTTTGTGCCCGGTTCGCCCCAGATTATCGGGCCGGTTTGGAAATGCACAGGATCCCCGTTTCTATCAACAGACTTACCGTTGCTTTCCATATTTCCTTGCTGAAAATAAGCTGCGAATCTGTGAAGGTATTGATCATAAGGAAGTATGGCTTCTGATGCTGCTCCGTAAAAATTATTGTACCAAATGCCAAGCAAGGCCAGAATTACCGGGGCGTTTTTATGGAATGGTTCGTTTCTAAAGTGTTCGTCCATTTGGTAAGCACCTCGTAAAAGTTTTTCGAAATTAGAATAACCAATTGTGCAGGCTATACTTAAACCGATGGACGACCAAAGTGAATAACGACCACCAACCCAATCCCAGAATACAAACATGTTTTCCGGATTAATGCCAAATTCTTTTACAGCTTTCTCGTTGGTAGATACGGCTACAAAATGTTTGGCAACATCGCCTTTTTGATTGGTTTGCTGTAAAAACCAAGCCCTTGCGCTTTCTGCGTTGGTCATGGTTTCTTGTGTAGTAAAAGTTTTAGAGGCAATGATAAAAAGAGTAGTTTCTGGATTTACTTTTTTTAACGTCTCTGCTATATGTGTACCATCTACATTAGAAACAAAGTGTGGCTGAATACCTTGCCAATAAGGCTTTAACGCTTCGGTTACCATATACGGGCCGAGGTCCGATCCGCCAATTCCTATGTTTACAATATCGGTTATCTTTTTTCCGGTAAAACCTGTGTGTATTCCGTTTAGTAATTGTGTGCTAAACTTTTCCATTTGGGCCAACACATTTTTAACATCGGGCATTACATCTTTACCATCCACAACAATTGCTTTATCACTAAAATTTCTTAAAGCGGTATGTAAAACAGCTCGCCTTTCGGTTTGGTTAATCGCTTTGCCGGTAAACATATTTTCGATGGCACCTTTTACTTCGCATTCTTCTGCTAGCGCAATTAAAATCGAAATTGTTTCTTCATCAATCAGATTTTTAGAATAATCGATGAGAATATCTTGAAACTGAATTTGAAATTTCTCGAATCTTTGGTCATCATCTACGAACAATTCTTTTAAATGTGTGGCTTGCATGGTTAAGAAATGCATTTCCAGTTTTTTCCAAGCCTGGGTTTCGGTAGGATTTATTTTAGGTAAAGACATATAGCCATTTAATTTGAAATGCAAAGAAAAGATTATGACGGTGATATCACAATCAAATAAATGATTTAGTAAATAGGATTAAGCAAAAGATCGAGAATAGGCTATGTTATCGATTGCATTTGCCACTCATCTAATTTCTTATTCATCAGGTTAAACCATAGGGGAGGTACCAACGCAATAAGAATCATTGTAGGATAGCCATAAGGTAGTTGAGGGCTTTCATCATAATGTTCTAACACCTGATACCGTTTATGTGCATACGCGTGGTGATCGGAATGGCGTTGTAATTGAAATAAAAAGAAATTGCTTATTAGGTGACTAGCATTCCACGAATGTAAAGGATTAACTTGTTCGTATCTGCCTGATGGTAATTTTTTTCTCTGTATTCCGTAATGCTCTAAATAATTTACAAGTTCCAATAAGGTAAAGGCTACTATACTTTGCGAGAAAAAGAACAGAGGTATAGACAAAAGAATTTCTCCACTTAGTAAATAGCCAAATACCAACAAAGCCAAGCAAAACAAAGCTGGTAATACTTGATAGTGAATCATTTTGTTATCGATAGAAAAGAAAGATTTATTTTTTTGAATCAATCGTACGTTTTCTAAATGCCATGCATGCTTGTAGCCTACAAAAACGGATTTAAACCAAAACCGATAAAAGGTTTCGTTCTTTTGTGCTGTTGCCGGATCTTCCGGTGTGGCAACATAAACATGATGCCCACGATTATGCTCGATATAAAAATGCATATAGCAAACAGTCATCAGCAACACCTGACTGTAAAATCTTTCGATCTTTGGTTTTTTATGGCCTAACTCATGCGCTACTGTTATGCCGATACCGCCCGTTACTAAGCCTGTACTAAGTATAAAGCAAAACCATTCAAAAGCTCCATGTATTTCTTCTTGTGTAATTACCCAAACACACCAAAACAAGAATGCCAATTGAAGATACATCCACACATAGGTTACCAATCTGTAAAAGTATCGCTCGGTTTCAAGTGCGATAACTTCTTTTTTTACATTAGAAGTATCTAAGCCAATTAAGTAATCGGCAAAAGGAATGAAGATGAATACAAAAACTATTGTGCTCATTTGCCAATATCCATTTAAATAAACACCCGCAACAACAAGTGCCGGAAGAATAAAGGCTGTAAAAAATCCAAGTCGTTTAAGTAAAGCCATGTTTAAAAAAAATCGCAATTAATTTACTCTTTAAATCATCTAAATGCAAAAGAATAAATGGTGTTTGATGTAACCTAAAGTTTTTTCATTCGAACCGTTTAACTTTATATTGTTAACCAAGTTTGTTCACGTTTAGCAAATAAAGCAAGTATACTGATTATCTGATAATTGGTGTATCTTTGTGAGCTTTATTGCAGATTCGGTATTCGCGTTCATATAATAAACGGGTAGTCTGCCCGGTTTATGAAAGAGTTTGAATCAGTTTTCTGCTGAAGGTAACTCTTTACATAAACAAAACATGATGACATTTAAAGAATTAGGCCTATCGCAGGCTTTAGTAGAAGCCATTACAAAATTAGGTTTCGAAACTCCTACCCCCATTCAAGAACAAGCCATTCCGGTGTTGCTACAAGAAAATCGCGATATGGTTGCTCTTGCCCAAACCGGAACAGGTAAAACTGCTGCCTTTGGTTTACCCATGCTCGAAAAGATAGACGTAACAAACCGATCTACACAAGCATTGGTACTGGCACCAACACGTGAGTTGTGTTTGCAAATAACAAACGATCTGGAAAATTTCTGCAAAGATGCTAAAGGCGTACACATTGTTCCTATTTATGGTGGTGCAAGCATAGTTGAGCAAATTAAAAAGGTAAAACGTGGTGCTCATATAGTAGTTGCTACTCCAGGACGATTAATGGATATGATGGACAGAAAAGCTGTTTCTATTTCAGATATTCAATTAGTAGTGCTTGATGAAGCAGACGAAATGCTAAACATGGGATTTAAAGATGATATCGATACTATTTTAGCCGATACACCCGATGAAAAGAAAGTATGGTTGTTTTCTGCTACCATGCCAAAAGAAGTACGTGCAATAGCTAACGCGTATATGTCGTTTCCACTCGAGATTACTGTTGGAAACAAAAATCAAGGCAATGTAAACATCGAACATCAATACATTGTAGTAGAAGAAAGAGAACGCTACGCTGCACTAAAACGAATAGTAGATTATAACATCGATATTTTTGCCGTAATTTTTTGCCGCACAAAATTAGACACGCAAAAAATTGCAGAAAACCTAATTAGAGATGGATACAATGCCGATGCCTTACATGGCGATTTAACGCAACAGCAACGCGATAAGGTTATGAAAAGCTTTAAGGATAAAACCTTGCAGTTTTTAGTTGCAACCGATGTGGCTGCACGTGGTATAGATGTAAGCAACATTACACACGTAATTAATCTTAATTTGCCCGATGAAATAGAATTTTATACACATCGAAGCGGAAGAACAGCGCGTGCTGGCAAACAAGGAATTTCTTTGGCAATTATTACCAAACGCGAGTTGGGTAAAATAAAACAGATAGAAAAAGTAGTGAACACAAAGTTTCAGCGCATTAATATTCCTACAGGTGCTGAAGTTTGTCAGAAACGATTAATACATTTAATTCATAGACTGCGCGATGTAAAAGTAAACGAAACAGAACTTGCACCGCTTATGCCATCGGTTTACGAAGAGTTGCAAGGCTTAACTAAAGAAGAAGTAATCAAACGATTTACTTTCCTTGAGTTTAATCATCTGTTAGATTATTACCGTGATGCTCCGGATTTAAATAAATCCGAGAGACCTGCAGATACATTTGCTAAGCAAGAGAGATTTGTAACTGGCACTCGCTTGTTTATAAACATAGGCAAAATGGATGGACTTGATGCCGGCAAGTTATTAGGAATGATTTGCGACCGTTGTGGTGTAACCAGAAGTGTTATAGGTAGAATAGATTTAAAAGGAGCTTATTCGTTTATTGAAGTTGAAGAAGAAGTAAGCCAGCTTGTGCAATCTAATTTGCATGGTATGGAGTACAAAGGCAGAATGGTGCGCGTAGAAATAACACAAGAGAAAGAAAGATCGGGTAGAAGCGGAGGAGGAAATCGTAGCCGTAGCGAACGAACAGATAGAGGAGAAAGAACTGAAAGAAGAGAAAGAAGTGAAGGAAACCGCTATGGAAAGAAAGAGGGGAGCAGATACAGCGATTCTACCTCCGGTAAGTTTGATAGAACTTCTAAATACAAAGACAACAAATACAGTTCGAAGGATAGAAAAACTAAACCCGAGAAAAAGAATGAAAAGTTTTCGAAGTGGGATTGAGTTTACTCTTTCGCAAGCGTAAATAGTGATTTTGGTTTAATCGAAGCTGAAGGATCTGCATGTAAAATCAAATCCTTTTGGATTTCAACAAATTGGTTGAATTGTTTTGCGATTGTATTGTACTGCGATCTTAATTCATTTTTATTTTTTTCTGCATCTAAAACAGTGTTGCAAAGATTTTGCAACATTCTGTTTTGGTTATAGAAACGAGAGGAGTAAGCCATTGACGTTATCTCTTCAATAAGTTTTTCTTCTTGTTTGTCGTACTCAAAAACAATATCAGCATTAGAAAATGTTTTTTCAGTAAAACGTATGTTTAGCAATTGGTTAAGTCTGGCAGTAAAACTTTGTTCAACCATAGTATTTACTTGTTTGCCAGTAGTGAGTTCGTGTAAAATGTAGCGAAGGTTTTTAATTTTCATGTTGTCGTCATGCACCATGTTATTCCATGCAATTACAAGGCTATCTTGCAGATCGAGATATTGTTGCATAACAGAATCTTGTCGAGAAAAAACAGTGACAACTATTGGCGTATTTTTTGGCTGGCAACCCAACCAAAGGCCAACCGAGCATGAAGATATAAGTAGGTATAAAAAAACTTTCATAGACAGAGACTCTTTTGAACAAAGTACGGAATAACCGGTGGTTGAGTTTTTTGATATACATTAATTTATAAACAGATGTACCATTCTGTTTAATTTATTATTGTATGGGTTTAAACTGCTCAAAGGCTTCTTTACAGGTATGGCAGTAATGTATAGATCTGCACAGGGTAGGACCAAACGGGTTTTTTAATTCGGTATTGTTGGTATTACACCTCGGACATATAACGTGTTCTAATACACTTATATCAGTAAACAAAGAATTTGGCATGGGTGGTGCTAATCCAAATTGCTGTAGTGCCTTTTTTCCTTTTTCAGAAATTTTATCGCTGTTCCAGGGGGTACTGAAACTTATGTTAACCTCAACATTTGTATATCCATTGTTAAGAAGTTTTTCTATTACTTCTTGCTTCATGTAATCTAGTGCTGGGCAGCCAACAAACGTGGGTGTCATTTCTACCCTAACATTTTCGTTATTTTGTTCTACATGTGTAATAACTCCTAAATCTACCAGAGAAAGTACCGGAATTTCCGGATCTTTTACTTCGTCCAGCAGTTTCCAAATTTGATCTGTATTTGCTTCCATACATCTACCATTCTGCTGTAGGATCTATCTTGAATACTTCACTCATTTCATCTAACAATGGTTGTAAATGCTCTGTATGTTGGCCATTTCTGCCACCGTATATGGCTTTTACAGTAGGCCAGCTAATGGGTTTAAGTTGAGTTTGTGCAAGCAATGCATCTACTTTTAAAATCCATTGCTTTTGTAATTCGGCTTCGCCTGCAAAAAATCCTTCTGCAATAATGCTGCTTTCGAATGGAGAGGGTTCAAAAATTCCTAATGCATACGGCAAGGCTATGTCAAGGCTGTTTTGCAATCTGCCGATACTTTCCGGAGTTGCGCTTCCAAGTTTTTTAATGAGCGTGTTGGCATGCAGGGTATGATATTGTAATTCTCCTTTTATTTTTTTTGCAAGATCGGCCAAAGGTTGATAACTAGATTGTGACAGCAAATCGAAACGAATTGCTTCGGCTGTATCAAAAAGAAAATGGCGTATCAAAGAGAAGTCGTATTCACCATTTGGTAATTCTACCAATTGGCAGTTGTGAAATTGTTGTGCGTTGCGCATAAAAGCCACCGTGTCGGGCTCTTGTTCACCCAGTTGGTTGAGCAATTGGTAAAGGGCGTAACTTTGCCCAACCTTGTCTTGTGCCATGGAAGAAAAGGCTATGTCTTCTTCCAGTAACGGACCAAAACCCGTCCATTCCGAATTTCTATGTCCGAGTATAAGTTGGTCGTCTGCAATTTTATACAAAAGCTCTTTTAGCGCGACTTCTTTCATAGTATTTCGTTTTTTCGTTGTGCCAAAAATCGGGTGAGTTTATCTCCGGCTTTATAGTCGGAGGCATCGCGGTATTTTTTATCGGGCAGCGTTTTCCATAAAACCATTTCTTCAGGTTGTGTATGTCTGATGGCGCTTTCGCGTATAGCCCAAACGTTAAAAACGGGTTTGCCATCTTGCAGGTTTTCTTTTCCTTTTAGCATAGCCTCTTGCGGAGTGCTGGCAGTAACTTTACCAGCTAAAACATGTTGTTTTCCTCTTTTTAAAAGATGAAATATCAAATAGTTTTCTAAGATGTTGTTTGCATTGGGTGTGTAGGGGGGGAGTGTGTCGTAAGCATTTACGGTTCCTTCTGTTAGGGCAGAAACGTAAACATCGCGGGTATCTGTAACGAAAATAGAAACACAGGTAAACCTACGGGTAAATGTTTCTTTAGCAAGAACAAACGCGAGTTCTATATCTGAAGCGTGCACGATACCTTCGTGTTGAAATGGTTTATTTTCTTTTGCTTGAACGAATACTTCGTACGTTCCGAGTTGGTCTAGCGGAACCTTAGTTGTTATTTCGCGACTTAGCGTGGGCAAGCGGTTTACGCGTGGATCTAAGGATTTCATAAAAGGAACACTGCCGGTAAACCGGCAGTGATAGTTGTTTTAAAATTTAAAATCAGGCTAGTGGAGTTACGTAAGCTGCTTGTGGTGCTTTTAGTGCTTCGCGCACCCACCGGCCTCGCTCTTCTGCAATTCTTCTTACTTCAATTCTTTCTTTATTGCATGGGCCTTCGCCATTTATCACTCGTTTAAATTCTTCCCAGTCGGGTTCTGTATATTCCCACTTGTTTGTGGTTGGGTTCTTTTTAAGGTTCGGATCGGGAAGGGTAAAACCTAGTTCCCAAATTTTAGGAACGTACATATCGAGGAACTGATTTCGCATATCATCATTTGTACCCATTTTTACTTTCCACTTCATGAGTATTTCTGTATGCGCTGATATCTTGTCTGATGGTCCAAAGAAATGCATCATAGGTGCCCACCATCTGTTTATTGCTTCCTGAAACATTTGGCGCTGTTTATCTGTGCCTGTTGCAAGGAATATAACGCAATGATGGCCGTATTTAAGGTGAAATGATTCTTCAGCACATATTCTTTCTAACGCACGGCAATAGGGGCCATAGCTTCCTTTTGCATTGGCTAATTGGTTTACTATCGCTCCGGCATCAACAAGCCATGAAATAAAACAAGAGTCGGCCCATGTAAATGCCGGATAGTTAAATATGTTAGAGTATTTAGATTTGCCTGATAACAAATCGTCAATCATTTGTTCGCGGGTTTTTCCGAGCGTTTCGGCCGCACTGTAAAGTAACTGTGCGTGTCCTACTTCATCTTGTACTTTCGCCATTAACGAAAGTTTTCTTTTGAAGCCCGGAGCTCTTGTTATCCAGGTGCCTTCTGGTAACGCACCAATTATTTCGCTGTGTGCGTGTTGCTCTATCATACGAATAAGTTGTTTACGATAAAGCGCGGGCATCCAATCTGTAGGTTCAATTTTTTCGCCTCTTTCTATTTTGGCTTCAAATGCAGCTAATTTTTCCGGATCTTCCTGTGCAAGGCTGTCGGTTCTTATTGCTTCAAAAGTATTTCCTCCTCCGTACATAGTATTAAATTATAGTTTCAAAAATACAAACTAACACGCGTTAGTAAAACACCTTAGGTTGGGTTTTGTTTTAAACCATTTACCAGCATGTCAGATAATTGTTTACCTAATACAGCCGGTTCTATTGCGCTTGTTGGGTCGTACCAGAGTGGCATCCAGTTGAGGGACGAAAAGAGCGTCATCACGGCAAGTTTTTTGTCTATCGTTTTTTTAAATTCACCGTTGGCCATCCCGGCCTCAATCATTAATTTAAACCGATTGATATAGTTGATGCGCAGTAAGAGAAAATCGCGCAAGAAAGGCTGGCTTAAATGGCGGTGTTCGTTCATAAATACTGCTGATGCCGTTAAATCTTTTGCCATTACTTCCACATGGCCAATTATGCCTTGTTGTAACCTTTCACTGGCTGTAAGGTTTTGTTTCGATTCTACTTTCTCGAGTGAGGCCATAAAATCTTTTGCCATGTCGAAACAAAGTACATGTAGTATTTCTTCTTTTGATTTGATATGGGAGTACAAACTGGCAGCTTCAATTCCCAATTTTTGAGCAAGGTCGCGCATACTGGCTGCAACGTATCCTTTTTCACGAAATAGTTCAGCGGCCACTCTTATCACTTGTTCTTTTCTGGATATGCTGGATACTTCTGTCATAGCAAGGGCATTTGTTCAAAATTATGAATAATTTGCAAAGACATAAGGTATGAAATACAATTCAATAAACGAGTATTTTTTAAAGATGCAGAGAAGACATTCTTTGCCTGTGTTTTTACCGGCCATCGCTTTTATGGTGATCTATTATTTAAAATTGATGGACTATGACTTGCCGGTTCAAGAAAATTTCAACTCATTTTTAGTAGTGATAGGTTTGGTTGTGTTTTCTTTCTTTGATGCACTTTTGGTGATGATTTTGTTTAAGGTAATGGTGAGAAGGCTTCTAAAGAAAGTTAGTTTGGGTGTAAGAATGGATGGTTATGCACAATGGTCGATCATTCGTTTTTTTGTAATCTATTCGGGCTCTTGGTTATTCGTGTTATCTTTTTTGTTTAGTGGTTTCGAGTGGTTATCCGTTGCATTTTTACTTCATTTTTTATTTTATTTTGTTACGTGGCCAAGTCGAGAGCGGCTTTGTAAAGATTTAAAACTAACTCAGGCCGAGCGCGAAGTAATTTATTCGAAATAAAAATGCCTGTTAGGGTAACAGGCATTTAGGTAGAATAATGAAATAGTTTTTAGAAGATAATACCGAAGCTAAATGCGTTAAGTGATGGTCCTCTGTTGTTGGCAAATAATTCGTTGAAATCGTAGTTGAAGAAAAGATCTGTGCCTCTGTAACCTACTTGTAAACGAGCTCCATAGCGCAGGTTATTAAGGTAGAAATTGCTTCTGTTTCTGTCGCGTTCTTTGTCGCCATTTTCTTTATAAACATTTTTTGCATAACTGTCTATTCTATATCCTACGTAGGGGCCAACACCAATTCTAAAGGCCTGATCGGTATCCCAGAAACGAACTTTCTTATTGTTGCTTCCAAAGTCTAATACAGGTACTAACGATGCGTTTAAATAGGTTACGGTAAGCTTGCTTTTAACCGGATTTAAATCGGTAGATAACTCAGCAAATTCCACAGAAGCATTTCCTTTTGTTAATGTGGTGCCATCGTTTTGAAATTTAAAGTTGTACCAGCTTACACCAAAACCCCACTCAAGGAAAAGTTTACCTGCAATTCTTGTTTTTTGAATAGAGTTTAAACCAATATACCAACTACCCCAAGGTCTTACAGCATATGGTTGATTGTCTTTATCGGGAAAAGAACCATTGTTTAAAAAATTATTAGTGCCAAAATCTATATTAAAGGATTGCCAGGTATTTCTACCCACAAATCTTCTTTTGCTTTCTCGGCCACTAAATTCCCACTTGCTAACATCATTGTCATTATTGTCGAATGCTGGCCATTCCGGTTCACTTTCTGTTTTTGATTGCAATGGTTCGGTTATTGGTTTAATGGTAGTGTCTTTTGCTTCCAGCTTGCGGATAATGTCTGCAAATAACGCAGCATAATCGTATGTTTTTAGGGTGGGTATATCGGCTTTATCGCCAATGGTTAAAACTAATTTGCTTTTTTTGGCAAGTTCTACCACAACGGTATCAACTTTTTTAGTTTGGCCGACAACAACTCCGGAATACAACACTATGAGTAAAATAATAAGGAATAGCTTTTTCATTTTTTTACTTGTTACGTTCACTTTTTTCGTTTCGAAAATTCAGCGCCAGAATTTCATTTTTCTTGCTACGCAATTGAGCTATTGGAGATTGATTTGTGGTAAGTTCTCCTGCTTTTTGCAATAGCTTTTGAATAGAAGATGCGTCTTTTGACTCTGAGGTTGCATCTTTGTTTTCTTTTTTCAACAAATATTTTTCATGTAAGTCATTAGTTGTATACACCAGCGTTATTGTGTTAGAAGTTGTTTGTTTAGTTTCCTCGGTAGAGGTTGTTAGTATTTTCGTCTCTGGTTGGTTGTTGGGTAACACAATATTTTCTTCACTAACTATGTAGTTTTCTTTGGCAATGTTAATGATGTGGGCAGGCAGATTATTTCTTTTATCTGTTTTATCTTTTTTAACGTTTTTGTTTTTATCAGGCTTAGTTCGGTTAGGTTCAGTATTTTTTTTCAAAGGTGTTTCCTTCTCCATGTTAGCTCTTATGCTATCCAACGTAACATTGCTTTTAGAATCAGTTTGTTCTTTGTTCGATGGATTTTCTATTGTGCTTTGCTGGGCAATTGTTTGTTTAGTTTCTTCTTTCAAAGAAAAATAATAATAGGTTCCAGCCAATAACAGGGGTGTAAGCATGGCTGCAATTGCCCACCAGTTAATTCGGTTTACAGGCAAATTTTTCTCTATTTTCTCCCAGGCATTTGCCGGGGCTTGAGCACTGTGGTTGTACAGTTTATCTCGAAAAAGTTTATCCGGCTGTTTCATCGTGTTTATAATTATTTTGGTAGGTTTTCCAGTCGTAGTTGATCAGCATTTTTTGAAGATAAGTTCGGGCACGGCTTAGCTGCGATTTAGATGTGTTTTCACTGATGTTTAATTGATCGGCAATCTCTTTGTGAGTATAACCATCGATGGCATATAAATTAAAAACAAGTTGATAGCCTGCCGGCAATTGCTGTATAAGTTTTACTAAATCTTCTGCTTGTAATTCGGCATCTAATTGTTGATAATTCGGTTCATGATCAGCCAATTCTAAATCTGTTTCCAGATACATGGTTTTGTTTCTTCTTATCCAGGTAAGGGCCTCGTTAACAACAACGCGCCTAATCCATCCTTCAAAACTTCCTTCATTTCTGAATTGGTCTATCCGTTCGAATACCTTCGTGAATGCTGTAACGAGTACATCTTCCGCTTCCATTTTGTTTTTTACATACCTACAGCACAAAGCGTACATTTTACCCGAATAGATTTCATAAACCTGCTTTTGTGCGGTTGCTTTATTTTGTTTGCAGCCGAGTATTAACTCTTCTTCGTTACCGTAATGCACAAATAGGGGGCTCATGGTGGGGTTTACACCAATTCAGATGCAAGATAAAAGCCTAAGGTTGCATGGCTTAGAAATTAAAAATAAGCAGAGTGGTTTATTTCAACATTAAATTCTATTACTTGGTGTTTAACTACAATAAAGGGATTAATGATCATTTGTTCATTAAACTGATTTCCCCAGAGTTTTTCTCCTTCTTGAATTAACAAACTGTAGTGGCCGGGCGGAAGGGTAGTTTTAAAATAGCCTCTTTTATTGGATTGTATTTTTTTAATTGGTTTTTGTTTTGGTTTACTTATAAAGCCGTTCGTGGCTTGGTTAAGGTCAACTTCTAAAGCGAGATAAATCCAGATTGTTCGCTTAACTCCTTTGGGCTTGGCCATTTTTTCCGGGCCCGGCATTTGGTTGCCTGTTAATAAGGTTATTCTTCCTTTAACACCTTGTTTTTGTGCTCGTGCATGTATGCTTATTAGCATAATAAAAACAAAGCATGATGTAAAGTAGATTACGTTTTTCATGTGCCTAAATAAAAAAAAGACTGCCAAAGGGCAGTCTTTTTTTTTATGAATAAAAAGATTATTGTGCAGGTGAAGTTGCCACAGGTGGGCTAACTGGCAAAGGCGTACTGTTGTACTCAGCAATACTTGGTAGTGGTACGGTGGCACCAAAAGCAGAATTAATTGCTTTTATGAAAACCTGTGCTATGTAGGCAGATCCTCTGTTATTGGGATGAACCCCATCAACAGAAAATAAACCAAATGGAGGAGCAAAGGTTGCATTTACCGGAATACCATCCACAATTCGTACAGTTCCATTTACAATTTTTGTAAACTCAGCATTAACATCAGCCAAGGCTATTCTAGAACTGTTTGCGGTAACAACAGATTTAATGTGGTTATTAAAATCTGTAGTACGATTTTTGATTTCTTGAATTTCGCTTGGTAGAAGAACAAATTGATCGGCAAGTGGTACAGATACACCATTGATTAATGCCGGATTATTACTTACGCAGGTTCCTAAAATAGAACCAGCGGATAAAGTTATAAGATCATTAGCATTAGCTTGTCGTGTTCTGCCATAGGCAGCTAGCGCAGGGTTAATTCCTGATAACGCAGTTGTTAAATCTTCTAAAGTTTCATCATTTATAACTATGCCATTCCTGCCAGCTGCAAAAGTAACTTTTCTTTTATCTGCTTCCTCTTGCGTAATTACACCTGCCCCAGCCAATCCATTTAAAGCAGCATTAAAGCCACCATAACCTGTCATTCCATTTAGTTGGTTAATTTGCTCTTGAACATCATCAGTACCATTTGTATTGAAATCACATCCTCTAAGCGTAAAATCGATTTGATTCCATGTTACTGTAGAAAAGAAAGGTATAGCTGTAACATCAGGAATTGTAGCTACAACCATTTTAACGTTTGCATTAGAATTTAAAATTGTATTTATCGCAGTAGAATATTGACTTTGAAAAGTTGCAACAGAAGTTAAAGGTATTGCACCACTCGCACCGCTTGTGGCATATCCTAAAACATCATTATTGCCAAGCCAGAAAGAAACAAAGGTTGGATTGGTAGCTAACGCATCACCGAGAATAGTTGACGTTCCTGGGTTAGATGCAAATCGCGCATACAAAGGGTTGAAAAATGGATTTCCTGTGGAAGGGCCACCTGTTGCTGGATTATTAACTTGCCCTAATAATATACCTGGAACACCAAAGTTATTTAACTTGGTTCTGTCTCCTTCAAAAGTGGCGGGTAGATCTGCAGAATTGTAAGGAGCAGGTACCGCTGGAGTATTTTGAGGAGTTGGACAAGTTCTTGAAGTAGCAGGAGTGTTTGCAGCTGCAGGTCCTGGAGAACGGCTTACTAAACAACCGGCACCGTCTGGATCAGTTGCACCATCTGGATCAAATAAAACTAACCTACCTAAAATTAAGCCTGCTCCAGGGTTTGATACGGAAGAATTATAACCGTTTACTGAATTAATATTAGGTTGATTAAATTCATCATTTTCGCTTACAAAGGCGAATTGTTTGGCCATTATGGAAGGAAATGAATTTGCCTGACCTTCATTAAAAAGTGCCCCAGCTTGAAACCCAGCGGTTAACGAGTTTCCTACAGAAACAAATTTCGTAAAGTTGGCTGAGCCAGGTTCACCAGTTATCGGCTCTTTAGGTTTTAAATCATTTATTTCTTGCTCACAACCAGTTGCAATAACCAAAGCAATGGTTGCTAAAATGCTAATCGATTTTTTCATACTTTTTCCGATAGTTATTTAAAAAATTCATCGAATGTGATGGAGATATAATACATCTGGCCAACAAACGGACCACCTAAATTGGTGCGATAGTCACCACCGAATAAATTAGTTCCTCCGGCTTTAACTACTGATTTTATAGAAGGAACACGGTAGCTGAAAGAGGCATCGAACACGCCAAATTCAGGTACATCCCAGGTACCAAATGAGCTAAACCAATTGAAACCTTCTTGCCAACGATAATTAAGGTTGAAGCCAAGGTTCTTGGTTAATTTTCTGTTGCCAACGCCAATGTTAAACTTGTTATTGGGTGTGTTAAAACCGGCATTGAATACGCGTCCTTCAATTTGTTCTTCTTCGAAATCTGCGTAGTTGTAATTTGCATTAATTGTATATCCTTTTGGCAAGTTATATGTTACGCCTAGCCCTACACCGTAGGAAGTAATTTCGTTAGGGGCGTTAGAATATAAACTAAAAATTGTACCAGTATTTAAATTAGTTCCTTGGTGGGTAGCAGGAGCCTTGCTTGCAACAAAATCAGTACCGATAAAATCATTATAAATATTATAATAACCGTTTAGATCTACCAAAATTTTGTTTTCAAACAATCCTTTGTAGCCAACTTCGAAAGCCTTTAACTGTTCAGGTTGCACGTAAGGTACATTTGTAGTTACTAAGAGCTGTTGATTTCCGCCAGTTATTGTACCATCGGCATTTACAGTTCCACCAGAATTTCTCCACGCTAAATAAGAATCTCTTGTCCAGGATCCTCCGTTATGTACACCGTAACGTGCTGCGTTTGCTTCTGTACTCCCTAACAAAGTAGCATCAGATGCAGGAAAATAAATAAACTGTGCTTGTGTTTGTGGGTTTCTGAAACCTGTTTGGAATGAAGCACGGAAATTATGGTTGTCGTTTACAGTATAAACTGCCGAAACGCGTGGAGTAAATTGTCCATCAAAATTTTCGTTTTTATCGTAGCGGGCCGATGCGGTTAATTTTAAACTTCCAAATGTTTTGGCTGCTTGTATATACCCTCCAAATTCGTTGATTTTAATTCTTTGGAAGTTTACTTCTGCCCTTGATGGAGCATCAGGATCTTCGTTTAAAATAGTGCCATCAGTAAATAAGTCGTACTGGCGAACATTTCCACCTACCATCAACTCCATGAAGTTGATTTGATTTTTGAAGTTGTAGTTAAATTCACCGTGCCAAATTCTAGAATCATCTCTAAAAGTCGCCCCCGGAGGATTGCCTTGGAATAAAGCAGTACGAACAGAATCTGTTAATTGACGAAACGCTAGTGTTCCAGGTTGCGGTCTTGCAAACCGAGGTTGCCCACCTGGTCTGTTATGGAAACCTACATCCGCCCATTGTCTAGCTTGAGCATCATTTCCTGGATCAACACCTGGCACTGTTCCTAAATAGGCCGCAATATAATTCGGAGCCCACTGCGCTGCGGTAGGGCTCAAGGCTTCGTTCATAAATGAGCCCAGAGCTAAAAGATTATAAGAATCTCCTGCGTCTGTTTGTGTAACATAACCCCTTACGAAGAAGTTATCAGCACGTAATTCTAACTTTTGAAACACTTGAGTAAATCCTCTGAGCGCATACTTGGCATCACCTTGGTAAATAGCATCACCAGATCCGTAACGGTAGTTGTATAAGGCCTCAATTTTATCGTTGATTCTGTAGTGTAATGCAACATCGCCTTTAATACTTCTAGCAGAATAATCATCTATAATATCTTCCTCTCTAAAACCTGTTCTTCTAATATCCAAAGCAAAACCGGGGGGGCTAATTCTTGCTTCATCACCATAAGTGTTAACGCCATCGAAGTTTGCTTCAGTTGTTGAAAGATCAAACTCTGAATTAGCTCTTAAACGGTCTTGCTTGTAATCGTTGGCGGCCCAGTCTTCAGCGTCCATAAACGAGAAGTTTACCTTAAATGCAAATTTATTATTGAATGCTTTTGCGTAACGAACTCCGAAGTTATTGTAAGGGAATGCCTGTCCTTGTGCATCAGAAGTTGTTATACCGGTTTTTAATTGAGCGCTTAATCCTTGGTAATCGAATGGACTTTTTGAGGTCATGATCAAAATACCGTTGAACGCGTTTGGCCCGTAAAGGGCAGACGCTGCACCTGGAATTAGTTCTAAACCCTCGGCATCTAACTCGCCAATACCTACAATGTTACCGGTAGGGAAGTTAAGAATTGGGGCAGAACCATCTATTCCGTCTATCCACTGTACGAATCGTTCGTTAGCGATGGTAGCAAAACCTCTTGTATTTACAGCAGGGAAATTTAAGCTACTGCTTGTAACCTGAACGCCTTTTACATTAGCCAAAGCATCAAAATATTCCGGTGCACTAGTTTGCTGTATGGCAATTAAGTCTACCTTTTCAACTGTTACAGGAGATTTTAAAATGCTTTCTTCCACACGAGAAGCAGAAATTACAATTTCTTGGCCTAAGAGTGTTTGTTCTTCCATCACAATTTCAAGACCTGTTGTATTAGCGTTGCTAATCGTTAGTTCCTGAGATTTAAAACCTATGAAAGAAAAAGAAAGGGTTAGTGGTGGGTTATCGTTCACTTTTATAGTAAACTCTCCATTTGCATTTGAGATTGTTCCCAATACGCGTCCTTTTACCACGATATTTACACCTGCCAGCTTTTCACCGGTTGTGCCATCTTTTACTGTACCCGAAATGGTAGTTTGGGCCCAGCTTGCCGTTGCTGCCAATAGTATAAGGGCTATGGGCAATAGCAAACGTTTGTAGAATTTTGTCATACAGTTTTGTTTGGTTATAACATGTTGTAACAACAAAAAACCCAATAGGTTTAATAAAATTGGGCTTTTGCCATGCGGCAAAGTACAAAATTTTGTGAACAAAAAAAGAAATCGGTTGCGGAAATTAAAGTAATGCTTTAAGCCCCTTTTTTAACTTCAGTTTGAAGGTGTTTTACTAGTTTTTCGCAAAGTGCGTTCATTTCAGAACTCATAAACTCATCTCCGGTAGAGGTTAGGGCACTTTGGGCTAAGCCGCCTATGCAGTCTATATAAAAACGTTTCATTTCTGTTACAGGCATGTCTTTGGCCCAAAGGTCTATTCGAAGTGTATTTTTTTGCTGATGATCCCATAAGGCAACACTTATGGCTTTAGTTTCGGATGGTCCTTCCTCAGGTTTATCTGTAGCATCCCAGGTTATCTTGGTTGGTATGTTCTGGTTATCCAGATCTACAGAAAAATGTATTTCGGTTTTTCGCATGTCGTTATTAATTGAAACGGCAAAGGTATAGGCAGAAAATGCTTAAAGCGAATTTGTAGATATTTAAATACATCTTTTTAATCAGCCGTTGTACATAAAATTGAATATTTAGTACTTTTGAAAACTATCCACCTGGATTTGGGACACGTTTGCTGAACCTAACAATTAATACAATACCGAGCCAAGCTACCAGACAAAATCAGGCCTCATGCTGACGTTAAACCGTTAGCACCTCGCCCAAAAAGCAGGTTAACAGAAGAAGGTTGCGGCTGAGGGCAGCTCAAAACTTGTCGTTTTGGGGTTCAGAAACACCTCACCAAATTCGGTGGATTTTTTTATGCTTAAAAAATTAGTTGTTTTAACTGGCTCTGGAATTAGTGCCGAAAGTGGTATTCCCACTTTCAGGGCAGAAGATGGACTTTGGGCCGGATATAAAATAGAGGAAGTGGCCACCCCGGAAGCCTGGGCACGCGATCCGGCAAACGTGCTTGATTTTTATAACAAAAGAAGACAAAATGCAGCAGAAGCAGAACCCAACAAAGCTCATTATCTTCTAAGCAAACTTGAAGCATATTTTGATGTTAAAATAATTACACAAAATGTAGACGACCTTCATGAACGGGCCGGTTCTACACACGTAGTGCATCTGCATGGAAGTTTACATGAGTCGAGAAGCACAAAAACAGGACAAGTTTTCCCGGTAAAAAATAACATGCTAAACATGGGAGATTATTGCCCACAAGGCGCCCAACTACGCCCCAACATAGTATGGTTTGGTGAAGCAGTGCCTTTAATAGAAGAAGCAGCCGATCTGGTTTCTACTGCGGATTTATTTTTAATTGTGGGCACTTCTTTACAAGTTTATCCGGCTGCAGGGTTGTTTCGGTATTGCCGTTTCGATGCTTTAAAATTTCTGATTGATCCGGTAATTCCTGCAGAAGTACTAACCAGAAAAGAGTTTACCATCTGGCAAGAAAAAGCCACAAGCGGAGTGGAAAAATTTTGTTTGCATGTTGCCCAACTCACCGGCAAAACAATAACCTTATAATGTTTTATGAAAAGTTTGGTATTCGATATTGGAAATACAGACATAACAATTGGAGTTGGCTATGGAGCCGAATGGCAACACGTTTTCCGTTTACCATCCGACTTATCAAAAAAATCCGTTTATTATTTCGATTCTCTACGCACTTTATTTTTAGAACATCATTTGGCTTTTGATAAATTAGAGTTAGTTGTAATAAGTAGTGTTGTACCCGACCTTACCGGCCAAATACAAGAGGCAATTCACAACCTTACAGAACAAAAAGCAATAGTACTACAAGCCGAAACATTTTCGAAACTTCCTATCACTGTTTTAAATCCTGAGCAAATAGGTTCCGACTTGGTTTGTAACGCACTAGCAGCATTCACTCATTACAAAACCGCTTGCCTTGTTGTAGATTTTGGCACGGCATTAACCTTTACAACAATTACCGATGATGGACAGATCGCAGGGGTAGCCATATTACCAGGTTTAAAAACTTCTATAAAAGCATTAACACAAAACACAGCCCGACTTTTCGAAGTACCGCTTAAAGTTCCGGCCTCAGTGCTTGGAAAAGATACTACACACGCTATACAAGCAGGAGTGCTAATCGGTTATGAAGGATTAGTACTGCATATGATAAACCGTATTAAAACTGAATTAAACAAACCCGACTTGCCAGTTATGGCAACAGGTGGTTTATCTTCTATTTTACCAATTGTAAAGGATACCTTTACTGATGTAAACCCCATGCTAACGTTAGATGGTTTACGGCTGGCTGGTGAAATTTTAAAGTCCTCATGATTACTTAACAAGTGCATCTATCTTTTTTCTGAACGATGCTTTGTTAAAATTTTCAACGCCTGTTTTATGCCAAACTATTTGCCCCTTTTTATCAATTAAAAAAGAAGATGGTATAGCTCTTACCTGCAATACTTTAGGAAAATTCTGATCGGGATAGTAAACAGGAAATGTAAAGTTGTTTTGCAATAAATAGTTATTCACTTTCTGATTGTCGCTTTGTTTATCTAAAGAAATAGCTACAATTTCGAAATCGGGATGAAGATAAGATTGCTGAAGTTTTTGCAAGGAAGGCAGCTCAGCTCTGCATGGCCCACACCAGGTTGCCCATAGATTAACAAGAACTACTTTGCCTCGGTATTGATGAAAGGGTACACTTTTTTGATTCATATCTATTAGCGAGAAGGTATAAGAAACGGAGTCAGCAATAACTGAATTTACTCTGTATTGATTGCTAGCTGTAGTAACTAAAACAAACAAAGGAATAACAAAAATGAGCAGGTAAAGCGGCACTCTCAATTCTGGTAGTTTCATTTTGGCACAAAAGATGTGTAGTAAATTAAACAAATCTGATTAATTTCGTAAGTTAAATAGTCTGTAGATGTTTAAAAATCTTCTTTTTTGCTTATTCGTTTTCGTGAGCTTTTTTGCAAATGCACAAAAAGTAAAATATAAGGACATTTATACCTGGTTGGCCAACAAACAGTATGACGAAGCAGAGCCATTCTTAAGAAAATATGTTAAAGAAAATGACGATAATCCAAATGCATTTTTGTTTATGGGTTTGGTTTATGAACATAAATCCGGAAAGGCAGACGTACTAAAAGAATCTAAAATACTTTTATCACATATTGATTCATCCATTCTTTTTTTTGATAAAGCATTTAAAACGGTTACTGAAAAAGAACTTAGAAAAAATGATGAATATTATGAAACGTTTAAACGCAGAGATTTAAGAACGGGTGAGTTTGGTGTTAAACTCAGTGATATTCAGTTTTTTCTCGAAAAGAAACAACAAGAGTTAAAAGAAAAAGCAGATAAAGTAAAACTCACAACAACTTATTTTTATTTAGCCGATTCCCTATATCGGGGTACACAAGCCTTATATAAAAATCTGGTTGATAAGCATAAAACAAACAAAAGTCTTATCCTGCAGTCTGATGAACAAACATTAAAACAACTTTCAGCTATAAGTTTAAAATTCGATTCTTGCACAAAAGCGTTCGGTATTTATAAAACAAATGGAGTAGCTTTATCAAAAGGTAAGTACGATCAGAAAATTACGCTAAAAACTATCCAGGAAATAGAAATTGATGGACGTGAGGCATCAGATTTTTTCTCTAATTCACTAACACTGTGGGACTATAAAGTTTTTGCAGACGAGCAAGTGAAGATTATCAAAAATGGTTGGTTTCCTGTGCGCGACCAATGGGTAGCTTTAGACATTGAAATAAATAAAGTAAGAGCAAAACTCGAGAAAGACTCTGTTTCGATATCTGCTGATTTAAAAAAGATTCAGGAAAGATTTCCTATCGAGGCAAGTAAAAAAGTAGATGACAACTCTTTACCGCTTTTTGTGTTAACGGCAAAAGCCATAGAACTGCAATACAAATCTAACTTAATAGAAAATAAACCCTTACGCGACTCGGCAGACGTATATCAAAAGTTAAAAGCAGCACAAATTGAGTTCAAAGCCATTACTAAACTCGATAGTTTAGTTTCTTCCTATAATTTGGATGAAGTAGACAGGCGCTCTCTGGATTACAAACATTTTATAGAAAATACATTTAATAAGCCCACGATACTCAAAACATTTTTACGTGGTCTTCAAGAGTATGCACAAAGACAAAAAGAATTAAAAAAGTTTGAATTATCATTTAGAGAGAAAGCAACTAAATGGATACTATCTGACACAGATTCGGTTGCTTTATTTTTAAATCCGGGAGAGCAGTATGCCTTTCAACCATTGTTGGTTTTGAATGATAAATTCACAACGGGCCTTCATTATAAAGATACCACAGATGTAAGTGGTTATTTGTTTAACATACCACCCAGCAGAAAGCCCGACTTGAAAGTTACTTTTAATCTCAATAAAAAATACTTTAGCAAGTACAGGCAGCCATTCACTAAAGGTTTGTTTGCAACAGATGCTGCAGCTCAGGTTTTCTTTGTTGTTATTTATTCAGAAAGCAAAACTGCCAAAGAAGGCAAACACCCTGTAACGGTGGCTAAAATTTATCGAAGCGATGGGCTTGCATGGCAAAACGAATATTTAATAGATGGAGTACCTACTTCTGCAAATTTTATTTCTGGAGAATTATCGCTCAGCACGAATAATGCATTAGTGTATACCATCGATAAAAATGGAAAACTTAAGCAATAAAAAAACCGGGTTATTGCCCGGTTAGTTTTTTCCAATCCTGAAACCTTAAATCAATTCGGTTTTTAATTTTCTCGTAATTTTCCCACGTGTCTGTTACGTGGTATATAGATGGTAATCCTTTTACTAAGATTTCGTCATAATCGTTTCGGTATAAACCACTTCCGTAATAATAATAAGTAAACATGTTGCCATGTTTGTTGAAGAGTTCAAAACCAAGGTAACCATCCCAAATTTCGCTTAATATAGTACAGGAAATTTCTCTTCGTTTAAATCTGAATATCTGTACGGTCGCTTCTTCTTCAAAATAATCAGAGTACAATTCATGCTCTATGATCCAACCTAAATACATGCCTATATGAACATAAGCTTGTTCTATAGGCAACGAATCGGGGAAATTACCGAGGAAGTGTGTCTTGGCGTTATCGTAAATAGTTTTTTGTATTTCAGCTTTCTTTTCCATAGGCAAGAAGGTAGGTATCCGCACAAGATACTAAATTATGATAATTATCAAGCAACCCGAAAAAAAAGATACGCAATGAAGATAGCTGCAACCGCACCAGCTACATCTGCTAATAAACCTCCACTAATGGCATATCTTGTTTTTCGTATGTTAACTGAGCCGAAATAGACTGCTATTACATAAAATGTTGTTTCTGAACAACCTCTGAAAATACTGGCGAGATTTCCTGCAAACGAGTCGGGCCCTAAAGTTTTCGCTATGTCCATCATCATGGCACGAGATCCCTGTCCGGTTAATGGTTTTAGAAAGGCAACTGGTAGTGCATCAACAAATGCCGTGTTGATATTTAACAACGTACCAAAAAAATAAACGAAGCCTTGCATAATGTAATCTATAGCACCGCTTGTTCTAAACACAGCTATACCTACCAGCATGGCAACCAGATACGGAATTATTTTAATGGCCGTGTCGAAGCCTTCTTTTGCACCTTCAACAAATGTTTCGTAAAGCGGGATTTTCTTTTTTAAACCAAGTAAAACAAAACTCATGATGATGCTAAAGATGATTAAGCTCGAAATTATACTCGATTGTGTTTTCAGCATTTCTGGCGTAAGAGAAGAAAAGTATAGCATAACACCGCCAATGCTGCCTGTAAGAACAAGCAAGTAGGCTATCATTACTTTATCCCACTTTAACTTCTGTTTAACAGATAAATAAACCAATCCGGCCATTGTGCTGAAAAATGTGGCGAATAACGTTGGTATAAAAATGCTAGTTGGATTAACTGAGCCCAAGGTGGCCCTGTCGGCTATAATAGTGATTGGTATAAGTGTAAGTCCGGAGGCATTCAATACCATAAAAGTTATCTGCGCATCAGATGCTGTATCTTTTACAGGATTTAATTCTTGTAACTCTTTCATGGCCTTTAATCCAAGCGGTGTAGCCGCATTATCCAGGCCAAGCATGTTAGCACTAAAGTTCATGATGATGGATCCATTGGCAGGATGATCTGCCGGAACACTCGGGAACAAACGTTTGAAAAACGGCCCAATCAATTTCGAGAGGTAAATTACCAAACCTGCGCGTTCTCCTATTTTCATCAAACCTAACCACAATGCCATAACACCTGTTAGGTTAAGTGAAATTTCAAATCCGGTTTTCGAAGCTTGAAAAGTTGAATCGATTAATGCCGGAAACAAACTGCCATCGCCAAAAAACAATAAGCGCACGAAGGCTATTAAAGCAGCACAAATAAAAAAAGCTGCCCACAAGTAGTTTAAAATCATACAGCAAGTTTAACCAAAACCACGTTACCTTTTTGATATATCTAGTATCAATAAAAGTTCAATTATGGTTTAAATAATTTCAATTTTTATATCTAGAGAGTTAAGTTTGTTGTTTAAAATACCTAAAATCTGTCTTATGGTTCGCTTTACGTCTGGAAAGAGATTGTCCCAAATCTTTGCTCTGACCATCCTTATTTTTTGTTATTCACTTCAATCTGTTGCCCAAACAGGTCCAGGTGGTGTAGGAAATGCAACTGGTGCCAATAGCCAGCCAATTAATGTGCTTTGGCTAAGGGGAGATGCCGGTGTATCAACCAGTGGCTCGTTAGTAGATACATGGGCAGATCAATCCGGAAACAGTAACAATGCTACAGGAGCCGGAGTTACACGCCCTACATTTAACGGCACAGATGCAAATTTTAATAGTTTGCCTTCTGTTACTTTTCCGAATACGGCAGCTTCAAACTTCTTTTTACAAGTTGCAGACAACGACAACCTGGATAACACCAACAACTTGTCTGTGTTTGTGGTGTCGCGACCGATAACTACAACAACCATAAATGGTTTATTGTCTAAACGCTCAGCTGCAGCAACAGATCAATCGTATTTTTTTGAAATCACAAACGCCCTGCGTTATAGAGCTACCATTGCTACAGGTGCAACCAGCAACATGGTATCTGTAAATGCCACCGCCTCTCAAGCCAATGTGTTAAGTTTTATAATGAATGGCTCAACAAGAACAGGTCTTTTAAACGGTGGTAATAGCGCAACACCTGCTTCAGCAAGTTCAATTCCTAATACAACATCAAATTTGTTTATAGGTAGTTACGATGCAATAACGAACAACAACTTCGAAGGCGAAATTTCTGAGGTAATAATATTTAGATCTACACTAAACTTACCACAACGCCAACTAATAGAAAATTATTTAAGTGCTAAATACAACATTACGCTCGCGGGAGGTGCCGATTTTTATGGTGGCGATGTAGCAGGAACGCCAACTTTCAACCACGATTTTGATTTGGCCGGATTTGGCCAGCAAGGTGGCGAACAACATACCATTGGTAATTCGAGAGGTTTTATTGTTGCACCTGCCAACGGTACACTAAATGCAAATGCAGAATATTTACTTACAGCACACAATGGCGCAGCAAACTCTGCGGTAACAACAAACTTAGGAACTGGCGGAGTAGTACAACGTTGGAACAGAACCTGGTATATTGATAAAACTACCCCGGGCACGTTAGATGCCGACTTAACGTTTGATTTTAGTGAAGGTATCAACGGACAGTTTCCGCAGAATAAAGACAATTACGTTTTACTACGATTAAACACCGGAACAGGAAATTACGATGTAGTAACTTCTATTGCTTCCGGAGATAAAACTTTATCTGGCGACCAAATTACATTTAGAGTTACCGATACTGATTTGTTAGCGGCAAAAAATTAAATGCGGCAAAACATAATTCAGTTTATACTTTGCAGAAATTTTATTTCAAGATAAATCGGGCGTTTGCTTTAAAAGAGTAGAACCAATCGAGCAATAATTTCTGAACTTGAACTTTCGCACTTTTCAAGCAATGAGAATTCAATCAGATAAAATCACTTTCAGTTTTTATATTGAAATATTTTCTTTTCAAGTCGTTCAGAGTTTTTGCTTTAAAAGATTTGGCCATCGGCAAGCAATATTGTTTTGCTTGGAACAACCGCGCATTTCAAGATAGAGTTCCAATACTCTAGAATTTTCAGCCGCTAACAACAGCTATTTGTTATGGCTTTTGTTTTGGCAAATGAAATGGGAATTAATAAATTTAAAGAAACAAACTGCGAACTGACAGAGCACTTCGCGCACTAAAGCCACACCAAATAGCTTAGACCGATTGACGGAGTTTATACGTTGGGAACTTTAAACCTAACAACAAGTCCTGTAACAGGTGTTTCTAACAGAACTTGGTACAGCTACCAATCCGGTAACTGGAACGATCCTCTGGCCTGGACCTTAGATGGAGGTATTACCCCTTTATTTGTTAACCCCGGAAACGAAATTCCGGGTATTACAGATAACGTAGTAGTAACTTCCGGCAGAACCAT
The DNA here is from genome assembly GCA_021298355.1 of Flammeovirgaceae bacterium. Taxonomy (GTDB): domain Bacteria; phylum Bacteroidota; class Bacteroidia; order Cytophagales; family Cyclobacteriaceae; genus Chryseotalea. Next base: position 33,783 of record JAJTEH010000010.1, read on the forward strand.
TACCATGAACGTGAATAACGTTCAGATAAATAGCATGCAGGTAATCGGAACACTTGATGTGGCCGCTACAACAGGACATAATTTTGTTACAATATCGGGTAATGGAAGAATTCGATTATCCGGTTCAACAGATAATTTCCCGGCTGGCTCAACTACATCTTTTGCCGATAATAGTATAGGAGGTACTGTAGAATTTTATGGTACAGGGAAATCGTTAACAAGCAGCAGAACCTACAACAATGTTGAAATTGCCATGACGGGCACCTCAGATCAGGTAACCATGCTGGCTAATCAAACGCTTAACGGAAATCTTACCATTAACAACGGTATATTTAGAATAAACGATAATGTTACGCTTGCTAACTTAACAATTACCTTATTCGGTAATGTTACGGTAAACGCAAATGGTGGTATTCGCGTTGGTAATACAGCCACTACAACCCGCCACGAGTTTAATTTGCATGGAAATTTTGCGAACGATGGAGGAACAGCCTATTTTACTAATCGTACTGCTGCAGATTTTACCAATGACGATACATCGGGTTTTGCAGATTTTAATACCATTAACCCAACACGCGATCAATCAGTATTATGTAATGGCGAAACACGCTTCTCAAGAATAGAAATTAACAAAGGGTTAACCAACACTTATAAAACAACAATTTCTGCATCGCAAGTAAGTTTCTTTAATTTGTTTGGAAGAGCAAATTTTTCTGTTGATGCCGCACAACTTACCACCAACGAGAATTCCATCGGTTTAATATACGGCACCGTTGAGCTTGGCGATAATGTGGTGGTTCCTGCCCTAAACACAACTGGAAATTATTCCATTTTTACAGGAGCTCGTTTATGGGTAAATGGCGCTACGGTTTCCAAACTTGGTCCAAATGCCATTGTACCTTACGGTACCCTTAGAGTATCTGCGGGTTCTCTTTCTACCCAAATTGTTGGTGGAGCTGCGGGTATAGTTACACGAGATAACGGTATCATTATTATAGAAGGAGGAAGCATCACCACCAACATCATGCGAACTTCTGTATTAGGTGTAAACTCAGATGGTAGCTACATTCAATCAGGTGGTACAGTAACAGTAACAGGAGGTGGAGGAGGAGATTACGCCATTTTTAGTTTAACCTACCCTGGAAATGTTTTTAACATGAGTGGCGGTACATTAATTGTACAAGGTGCAAGTAGCCTCGGCACAGCATCAGCAAGAGGTACTGTATTTATCAACTCAGATCCAAGTAATGTTAGCATTACAGGAGGTACGGTTATCTTTGAAGCCGATCAAACAACAACATATAGAATAACCTCCAGAGCACCATTCTGGAATGCCATTTTCAGAGCAACCGGAGGTACAAGAACGTTTCAATTATTAGGAACTTCCTCAGGAAATCCTCCTTCTAATGAAGCTACTTTACCCATTCAACCTTTGGTTGTGTTAAATGACTTAACAATAGAGTCTAACGTAACATTTGATGCAAACAGTGCCGATGTAACCATTGGTGGAAATTTAGATATAGCAGCAACGGGTATCTATACGCACGGAACCAATACAACAACTTTCAATAGTTTAGGAGTTGCCTCTATAAATTTGGCCAATACAACAACTACCCAAACTTTTAATAACCTTGTAATCAACAAAAATTCGTCTTCTGATGAGGTAGTTATTACCTCTGGTCGTGCAGCACCTAACGCAGCCATTCAGGTTAATGGAACATTAACAGTAAACAGAGGCTTGTTAGATTATGGAGCATTTAGAATTGCAGCAAACGCTGATGTTAGTTTAGCCAGTGGTGTAACCATTGGCAGAACAGCAAGCACAGGGCGTTTGGTATTCAATGCAACTGTAGATCAAACCATCTCTACGTTGGGAGCAACCATTGTAAGTATGGAGATCAACAAAACAACAGCTAATAGAACTGTTTCGTTGGCTTCCGGAAATTTAACGATAACAGGAACGCTGACTTTAACAGATGGTGTTTTTAACATCAACTCAAGAAGATTAACCTTAACCGGTGCCACCGCAGCTATTGCCGGTACGGGTTACAGTATTACTAAAATGATACAATTGGCAGGTAATGCTGGTGATGGTGGACTTGAAATGTATTTTAATGCAAATGAAACAATTGTTTACCCCATAGGTACAAACGCAAACTCAACGGTGCGCTATACGCCTGTAACGGCAACAACACAAAGTTTTGCAGACGATGGTCTAATCCGTATCAGTATAGAGGATCGTCTTCTTCAATTAGCAAACTTGCCTGCACCAAATAGTTTAAGTTACAACTGGAGAGCCAACCATTCAAACTTTACAACGCTCCCCCGTATTAGCTATCAATTCACATATGATCAAGTTGATGCCGATGGATCAGAAGCAACATATGTACCGGGTAAAGTTTTAACGGGTACTCCATTTACACGTTCAAGTGAAGACGCTACCGATATAAACACTACAACCAATGTTTTAACATTTAACGGGACTACGACAAGCTCCGGATTTCCGGGTGCAGGATTTACATTAGAAAACGCTGCTTACACAGGTGGTGCCAGCGCCATGTTTACCGGAACCCCTGAAACGTATTACAACCTTAATACAGGGCAACTAGGATGGGAGAATGATAATAAATGGTCTTTGATAAGCCACGTGGGCGCGCCAACAACTCAATCTCCAGGCCCCGGTGATGTTGTGATGATGAGAAACTTTGGTGAAGGTAATGCCAACTCATGGGTATTAATGAATGTGGATGTAGAAGTTGCAGCCGTAATTTTTGATAATACCGCTGGAGGATGGCCACCCCGCATTACAGTAACAGATGGAAGAAGTGTTTCGCTGGGCGTTGTATCGGGTACGGGAGAAATTATGGTGGAGGTAAATCCTGCATTGCCTAATTTAAATACAACAGATATCGGAGAATTCGCCAGACAAGCATCCAGTGTATTTATTTATAAAGTTGAAAATGATGCCACGTATAACTTATACTCAGCCTTTACAGAATATCCAAACCTGAGAATTGAAGGAAGTAATGGTAGTGCCAATACGGGTTTACGCGTAATGACAAACCCTAACCCTGTAACCATCAACAGAGATTTGTGGTTGGATTGGGGTGGAACGTTCAGAGCAGGGAATACAGTAAACATATTACGCGATATGCGCCCCGGAATTGGGGGCGGAGGAGGCGGCCGTTTCCAGTTTGGTGAAGGCGGAAGCTATACAGTAAACGTTACCCGCGATTTAATAAGCAACAACAGCGCAAATAACAGAGTAGAAGTATTGAATAACACGCCATCAACGTTGGTACATACGCTAAGGGTTGGTGGAAACATAACCATGACCACCGGACAATTAGATCTGTTTAATGGCACAGGCACAGCCAACAACGCTGTGTTAGAATTAAACACTGCAACTTCGGGTAGCTTTACAGATGTATCCGGTAATACGCCTGATTTGTTCCGCATTGTAATGAACAAAGGAACTTCTACAGCTACTACCTTTACATTATCGGATAACGTTGTGCTAAACGGACCATTCGATGGCGCAACCAAACCGCTGACACTTCAGAATGGGTTGTTAATTATGGACGATGCAGCACTTAATTTTACGCTAACATCGGGTGGTGCTGATTTTACCATACCAGGTTCTGCCGGGTTGGAAGTGCGCCAAGGTAGCGCTTCTACTTCTACAACCAGTACCAATGCCAATATTGTATTAGATGGTTTGTTAAGAGTAAGTGGTGGAACAGTAACTGTTGATGCCGGTGGTACTACAGACACAAATTATATAGAATATACAAACTCAGGTAACGCGGCCATCGAAATATCATCCGGATCGTTAACCGTTGCAGGTCAGGTGAGAAGACAACTTACAAGTGATACAGGTGTACTTCGATTTACACAATCTGGTGGAACTTTTATAGCAGGTACCGAGGCGGCTCCTACAACTACAAGAGGTGTATTTGAAGTACTTAACACAGGAAGCCAGTTTAATCACTCAGGAGGTTCTTTCACAATTGTGAGAGGTATAAACAGCACAACAGTACCTAGTTTATGGTTAGAACCAACAACATCTAACGTTACAAGTGCATCAACCATAAATATTGGAAATGCTTCAACACCAGCGGGTGTTAATTCTCAGAACATAGGTATTCGCTCTTCAGCTACTTTACATAACATTACGATTAGCGGATCAAACAGCCCGGTAACGCGTTTGTATAACTTGCCTTTATCACTCAACGGCACTTTAACTATTGCAGCAAGTAATACTTTTAATGCCAATGGTCTGGGCTTAACAATAAGAGGAGATATGGTTGTTAATGGCTCCTTTATTGCCAATGGCAATACAACAACTTTTTCTAACTCAACAGCCGCATCTATTTCTGGAACCACTTCTGCCTTAAGCTATTTTAACTTTGTAAAATCCGGAGTTGGTACGTTAACACTTGCAAGAGACATCAACATAAACAGAGATTTACAAGTTAATGCCGGTATACTGGCACATACTGGCTTTACCATTACCTTGTCAGGTAACGCTCAGCTAAACTCAGCTGTAACATCGACAAGCGGTAATGGTTTAGTCTTTGCAGGTTCTGCGCAGCAACAATTAACCAGAAATATTGCCGGAACAACCTCATTAGGTATAGTAACCATTAACAACACTAGTGGTGTTGTTATACCCGATGGAAACGGATTTAACTTTACGATCAATAATGGGTTAAGAATGCAAAGAGGTGTATGGGATATCGGTAGTAGTTTACTAACGCTAAATACCAATGCTTTGATTACGGCTGTTAATCCGTTCTCAGTAACGAATATGATCCAAACCAACAGTTCGTTTACTGACTTTGGTGTGCGAAAGATTTTCCCTGCAAACTTTAATTCTTCGGTATTTGTGTTCCCGGTAGGTCAGTTAGCTTATACTCCGGTAACGTTTAATTTTGTTTCACCAAATACTACAGGTACTAATGCTGCGGTTATTACTGTTCGACCTGCCAATGAAAGACATCCATCCATAGTTCAGGATGATGAACTGCCGCTTGGTGCAGGGCCGGAAGATTTCGATGATTTACAAAACTCCTTGCAATATCATTGGATCATCAATGCAGATAATATATCAAATACGAATTTCCGTTCTACCATGACGTTACAATACGATCAATCATCGGTTGCAGTAACAGCACCCAGAACAGAAGCTAATTATATTCCTGCCAGAATTTTATCAGACAACAATACAACTAACAGCATTAATAAATTCACCACTACCGATTTAGATGAAACTACCAATACCATTACATTCGATTTTGCCTCGGTTACGGATGCCGGTATTTCAGGCGAATATTTTGCCGGGGTAGATTTAGCCATACCAGATAATGTTCCTACTTACAGAACAACCGGTTCTGGTAATGTAAATGCGGCTATCTACACACCTGCTGTGCCGGGTGGCGGAGCTCCAACAGGTGCTCAGGTAATAATAGAACCAGGCCATACTGTTACATTCAATATAAATAACGTTTCTCTATATGAAACAACGATTAGCAGTGGTGGTATCTTATTAATTCCTACAGGTTCTATCGGACATCGGTTGGGTATCTTAAATGGCACTGGAGATTTACGTGTTGAATCTAACACAACTAGTGTTGTATTGCCTGCTGCTGTTTATGACGACTTCTTCTCATGCTCAGGCGGTGGATTGGTGTATGGTGGTACCGGTTCCTACGAAATTCTGGGAGGTATATCAAGCTTGCGTAACCTTACTATTTTAGGTTCGGGAAGTAAAACATTTGCCAATAACGATGTTACTATCTGTAACGATTTAACAGTAAATATGACTTCCGGTTCGCTTTCTATTGCAAATAGCAGAGTGATAACGGTTCAAAATGATGTCATCATCAACAATGGAGGTGGCTTAAATACGCTCACTGGAACATTATCTGTTACAAGAGATTTTGTACAATCGGCTGGTTCGTTTAATGGCGGTACCGCTGGTACTAAAACAATTGGCAGAAACTTAACTGTAAGCGGTGGCTCGTTCACAACGGGTACAGGTACAGGTAACATCATTCAGATTGCCGGAAACATGACGGTGGCCGATGCCGCAACCTTTACAACGGGTGCAGCCAGCTTAACAGGTCAAGAAATTATTTTTAACGGAACAACACAGCAAACTCTAACAGGAAATTTTGCCGGTACGCGTGCATTAAACAGACTTGATATTAACAACAGCGCTGGTTTACTATTGGCAAGTAACGTTACCATAAATTCTGAGTTAGGGCTAACCAATGGTTTAATTACGCCAGGTACTAACACTTTATTGTTAGGTTTAACAGCTATCGCTACTCCAACCTTAGGAAGTTTAAATTCATTTGTTAATGGTAAGTTGTTTAAAGTAATTAACAATGGAACTTTCAACTTCCCTATTGGTAGAACAGCAGCAGCTTCAAACAGATGGAGACCAGGAGCCTTGTTTAACACAACAGGTGGAACACAAACCTGGGATATGGAATATGTACCCGGTGCAGCTACAGGAGCTGTTGCCAACGCACCGGCACCTCGCAATAACCCAGTGAATAATTTTACTTCTGCAGATCCATTGGTGTTGCGAATTGCGAGAGGAGAATACTGGAGAGTTTCTGACGGTTCAGGTACAGCTAATGGCAGAACAGCCAGAGTAGGTTTAAGTTGGGGAACGGCAAGTGATGTATCAGCAATACAATCGCAACGCGAATCAATGAAGGTGATGACTTGGAATGGAACCAACTGGACAAACAGTGGTGGACAAAATTTCTCTGTTGGTCACACACAAAGTGCTGGTACGTTTCAATCAGTTTCTACGCTTTCATTCTCCGAGAATATTGTAACCCTTGGTTCAACTGAAGTTGCAAATCCTTTACCAGTTGAGTTACTAAGCTTTACCGGTTTTTATGATAATGGCGTAAACATCATTGAATGGAAAACGGCAACGGAGATCGATAATGATTTCTTTGAATTGCAACGATCTGTAGATGGTGAAACATTTGAAGTAATTGGAATTGTTAAAGGTGTTGGAACAACAACTGACTTAACGAGATATAACTATCGTGATAACAAGCCTGTTGCTGGTAATAACTATTACAGATTGAGACAGGTTGATTTCAATGGTCAATTTGAATACAGCGAAGTAATTAAAGTTATGGTTGATGAAAATGCTTTTGTATTCAACATCAATCCTTATCCTAACCCGGTAAACAGAAATAACAAACTGAAAACAGAATACCTGAAGAGTAATGACGAGGATGCTGTTGTGTTACTTCGCGATTTAACCGGCAAAGTAATGGAACAAGCTTTTGTTAATGGAACTACAGGTACTGTAGAATTCAACATCGATAATAAAAACCCAGGTATGTATTTAGTAGAAATGCAACAGGGAGAAAGAAAGATTGTGAAGAAGATTATCGTAAACTGATCTTAACCATTAATTGTATAAACAGCACAGCAGGCCAGCAAGCCTGCTGTTTCTGTTCGTAGGATGTTGTTTCCTAACGATACTTTGGTAAAATGATGTTGCTCTGCCAAGGCTACTTCTTCCGCAGTGAAATCTCCTTCAGGTCCGATTAAGATTAAAATTTTTTGGTTTGATAGTAATTTCTCTTTGAATTGTACAGGATTGTTCCGGTCTACAAAAGCAATCAATTTAATATCAGTTTCTTCAACAAGTAGGTCTTCGATTTTTTTACCAACTACTATTTCTGGTACATAAAATTGATGCGATTGCTTAATAGCGCTGATCGCTATTTTATCTAACCTTTCTTTCTTTATAAAATTTCTCTCTGTTCTTTCTGTTTGTATCAAAGAAATTTTCTCAACACCTAGCTCAGTTGCTTTTTCAACTAACCATTCTATTCTATCCGCATTTTTTGTAGGAGCGATGGCTACATGCAAAAATCTTTTTGGTTCTACTTTTTTTCTTTCAGTAATTTTTACTTCGCAAGCTTTTATATTATCGTTAGTAATGATTGCTTCTGCGGATTCACCCATACCATTGGTGATAGCGATAACATCTCCTTTCTGATAACGCAATGCTTTTATGCAATGCCGGGATTCTTCTTCCGACAATGTAAACGTATTTTCCTGATCGAATGGATGAAAGAAAAGCAAAGTGACTTATTTATAGTGATGAACAAGTGTAGCCATAAAATCTACATACTCTTGTTTAGCTTGTTCTACTGTTTTTCCCTTTAGTTCTGCCCAGGCATCAAATTTAGCAATGGCTTTAAAATCAAAACCTCCTGGTCTTTCGCCACTCACATCGCCTTCGGTTGCTTGTTTAAAAAGCGCATAGATTTTTAAAAGTTCTTCGTTGGTTGGTCTTTTCGTTAGTTCTTTAGATTGTGCAACGGCTGCATCAAATTGTTCTTGTAGTGTCATAAAAAAAGGGCTGTTTCCAGCCCTCAAGTTAAATATCTATTTTCAATTATCGCTTGGCAATTTCTACGTAAGGTCTTGATTTTGTACCTATGTAAACTTGTCGTGGACGGCCAATCGGTTCTTTGTTCTCGCGTAATTCTTTCCATTGCGCAATCCAGCCCGGTAAACGGCCCATTGCAAACATTACAGTAAACATATCTACCGGAATACCTAATGCACGGTAAATGATACCCGAATAGAAATCAACGTTCGGATATAATTTTCTTTCAATAAAGTATGGGTCGCGCAAGGCAACTTCTTCTAACTTCATCGCGATGTCTAACACCGGATCGTTTATGCCTAATTTATTCAAAACATCGTCTGCGGCTTTCTTGATAATTTTAGCGCGCGGATCGAAGTTTTTATAAACGCGGTGTCCGAATCCCATCAAACGGAAAGGATCGTTTTTATCTTTTGCTTTGTTAATCCATTTTTCGATGTTTCCTCCATCTTGGCGAATCGCTTCCAACATTACAATCACTTCTTGGTTAGCACCACCATGTAAAGGTCCCCACAAGGCATTTATGCCTGCAGAAATAGAAGAATAGATACTTGCTTTAGATGAACCAACAATTCTTACCGTTGAAGTTGAACAGTTTTGTTCGTGATCGGCATGAAGGATTAATAATTTATCTAATGCATTGGCCACAACCGGATCTACTTCATAATGTTCAGCAGGAAGTGCAAACATCATTTTCAAAAAGCGCGAGCAATAATCCAACGAGTTATCCGGGTAGTTAACCGGGTGGCCTACGGCATTTTTATACGACCAGGCTGCAAATGTTGGCATTTTTGCCAACGAGCGCACAATGCTTAAATAAACACCTTCGGCAGAACGGTTCGGATCTAATGACTCAGGATAAAATGCAGTTTGTGCACAAAACAAAGAAGCTAGAACACCCATAGGGTGGGAGGTAGACGGAAAACCATCAAGTATCTTCTTAATGTCTTCGTGTACCAGCGTGTGTGTGGTAATGTCGCGCGTAAACTTCTTTAATTGTTCCGAAGTAGGAAGTTCACCAAAGATGAGCAAGTAGGCTACTTCCAGAAAAGTAGATTTTGCTGCTAAATCTTCGATGGCATATCCGCGGTAGCGCAAAATTCCGTGATCGCCATCTAAAAACGTAATACCACTTTTTGTGGCTCCAGTATTTTTATAACCGATATCCAGAGTTACAAGCCCGGTTTTCTCAAGCAATTCGCTTATGTCGATTGCGGTTTCATTTTCCGTACCTTCTACGATGGGTAATTCGTAGGTTTGGCCGTTGAAAGTTAATTGTGCTGTTTTAGCCATGATGTTGAAATTTCCGGTTTAAAGATAGATCGTAATCGTTTTCTGAAAAATGTTATTCAATAATTTAATTATTTCCTAAAATAAGCGGCATACCATCTTTACCCGATCCCACTACAATTATCTTAGAATTAGGAGATTTAGATAATTCTAAAGTAGCTTCAATACCTCTCATCTTTAATAATTTATCAGTTAAACTGTTATTAATAATATTGTTGGCTCTGGATTCGCCTTCTGCTGCAATTCTTTTTCTTTCGGCTTCGCTTCTTTCTTTATCTAATCTAAATTGGTAAGCCAACGCTTCTTGCTGTTGTTGCAATTTGCTTTCGATAGCAGCCTTAATCTGCTCGGGTAAATTAATTGAGCGGATAAGCAAGGCAACCATGTGTACGTTGTTGGCAATCAATATTTTTTCAGATTCTTCTTTGATGGTTGCTTCTACTTCGGCACGTTTAGTAGAATAAATTTCTTCGGCTGTGTAACGCCCCATAACTTGCCTAACGGCCGACCTAACTTCCGGAACAACTAAAATATCGATATAACCCTGGTTGAATTTTTCGTGTATGTATCCGATTTTCTCTGGCAATGGATTGAAACGAACGGATACATCAACATGAATAGAAAGACCACTTTTATCTAGCACATCCATGTTTTCGTCTTTCAATTGTTCTTGAACGGAATAAACGTATACATCATTCCAAGGGGCTTTGGTATGGAAACCCGGCCCGATAATATTGTCTTTATCCAAACCATCGCCAAACTTATAAAAGATTACTGCGCGTTGGCCGGCTTGTATGGTATAGAATAAGCTGGATGAAATCCCGATTAATACAAATAGGGCGATTACTCCAAGAATGACGAAAGGGACTATTCTTCTGTTGTTCATATGTACATTATTTGTTGAAAGATACCTACTCCACCACTTGTTTTCAAACAGTTAGGTGTACTTAATTTATTACGCTCTTAAAGTGGATAAACCACCATCAACCCCCATAATTTGTCCGCTGATAAAGCTTGCTTCTTCGCTTACTAAAAAGGCTGCCAGTGCTGCTAATTCTGCTGGTGTTCCTGTTTTCTTTAAAGGATGTCTTTCGGCAGATGCTTTTTTCTTTTCTTCTGTTCCTAGAATTTTAGCAGCTAGTGGCGTATCCGTTAAAGATGGAGCAATGGCATTTACTCTGATTTTAGGTGCCAGTTCAGCAGCCAGCGATTTGGTTAAACCTTCTATTGCTCCTTTGGCCGATGCAATAGAAGCATGAAAGGGCATACCTTGGCTAACAGCAACCGTGCTAAATAAAACGATGGAAGAAGTGCTATCGCTTGCTTTTAACAAAGGCAACACTTGTTGTATGGTTCTTACCGCTCCTAAAACATTGATGTTGAAATCGTCTGTAAAATCTTGTGTGCTTAATCGATGAAAAGGTTTTAGATTGATAGAACCCGGGCAATAAATCAAACCTTGCAGCGAAGAAGGAAGTGATGAAAGATCCAAGGAATCTTGTGTGGCATCGTATTTAATTTTTCCACTTCTGGAAGCTTCAAAAACCTGATACCCTTTTTGTGAAAGTTGAAGACTGAGGGCAGCTCCGATTCCAGAACTTGCACCTACGATAAGAATGTTTTTAGACATGTTTGTTTAACAATGCCTCAAACAAAAGGTTATACAAAACAAAACAGGTTATCACATGATAACCTGTTAAATTTTATGCGAGATAAAGTATTTGTATGATCTGATTATCTGATACTACAATGTAAATCTTACGCAGATACTTTGGTTCGCGGTGCTCCTGCTAAAATTTCATCGTTTGCGAATGAAGCAAACTTTTCGAAGTTTTTATTAAAGGCATTGGCTAAGAAAGTTGCTTTTTCATCGTAAGCGTTTTTGTCGTTCCAGGTATTTCTAGGGTCTAGAATTTCTGACGGAACATTTTCGCAAGCGGTTGGCATAGCAACACCAAAAACATCGTGGTTTACAAATTTCACTTTATCTAATGCACCGTTTAGTGCAGCGGTAATTAACGCTCGTGTATACTTTAAGCTCATGCGCTTACCTACTCCGTATGCACCTCCACTCCAGCCTGTGTTTACTAACCAAACGTTTACGTTTGCCTCGCGCATTTTGCGGCTAAGCATTTCGGCATATTTAGTAGGATGCAACGGCATAAAGGGGGCGCCAAAGCAAGCCGAGAAAGTCATGGTTGGTTCTGTAACACCTGCTTCAGTTCCGGCAACTTTTGCTGTATAGCCAGAGATAAAATGGAAAGCTGCCTGACCAGGCGTTAATTTAGAAATAGGAGGAAGCACACCATACGCATCGCACGTAAGGAAGAAAATGTTTTTAGGATTTTTTCCGATGGAAGGAACAGCAATGTTGTGTATGTGTTCGATAGGATAACTCACGCGCGTATTCTCAGTGCGAGATCCATCCGCGAAATCAACTTCATTCGTGCCTTTTTTATACACGATATTTTCTAAGATGGCTCCGGGTTTAATGGCGCGGAAAATATCCGGTTCTTTTTCTTCTGTTAAGTCGATACACTTTGCGTAACATCCCCCTTCGAAATTGAAGATAACGTTGTCTTCCGTCCAGCCGTGTTCATCATCACCAATCAATTTTCTGTTGGGGTCGGCCGATAAAGTTGTTTTTCCTGTTCCGGATAAACCGAAAAAGAGAGCGGTATCACCTTGCTCGCCTGCGTTTGCAGAACAATGCATGGATAATACATTGCGTTGATGAGGCAACACATAATTTAAAACAGTGAAAATTCCTTTTTTAATTTCACCCGTGTAACCGCTTCCGCCAACTAATATGATTTTGCGTTTGAAATCGATGATTGAAAAATTATGCTGACGCGTTCCATCTACTTCAGGATTAGCACGAAAACCGGGGGCATTAAGAATTAACCATTCTGGTTCGAATGTTGCCAGGTCTTCCTGCTTAGGTCGAAGAAACATGTTGTAGGCAAATTGGTTCGACCAAGGGTATTCGTTAATCACTCTTATTTTGATAGCATAGCGAGGATCGGCACACGCCAACGCATCGCGCACAAAAAATTCTTTTCCACTAAAATATTGAATCATCTTTCGGTACAGGCCATCAAACTTGCCGGCATCGAAAGGAATGTTAAAGTTGTTCCACCAAACGCTATTCTCTGTTGTTTCATCTTTAACCGTGAATTTATCTTTTGGTGAACGGCCAGTAAATTCACCGGTATCTACAGCAATGGCTCCGCTAGTAGCAAGAGTTGCCTGTCCGTTTCGAACGGCAATGGTAGCCAGTTCTTCAGGAGAGAGATTCCAATGTGCGGTGCCTTCGAGAATGCCCAGATTCTTTAAGAAAGGTGTAAGGGGTTTTATACCTGTTTCTTGCATAAAGTGTAGTGAATTAAGAGAGGCGAAGGTAAGAAATTCTTTTTTCAAACGATTGCGAAATCGATGGATTAAATTTTTAAGAAGATTGGGAATTTGGAGTTTACATTCTACTTTGGGGCAAACTTTAGAATTTTGTTTGGCTGGTGTTGCCAAAATCCCAACTTTAATTGATTTTGCCACTGCGTACAAAATTTTTTTAACCTTAAAATCCTTCCATGAACCTATCGCAACGCTGGCACGAAGCCCGCCACGGATTCTCCTCAACCTTTTGGATAGCCAATACTTTAGAATTATTTGAAAGATTAGCTTTCTACGGAACCAAAGCTGTTTTAGCTTTTTTTCTTGCAAAGAAAGTCGGATTGGAAGATGAAGCAGGAGCGCTTGTTGGTACTTTTTTCACAGGTGTTATCTTTTTCCTTCCAATTTTTACTGGAGTATTAGTTGATAAATATGGTTTTAAGAAAACGCTGATAGCCTGCTTTGCAGTTTTTGCTTCAGGGTATTTTTTAATCGCTTTGGCTGGTATGGAATGGGGCAACGAATTAGTTGCCAATATTGGAGCCAAGAACTATATAATCGCAGTATTGGTATTTACGGCTGCAGGTGGCTCATTAATTAAGCCTTGCATAGTCGGAACAGTTGCTAAAACAACAACAGAGGGGTCGCGCGCTTTGGGTTTTTCAATTTATTATTCACTTGTAAATCTGGGAGGTTCCGTTGCACCCATCATAGCCTATTATATCAGACAGGATTTGGGAATTGAGTTTGTTCTGGTTATGTCATCTATTACTTCGTTGTTATTAATGGTTGGGACCATTTTTTTCTTTAAGGAACCATCAAGTGGTAATGATATAAAAGAAGAAAGAAGTTTGGGAAAAGTTTTCTCTGATATGATTACCGTTTTCAGCAATTTTAAATTCATTTCGTTTTTAATTATTTTCTCTGGGTTTTGGATTATTTTCTGGCAGATTTTTTTGTTGCTTCCTTTCTATGCTACAGATGTTTTAGGGTACGAAAAATTTGAATTCTTAGAATCAGTTGATGCTTTTTTTGTTATTGTTTTTAGTCCACTGCTAGCCATATTATTTAAAAATTGGAAAGCATTTACGGCCATGATTGTAGGTTTTCTTTTAGCGAGCTTAGCTTGGATTATTGTTGGAGCATTCCCTACAGTTTTAGCTGTTGTAATTGGAGTAGCTGTTTTTGCTTTTGGCGAGGCAACCCAAGCACCGAGATTTTATGAGTATGTTAGTAATCTTGCGCCAACTGGACAAGTTGGAACTTACATGGGATTTGCCTTTTTGCCGGTAGCATTGGGTTCAGTAATGGCAGGTTATCTGGCAGATTGGTTACGTAATTCTTACATGGAAACTAGCCCTTCAACTATGTGGTATATTTTGAGTGGTATAGGATTATTTTCTACGTTGCTCATGATTGTATACGATAAGTTAGCTGTAAAAAAAACAGGTTGACAAAACTCTAATTATTCTAAACTCCCATAACTTTTATGTCAAATTTAAAAGCCTTTAAACCCTATATCGCTCCGGAGCAAAACATAGCAGAGTTTACGGTTAAGTCTGTTGTGTTTGGTTCGCTTTTCGGTATTCTCTTCGGTTGTTCTACTGTTTATCTTGCGCTTAAAGCAGGTCTTACCGTTTCGGCTTCTATACCCATTGCTGTATTAGCCATTACATTAGGAAGAAAATTTTTAAAGACAACCATTCTCGAAAACAACATCATTCAAACTACAGGCTCAGCCGGTGAATCCATTGCCGCTGGAGTTGTATTTACCTTACCCGGATTTTTATTCCTTTCTCCAACTGAAAGTGGTGTTAGTATAGGTGAGAGTTATTTTAATTATCTCACGATATTAATCTTAGCTTCATTTGGCGGTATGTTGGGCACCATGATGATGATTCCGCTAAGGAGATCGCTCATTGTTAAAGAACACGAAACCTTACCTTATCCGGAAGGCACAGCTTGTGCTTCTGTGTTACAAGCAGGCGAGAAGGGTGGAGTGTTTGCTAAAACAGCTTTCTTTGGTATGGGCTTTGCGTTGGTGTATGCTGTTTTGCAAAAAGTATTTCATGTAATTGCCGAAACACCAGCTTATGTAACAAGCCAGGTAAATAAGTTTTGGCCATCGGCCACAACCAATGCAGAAATTACACCTGAATATTTAGGTGTTGGGTATATCATCGGTCCTAAAATTGGTGGCGTATTAGTTGCAGGTTCGGTATTGGCCTGGTGGGCGATTATTCCGCTTTTATCAACCTTAGTTCCATTCGAAACAGTTGCTCAACAACTAGTAACGCTCGGCTACTTGGCCGACATCAATACAGCCGGAGGAAAAGGAAATTGGGACCCGGTTTCTAAAACTTTTGCTAACCCTTCCAGTGCATTATACTTTGCGTATATTAGGCAGATAGGTGCGGGTGCAGTAGCAGCCGGTGGTTTTATTACGTTGATTAAAACAATTCCAACCATCATCAGCTCCTTCCGCGATAGTGTAGCATCGTTAAAAGAAAAAAGTGAAGGCGGAATTTTAAGAACAGAAAGAGACTTATCTTTTAAAGTAGTGATCTTCGGTAGTCTTATATTGGTAGCGTTAATGATTGTTTTGCCGGGTATTCCGGGCGATGGATTTTTTCAGAAATTATTAATCGGTATTCTGATTATTATTTTCGGTTTTTTCTTTGTTACGGTAGCCAGTCGCATTGTTGGTTTAGTGGGTTCGAGCAACAGCCCGATTTCAGGTATGACCATCGCCACGTTAATGGGAACATGTTTGATTTTTACTGCCGTAGGATGGAGTGGTAAATTATATGAACCACTTGCATTAGTGGTAGGTGGAATGATTTGTATTGCTGCTGCCAATGCAGGAGCAACCAGTCAGGATTTGAAAACAGGTTTTATTGTTGGGGCAACGCCACGTTACCAACAAATTGCTTTATTTATTGGTGCGATTGTTTCATCTATTGCCATTGGCATTGTGGTAAAAGTTTTAGACACTCCAACAGCCGATATGGCAGCACAAGGCATAACGCATGCTATCGGCAGCGAAAAGTTTAGCGCGCCACAAGCAACGTTAATGGCAACTTTAGCGCGTGGTATTTTATCCTTCAATCTCGATTGGCAATTTGTGATGGTGGGTGTTTTTATTGCAGTTATGATTGAATTGTGTGGCATTAAAGCATTAGCATTTGCAATAGGTTTGTATTTACCTTTATCTACAACGCTACCGATTTTTATCGGTGGCGCCATTAAAGGTTTGGTGGATATGAAAATGAAAAAACAACCAACAGCTAACGCACACGAAGAAGAATTAGGAAAAGGAAGTTTGTTTGCAACGGGTTTAATTGCAGGGGGTGCTTTATCAGGGGTGGTTGTTGCCTTGCTTTCTGTTAATGATGAAATTTTTGAGAAGATGAAAACAGTTAGTGCCGAACATGCTATTGCCAACACAATAGGAGAGAATGGGTACGCCTTACTGGGTGTTGCTTGTTTTGCTGTGATGGGTTGGTTAGTTTACAAACAAGCCGTTTCTAAAAATGATGAATGATGAATGGCTGATGAGAGACAATTAAAAAATATACAATTAATAATAAATAAAAGACCACGATTTAAATCGTGGTCTTTTATTTGAATGTGTAAAAATTGGTAAAATCAGAAACCCCTATTTGGGGCCTTTTTAATTTATAAGGATGATTAAGTTTAAAATTTGTCGGGTATCTGGATGATGCGCACTACAATTTCGTGCGGGTCGCCATCTTTATCTAACAAACTGAATTTTACCATTGGGTTATCTTTCTTCAACATGGTTTCTACATTGATAACCTGGTTATCTAATAAATGCTTTTGAATTTCTTTTTGCAGAATGAACAATGCATTTGCAAAATCTACTTCCAGCGGACTGGGATTATAAGTGGAGGTTTTCATCTTCTTGTTAATCTATCCGCCATCTGAGAGGTTTATTATTGCCATCTGATGAGTGCACTGGCCCATGTAAACCCGCTACCAAATGCGGCTAAGCAAAGTAAATCATTTTCTTTCAACTTTCCTTCTGCCCAGGCCTCACTTAATGCAATGGGTATAGAAGCAGCAGTTGTATTACCATAACGCATGATGTTATTGTAAACCTGATCTTCGCGTAACGATAATTTTTCCTGAATATATTGGCTTATACGCAAGTTAGCCTGGTGTGGAACCAATAAGTTAATATCCTCTTTAGTTAGGTTATTGGCGTGTAGGGCTTCGTTAATTACTTCCATAAAACGAACTACCGCGTGTTTAAACACCTGGTTGCCATTCATAACTACTTTAAATCCTGTTGTATCTAAAATCTGATCGGCTTGTCTTTCTTCGCGAGGTCTGCTGCTGCCGGGGTCTTTCACATATAATTCTTCAGCAAACCGTCCATCGGCATGCAGGTGGGTAGATAAAATTCCTTGCTTATTGGTAGCTGTTAAAACGGCCGCACCTGCTCCATCGCCAAAAATAACGGCTGTGTTTCTGCCGCGTGTGGTAACATCTAAGGCTGATGATTGAATTTCTGCGCCCACCACCAAAACAGTTTTATACATGCCCGATTTTATAAACTGATCTGCAATGGATAAAGCATAGATAAAACCGGAACATGCGTTTTTAATATCAAGTGCTCCAATTCCTTCTAAACCTAATTCGCGTTGTAATAAAACACCAGAGCCAGGGAAATAGTAGTCGGATGTGATGGTAGCAAACACAATAAACTCAACATCCTTTTCTTTAAGCCCTGCGCGCTCCAATGCCATTCTGCTTGCTTTTGCCGCCATGTTGGCCACCGTATCTTTTTCAGGATTAAACCAACGTCTTTCTTTAATACCCGTTCGCTCAATAATCCATTCGTTGTTGGTTTCCATGAGAGATGATAAATAATCGTTGGTGATGATTTGCTCAGGCACATGATGGCCGAGACCAGCTATCTTAGAGTATGGCATAATGTTTATTAGGTTGCGCAAGTTAACGAATTGTTACCTAATGAGTGTTAGGTAGAATAAAATTATCCTATAAAAAAGAAGGCTACCTGATAGTAGCCTTCTTACTTTTTAAGTTTTTACTTTTTTATCAAACTCTTCGTATTGTCGTCAGAATGGCGATCGATGAGTTTATGCAAAGGATCGATGCCGGCCTTGCGCGGTTTATCTTTTACCAAAATTTTGATTTCATTATCCTTGGTTCTGAATTTGTGTTTCTTCAAATAAATCAGGCTGTCTTTTCCTGCTTTACTTTTTCCATACACTCCAATATCAATCCAATCTTGAATAGGAATATTACTTTCAATACCAGCGCTATCGGCACGCAATTTTTCTGTAGAAAGTTTTAAGCTTACTTCATATAAACCCTTACTCTTTTCTGTATAACTCGCTTCTGTCGTTTTGTTTTCAAACAAGGTAATCGTTTCAAACATATCTGTGATAAGATACTGCAAACTATCTGGTGTTACTTGTCTGAAATATTTTAACAAATCGGCAGAGGTAGGGTAGGGCGCATCTTTAAAGGCCCAGTCTTTTGTAAAACGTTTTAAGGCCATGTTTACGCTATCTTCTGAAATATAATCTTGTAAGGCATACATTACTAAAGAACCTTTGTTGTAATGAATATAACCTTGCGATTCAACCAAGGCTAAAGGTTGTTCCTTTTTTCTTTCGAAAGCTCGGCCACCTAAGTAACGATCGAGTTCGTATTTTAAATACTTCTCAATTATTTCCTCGCTGAATTTATTCTTCATGACCATTAGGGCAGAGTATTGCGACATGGTTTCGCTTAGCATGGCATTACCTTTTACGCCTGCTTCCATTACCTGATGACCCCACCATTGGTGAGCTACTTCGTGAGCTGTAACGTAATAAGCCATATCCAAATCTTTATCAGGATCTTCTACACGTTGTATAAATCCGATGCCTTCAGAAAAAGGAACGGTGTTGGCGAATGATTGCGCGAACGATGCATACCGTGGAAATTCCATTATGCGCATTTGTTTAAACTGAAAGGGGCTGAAGTTTTCTTCGTAATACACCAACGCATCTTTCATACCCTGCATCATTTTATCGAGGTTGTATTCGTGTCCTTTGTGATAGTATATCTCAAGGTTAACGTCTTTCCACTTGTCGCGTTTTATTTCGTAACGCGCAGAAATCATAGAAAAGAAATTACACATGGGCGCATCCATATCGTAGGTGAAGTAGCTGCGACCATTTTCTTCCCATTGTTTTACTAAATAACCCGGTGCAATTGCCGTTTGTCCTTTCTCTGTGCTGATTTGCATTTTGAAATCGAGATGGTCGGCATCATCGCCAAACAAACTCATCGCCAAACCACGCGGATCGTTGCGTTCCATCATGCGCTCGCGCTCAGGTAATTTTTTCTCTTTGCGTTTATTATCATCGCTCATTTCATAATCGCGGTTGTAGCCGAGTGATGGGAAGTACCCGTTATTAAAAAATGTTCCGTTAAAAATTACTTGCGTATTCGAGTTTGAGTTTTCTACAAAGCCATTGGTTAAGAAAACTGTTTTAAAATCCATGCGCAAGCTATCTCCGGGTTGCAAAGGTGTTTCGAGTGCGTAAATGGTGTATTTAAAATCATCATATTTTTTGCTGATGCCATTTTTCTTATCGAAGCGGATGTACTCGTTTTTTACTTCCGATTCAGGATTTTCCTGTATGTGAATTTCGCTGATAGGTTGATTGGTTTTGTTCTTCAAAATAAAATAACCTTCGGCAGTAAAATCTCTTTTTGATGGATAGATATCAACCTTTAAATCAATTTTGGTGATACGAGGCTGCGCAATGAATTCGAATTTCTTTAATTCTTTTTCGTATGCAATTTGTCTTTCTTCCTGATCATCAGAGTTAGCATACCTATTCAGAATATTTGTATTGTAAAAAATATAAAATCCTGAGCTGATAAAAATGACAAAGCCCGATGCCAGTAGTAAAACAAGAGGTCGGTTTAAACGGAGTTTACCACTTTTCCAACGCATATTCATTACTGCTTCGGAACCTCGCACAGAGAAAACAACTGCGATAGCGAAAAGGATAACAACAAAAGCAAACCAATATACCTGGAACCAGGTAAAAGGTGTAACAAAGTGGCCGTACACATTCATATCAGAATAAGTACCCAAGCTTCCGTTTCCGAATTGAAAGAGTGGATGTTCTAAACCAATCTGGCTAAAGAAAATAACCATGATAAAGAAAGCAATAGAAACAGCAAATCCTAAGAATTTATTGTTAACCATTACCTGAATGAAAATAGAAAGTAATGTGTACAACACAAGGAAGGCGAGTGTTTCGGTATATAAACTACCGAAGTAGATACCTAATTCGAATTTATAATACCCATAGCTGGCTTGGATGATAACACCACAAACAATTAAACCAAACAATAAAACACAATACACTAAAATTAGCCCAACAAACTTGGATACCAGTTGGATAAAGTCTGGCATGGGCATGGCATCAATAATCAAATTTAATTTCACTGCTCTTTCTTTCCAGACTAATTCGCCCGTATAGAGCACCGTGATGATGACAAAAAACAAATTAAATCCACTTAACAACCCAAGAATGGAGTACGTGGTAGGATAGGATTTCGTTCCGTATAATTCGTTTAAGTTTACTGCATTTAAGAACATCAGCAACATACCTGCAATTACAATGGCGATAAATGGTATTTCTCTGAACACCATTTTAAAGTAGAAGAAGGTAAGTTTTAAAAACTGTTTTACATAAGTAGAACCGGTAACAATTTGCTTAGCCACCGGAATAATCACCGATTCCGAACGAATTAATTGTTTTTCTTCTTTAATAGGTTTTGGTTTGAATAAACTGTTTTGCACTACATTAAACTTAAAGGCAAAATGCGTGATAACAAGAATAAGAATACCCGCACCAACCCAAATTAATCTATTGAATAAAATCGGACCTTGTAAGGGAATTTGTAATGCATTACGTTCTCCGGGTGTCCAATACTCTGTGTAAAAATTAAAGGCTCGTACACCGAAAGGATCAATTAAAGAAGCAATTTCTTTTTGTTCTAAATCGCGCAGCATCGACTGACTCGCCAAGTAAAGCACGAGTAATAAAATACCTTGCGTGTAAATCACAATTGATTTTCTACTTAGTGCACCACTCGCAAAAAAGATGGCTCCCGTAAAAAACATATTGGGCACAACAAATACAAAGAAAGGTTGCCAGTAGGTAAGTAAGTTAAACGGTAATAACCGATCTGCCTCGCGGGTTGGCCAAATATCGCCTAACATAAAGGCAATGGGTAAACTCGTAGCTACTAAAAGCAACACAACAAAACTTCCCCAGAATCTTCCCATTAAATAATTAAACTTTTTAATAGGCGTGCTAAACATGATGGCCTCCGTATTGTGTTCGAAATCTCTTAACACAGCAACTCCCATAATAGCCGATGAAATGAGTGTGAAAAATACGCTCATTATCAAAATCATTTGTGCAATAACAATGGGCGCGTTTTCTTTTACCTGACCAACCGCTCCGCCTATTTGTACAACATCCGTTGTAACGGCTGCAAAGCAAAGTAAAAACATGATGGCGAAGTACACATAGTTAGCAGCGCGCGCTTTTCTATAACTGAGCTCGAAAGCAAAAATATCTTTAAACATAGCGTTAATTAGTTAGTAGCTAAAACATTTTGTTTTCCAAAAATGAGCGAGAAGTAAACATCTTCCAGATCGGCTTCTGTTTTCTGAAACCCTTCGGGTGCGCTATCTTCATTGTATACGGTTATTTCCGGGCGGCCGGCAATTAATCTTTCTGAAATAACGGTGTACTGATTTCTGAATTCTTCCAGTTGATTTTTCTCAATTCTTCTCTTCCAAACTTTACCACTTACGGAAGCGATAGCATCTAACGGATTGCCTTTGTATAATACTTCGCCATTGTTGATGATGGCCATATCGGTACATAATTCTTTTACATCTTCCACAATGTGTGTAGAAAGAATAACGATGGTGTTCTCTCCGATTTCTGAAAGCAGGTTTAAGAACCTGTTTCTTTCTGCGGGATCGAGCCCGGCAGTGGGCTCATCTACAATAATTAATTTAGGATTGGCTATTAACGCTTGTGCAATACCGAAGCGTTGTTTCATACCCCCGCTGTACCCGCCCAGATTTTTATTCTTGGCCTTCCACAAATTGGTTTTGTGCAACAAGGCTTCTACTAATTCTTTTCTTTCTTTTTTATTTCTAATCCCTTTTAAAACAGCTAAATGATCGAGTAAGGTTACTGCATCTACCTTAGGGTATACTCCAAACTCTTGCGGTAAATAGCCTAGAATTTTTCTAACTTCTTCTTTTTGGGTTAATACATTTAAATCGCCTAATGTTATGGTACCTGTATCTGCCTCTTGTAGGGTTGCAATGGTGCGCATTAAAGAAGATTTGCCTGCGCCATTTGGGCCTAATAGGCCAAACATTCCCTGGTTGATGGTTAATGTAACACCTTTTAAAGCTTGTACGCCATTGGCGTATGTTTTGGTAAGATTATCGATAATGAGTTGCATGGATAGATTGAATTTACAGAGTATGTAGCGTTTGTGGCGAAAATGTTACACCAAATAGGCTAAAAACAAAAAAACTCCACATAAAGCAGAGTTTTTTTTATAACTAAAAGAGGTGGCCTAGTTAAGCGTTGGTTCCATAAAGCAAAGCAATTCATATTTCAACTTATCGAATTGCATGGAGAATTGGGTTAGCTCGTCCATCAGGCCTTTATGTTCATTAAAGTAGCTGTTATCAGACTCATCGTTGTTTTTAAGAATGTGGGCCAAACTGGCTTCGTGTTTTCTTAATTTAGAAACAAAGGTATCTATAACTTCTCCGCCATAGTAGGTTATCAAATTCTGAAAATGACTAATTCTCTTTTTATCTTCCTCTACTTGAAATACCGAAGAGCGAGTGTCTAATAACTTCTGAAAAAATTTTATTTCGCATTTCCAGAGTTCCGTAGCAGATTGCCAGGCGAGGCTTTGCTTGTGCATATCAATTAAACTTGATTGCAAAATATACTTGTTGGTGGTGCTTAGTATGGATATCATAACCGTTTGATTTTGATATGAAGGTATATTAATAGCAAATTTTTTTTCCTGACCATTATCAAGACTTGCTCCAACAACTGACTATTTTTTTCTGATTCCTGTCAGCGTTAGGGCTGACTCAACTCATGCTTGAGAAAGTTAGCTATGCGTATGTTTGTTCGTAATCTTTTACGATATGAAAAAACGCGAACCAGTTTCCCACATTATGACACAACATGTGTTTTCGGTGGAAGAACACGAATCGTTAGAGAAAGTAATGGCTATTTTTCGAAAGCATAAAATCAGACATCTGCCTGTAACCAAAAACGGAGAGATAAGTGGCATGATTAGCAGCACAGATATTAATCGGTTAACGTTTGGTCGTTTATTCGAAAATCAAGACGAAGTAGATGAAGCGATTTTACACATGTTGAGAATTCCGCAGGTGATGACCGAAAAACCGAAAACAATTTCTTCAGATACAACCATTATGGAAACGGCTGAACTATTTTCGAAGGAAGATTATCATGCTTTGCCTGTGGTAGATAATCATCAGTTGAAAGGAATAGTAACCACAACCGATGTAATTCGTTTTTTGCTTGATCAATATTGATTTAGGTTTATGTTTAATGAAAAGAGGCTGTCTCAGTTGAGCAGCCTCTTTTTTATCTAATTTAACTTAAAAATTATCGCGCTTTGTAATCGAAGTCTTTGATAAGCGCAATTTCCACTTTATTATTTTTTCTTTCTACATCGGCCATTCTAAGGGATGGATCAATTTCGATCGATAGTATATCGCTTATTTTATACGATAACGTAGTAGTATACGTTGGATAAACCCACGGCCATGCTTCTGCGTTTGTTCTTTTCATGTTGGTGTTTTCAGTGGGTTTATTACCGAGTGTTTCGTTAAGTGGGATGTAAAGCATTTCTTTGCTTCCATCTTTTAAAGTAATAACAACATCTAAAGGCATAGGGAAATCGCCCACACGCTCGAAAGTAATTTGTGTTCCGTTTTCTTTACCAGTTATTTGTTTAATGCCATAATCAATTTTCTTTGTTGTGTTTACCCAATAATTCAAATACCAACTTAATTGTAAACCACTTTGTTTCTCCATGATGCGGATAAAATCAACAGGTTCCGGATGTTTAAATTTCCAGGTGTTGTAAAACCTGCACATGCCAATGTAAAAGTTTTCTTCGCCTACAACGTATTTTAATTGTTGCAAGAAAACAGTTCCCATGGAATAGGCTGCAATGGAATAAGCACGGTTGGTGTTGTAATGATCGGAGTGTTGACTAATCGGTTCTTGTAAACCACTTTTCACTAAGGCGAAGTAAGCTTGATAGCTTCCATCGTGCGAACGTGCCACATCTTTACCCGACATGTTGGCTTCTGATTCTTGTGAGGTGAAGTCGGTAAAACCTTCGTCTATCCAAGGATACAATGCTTCGTTAGATGCCAACACGCCTTGGTACCAACTATGCGATACTTCGTGCGCCATTACACCAACTAAACTTCCTAAATTTCTTTCGCCTGTAATTAAAGTACACATCGGATATTCCATACCACCATCGCCACCTTGAATGATAGAGTATGTTTCGTATGGGTATTTACCAAATGTTTTATTCATGAATTCGAAATGTTTTACTGCATAGAATTTTAATTCTTTCCAGTTCTCTGCTGTTTTATCATTTTTCTGATAAAAGAAATGCAACAGAGGTCCGTTCGGAACTTGCGCTGTTTCGTGCGTGTAATCCGGGTCGGCAGCAAAAGCAAAATCGATTACATTCTTCGCTACAAAATGCCAGGTAAGATTTCCGTTTGGTTTTTTTACGGTTGTACCTTGCTTTTCGTATCCATAGCCTACTTTATCGGCATTCATTAACACACCGGTTCCGCCAATTACATACGTTGGGTCGAGAGTAATTTTTACATCGAAATCTCCCCATACACCATGAAACTCTCTGGCTACATATTGGTAGGCGTGCCATCCTCTGAAATCATACTCAGCCATTTTAGGATACCATTGTGTCATCGAATAGGCTATACCTTCTTTGCTATCGCGTCCT
Organism: Flammeovirgaceae bacterium; assembly: GCA_021298355.1. Classification (GTDB taxonomy): domain Bacteria; phylum Bacteroidota; class Bacteroidia; order Cytophagales; family Cyclobacteriaceae; genus Chryseotalea. The sequence goes on from JAJTEH010000010.1 coordinate 59,044, forward strand.
GATCTTCTGATTTGGATGGGAACTTGTGCTTCGAAAGTCATATCGAAAACAGTTTTGGTATTGGGTAAAATAGCTTTAGGTAATGTTACTTCCAGAATAGTGCCATTCACCACATACTTTGTGTCTTTACCATCTTGTTTTAAAGAGAGTATGTGTTGATAGCCGATTTCATTGTCTTTTAACTTAGCAATTCTATCGCCAACGCGCGGATCGGGATCTTGAATGTTGCGCGAGCGTACATCCATCATGCTGCCGGGTTGAAAGGCATTAAAGAAAAGATGGTAATACACTTTGGTAAGTGTGTCTTTAGAATTATTGTAGTAAACTAATTTTTGGGTACCATTTACTTTGTGTGTGCGCACATCGAGTTGAACGTCCATCGTGTATTCTGCTCTTTGTTGCCAGCGAAAATCCTGAGCAAGTGCAGAAGATATGATGCAAGTAAGCATCAGGCATAGTATACATCTCATAGGTAGATAATTAACAAGTAATAATAAAGAATGCCGGGCTTAATCCCAAAGGTTTTTGTTTTTGCGCAGGCTTATTGTATATGAAAGGTTTGCAGAAAAGAAACTGCTTTCGGATAACACCAAAGTTTCGGATGGCAATGCCTTAGGTATGTGATAGGCATAAGAGAACATGAAGTTCCATTTTTTATACGTAATGCTTACAGGAAAGTTAAGGGCAACATTCATGATGCCAAACTCATGTATTTCTTTTTCTACGATAGAAAATCTACTTCCGTATTTCTGTATGTTCTGCAAAGCCTCGCGAATGGTTTTGGGTTCTACATACTCGGTGAGGTAAAATTTCTCATCGCCATAGAGTAAAGAAACGGAAGGAAAAAATGCAATGCGTTTGATGCCTTTCCAATTTCGTTTTTGCAAGGTTACGCCTAAGGATGGTAGTAAACGATGGGCGTGCTTATCGCCTGTATAAAATAAATAATTAAGATTGAAATTGATAAACTTATAATCGAAAGAAGGGGTGATAGTCCATGAATTGGTATAGGGTATATAACTATTTTCATCGAACCGATACAGGTAACGATCGTAACCGGCCATTACAGAAAAATAAGAATTGAATACATGCATATAGCCCAGCGATAATGTGGTAAGATAATATTCCAGAACGATGTCATCGCTCCAGTATCCGCTTACATCGGCAAACAAACCAAAGCTGGAAAAGTAGGAGAGAGAAGGGGCAAGGCCAAAATTTTCGAAACCCATAGTTCTTCCTGCGGCCAGTATATTGCTGTTGTATCCTAACCTGAAACTTAGTTGATGATCGAGTTTATCTTCTGCCAGCAGTATGCTATCTATCAAATTAAAAATGGCAAGAGAATCGCTTCCGCTTAAGAATAATGAATCGGTTTGTATAAAAACGCTGTCAGCATCCTGACTTTTTACAGACAAGGATGCTGAAATACTAACCCAAAAAAGTAAAATGAGTTTTTTCATGCAGCCGGTTAAGGCTTACTTTTAATTGTTTCGTTGTTGTTGTCGTTGCTGAATTCTTTCGCGTTGCATTTCGCGGTTGTTTTGCATGTTTTGCCTTTGTTTGATTTGCTGCAATACAATTTTTCTAAAATCTGCTTCTGCCTGCCGCAAGGCCATTAATTTTTGCGGAGAGATAGATTCCATCAATCTACCTGAATAATTTTTTTCTAAATCCAACTCTTGCTGTTTCAGTTGTAAGCCTAACTCAACCAATTCTTTATCGGATTTACCAGCGCGTTGGGCTTCTCGATATTGTTGTTGAAGTTGCTGGCGTTTTTGCGCAAACTCTCTGTACACAGGCCAGAACTTTTCTGCTTCGGCTGGGGTAAGTCCGAGTTTTTCGGTAATAAATGCGATGCGTGCTGCATTGATTTTATCTTTTGCTTTTTGGTCGGGTGGTTCCGGTAAATCTTCTGTTTGGGCATAGCCAACCTGAAAGGCAAAAAGCATGGCCAATAAGGTGTTGATCAGTTTCATGTTAAAAAGTGTTTTCATCTAATTCTTCTATATAATTTTCCAGTAAACTATCGTCTATCGTTTGTTCAAATACTTCAGCTTCGATGGCTTGCACATCTTCGTTGCTTATTTCTTCCTCGCTTAAAAGATTTTCTAAATTTTCTTCTTCGGCCAGGTAGGCAATCAAATCTTCAGTTTCAATTGCAGCCAATAGATTTTCTGCATCATCTGCATTTTCTACCTGATTGTTTAGATACCACACCCAACCAAACACAGCAAGAACAACCGAGGCAATTGCTATCTTAAAAGCAGGTTGGTGAAACCAAAAAAACTTTGTTTCGGGTTTCTCCAGGCGTTTGTTAATTCGGTGCGATAACGTATCGAAATAGCCTTCGGGCGCTTGCAGAAAGTCTTTTTTCGGTATGGAATCTAGTTTGCTCATTTTTTAGGATTAGATGTTTTTCTGTATTAAAGGTTTAATCATTCCGTTAAAAAATCTTCAATTTTCTTTACGGCATGGTGGTAGCTGGCTTTTAAAGCGCCTACGCTGGTTTGTGTAATCTCAGCGATTTCTTCATACGATAAATCTTCATAATATTTCATGTTAAAAACAAGGCGTTGTTTATCTGGTAACTTCAATAATGCTTTTTGTAATTTTAGTTGTATTTCATCGCCATTTAATCCGGGTTGATGTTCCAGTTTTTGGGTTAATTCTCCCTCAACATCTCCAATAGGTAAGAAAAACCTGCGTTTCTTTTTTTGCAGAAAGGCCAGGCTTTCGTTGGTTGCAATGCGGTATATCCAGGTGAAAAGCGAAGCATCTTCTCGAAAGGTATCGAGGTAGCGGTGTACTTTAATAAAAACTTCTTGGGTAACATCATCGGCATCATCGTGGTCGATTACCATTTTTCGAACATAACTATACACGCGTTTTTGATACGCATGGATCAATAGGTTAAAACCATACGAACGCGTATCCGGATTTCGAAGTTTAAGTAGGAGCTCGGAGTCTGTCAAAACCGCTTAAATGTTATACGGAAGATAGATAGTTTTTACAGGAAAAGGTTTAATCTGAACTGAAATTATTAAGAAGAAAATTTAGAAAGATGGATTGAAACCTTATCCCTTAAACTTGTCCAATGTATCTACCAGCCATTCGAATTGTTCTTTGCTATGTGCAGGAAAATTGGCGAAACGCAATTGTTGTGTTTTGTTTTTGCCATAGCCATCGCCTGGCATTATGCCATGTTGCTGTAAAAATTGATTAACAGATTGGGTAACTTCACCGCATTGCGCTACAATAACTGTTTTAGAACGATGTTCTTTTTTTTCAACAAATGGTTTTAAGATAGGATGTTGATCGAGCAATTGATATAAGATGGCGGCTTTGTATTCCGTTTCTTTTCTGATGGTATGAATGGTTCGTCTGTTAAAATCTTCGGCTACTTGCCCTAATAAATAAATGCCTAACGTATTGGGTGTTTCCGGAGTTTGATTTTTTACTGCGAAAGAATGAAGCGTTGGCAAGTTGTGGTATGTGCCGATATTGATTTTTTTCTTTTGCAAATCGTTTGCTTTGGCTAAACATTTTTGATTAACACACCAAACGCCTAAGCCCGGTGGTAAACCAAATGCTTTTTGCACGGAAAAGAAAACGCCATCTATTACATCATAATTAAAATCAGGGTAGGGTAGAGATGAAACAGCATCTATCATGATTAAAGCATTCGGATAGCTTGCACGAAGTTTATTTAAATCTTCTATTGGCCAACTTACACCTGTGCTGGTTTCGTTGTGGGTGATGGCAACAAACTCAGCATGCGGATGAATGCTTTCAGGTAATTCAAATCCTTTTCCTTCTTCAACCTGAATAAGGCTTACGTGTTTTTGAAGTTGTGCAGCAATTTCTGCATAGCGTGCCGAGAAGGATCCATTTACATAATGAATCGATTTCTCTTCAACTAAATTTTCAATGCTTCTTTCCCATATTTCTGTAGCCGAACTTGTAAAGACAACAGTATAATTTTCAGGAAGCTGAAGTAAATGTTTTAATTCTCGAACAGCTTTTTCTACAATGGCTTCGAATGCTTTGCTGCGGTGCGAAAGGGAAAGGATGTTGTTTTTTATAGCCGACTTAAGATGATCGGATACAGTAAAATAAAGTTGGGATGGCCCGGGTGTGTAATTCGTAAATGCAGCCATTATTCAGTTGGTAGATCTACCACTTCATTTTTTGAATCTGTAATTTTTCCGGCTTCGCATTTTAAGATACGCGCAGGATATTTTCGGATTAATCGATAATCGTGTGTGGCCATCATAATAGTTGTTCCACTTTTATTAATTTGATGAAACAATTTGATGATGCCATCGCTTACTTCCGGATCGAGATTACCTGTTGGTTCATCGGCAATTAATAGCACGGGTTCATTCAATAATGCTCGCGCAATTACCACACGTTGTTGTTCGCCACCTGATAATTGATGCGGATATTTTTTTTCTACTGAACCTAAACCGACTTGCAGTAAAACTTCTGTGATGCGGTGTTTAATTTTTACGTTGTCTTTCCAACCGGTTGCTTTTAAAACAAAAAGTAAATTATCGGCAACGGTTCTGTCATTAAACAATTGAAAGTCTTGAAAGATAATACCGAGTTTTCTTCTTAGAAATGGAATATCTTTTTGTTTGATGCTGCGAATAGAAAAACCGGCAACAGAAATATCACCTAAACGCAAAGGCAAATCGCCATACAAAGTTTTCAGCAAGGATGATTTCCCCGAACCTGTTTTACCTACTAAAAAAACGAATTCACCTTTTTCAATTTCAAGATTGAGTTGATTAAGCACAGTATGCTGGTCTTGAAAGATGGCAACATCTTTTAATCGAACAACAGGATCGGTAGAAAACATCGTTTGTTAATTCAGATCGTGATATAAAAATTAACCATTTGCTTTTTTATGGTCGGCTAAAAATTTAGCTAAACCACTATCCGTTAAAGGATGATTCAACAATGCTGTAATTACGTTTAGTGGGCAGGTTACTACATCGGCACCTATTTCGGCACATTGTACCAAATGCATGGTGTGGCGCACGGATGCTGCTAATATTTCTGTTTCGAAACCGTAGTTATCGTAAATCAATCTTACCTGAGAAATAAACTCTAAACCATCTTGCGAAATATCATCTAATCTGCCAATGAATGGAGATAAATAACTCGCTCCAGCTTTGGCAGCTAATATGGCCTGCCCCGGAGAGAACACCAACGTACAATTTGTTCTGATGCCTTCGCTATTAAATTTTTTAATCGCTTTGATACCATCTTTTATCATCGGCACTTTCACCACAATCTTATCATCAATTTTTGCCAGCTCATAGCCTTCCTTTATCATCCCTTCTAAATCGGTAGCAATTACTTCGGCACTTACGTTGTTATCTACAATGTTACAGATGGCTTTGTAATGCGCTTTAATGTTATCATGTCCTTTTATGCCTTCTTTGGCCATTAGAGATGGGTTGGTGGTAACACCATCTAAAACACCTAAGTCGTAAGCTTCTTTAATTTCGTTGAGGTTGGCTGTGTCGATAAAAAATTTCATATCAATATTGGGGTAGTGGATTTACCGCAAATTTATGAAATACTAGTTGATGGATAAGATTAATTTATGCTTTGCGAAAGATTATCGCTATAAAAAAAAGATGCAAGCCAACATCGCACCGCTACAACCGCCTACCCTTGCTACCTTCCGGTCCTGGGGGAGTTCAGCAGGAGCTGGTCGTGCCGACTTGCGTTGCAAAGGTAGAAATAAATTTGATTGATAAGTATAAATCTTAAAAATCGTTTATCGATTCTATATCATGAAAACGCAGGGCTTTAGCGCGCAGAATCAACGTAAATTCGTGGGTAACAAAAGATTGAGATGCTATTTTTCTTATCGGAACTTCAAATACATAGCCCACACGAATAGCATCGCTTACGTTTAGCAAAGTATTGAGGCCCGCTGTGTGAAAGTTTCTGGTAAACAATCCTACTCCGTATTTATCTACTCCAATTACTGTTGCGCCTATATCGAAAGATGCTTTTGTTTTTGGCGCCAGCCTTACCAACGTAAATGGTTTTACTTTATACCGGGGCGCGATTTCTAACACGTAAGCACCATGAAAGAAAAATTGTTGGTTAAACAATGCAGTTGTTGTTTCATCTATTTGAGAAGTTACGCGCATCATGCGCGGGGCAGAAAATCCGAGTATCCAACTATCGGCAGTTAGCAATACCCCTGCGCCAAGGCTGGGTTTCATTTCACTTATGTTTTCCTGAAAGAAGGGATCGTTGGGTGCAATGTTTAAAGAAGAGAAATCGCTTTTAAAATTTACAAAGCCTGCTTGCATACCAAAATGTAACTTCTTGTTTTTAGCGATAGAAATAGCGTAGGAAAAAGCAGCTTGCACATCGGTAGTGTTACTGGTGCCGATACGGTCTCTCATTACATTCAGGCCAGCACCCATTTTATCGGGTTTCAAAGAAAAGCTTCCGCTGAAAAGCCATGTTTCGGGTGCGCCATCAAAGCCTTGCCATTGCGAGCGATACGAAATATTTCCGTTGAAATTATTATGTAATCCGGCAACGGCAGCATTAACGATAAACGGATTGTTAATGTATTGCGTATACAAGGGATCTTGCTGCGCAAAGCAGATAAAGTGGGTAAGGGTTAATAGAAGAAGAATTATTTTTTTCATCGGATCAATGTAATGTAGCCCTTAATAGATTGCAGTCCGCTTTCAAACTCGATGGTGTAGAAGTATGTGCCGCTGGGTAATTCTCTGCCGCTGTTGCTTTCTCCTTTAAACACCCGATCGGTATTGTTATAATCTTTTACATCGAAAACCAAATCGCCCCACCTGTTAAAAATGTTCACTTTGTTTTTTGCTGCGCCTTCAACTACATCAATGTATTTTAATAAGAAGATATCGTTGATGCCATCTCCATTGGGGCTAAGTCCGTTAAAAATTTCCAAGGCGCCCACTACTTCAATATCGAGTATTTGTTGGATACATGCTCCGCTCAAATCGCAAACTTCGATTACCACACGATCTGTTCCGGTAAAGGGGAGATTATCATAATCGATAATCAATTCAAAATCTGTGCTGATAGAAGCCGGAGCCCCACGTGTTGTGAGTGCATTAACGAGCCGCAGTGTTGAAAAATCAAGATTGTTATCAGGGTCGCTGATGCGTTCGGTTAAATCAAGTGAAACTTTTCCTTCGATAGTTGTAGATGCTGGCGTGTTGTTAAATACAGGAGGTTGATTGGTTCCTCCGCATGGTGGTTGTAATACAGTAACAACTATCGGATCAGACGGAAAGCTTGGACAATTAGATGCCGTACGAACGGTTAAAAAAATAACAGATGTTTGATTAACAGTAATAGTTTGTGAGGTAGCTCCAGTCGACCACAAATATTGAAAGCCTGCCGGGCCCGAAAGTTCTACCGATCCGCTGCCACAGATAGTTGTATTACCTGTAACCGTAATTATTGGTTTAGTTGGTGCAGGTGTTACTGTTACTGTAACCGGATCGCTGGCCTGACTTAAACACGTGCCGTCTCCCGTCTGAACCGTATAGTTGCCCGTTGTTGTAACCAATATTTGCGAGGCATTAGCACCATTAGACCATTGGTATTGGCTAAACCCTTGTGGTGCCGTTAAGAATATGGAACTTCCTTCGCAAATTGAAATTGAGCCACTTGGCGAAATAGTAGGTTTGGCCAGTAATGTTAGTGTGGCTGTAACTTGTCGTCTTGCGCTTTCGCAACTTGTGGAGTTGTCGAATATGCTAACGAAATAATCTTCATTGGCTGTAAGTAACGGTGTAGTATAGGTGTCGCCACTAAAAAGGGGGGTATTGGTTAAGGCATCGGCATACCATCCGTACACCTGGTTGGCCCCTGCACCACTGGCTGTAAAGGTTACGGTTCCTTCGCCACAGCGGGTTTGGTTAGCCACTGTTGGTTGCGCAGGCGGTATACAAGCCGATATGGTGAAAGGTTCTGAAACCACTTCACTCCAAAAGCCTTCGTTGTCTTTTGCTCGCACAGATAATAGATGATTGCCTGTTGGCACAGCAGTTAAGTCGATGGCAACGTTCTGATCAATAGTACCGGCAGGAACAATGGTAATAGGAGTAGCGTTGTTAAATCCGGGATCTGTGTCAATATAATATTCAAGTTCAGTTATGTTTTTAGTAGGTAAGTTGGCTAAGTTGGTTACATAAAAAGTTTGTACGTGGGGTAAGCTCCAACGGGCAGGTACAGTATTGTTTTTATACCGTACATACAATCTGTTGAATCCAACGGGTAAACTTGTTACTGGTATTAAAAAGGTATTGTTTTGGTTGGCATTTGCCGTAATGGTAAGCGGAGTTCCGTTTCCTTGGCCAGGATCTGTGTTAAAGAAATATTCAGCTGCCACTAAAGTTTCTGTAAACACTGCCGGTGTTGGGGGTAACGAATAAAAAGTTTGAATGTGATCGATTGCCCAGCGGTTGTTATTATCTTTTGTTCGCACATACAAATTGTGAAATCCGGGGGTTAACGCATTGGTAGGAACAGTAAAATTTAGGTTGATGGAATTAGCAGCTGTAAACGGAATGTTCGTGGCGTTACCAAATCCGGGATCGTTATCGATAAACCACTCGGCTTCCGTAAGGAGAGTAGCGTTTAGTAACGTATTTGGCGGAACGATGTAAAAGGCTTGTACTGTGGTAATACTCCATACATTATTAGGCGATTGTTTTGTGCGAACGCCTAGTGTGTGAAAACCGCTTGTTAACGCTGTTGTATTGATCGTAAAATTTGAATTTATACTTGTGCCGGGAGTTATAGATACGGGTGTTCCATTACCAATACCCGGATCGTTATCTATAAAATACTCTGCACCTGTAATTTGTTGCGCCAGCAAATTACCGAAGCATGCAAAGCATAAAACAAAAAGAAAAAAACTACGCATACACTCAACCTTAATTGTTGATGCGTGCTTTAACATTAACATTAAGCGTACCATTAACAGGCACAGTAGCATTCTGAATATTCAGTTCAGAAATTTGTGGTATAGGAGGCATGGGGCTTGTGTCGTAAATGCTACCGGGTGTACCACCTGATGGAAAGGGATACGCTCCACCATAAATACCCAAATCGGTATTATCTGTACCTGCATTGCGGTAGATAGAAGTTGAACGAAGCCTGTAGTTAGCGTTATTTACGTAAGCATTTAAATTGCTTACACTTTCAAAGAGAGGATCTACACCAATGAAATTACCACCTCCTGTGTTGCTGCCACCACCCGCTCCTAAAAAGGTAGCAATAAAATCATTTGTTGGCGAAAAACTGCCTGCTGCACTTATGGTTGTTTGGTTCGATAAGTTGTTGTTAAACGTACAAAAAACTGGACCTGCTGTGCTGGCTGCATAAATAGTTCCAGAAGTTCTTACAAAAATGTTATTTGTGAAAATAGCGTTATATGTATTCCAGATGTTACCGGAAGATCCATCGCCTAAGAAAAGGTTATGATCGACTAATATCGTGTTGCTGTTAAAACGATAAATATATAAATCGTCTAATATATTATTGGCTATTAAAATATTGGTAGCAGAAGGAGAAGTTCTGGAGTTAGCACCACCATCTATATAACTAGAAATAACGTTGTTATAAATTAACCAACCATCGCAAAAAAATGATCCGGCATATAGAATCAAAGTAGAAAGTCTGTTTCTAAATAGCCGAACGTTATTTGTTGCTGCTAAAGAACTTGATGATAGAATAATAGTAGAAGTAACGTTAAATCCGGTTATCACAGAACCACTTGGATTGTTTACGCCCGCATCGCGAAAAAAAGTAATAGAGGAAATTGTGGTGGCTTGGCCATATTGATTATTCGGATTGTAGCCTGATCCAATTAAAACCAATCGTTTAGAAATTGTAATGGATGGATAAGCAAAAGGCGACCCCAACACATAAATGGTATCGCCAGCGGCTGAGGCTGTCATGGCAGCATCTATTGTGCTGAATTGCGCTGGTCGGGTTGGGTTGTTGCTTACCGTTCTTACAGCACACCACGCAGAGGCATGGGTAAATAGTACAATGAAAATAACGAGTAGGTTTTTCATAGGGGAGTAATTTACATCCTAATTTACTACTTAATATAATGTGCCATACAAATGCAAGGCATAAATAATCTTATGCCTTTTATCGAAATACAGTTTTGTTTAAGATTATTACTTAATTTTTATCAAATGATAGGTATTTCCTGAATATTCTTTGTTTTGTAAGTGTAATATTCTTCCACCTTTTATTACTTCAAATTGTGCCCAATAATCTTCGGTAGCATTTTTAAATCGGTTAGTTATTATCAAACCCCAATTGCTAACAGTAGCCTTGCCTGTATATTTTTGGTTATACGTTGTAGTTGTGCCATAAACGCTAGATGCGCCAGCGTGTTTGCTACTATACGTTCCGTCTTTGTTAAACGTAAAATAATCGGTTGAACTTGCATAGTTCATGCCTGCATAACCGCCCGTATATACGTTATACAGATTTACACCTGCACTGCTAGATTCTGTCCACTCGCCAACCAAATCATTAGCAGAAACTGCAAACTTGTTATAGTTTAACATGTTCTGTAAGCCTTCAGGTTCTTTAAAATATTGATAAAAAATTTCGCGAGTGGGAGCTACTGCTAAAATGGGTTTACAAATTCCATTTTTAACGATAACAGATATACCAATGTAAACTGATTTTTGAGTAGCCGTTTCAATAGCATTTCCTTCAATGAAATTAATTTTTAAGTAAGAAAAACCTTCATCTAATTTTTGAGCGTTTTGTATACGATAGTAAGGAACTACCCATCTATTCCAAAAAAAATCTGAAATATCGCCTTGCAGATTATCAGGATAATTTTCCGGATAGATCAATTTAACATCAACTCCTTCTTTTTTAACGCTGATAAAATCGGGTTGTACGTTAGCTATCCAACCATCATCGAAAGTAGTTGTAACAAAATAATAACCATCAGAATAGGTATTTGTAGTTTTAGTAGATGTGTTATTGTTTTCTGGTTGTATTACACTTTCTTTTTTTACCTCTGTTGGTTCTTTTATACTTTCATTTTTACTGATTTCAGCCTGCGTATTTATACGAGTTGGGTTGGAAGTATTTATTTCATTTACCGGCAATAGCCCATTCGGTACACTTCTTACTCGGGTTATATATACCAGCGTTTCATTTCTGCTGGTATTCATGTAAACCATAAAAACACCGGAAATATGATTCAACAAAAAGTAATCTGTTTCATCGGGTAAAGTTACTTTGGCAAACCCAGCATTGTTGAGGTTGTTTAGTATTTCTTGTTCGGCTTGTTTATTGGTGGTGGGTATGGTTAAAATTTCCGGACTATTTTCTAACACAATGCCATGTTCTTGTGCTTCTAGTTCTAAAGCAGTTTGGGCAGCTGCAGTCGGAAAAACACGTTTATCTTGTTTTGCGCCTGCGGGTAAAGCAATTTTTGTTAATTCAGATTGCGTAACCGGTACAACGTTTTTTTGCGCAATAGATTCGAGGTTTAACAAAACACAAAACACAGCGAATGTTACTTTACGTAGAAGCATAGGGAGTTGAGGTTAGTAAATTCTTTTCTTACTCTTTCATATTCATTAATCCGGCTGCATATAAGTTAAATTCGAATGGATTGCAAAGCTCAAATCCATCAGTTGCTAAATCTTCCTTTATTTCTTCATCGAAAGTTAGCTCTCGCCACGAAACTTCACCGTGTTTAGGAATTGTTAATTCCGTACCGGCATGGTGGATAGGATTTAATCTTACGATAACAGTATAATCTTCGAACTGTTTTTTATAATATTCGTGTACGATATTGTTTGTTTTAGGCATGTTTCTTATGAATAAATTAGACTTACCCGTTAGTTTTCAATCCGAGCGTTTGATTTTTACCAGACTAAGGTACGAAGATGCAGAAGAAATTTTTTATAGTTATGCCAGTAAATTAGTTTGTACTAAATATTTAAGTTGGCCAACACATCAAAAAATAACCGACACACATTATTTTCTACAATATGCTGTTAAAGCCTGGAACCTCGGCTTAGATTATTCCTACAGCATAAGACTAAAGGAAAACAACCGTTTGGTTGGCGCTTATGGCATTATAAACGAAAATGGTAAAATTCAATTTGGCTATGTGTTAAGCGAACAACATTGGGGTAAAGGTTTTGCTACCGAAGCTTGCATGGCGGTAACCCATCAATTAAAAAAGGTAAAAAACATTTTCAGAATAGGAACGTATGTAGATTGTGAGCATACAATTTCTTGTAAAGTTTTAGAGAAATCGGGATTTGTAAGAGAAGCTCACTTAAAAAACTGGTTGGTTTTTCCTAACCAAGGGAACTTGCCAAAAGATTGTTGGGTTTACATACTTCAAGACTAAAATAATTTATTTATCGCTTCGACTCTACTAAAAAAGAATTTGTTCCGATACAGAAACCTGGGTTTATTGGAATCTATCGATCTGGAAACTGTGAAAAGCGAATACCAACGCAGTTACCTTATGGTATCTATATTGTTGGCAGGTGTTGCTATTGTAATAGTTAATTTTTTCATCATCGATATTTCTGTTGCGCAATTTTATGGCGGAGCGCAAGTTTATTTCTTTACCATATTGTGGTTGCTGATAATGGTTGCTTACGAAGCAATTATCTTACAATTTTTAAAACGAAAATTAAAGGCGCAACAAACAGTTTCAGACTCCTTTAAAATGATTCATAGTTTTATTGAAGTTACTTTTCCGAGTTTGATTTTGGTTCAAATGGTTTTTGGTTATGAAATGCTCGCCATTATCGAATCGCCAATTCTGGCTATTTATTATGTGTTCATCATCTTATCTATTTTACATCTCGAATTTTCTATCAGTATTTTTACCGGTGCCATAGCTGCCATACAATTTGGATTAATTGTGTATTTCGGTTTCGAGTATGTAACACCACAAGCTGCCTATATTCCTACATCTCCTGAAAATTCGTATTACATACGGGGAATATTATTGGTATTATCGAGTGCCGCTGCCGGTTTTGTGGCGCGAGAATTAAAAAACAGAATTCAATCTTCGTTTGATTCTAACAAGGCTAAAGATGAATTAGCGAATTTATTTAACCAACAAGTTTCGAGAGAGGTTAGCCAATCTTTAATCAAAGATAAAGGTGCTACCAAACGATTAGAAGCAACTGTGATGTTTTTAGACATCAGGAATTTTACAGAATTTGCTGATACCCACACATCCGATGAAGTAATCGATTATCAGAATAAATTTTTATCGCCCATAATCGGAATCATTAATCAACATCAAGGTGTTGTATTGCAGATTTTAGGCGATGGTGTAATGGCATGTTTTGGTTCGCCTGTTGAAAATGCATTACATGCCGATATGGCCTTTCAGGCGAGTTTAGCCATCAGAAAAAAAGTAGAACAATTAATTGCCGATGGAGAAATTCCGGTTACTAAATATGGTATCGGTATGCACAGTGGCGAAATAGTATCCGGTAATATTGGAAACGAGAATAGAAAACAATTTTCGATCAGTGGTTCTCCTGTAATTATTGCCAGCAGGTTAGAGCAACTTACCAAAAAATACCGAAGCGATATTTTACTCTCTGAAGCTGTATACGGTTTAATTCAACCCGGTAAAATTAAATTAAACTGTTTAGGTGAAGAACCTTTAAAAGGCATAGGCAAACCAGTAAAAGTTTACGCAATTGCAGATTAACGCTCATGGCTAACCCTATACAAGAAAGCAATAGTTTCTATGCAAAAGACTTAGCTGCCTGGCATAAGTGGTTAGCAGAAAATCATAACCTGAAAGAATTTGTTTGGTTAATTCTTTTTAAGAAAAATTCGAAAACACCTTGCATTACTTTACAGGATGCTATAGATGAAGCCTTGTGTTTTGGTTGGATTGATAGCAAACCCAATAAACGAGATGCAGAAAGTTATTACTTATTTTTCGCACAACGTAAACCTAAAAGTGTGTGGAGTAAAATAAATAAAGAAAAAGTAAAACGTTTGCTAGCCGAAGGAAGAATACAAAAAGCAGGATTGCGAAAAATTGAACAGGCAAAAAAAGATGGGAGCTGGGATATTTTAAATGAAATTGAAGAGTTGATTATGCCCGAAGATTTAAAAACAGCATTAGATAAAAACAGAAAAGCTAACGAGTATTTCGAGGCATTTCCGCCTGGCATAAAAAAAGGTATTTACCAATGGATTATCAGTGCTAAAAAAACAGAAACCAGAGAAAAAAGAATTGAAACAACAGTTCAATTCGCTGCTGAAAACAAAAGGGCTAATCAATGGAAAGAGTAATTTGAAAGTTAAAAACTGAATAGTGCCTGAATTTGATAAGGTTGATAATACAAAAGCATCATCAGTAAAAAGCCTAAAACAGAAGCTACAAAGCCAAACATAAATACGGTGTACGACAAACGCAGAAATTTATATTTACGTGCTAACACTTTGCCCAAAAAGTAAATGTCTTTAATCATACTACCATACAAGTATTCATAATCTTTCATCATCTCGCGCATACCCCATTCGTAATCTTTCAACTCCATGTTATGAAAATTCCCGAAGAAGAGCAGATTGGTTTTCTTTCTTTCAATATCTTCTTTTGTAAATTTTCCGCTAGCGATGTTAGGGCGTGTGGCTAAAATGGCCAATACAATGGTTACCAAACAGGTGATCACCAGTAAAATAGTTGGAGCCAATAAATGCGGATACTCGGTTATCTTTCTAAATAAAACGGAAACGATTATAGATAAAATAATGGTGTTGATAGAAATCATGATGTTGGCTTTGGTATCGGCCATGCCGGATAGCGTAACATGATTTTCTGATGTTGTGCGAAACATGGTTTCGATACCGCGTTCGGGTCTATTGCTTTTTTCGAGTTTCGCTTTTAGTTTTTCAATTTTCTTTTCGAGTTTATGTTTACTCTGTAAGTGCTCATCGGATTCTTCTAAATCATCCGACTTTAATTTCTTCTTTAGTTTTTTAATGTTTTGCTTTTTTCCTTCATGTAAAATCATTTTGCCATACTCCGTAAAGTATTCGTGCGCGCGCAAAAAATTTAAATTAAACTGAATCCATTCTTCATCAGTATTAAATTTCATTCCTTTGATGGTCTCAAATTCCTGGCGAAGCTTTACGCCACATGTCTCTAAACCGGGTTGAGATAGGTGATACAAATCGGCATCGCATAAAACCATTCCTAAAATATCAACGGGTTTTTGAGGCATGGTGGTAGCAAGAATAGTTCTCTTTACTTCTTCTATTTTACTTTCGGTAGCTCCCCAATTTTTTAGAAGTTCAACCGCTTCATCAGCCGATAATTTTTCGTGGTTTTCGCAGCAGTTTACATACCCAACATCGTGTAGCCAAGCCGCTACAGCAACGGTTTCGAGTTGGTCGGGGGTAAGATTACTGGCCTTGCCAATTAGGTTAGCAGCGTATACAACTTCTTGCGTATGTTCCAGGTTGTGGTATACGAAGTGCTCAGGTAAATTCCTGAGTTTATCTTCTGCAAATGCTTGTGCCTGTTCGATTAAGCTACTTTTCATACTTCAATACCTGTAAAACTACAATTTTTTAAAATTGGTTTACGACTATCTTAATAAATTAGAACGAAATTGTTTTTACCTGCGTTTATTGCGTATTCCTGATTATCCAACCTTATTGCGCCTATGCGATTGTTTGTACTGTTGTTTTTTTTACTTTTCTATTCTTTGGTACAGGCGCAAGAAAAGCCGGTGCGCATTTTATTTATTGGCGATGCCGGATTAGCCACAGTAAAAACGAATGGCTTACATAATTTAGTATCCCATCAACACACAACGCTGATTCCATCTGCTAGTTTCTTTTTAGGCGATAACATTTATCCGGTTGGTATGCCTGATGTTTCGCATCCGAAAAGAAAGGAAGCAGAACTAATTTTGAGAGAGCAAATTGAGTTAGTTAAAAACTTTAACACACCCATTCTTTTTGTTCCGGGTAACCACGATTGGCAAAATGGAAAGGCCGGAGGTAAGCAACACATTCTTAATCAACAAGCATTTTTAGATTCATTAAAAATTCCTGGTTTGCAATTGCTACCCGGAAATGCATGTCCGGGTCCGGAAATAGTAGAAGTGTCTCAGCATGTTGTAGTTTTTGTTATCGATTCGCAATGGTTTTTGCATCCGTGGGATAAACCAATCGGAGATGACAGTTCCTGCGAGTGTAAGAAACCAACAGATGTTTTGTTAATGTTGCAATCGTTGTTTGAAAAACATGCTGAGAAACAAAAAATTGTTGTAGCCCATCATCCTATCTTATCATACTCTGAGCACGGTGGTGTGTTTCCGCTAGAAGCGCATATTTTTCCGTTGCGAAGCATTCATAAACAATTATATCTTCCTTTGCCTGTTGTGGGTTCTATTTATCCTACCTACAGAAAATATTTTGGCAACATTCAAGATTTGGCACATCCTCTTGCCCGCCAATACCAACAAAGCATGCACAACTTGCTTAAAAATTATCCGGGCTCAGTATATGTAAATGGACATGAACATGTTTTGCAACACGCTGTAAAAGATCAGGTTCATTACATCACGAGTGGCTCTGGAGTAAAATCAACATATGTTAGAAAAAAGAAAGAAGCGGTTTTTGTTTCTGATCAGCATGGTTTTGTAACACTCGATTTCTCTGATAACAAAAGTGTGATTCAATTTTGGGAGGTGAATAAATCAAATCCAGTACATCGTGTTGAAATCCCATTAACTCAAAGTAAGACTAATCTATCTTTTTCAAATCCAATTAATTTCGAGCAAGCGATTAATATAAGTGCCAGCCAGCGTTACCGAAATAAACATGATTTTTGGCTAGGAAAAAATTACAGGGAAGTTTGGAAGCAACCTGTTACTGTTTATCCAATTGATATTAGAAATAAAGAAGGTGGATTAAAAATTTTGCAAAAGGGTGGAGGTATGCAAACGTTAAGCCTACGGCTTGAAGATAAAAAAGGTAAAGAGTATACCTTACGTTCGGTAGAAAAATATCCGGAGAAAGCGGTGCCAGACATTTTAAGAAAAACGTTTGCACAAGATTTAGTACAAGATCAAATTTCTGCTTCCCATCCTTATGCAGCGTTAACCATTCCGCCTATCTCAAAAGCAGCCGGTATTTATTATACACAACCCGAATTAGTATACATACCTGCTGATACAGCTTTAGGTAACTATCAAACTGAATTTGCCAATACATTAGCCCTTTTTGAAGAACGACCTGCAGGAGATGGAAGTGCAAAAGCAAATTTTGGTTATACCAAAAAAATTATAGCCACAGACAAAGTGTTAACAGCTCTGCAACAAGATAACGATGTATATATTGATCAATCTTTTGTTGCTCGTAACAGATTATTCGATTTAATGATTGGTGATTGGGACAGACACGATGACCAATGG
The DNA here is from genome assembly GCA_021298355.1 of Flammeovirgaceae bacterium. Lineage (GTDB taxonomy): Bacteria > Bacteroidota > Bacteroidia > Cytophagales > Cyclobacteriaceae > Chryseotalea. The sequence continues at coordinate 76,542 of JAJTEH010000010.1, forward strand.
CGTTGGGCAAGTTTTAAATTAAAAGATAAAACAACGTACAGGCCTATTCCGCGCGATAGAGACCAAGCGTATTTCGTAAGCGATGGCATGTTAGCTAAAGTGTGGAGCCGGAGATGGGCTTTGCCTAAGTTCGAAGGTTTTAACCACCACGTTAGATGGACACCCGGCTTTATGTTTAATGCACGTTATTTCGATCGTTCTTTTTTAAATGAATTGTCGTTGGAAGAATGGTTGAAAGAAGCAAAATATTTGCAGGAACATGTAACGGATGCTGCTATAGATAGTGCAATGTTATTCTTTCCAAAAGAAGTATATGCCTTGCATGCTGATGAAATTGCGAGTAAAATTAAAGCAAGACGTAATCAACTCAATCAATACGCCAGTGAGCATTACCAGTATTTGGCCAGAGAAATAGATATTCCTTCATCCGATAAGCGAGAATTATTTAAGATTGATATAAAGGAAAAAGGAGATGCCAACGTTCAGATATATAAAATATCGAAAAAAGGAAAAGTATCCGATAAACTATATCATCGAAACATTTCAGCTAATGAAACCCATGAAGTGCGTTTGTATGGCAGGGGAGGTGATGATGTGTTTCAATTTTCAGGAGGTAAGAGTAAAATAAAATTTAGAGTTATTGGAGGCTATGGAAATGACACACTACATAATACATCAAGAGAAATGGTTTATTTGTACGATTTAAAAAATGGAATTTCAATAGATAAATATGCTAAGTATAGAAATCGCTTGTCTGTTAATCCAATTGTAAATGAATACAACAGAAAAGCTTTTCAATATCCGCGATTAGCTCCTTTATTGTATGGTAATTTTAATTTTGATGATGGCTTATTTATAGGAGGAGGATTTTTGGCCACTACCCATGGCTTTAGAAAAACACCTTACAAAGCACAACATCTTTTCTTAGCATCTCATGCTTTATTAACGGAGTCGTATAACTTTAAATACGATGGTCGCTTTACAGATGTAGTAGGAAAATTTTCTTTATTGATAGATGCAGATTTAAAAGCACCCAACTTCATCAATAACTTTTTCGGTTGGGGAAATGAAACGAAGTTTGATCGTGAGATTGATGAACGTCCGGATTTGGATTTAGAAAGACCCATCGATTTTTATCGCATACGCACAGAGGAATTGTTTACCCAATTGAAATTACAACATCGTTTGGGAAGTTTCGGTTTTTGGCAAATGGGTTTGATTTACCAAAGAGCTGAGATTGATAAACCAACACGTAACAATCGATACATTGCAGAGTTTGGAGCCACCCAACCCGAAGGTTTTTTTGAAAACATTAAAAACTTTGGAGGTGCAATTTTAGCACTAGGCGTTGATCAGGTAGATAACAAAGTAAATCCATCGAGAGGGATTCGTGCTTTGGTACAAAACAGATTGATGCTTGGTTTCGATAAAGATGCAGCCAATTTTACCGCTACAGATTTTACAGTTTCTCTTTATCAATCGTTCAGAAAAAATTCGCGCACTACTTTTGCCTGGCGAGTAGGAGGTGGTTTAAATACCGGAACGTACGATGTGTACAATGCGCAAATTCTGGATGGCAAAACAGAATTGCGTGGCTATAGAAAAACAAGGTTTTATGGCGATTCAAAAATCTATTCCAACTTCGAAGCAAGGATAAAAATCGCCAACTTCCGGTCTTATCTTTTTCCGGCAAGTTTTGGTATTCATGGTTTTTACGACACGGGTCGCGTTTGGTACGAAGATGAAAACGGCAGAGATACCAGTGTTACCGATGGTAAATCAGAAAAATGGCATCAAGGTATTGGCGCTGGTTTATGGTTAACACCTTTCGGTATTACAGTTATCAGCACAGAATTCGCTCACGGTGGCGATGGAAATCTCGTGTATTTGCGATTAGGATTCTTATTTTGATTACACTAAAACTGTTTCTCGGTTTAGCGTTGAAACGAGGTTAGGCAATTGTAATCTTTCTACTAATTGTTCCTCCAGTAAGGTAGCCCATGTGTTAAGGTATAAAACAACATCAGCTTTTTTGTTATACGATAGATTTCGTTGGTTAAGCGGAAGTTTACGCAAAACGGTAGCATCCGAAAGTCTTTCTAAATGAACGAGATCATCTCTGTCAAAACCGAAATCAATCATTTTGCTAATCAAATCATCGAAAAGGTAGCCTGAAGTTGGGCAATAATCGTTGAGTTGTTCAGACCAATCACCATGTCCTTGCATAGCTTGCGTGTGAATTTCCGCTTTGCTCAGGTTAGTGATTTGTTGTGCCAAAAACCCACAATTGCATGCGCCCATGTGTCCCCACTGATAGTGTTGAGTTTCTTGTAGAACTTGAGCTGTTTTTCTCAACACTTCAATAACTTCGATTTTTATTCTGGCCATAAACTCCTTTTTTTGCAATAACAAGTTAAATGTAATTTGGTTTGGCGGTTTTTGGAAAGCCGATTCATTATTTATGCGAAATACTTTTCAGTTTTTTCTTTTGTTTAACTTTTTGTTGTTTGTATTCCTTTCTTGTCAAACAAAAACCGAACAAATAAATCACCAAAACGAGTGGGATGTACATGCAATTGATTCTGCCATTTCTCCCACTACCGACTTTTATCATTTCGTAAATGGTAAATGGATAAGTAAGATGAACGTGCTTAGTTCGCAAGTAGCAACCGACCGCTTTTTAGAATTGCAAGCCAATACCGATTCTGTATTGCTAAACGTAATCAGCCAGGCAGGCGGATCGGGCCAAAGCCCGGCAGGTTCCGATGCGCAGAAAGTATTTCAATTTTTTCAGTCGGGGATACAAGCTGGAAATGCATCAATAGTTGCGCCAGCCTATCTAACAGAAGTAAAAAACAGAATTTTTGGTTTAACAAGTAAGAACAACATACAGCGCATTGTGGTAGATGACGTAATAACGGGAGGTAATTTGTTTTTTGAGTTAAGCGTATTACCGGATATTGCCCAACCAACTAAAGCGGCCCTTTATTTAAAAAGCGCACCTTTAGGTTTACCTGATTACTATTTGTTAACGCAAGATGCACCAGCTAAAAACATACGTTCGGCTTACTTTGCTTACTTGGTTAATTTGTTAATGGCCGATGGTGTAGAGAAAGCCAAGGCCGAAAACTTTGCTGCGGTTGCATTAAAAATTGAAGTTGAATTAGCGAAAGGTAAAATCAGCAAATCAAAATCTGTAAACACTAGCGCAGAGTATAAACGCATACACAAAAATGAATTAACTTCTTTTTTACAATTTATAGATGGCACTACTTTTTTTGAGCAGGCTGGAATTAAATCTGATACCTTGTTGTGTAGCGAATGGGCATATCTTACTTTTTGCAGCGTTTATTTTTCTAAGGTATCGCTCGATGAATGTAAGGCCTATTTTTATACCGCATGGTTAAGAAAAGCTGCGCCCTATCTCCCACAAAAATACGCCACACTACACGAACAATTTTATACACAAACGTTAACTGGTAAAAGTAAAGTAAGAACGCGTTCGCAACTTGTACTGGCACATGCTAATGCGTTTCTAGGCGATGCTATCGCTCAGCTATATGTTAAAAATCAAATAAATCCTGCGGATAAAGCCTATCTATCAGAAATGGCAGAAAACATACGGTTTACGCTGGCAGAAAAAATTAAACTGGTTACCTGGCTTTCCGACAGTTCCAAGCTTCATGCTTTACATAAGCTAAAAAACATAAAACTCAAACTCGCGTATCCCGAAACCTATCAGGATTACGTAGGCCTTGCTTTTAAAACAGACTCTTCGGCCTCATACTTAGAAAATGTAATGCTGGTAAAATCTTATCTTATTAAAAAAAAATGGGCTACAGTTAACCAACCTATCAACCCAGAAACATGGACGGTAACCCCACAAACCATAAATGCCTTTTACGACAGGCAACGAAACGAAATTGTAATTCCGGCTGCACTTTTGCAAGAACCATTCTATTATAAAAGAGGCAACAACGCATGGAATTACGGAGCCATTGGAACTTGTATAGCTCACGAGTTTTGCCACGCATTCGATTTTGTTGGGTTTCAATACAGTGCCAATGGTGCACAACAAACCTGGCTGAACAGTGCAGAGCAAAATTACCTAACAAATTTGGCTAAAGCTGTTGATATCGAGTTTACTCAAGCAACAAAAGGAAATGAAAGCAATAAAACGTTATCGAAAACTTTACAAGAAAATATGGCCGACCTGGCCGGTTTAGATCTTGCTTATAATGCCATGCAGCGTTATTACAGGGATTATCCGGAGAGAAAGGATGGAGATACCGGCCGTATAAAACCCGAGCAATACTTTTTTATTGCCTATGCTTCGGCATGGCGAAGCTATTCACCAAAAACTGGTGCACAATACACAATGGTAACCGATATGCACAGCAGTCCGTTTATGCGTGTAAACAAGTCTTTACAAAACTGCGATGGTTACCACCAAGCATTTGCCACACAACCCGGCCAGGCCATGTTTAAAGCACCCGAAGCCCGCATCAGAATATGGTAGACTTAAAAATCAATTTTGTATTTTCAACTAAGCTTACTATACTTGCTACAGAATTTTTAAATCATGGGAAAAGGAGATAAAAAATCAACAAAAGGAAAAAGAACCATTGGTTCGTACGGTAACTCAAGAAACCGTAAGTCCATTAAAGCAAGATTAAAAAGAGTAGCTTCTGTAAAAGTAGGGGCAAAACCTGCTGTGGAAGCAAAACCAAAGAAAACAGCAAGAAAAAAAGCTGAATAATATATGTTGAATCATACTAACATAGCTTGGTGGTGGCACAGATCAATTCCTGATCGGTGCATTGCTATTGGCTAACGTTAGATTGAACTAAATGTCAAAGGCCTGTTCCGATACCCGGAGCAGGCTTTTTTATTTTAATGATATGGAGAAAAGAAAATTATATGTAGCCAGCCGACAGATTTTAGCCGATACCCTCACACCGGTTAATCTCTATTTGAAATTACGCGATGTATTTGCTGGTAGTATTTTGTTAGAAAGTTCCGATTACCACGGCCAAGAAAACAGCATGTCGTTGGTATGTTGTAAACCTTTCGCCAGTTTTAAAGTGAGCCAACATCAAATAGAAGTAAAGCAGAGTCAGTCAAAAACTTTCAAAGTAGAAAAACTAAGCAAACAATTCGATGAATTTCTTCACACCTACCAACTCGATGAATCTGTAAAAAATAAAGAAAAAATACCCGCGGGTGTTTTTGGGTATACGGCTTACAATGTAGTGAAGTACTTAGAGAAAGTTCCTGTAGAGAGTAGAACGGAAGAGATTCCAGATATGGTGTATCAGTTTTTTCATTACGTTCTCACCTTCGACCATTTTTATAACATAATAACGCTTTACTATTTCACACCCAATGAAAAGGAAAATGTAGAAGAGAAACTAGATGAAATACAAAGTATAATTTCGTTTACTAATTTACCTGCCTATCAATTTCAAACCAGAGATGAAGAGAAACAAAACGTAAGCGATGCAACTTTTTTAGAAAGGGTAGAGCAAGGCAAGAAACATTGTTTTAGAGGAGACGTATTTCAAATTGTTTTGTCTCGCAAATTTTCACAATCTTTTACCGGAGATGAATTTAATGTGTACCGCGCTTTACGCTCTGTAAATCCATCTCCATACTTATTCTATTTCGACTTCGGATCATTTAAATTATTCGGCTCCTCTCCGGAAGCACAAATCCAAATTAAAAACCAAGTTGCCTCCATTTATCCCATTGCCGGAACATTTAAAAGAACCGGAAATGATAAAGAAGATTTAGCTGCTGCAGAGCGATTAGCTGCTGATGAGAAAGAGACAGCCGAACACATTATGTTGGTTGATTTAGCGAGAAATGATTTAAGTAGACATGCTGATAACGTTCAGGTACAAGTATTTAAGGAAGTTCAATTTTATTCTCATGTTATACATCTGGTCTCTAAAGTGAGTGGTAAAATTGATGACAAACAATCTGCAACTGAAATTGCTTTCGATACTTTTCCAGCCGGAACTTTATCAGGTGCACCTAAACACAAAGCCATGCATTTGATTAATCAAATTGAAAATGAACCACGAGGTTTTTATGGCGGGGCAATCGGGTTTATGGGTTTGGATAATTCAGTAAACCAAGCGATTATGATTCGCACCTTTTTAAGCAAACAAAATACGTTGCATTATCAGGCAGGGGCCGGAGTTGTTGCCAAGAGCGATGCTGCCTCAGAATTACAAGAAGTAAACAATAAGTTAGGCGCACTGCGCAAAGCGTTACATTTAGCTAAACACATTAATGGTAATAAAAATGAAAATATTGGTTTTTGACAACTACGATTCTTTCACGTATAATCTAGTGCATATCATCCGTGAATTAGGATATAAACCGGATGTATTTCGCAATGATGAAATTGCCTTGGAAAATATTAGTCAATACGATAAAATTTTACTTTCACCCGGCCCGGGCATACCGGATGAGGTAGGTATCTTAAAACCATTGATTCAACAGTATGCTGATAAGAAAAGTATACTCGGTGTTTGTTTAGGACATCAGGCTATTGCAGAAGTTTTCGGAGCTAAACTTTATAACATTAAAAATGTTCTACATGGTGTTACTTCGCAAGCAAAAGTTATCGTGCAAGATGAAGTATTGTTTCAACATGTCTCCACTAGATTTCAAGCAACACATTATCATTCCTGGGCAGTGAGTGATGAAAATTTCCCTGACATGTTAGAAGTTACTGCAACCAACGAGGCCAACATCATCATGGCTTTGCGGCATAAGAAATTTGATGTAAGAGGAGTTCAGTTTCATCCGGAATCTATTATGACACCGGAAGGAAGACAAATGATCAAAAACTGGATTAATCATAATAAGAAATGAAAAGTATATTAAATCAGGTTTTAGAACAAAAGCAGCTCAGTAAGCAACAAGCGCATGAAACGCTATTGCAAATTGCTTCGGGAAAACTGAATGCAAGTCAGATGGCGGCTTTCATTACCGTTTACATGATGCGAACCATAACAGTAGAAGAGTTAGCCGGTTTTAGAGATGCCATGTTGGAGTTATGTTTGCGCGTTGAATTGGATCAGCCTGTTATAGATGTTTGTGGCACGGGAGGCGATGGAAAAAATACCTTTAACATTTCTACACTTGCTTCTTTTGTAGTAGCAGCATGTGGTCAGCCTGTTGCCAAGCATGGTAACTATGGGGTGTCATCGGTGAGTGGTTCTTCAAACATGTTAGAACACTTTGGGTATACATTTACCAATAATGTAGATGTGTTAAAAAGACAAATAGAGGAGGTAAATATTGCTTTTATGCACGCCCCGTTGTTTCATCCTGCTATGAAAACGGTTGCCCCCATTCGTAAAGAATTAGGAGTAAAAACATTCTTTAATATGTTAGGCCCGATGGTTAATCCAGCATTGCCGCCTAATCAAATGGTAGGTGTGTTTAGTTTAGAGTTAGCTCGCCAATATGCATACCTTTATCAACAAACAGATAAACGATTCTCAGTTTTACATTGTTTAGGTGGGTATGATGAGATTTCACTCACAGATGCTGTTAAAGTATTTGACAACAAGGGAGAATCAGTATTGGAAAGTTTATATTATAAGAGTGCGTTACTTCAACCGGATGAGATTGCAGGAGGCGACACCGTGGCCGATGCAGCAACCATTTTTTTGAATGTGTTAAAAGGAAAAGGAACTGAACAACAAAATGCAGTAGTTGTGGCTAATGCTGCACAAGCGCTTATTACGTGTAAGCCATCTCTATCCATCAACGATGCCATAGAACAAGCGAGAGAAGCATTACGATCTGGAGAAGCCTATAAGAGATTTAAAAAACTATTGACCATACAACCATGAATATATTAGAAAAAATAGTAGAGAAGAAGAAAGAGGAAGTTGCTCAGCGAAAAGAATTATATCCAATAAAATTGCTGGAAAAGAGTTTATATTTCCCCGGTAAAACAGTCTCGTTAAAAAAGTATCTCAAGCGGGAAGGATCTAGTCAGATCATCGCTGAGTTTAAGAAAAAGTCTCCTTCAAAAGGTTTTATTAATCCCTATGCACAGGTTGAAAAAATATCAGTTGGTTATATGCAAGCAGGTGCGGCTGCGCTTAGCATTTTAACCGACACAGAATTTTTTGGTGGCAGTAATCAGGATTTATTAACAGCTAGAAAGTTTAATTTTTGTCCGATACTCCGTAAAGATTTTATCATTGATCCGTATCAAATCATTGAATCGAAATCGATTGGTGCTGATGTCATCCTTTTAATTGCCGCAATTTTATCTGAACAAGAAAGTAAGGAATTATCTGCCTTTGCTAAATCGCTCGAATTAGAAGTTCTGCTGGAGGTACACGATGCAGATGAAATTAAAAAATCTGATTTAACCCATGTAGATGTGGTGGGCATTAATAACAGAAACTTAAAAACATTCGAAGTTTCAATTGAAAATTCCATGCGATTATTGTCTTTACTTCCGAAGGATAAAATTAAAATTGCTGAAAGTGGTATTGATAATATTGATACAATCAAACAATTAAAAGAAGCAGGTTTCGAAGGATTTTTAATGGGAGAATATTTTATGAAACAACCTAAACCTGAATGGGCAGCTAAGCTGTTGATTTCTTCTTTACAACCAAAAATAGTTTTGTAGATGTCGTTAAAGATTAAAATTTGCGGATTAAGAGACAAGGAAAACATGCAAGCTATTGTGGATGATAGAGTATATTGGTATGGCTTTATTTTTTACCGCGAATCGAAACGTTATGTAGGAGACTTCGGATACATAGCTCGGGAGATTCCAACTGAGAAAAGAGTTGGTGTATTTGTAAATGAATCAGTGGAAGAAATAAAAAAGATGGCGAAACAACATCAATTATCAACTATTCAATTGCATGGAGATGAGGAACCATCCTTTGGTAAAGAATTGAAAGCTTTAAATCTTTCAATAATAAAGGCATTAGCTGTAGATGATAACTTTGATTTTTCAATTTGTAACACATGGCAAGGTGTAGCAGATTATCTATTGTTTGATACCAAAGGAAATGCACGTGGTGGTAATGGACAAACTTTTAATTGGCAGTTATTAAATCTATACACAACAAAAATACCTTTTCTATTAAGTGGTGGGCTTACACCGGAAAATATGCATCACGCTTTACAAATTCAACATCCGTTTTTATCAGGATTGGATTTCAATAGTGGATTAGAAGATACTTCTGGTATAAAAAATAAAGTGAAAGTAGAACAAGTATTAAACTATATAAACCCAAGGCAATGAAATATACAGTAGATGAATCCGGATTTTATGGAAATTTCGGTGGTGCATACATTCCTGAAATGCTATATCCGAATGTAGAAGAATTACGATTGAATTACCTTGCCATTACAGAGCAAAAGAGTTTTAAAGAAGAGTTTCAACATCTTTTAAAAGAGTTTGTGGGTAGACCAACACCCTTGTATTTCGCACAGCGTTTATCTGAGCGTTATCAAGCTCTTGTTTATTTAAAGCGCGAAGATCTTTGTCACACCGGGGCGCATAAAATCAATAATACCATCGGACAAATTTTATTAGCCAAAGCCTTAGGTAAAAGTAAAATTATTGCAGAAACAGGAGCGGGGCAACATGGCGTAGCAACAGCAACTGTTTGTGCATTAATGGGAATGGATTGCACAGTTTATATGGGCAAACTGGATATGGAAAGACAAAAACCCAATGTGGAGCGTATGCGCATTCTGGGTGCAAGAGTTGTACCAGCAACCAGTGGTAATCAAATCTTAAAAGATGCAACGAACGAGGCAATGCGTCATTGGATCAATAATCCAACTGACACACATTATATCATTGGCTCTGTAGTTGGGCCTCATCCTTATCCGGATATGGTAGCGCGTTTTCAATCTGTTATTTCACAAGAAATTAAAACACAATTGATTGATCAAACAGGTAATCCGACTCCTGATTATGTGGTGGCTTGTGTAGGGGGTGGCAGTAATGCAATGGGAGCATTTTATCATTTCTTACAAGATGAGCATGTGCAATTGATTGGTGTTGAAGCAGCTGGGCATGGTGTAGATTCTGGTGAGTCGGCTGCAACTACTGCACTCGGTAAACCAGGCATTTTACACGGAAGCAAAACGTTGTTAATGCAAACACAAGATGGACAAGTTATAGAACCTTATTCCATCTCTGCCGGCTTAGATTACCCGGGTATCGGTCCTATACATGCGCACCTCTTTGAAACGGAGCGTGCCAGTTTTATCAATATAACAGATGAAGAAGCCATGCAGGCGGGCATCATGTTGAGCAGAACAGAAGGAATTATTCCTGCTATTGAAACTGCTCATGCAATTGCTGCCTTAGATAAATTACAATTTGATAAAGATGATGTTGTGGTTTTAAATTTATCAGGAAGAGGAGATAAAGATTTAGAAACATATATTAGGTGGGGTAAATATTGAGTTAAAAAATATTTGTATTTCAGAAAATAAAAAAAATGCATTGAAGTAAATCATGAAAAATAGATTAACTGAATTATTTGAGAAGAAGAAGAAGGATGTATTGGCTGTCTATTATACAGCGGGTTATCCTTCTTTGCATGACACAGAAATTATAGGTAAAACGTTGATAGAAGCCGGAACAGATATTATAGAAATTGGTATTCCATTTTCCGATCCAATTGCAGATGGACCGATAATTCAGGCCAGTAACAAAGTGGCACTTGATAATGGTATGCAAGTTTCGTTGCTATTAGAACAAGTAAAAGTATTGCGTTCTCAGGTTTCGGCTCCGATAGTTTTAATGGGTTATCTCAACCCGGTTTATCAATATGGCATCCATAAATTTTTAAATGATGCTAAAGCTGCAGGGGTAGATGGTTTGATTTTGCCAGATCTTCCCGCCAAAGAATTTGAAGATAATTTTAAAGCTA
>JAJTEH010000026.1 GCA_021298355.1 Flammeovirgaceae bacterium
CGGAACCTCCTCGCTGATTTGCAACACATAATTATCTGCGCTGGTAAATAGTTCTTTTCCGAAACCACTCCATTTTTTTGTTACGGTAGCAAACTCTTTATTGTCGTTGCTTACAAACTTAAAATCCCAGCTGGTCCATTTTCCTTTTAGCCAACACAACGATCTTTCGCTGGCATCTAACACTTCAAATTTTCCTCCGATAGAAAAAAACTTTTGTTTGAATTTACCAATTAGCTGATCTTTTTCATCTAACACCTCTACGGTTGATAGAAAAATGGATACGCCTCTTTTTACCGTAATTATTTTTTCGCCTTGCGGTGTTGTTATATCTATTTCGAAGGGCGTCATTCGTTTATAATCCGTAAAGCGAAGCATTTTAGTAAAGAAACCTAAGCGTTCTTCGCGGGCTTGCAATACAATCTGGTTCGATTCCGGATCGAAAATGTCGAAGCTATTGGCAGCTTTAAAAACTTTTACATGTTCTTTTACAAGGAAGAGGTTTTTGTTTAAGATGGCATTCATAATTTGGTTTGTAGATGTAAGGTGTCTTGGTTAAATAAATTTACCATAGCTTGGTAGAGCTCTGGTTGTGCTAATTTAAAATCTGATGGCCGTTCAAAAAAATTTTCGGTGGCTACCGCAAAAAATTCTTCTTCGTTGGCAAATGCATATTTTCTAAAGAAATGATGCGTTTCGTTTTCAGCTAACAACATTTCTTTATATGCCAACTGTTTATACTTCTCTAATTCCATTTCATCAAATAGGTGATACCCTAATTGATGATGTTCTAACCAAATGGCGTGTGCTAATTCGTGCATCAATAAATTTACACCATCTTTTGCCTGTTCGAACCCACGTGTAAGGTTAGAGTATGCCAGTATGATAACTCCTTTACCGGGGTTGGTTTCGCCAAAATGAAACCGACCAGTTTGTTTGGAATAATATTTATCGGGAACGATGATCATTTTATGGAAAGCATCAAAGCAATCTTCAGGCAGAAACAAAGTCATTTGTGTTGCAACAGATGCAATTAAATAGCGCACACTATTGATGTTAACAATATCAGTCGGACTAAAATTTTTAAACGTTATATCCGTAGTATCTAAAAAATAATATGCTCGCCATTCAAACTTCTTTCTCTCTTCGTTTGTAAGTCTGTTATAATACAAGTTAATAAACCTGTGCTGATAACTTATTGGCCGCAAATACTTTGGAAATTTGTAAAAGAGAATTTTTTTAAACCAGCGTTGTTCGCGCATGGCCTTCCATAGTAAGCCACTTACAATAAAAGAAATAAAAAAAGTTATAGGTAGAAATTCCAAATTCAGATCTTCCGAAGAAGATTGTTTATGGAACAAGCATCTACCAATTTATGGCGTAAGTCGGCCACCGCCACTCTTTCTTGTTGCATGGTGTCGCGGTTGCGCAAGGTAACGGTGTTATCTTCTAACGTTTGATGATCGATGGTTATGCAATACGGGGTACCGATGGCATCTTGCCTGCGGTAGCGTTTACCGATAGCATCTTTTTCTTCGTAGAAACAACGCAAATCAAATTTTAAATCGTTCATGATTTCCATCGCTTTTTCAGGCAAGCCATCTTTTTTCATTAATGGTAGAATAGCAACTTTGTTCGGAGCTAACGGTGCTGGTATACGTAATACTACTCTTTCGCTTCCATCTTCTAATTTTTCTGTTTGATAGGATGAGCAAAGTACAGATAAAAACATTCTGTCTAAACCAACTGAAGTTTCTACCACAAAAGGAATGTAATTGGTGTTGGCTTCGCTATCAAAGTATTGCATTTTTTTCCCTGAAAATTTCTCGTGGCTTTTTAAATCGAAATCTGTGCGGGAGTGTATGCCTTCTAACTCGCGGAAACCCATTGGAAAGTTAAACTGAATATCGCAGGCTGCGTTGGCATAATGGGCCAGGTTGTCGTGGTCTTTGTAGCGATAGTTTTCGTTACCTAAACCTAAGGCTTTGTGCCATTTTAATCTTTTCTCTTTCCAGTATTCGTACCATTTCATTTCTTCGCCAGGCTTTACGAAGAATTGCATTTCCATTTGTTCGAACTCGCGCATGCGAAAAATAAACTGGCGAGCAACTATTTCGTTTCTAAATGCTTTACCGATTTGGGCAATACCAAACGGAACTTTCATTCTACCAGTTTTTTGTACGTTTAAAAAGTTTACAAAAATACCTTGTGCTGTTTCGGGTCTTAAATAAATTTTATTGGCATCGTCTGCCACTGAACCCATTTCGGTAGCAAACATCAAATTAAATTGTCTTACTTCTGTCCAGTTTCTGGTACCTGAAATGGGGCAAGCAATTTCTAATTCATCAATCAATTGTTTTAAGGCAACCATGTCGCTATTGCTCATGGCTTGCGCGAGGCGCGTGCTTACTTCGTTAATTTTATTTTGGTATTCTACCACGCGGGCGTTGGTAGAAACGAACATAGCGCGATCAAAATTTTCGAAACGCTTGGCTGCTTTTTCTACTTCTTTTTCAATTTTTTCTTCCTGCTTTTCTATGTATCCTTCGATGAGCTGATCGGCCCGGTATCTTTTTTTCGAATCTTTGTTATCCACCATGGGGTCGTTAAAAGCATCAACATGGCCGGAGGCTTTCCAGGTGGTGGGGTGCATAAAAATGGCGGCATCTATCCCTACTATATTTTCGTGCAGAAGAGTCATGAATTTCCACCAGTATTCTTTGATATTGTTTTTGAGTTCTGCACCGTTTTGCCCGTAGTCGTAAACTGCGCTTAAGCCATCATAAATTTCTGACGAGGGAAAAATAAAGCCATATTCTTTGGCGTGGGAGATTACGTTTTTAAACAGGTTGTCTTCTTGTGGTTGTGCCATAGTGGGCAAAATTAGAAATTGATAGTAAGATTTTTAGAAAAAAGATTGGTTGCTATACATACTCGGTAAGGAAAATGATTTACTTATTTTGATACTTCTATTGGAATAGCCACCAGGGTTTTGTCCCAGTACAAAACCATTTCGGGTTCGTTTCCATCGCTGTTAAATTCTATGGTAAATTGCTCGAACACTCTTTCTTGTGTAACAGATTGCACGGGTATTGAAAGTACATCAGCTTGTGGATTTCTGTTTGGTTCTCCGTTTGCATTTACACCCCATTGGCCTATTTCGCGGTTAAACATTATTTGCCAGGTGTTTTCTCCGGGGATTGTCCAGAGCGAGTATGTTCCGGCAGGCAGGCGTTTACCTTCCACTAGTAAATCGCGGTTGGTAGAAAATGTGGTGGCCTCGTTGGCGCCTGTTCGCCACACTTGGTTATAGGGCACCAGAGCTCCAAAAATTTGCCTGCCTTTTTTAAACGGTCTGTTATAGAACACTTCGAGGTGTACTTTGTCTGATTTATACTCTACGGTTTCTTCGGGGCTAAACGATTTAGTGTAGCGCATATTCATAAAATCTACCCCAATAAACAGGGCTATAAGTATGCCTACGCCTATACCAATAAAAAGCATGAATTTACGCATGGTGTGCTACGCTTTTCTTCGAAACAATCTGCAAGTTAGAATTAAAATCTTAAGTTGATATGGCCTTTTGCCTCAATTCGAAAGGGTACTAAAGCAGAACATCAACCAACCCATAAAAGACTTTGGCGGTATTGCGCTTTCGCTTATTTTTACAGCCTAAATAATAACTGATATGGATTTAGTGTCTTGGTCTCCGTTTTTCGTGGTTGTTGCATTGTTTGTACTTGCCATTATTTCTCCGTGGGTGTTTCCGAACAAAAATTTTAGCGATAATAAGCACGATAATAAATTTTAATTTTTCGCTTTTATGAATATCTGCGTTTTCTGCGGTTCAGCCACTGGGCATAATCCGCAGTATGCAGATGCTGCAAAGCAGTTTGGTTTTCTTTTAGCCGAACAAGGTCACGCTCTCGTTTATGGTGGCGCCAACATAGGGTTAATGGGCATTGTTGCAGATGCCGTACTAGCTAATGGTGGAAAAGCTTTTGGAATTTTACCTGGTTTTTTAGCAGAGAAAGAAGTAGCACACAAGGGCCTTACCCAGTTAGAAATTGTAGGCACCATGCATGAGCGTAAAATGCGCATGGCCACTTTAGCTAACGCTTTTGTTGCCTTACCCGGTGGTTGGGGTACATTAGATGAATTGGCCGAAATACTTACCTGGAAACAACTTGGCCTTATTCAACAACCAGTTTATCTTCTTAACACTTTAGGTTTTTTTGATAACCTAACCAATCTGTTTGAAAAAATGACTAATGAAGGCTTTCTCAGGCAATCCAATCTTTCGTTTTTAACTGTTGTAAATCATCCATCGGAAATTATTTCGAAAATCACCCAGTAACGGTGAGCCATAACTCATCCTAAATTGTTTTATCTTACAAGAGTATTATTGGCTGATGAAAATTTTATCTGCTCTTGTTTTAATCTTTACAACCTTTTTTGCGCACGCGCAACTAGGTTTTCAATTGCTTGAAAACAAAAAGCGAGTTGATATACCTATCGAAATTTACAACAACCTTGTTGTAGTTCCTGTGGTGATTAACAATACCCTTCCTTTAAAATTTATTGTAGATACAGGAGTTAGAACAGCCATTCTTACAGATAAAGTTTATACTGATTTTCTAAATTTAACCTATAACAGAAAGTACACCATTGCTGGTGCCGGAGAATACAAACTTGTTGAAGCTTATGTAACCAACGGTGTAGATATAAGTATGCCGGGTCTTACAGGTAAAGGACACTCGCTTTTGGTGTTAGAAGAAGATTATCTAAAGCTTCCCAATTACCTGGGCACAAGTGTACACGGCATTTTAGGGTACGAACTATTTAGCCGTTTTGTAGTAAAAATTGATTATACGCGCAAAATCATGACGGTTATGCACCCTGAGAAACTAAAGCTTAGCAAGCGATTTCAGGTTTTGCCCATTAAAATAGAAGATACCAAGCCATACCTAACAACCGAAATACAACAGGAAAATGGAAGTAAAAAAATTATAAAATTAATGATAGACTCCGGTGCCAGCCATGGTGTTATGCTGGATCCGCAGAGCGACCCGGAAATTATTGTGCCCGATAGTGCCATAAGTTGTGTTGTTGGCCATGGAATTGGTGGAGATATTCGAGGAAAATCCGGAAGATTAAAATACCTCAACTTTGGTTCTTATCGGTTAGAAAATATTATTGTAAACTATCCTGATAAAAATAGTTATATGGACTCCCTCAAGGCAAGTTCGGCCTTTCGAAACGGAACCCTGGGCGGAGATTTACTAAGCCGGTTTACGGTGGTCTATAATTTTTCGAACGAAACTATTGCCATTAAGAAAAACGCACAGTATAAAAAAGGGTTCTTTTATAATTTAAGTGGCTTAACAGTTTCGGCACAGGGTCCTAAACTAAACAAATTTATTATTACTGACATACGCAAAAAATCTGTAGCACAACGTGCCGGTTTAGTTGAAGGAGATGAAATAATAGAGATTAATACGTTACCTGCAACCGAATATAAGCTTGAAGAATTAAACAGTATACTGAACAAAAGAGAAGGAAAAAAAATTAGTCTTAGTATTAAACGCGGAAAAGAAACCTTGAAAATAAAATTTGTTCTTGAAAAATCAGCGTAACGAATGCATGTACCCTTTTAACAAATGCTTTCTCTTTTCGTAAGCTTGTTTTAGGTATTGCTGCGCCTGTTTAATTTTTAAGGTGTTAACGATAGTACGGTATAAACGCTCGGGTGTTAAACTTTTCTTTAACAAATAATCAATTACTAAATCCGATGGTACCGATTCTGCATAATTAGAATTCTTTAAAACGGTAACCGGAATTTCCTTTGTCTTTTTATCAGTTTGTAAATAAGAAGTAGTTTCTGTTAACTCCTTTGCGCCAATATTATCGTCTATCAGAATAAAATCGGGCTTAAATTTTTTTAGCCGGTCGAGTAAACTTCTTACATCAAAAGCTAATTCCGTTTGAATAACATACTGGTTGATGTCTTTTACCTGATTAAGCAAAGCCGATAACTCAATAGGATTATTCCCTACTAAAAGAATTTGAAGGGTTTTCTTTTTATTTCCCTTATCGATAGAAATTTCCATACAGATTAAAGCTGTACAAATAAACGTAAAAACAAGGCAATTGGATTTGCGTTTTATGTTTGCTTATTGCTTTTCTTTTGCACAACTTATCAACAATGGCACAAACAACAGATGCAATTATTATTGGCGGAGGTTTAGGCGGATTAGTGGCCGCATTAGATGTACGCGCAAAAGGATACGCCTGTGTGCTGATAGAAAAGAAGAAATATCCGTTCCACCGCGTTTGTGGCGAATACATTTCGAATGAAATTATTCCCTATCTCCAATCGCTTCAAGCCTTTCCCGAAGCCATTAAACCCAGTAAGCTTACACGCTTTCAACTCACCGCTACCAATGGCAAAAGTTCTTATTTAGATTTAGACATGGGTGGTTTTGGTATCAGTCGGTATCAGTTCGATTTCTTTCTTTATCAACTGTGTTTAGAAAGAGGTGTTACTGTTTTGCATGAAGAAGCAGAAAACATTCACTTTGAAAATGATGGATTTATCGTTCAAACAGAAAACCAAAAGATAAGGGCTAAAGTAGCGATTGGCGCTTTTGGCAAACGTTCTAAACTGGATGTTACGTTAAACAGAGATTTTATCAAGAAGCGAAGTCCGTACGTGGGTGTTAAATACCATGTTAAAACTGATTACCCCAGTGATTTAATTGCACTACACAATTTTGAAGGAGGATATTGCGGAGTTAGCCACGTAGAAAATAACGTTGTAAATATATGCTATTTGGTACACCGCGATGCGGTAAGAAAAGCCGGCTCCATTTCGCAACTCGAACAAACGGTATTGTATAAAAACCCTTGGCTCGAAAAAATTTTTTCTTCCGCACAACATCTCTACGAAAAACCGGAAACTATTAACGAAATCACGTTCGAAACAAAGGAAACCGTTCATAACCATATTCTCTTCATTGGCGACTCTGCCGGAATGATTACCCCACTGTGTGGCAACGGAATGGCTATGGCCATGCACAGCGCAAAATTGGCTGCCGAACAAATTCATCTATTTCTGCAAAACAAAATTTCCAGAAATGAATTAGAAATGCAGTACACACAAAACTGGAAAAAAACATTTGCGGCTCGTTTGTGGCGCGGCCGACAAATACAAAAATTATTTGGCAGTGTTACGGCATCTAATATAGCCATTCAAGTAGTAGTGCGTTCAAAACCCATTGCCAACATGATAATGCGCAGCACACATGGCGATTATGTTTATTGAAAGGCCTCGATAATGTTCGTGCTTTTGATAAACAAGTAAATAAAAAAGATAGTTAAACACGTTGCAGAAATAAAGTTAAGCCACATGGTATAACTATAGTTCGCATACTTTTCATCTTTTCTAACCAAGTAAAACCAAACCAAAAAATATACGACCACAGGCGCTAATGCGAATTGCATAGCAATAGCAAAATCAATGTTATAATAGTTGATGAAATAAAAGAAAAAACCAATAATGGCAGCACCAAAAGCAAATAACACAAACCAAAACGTACCACGAATACCAAGTTTTAAACTTAAGGTAATATCGCCTCGTTTGGCATCTTCTTCGTGTTGGTAAATTTGTGTCATCGGGTAATTACCCCACAACATGGCGCTGGTTAATATGGCTGGAATTAAAACAGTCGGCTTAAAAACCAAACTTATATCGTACTTATTGATGCCGATGTAGCACATCACAAACGTAAACGCACCCTGAAACAAACCAGCGATAAACCAACTGATGTACGGATATTTTTTTAACCGCACCAACGGATGGCTGTATGCTTTGCTTACCATGCCGTACACAAAAAGCATAACAGCAAAGGTGATGTTGATTTTCCACAAGGCAAGAGCAATAGCCAATACATCGAAAAGCCACGCGAGGTAAAATAAACTTTTGTTTACCGGTGGCGGATTTTTTAATCCGCCAATGCTTTTTTCATCTTTATCGAAATAAGAGTTATAACCATTGCTAGCCGGATACAAGAAAAGATGAACGATGATGAAAGTCCAGAGAATACCACGCTCGCTAATGTTAGGAGAAACTGCCAGAGCAAAAAAATACACAGGCATTAAAAAGTAAGAAAATGGGATGCGTAAATGCAACCACGAAGATTTTGATAACATAATTAAACTAAATTAGTGCTTTTTGCTTTATAGTTGTAGATGTTTTATTCATGAGTTACTTATCTCCCATAGCAACTGCCAACCCGGGCAAAGCCATTAAACAAATGCAAATTGCTGAGTTTATGCAAAAAGCCATGCAATTGAACGAAGCTGATGCCCGCAAATTGCGCGTTATTTTTAAAGCTTCGGGCATAGAGCAGCGTTATTCTGTGTTAGAAGATTATGGAAAAACAGAGGGGTTTCAATTTTATCCTGAAAATCTTTCAGAAAAACATCCGGATACTAAAACGCGAAACGAAATCTTTCAGCAATTTGCTTTGCCTCTGGCACAAGAAGCTGCTGCTAAAGCCATTCAACTCGCGAAAATTAAACCCAATGAAATTACCCATTTAATTGTTGTTTCTTGCACAGGCTTGTATGCACCAGGTTTAGACATCGATTTGGTAAATGCTTTGCATCTTTCGCCCTTTACCGAACGTACTGCCATTAATTTTATGGGATGTTATGCAGCATTTAACGGATTAAAAACAGCAGATGCTATTGTAAAATCAAATCCATCAGCCAAAGTATTATTGGTTTGTTGCGAGTTATGCAGCATTCATTTTCAACAAGAAGCAAGCGATGATAACTTATTAGCCAACGCACTTTTTGCAGATGGGTGCGCTGCTACAGTAGTAACCGCGCATGCGGGAGAATATCCGTCTTTAATCATCGAAAATTATGCCAGCGCTTTGGCGCCAAAAGGTGCGCAAGACATGGCCTGGACAATCGGTAATTTTGGTTTCGAAATGAAACTTTCTACATACGTACCAACGCTTGTAGAAGAAGGTATCGCTAATTTATGTAATCGTTTACTCGAACGTTATCAGCTTACGGTTTCGCAGATTAAACATTTTGCCATTCATCCCGGAGGTGTAAAAATTTTACAAGCCATAGAAAAAGCTTTGGGCTTATCGAAAGAAAGTAATCGTTTTGCTTACGAAGTGTTGCAACAGTTTGGCAATATGAGCAGCCCCACGGTTTTGTATGTGTTGAAAAATGTAATGCAAAATTTAGGAACCAGCCAAAACGATGAAAAAATTGTGAGTTTTGCTTTTGGTCCGGGTTTAACGTTAGAAAGTATGTTATTTACCTATCGCCATGGTTAATTTAAAGAACAGATCTGCCGAAATAGAAATCATGGATGATTTGGCTTGCGAAGGCCCGGTGGTAGACCAAACCCTGCGCGAGCTGGAAACCATCAATACTTTATTGGGCGGAAACTATGTAACCCTTAATGGCATTGATGAATTAATAAAAGATAAACCCTATACCCAGCCGTTAACATTGGTAGATTTAGGTTGCGGGGGTGGCGATGTTTTACGATTGATAGATGCCCAACTCAAAAGAAAAAACATTGATGCTAATTTATTAGGTATTGATGCTAATCCGGCCATCATTCAGTTTGCCCAAAAGCATACCAACCAGCGCAATATTTCATTCGAAGCCAGTAATATCTTTTCATCTTCCTTTCAACAAAAGAAATTTGATGTAGCCGTTGCCACCTTATTTTTTCATCATTTTAAAAACGAAGAACTCGTTTCTTTTCTAAAACAATTACATCATCAGGTTACAACAGGTATCGTTATTAATGATTTACACAGGCATTGGTTTGCTTACTATAGCATCAAATGGTTAACGGCTTTATTCTCGAAATCGAGCATGGTAAAGTTCGATGCGCCTCTTTCGGTGGCCCGATCGTTTAGCAAAAAAGATTGGCAAATCATTTTACAAGATGCTGGCATTACCAACTATACACTGCGTTGGATGTGGGCCTTTCGCTGGCAGATAATTATTAAAAAATAATAAAATCTGGCACGATTATTCTTTGTTATCCTTTATTATCCTTTTAGTTTCGTTTACTCATAAATCGAATGAATATGAAATTGAATATGTCTATTGCTGCGATCAGCATACTTTTATTAAGCGCTTGCGCATCAAGTCCTTTTGGCAAAAAAGTAAAAGAACCCTTCACCGGCTCGGCTTACGAATCTACCAATCGTTTTTGGCGTGCATCCGGCAAAGGCCAAAGTACGCAAGACAACATTGCGCGTGGCAAAGCCGATATCGATGCCAAAGCACAATTGGCCGGCCAGGTAAACACAACCATGAAACAAGTAGCCGACCAATACCTGGGGCAAACCGAAAATGCTAACGCTGCCGATGTAGCCGATAAATTTCAAAGTTTGGTAAGGCAAGTAATGAACACCGACATTGCCGACCTAAGAAAAATTGGCGAGAAGAAATTTTATGATGAGAAAACGAAAGAATATACCGTTTTTATCGCCTACGAAATTAAAAAGAATGCCATGCTTCGCTTTATGAAAAAGCAAGCGAAAGTAGACCAGAAAATAGACGAAAGACAAAGAGCTGTAATCGAAAAAATTATTGATGAAGAATTAGCAAAAACGGAAGACGAACAATAAGTAAAAGATTAAACAAACCATTTAAAGAATAATCGAAGCCGGCCCCAAAGCCGGCTTTGTCGTTCGCTCGCGTTAATGTAATTTTGACTCTTCACTGAGTAAGTATAAAGCCAATGAAACGCGACAAAATCATCTTCGATTTAATCCAGAAAGAAAACGAACGCCAGCAACACGGTATCGAACTTATTGCCTCCGAAAATTTTACCTCTCTTCAGGTAATGAAGGCACAAGGTTCTGTTTTAACCAACAAATATGCAGAAGGCTTACCCGGCAAACGCTACTATGGCGGTTGCGAAGTGGTAGATGAGATTGAACAATTGGCTATAGACCGCGCCAAAGAATTGTTTGGAGCAGAGTGGGCCAATGTGCAACCACACTCAGGCGCGCAAGCCAACGCAGCCGTTATGCTGGCTTGTTTAAAACCTGGCGATAAAATTTTAGGCTTCGACCTTTCGCATGGTGGCCATTTAACGCATGGTTCGCCCGTAAACTTCTCGGGCAAATTGTATCAGCCCAGCTTTTATGGGGTAGAACAAGAAACAGGACTAATCGATTTCGATAAAGTAATTGCCACAGCCGAAAAAGAAAAACCGAAGATGGTTATCTGCGGTGCATCTGCTTACAGCCGCGATTGGGATTACAAAAAATTACGCGAAGCAGCTGATCGCGTTGGCGCAGTTTTATTAGCCGATATCTCGCACCCGGCAGGTTTAATTGCGCGTGGCTTATTGAATGACCCAATGGAGTATTGCCACATTGTAACCACTACCACACACAAAACTTTGCGTGGGCCACGTGGAGGTTTAATTATGGTTGGTAAAAACATCGACAATCCTTTTGGTTTAAAAACACCAAAAGGCGAATTGCGCAAGTTAGGTTCTGTGTTAGATTCGGGCGTGTTTCCGGGTACACAAGGCGGACCGTTAGAACATGTTATTGCAGCCAAAGCAATTGCTTTTCAGGAAGCCTTATCAGACGAATATTTTACGTACATCATGCAAGTAGCAAAAAATGCGAAAGCCATGGCACAAGCCTTTGTAGATAAAGGATATAAAATTATTTCTGGTGGAACCGACAACCATTTAATGTTGATTGATTTACGCTCGAAAAATTTAACCGGAAAAATTGCAGAAGAATCTTTGATTAAGGCCGACATCACCATCAATAAAAACATGGTGCCTTTCGATACACAATCTCCGATGGTAACATCAGGCATGCGCATTGGTACACCTGCTATTACAACACGTGGCATGAAAGAAAAAGACGTGGTGAAAGTAGTAGACCTGATTGACGAAGCTTTACAAAAACCAACAGACGATAAGCATTTAAAAAATGTGAAAAAGAAAGTAAACAGATTGATGGAGAAGTTTCCGTTGTATTAAGGAGCATTTCTTTTTCTACGTTTTAAATTTTAGAATATGAAAGCGAATAATTATCAAATTAATTTGGGTTTCGAACAAATCTTGGATTTGGTAAAACAATTGCCCAGAAAAGAAAAGTTGAAGCTTACTAAAGCGCTAGAAAAAGAAATGATTAAAACCAAACTTTCTTCTTTATTAGAAGCTTTCAAAACAGATAAAATCAGCCAAAAAACGATAGATCAGGAAGTTGAACTAGTGAGAGCTTCTATTTATGCAAAGTCAAAAAACAAGTAAGGTTATTTTTGATACTAACCTTTGGATTAGTTTTTTGATTGGCAAAGAGCTGCAATTTTTGAGAGGTTTACTAGAGAATGAAAAAATACAACTTGTAATTACAGATCAATTGCTAGATGAACTTACCTTAGTTGTTAACCGACCTAAATTGAAACGATATTTTGATAAGGAAAAAGTAAAAGAATTAATTTCATTCTTAAAGATAATCTCACTCCATTTTACTGTAAATAAAATAGAAAGTGTTTGTAGAGATCCAAAGGATGATTTTTTGTTAGCCTTATCAAAAGTTAGTAAGGCAGATTTTTTGGTTACCGGAGACAAAGATTTACTTATTATCGGTGTGTATGGAAAAACAAAGATTATTTCTGTTGCTGAATTAAAGAGACTAACTAAACAGTAATTAGGATTTCCTATTGATTGTTTGAATTTGATTAAACCTTATCAATGGATACTCGCCTAACGAGTTTTTAAAAATATGAGTGAAGAAAAAGAGATGTCGTTTTTAGATCACCTGGAAGAACTCCGGTGGCATGTAATGAAAGCTTTAGTAGTGATTGTTGTTTTCACTATAGCAGCTTTTTTTTTCGCACAGTGGATTTTTCATAACATCGTATTTGCCCCTGCCCGCCCCGATTTTATAACCTTTCAATGGTTGTGTAGCGTTAGCGAAAATCTTTGTGTGGAAGTTATCCCCATGAAATTGCAAAGCCGCACCATGACGGGCCAATTCGCTATGCAACTTACTTCCTCTTTTGTAATCGGGTTGATTGTTGGTTTCCCTTACTTGTGTTACGAACTATGGAAATTTGTAAGACCGGGCTTGCGTAAAAAGGAACAGAAGAAATCGCGTGGAGCTGTGGCCATTGTTTCGCTTTTATTTTTTATCGGTATAATGTTTGGCTATTTCGTAGTAGCTCCTATGACGATTTATTTTTTGAGTACCTATCAAATCAGTGATATGATTTCGAATGAGTTTGATATTACGTCTTATGTATCAACAGTTGTATCATTAGTGTTTGGCAGTGGCGCGTTGTTTCAACTACCGGTTATCATTTACTTTTTAACGCGCATTGGTATAGTAACGCCTATGTTTTTAAGAAGATACAGAAGACATTCAATCGTCATCATCTTAATACTGGCAGCTATTGTAACACCTCCCGATCCGTTTAGCCAAACGATTATCGCCATTCCCTTGTATCTCCTTTTCGAATTGAGTATTTTCATATCAGCACGCACTTATAAAAATATGTTGCGACAAGAAATGGAAGAAGAACTTAAATCTACCACACGATGAAACCCACCATAGCCATTGGCAGCGATCATGCCGGATTTGAATACAAAACAGCGTTGTTGCAATGGTTGCAAAACAATGGTTATACAGTTAAAGATTTTGGAACTTACTCCTTAGAAGCAGCCGATTATCCCGACTTTGCTCACCCGGTTGCCGATGCTGTTGAGAAAAAAGAATTTGATTTAGGTGTTTTATTATGTGGCTCTGCCAATGGTGTGGCTATCACAGCTAACAAACACCAGGGCATACGTGCCGCTATATGCTGGACAAAAGAAATTGCAGCACTCGCTCGCCAGCATAACAACGCCAATGTTGTTTGCATTCCGGCACGATTTACTGCTGTACAACAAGCAGAAAGTATTTTGCAAACTTTTTTGTCTACACCTTTTGAAGGTGGGCGACACGAAAAGCGTGTGCAGAAAATTGCTTGTAGTTAAAAATTCTTTCGCTATAACCCCAATACTTTTCTAAGCTTGGTATACCCGGCCGGACTAACCTGTAACTTTTTGTTATTGCGTAACACCGCTACGTAATTATCTTTTTCCATTGGTTCAAGTTTATTGATTTCTTTGATGTTCAATAAAAATGAGCGATGAATGCGCACGAATGATTGTGCCGACAAAGCCTCCTCGAAGAACGACATGGTTTTCTTTTTCAAGTAAAATCCATCAGCTGTGTGAATCTTTACATAATCATCGTACGCTTCGAAGTAATGAATTTGTTCGATGGGGATAATCACAATATCATTCCCTTTCTTTACAACAACCCGGTTGCTTTCATCAGGTTGCATGTTCCGTTTTTCTAAAATGGTTTTGGTTTCTTCTTTATTTTGCCTGGCTTGCGCCATAACTTTTTGCATGGCTTTATCAAATCGCTCTTGCGAAAAAGGTTTTAATAAATAATCGATGGCGTTGGCTTCGAATGCCTTCATCGCATATTCATCGAACGCAGTGGTAAAAATAACAGCTGGTGGCTCTTCCAATAACTCCAACATTTCGAAGCCATTGATTTTTGGCATCTGTACATCTAAAAAAATAAAATCAGGAGAAAATTTTTGAATGGCTTTTACACCTTCATAACCATCCTGGCATTCAGCTTCAATTTTAATTTCGGTATAATGTTGCAGAAATTTTTTCACGATGCTGCGCGCCAAAGGTTCGTCATCAATGATAATGGCTTTCATGGTTATTGAGGGATTCGAAGAATGGTTATAAAAGTATTTTCGCGTTGTTCTGTTTTTAGTAAATCATTTCTATTGTATAACAAAAATAATCTGCGTTGGATGCTGCTTAAACCAAAACCGGTTCCTTTCATGCTGGCTGCACTATCGCTATCAAAAGGATTGCTGGTTTCTATCCATAAATCATTTTCTTTTTTATTGATGGTGAGGTAGATTGTTGTTTCTGCCAACGTACCATACAAACCAAATTTGATTGCGTTTTCTACAATAGGTTGAAGCAATAAAGAAGGAATTTTACATGGAAGCGTTTCAGGCTCGGCTACAATATTGGTTATTAGTCGATGCCCAAATCGTACTTTTTCTATATCGAGATAAAGCGTTAACAATTTTAATTCTTCTTCTACTAACACAAACTGATTGTCTTTGCGCATGGTTCCTCTCAGAAAATCCGAAAGTTGTTGCACCATTTTTTGTGCTTTATCTGCATCTAATAAAACTAATGCTTGTATGGAGTTTAAACTGTTAAATAAAAAATGAGGTTGAAGTTGCATACGCAAATTGCTAAGTTCTGCTTGTCGGGCTAATTCTTCGCTTGCTTTTTTTCTGTTCTCGGTTTCGTTTTTATCGTTTACATAGGCCCAAAACCAGGTAAGCAAAGCTATGAGCATCAACAGTAGTAAATTAAAAGATAGCCGTACTATAAAAGTTTCTTGCAGAAAAGTTGTGTAGGCTACATCATCTACCAAATAATCTATGCTGTATTGTTGGCACGATGTTGCAGCCCAAGCGAGTAATACATTCCAGCCGATTACAAATAAAGCATTGCGCGAACCTGGCTGGTAAAACTTCATCAACGTATGTACTACATAACCAAAGCACGCTAGAAATAACTGGGTGAGTAGGGCATCCGTTAAAGCAAATTGAAAAGAGAAATTTTGCGCATAGAGAAGGTACGTTTGCTCGGCAGTCCATAACAAACTCCAAAGCAAATAGCCTAGTACTACTTTTGTGCGGATGCTCAGGTTCATTGGGCGGCTGCTAAATAATGTAAACTTTCTGCTTTAGCGTGGATGATGCTTTCGTAGTGTTCATCTTGTTTATGCTCGCTAACGCTGGAATAAATTTCAACACCGTCTTGTAAACTTTGTATGCAACAGATATCGGCAACGTTTACAAATTCCCACTTCACATTTTTATTGTTTTTTACTTCGTGCTGGTCTTCTTCTTGTATGCCAATGGTTCTGGCTTTTAAAATGGCTTCTTCCAAAGAAGAAGCCATAATGATGCGCAAGGTTTCGTCATACTGTTCTAACTCAGCTGTTTTACTGGTTACAATTTTGAAAACGATGCGGGCTACGTACCAGTTCATAGTGCTGTTAGTAACTTTTAATTTCTAATCCACCTAATATAGATGTTCCGCTGATTACCAAAACTTTGTTTTCATCTATGTTTCCTTGTACTGGGCGTTTGTCGTCTATGCCACCTAAGATAGAAACTACTTCGCTGGTTTGTATTCTCCAATGAGAGGGCACAATCAATTTTGTTCCGCCCATAATTTGGGTAATCTCCAATGCTACTTTGCCTTGTATATCGGCTTGCATCATGTTAATTTCTGTTCCACCCATAATGGTTACCGATTCTCCTCCTCTAAAATCTTTGGTGATGATGTTTTTATTACCTCCAAAAATCGAAACAGATTCCCAGTATCCATCTTTGTTTACTTCTTGTACGTGGGCATTTCCCCAACTGTCTTCGTTGGTTTTCTTTGGTTTAAAAATAATGTACGCGCCAATGCTTATCAGTACAACGGGTACTATAAACTGGCCAATCGATAAATCGATAAAGTTTTTATCTACCAAAAATAAAGTGCCAACAAATAATCCTACTAACCAAAAGCCGGGTTTAAAATTATTTTTTCCGCCAACAAAAAGAGAAATAGCGATAACCAACATAGGCCAGGTGAGTATCCAGCCCGGAATACCTATTTGAAGACTTTTCGCTAATAAAACCAATCCAATTACCAATAATACTATGCCTGTAAAAATTCGGCCTGATCGGTTTTCTGACGTGGTGTTGTTCTGATTGTTTTCCATATGCTTGAATTTATACCCGAATTAACGCGCATCCTGGTAGATAGCCCATCGCCAATAGGCCATGCCCATACGAAAGTAGGTAAACAGGGGGAAAATGTAGGTGAACCAAGAGAAATGATTTTCTGACAACGGCTGTCTGCCCGATTAAAAACACTTGTTCAGCTTTGCAGGCTTGTGTAGCATTATACCATGGTTGATGAATCGTATAAAAAAGGAAGAGGTGCGCAAACAAAACCTGCTAATCGGTTTAGTAAAATGTCTTTTGCAAAAGAACATGTAGAAGGGATTGATGATTTTACGGAGTCGGATATTCGCACACAATTTTTCATGGAAAAATCTGCGAGTATTGTAAACGTTGTGAATAGCCCCGATGTGGGTATGCAATACTCGGTTAATCCCTATCAAGGATGCGAACATGGTTGTGTGTATTGTTATGCACGCAACAGCCACGAGTATTGGGGCTTTAATGCAGGCCTCGATTTCGAAAGTAAAATTGTTGTAAAAGAAAATGCGCCAGCCTTATTAGAAAAATTTTTGTTAGCACAAACGTGGCAACCGGCACCTATTAGTTTATCGGGCAATACGGATTGCTACCAACCTGCCGAACGAAAATTTAAAATCACCAGGCAGTTGTTAAGCATTTTAGCAAAGTATAAAAATCCGGTGAGCATTATTACTAAAAACAGTTTGGTGCTGCGCGATGTAGATATATTAAAAGATTTAGCTAGCGAAAACTTAGTGCATGTATATGTGTCTATTACTTCGTTAGATGAAGAAGTAAGACAATTGCTTGAGCCGCGCACAGCCACTGCAAAAAAAAGATTGATGGTTATCGAAACCTTAGCCAAAGCCAATATTCCGGTTGGCGTATTGGTGGCACCGATTATTCCTGCTATTAATCAACATGAAATTACCAACATTGTAAAAGCTGCTGCGGATGCCGGTGCGTATGCAGCCAACATGATTGTGGTACGATTAAATGGAGCCATCGCTTCTATTTTTAAAGATTGGTTGAAAAAGAATTACCCTGATCGGTATGAAAAAGTGATTCATCAGATTGAATCTTTACATGGAGGAAAAGTAAACGATAGTCGTTTAGGAAAACGCATGCGCGGTGAAGGAGAGTTTGCCGAATTAATTCAACAACAATTTAAAATGGCAAAAAGAAAATATCTGGTTGGTAAACAAATGCCACCTTACAATTTAACTGCCTTTAGAAAAGGCGGTGTGCTGACTTTGTTTTAAGAAGATGTCAATTGATTGTGATTCTATGCTTTTAATATCAGTTTTAATAAAGGTTAGTTATTCTGATTCCAGCAATTTCGTTACTTCATTTTGTAATAATGGTAGATTTTTGACTACAATGCCCCACAAAATTTCTGCTGATACTGAATCGTAACCGTGAATAATTCTGTTTCCGAAATCTGAATTGTTGGATTTGCTTTTAAAATTCTTACCATTGCTTCGCCAATTATTTCTATATTTCTTTCAACGGCTCTTTTTGTTTTCACATCTTTCTCGAATAACAAAAAGTTTTTTTGGTCTGGAATAAATGTTTGTATTTCAAGAATGGCTTGTTGTATATCTTTTAGCCAAGCTCTTATTTGGTCATCCATAGACTAAAATTTTTGTGTTGTCTATCGTTTTTTTTAGAAATGGATTATGTAAAGATTTTAATTCGAGCAAATCAATCTTCCGATTAAATATATCTTCAAGTTTAAATTTTAAATCGAAATAATTATCACTGTATTCTAAGGGATACTCTGTTTTAAAATCAACCAACAAATCGATATCACTTTCAAGTGTAAACTTATCTGTGTTTACAGAGCCAAAAGTATAAAGCTTTTTTACGTTGTGTTTTTTACACAATTCTTCAATTTGTTTTTTGTGCTTTTCAATTAACAACATAACCAAATTTAGGTAATAAAACTTTCCAAAAAAATCAGCAATATAAAATCTATAAAAAAAGACCGCTCGTTTGAGTGGCCTTTTGCTGAACTATAAACCAAAAAAATTTATTTAGACAAATCAAGTGTTATCCCCGCTAACCATGTATTCCCGGCACGATCGGTGCCCCAAAACTGGCGGCTGTCGTTGTTAAAAATGTTTCTGCCGTTTACAAACACCGTTACACTTTTTATCTGATACGCTACTTTAGCATTTACCAACATAATGTCGTTTATTTTCTGATCGACTTCAGCATATTGTGTTTGTGCCGACATATAATAGCCCGTTATGTTTAAGCTTACATTTTTAATTGGATGGTATGCAGATAACATCCTCTCTTTGAAGGCAAAACAAATGGCATAGCCTTTTAACTCTTTCGTGCTAAGCCACGCAAGTAAGATTTAGTTGTACTTCACGTAATGTTCCCACTTATCAATCAGTTGAACAAAATCTTCTGGAAGCTCACTTTCAAATTGTACAAATTTTCCACTGTGCGGATGCACAAAGCCCAAAGTTTTAGCATGTAAGGCCTGGCGTGGCATTACTTCAAAACAATTATCAACGAATTGTTTGTATTTAGAAAACACTGTGCCTTTCATAACCTGATCGCCACCGTAGGTGGCATCATTAAACAAAGGATGGCCAATGTGTTTCATGTGCGCGCGTATTTGGTGTGTGCGACCTGTTTCCAATTTGCATTCTATCAAGGATACATAACGCAAATTTTTTAAAGTTTTATAATGTGTTACCGCTCTTCTTCCAAAATCTCCTTCCGGAAAAGCAGCCGTAACGCGTCTGTCTTTTAAACTTCTGCCGAGGTTTACATTTATTGTTCCTGCTTCGGGTTGTGGTTCGCCCCACACAATTGCCCAATATTTTCTTTCTATGCTGTGATCAAAAAATTGTTTAGCTAAATGCGTAAGTGTGTGTTCGTCTTTGGCAATTACCAATAAGCCCGAAGTGTCTTTATCTATTCTGTGTACTAACCCCGGCCGGCCATCATTACCCGGCATGGTAGGTAATTGCTGAAAATGATATGCCAATGCATTTACCAAAGTGCCACTCCAGTTTTGGTAAGCCGGATGCACCACCATACCCGGAGGTTTATTGATGATGAGTAAGTAATCATCTTCATACACAATATTCAATGCAATGTTTTCCGGAACCACATCGGTATCGCGCGGAGGTTTGGGTAATGAAATTGTGATGACATCCGCAGGATGCACGCGATAATTTGATTTTACTATTTTATCATTAACTTTTACAAAACCTGCATCAATTCCATTTTGAATCTTAGAACGTGTAACGCCTTCTAGCTTATCATTTAAAAACTTATCTATTCTGATTAAGCTTTGTCCGGGATCTACAACAAGTTTTTTGTGTTCAAATAATATATCGTCTGATTCTTCGAGTAATTCATCTTCTATCATACGGCAAAGGTAAGGCTTTGCGCATAAAACAAATTGTTGACTGAAAGTAATTGTTGCAATTTATTATCTTTAACAATGAACTTTCTTAGTCTTCTTGCAATCGCATTAGCACCCGGTATAGCCATTGCTTTATATGTTTATCTAAAAGACAAACACGAGCGCGAACCCATCTCACTTTTGCTCATGAGTTTTTTATATGGCGCGTTAAGCACACTTGTAACATTGCTTATCAGTTGGCCCGTACATGCCCATTTTGTTTTTGAAAAAGATAATGCGTTCGATCAGTTTATCAACGCTTTTTTTGGCGTGGCGCTTATAGAAGAGTTCAGCAAGTTTATTTTCGTTCGCTTTATTTTATATCGAAATAAAAATTTTAACGAACCCTTCGATGGTATTGTATATGCCTTGATGGTAAGCATGGGGTTTGCCACATTAGAAAACATTTTATATACCTTTAACTACGGATTTGAAACAGGCATTTTGCGCATGTTTACTGCCGTGCCAGCGCATGCAACGTTTGGTATACTAATGGGCTATTTTTTAGGTAAAGCAAAGTTCGATCATAAAAATGAAGGATTACTTGCTTTTGTTGCACTGTTGATTGCTACTGCTTTTCATGGAGCATACGATTACTTTTGGTTTATCTCTTATATACCGGGTATTTGGCTGGGAGCGATTCTTTCGCTTGTAGTTGGAGTTTGGCTATCTAAAAAAGCAATTCGTTGGCACCAACAAATTTCGCCCTTCTCAAAAACTGACAATAATCAGGAAAATTGAATATTGACGACTGAAGGAAATTTTTGTAAGTTAAACCATGGTTCATTATCTCGTTTACATTAGTGTAGCTGCCAATGCTCTTCCGGAAGATGAGTTAAAAGCAATAATGCACAAAAGTGTTACTAACAACCAACGCGACCAGCTTAGTGGAATGTTGCTGTACTGTGGCGGAAAGTTTATGCAGGTTTTAGAAGGACAGAAAGAAAACGTAATGCAAACTTTTGAAAGAATAATGATGGACCACCGGCACAAACGCATTGCTGTTATTTTAGAAGGGCAAGTAGAACAACGAAATTTCGCGGGCTGGAATATGGGGTTCAAAAGCATGAATACCGATGAACTCGAAACCTTAAGTGGTTACCGCGATATTCAAGATTTTTTTTCTGAAACAACTATTACTGATAGCAGCCATCCGGCTTTGGTTTTTCTAAAACTATTCTACCAAAAAAACAACTCCGATCTCATTTCCAGAATGTAGGCTTTACATAAAAGGCATTACATTTCTGTTTTCTATTTAGTAGCTTTCGCATTCAATTAAATTTTATGATTATGAACCGACTTTGGCTTGTCATTATCTTATTTGTTACATCCATTTCTTTTGCACAAAAAACTATTTCTGTAGATGATTTCACCACCAAAAATTCTTTTATCTCTAAAAGTGTGGGTGGCATCAACTGGATGAAGAACGGACAATTTTATACATCCATCAGCAACAATAAAATCATTCAATACAACATCAGCACAGGTTTACCAACCGATACACTCGTGGATGGTAACTCTTTAAAGCCAGTTCTTCAGATAGACGATTATAGCTTTAGTGCAGATGAGAAGAAAATTTTGATACTGACCAATACAGAACAAATTTATCGTTGGTCGTTCCGGGCTGACTATTTTGTGTATGATGTCCTTTCTAAATCAGTTAAAGCATTATCAAGCAATGGCAAACAATCCTATGCTACCTTTTCGCCTGATGGAAGCAAAATTGCTTTTGTACGCAACAACAATCTTTTTTATGCAGATATCATTACCAACCAAGAAATTGCTGTTACAACAGATGGTACATTCAATAGCATCATAAACGGAAGCACAGATTGGGTATACGAAGAAGAATTTAGTTTTACCACAGCCTTTGGCTGGTCGGCCGATAGCAAAAAATTAGCTTACTACCGTTTCGATGAAAGCAATGTTAAAGAATACAACATGCAGAAGTGGAATCAGGGGGCTTTGTATCCGCAAGATTATCGCTTTAAATATCCGAAAGCTGGCGAGCAAAATGCCAGCGTAGAAATTTTTGTTTATGAATTGCCAACTAAGAAGTACAGCAAAGTAGATGTTGGTTCTGAAAAAGATCAATACATACCCAGAATAAACTGGACGGCCAACCCCGATGTTTTATCGGTTAGAAGATTAAACCGATTACAAAACAAACTCGATATTCTACATTATACCGTAAGCACACAAAACACAAAAACCATTTTAACAGAAGAAAGCAAAACTTATATTGATATAACTGATGATTTAACTTATCTGGCCGATCAAAAACATTTTATTCATTCCAGCGAAGCCAATGGTTTTAATCATTTGTATTTATACACAGTAGATGGAAAACTAGTGAAGCCATTAACCAACGGTAATTTTGATGTTACCGCTTACTATGGCATCAACGAAAAAACAAAAACCTTGTATTACCAATCGGTAGAAGCATCTCCTCTGCAACGCCACTTGTATAGTATTTCTTTAGATGGTAAAAACAAAAAACAATTAACGGCAGGCGCAGGCACACACCAAATCAATTTCAGCCGCGATTTTGCTTATTATATCGATTACTATAGCTCGGCTTTACATCCTGTTGTAGTTTCATTATTCGAAACAAAGAAAAACAAACTCATAAAAGTATTAGAGAAAAACGAAGCCTTACAAAAAACCGCTGCAGAATATGGTTTAACAGCAAAAGAATTTTTCACCTTTCCTACTGTTGATGGCACTGTGCTAAATGCCTTTATGCTTAAACCAAAGAATTTTGATGCTACAAAAAAATATCCGGTGGTGTTGTATCAATACAGTGGGCCTGGTTCGCAAAACGTAGCCGATAGTTGGGGCGGAAGTCATTATTATTTTCATCAATTATTAGCACAAAAAGGATTTATTGTTGTAGTTGTAGATACAAGAGGAACAGGTTACCGAGGAGAAGCTTTTAAGAAACTTACTTATAAACAACTAGGAAAATACGAGTTAGAAGACCACGTGGCAACGGCCCAATATTTAAGCGGATTATCGTATGTAGATAAAGATAGGCTTGCCATTTGGGGTTGGAGTTATGGGGGTTACATGGCCTCGCTTGCCATGACAAAAGCCAGCGGTACATTTAAAGTAGGCATTGCTGTTGCGCCTGTTACCAACTGGAGATACTACGACACCGTATATACCGAACGTTATTTACAACGCCCTCAGGATAATGCATCCGGCTATGATGATAACTCACCATCCACCCACGCAGCTAAACTACAAGGAAAATTTTTGTTAATACACGGCACGGGCGATGATAACGTGCACTATCAAAATTCATTGGTGTTACAAGAAGCGTTAGTAAACGCAGGCAAACAATTCGATTCCTTTTATTATGTAGATAAACACCACGGCATACCAGGAGCCAAAACCCGTCAACATCTTTACACTATGATGTTGAATTACTTAACTGAAAACTTATAAATAACCCTCTCCCTCAGCCATGTTGATGAATAGCCCAAATTCAACTTCAGCGGCTGAGGGGCGTTATTTTATTGCTATCCTTCCACCTAAAGAAATTGCCGAGGAATTAGAAGCACACAAAAAATATTGTGCTGAACATTTTAATTCTAAAGCGAGTTTGCGTTCGCCTGCCCATATCACGTTGACCATGCCATTTTTATGGAAAGAAAAGAAGGAACAAAAACTAATGGATACATTGAACGAATTCTGTAAAACAAAAAAGAATTTTAGTGTTTCCTTAACTGGCTTCGATGCTTTTGCTCCGCGCGTCATTTATGCTAAAGTGGAACAAAACATTCAGCTCCTAAACTTTCAGAAAGAGTTGGCTTACTGGCTGCGTGTTAAAGCAAACTTATTTCATCCTAACCGATACGATTTACCGTATCATCCACATCTTACACTTGCCTTTCGCGATTTAAAAAAAGAAATGTTTAACGAGGCTTACACACACTTTCAAAAAATCACTTGTTTTTATCAATGGCAGGTTTCTTCTATTACCTTGCTTAAACAAGAAAATAAAATTTGGTTAGGCCATAAGAATATTCCTTTAAATTGATTTCATCGCATTAAAGTTTTTATATTCGTGTTGTCCCTCGATAACACCATGCCTAAACAGCGCAATACCATATGGGCGGTTTGCATTCTGTTCTTCTGTGCAGCAGGCATTGCTTTGTTATTCTGGAATCAGGAAATAAAATATCTGTTGCCAACCCCTAAACCCAACAACCTTACTTCTGTTTCTGCCGGAGAAATAATTCAACTCAGTGCGTATAATGTATCGCTTGATAACAATAAACCGGTGCTTATTCATTTCTTCAATCCGGATTGTCCGTGTTCGCGGTTTAATCTTAAACATGTAAAAGCACTTATTCAACTGCACAAAAACCATTTTCAGTTTATTGCCATTGTTCCTGCTTACGCAGATATAAATAGTGCAAAAGAAAAACTAGAAAACCTGCCTGTACGGATTTACCAAGGCAATGTAAAAAATGAAATAACAAAAGCCTTCGGTGTATACGCCACCCCACAGGCTGTATTGCTTACCGCAGATCAGAAAATTTATTATAAAGGAAATTACAACAAAGCGCGCTACTGCACTTTAAAAGAAAGCAGTTATGCCGCCTTAGCGATGGAATCTTTACTCAGAAATGAATCACCTCCCTCATTTGGTTTACTGGCCAGTACAGCCTACGGATGCGAATTACCCTCTAACGAAAATTAACTTTTATGGCAAAAGCAGAACTTAAAAAAGAAAACAAAATTTTCGAAACCATTACAGTGCGTGCAAACCGCATAATGGGCATTGCGCTTTTTATCTACTTTTTGGTAGGTATTTTGTTCGCTTTCTATTACGATACATATTGGCTGGCCATAGGTGTAGGCGCATTGTGTTTAATTGCCTATTACTCCACTAAAATTTTACTGCCTAACAGTAAACTTTACCAATACATTCTTGCTGTTATTTTCGGAATATTTTCTGCCTTGTACATATACCAGATGCATGGCATGTTCGAAATGCATTTTATGTTTTTGGTTGGATCTGCCTTACTCATTACTTACCAAAACTGGAAATTACAAATACCTCTTTTAGTGTATATCGTTTTGCATCATGGCTCATTTGCCTATTTACAATACACCGGCATGAAAGAAATTTATTTTACTCAACTAGAGTATATGGATTTACAAACCTTCCTGCTCCATGCTGCAATTGTTACCGTAATTATTTTTATCAATGGCATGTGGGCTTTCGATTTGGCCAAGAAAACCATCCGCGAAAACACAGCTTTACAAGCTTTCGAAAAACAATTACAAACGGTAAACCAAAACATAGGCTTTGCCGAAGAAATAAGCCGCGGTAATTTGAAAATTGAACATCGGCTTACCAACGAAGATGATGAACTTGGCCAGGCACTCTTAAAAATGCGCGACAACCTCTTACTTTCTGCAGAGCGCGAACGCAAAGAAAAATATATAACACAGGGCTCGGCAACCATTGGCGAAATTTTGCGCAAGTATGCCGATAATGCCGAGCAACTTTCTAACGAATTGGTAAGAGAAATTGTAAAGTATACCAACTCCAATCAGGGAAGTTTATTCTTATTAGAAAAAGAAGAAGATAGTAAAGATGAATATTTACAACTCGTTTCTTGCTATGCTTACGATCGAAAAAAATTGCCGTAGGCGAGTCGTTGGTAGGCCAATGTTTTATTGAAAAAGATTTAATTTACATGACCAACGTGCCGCAAGACTATATAAAAATTACATCGGGGCTTGGTTTAGCTACACCAACTTGTATTTTATTATTACCCCTAATTTCTAACGAAGAGGCAACAGGTGTGTTAGAAATTGCCTCCTTCGAAAAATACGATGATGCCCACATAGAGTTTTTAAAGAAAGCCGGAGAGGCCATTGCATCGGCTATTTTAAATGTAAAAACTACAGAGCGTGTAAAATATTTATTAGAGGAATCTCAGCAACGAAGCGAAGAGTTGCGCTCGCAAGAAGAAGAAATGCGCCAAAACATGGAAGAACTAAGCGCTGTGCAAGAGCAGTTAAACCGGCAACTGCAAGAAGCCGAACGTGTGCAAAAAGAATTGAAAGACGAAAACGAAAAATTAAGAGCGCAACTTTCTAAGTAAGGGCGTACTACTAATTTTCTTTCTTGTAAAAAATCGAACGTGGTTTTTGCTACGTACATATGGCCGCAGCGTACATTTCTGCGGCCACTTTATTTTTTACAAGAAGTATTCATTAGTCTTTTCTTTTTTTACCTAAACTAAACGAATACTTATCGGGTGTGCCGTTAATGCGCACATTTAAAAATCTAGTGCGTTTACTTTCATCCCGATATTGAATGGCATCTACTTGTTCCGGATCAATTTCTTCTTTTCGTTTTCCCCCAAACAAACTTTGTACACCCACTTGCGAAACTAAACTCCACGGTACGCGAATTAAATAATCCATTGTTAAATCTAACCCCTGGCTGCCTTCCATTTCTATATATCCTAAAGAAGAGTTGATCGTCATCGCAGGAATATGCAGTTTTCCATTCTTTAAATCCAAGGTGTTTCTCAGCGTATCAAAACGCACCATGTTCAAATTTTTGTCTTTAAAATAACCGGCCATTGCTTGCAACGGAGCAAAGTTTACTAAACTTCCTTGTGTAATAAATACATCTAAATGTGCTTCGCCTTCGGGTAGAATTGGTGTTAAATCCGGATGTACATGAAACAAACTTTCTACTGTGCCCGATAATCTGCCATGAAGATTTTTATTCATTAAAAAATCCTGACCAAAATTATCGAACTTAATAAACAAACGATCCAGATCTAATTGATTGAAATACGTAGTGCTTTTGAAATAAATATTTTCAGGATTAGATCCGTTTAAATAACCATCTAACGCAAATGTTCCGCCTGCAATTTGCATAGCCAATGTATCGATAAACAAATAATGGTTTTTAGTGGTGCGTGCATTTGCTTGTAAATTTTCTATCTGAATTTGATGATGCTTTAGGCTGGCGATAGACGCACCAAATCTCATATCGGTAAACGGAATTTCGAAAATATTAAAAGCCTTTGCATGATCTTTATTTTCTGCTTTTGCAGGATTATAGGCCAACAATTGATCTAAGTTTAACCTGTTCGCCTTCAGATAGAAAAGATTATCGCGCTTGCGCAACAAAGAATCTGTGCCTGTGTAGTAATTCAAATCAATGGTAAAATCGCTCTCGCCCATTTTTGCACTGAGTTTTTGTATAGAGAAATGTTCATCTTCATAATGAATTCTTCCTCTCACGTTTTCAATTTTTAAAGGATGAACATTGAGCTTGGCTTCTACTTTATCCAAACGCAAATCGGCAGAGCGAAAACTTTTGTTGAAATACAAATCTATTAAGCCGTGTACTTTTAATGCCTTGGCCACTTCGTGTCGGTAATCTTCAGGTAAATAATTTTCGCCTTTATACGTAAGTAAATTATCAAGTCGTAATTGTTCAGATGTTAAATCAAATTCAAATCGTGTATCGCCTTTCTTTACATCAGCAAACCA
>JAJTEH010000027.1 GCA_021298355.1 Flammeovirgaceae bacterium
AGAGAAAGAAGACCTACAAGCTTCCAAACAACTTACATACAGCGCGGACATAAATGATTTAAAATCTGTTAAGTATTTTATCGTTACAGTGCCCACACCGGTGGATGAATTTAAGAAACCCGATCTTTCTCCTTTGATTAGTGCCAGTAAAACAGTAGGCAGCGTGCTGAAGAAAAATGATATTGTGATTTACGAATCTACCGTTTACCCCGGTTGTACGGAAGAAGTATGTGTTCCTGTATTAGAAAAAGTAAGTGGCCTAAAATACAATGTCGATTTCTTTTGTGGTTATTCTCCTGAAAGAATCAATCCGGGCGATAAACTACACCGTGTAACAACCATTAAAAAAGTTACATCGGGTAGTACACCAGTTATAGCAGAAGAAGTAGATCAACTTTATAAAAAAATTGTTACTGCCGGTACGCATAAGGCATCCTCTATCAAAGTAGCAGAAGCTGCCAAAGTGATTGAGAACTCACAGCGCGATATTAACATTGCTTTTGTAAATGAATTAGCCTTAATTTTTGAGCGCGTGGGTATAGATACACACGAAGTATTAGAAGCTGCCGGTACGAAATGGAACTTCTAGGAATCACCTTCAAAGAAAACTGCCCGGATATACGCAACAGCAAGGTGGTTGATATCATTAACGAACTAAAAAGTTTTAAAACCAACGTTGATGTATACGACCCACAAGCCGATACAGAAGAAGTGAAACACGAGTACGGACTGAATTTAATCAGCAAACCTGAAAAGAAGTATCACGCCATTGTATTAGCAGTATCACACAAAGAATTTTTAACTTTAGATATCGAGAACATAAAACACCCGAACACCGTTGTGTACGATGTAAAAGGTATGTGGAATAAAGCAAACGTTACAGCCAGATTATAGCATGAAGAAAACCATTTTGGTTACCGGAGGAGCAGGATACATTGGCGCACACACTGTGGCCGAATTGATTGCGCAAAATTATGATGTTGTTATTGTAGATAATCTTTCGGTCTGCGATGAAACCCTTTTGTTGGGCATCGAACTTTTAACCAAAACAAAACCTTCTTTCTATCCGATTGATTGTAACGATTACAAAAGTTTGCAAAACGTTTTTAAGCTGCACAACATCGATGCAGTTATCCATTTTGCTGCTTTTAAAGCAGTGGGTGAATCCACTCAAAAACCATTGGTGTATCATTACAATAACGTGGGCTCACTCATTACTTTGTTAAGGGTGATGGAAGAATTTAACGTAAAAGACTTCATCTTTTCATCTTCTTGCACGGTTTACGGACAACCTGATACAATACCCGTTACAGAAGATGCACCGATAAAAAAAGCTGAGTCACCTTATGGTGCCACCAAACAAATTTGTGAGCAAATCATTAAAGATGTTACCTCTCAAAATGTAAAAGCCATTTCTCTACGATATTTCAACCCGATTGGGGCACATCCAAGTGCGGAGTTAGGTGAGTTACCTATCGGCACACCGAATAATTTGGTTCCTTTTATCACACAAACAGCTGCCGGTGTTCGCCAACAATTAACAGTATTTGGTACGGATTACCCAACTCGTGATGGCTCTTGTATTCGTGATTATATTCATGTGGTAGATTTAGCTAAGGCACATGTAGCGGCATTGGCTTATTTATTGGAGCAATCTTCTTCAACTTTTCTGGATATCTTTAATGTGGGTACAGGCGAAGGCAAAACCGTTTTAGAAGTGATTGAAGCTTTTGAACGTGCTAACCAAATAACGCTTACCTATACAAAAGGCCCCAGAAGACCAGGAGACGTTATTCAGGTTTATGCAGATACTACCTACATCTCGAAAAAATTAAACTGGAAACCTGAGTATACTTTAGAAGATGCCTTGCAACATGCCTGGCAATGGGAAAAGAAAATCAGAAAAAGATAATGGCAAACCTCGCTCCTTCTCCTTCAATCCAAATGGTTGATTTGCGCAAACAATACTTGCGCATTAAAAATGAAATTGATGCTGCCATAGAAAAAGTATTGCTAAGCACTGCATTTATTCAAGGCAAAGAAGTGGCAGACTTTGCACAAGATTTAAAACAATACACCGGTGCGGGCTATGTTATTCCTTGCGCCAATGGAACTGATGCTTTGCAAATAGCCATGATGGTTTTAAGCTTACAGCCTGGAGATGAAGTAATTCTTCCAGTTCACACCTACGTAGCCACTGCCGAAGTATTGGCTTTGCTTCATCTTAAACCTGTTTTTGCAGATGTTGATGCGCAGCATTTTACGCTTGATGTAAAGCAGATTGAAGATAAAATAACAGCCAGAACTAAAGCTATTGTACCCGTTCATTTATACGGACAATGTGCCGATATGGAAGCTATTCTGGCCATAGCAAAAAAACATAACCTTTATGTAATTGAAGATGTAGCTCAAGCCTTAGGTGCTGTATATACTTTTTCTGATGGAGAGAAAAAACAAGCCGGCACCATGGGCGATATTGGCACAACTTCATTTTTCCCTTCTAAAAATTTAGGTTGCTATGGCGATGGTGGCGCTATGTTTACCAATGATGCAACGCTGGCGGAAAAATTAAAAATGATAGCTAACCACGGGCAAAAAATAAAATACCACCACGAAAGCATTGGCGTAAACTCCAGATTAGACACGCTGCAAGCTGCTATCTTACAAGTAAAACTAAAGTACCTTCCGGAGTACGAAAAAGCCAGACAAGCCGTAGCGGCTTATTACGATGCTTCATTAGCATCCATCAGCAAAATTAAAATTCCGGTAAGAAGCACATACAGCACGCATGTGTTTCACCAATATACGTTACGCATTGCCAATGGAAAACGTGATGCGTTAAAGAAATTTTTAGAAGAGCGTGGTATTCCTACTATGATTTATTATCCCGTTCCCTTGCATTTTCAAAAAGCCTATCAGCAAGAACAATTTGGTAAAGGATCTTTCCCGGTAACCGAACAACTTTCGGAAGAAGTGATTTCCTTGCCTATTCATACTGAAATGACGGAAAACGAATTACACTATATTACCCAAGCGATTAAAGAATTTTTCGAGAATGGAAACTAAACAAACCTATACTGCACACCCAACTGCTGTAATCGATGAGGGTTGCCACATCGGAAAAGGAACAAAAATCTGGCATTTTTCGCACATCATGCCGAATTGTACCATAGGAGAAAATTGCAATATCGGCCAAAACGTG
Source organism: Flammeovirgaceae bacterium (assembly GCA_021298355.1). Classification (GTDB taxonomy): domain Bacteria; phylum Bacteroidota; class Bacteroidia; order Cytophagales; family Cyclobacteriaceae; genus Chryseotalea. Next base: position 3,203 of record JAJTEH010000027.1, read on the forward strand.
GTTATCTCACCTGATGTTGTTTTGGGCAACAATGTGAAAGTACAAAATAACGTTTCCATATACACGGGCGTTATTTGCGAAGATGATGTGTTTCTGGGGCCTTCCATGGTTTTTACCAACGTAGTTAATCCGCGTAGCGCCATCAATAGAAAAAATCAGTATGCTAAAACCATTGTAAAAAAAGGCGCAAGCATTGGTGCAAACGCTACCATTGTTTGTGGGCATGATATTGGCCGATATGCTTTTATTGGTGCCGGTGCAGTTGTAACCAAACATGTGCCCAACTATGCATTAGTTATAGGCAACCCGGCCAAACAAACTGGATGGATGAGTGAGTATGGGCATAAACTATTGTTTGATCAAACCGGTAAAGCAACCTGCCCCGAAAGTGGAGAGCAGTATGTTTTACAAAATGGAGAAGTTAAAAAGGCTTGACGAACATTCTTCCAGAATAATCAATTCTATTCAGTAGCACATTTAGTCCTCTCTTTGTAAGAAATTCATCAACCGCCTTTCTAGCACCTTGCCAATGTCCATAGTCATCTAGAATTACTATTCCACCAGGGGATACTATGTCAAATAAATTTTCCAATTCGTGCTTAGTTGATTCATACCAATCCGTATCTAATCTTAGAAGGGCTATTCTATTCGGTAAAATAGCTGGAATAGTTTCTTCTACTTTCCCTTTTACAAACCTCAGTTGATTTTGCGGCAAGTTTGACAAACTCAGATTATTCTGAACATCAGACAAAGTTGCTAAGCACCAAGTAGAATTTTCTTTATCTTCTTTCTCCACTTCTAAGATGTGAGATGCTTTTTTACCATTTAAGTCTTTATCATGCTCTGTTGGAGAAGACATGCCTTCAAAAGTGTCGTACAGATAAATTAATCTTTCCCTTTCATTACATTTTTGTAAAACTTGAGCCATTAATAAAGAACTTCCACCTCGCCAAACTCCACATTTCACGAAGTCACCCTGAATCTTTTGGTCTAAAATGAAATTAGTTGCCTGGTATAATGCAAACATTCTTTCACAGGAAGTCATTGTATAAGGTTTCGCAAATTCATACATCTTCCAAAAATCTTCATCGATAATGTCGGTTAATCCTGTTTTAGAACCCTTATAATAAACTAGGTCATACCCAAACTTGTTCAATACTTTTTTGAAGACACGTTTCATGTGTAAATTTTAAAGATTGTTTAGATTCAACAATCATAGCGTGTCATAAAGGATATGCAAACTTATAAAATAACACGGAGTATTTTAGTTAATGTTAGTAAAAAGTTTACCTAATCTTTAATTTAATTATTGAACTTCACTTTGTTAATTTTACGGTATCATGAAAAAATTTGCCCTTATCGGTGTTGCAGGTTTTATTGCACCCCGCCACCTTAAAGCCATTAAAGAAACCGGCAATACCTTAGTTGCTGCATTAGATAAATTCGATCAGGTTGGTATTCTCGATTCGTATTTTCCGCAGGTAGATTTTTTTACTGAGTTTGAGCGATTCGACAGACATATTGATAAGCTAAAAAGGCAAGGAACAAAAATAGATTACGTAAGCATTTGCACGCCCAACTATTTACACGATTCGCACATTCGTTTTGCTTTACGCCATCAGGCCGATGCGATTTGTGAAAAGCCTTTGGTACTTAACCCCTGGAATGTAGATGCATTGGCAGAAATTGAAAAAGAAACAGGAAGAAAGGTAAATACCATTTTGCAACTTCGTTTGCACGACAGCATCATCGCCTTAAAAAAACAAATTGAAAGTGGCGATCCCAATAAAATGTATGATATCGATTTAACGTATATTACCAGCAGAGGCAATTGGTATTTTAATAGTTGGAAAGGAGATGTGGCAAAGTCGGGCGGTGTGGCAACCAACATCGGTATACATTTCTTTGATATGTTAGCTTGGATTTTCGGCAAAGTAAAACACTCGGAAGTTCACAGGCTTGAAGCCGATTTAGCTGCAGGTTATATTGAGTTAGATAAAGCTCGTGTGCGTTGGATGTTAAGTATCAATGCCAACCATTTACCGAAAGATATTCAAGCAAAAGGGCAGCGCACCTTTCGCTCCATACAAATGGAGGGAAAAGAAATAGAATTTAGCGAAGGGTTTACCGATTTGCACACCAAGAGTTATGCTGAAATTTTAAAAGGAAATGGTTTTGGTTTAGCAGAAGCCCGGCAGTCTATTGAGTTAGTGCATGAAATAAGAAATACTGAAATAGCTAAAAGCAAAACATCCAACAACCACCCTTTGCTAACAACTTTATAGAAAAAGTCTCCGATGAAATTTACCGGAAAGTTCATAGAGTTTTGTAAACGTTTGGTTAAGTATATCTTATATTACCGGCACACGCCAGATCATAAGAATAGCAAAATTTTTGAAGAGATCTACCACGATAACGTTTGGGATACAGAAGAATCGAGATCGGGTGGTGGATCTACTTTTCAAGGAACACAAGCTATACGAGAAGCCCTGCCGCGCCTCCTCCAAACATATAAGATAAACACTATGCTGGATATTCCGTGTGGCGATTACAACTGGATGCAGCACGTAAAAAAAACATGCACGTATATCGGAGCTGATATTGTGCCGGCATTAATTCAAAAAAATACAGAAAAGTACGCCTTTGGTAATATTAGTTTCCACCTATTGGATTTAACAAAAGATAAACTGCCAAAAGTTGACTTGGTGTTTTGTAAAGATTGTCTTCAGCATTTGAGTAATGCCCAAGTTAAAGATGCATTGCGCAATATAAAGCGTAGCGAATCTACCTGGTTGTTAGTAACTTCTTATCCGCTTACACTTTTTAATTACGACATAGAAAGCGGTGGATACCGAGCGCTAAACTTATTCCGAAAACCTTTTTCGCTTGCAAAGCCTACTTATAAAATTGAAGAGAAAGCAACAGGTAAAAACATTGAGGTTGATAAAACCATGTACTTACTGCGAATAAAAGATTTACCTGATTTTTAGCTTATCCAGTCCTTTATATTCAGGTATACACTTTACTAATTTCTTTCTTGAAATTTTGATACCCGAATTGTTGAATCAAAGTATCATACTCTCGTTTCGGCATGTTGCTCTCCTTAACTGCACTATACAAATTTACCAGTGCAATTTGTAAGCTTTCCGTACTATAAGGCTTAAAAGTAAATGCACCCCCACATACCTCGCAAAGTTCTTTCATTCCTCCCAAATCGCTACTAAGTAAATACAATCCCTGAATTGCTCCTTCTGTTAAAACCAATGGCGCATTTTCATTCCAGATAGATGGTAATACTAATGCGTGGTAGTTGTTTAATACTTTCACCAAATCATCGGGATTCATATAGCCCATTAACCTTACAGATTCATTTAGTTTAAGTTTTTTTATTAATTCATGTAAATCATTTTTTATGGGACCATCTCCATATATATGAAATTGAATATGTTCATTCTTTAATGATGACAACATTTGAATAAAAGACTGCAAGCCTTTTTCAAATGATAATCTACCAAGGAAGACAAGTTTTAGTTTGTTGTTCTGTAAGGATTCTTTTAAAATGGTTTTATACTTAAAATCTTCGACAATAGGATAGCGAATTTGAATTACTTTTTTACTTGGCCATACTTGCTTTATTACGCTACATAAAAAAAGACTGGGTGCTGTTACTGTATCAATTGTGTTTTGTACCTGCAATACTCTGTAGTAAAAGCTCCATAAACATTTTCTAAAAAAACTTAGCAACGCACTCCGTCTGGAAACACGCATACGCCACATCGCTTTAAAACCCGGGAAAACATGCAATGGTTTTAACTGATTATGACTGCAATCCGAAAACGTAGGCTCAGGCCAGCAAATATGAAAATCGTGTGCGAAAAATTTTCTCAGCACCACCGGCTATCCAAAAATCACTTATAAAAAGTATTCGCATTGAGTTCGCTTCAGGAAATAGTAAAAAGCAAAGATATTAAGTTAATCATAAAGAATTATTTCTTTTTGGTTGTTACGCAGTTTGGCAATTACCTTATTCCTTTCTTGCTTACACCTTTTATCATTCGAAAAATTGGTGCTGCACAATTTGGCGAGATTTCCTATTTTCAAAATGTTGTTATCTATACTACTCTTTTCATCAACTTTGGTTTTGAGTATACAGCCACACGCTTAGTTGCCCGAAACCAGAAGAATAATGAAAAACTTGCTTCTGTTTTCTTTAACACTTTGCTGGCAAAAGTATTTCTTCTGTTGATTAGTTTGGGTTTTACTTTTGTTTGGTTTTTAAGTTCGAATAAATTGCAAAATAACATGCCCTTGCTTCTGGCATGTTGGATCATCAATTTGGGTTTTGTTTTATATCCAGGATGGTTTTTTCAAGGAATGGAGCAGATGAAATTAACTTCGTTATTTAACCTTGCCATTAAAATTGCAGGAGCTGTTGCTATTCTTTTGTTTCTCCATCCGGATAATTATTTGCTAATTCCTGTTTCGTTTAGTGTATCTCAAATAGCTATTGGATTTATTGCCTTTGTTGTAGCTACACAACAATATAAATTTGCTTCTGCTTTTAAAAGTTTTAAATTTTCGTTTACTAGTGTGTTACAAAACTTAAGGGAAAGTTTACCGATTTTTATTACGCAACTTACCAACAGCACTTATTTGTTAGGTACATTTTTAATAGTTGCTGTATTTGTTTCATCGGAAGAACTTGGGTATTTCTCGGGCATTCAAAAATTTATTTATGCTTTGTTGATGTTGGTGCAACTGCCCCTGAATAACGCTTTGTTCCCATATGTTAATCGTGTAAGCGAAAGTAATCCGGCAAAAGGAAAAACTATTGTAAAAAAGTTAATGTTGGGTGGCATAGCATTAGGTGTTTTGTTAGCAGTTTTTGTATATATGTTTGCGCCAATTATTGTAGACTTATTTTTAAATACGAAAGATGGAAGAGTCGTTCTGCAAATGCAAACTTTCAGTTGGCTGGCTGCTATTATGCCATTATCTGGTATTGTTTCGTATCAGGGTTTGTATGCCAACTATCTCGATCGGTATTCTTCTGCTATTAGCATAGTATGTGCACTTGTTGCGTGTACATTTACTTTTTTTACAGGTAATTCACTAGGTGTTTTATCTGCCATCTGGGGGTGGATTATTGCGCAATGGCTAGATACGTTTTTAACATTTGTTGTACTAAGGCGAGAAACTTTTTTATAAACGAAAAAGATAAAACAGATTTTTCTGATTTGTTTTATTTTATAGCCTGCACAACTTTCTTTTTAAAAATGCCTTTTCTTTTGTTTTCAATCATATGGATAATTACTTTACTAAATCCTGCATCAAGTAATCTTTTCTTTATGTCTAATCCATAATTTCTAAAGGCAAGTATTCCTTTGTTTCTGAGATGGTCGCCATGGTATTCGGGTTCTAAAAGATGTACTAAAACCTTATCTCGGATAATGGCACGTTCTATTGTTTCTTCATTATCCTCTAACGGAACAGTAAAAATAAACTGTCCATTTGTTTTTAAAATCCGGCATACTTCTTTAAAGCCTAGCGCATCATGTGCAACATGCTCAAAAACTTCTGTACTTATGCATAAATCGTAATAGCAATTTGGCAAACTTAAATTCTCCAGATTTTGGCAAGGTATTCCATTTACTTTTTCACCCGATGGTGTACTGTCAAAATATTCTGAATATGTTAACGAACTAAATTTTTTTCTCAACCACTTAAAAATAGCCCCATGTGCAGAAAATTCATGTACTATTAAATCTGAATTAAAATTTTGATTTATCAACACTTCGCCCATAGCACGATGTATAAATGTAGACCGACAATTCAAACATCGTAAGCCAAATTGATTGGTACTGATTTTTACTAACGGCCACGAGCAAAGGTTGCACTTTCTAATTAAATCCATAATGCCATGTACTTTTGAGAAAACAAAAGTCAAGCCTTAAAAGGATTTAAAAAACCATTTGAAATTCAATTAACATCTAAGTTTGTTCTTTTATAGCCAAGCGTTATTTATAAAGTGAAAGCATGCAAAATAGTGGCATAGCCTGCATTTTGTTAATGAAGTTAACATTATCCCTTAGCAACCAATCGCTAAAATTATTTTGTCTGCTTAGGTTGTTGTACAGTATAGCACAGGATAACCCCTATGCCATTGAGCCATCAGCCTTGAAAAATTAAATCCTTATCATTGCCTATATTTGAGTTGATAATTACCGCAATGGCCCTTTTAGTTGCTTTTAGTTTATTTATTGCCTCGTTACTGATATATAAAAGAATTTTCAATCCGTTTACGATAGGTAATGTAATGGTTTTGTTAGCTGTGGTTATTATGCCGTGGTTTAGGGTTTGGTTTCTGCATACCGAAATGTACTGGCTTACCGATACTATCATTAGCTTTTATCTTATTTCATTCTTTGCAGGGTTACTTATAAAAAAACCTCTCATTGCCTTACCGGAAAAAGAAACGTCAAAAAAAGTGTATGGGGTAATAACGGTTCTCCTATTAGTTGCACTTCCTTTTTTTGCGATAAAGTTTTTGGCTTACGATTTTTCGTTTGTTGGTTTACGCAGTTTTTATTACGAAGCTCGATTTGGTGGATTTGGCTTTGTTTTTCTTCTTGTATCTAACTTGTTGTTAGCGGGTTTCCTTTACGCGGTTTTTCGGAAACATTGGTTGATAGCCATATTCATTTTTCCGATGCTTGCCTTATTTGGACAAAAAACCTTGTTGTTATCTGCTGTACTTGGTATCGCTTGTATGGCCGAACATCTTTTTAAAATTAAGCTATCTGTTATTCTCGGGGGTATTGCTACCGCCATTGTGGGATTAATCTTTTTGCACTACGCATCGGCATACGGAAATCTACCCTCTCCATTCGAGTTAGCTGTTTTGTATTTCGATTATTACGATAACCTTTCACGTTTAGCAACAGAATTGTTTCAAGCTAATCATTTTACTTTTTTATATGGCGAAATACTAAGTGGCGAAGCCATCCGGTACATTCCTCGTTTTGTTTGGCATACGAAACCAGAAATTTATTCCCATTTACTTATACACGACCAGCTTTTACCTTGGCATTTAATTCATGGATATACACCTTCATTTCTGGAATTAATTGCCAGTCCGTTAACGGATTTTGGTTTTATTGGTTTACTAGCTGCCGGTTTACTACGAGGATATTTGTATGGATTTTTCTATCAAAACTTTAATCAGCAAAAGAATGTTTTTGTGTTTCTGCTTTTGTTTTTGCTTTGGTATAATGAAATAATCTTAGTTTTTGGTTTGGTGTTAATGCTATTGCTTTCTTTACCTTCAATAAAAAAATGGATTTTATTCAAAAAAGAATTTTAATTGATGGGCGCCTGCTTTCTACGGCCAATACCGGCATAAGCAGATACACAAAAGAACTTATACACTTTTATACTAGCACGTACCCACAATGCGCCATAACTGTTATTAATTCTAAAGCCTTTAATCTTCCAAATGATAAAGTAAGTTTTGTAAAAACAGGTTTAAAACCATACCGACTAACCGATTTTTTTCTTATTTATTTTCTGTTAAAAAAAATAAAACCGGATGTATACCATACCGCTTTCTACAGCAACTCCTTTTTTAAATTAAAAAAATGTGTGTATGTAACAACCGTACACGACATGATGTACAGCCTTGTGCCACATTTTTTTTCGCGCAATGCAATTTTAAATTACTTGGCAGTTCAATACTATCACTTAATAACCCGCAGAAGTATACAACATAGCGATGTGGTTTTGGCTGTATCGGCAACTACTGCCGATGATGTAAAAAAAATTACAGGCAAAGAAGCTTTTGTTGTTAAAGAGGGCATTAATAGTTTACAAGACGATGAAACTGTTAGAAACACAACAAGGCAAACCACTCTCGAATACAAAAAATATTATTTATATGCAGGGAATTTACGCGTGCAAAAAAATATTCCCTTTCTTGTTAAGAATTTTTTAAAGATTGATACAGATAAAAAGTTAGTTCTTACAGGCCCATTTAACCCAAAAGATTTCTACCATCAATACACCGAAGCTAAAGGTAAAATTATTGCACTTGGATTTGTAAACGATGCCGAACTTAAAGCATTATACAAAAATTGCTATGGTTTTATTTATCCATCGCTTTACGAAGGTTTTGGTTTACCCGTGTTAGAGGCACTTCAATTTCAAATACCTGTGCTCTGCTCAACAGGTGGAGCTTTAAAAGAGTTTAATCATTTACCTGGCATATACTATTTTAATCCTTCCGATGATGTAGGCTTTCAAAATTTAATAAAACAAAAAAACCTTTCCCCACCTACACTAAACGAAACCAAAACGCTTTCTGAAATGTATTCCTGGAAATTGTTTTCAAGTAAACTTAAACAGATAATCGATCCTTATGTAAGGTAAAACTAAGGTGCTATGCTTATATTTGCACGGCAAAACAATGTAGAGTGGTATACGCATCCATAGTAATTTATCATCCTAAGTATAATGTACTTAAACAAGCCGTTGAATCGGCCATACAATCGCCACACATTATCAAACTTTTTATTGTTGATAACTCAAAACAACCAACAGAGTTTGATTATTTCAATCACCAAAAAATAGAATTCATTTTTAACAATAAAAATGTAGGTTTTGGCAAAGCGCATAATCAGGCCATTAAACTAAGTATTCAGGAAAAAGCAAAATATCACGTTGTACTAAACCCCGATGTTTCTTTTACAAAAGAAACCATTGAAACAATTGTGAATTATTTAGATGAACACGAAGAAGTAGCACAGGTAATGCCAAAGATTTTATATCCTGATGGATCGCTACAATACTTGTGTAAATTATTACCTACTCCGGCAGATTTAATTTTAAGAAGATTTTTTCCGGATGGCGCCTGGAAACAAAAAAGAAACGAACTCTACGAATTACATGCAAGTGGTTACAATCGCGTGATGAACATTCCATACCTATCAGGATGTTTTATGTTTTTTAGAACAAGCGCACTTGAAAAAGTTGGTTTGTTTGATGAACGTATTTTTATGTATATAGAAGATGCTGATATTACAAGAAGGTTACATCAAAAATTCGAAACACATTTTTTACCAAATGCTGTAGCGCATCATCATTACGAAAAAGGTTCTTACAAAAGTTTAAAACTTATGCTCTATAACATACACGGAGCTTTTATATATTTTATGAAATGGGGTTGGTTTTTCGATCGCGAACGCAGCAACATCAACAAAAAAGTTATTCAACAATATTTGAAAAAAAATTAAAAATGGAAATCAGAGTTCCTTTTGTCGACTTACAACCACAATATCAAAAATTAAAAACCGAAATTGATTCAGCTATTTTCTCTACTCTGCAAGAATCTAATTTTATAGGTGGCTACCGAGTAACGCAATTCGAAAATGATTTTGCGAAATTGATAGGCGCCAAACATTGTATTGGAGTAGCTAACGGAACCGATGCCATTTATATCGTTTTAAAAATGCTAGGTATTGGAAATGGAGATGAAGTAATAACTGTTGCCAATAGCTGGATTTCTACTTCCGAAACTATCACTCAGGCCGGAGCGAAACCTGTTTTTGTAGATATAGATGCTAAAACATATACAATTAACGTTGATTTAATTGAGCGTGCCATAACCCCCAACACCAAAGCCATTATTCCAGTACATTTATACGGACACGCTGCAAACCTTGAACCTATTATTGCTATTTGCAAAAAATACAACTTATATTTAATCGAAGATTGTGCACAATCTCATCTCACAAAATATAATAATCAAATCGTTGGCACATTTGGAGTAGCTTCTACCTTTAGTTTTTATCCAGGAAAAAATCTTGGTGCCTATGGCGATGCCGGAGCCATACTTACAAACGATGATGAGCTAGCTAAAAAAATACGCATGTATGCCAACCACGGTGGCTTGGTAAAACACCAACACGAAATAGAGGGTATCAACAGCAGGCTTGATACCATTCAAGCTGCAATATTGCAAGTTAAACTATCGCATTTACGATCGTGGAATGAACTGCGAAACAAACATGCCGAATTTTATCTTGAAAAGTTAAAAGGAATTGGCGATTTGGTTTTGCCCTACACAACAGCCAATGTTTATCACACGTATCATTTATTTGTGGTGCGAACAAAACACAGGCAAGCACTTCAACACTATTTAACAAACAGGGGCATTCAAACCGCCATACATTATCCGGTTGCCTTACCTAATCTGCCGGCTTACGCTTATTTGCAAAACAAAGAAAATGAGTTTGCTGTTGCTACACAATTTCAAAGCGAGATCTTATCGCTACCTATGTATGCCGATTTAGTTGAAGAACAATTACAATTGGTTTGCGATAACATCAAGGCGTTTTTCAAAGAAATGTAATCAGATACGCGGATTTATTGCGATTTCTGTGGGTATGAATACAATCTGGTTTATATTCGCACCGTTTCCTTTCTGATAGCAAAACTTTACATGCCCAAAATACTGCTAACCGGTGGCTCAGGATTTATTGGAAGTTATTTCCATCGCCTATTGCCGCAGGAAGATATTGTTAACTTCGATTTAGTTAAACCTACGTTCGAAACGAAAGCAACAATCGTTGTGGGTGATATTCGAAACAAAGAAGAAGTTGAAGCAGTATGTAGAGAATATCCTATAGATCTTGTTATTTCGTTAGCTGCTAAACACCACGATTTTGGCATAGAACAAGACGAATATTACGATACCAACGAGGATGGCACGCGAGTAATCTGCGAAGCTGCTACCAAAGCCGGAGTAAGCAAAATACTTTTTTACTCTTCCGTTGCAGTGTACGGCTTACAAACTGCCTGTACTACCGAAGCGTCAGTTCCTAAACCCGATCATCCGTACGGAGGTTCTAAATTAGCTGGCGAAAAAGTTTTAGAAGCGTGGTGTTCAGCCCAACCTAACCGGCAGGTCATCATTATCAGGCCAACGGTTGTATACGGGCCTGGCAATAAAGCCAATATGTTTTCGCTCATCAACCAAATCGATCGTGGGTTTTACTTTCATATAGGCGAAGCTAACAATATCAAATCAATTGCCTATGTAGAAAACCTGGTTGAGGCCACACTGTATATATTGAAAAACCATGATCAGCCAGGCGTAAGCATCTTTAATTATGCCGATGAGCCCCAGCTTACCACTAAAGAAATAGCCACAAAAATTGCCGAAACACTTAACAAAAAAATCAGGTTTACGCTACCCCTTTCAGTTGCCATAAGTTTAGGCAAACCATTCGATTGGATAATAGCCCTTACCGGTAAAAACCTGCCGGTGTCTTCTGCCCGAATAAAAAAGTTAGCTACTGCCACCCAACATAGCGCTCCTAAAATAAAAGAAATAGGATTTAAGCCTACCTTCAGTACGCTACTGGGTTTAGAAAAAATGGTTAGATGGTATAAAGTTTATAAAAAACAGCAATAAGCCCTTTAACCCTTTTTTAATCCGTTTTTTGTTAGAATTTTGCATAATGGCTACAAACTTGGCTGCTGCGATAACGGCTTTTGTGATCTCTTTTCTTACGGTACCAATCGTAATTAAATATTCTTTCAGGAAAAACCTGGGCGATGTACCGGGCCGTAGAAAAATTCATAAGAAAGTAACACCCTCTTTAGGTGGCATCGCCATTTTTTTTGGATTTATAGCAGCAACATTTATTTGGATAGGCCTTACCGATTTGGCATCAATCAAATTCGTTTTGGTTGCCTTGTTCATGGTTTTCTTTATTGGCGTTCGCGATGATTTAATCCCGATAAAAGCATCCTTAAAATTAGTGGGGCAAATTTTAGCCGCCTGTTTAGTTGTTTTCTTTTTTGACATTCGGTTAAAAGGCCTGTATGGCATTCTGGCTATTAACGAAATACCACTTTGGCTCTCTTATTTCCTTACTATACTTACCATTATTGTTATCACCAATGCTTTTAACTTAATTGATGGTTTGGACGGCCTGGCCGGAACCATTTCTTCCATTGCATTACTAGCTTTTGGTATTTGGTTTTATCTGGTTGGAGACTACACCTATTCTACTATATCATTTTGTATGTTGGGTGGTATTTTAGCTTTCTTAATTTTTAATTGGGAGCCCTCCGAAGTATTTATGGGCGATACCGGTGCACTTGTTATTGGTTTAATGCTATCTATACTATCCATTCATTTCATCAATATAAACTTTACACTTTCGGTTTCTAATCCTTATCATTTTAAACCCTCTGTAACAACAGCAGCGTGTTTCATCATCATTCCATTAATCGATACGTGTCGTATAATTATTCTACGATTAAGCAAAAGGCAATCTCCTTTTACTCCGGATAAAAGTCATATTCACCACGCTATTTTACGCTTAGGCATGAGCCACCAACAAACCACGTTAATATTAGCCGTTACACATATTCTATACATAGGCCTTGCTTTGGTTTTAGCTAACACCGGAGAGAATTATGCCTTGCTTACTTTATTACTATTTTCAATCGCATTAAGTGTATTGCTCGATCAACTTATCATCAGAAAAAAATCGGGTAAAGAATTAGCATAACTCTATGGAAGAAATCATCAAAAAAATTAAAACAGAAGTAGAAACTTTTGTAATAGAAAACGCTAACCACGTAGAAGAATTCAGGCTAAAGTTTATTAGCAAAAAAGGGTTGGTTACAGAGTTGTTCGAACAACTGAAACACCTAACAAAAGAAGAAAAACAAAAAGTAGGTAAGATCTTAAATGAACTTAAACAGTTTGCCGAAGCAAAATTTACCGAAGCTCAAACAAATGTAGCAGCAAGTCATAAAAAAAATTCGCAAGCAATAGATTTTACCTTACCCCCTGTACCCGATAAAACCGGAAACCTTCACCCGCTCACGCTAACGCGAAATCGTATTATCGAAATTTTTGAGAGATTAGGTTTTTCTGTTGCCGATGGCCCCGAAATAGAAGACGACTGGCATAACTTTTCTGCGTTAAATTTTCCGCCCAATCACCCAGCGCGTGAAATGCAAGACACCTTTTTTATTGAGAAGAATCCTGAAATTTTGTTACGCACCCATACCAGCAACGTGCAGGTAAGGTTAATGAACCAACAAAAACCACCCATACGCGCAATTATGCCAGGCAGAGTGTACAGAAACGAAGCCATCTCTGCACGAGCACATTGTTTTTTCCATCAGGTAGAAGGTTTATATGTAGATAAAAATGTAGGCTTTGCCGATTTAAAGCAAACCCTATATCACTTTGCGAAAGAAATGTATGGGCACGATACAAAAATTCGATTCCGTCCGTCTTATTTTCCTTTTACCGAACCAAGCGCAGAAATCGATATTTCGTGTTTGATCTGCAAAGGCAAAGGTTGCAACGTGTGCAAACACACCGGTTGGGTAGAAATTGCCGGTTCGGGCATGGTGCACCCAAATGTATTGCGCAATTGTGGCATCGATCCGGAAGAATACACAGGTTTCGCTTTTGGTATGGGTATCGAAAGAGTTACCATGTTGCGTTATCAGGTAAACGATTTGCGTTTGTATTCTGAAAATGATATTCGTTTCTTAAAGCAGTTTAAAACAGTTGTTTCGTGATGGATAAAACCATTCAGCATATTTTGGTATGTGGGGCAGGAACGATGGGCTTGGGCATCGCTCAAACATGTGCGCAAAGCGGATATAACGTTTACCTATACGATGCCAATGCTGATATTGCAAAGCAAGGCATATTGCAAATAGAAAAACAATTGCTTAAGCTAAAGGAAAAAGGAAAGTTTAGCGAAGAAGAAGTGCTTAGCATCATGCAAAATTTGCAAAGCATAAATAAATTAGAAAACCTGGAAGTAGATATAGTGATCGAAGCCATCATCGAAGATGTTGCCATCAAACGTAATCTGTTTGCCACCTTAGAAGATCTGTTGCCGGAGGATTCTATTTTAACCAGCAATACCTCCTCCATTCCTATAACCCAAATTGCCAAACAACTAAAACACCCAAGCAGAGTTGCCGGTTTGCATTTCTTTAATCCGGCCACCCTCATGAAATTGGTAGAAGTAATAGAAGGTGCAGCAACACATAAAGGCGTGATCGAAAAGTTGGTGGCCTTTACAAAAACACTTGATAAAGTACCGGTTTTAGCTAAAGACTCTCCAGGTTTTATAGTAAACCGTGTAGCACGCCATTTTTATGTAGAAGCTTTAAAACTTTTAGAAGAAGGAGTGGCTACACACAACCAAATAGATACTATTTTAAAAGCAAATGGCTTTAGATTAGGCCCATTCGAATTAATGGATTTAATCGGAAACGATATCAACTTTGCAGTAACAAAATCTTTATTCGATGGCTTTCATCAAGAACCTCGTTTCAGGCCAAGCCGCATTCAGCAACAAAAAGTTTTAGCCGGGCACTTAGGTAAAAAAACAGGTAAAGGATTTTACGATTATAACCCATGATTAAAACTAAGCGGATGATATCGTTTAGTTTTTGCATACTGGCTTTTGCCTGTAGCAGCGATTTATCTGATGACCCAATTCCATTTGTTCCTTTTGCTGATATAGTTTTAAATCTATCTCTTCCGGCCTATGCAACTTTACAAAATGTAAATGGTTTTTTAGAGATCGATGATGGCGGTGTGAAAGGAATTATCCTGCATCGAACAAGTACAAACGCAGTTTCAGCTTTTGAAAAAACCTGTTCCTTTCAACCGGCCGATGCCTGTGCCAATGTAAGTGTTCATCTTTCTGGTTTATACATGATTGATGTTTGTTGCAACTCTACTTTCGATTTTGCAAATGGTAACCCAACAGGTGGCCCTGCATTTCGTCCGTTACGACAATATAAAACATTACTATCGGGCAACACACTTACCATTACAGACGACACCATCAACTAAAAAAATCCGATTAAAGATTTTTAATGTTTTCTCTGCTCGAAAAAAAGTATCTTTATCATCTCACATGAAAATTAAAAAGATAGCATTAGCTCTTGCCTTTTCACCTCGTATGCAAGCCATGATGGCCGAGGCAGCTCGATGGGCTAAGATGTATCAGGCCAAATTGTATCTGGTTCATGTGGGCGAAAAATCCGAAGAAGCCGAAGAAAAAATATCCCAACTTTTACAATCGGCACAATGGTCGGCAAACGATACTACTGTATTGTGGCGCAAAGGAGATCCTACAGACAATATCTTGCAAGTGTGTAAGCAAGAACAAATCGATTTACTTATTGCAGGCGCATTAAAAAAAGAAAACTTAGTTCAGTATTATCTTGGAACACCCGCACGTAAAATTTTACGAAAAGCATCTTGCTCGGTGCTTATGCTGGTTAATCCGGAGGTAGATGCCATACCCATTAAAAATGTTGTGGTTAATGCCGAAGACAGCCCATACATAACAGAGGCTATACGCACAGCGTGCGAAATCAGCATAAAACAAAAAGCAAATTGGTTGCACGTAGTACGCGAGGTAAAAATGCTGGGCTTAACACTTGCTTCGTTAGACGATTGTACCGAAGAAGAATACGACCAGCAGCGCAACAGCCTGATGCAAGCTGAAATTGAAAACGTAGAAAAAATGTTATCCGGTATTGCCCACGAAGGGTTGCGCATTAATATTAAACTATTATCGGGTAAATCGGGGTTTGAACTTTCGCAATTTGCGCAAAAGAAAAAAGCTGAGTTGTTAGTAGTTGGCGCATCGCCTCGCAGATTGTTTTTCTTCGACAGGGTTTTTCCGCACGACTTAGAATATATTTTTCAGGATCTTCCGTGCAATTTATTAGTGGTGCACAGCCGCGCCAGAAAGGAGGCAACTCATGGCTAGGTTAGCACACGCAGATGTAATTCAGTTGCTGGTGCAACTTGGTATTATGCTTTTAATCGGAAGGTTTTTTGCAGAGCTTATTCGAAAGCTTGGCCAACCTACTGTTATAGGCGAAATACTTGCCGGTATCTTACTAGGGCCAACTTTTCTAGGAACAATTAACCCCGAATGGTTTCAGTTAATTTTCCCAACCACCGGTGCATCGGGTTTGGTTTTATCGGGCATAGTACAAATGTCGGTTGTGATGTTGCTGTTTATTGCCGGACTTGAAGTTGACTTACACATTGTATTGCAACAAGGTAAACAAGCAGTGCTTACTAGTTTAACCGGTATCACTATTCCGTTCGCAATCGGTTTTATTTTCCCTTATTACTTCCCCGAATTTTTTGGCATTGCTCCGGGCATGGACCAACTGGTGTTTGCTTTGTTTATGGGCACTGCTATGGGTATAACTGCGCTGCCGGTTATTGTTCGCATTCTCATGGATCTAAATTTATTTCGAACGCGCATGGGAATGTTAGTAGTTGCCTCTGCCATGGTGGACGATATCATCGGCTGGATGATTTTCTCTGTAATACTCGGCATGATTGGCAAGGGTAGCGATATGCCATTATGGAATACCATTTTGCTAACTACAGGATTTGCTGTTTTTATGCTTTCGATAGGAAGAATTGTTTTGAACAAAAGTTTACCGTGGATAAACAAAAAAATGGCTTGGCCGGGTGGTGTGTTAGCTTTGTCGTTAGGGTTTTGTTTTCTAGCTGCCGGGTTTACCGAGTACATAGGCATTCACGCCATCTTTGGTGCGTTTATTATGGGTGTGGCCTTGGGCGATAGCAAACACTTTAGCGAGCGTGCTAAAGAAATCGTACATCAGTTTATCAATAATATATTTGCACCGTTATTTTTTGTTTCAATTGGTTTACGCGTCAATTTCGTTTCAAATTTCGATTTGGTTTTAACCCTCATCATCATTTTAATTGCCTTTGCAGGTAAAATAATTGGTAGCGGTTTGGGCACCAAGTTGGGTGGCTTTACCTGGCAAGAATCTTTAGCAGCTGGTTTTGGCATGAATGCCCGAGGTGCGATGGAAATTATCTTAGGTTTAATTGCTTTCGAAAATGGATTGATTAACGAGAAAGTTTTTGTTTCGTTAGTGATAATGGCCTTATTTACAAGTATGACAAGCGGACCGTTAATGAAATGGAGTTTGGCTCGTACCTGGAAAACGTAAATCTGAATTTAATTTTCTGATTATCTTTTGGGTAGATGATGATACCCAGCTCGCGAAGAAAAAGTAAAACCATCAATTTTACTTACGTTATTCATAATGTATAATGATTTTATTACTGCTTAGATTTTTCTACACCAGTAACAAAGTATTTTGTTTCTCCACGCCACGGAAATGCTTTGTATCTTCTTATAAACCTAAGGTTTACATGCTCGCCCGATGCCGCTACAGCTTCTAATTGTTTTATTACTTCTGTTTCGGAAGATTCTATTGAGAAATCACGTGTTTCGGCTAAAGGACTAACTCCTTTAAGCGACCCAAAAGATTCTACACTTAATTTACCTTCGTAAGTTTTAAAAACAATACCGCGTTGTGTTACACTTAACACGCGGCCCGCCATTACGCCTTCTTCGTACGTAGCAAAATAATAAAAAGAGAAAATGGCTACGAACAACAATAATACAGAAACGATAAACCAGCGGATAAACTTTTTCATACAGCAGTGTTTAATAATGTATTTATGAACGAAGTGAAGGTAATAAATTTAAGAAATAAATGGTGTTACCTTGTCGTATACTTTCGGCAAATGATTTACACTAGTTTACTGCTTAGTACGTGTGGTTACAAAATTTTACTTATTCCCGAATAAAGAGTTTACAAACTCTTGTTTATTAAAAACTTGCAGATCTTCTGTTTTTTCGCCCACACCAATATAACGTACGGGTATACGGAATTCATCGGAAATACCAATTACCACTCCGCCCTTGGCCGTGCCATCTAATTTTGTAATGGCAAGCGATGTTACTTCTGTTGCCTTGGTAAACTCGCGGGCTTGTACGTTGGCATTTTGTCCGGTAGAACCATCGAGTACAAGCATTACATCGTGTGGCGCATTGGGTATCACTTTTTGCATCACTCTTTTAATTTTAGAGAGTTCGCTCATCAGGTTTACTTTGGTGTGTAACCGCCCCGCAGTATCGATAATGACAACATCTGCTTGTTGGTCTACTCCGGCTTGCACAGCCTCGAATGCTACTGCCGATGGGTCGGTGTTCATGCCCTTTGCAATAACAGGCACACCTACTCTTTCTCCCCAAAGTTTAAGTTGATCTACAGCGGCCGCTCTAAAGGTATCTGCTGCACCCAAAACTACTTTTTTGCCATGCTTTTTATATTGCGCGGCCAACTTACCAATGGTGGTGGTTTTACCTACTCCGTTTACTCCCACAACCATGATAACATAAGGAGAAACACCAGCAGGTGTTTCGAACTCTTCGCCAGCCTCATTTTGCTTATCGGCTAACAATGCAGCAATTTCATCTTTTAAAATTGTATCTAGTTCGGTTGTGTTTACATATTTATCGCGTGCAACACGTTGTTGTATTCGTTCAATTATTTTCAATGTTGTTTCTATACCTACATCAGAGCCTACTAAAATTTCTTCGAGTTGATCGAGCACGTCATCGTCTACTGTAGATTTACCCACCAAGGCCTTGCTTAGCTTAGAAAAAAAACTCTGTTTTGTTTTTTCGAGGCCTTTATCGAGCGATTCTTTTTTCTCTTTATTGAATAAGCCAAACATAGTGTGTGTTGTAGCGAATGAAGAACTAAGGTAAAACAAAAAAAGTCCCGAAAGGGACTTTATATTTTTAAAGAAGCCAATTGCTTATTTTTTTGCTAATGTTTCTTTTACCAATTCTGCAGGTACAATTTCTTCGCGAAATGTGTACGCCCCTGTTTTGTCTGATTTTACAGCGCGAATAACTTTTGCGAAGCTCTTGTTATCGCCTTTCTTTAATGTTGCAACTACCTTCTTTGCCATGTCTTTAAATGATTAGACCGTGAAACAATTACTTAATTTCTTTATGAACTGTGTATTTCTTCATTACCGGGTTAAACTTTTTTAATTCTAAACGCTCGGTAGTGTTCTTACGATTTTTTGTGGTGATGTATCTGCTCATGCCTGGCATGCCGCTGGTTTTGTGTTCGGTACACTCTAATATCACCTGTATTCTATTGCCTTTCTTAGCCATTGCCTTTCGATTTTAAATGTTTGATGGTTTACGAAAAAAGTGTGCCTTTGGCAGCAGCTTCTTTTATAACTGCGTAAATACCGTTTTTATTAATGGTTTTAATGGCCTTGGTAGATACTTTTAGGGTAATCCAACGGTTTTCTTCAGGCAAGAAAAAGCGCTTTTTTTGAAGATTCGGGTAGAATTTTCTTTTCGTTTTGTTGTTAGCATGGGAAACGTGGTTTCCTACTTGTGGTCTTTTGCCTGTTAATTCGCAAACTCGTGCCATAATCACTTGATAGTTAAGCCCTTCTTTGAAAAGGGACTGCAAATATCGGGAAAATGAATGCAATTATCCAAACCGTATTTAAATAAAGTGTTGGAAGAAATATTTTTTTGAAAGTAAAATTAAGTTTAAAAAAGTTAACTAATTAATTATCAGTGTTCTATAAATTTATTTCTACCCCCTCCTCTTTATAAAAGGCATTCGTATAAATACAGATTAATTTAAGGTTTACCTGATTTAAGGTATTGTGCTTTTAAATGCCTTTTAAGACATTTAATCGCGAATTTAGATGGAGTTTACGTGCTTACATAATCGCGGTAATAATCTACTGCATTGTCAATTAACAGAGTTTTCCATGGTGATTACCTCTGAAAACTCGCGTATGGAAATACCTTACCTTGCTATTTATAAAATTACTGTACATAAAGCCGGAAGGCATTTTTATGCCACCATCTGGGCTGAGGGTTTTAAGCCTGTGTATGTTTCGAATAAAACAGTAGAAGATAAACGGGTTGTGGAGCAATCGCCTGCCTATGCTACCTTTTTGCGTGTTTTGCATTTTCATCTTAAAAAGAAAGGAAGTAAGCCTTTGATAAGGGCTGCCACTGCTTCTACAAAAATTTGGCTTTCGGCTTCGTTGTTTATTTCAGTGTTGTTGTTTGTTGCTTATTTCTTTGGGGGGTTGTTAAATGTTGCCTATCTGAATTACATTTTTACCGGACTAATGGTGTTTTTAAGTTTGTTTGCCACGCTTACTTTACTTGCTTTTGTAAAAACCTCGAAATCGGAAGAAGAATTTCCTGCCGGATATTTACCAGCCTGATTAGCTTTTTTAGTTTACAAACTTCTAGACTTTGTTATTAAATCCTGCTTGCCAGGTTTTCTACACTCAAGTGAGAAAAATCGGAGAATACTAAATCTGCATGACTTATTTCTTCTTTGCTATGTGTTGTAGTTATACCCGCTACTTTGCATCCTGCAGATTTACCGGCTAAAATTCCGCTTACCGAGTCTTCTATTACCCAACATTGTGTTGGGGCAAGGTTGATGGCGGCTGCACTTTTTAAATAAATTTCAGGGTCGGGTTTACCTTTGGTTACAAACGTTTCGTCTAGAATAACTGGAAAAAGATGATCTGCTCCAATAGCATGTAGGGTAAACGTTACATTAGCAGGTGGTGCCGAGGTTGAAATTGTATATGGGATATGATGGGTTTGTAGATCCCTAACAAAGGATAAAAGCCCTATCACAGGTTTTATGTACGGTGCGTATAATTCTCTGAACAGAGCCTCTTTTTCGTTCGCATATCTTTGAAAATCATTTTCTGATAACGTGCCGAAAAGGTTTGTTAACCAATCGCGGTTGGTGCGGCCATATACTTTTTTCAACAATTCTTCTTCTGCAAGGTTTTTTCCATGGCGTTTACAAAACTCCTGAATAGCGATTTTATGATAAGGGTTGCTGTCTACCAGCACACCATCCATGTCAAATAATACTCCGAAATGTGTTTTCATGTTACCGAACTATAATTCTGCTTTTAAATTTAGCAGAACCGCTTGCAAACGTAACCACATATACACCGGCTTGCAAATACGGTACAGTAATTTCTTGTTTTCCTTTTTCGGCTTGTGTTTGCCAAACAGTTCGGCCAAGGTTATCAGAAAAGTATAGGGTACCGTTTTTGTTGGTTTCTAGTATAAATTTTTTTCCGACTTCCATAGGGTTGGGGTATATAGCAAAGCTTTCTGCTCCGCTGATGCTTTTAAAATATTGCAAGCCACCTGATGTACTTCCTGCTATCAAAAATACGTGCTGGTTGCTAGTGCGTGCACTAATCCAAACTCTTCCACCAAGGTTAGGTGCTTCGTACCTTCCATTAGCATCATTAAGTAACCACGCTGTTTCCGGATTAACCAATGAAGTTTGCTCCGTTATGTTTTCGAAAAAAAGAAGTTTACCACTTGGAGTACCTAATACTAAATCTTGCTGACCGTTGTTGTTAACATCTGCCACTAAAATTGACGGATTTGTATAGTTGAGCGTTGGGCCTAGATTTCTAAATGCTGTTGAAAAAAGTTGCCAGGTGTTGCTTCCTGTTTGTGTGTAGAGATGTATTGCCCCTGTTGATTTTCCTATTAGAATTTCTGCTTTAAGACTGGGATTTACATCTGCCACATGAAAGTTCTCATTGAATAAAATTGGTATAGTTGTTTCCACTACCTCGCCTCCCAAAAATCCATTGGCCGCTGTGTTTTCGATAAAGTAAATTTTGGTTTGGTTTTGTGTATTTGTTGCACTAAAAACCAGGTCGGGTATAAAGTCTGCAGTAACATCGGCAAACTGTATTTTTAGATTGTAATTCTTTAAGATTCGCAGATTGGCGAAGTTATCTGATTTTAGTTGATAAGCAGGCAGGGCATCTGTGCCCAAATTTTCGTACCAGAATATTCCGGCTGCCAAACTATTTTGCCCAATTACCTGCCTGCCCATTTCGCTAACAAGTATATCATGGTCTCCATCGCCATCCGCATCAAAAAAAACCGGAACACTGTTATCGCCTACATCTATTTGTTGTGCATGCAAGAAAAAGGGTTGAGGGGTTGCTAATTGCCAATCTTGTACATCACCGTTATTTATTACCTGCGTGGTAGACATCGAAAAATCAGTTTCGGTATCCGATCGTGCAAATACTCCGTTTGATATCAGCAAATCTTCTATTTGATCATTATCTGCATCTAAGGCAAAAGCTACAGGATACAAGCCATTGGGATTTGCGTTTAGCGGAAATTCTTCGGCAGAAATAAACAATGCATTTCCTGTTGTTTGCTGGTTTAAGCTTAGGTATACTTTATCGCATGCCGATTCGCTAAAAATAAGATCGGCCTGGCCATCGGCATTTACATCTTGCACCAACAAAGCTTTTCCTCCGGCATGTTGCGTGCGTGTGTTGGCAGGGCATGGTTGATTTTCGAAAGCAAACACACCGCAACCACATTCGCGAAATTGCCCCCAACTTTGTGTAACACGGGTAAATTCTAACGAGTCGGGTTTATTGTATAATTCATTCGAGAGATTTTTGTGCCATTCTATTTGGCCGCTGCCAGAAAAAGCCATCACAAGAATATCCAAATCTCCGTCTCCATCGATATCGTGTATTGCCGGTATATCATCAAACTGTAATTGGATATTTATTTTGCCGGAAAAACCTTGCGACAAAATTACTTCGCTTCGAAATGGCGATGGCGGATTATAGAATGTTACTTCCTGAAATTGCGCTGTGTTTCCTTCCGTGCTGATGTTTTTAAACACCTTTATTCCTAAGCTGCTGCCTGTAAACAAGTCGGGGCGGCCATCGTTATCAAAATCGCGAATCAATAAAAAGTTCGATATACTTTCGGGAAAAACCGATTCGTATTCGGGGGCGTATTGATAGCTTTCCTTTTTACAAAAAATCTTGATTGCATTAGTGGTTCTATCGTACAAAACCCAATCTGTTTTTCCATCTCCATCAACATCCATTGCATTAAATTGTATACTGTTTAAGCCTCCGGCCCAAGCTAAAGGCAACGTGTTACCATCGGTAACAGAAAATGTATGTACCCGCGAAAAGGCTATTTGCCCAAAAACCTGCAGGTGCGAAAAACAATAAACAATAAGTAATAGGCGCTTCAGTATATTAAATTTTATTACACAATAGTAACGACAAACAAGCATACCTGTTATCTTGCCATATAAGAATTTTGCATGTCTATCGAAACCCTCTATCAACATTATTTACGTTATCCGCGCATTTCTACCGATACACGCAACCTGCCCGAAGGTTGTATTTTTTTTGCGTTAAAGGGCCCTAACTTTAATGCTAATACCTTGGCAGAGGAAGCGTTGCAAAAGGGCGCGAGCCTGGCTGTGGTAGACGATGCGCAAGTTGTTAAAAACGAGCGTTACTTTTTAGTGGCCGATGTGCTAACCACGTTGCAAGATTTAGCGCGCCATCACCGGCAGCATGTACAAATACCGGTAATTGGCTTAACAGGGTCTAATGGCAAAACAACAAGCAAAGAACTTACGCATGCTGTTCTGCAAACTACATATAGAACGTTTGCCACAGTTGGCAATCTTAATAATCATATTGGTGTTCCTCTATCTGTTTTATCTATCAGGCCAGAACACGAAATTGCCGTAATTGAAATGGGCGCCAACCATGTAGGAGAAATTGCCTTGCTAAGCAGCATATCACAACCCTCGCATGGGTTTATAACCAACATAGGCAAAGCCCATATTGGTACGTTTGGTGGTTTCGAAAACATTATACGCGGTAAAAGCGAATTGTTTCAATACTTGCGCGAACATAATGGCGTTGTATTTATCAATTCGTTAAATCCTATTCTCAATAACATGGCAAAACGATTTGCCAAACCGGTATTATATCCACAGCAGCATGATTATTATAGCTGCACGTTAGTTACAGCCGATCCCTATATAGAAGTAAAAGCAGAGAATGGCCAGAACATTCGCACGCATTTGGCGGGTGCTTATAATTTCGAAAATATTGCTATTGCGTTATGCATTGGAAAATATTTTAACGTAAGTGCCGAAAAGGCTAACCAGGCCATTGCCAACTACCAACCCGGCAATATGCGTTCGCAAATAATTGAAAGAGGTGGCAACCGTATAATTTTAGATGCTTACAACGCAAATCCTAGTTCGATGCAAGCAGCCTTAGAAAATTTAAAGGCTATGGATGCTCCCTACAAAGTGGTGATTTTGGGAGATATGTTTGAACTTGAAGATGAAGCTGAAGCCGAACATAAACACCTGGGCAAATTAATTGCCGATGGAAGCTTTAACGAAATCTGGCTTTGCGGTAAATTAATGGCAGCTGCTTTTAACGTGGCCACAAACGCACACTATTTCGAAACACGCGATGCGCTACAACAAGAACTGAAAAACAAAAAATTTGATAAGGCCACTATTCTGATAAAAGCATCGCGGGGTATTGGTCTCGAAAAAATTGTAGACTTTATAAATTGAAACTTATTCTGTGATACCATCCCTGATCGATTTTTTCTCTCCTTCTAACTTCAAACACTTTGCATCGGCAGATAAAAAACGATTTAAGTTAACGGTATTCATGTGCTTTTTATCGCTTACTGTTGGTATCTTTTATGCGGCTATCGATTTGCTTAATAGTGTGCATTATGCACTTCCCATCTACGCCATACTTATCTCCACACCTTTCTGTAGTTTGTGGCTTTTAAAGAGTTCTCATATTGTAACCGGTAAAATGATTCTGCTGCTGGCAGCATTAGCCGCCACATTCTTTGCCTCCGTTAGCGACCCGTTCGAAGCCGGAGTGTTTATGATTTACGTTCCCTTCAGCATAACATCTTTTGCATTAGTAGGATTTGAAAAGCGATGGATAAACTTTTCGTTTTGTTGTTTGGTAGGGTTTACATTTTACCTCGCTTACTTTGGTAATTTTCGTTTACCCTACGAGCAAAATCCTCCGGCACATTATCTGGCTATAAGTTTAATTTTCAACTTCATCATCGCAGTGGGCTCTTCAATACTAATGGTTTATTTTTTAATAGAACTTAATGCCGAATCTGAAACAGAGTTAAGAGAAAAAGAAAAAGACTTACTTGTAAAAAACAGCGCGTTAGAAAAACTTAATCAAGAGTTAGATCGCTTTGTGTATAGTGTTTCGCATGACCTGCGCTCTCCGCTAAGTTCAATTCTAGGCCTTACCAACCTGGCAAAATTTGAAAACGATACCCATGAATTAAAAAAATACATGAACATGATACAAGAGCGTGTAAAGGCACAAGATGAATTTATTAAAGAGATAATCGAATACTCAAGAAATGTACGGGTAGAGTTAAAGTCGGAAGAAATTCCGTTTCATGCATTTGTATTTCAGCACATAGAAGGCTTGCGTTATTTGGAAGGCGCAAACAACATTAACTTCGAAATAGATGTACATGAAAGATTAATTTTGCAAAGCGATAAAGCCCGATGGAAAACGATTTTATCTAACTTGATTGGAAATGCCATAAAATACCACGACCATAGAAAAGAAAAACGCTACATAAAAATTAATGCAACATTAACCGGAAGTTTTTTTACGGTTGCCATTGAAGATAATGGAAGTGGAATACCGGAAGAGCATAAAGATAAAATATTCGATATGTTTTATCGCGGAACGGATGCTTCTACCGGAAGTGGATTAGGTCTGTATATTACCTCTGAAGCGGTAAAGCAGTTAAACGGAAGTATACAGGTAAATTCTGAATACGGAAAAGGATCTTACTTTATAGTAAAAGTTCCGGTTTTAAATTCAGCAAAAACATAAATCTGTTTTTTGAAAACATATTATAAAACTTTTATACAAATTGAACTCCGCCTATGAAAAACATTCTTGCGTTTTTAACTAAGCTAAGCAAAAACAATAACCGCGATTGGTTTGAAAAAAATAAAAATCAATACCTCGAAGCCAAAACAACCTTTGAAGATTTTCTGGAAGTATTTCATAAAGAGTTAGTAAAGATTGATGAAAGTTTAGGAGCACTCAACCCTCGCAAGATGGCATTCAGAATTTATCGCGATGTTCGTTTTTCTAAAGATAAGCGTCCTTACAAAACCAACTTTGGTGCAGGTTTTTCTGCCAAAGGAAAAATGGAACAAGAGCCTGGTTTTTATGTGCACATTGAACCTGGGAAAAGTTTTTTAGCCGGAGGAATTTACATGCCCGATGCCGAAAATTTAGCGAAGATCAGACAAGAGATTGATTACAATGCAGAGGCATTTTTAAAAATGATGAAAGCTGCATCATTTAAAAAATATTTCAGCGGATTAGATGAATTTGATAAACTTAAAACTGCACCGAAAGGATATCCTAAAGATCATCCTCATATTGGCTTGTTGCAACATAAAAGTTTTATCGTTTCATACAATTTTGCGGATAAAGATGTTGCATCTCCCCACTTTCATAAAGAATTAGCCAAAGTAGCAAAAGCCATCCAACCCCTAAACGCTTTTCTAAAACAAGCCTTAGCATGATTCAGGAAAAAATAAAAGACCTCCTCGAAAAAAATATTTTACATGAAGACCAAACCCAAAAGTTGCAGGCTATTTACAGCGGCAACCTTGTATCTGTTTACTACGAATTGCGCCTCATTTTATACCTGGGCGTTATATTGTTAACTGCCGGTGTGGGTATCATCATTTATTTAAATATTGGCAGCATCGGACATATTCTTAGTATACTTGGTTTATTTGTAGCTACCCTTGCTTGTTTTGTGTTTGCTTTTTTAATAGGCAAACCATTCTCAGAAAGTAAAGTAGAACATACACTGCCCTACCTGGATTACATCGTTTTGCTTGGCGCATTGTTGTTAGTAGCTGCGTTAAGTTATGTACAATTTCAATTTGAGCTATTAAACAACTACTTAGGTGTTAGCTCTTTATTCTCAGCAATTATATTTTTCTTTATTGCGTATCGTTTCGATCATATTGGCGTGTTATCGTTAGGCATAACTGCACTGGCTGCATTTTTTGGTATCAGCACTTCGCCTGTTGCCTGGCATAGTTATGATTTCTTTACAACAGCTCCACTCGTGAATGTTTCCATTGTTTTTGGTTTAGCATTAATTGCCTTGGCCTTTTTTCTTAATAAATATGAAATAAAATCGCATTTTACTTTTACCTACTATCATTTTGGTTTGCTGCTGATTTTTATTGCCAGTTTATCTGGCTTATTCTCAAAAGATAACGAAGTTATTTACACGTTGGTGGTTTATGCCGGTGTTGTTCTGGGTATTTATCTTTCGAGGCAAACCAATTCTATGTTGCTGTTGGTGTATGCCGTTTTAACAGCCTACGTTGTTACAACATATTGGATAAGTGAGTTAGACTGGAATAACGAAATCTGGTACTTATACTTTATGCTATCGTGTGGTGGTTTAGTTTACTTTATTATTTCAGCGCGTAAATTTTTTAAAAGAAAAGCATGAAGCACGCTTACTCATCCTCTTCTCTTCAAAATCTTTATTTCATTAAAGAAATTAAAAGATGGAAACAAGCTAACATTATTAGTGCCGAACAAAGTGAAGAAGCCATCAAGCATTCACCATCAGATTTCTATCATCCTAATATTTTCATTAGGGTGTTATTGTTTATTGCCACTTTAATTGGCTTAGGCGGAGTTACGGGTATGGTAGCCGTGCTGTTTAGCGATGTAAAAGAAGATGGTATGGGTTTACTATGCTTTGTTTACGGAGCTGCCTCTTTTCTATTCACAGAGCTTGTAGTAATAAACCGATTAAAACACTATAAAAGCGGAGTAACCGAAGCTTTGCTTTACCACGCTGGCGGGTTCCTTCTTCTGGGGATATTGTTTATGTTAGATTTTGATTTCTTTTCGGGAATGTTGGTGGCGTCTATCCTTTGCGCATGTATAGCTTACCGTTATCTCGATCTTGTCTCAACTTTGCTGGCTTTTCTCGTTTTCTTCTATCTTATTTTCAGTTATATCAATGAATTTCATGCGGTAGCAATTGTATACTTACCGTTTATTGTTTTCGCACTAAGTTTTATACTTTATTTAGTTGTAAAAAGAATTCAAAAATACCGCGCTGCATTTGATGCGCAATATGTTTTATGGCTAGTTGAATCTCTTGCCTTAGTAATGCTTTACGTTTCTGTGAATTATTTTGTAGTTCGCGAACTTAGCGTTGCGTTATTAGGTCTGTCTTTACAACCCGGAGATGACATTCCGTTTGCCTCGTTGTTTTACAGTTTAACCATACTCTTACCTATTCTTTATTTATGGATTGGTTTAAAGAAAAAAGATACAGTCATGTATCGTATCAGTTTATTGGTGCTGGCGTTTACCGTTTTTACTTTTAAGTATTACTTTAGTTTTAACCGACCAGAAGTTACCCTAACCGTTTCCGGATTAATTTTAATAGCCATTGGTTTATTTTTGTTTAGATGGTTACGCCAACCAAAGTATGGATTTACTACAGAAGAATTGTTAAAAGAAAATTGGAATAGCCAACTTGTGCAATCTGTTTTAGTAAGCCAAACGTTAGGAGGTAATAAAATACCTGACAAACAATTTGAAGGTGGTGGTGGAACGCATGGCGGTGGTGGTTCCTCCGGAAGTTTTTAATCAAAAAGTAAAAGGTTCTGTAAAACAGAACCCTTCTCCGCTTCCGACCGGAACTATAAGGTTCGGAAGAAGCTCATACTCAAAAAGAGTCGGTAAGAGGTGCCGACTCTTTACTTTACCTAACTTAAACAAATTTATTTTTTAGCATAATCATAAAATATAGTAAGAGCATGATCGGTAAACTCATTCATTACTCTTAATGCTTCTTGCTTGTATAATGCGCCATCGCACTCGGCATAATGCGAAACATTTACCTTAACGTTATTCTGGAAAATGATGCCGTAATAATTAGGAGTTGTATTCATCGATGCGGCTGTCATCTCTTTAAACTTTTTATCCTTAAAAACTGGTGCTTCAATATCAAAGCCTTCCCCTTTAAGCCGAACGTGTAATATGGCGTCTTTGCCCATGCCTTCGCTGCTTATAAATTTAAACATGCTTGGGTAGATTACGGGCGTTGTACCATCTTGCCCAAAAGCAGTTCCTAATTCAAAATCGACTTTTGCTTTAACCGATGAAAATCCGATCATGTTAGACGAAGCCGTTTTCATATCCAGAAATGGAAAAGCAAAATTTACATCTATTACAATTGCACCCTCCAGATCGCGCGATATTTTAGGGCTCTTATCCAGGAAGGAAGATTTCTCTCTTCCTTTTTTCGTTTCTTTTTTTATAAAGTAACGATACCCACTTGGTACTGCACTTACATAACCCGGCACTTGTGCATAGCTAACCTGCCCACCCTCTTTCTTTATCCAATCCGTATATTCATCCGATTTGGCTGCATCATCTGCCGTTAATATCTCGTATCCTTTCGCCTTTAAATCGTCTGTAAATTTTTTATAAGCCGCATTGGTGATCTCCATAAAATCTGGTGTATCCACCCCGCTGATGGCAACAGTCATAGAGGTTTTTGTGTTGCCTTTGTAAGATCCTCCAATAGAGGAAGCATCTGCTGAGGCCATAACATGAAAGAATGTGCGGAAACTGGCGATGTAAACTTTCTTAGGCGCATTTTTTAATTTGTTTTCGGCATAACCTCCTTTATCGGTGATATCGTCTCGCGTAAGGGTTTGAGCAAATGTTAGTGTAATACACGAACATAAAAATGCTGTTGCAAATAATTTTTTCATGATAGTTCCGGTTTAAAATTTATAAACCAAAACTAGTAGCACAGTTACCTATGCGGTATCCGTATTTTCCACTGTAAGCCCTCCGTACAAGTACGGAATTTAAGGCATTAAATGATGCTCATATGCGAATTTTACCAGTCCGACAAGCGTTGTGGCGTTTGCTTTTTTATAAAGATTCTTTCGGTACGTTTCCACTGTTCGTTCGCTTAAAAACAAAGTGTCTGCAATTTGTTTATTACTTTTCTCCTTCAAAATTAATTGTAATACCTGAAATTCCCGCTCGGATAATTTTATGGGCGTATCTTCTTGTATAAGTTTACTGCTGATTTCTGCGCTGTAATAATTTAATCCTTTGCCAATTTTCTCAAGTGCCAATGCTAATTCCTGGCGCGACACAGACTTAATCAAAAATCCATTTACACCCGCCTGAATTGCCTGTTGCACAATAGGAGTTTCATCGTGCATGCTTAACAATAAAACTTTTAACAAAGGCTGAATAGCTTTTGCTTTTTTACAAACTTCTATTCCGTTTGTATCCGGCATTTGATAATCTGTAATAAGCAAATCGATTTCGTTTTGTTGTAAGAACTGAAAAAGCTGATTTGCTTCTGTAAAAATACTAACGACTTCGTGTTGTGGCTCCAGTAAATTACGAATGCCTTCAACTACTATCCGATGATCATCTAGTAAAGCAATTTTCATAATCTGGATTTTTAAACTTCTTTAAAAAAAAATTCAAGCGTGAAAGTTGTTCCAGCTGGAGATGAGTCTACATTAAACTGACCTTGTACCATTTGAATTCGCGATATCATATTTTTCCAACCATTGCCATTACTTTTCTCCGCCTCCTCTATTTGAAATTCTTTTCCATTATCTTCAATCATTAGGTTGTATTTTCCGTCTTCGAAAGATAGGGTGATAAAAATTTCATTTGCTTCAGCGTGTTTAATACAATTGTTTATCCATTCTTGTATAATGCGATACAAAGCTGTTTCTTCTTCCTCCGTTAATCGTTTTGCCTGCGTTAAATCATTGATGTGAATAGATATGTGGATGGTTTGTTTTATTCTATCACTTAACTCTTGCAAAGCTTTTCCAAGTCCGAATAGCTGAAGAGAAGTTGGCATCATGTTAAATGAAATCTTTCTGATTTCCTGATGCATTTCGTTTAAAATAACATCAGCTTGTTTTTGCACAGAATCTTTAGCTTGATTGATGATCATTTTTACAGATGAGATGTATTGCCCGAGTCCATCGTGTAAATCTTTTGCAACACGGCTTCTCTCCTTCTCTTGCGATTGGATTAAAGCTGATGTAAGTTGGTTCTTTTTTTTCTGTTTCGTATTGGGTTTCTATAGTTGCTATTTGCTTGGTTTTTTCTAGCTGAAAAATACTATCTTCTAAAATTTCAGCTTGTTCAACATACGCAAGCGAAGTTTTATAATCGTGTTGAGCTTCCGCAATTTTTGCCAACAGATGCAAAGCCTGCATTTGTTGTTCTTTTATTCCACTTGCCTTGGCTAAGGTGTATGCTTCTTCTGCCAGTTTTTTTGCATCATCATACACTTTTTGTTTGGCGTAAATTCCGGCTAAATGTATTAAAGAGAAAGACAACTCTTTATTGCTTTGAAACTCCTTTTGTATTTGTATGGCTCTCTTA
Organism: Flammeovirgaceae bacterium; assembly: GCA_021298355.1. Lineage (GTDB taxonomy): Bacteria > Bacteroidota > Bacteroidia > Cytophagales > Cyclobacteriaceae > Chryseotalea. Next base: position 34,530 of record JAJTEH010000027.1, read on the forward strand.
AAATAATCAATGGCCTGCGCATAATTTTTTAATGTGTCGTGCGCAATAGCTGCGTTAGATAATGCAATGGGTAAAAATTGCCGGATTTTTTGTTCTTCGAAATAAGCAATAGCTTGTTGCGAATACAGAAGCGAACTATCATACTTTTTTATGTATAGATAAATCGAGCCGAGGTTAGACTGGCAAGCCGCGGCACCAAATTGATTTCCTGTAGTTCGATATAGATCGGAAGCGCGTTTGTAATAGGTTATCGCTTTTGCATATTCCTTTTGTGCTTTATGCACAATGCCAATGTTAACCCAAACACCTGCTATTTTTTCTAACTCATTTTGCTTTTCATAAATTCTTCTGGCTTTGTCGTAATACGTTAATGCTTCCGCCTGATTACCTAACTCATCTTGAATGATACCCAGATTATTGTATGAATCTGCAACTTTGATAGGTTGCTTTTCATTATCTCTTAACGCTAGGGTTTGTGATTCATACACTAACGCTTCTTTGTAATCGCCTTGTGCCTGATATGTTATACCCACTGCATGTAAGGAATTGGCACGTAAAGAATCATTATTAATTTGCTCTGCTAATTCAATAGCTTTTTTCCCGAATGTTCTAGCCGAATCTGCATTTCTAAATTTGTATTCCCAACATAACTCTGTGTAAGCCTGAATTTGTAAAATTTTATTATCACTTCGCACTAAACTTTTTAAACTATCGATATCGCCAGTTTGCGCATAGGTATAGGCCGGCAAACACCAAATTAAAAGGAATAATAAAGGATTAGTTTTAGACAAGGGAGTGCTAAACTTTGGTTAGGTATTGAAAGATAAGAACCAATCGTATTTAATCAAAAAAAATTGATGGTCAATTAGTTTTCCCAATCGAACTCTTCTTCGGTTAACTCAATTTCTTTTTTCTTTTTTTCACCTTTTAATTTAAAGGCATCTTTTAACTCTTTCACTTCTTTCTTTAAATCATCGGCTAATTTTTTTCTTACTGCGGCTGCATCGTATTGCACCTGGTAATTTTCGGTTGTGCCTGTAATCTTTAAAAATATTTTTGTGCGCCCTTCCATTTCTTCGATAGCTGAGCCGGCCTCATCAACATTAATTTTTCTTTTGTTACGCAAAGGCGCTACTACCCTGTAATTAATTTGCTGATCGAACGTGTGCGTACCACTTAATGTTAATACCGCAACATTACTTGTTATTTCCATTTGCGGTATGTAGATGGTTTTGTTTTCGATATGAATATCATTTTTTAATTCAGCGAATTTTAAATGATGCAAACCATCTTCATCCAGGTATTTATTTAAAGCTTGTATGGGTTCGAATTCTTTTAAAGCTCCTTGTTTAATATTGGCTTTTACATCAGCTATTAACGTTTCTGATTTTGTTTTTAACGTTGGCGTTAAACTCATTTCAAAATCAACTTGTGCCGTAAGTCTTCCTTCTACATGTTTGGCTTGCAAAAAATTCTGATTGAAATTATCGAGTACATCAAATAAAGTATCTATCTTAATATTTTTCAGTAAAGTTTGTGCACTAACTTCAATGGATTCGCTATTCGTAGCATCCATAATAGCTGATAATTTTAAATCGCCTCCCATGGTTTCAACTTTTAAATCTCGCGAAATCGCGGTTTGGTTTTTAATAAGTATATCACCTTTTAAATTTTTTCCATTAAACTTTTTATAGTTTAATTGCCCAACATCGCAAGTAAAATTTAAAAACAAATCCTTAGATATGGAAAAACGAAAATCGTCTGTTTTTTCTTCCGTAAATAGTAAATCGAATAGTTCGCTGAGGTTTAATTTTTCCGCTTTTAAATCTGCTTCAATAGCCACTGGTTGGTTTTCTAACGCCAGAAAGGCCAAAGCATTTTTAAAAAATCCATTCATCAGAATATCACTTTCGTTAATCTGCACACTAACATTACTCAAGGCCAAATCGTTTTTATTGAATTGAAGATTACCATTTACGTTTTTAAACATTACATTTTTATTTCCATATTCAAATGCTATGTTTTGTAAGGTAACTGAGCCTCTGGCCGAAGTATTACGTATAGTTGAACGTGATTGTAAATCCTTGATTTTACCTTCGAAAGCGATATCCGCTTCTACAAAACCTTCCGCCAGTGTGATGGTATCGCCCGGTAAAAAGCCGGATAGAAAACTAAAGGGTATAGTTCCTTTACAATCGGTGATAATTTCCGGATTCTCAAAATTTTTCAGGATCAGTTTTCCTGTTAATGGTTTTTCTTCTAATTCTGCTTCAACATTATTCAATACCAATACATATTCGCTTACCTGATTAATAGATGAACTTGCCAAAGAACCTTCGAGGTTAACTTTAATTGCTTTTAAGTTGCTGGTTGGCTCAAACAAAGTAGCGTTCTTTAATCCAAAACTTAGTGAAATCCCGGGGCTTTCTGTTTCGCTTATTTTACCTTCGAGTTTACCTTCGAAATAAACCTGGCCTTCGCTTTGGTATGATTTTAATTTTGAGTTGAGTTTTTCGGGAAGTATAGAGACTAACGTAAGCCAATTTGTTTCTTTACCTTTTACATTAAGTTTGATGGATGACGTTTCACTCCAATTGTATTGTCCTTCGGTTACAAAAACAGACTGATCTATGGTGAACTCCGTTTGTCCCCAATTGAATTTTTTTAACTCATCGAAATATTCCAGTTTGGCATTGATTGAAATATCTTTTTTTGCTAACCATTTTTCTTGTTGAATGGTTAGGCGATCCATGTATACATCGCCTGCTAAATCTATTGAAGTAAGGTTTTGTCGAGATGTTAGTTGCGCTTTGAGTTGGTCGCTTACCAAATTAAATGTGTACTCGCTTTTTTCATCTTGCCAGTTAAGTTCAATACTTTTTAAAACAATATTTTCGAGCGAAAAGGCAGACGATGCATTGCCTGTGTTTTCTTTAAAGATGGTGTAATTGTTTCTGCCTCGCTTATCTACAATAAAATTTCCGTTTGCATGTTTAATGGTTAACCCTTTGATGCGGTAATTCCCTCGCCATAAATCTGAAAGATTTAATTGAAAGGAAATGCTTTGCGCGGTAAGCAAATCGTTTTTTGCTTCGAAGCTGTCTTCAACCCGAACATCTTTACATACAATGCTGATGTTGGGGAAATCATCGAGAAAAGTAAGTTCGATTGTTTTGGCTTGTACAGGTGTGGCCAATTGTTCGTTTACCGAGTTTACAAACCAATTGATTACTTTATCCTGATTAAAATAAATCCACGTTGCCGCTATTCCTACAAGCAACAAAATAGATAGACATATCCAACCCAGTATTTTAAAAAATTTCTTCAAGTACTTTAGTTTAAAAAATGGTTATGCAATTTAACAGAAATAGACATTAGATTTTAGACTGATGTTTCGCAAGTGCCTAGTTGGTTTTTCGAAATAAAGCCTCTCCCCATATTTTAGTGTTTTACTACTTAAACCATTTCTCACCCCTCTCATTCGGAGAGGGGAAAGTTAAAGCGTTCTTACATTTTAAATTTCTTTTAGTTAGCATCTTGTTTGTTTTTCTATGCAATGAAGAACCAATGTTGAAGGAGATAGAATTTAGTATGCCAAGTTGTGAATACTTGTAAGAGTGGCTAAAAATAAAAAAAGCCCCAACATTGTTGAGGCTTTTAGTGGGAGCTGAGGGATTCGAACCCCCGACCCTCTGCTTGTAAGGCAGATGCTCTGAACCAGCTGAGCTAAGCTCCCGTTTGATTTGGGACTGCAAAACTATAAGAGATTTTCATTTACACAAAAAATATCTCTATCTAACCTTAAAAATTATTTGTTTAAGCCTTCTCAGTCCTTAAAATTCTATATTTCTGCACAATTTCTTCAAAATTAAGGCTTTGCCAGCTTGTTGCTATGCCTGGTTTACACATTACTTCATCCATTATCTTCTTCTGAATTTGTCCGTTTCGGTAGGCTTCGCTGTACCTGATTTGCTCATAAAATGTTACCATCGAGTATAGGGGAATCCAATCGTTCGGATATAAACTGTGCAAGTGGGCTTCAATCTTCTTTCGCAACAAAAAATCAGCATCGGCTACCAAATCGCGCATTTCAATAAAGTTATCCAAAGCCAATTGGGCTATGGCATCGCCATCGGGTTTGCGTAGGTTTTGGTATTCGGGTAACACGAGATCCCAATTGTCGGCATGTTTATCGAGTAACTCATTCAATCTTCTGCAATCTTCAAAGCCGGCATTCATCCCTTGTCCGTAGAATGGAACAATGGCATGTGCCGCATCACCAATTAAGATAGTTTTATTTTTTACCCACGGATAACATTTAACCGTTACCAAAGAAGAAACAGGATTGCGTTTGTATTCTTCCAGCAAATGAGGCATCAATGCCTGCGCATCCGGAAAAACAGTAGAAAAGAAATCTAAAATTTGTTGATCGGTTTGTAAAGATTGAAAGGACACCGGACCTTCAAATGGAAAAAATAACGTACAGGTAAAGGTTGCATCCGGGTTAGGCAAAGCGATAAGCATATAACTTTCGCGAGGCCAGATGTGCAAAGCATTTTTCTCCATCAGAAATTCTCCTGATTGCCCTGCAGGTATGCTTAATTCTTTATACCCATGCTCTATATAGAATTGCTGGTAATCGAACCGATCTGAAATTCTGAAGGCATCGCGAATGGCCGAGAAGGCACCATCGGCACCTATAATCAAATCAAAACTTTCTTGTTTTTGTTTTTCATATACGGTAAACGTGATGGATGTTTTTTCTAAATCCGTATATTCAATTTTATGATCGAAGAAAAATTTAGCGCCTGCTGTTTCTGCTTCGTTAATCAACGCTAGGTTAAGAGCACCTCTTGATATTGAGTTGATGTATTGACCTTCCTTACCATAGGCCTGATACCTTAATTCGCTTTGTTGGCTGTGCATCATGCGCCCATGCATAGGAATGGCGATTTGTTTTAACGTTTCTGCCAGCCCCACTTCTTCTAACGCCTTTATGCCGCGGTTGCTTAACGCCAGGTTGATAGACCGGCCACCTACATAACCTTTTGCGCGCATGTCGCCACGTCTTTCAAAAACACTTACTTCGTACTTTCTTTTTCGCAGATAAATGGCCAGTAAAGAACCAACCAGTCCGGCACCAGCAATGGCAATTTTCTTCATGAGATTACTTTAAGGCTTTACTAAATTGTTGGATAAAGATAAACACATCGGTAAACGTGTTATACAGTGGCACAGGCGCTACCCGAATTACACCAGGCTCGCGCCAATCGGCCACGATACCCGCCTTACTTAGTTTAGTGAATACCTCTTTTCCTTTTTCAACCATATAGATAGAAAGTTGGCAACCTCTTTCTTTTGGATTTTGAGGTGTTAAAATTTTAAATGTTTTGCCATAGCCGGGTAATGCCTTTAAGCCTTCGTATAAATACCCTGTAAGTTGTTCGCTTTTCTTTCTTAGGTTTTGGATACCGGCTTCATCAAAAATTTGTAACGAAGCAAGATGCGCTGCACCTTGCAATACCGGAAAGTTAGAAAGTTGCCAGCCATCGGCACCGGGCATGGGCACAAAACCTTTTTTCATCTGAAATCTCTCTTTTTCGTGGTGCCCCCACCAACCTGCCATGCGGGGCAGGTTACTGTTATGATGTTTTTCATGAACAAAAACTCCGGCTACTCCACCTGCTCCAGAATTTAAGTATTTATAACTGCACCATACGGCAAAGTCTACATTGTGTTTATGCAATTGCAAAGGAACGTTGCCAATAGCGTGGGCACAGTCAAAACCGGCATAAGCGCCTACTTCGTGGGCAGCTTGTGTAATTTTTTTGATGTCGAATAACTGACCTGTATAATATTGAACTGCGCCTATCATCACCAAAGCAAGAGCATCGCCTTGTTCTTTGATAGCAGCAACGATGTCAGAAGTTCGCAAAACATCTTCACCTTCGCGGGGTTTTAATTCGATTAAAGAAGTTTCGGGGTTGAGACCGTGTAAATTTAGTTGCGACTCAAAAGCATATTGATCAGATGAAAAAGCTCCTGCCTCAGCTATAATTTTATACCGTGTGGCGGTTGGTCTGTAAAAAGTGGTGAGCATCAGGTGCAGGTTAACGGTGAGTTGATTCATCGCTACTACTTCTGCCGGTTTTGCACCAACTAACTTGGCTAAAGATTTCTTGCTGAAATGGTGGTAATACAACCACGGTCTTTTTGCATGTAGATGTGCTTCCACACCGAGCGTTGCCCAATCCTTTAATTCTTGTTGTATAAATTTTTGAGTAGATAGAGGTTGTAAACCCAAAGAGTTACCTGTAAAATAAACAACTTCCTTTCCTTTCATTTTCGGAATGTAAAATTGCTTTCTGAATTTTTTAAGAGAATCGCGCTTATCTAAAGCAAGCGCTACTTTTTGCGTTAGTTGTTCTTGCATCTTATTATTTCATTACACAAATCTCGGATCGCTTTCCATTACCGTTCCACATTTTTTGCAAGTACGCATCGTTTCAGAACCGTAAAATTCGCGGAAGCGCGGAATAAAATCTTTCTCAATGTTTTCTAAATGGAAAATATATTCGTGCAATTTGTTGTTGCAGTTTTCGCAATACCATTGTAAGCCATCCATCATGGTTGCATCTTGTCGCTTGAGTTCGATAACAAGACCGATGGAGTTAGGCGTGCGAATAGGCGAATGAGGAACCCTTGCCGGCAATAAAAACATTTCGCCTTGCTTAATGGGTATGGCTACAGCTTTTCCTTCATCCTGAATTTTTACGGTGATATCGCCTTCGAGTTGGTAATACAATTCTTCGGTTTCGTTATAATGATAATCTTTGCGCGCGTTGGGGCCGGCCACAATCATCACGATATAATCTCCCGCATCGGCATACAAATTTTTATTGGCAACAGGAGGCTTCAGCAAGTGGCGGTTTTCATCAATCCATTGCTGAAGATTAAAGGGTTTGCGAATAGCCATAACGAATTATTTGTTTAGGTTTGCTAAGGTAAGCACTGCATTTATTTATTTAAACAATTATTGCCATTGTTATGAATTTAGATTTAAGCGGAAAACGCGCTTTGGTAGGCGGTAGCACGCAAGGCATAGGATT
>JAJTEH010000065.1 GCA_021298355.1 Flammeovirgaceae bacterium
ATCTTTAGTTTGGAAGAAGCCTTAGAATATATTCAATCCGATGAGTATGTTGAAGTAACACCAAAATCAATCCGTTTGCGTAAAATCTATTTAACAGAAAACGAACGCAAGCGTTTCTCAAAAAATTAAAACTGAAAGAAAAGAAAGTAGATGCGGGAATTCCTGCATCTACTTTTTTATTTATCGTAATTGAAAAGGTAATGAATCATATATTTTATAAAGATGATTCTATACGTTAGCTAATCTTCTGAACTACATACATGAACCGATTAAGAACAATCACCCTACAAGAAAAAACCATTTTGGTGGTTGATTATGCCGGTTGTAAAGAAGAAGAAATGCTAGAGCTTGCCGCAAAAGCAAAAGCATGGATTATTACAGGAGAAAAAGGGAAACTAGTGATTTCAAGATATTCCAATATGTACATCACGCCACGTTTCGTTCGGTTTTTTGAGAATGAAACAAACGAAGTAAAACCCTATCTGCTAAGAAATGCCTTAATCGGATTAAACGAACCTAAAAAACTTATACTTAAAGCCTTTAACTTTTTTATGGGTACCGATTTTCGCGCTTTCGATACCGAACAAGAAGCCCTGGCTTACCTGATTGATGCCCCTGTTGAGGAGCAAACTTCGAGCGTTTTCGATTCAGTTTAATATCCCATTCTTTTCTTTTTCCTGCTCATTTGCCTGAGATTTTGTGTAAGGCTATTTCCGAATTTCCTGCTTATTTTTGCACATGCCACAGCAAATACTCATCCTCGATTTTGGTTCTCAATACACACAATTAATCGCCCGCAGAGTGCGCGAATTAAACGTGTACTGCGAAATCCATCCTTTCAATAAAGTACCCGAACTCACAAGCCAAATCAAAGGCGTTATTTTATCCGGAAGCCCTTGTTCGGTAAGGCAAGCAAATGCACCGGATGTTAACTTAGAATTATTCAGAGGTAAAGTTCCTGTTTTAGGTATTTGTTATGGTGCGCAATTAATTGCACAAAAGAGTGGTGGCAACGTGGAAGCTTCTTCCACCCGCGAATATGGAAGAGCACGTTTAAGCAAAGTAGATCACCACAACGAATTGCTAAAAGAAATTTCGCTCGATACACAAGTGTGGATGTCGCACGGAGATACCATCAAAAGTGTTCCATCAAATTTTGAAGTAATCGCCAGCACATCATCGGTAGAAAACGCAGCATATAAAATAAAAAACGAAAGCATTTACGGCATTCAGTTTCATCCGGAAGTAACACACACAACAAAAGGTAAAAATTTGCTGCGCAATTTTGTGGTACATATTTGTGCATGCGCACAAGACTGGACCCCCGATCAATTTATCGAAACAACAGTTACCGACTTGCAATCAAAATTAGGAAACGATCAGGTTGTAATGGCTTTATCAGGTGGTGTTGATTCAACTGTGGCCGCTATGTTAGTTCATAAAGCCATCGGTAAAAATTTACATTGCATTTTTGTTGATAATGGTTTGTTGCGCAAAGGAGAATTTGAGCAGGTGTTAAAATCCTATCAAGGCATGGGTTTAAATATTAAGGGAGTTGATGCGAAAGAAAAATTTTATTCAGCCTTACATGGCTTAACAGAGCCTGAAGCCAAACGCAAAGCCATTGGCAAAACATTTATTGATGTGTTTGATGAAGAATCGCACAAAATTGAAAATGCTAAATGGTTAGGACAAGGAACCATATACCCAGACGTTATTGAATCGGCACCAGTAATGGGTCCTTCGCAAACCATTAAATCGCACCACAACGTGGGAGGCTTACCAGAGAAAATGAAATTAAAAGTTGTGGAGCCATTGAATACCTTGTTTAAAGATGAAGTTCGCTTAGTAGGCAAAACACTTGGCATCGATCCACTTATTTTAGGAAGACATCCTTTTCCAGGGCCAGGTTTAGGCATTCGAATTCTCGGAGAAATTACAGCAGAGAAAGTAGCCATTCTTCAAGAGGTTGATTTTATTTTTATTGGCGGCTTGCGTAATCATGGCCTATATGATAAGGTGTGGCAAGCAGGAGCCATGCTTTTACCCATTCAATCGGTTGGAGTAATGGGCGATGAAAGAACGTATGAAAGAGTTGTTGCCTTGCGTGCTGTAAGTTCTATAGATGGCATGACGGCCGACTGGGTGCATTTGCCCTATGAATTTTTAGCAGAGATTTCGAACGAAATTATTAACAAAGTAAAAGGAGTAAATCGTGTAGTGTACGATATCTCTTCAAAACCTCCTGCTACAATCGAGTGGGAGTAAATTTATTTTAGCCTTTACGCCATGAAAACAATACGTATCTTATTGCTATCCCTTATTACTTCGTATGTTTTTGCTCAGTCTTCTGTTTCTTACAAACAAGAATACGAGCACGGCAAACAATTGTATCAGCAAGGAAAATACGCACTATGCATGGAAGTTATGCAAAAGGTTATTCCTTACGATCAAGCTAATCCTTATTCCACTTACGCATCATTCTACTATGCCCTAGCAGCCTATAAACAAAATTATTTTGTGGTAGCCAAAAATATGTTAGCGCAAATAGAAAAACTTAATCCGCAATGGAGTAATATTCAGGAAGTATATTTTTGGTTAGGCTTATGTGAGTTTGAAAACAAAAATACATTTGAAGCGCTTAAACAATTTTCTAAAATTACGAAAGCACAAACTAAAGTAGAAGCAGAAGTAGCTACCGAACATTATTTGATGCAAGTAAAAGATGCCGAAACGTTGCGCATGGTGCTGGAGGATAATCAAAAAAATAAAGCAGTGGCCAGCGCCTTGATTCGCTTACTGTGGAATCAACAAACCGCAGAAACGCGCGAAGAAATTCTAAAATTAGCAAGGCAAAACCAAATTGATTTGCCCAGAGAGTTTACGAACAAAAGCCAGATAAAAGAAAAAAACAAACTCGTAGTAAGCGCATTGTTTCCTTTTGTTGTAAGCACGTTAGACAATTCGCCATCTAAAAAAAGAAATCAGTTTGTGCTTGATTTATACAACGGCATGCAATTAGCAACGGATACATTAAATAAAATGAGCATCAACGTTGAACTTCGTGCGTATGATACCGAACGAAACAACGATAAGATTAAAGCCATAACAGCACTGCCGGAAGTTAACCAATCGGATGTATGGATTGGCCCACTCTTACGCGAAGAGAACCAAGCCTTACAAGAAGCTTCTATCCAATATAAAGTGCCCATAATCAATCCACTTTCTAACGATTTAACATTATTAAAAGGAAATGATTTAGGATTATTGTTTGAGCCCGATGCTGCAAGTTTTGGTAGTAAGAGCGCGCAATTTTTGAAGGCACAACCACTCATTCATAAAAAGAAGAGCATTGTGTTTTATGGTCCGGCTTTGCGCGACTCTGTTATGGCTTGGAGTTTTATACAGGAAGCAGAAAGACAAGGCATAAAAATTATTGCGAAACAATTGATCACAAGAGAATCAGTTGAGCGCATAACTAAAATGATTGCTACGCCAACAGAATACGATGAGTGGAAAGCACCCAAACAATTCACCGTTCCGAAAGATAGCATAGGTGCAGTTTTCGTAGCGAGCGATGACCCCATCATCTATACAAAAGTTGTAAGCACAGTGGAAGTGAGAAAAGACAACACCATGATTATTGGCAGTGAATCGTGGTTAGAAAGTGGTACTATTGATATTGAAAAATTTCAGCGGATGAATATTCGTTTGTACGCAGCCAATTTTGCAGATAAGAATAATGAATGGAACAAAGCTTTTGTTAAAAGTTATATAGCTAAACACGGCAAAGCGCCTGTTGGGTTATCAACCAATTATGCGCGCATTGGTTACGAGTTAATGCTAATTGTGGGGCATAAGTTTAAAGAAGGTAATGCCGAATGGCTATCTGCACTTAGAAGTGGAACCTTTACGGGCTTCTTGCTACAAAACTATGATTATAGTGTAGTGCCTGCTAATAACAAAGTAACCTTTCTTCGGTTTAATGAAGGAGAATTAATCAAAGACAGTATTTTTTAATATAGATCAGCGTTATGTTGAAGAAAGAAAACAGTTCAGCCCTGTTTAATCGTGCCAAAAATTTTATTCCCGGTGGTGTTAATTCACCCGTTCGTGCTTTTCGCGCAGTAGGTGGAAATCCTATATTCATGCATCATGCGAAAGGAGCTTATTTGTATGATGAAGACAACTACTCATACATCGATTTAATTAATTCGTGGGGTCCGATGATTTTAGGTCATGCACACCCTGTAGTTGAAGAAGCTGTAAAGCAAGCATTATCAGGTTCACCTTCTTTTGGTGCACCAACCAGAAGAGAAGTGGAGATGGCAGAATTAATTTGTTCATTGGTTCCTTCTATCGAGCAAGTGCGCATGGTTAACTCTGGCACTGAAGCAACGATGGCTGCTATTCGCGTAGCACGTGGGTTCACCGGTCGCGATAAAATTATTAAGATGGAAGGATGTTACCACGGCCATGCCGATTCGTTTTTAATTGCAGCCGGTAGTGGTGCATTAACATTTGGCGTACCGGATTCTCCGGGCGTAACCAAAGGCGTAGCCAATGATACACTTACAGCACCTTTTAATAATATTGAAGCAATCGAAAAATTATTAATTGAAAATAAAAACCAGGTTGCTGCTATTATTTTAGAGCCGGTAGTGGGCAACATGGGTTGCGTAATACCCGAAGAAAATTATTTACAAAGATTGCGCAACCTCTGCAACCAACACGAAGTTGTTTTAATTTTTGATGAAGTGATGACAGGCTTTCGCCTTGCGTTAGGTGGTGCGCAAGAATTATATGGCGTAAAACCTGATATGACGACACTCGGAAAAATTGTAGGCGGAGGTTTACCGGTAGGCGCATATGGAGGTAAGAAAGAAATTATGAGTTGTGTTTCCCCTGCCGGTCCTGTTTACCAGGCCGGAACGCTTTCGGGTAATCCGTTAGCGATGGCAGCAGGCATGGCTTTACTTACACACCTTAAAAATAACCCTCAGGTATATGCGAATATAAACGAAACGGGTAAAACACTAGCTGCCGGTTTGTTGCAACAAGCTGCTCACCATTATATTCCTGCACAGGTTAATCAGGTTGGGTCGATGTTTACTTTGTTTTTCACAAAAGAAAAGGTAAGCGATTACGAAACAGCCAAGAAGAGCGATACAGCCTTATTCGGAAAATATTTTAATGCCATGTTAGAACAAGGTGTGTATTTGGCGCCATCGCAATTCGAAGCCATGTTCATCTCAAATTCCATTGGCAAAGAAGAAATCGACAAAATTTTGATTGCCAGCGATTTGGCTTTCAAAAGCCTTTCTTAAATTCGCGAACTTTTTAAGGATATCTGCGTTTTAAGTGTACTTATGAATTTTTTAACCCTTGTCTCACGGTGCTTCGCAATCGGATTGGCTATGATAATAGCCTTACAATCCGTTTCTGTATCTGTGGTAGAAAGGGGTAAAGAATCTAGCGAAAGTAGTTTCGTTTCTCTGTTTTTTGAGGCAATCGCCAGCCATGCCTGCGATTTTTGCGAAGAAAACGAAAAAGATATTCTGGAAAAGGAAGATAAAAAAGAGGAAGTAAAATCAGGTTGGTTTTCTTCCGTTTTAAACATACAAAAAGCACATACCGAAGCTTGTTTTGCAGAGCTGAATCAATCTGTAAAAGCTCCCTATATCCGCATTCAATCTCCTCCACCTAAAGTTGGTTAACGTAATTTGGCCATTCAGGCCTTGTTTATTCTTATCACGTTAATCCAAACTATCCATGAAAACCTTACAATGCCTTGGCTTAATGGCCATGCTATTTTTGGCAGCATGCCAAAACAAAAATGAAACCACATCAACTCAAGTAAATACATTTCCGATTACGGAAGTACTTGTTAAAGACACCATTCTTTCGCACGAATATGTAGCCGATGTTCACGCCCACAGAAATATTGAAGTAAGAGCCAGAGTAAAAGGATACCTCGATTACATTTATATTGACGAAGGCAAAGCAGTAAAAGCGGGGCAATTACTTTTTAAAATTAACGATGAAGAATACAAAGCCAGATACAACGAAGCCCGCGCCTCGGTAAATAGCGCAACAGCCGAAACCCACGCAGCTGAGTTAGAAGTAGATAGAATAAAAATGTTGGTGGATAAAGGTGTAGTATCCGATACAGAATTACGAATAGCGCGCTCAAAAGTAGAAATGGCACAAGCCAAATTACTCGAAGCAAAATCTACCTTAGAACAAGCGAAAATTAACCTACAACATACAGAAATACGCGCGCCTTTTGATGGCACCATCGATCGTATTCCGTTTAAAATAGGAAGTTTGATAGACGAAGGTCATTTGCTAACTACTCTTTTCGATACCAAAAATATTTACGCCTACTTTAAAGTTTCTGAACAAGATTATCTGGAGTATGTAAAA
>JAJTEH010000028.1 GCA_021298355.1 Flammeovirgaceae bacterium
CGTACAAAACGATCAGCTTAAGTCTTACGATAACTTTCCTGATATAGAAGGTTTTAAAAAGCGGGGTACTTCGTCACAATCTAGCACAAATATCATCAATGGGCAGGTTTCATCTTCTCAAAGTATAATCATGACGTACATACCCATAAAGCAAGGACTTGTTAGTGTGCCAGCCTTTTCTATGACGGTTAATGGTTCGAAAATTTCTTCTCAAGGAAAAAAAGTAAGGGTAGGACCACCCGTACAGCGACAAAACAGTAACGATCCATTCAGTAAATTTTTTGGGAAAGATCCGCGTGAAGAATTTTTTGGAAACAACAACACAGAATTTATTGATGTAAAAGACGATGCCTTTTTTGCCATTACCACCAGCAAAGACCAAGTATATATAGGTGAAGGGTTTACAACCACCATAGGTTTTTATGTTAGCGAGAAAAATCAGGCTTCCATGCAGTTTTACGAACTCACCAAACAATTAACCGAAATTATTAAAAAGATAAAACCATCAAATTGTTGGGAAGAAGATTTTGATATCGAAACCATCGAACCCGAAGATGTACAAATAGGAGGGAAAACGTACTCACAATATAAACTCTATCAGGCAGTTTTTTATCCTTTAAACGAAAACCCTATAACCATACCGGCTTTGGGTTTAGAAATGATTAAATATAAAGTAGCCAAGAATCCTTCCTTCTTTGGCAACAACAGAAAAGAAGATTACAAAACATTTTACTCGAAAGAAAAAACCATCACAGTAAAACCATTGCCGCCACATCCGCTAAAAGATAAAGTAGCCGTTGGCGATTATCGGTTAGACGAAAAACTAACTCCGACACAAACCAACACAGGGCAAAGTGTATCGTACGAATTTAATATTTATGGTGAAGGTAATTTGGCCCTCAATTATATGTTACTGGCGAAAGCCTTACCAATGCACTTTCGGAAGAAACAGGGGCTGATGATTTTTACTCGGCTACGGATACGGCAGAAAACACCTTGCAAAGAAAAGGTAAAACCGCGTGGAGCGATTACCTATTTTACGCATTAACAATTTTTATACTGGCAGGAAGCGTATTTATTTACATGAGAAAAAATGCATAACCCATTTAGCAAATGAACTCCTTCGGTAATCAATTTCGTATCACAACTTTTGGCGAATCGCACGGTGCTGCTATTGGCGTTATCGTTGACGGATGCCCGGCTGGCTTGGAGATCGATGAAGATTTTATTCAGTTAGAATTAAACAGAAGAAAACCCGGCCAATCTAAAATTACAACACAACGAAAAGAAGCCGATCAATTTAAAATTTTATCAGGTACCATTAACGGCAAAGCAACCGGAACACCCATTGCTATTGTAATCGAAAATGAAGATCAACGCAGTAAAGATTACAGCCACATCGAACATGTGTTCAGGCCTTCGCATGCCGATTACACGTATCAGGTAAAGTATGGATTGCGCGACCACCGCGGTGGAGGTAGAAGTTCTGCACGCGAAACAGCAGCCAGAGTAGCCGCAGGCGCCATTGCTAAATTATTGTTGATGCAGCATGACATAACGGTTCAGGCATATGTTTCGCAAGTAGGTAATATTGTTGCACCTGATTATAAACGTTTAGACTTAACCAAAACCGAAGACAACATCGTGCGGTGCCCCGATGCAGCCACAGCAGAAAAAATGATCGCCTTAATCGATTCCATTCGTTTACAACGCGATACCATCGGTGGCATAGTTACAGGCGTGATTACAAATCCGGTGGTAGGTTTGGGCGAACCCGTGTTTGATAAACTACATGCAACCTTGGGCTATGCCATGCTAGGCATCAATGCCGTAAAAGGATTTGAATATGGCAGTGGCTTTTCGGGTGTTACGATAAAAGGTTCAGAACACAACGATGCCTTTTATGCAGATGGCGAAAAAATAAAAACTAAAACCAATCACTCAGGTGGTGTACAAGGCGGCATCAGCAATGGAGAAGATATTTATTTTAATGTAGCTTTTAAACCGGTGGCTACCATTATGCAAGATCAGGAAACGGTAAACGACCAAGGTGAGGCTGCTATAGTGAGTGGAAAAGGCAGACACGACCCCTGTGTGGTTCCGCGTGCTGTACCTATTGTAGAAGCAATGGCTGCTTTGGTAATGGCCGATATGGTATTGTTAGCACGCACTAACAAAATTTAATCGCTTGTACGATTAAGAAATAACACGGCAATTAACCGAATAAAATTTATATTGCCACCTTGTTGAAATCGATTGCACCTAATCGAGAACTTTTGCATGAACTATGGAAACTAAACCTGCTTCAAATAAAAAATCCAGATTAACACTGTACATCGTTATTGCACTTGTACTAGGAATTGCGCTAGGTTTTATTTTGAATAAAACATATCTGCAAAACGATAACCAGGCATTAACCGAAGCAGAATATAACATCAAAAAATATTCAGTTGTTGTAACCGATTCTACTTTAGCTGCGCAAAATTTAGTAGAAAAAGAAGGTTGGCAGAAAAAGAAAAATTCAATTTTATCCGCCCGCGAAAAGAAAGTAGAACCCTTTTCTCTTTTAGCTGATATCTTTTTACGATTGATAAAAATGATTGTTGCTCCATTGGTATTTAGTACACTCGTTGTTGGCGTTGCCAAACTTGGCGACATCAGTGCGGTGGGCAGAATTGGTGGCAAAACGTTGCTTTGGTTTTTGGGTGCATCGTTAATGAGTTTGTTGTTGGGGATGATCATGGTGAATTTATTTCAGCCCGGCACAACCATGAATTTACCTTTACCAAGCGTAAATGAAGAAACAGGAATTGTAGCGACCGGCTTATCACTTAAAACATTTTTACATCATGTTTTTCCTGCCAGTGTAATTGATGCCATGGCGAAGAATGAGATTTTACAAATTGTAGTTTTCTCTATCTTTTTTGGTGTAGCCACTGCTGCTATTGGTGAGCAAGGTAAAATTGTAATTAAAGCCATGGATGCAATAGCCCATGTTATTTTAAAAGTAACAGGCTATGTAATGAATGCCGCACCCATAGCAGTGTTTGGCGCCATGACGGCCATCGTAGCCAAGCAAGGCATTGGTATTCTTACAACGTATTCCATCTTCATCAGCGAGTTTTATTTTAGTTTAGGGCTATTGTGGTTGTTGCTGATTCTTGCTGGTTTTTTAGTTGTAGGAAAGAGAGTTGTTGCCTTAATCAAATCAGTTCGCGAACCCATCATCTTAGCATTTAGTACGTCTAGCTCCGAAGCCGCTTTTCCTAAAACCATGGAACGTTTGCAAAAATTTGGTTGCAAAGACAAAATTGTTTCTTTCGTGCTGCCGCTCGGTTATTCTTTTAACTTAGATGGCAGCATGATGTACATGACGTTCGCATCTTTGTTTATAGCGCAGTCTTATGGTATCGTGTTAGATTTACCCACACAGCTAAGCATGTTGTTAGTGCTGATGGTTACCAGCAAAGGAATTGCAGGCGTACCACGCGCATCTTTGGTAGTGATTGCCGGCACTTTGGTAACGTTTAATATTCCCGAAGCAGGCCTTGCCCTGTTGTTAGGTATCGATCCTTTGTTAGACATGGGCCGCAGTGCAACAAACGTGGTGGGCAACAGCATTGCCACAGCTGTAGTAAGCAAGTGGGAAAATTCACTTGAAGCCCAACAACCCGATGTAGAAAGCTAAAGGATACCATTTTATCCTGAACTATTCCTGGTTAACTTTGTTGTTACAAAAAACTGAAAATATGCTACAAGCAGCTCCTAAACATATATCTATTTATTTGGAATCGAACCCGAACCCTAATTCATTGAAATTTGTGGTTAACGATATGCTAATTCCGGAAGGATTAAGCTTTGATTATCCCAATAAAGAATCGGCAGTGAAAGCCCCTTTAGCTTTAGAGCTTTTCGAATATCCGGAAATTGATCGTGTTTTTTACATGAGTAACTTTATTACAGTTACCAAAAAAGAAGAGGTGATTTGGTTAGAGATACAAAACAAAATTAAAGAGCACATCAAAAGCTTTTTAGAATCGGGCAAACCGATTATTGAAGTAGAGGAAGGAGATTTAGACGAACCGCAAGAAGAAACCGAATCGATTAAAAAAATTAAAACTATTTTAGATGAATACATTCGCCCAGCTGTAGAACAAGATGGTGGCGCAATTACTTTTCATTCTTTTAAAGATGGAATTGTAAAAGTGAAGTTACAAGGTTCGTGCAGCGGTTGTCCATCATCTACTGTTACGCTTAAGGCAGGCATCGAAAATTTATTTACAAGGATGATGCCCGATGAAGTAAAATCTGTTGAAGCATTAGCTTAATAAAACTGATTAGCTGAAGGTTAAAAAAATCCCGCCCGAAAGGACGGGATTTTTAGTTTATATTCGATACAGATTTTCAATAATCTCGAAATCAAAATTCTCACATTCCTAACTAGGTATGCCTAAAAAATTAACTGCACAACAAACTAACCAGTTACTGCACGTTTTATCAGATCGATTTGATAAAAATATGTTTCGGCATCAACACCTAAATAAAGATGATGTTTTTGCGAAGATAAAAACTCGGCATACTACGTTGTATACTTTATTTGAAATGGAACGCACCGGAGGCGAGCCCGATGTAGTTGTATTTAATAAAGAAAAAAATGTGCTAACGTTTGCTGATTGCGCTACAGAAAGCCCCATAGGAAGAAGAAGTTTATGTTATGATGAAAGAGCACTTGCTGAAAGAAAGGAAAACAAACCCAAAGGAAGTGCATTAGGCATGGCGAATGAAATGGGAGCAACGTTATTAAGCGAAGAGCAATACAGAACCTTGCAAACGATTATGCCGATAGATTTAAAAACATCGAGTTGGTTGTTAACACCCGATGGTATTCGAAAAAAAGGTGGAGCTATTTTTGGGGACAGGCGTTACGGCCATACTTTTATCTACCACAATGGAGCAGAATCGTATTATGCCGCACGCGGGTTTCGGTGTTTTATTGATGTTAGAATAGATTAGGAATAGATATGTATTGTTTCTTGTAAAAAATTTTAGAGTTTGATTTAAAGGATAACAAAAAAAGCTGCCCATCAAGCAGCTTTTTTATTTAAATCTTATAGCTATCCGTTACTGGCGCGATAACCAACGGATAAAAAATACAGTTCCGATAACTAAAGAAATTACGCCTAACACCCAAAAAACAGAGTTAACTCCACCTAAAAATGTTAACACCAAACCTACTGAACCAAAAATAGCAGCCATCTTTAAATCTTTGTCCATGTTCTGTACTTCCTGAACAGACTTTGTATCGGCTTTTTTCAATGCTTTAACATATTGCTTTAGCTCAGTTTTAATTTCTTTCTTTAATTCTTTTCTTTCTTCTTTAGAAAGCTGCGCTAAGGTTTTCTTGATCGTTTCTTTAGAAACAGTGGCAACAGCAGGAGTGGCTACCACTTCTTTCGTTTCAAGTATTGTATTTTCAGTTGAGGCAATTGCTTCGTTAGGCTCATTTACTTGCTGAACGTTTTGCTTCTCTGCATTTTCCTTCTTACCCGCATAATAGTTATGGTGGCTAAAGTTGTATGTGTATTTTGGAGTTGAACAAGCAGCTAATAAGAGAACTGCAAAGGCAAACAGTAAAATTTGTTTTATCATAAGTTTAATTATTTTTCTTCCGAAAGATAGATATAATCCTGTTTATAAAACGCTTCGAAAAAGCGTTAAAAAATGCGGATTGACCGAAAATAAATCCGTACATCGTGAGAAACAAAATGTACACAGGTAGAATAACAATGTAATACAATACGCTTACCCAAACAGAACGTTGTTCGCCAATGTTTAACCACGTTAGCAAAACTGGTTTTATAAAGTAAACGGTAAAGCCTGTACAAGCAAAAACCAACAAAACAATCCACACTTGTTTATGGCTTTTCAATTGCCATCGGTTTTGTAATCGGTTAATCCACGACATTTTAAAAAATTAAATTAAATCCCAATATTTTTCACTCGGCACCGGAGCTTCCAGGCTTAGCTTTTCTTTTTTTACCGGATGCAAAAAAGACAAAGAACGGGCATGTAAACAAATGGACGCATTATGCGTAGGCTCCGGATAACCATATTTTAAATCGCCTCTTATGGGGCAACCCATGCTGGCTAATTGTACCCGTATCTGATGTGGCCTTCCGGTAATGGGTTTTACCTCTAACAACCAATGATCGCCAACAGGTTTAATAATTTGATAAGATAACTCTGCTCTTTGTGTTTGAGGCATTTCTTTAGAAAAAGCAGTTGTTTTATTTTTCTCAGGGTCTTTTTTAAGCCAGTGAATTAACGTATCGCTTTCTTTTTTCGGTTTTTGCTTTACAATTGCCCAATATGTTTTTTCTGTGCTTCGCTCTCGAAATTGTTCGTTCATTCTTTCTAAAGCTTTACTCGTGCGTGCCAACACCACTAAACCACTTACGGGCCTATCTAACCGATGCACAATTCCTAAAAAAACAGCGCCCGGTTTATTGTACTTTTTTGCGATGTAATCCTTAGCATAATCGCCCAAAATTTTATCGGCAGTAGCATCGCCCTGCACTAGAATACCTGCGGTTTTGTTTACCACCAACAGGTGATTATCCTCATAGATTACATCAAAAGCTTTCACACGATTGCAATGCGTTTCGAAAGGGTATTTTGTTATCTTTGCGCCACCTTGGGCAAGAAAAATCCCTTGGATTAAAACACAAACATCAGCATTTTATTTCAACTTAAAACATATGGCGTACATAGAACCAGCACCGCTTGTAGATAAGGAAAATCCCTTCGAAGCGATGATGTCGCGTTTTAAAGTGGCATCGCAAGTACTTGGATTAGATGAAGAAGTTTACAACGTGTTGAAGTCGCCTGCCAAGCAGGTGATTGTTTCCTTACCGGTAACGATGGATAGCGGACACATTCAAGTGTTCGAAGGGTATCGTGTAATTCACTCTACTATTTTAGGTCCTTCAAAAGGTGGTATTCGTTACGATGAACACGTAAACCTTGACGAGGTAAAAGCATTAGCTGCCTGGATGACCTGGAAGTGTGCAGTTGTTGATATTCCATACGGTGGTGCAAAGGGTGGAATCACGTGTAACCCACGCACCATGTCGGCCGGAGAAATTGAAAGATTAACACGCGCTTACACCAGTGCGATGATTGATATCTTCGGGCCCGACCAGGATATTCCTGCACCTGACATGGGAACAGGGCCAAGAGAAATGGCGTGGTTGATGGATGAATATTCGAAAACACAAGGCATGACGGTGAACGCAGTTGTTACCGGAAAACCCATTGTATTAGGCGGTTCTTTAGGAAGAACAGAAGCAACCGGGCGTGGTGTGATGGTGACGGCTTTAGCGGCAATGGAAAAATTAAAAATCAATCCGTATAAAGCAACGTGTGCTGTACAAGGTTTCGGAAATGTAGGCTCATGGGCGGCACGCCTTTTAGCTGAGCGTGGTTTGATCGTGCAAGCCATTAGCGATGTATCTGGTGCATATTTTAATGAGAAAGGAATTGATATTGAAAAAGCTGTAGCGTATCGCGATAGCAACAAAGGATCTTTAGCCGGATTTACAGAAGCAACAAAAATTACGAACGATGATTTATTAACCTTACCGGTTGATGTATTAGTGCCGGCTGCTATGGAAGATGTGATTACGGCAACCAACGCACCTAACATTAAAGCAAAGTTAATTGTAGAAGGAGCGAATGGCCCTACCTCATCAAAGGCAGATAGCATCATCAATGAAAAAGGAATTATGGTAGTGCCCGATATTTTAGCAAACGCTGGTGGTGTTACTGTTTCTTATTTCGAGTGGGTACAAAACCGTTTAGGATACAAGTGGACGGCCGATCGCGTAAACAGAAGAAGCGACAGAATTATGAAAGATGCTTTTATTAATGTTTACAAAACTTCTCAGGAATACAAAGTGTCGATGCGTATTGCGGCTTACATGGTGGCTATCGATAAAGTGGCCAAGACATACAAATACAGAGGAGGATATTAAGCTATAAATCTGAAATTTTAGAATTACCTTTGTCGGCAGGCCATAAAAGCCTGCCGATTTTGTTTACACCCAAATACATGATATGATACACAAAGAAGGTCGCACGTTATTATTTGTTTTATTATTGGTAATTGTAGCCATCATTTTTGCTTTCGATTATTTTTTACCCGGCATGAATGTGCTCAGAAATATTGTAACAGGCATTGTTTTGGTTTTCTTTTTATTGGTTTTACAATTTTTTAGAAATCCATCCAGAGACACGGTGAAAAATGCTAACCATATTATTGCGCCTGCCGATGGGAAAGTAGTAGTAATTGAAGAAGCCGAAGAGCCAGAATATTTTAAAGGCAAGCGCAAGCAAATTTCAATATTTATGTCGCCTTTTAATGTGCATGTTAATCGTATGCCGGCAGCTGGAAAAATTTGTTTCTTTAAATACCATCCAGGAAAATATTTAGTAGCGTGGCATCCGAAATCCAGCACAGAGAATGAACGCACTACAGTTGTGGTTAAAACACAAAGTGGCACTGAAGTATTGTTCAGACAAATTGCTGGAGCATTAGCACGCAGAATCAAATGGTATGTAAAAGAAGGTGATGTATTAGACCAAGGCCAAGAATTTGGTTTTATTAAATTTGGATCGCGCGTAGATATTTACTTACCACTCAATGCAAAAGTAAAAGTGAAGATAGATGAAGTTACCACCGGTGGCGAAACGGTGATTGCCGAATTAGCGTAACAACGTTTAGCTATATAATAAAATAGAAAAGGTCTCGAAGGAGACCTTTTTATTTACCTACAGGGTAAGAGCTTTTACTTAATATTGAGCTTAAATGCAACCTCTTCTTTAAAGGTTAATTCATATTCATTTTCCGTTCTGCACCATACTGAAGCGGTAATGGTTTTATCATCTTCCCACTGTATGTTTTTTAAGACACAAAAATCGAATGGAAATGCATTGTTAAAATTTTTATCTAGTGTGTAATTGTATTCGCACATTTTATCCTCAAAAGTAAAATAGAAATATAGATTTCCATCTTCGCCTTCATCAGTTGTACATGTTTCGTATAATATCATCCCTTTATCGTTCGGAGAAAATGCAATTTCATCAGCTCCTAGAATTCTAGTTCCATCATATTTAGAAAGATAGAAACTACCAATCTGTTCATATTCCTGGCAGACTACAAGCCAGAATGGAATTTCATTTTTATCATTGTTGAATGAATAAATGTTTGGTTCTTTAAGCGCATAATCGAGTACATCATCTCCATCAGACGGATTATCTTTTAGCGTAAGCGATTTTCCGTTGCAGAATGTAAACGTAATTTCATTCGTGCTTTCTGTAACAATAGCATTATTACATGCTGATAAAAAAACACATGGATTTTCAGATTTAGAAAGTTCTATCGTAAATGTTTTAAGATCAGCCTTTAAGCTAACCGTATCATTTATTCGGGTAAACCCCATTGCTAAAAATAGAAATAACATTAATAGAAGTTTTGAAGTAAGAGAACTTGAAATTAAACGCATGTTGCTAATTCCTCTTAGTTTGTTATGGTTGAAAAGTAAAAACTACTTTCGCAAAAATTAAGGGTAACACTTTTATTTTACTTAGTGCAAAAGCAAACAGAAGAAGAGGAGAAATTGTAATTTAAAAAAATTCAGATTGTAAGAGCCGAAATCTTTCAATGCGGTAAACAATTGAATTATAAGGTAAAGATACTGGAAAGAAGATAATTTTCGTAAGCTGAAAAACGATTATCTATTTCGTTTAAAATTTGGATTACTTATTTTCATACTAAAAATAAGTTATTTTTAAATTCATTCTTACCATTTCTTTTCTGGCAAAGATTAATTTGTATGTAAAGAAAAAGAAGGTTGATTTTTTTTGACACAAATTATACTACTCGTAAAAATGAATTGAAAGAATTTATTTACGTAAAGTTTTATATAAAAAAATTGGCTTGGTAGGTGTTGTTAAAGAAAAACCTGAATTTCTATGAAATTACTATTCTTCTTTATTTTGCTAGTTTTCTCAACGGTAGGGTATAGTCAGAAAGATTCTGTTTACACATACAATTATTTAAGTAAGAGCACAAAATTTGCCTGGACTACCTTTGGCGGAGATTTTCTTTTGCTGGGCAATGGCAACACGCGTTTCACGGAGAATGGCATCAACCAAAAAATTGATTTCCAACAAACACTTACTCCGCGCTTAACTATTGGTGGTATTCATTTTTGGGGACATGCAGATTTTTATGTTACGTTTCCGTTAAATTTTCTTTCGCTTCAAAAAAAACCAGACGCGCTGGAAGATTTAAATTATCAGCAAGGAATTGAAACAGGGTTTAAAATTTATCCATTACCATTAAAAGTTGGTAGAGTAAGCCCCTATGTTGGCGCAAGTTTCAGAATGTTAAATTTTACACAACAAGCGAAGAATTCACCATTCGAATACGGAGTTAACTATCAGAAAATGATTTACCCCTTGCAAGCCGGAGTTTCGTATACATCTAACCGTTACATTTATTCTATTGGTGTATCTTACCAAAACATAGATGAGATAAAAACTTTTATCAATCCTTCGGTTAACAGTGTGGTGCAATTCAATACTGTTTCTTTACAAGTAGGCATAACACGCTACATCGATGCAGATAGAAATATGCGAACGCGTGCCAGTGTAGAACAAGAAAATTTAAAACACGAAATATTGGAAAAAGAAAACAAGTTGAGTTGTTGGTATTGGGGTGTGGGGCCATCAGCCGGATTGCAGTTGAGCGAATCTTCTTTTTTACGCGAAAATTTTCCGCATCTCAACCGCGATTTTATCGGAGGCTTTATGCCCGATATTACCTTCGGCAGATTTTTTAGCAAGCCCGATATGAACGTAGGAATTTCTTACAGAACGTTAGGTTCAACCCTCAGAGGATTTGATGATAAGATTACTGTAAGACGCCACTCGTTTATGGTTGAATCGTACAAAAATTTATTCAATTGGTTAGGCTTTGTTCCTTTTGCAGGTGTTACAGCTTCTATTGAAAATTTACAGGTAAACGTAAATGGGCAACAGTATAGCGATACCAAACCTGCTGTAGGATTTATTTTCGGATGGGATATTCGCGTAACGAAAACAGGTACCAACTTGCTACGCACAAATTTGAGATGGTCGCCCAACTTAACCTTACCAATAGAAAACGAGGAAATGATGTTCGATCACTTAGAGTTTAATTTTATCCAATGGGTACAATTTATCGGACGGAAAAAAACGTATCGGAAATACCAGTCATGAAAGACATATAAATTGATTTATAAAATTGATAAATAAATATATAAGAGTATTGTTAATTAAAATTGAAAAAATTGTTTTTTTAAATCAAACTGAATTAAGGTTAACTTTTTATTCGAACTACTTTTAAGGTTTGTAAAGGAAAGAATTGATTTAACTTATAATACTTATTAAGCAATAGAAAATGTGTAATTTCTCTTAATGAAAATATGATACTAGCTAAAGCAGCATCTACATCCTTGTATTCATTTTTCGACCTTTCAAAACCATACTCTTCGTAAGAAGTACCTAATAAAATTGTTTTTGATGTTGGTAATAAACCGATATGTGTTGTTTTATTACGTATGTTTCTTGCAAAATCGATAACCTTAAAATAGGATTCTTCTATAACATCATTATTAACAGTTTTTTTTAGATATGCTTTGAGCCATGAATTTTCTGTTCCTTTTCTATGTTTTATTCCTTTCTTACCACAACTTTTACATTCTCCGACCTCTTCATTACAATAGTCATCATGCCCAATTATTGTTTCTAGTATTGTGATATAGTTAACTATTCTTAAGTAAGAATTGTCAAAAACTTTGTATTCTGGATTTTTTTGAGAAAGGAAATTTACATTTTCAAGACTATTTAAGTAAAGGATAATAGAAGGGATAAAAGAATTTTCTGTACTTATGTAGAATTCTTTTAAGCTAAATTTCCCATTCGGTTTATTCATAAAATAAGCTTTCTCAATTACATTATTGAAGTCTACTTTATCCCATACAGATTCATGATTAATTGGAACATCAGTATAAGATTCTATTTCTAAATGATAAGTGAATTCACCATTATGAAACATTTGAATTGTAGATTCATTAAAAAGAAATGAATAGATGATACAAAAATTTTTTAGCAATTCTACATGTTCTTGCCTAGAACTTGAATTTGTGTAAAAGTTAATGGTGTCAAATATTACTGTAATACTATTATTAAATTCTTTGATTATTGGCCCACCCGGAATGAGTATAATCCTTTCATCAATAATCTGATAAATTGAATTTGGACTTTGTTGGGTATAAATTTTTGTATAGTAAGGCATTTATTATTTATCAAAATATTATAATTACTAATTAATAGTTTGATTATAAGAGTGATAACTTATCAATTCGCATAAAAATTTTTCATTGTATAATTTATCAACCCTTCTTCAACTCCACCCATTCAAACTCTTCACTTTTGGGTAAATCATTAAAAATATTTTGAATGAAGGGTGTAGGAACGGCCAGTTTTCTTTCTACAATGTTAATCCATGCTCCATCAATGTTAATGATGGCCGCGAGTGTTCCATCCGGTTTTAAAAATTGATGGCGCATGCTCCAGCGTGCGTAATCTTGGGTAGCTTTTATTAAAGTTACATTTACCTCAACGCTATCGCCAAACTTTATCTCACGCTTAAAAATGGCTTCCTCTCTAAATAATATTGGCCCCATGTGTAGTTCTTCAAACTTGGCCGATGTTAAACCATGGTTATTCAAAAACTCGATACGTGCCATTGCGCCATAATCGTAATATACACTGTGGCGCAAATGCCTGTTCTGGTCGATATCCGACCAACGAATTTGTATGGGGATAGAAAATTTTTGCATGGCAGTTGGTTAGTTGGTAAAGATACGTGCTTCCGGTAAAAAAGACTATTTTGCAGAAAACGAATTATGGACAGTATGCAAACTACTTTAAAACTATTGCTTAGCACAATTGCCTTGTTTCTCACGTTGCAACTATATGGCCAATCGAATGAATACACTAAACAAAAAGAAGAAAAGTTAAGTAAACCTTCTCCTTTCGAAGCCATCGTGAATGGTTCTGAGAAAAGAGAAATTTTCTATGAAGATAAATATGTAGTGGCTTTTAAACCTTTAAAAGACCAGGCACCTGTGCATCTTTTAATCGTGCCTAAAAAAAGAATCAATACATTAAATGATGTTGGTAAGAAAGATGTGAAAAGACTAGGGCATCTTTTTTTAGCTGCGGCTAAACTGGCAAAACAATTTGGTGTTGACGAAAGTGGGTATCGTGTAGCTATGAATACCAACGAAGATGCGGGGCAATCGGTGTTTCATATTCATTTACATCTTATAGGAGGTAAAAAATTAGGGCCTATGACGAACCAAATACTACAGGAAGAAAAGGAAAAATAATTTTTTTATCTTGGGGTAAAACTACACACTATGCAAGAGTCTGTTGTAACCACTTTGTTTCTTCCTATAGCCCTAGGCATTATTATGCTGGGCCTTGGGCTGTCGCTTACGCTCGAAGATTTTAAGCGCGTAACACAATATCCTAAAGCAATGACCATCGCGCTAATTTGCCAAATGGTGCTGTTGCCTGTATTGTGTTTTGGGCTCGTTGTGGTTTTTGATCTCAACCCGGTGTTGGCGGTGGGTATGATGTTACTGGCTGCTTCTCCCGGAGGGGCAACCGCAAATTTATACAGCCACCTTTCTAATGGCGATGTAGCACTTAACATCACCTTAACGGCAGTAAACAGTATGCTTACATTATTTACGTTGCCATTGCTTGTTAATTTTTCTCTCGATTACTTTCTAGAATCAGGCCAATATGTGCCCATGCAGTTTAAAAAAGTAATGGAAGTATTTGCCATTGTGTTGGTGCCTGTTGCTATTGGTATGCTGGTACGAAGTAAAAGCCCTGCGTTTGCTGCCCGCATGGATAAGCCGGTTAAAATTCTCTCGGCATTAGTGCTCATAATTTTGATTGTTTCCGTTACACTGCGCGAAAAACAAGTGCTGATAGATTATGCAGGAAGTTTAGGGCTGCCTGTATTGTTGTTTAATGTGTTAAGCATGGCAATCGGCTATTATGTACCGCAATTTTTTAATGTACAAAAAAAGCAGGCTGTGGCTATCGGTATGGAAATAGGTATTCATAATGGTACGCTTGCCATTTATATTGCACTAAGTGTAATAGGCAACTCTGTAATGTCTGTGCCACCGGCTATCTATAGTTTGTTAATGTTTTTTACAGCCGCAGCGTTTGGGTTTTTGGTAAATGTCAGGAAGAAGTAATCTGTAATAAGATTTTATAAGCACGTACTAACAACTCCATCTAACTTTATTATAAAAGATTAAGTATTCAATTATATGTATGGTGTAGAAAAAAATCACCTACACATTTAACCATCCTTCGAATAAAGTTATTGGGTAAATTATATTTTTCTTTTTTTGGCTTCGTTCCAATACACATCCATTTCGGCCAAAGTCATTTCACCCATTTTTTTACCATCTCTGGCCGATGTTTCTTCGAGGTATTTAAAGCGAGCAATAAATTTTTTATTCGTTCTTTCCAATGCCTCTTCCGGATCTACACCTAAAAAACGAGCGTAGTTTACCAGAGAGAAAAGTAAATCGCCAAATTCTTCCACCACCTTTTCTGTGTTGTTGTCATTATTGGTAACTTCTTGTTTTAGCTCTCGTAATTCTTCTTCTACTTTTTCAAATACCTGATCTTTGTTTTCCCAATCGAACCCTACACCACGCGCTTTGTCTTGTATGCGTATGGCCTTTACCAATGCGGGTAAAGATGTGGGCACACCTTCTAATACTGATTTATTTCCGGCCTTTAGTTTTAACTTTTCCCAATTGGCTTTCACGGTGGCTTCGTCATCGGCCACCACATCGGCATAAATGTGAGGATGCCGCTCAATCAATTTATCGCAAATAGCGTGTAGCACATCGGCCACATCGAATAACTTTTTTTCTGAAGCAATGCGGGCGTAAAATACATTGTGCAACATCAGGTCGCCTAATTCTTTTTTTACTTCTTGTGCATCGCCTTCTAGTATGGCATCGGCCAATTCGTACGTTTCTTCTATGGTAAGGTGGCGTAGGCTTTCCCAGGTTTGTTTTTTATCCCACGGGCAATTTTCACGTAGCTCGTCCATAATGGTTAGCAATCTGTCGAATGCCTGTAGTTTGGCATCGCGGTTTATGTCGGGCATTACCGTGGGTTTTTTCATAATCAGAAAACTATTTATGCGTTTTTTTAGTTGTACTTTTGTTCACTGTAAAAGTCGCAATAACAATTTAAAATTCGCGAGCCATGACTGTTTTTCTGCTAACACTAGCCGTATTTGCTATATTCTTCGCCTTACTATCTGTAAGATTAATATTTTTAAAAAATGGCGAATTCAGGGGCACGTGTGCTTCGCAAAGCCCTTGGTTAAACAAAGAAGGTGTGCAATGTGGTTATTGCGGAAAAACACTAAACGAAGGCGATGCATGTGCAAGCCCAACAGGCCCTCCGGCCGATATGCCGAAAGTGGGTAAAAAGTAAAATACATTTCTAAGGTTTTCTCTATAGGTTTGGTAGTGTACATGCAATTGTTGCTTGCTAATCGGCAAGTGATTTATATAAATCTTACCTTTGCGCGATAAACATTTTTTAGCGTGACGTTAATCAAATCTATTTCGGGTATTCGCGGTACCATTGGTGGTAAACCGGGCGATAATTTAACTCCTGTTGATGTTGTAAAATTTGCAGCTGCTTTTGGTACTTGGGTTAAAAACAGAAAAGGTAAAAAAATTGTGATAGGCCGCGATGCCAGAATTTCGGGCAAAATGGTAAGCGATTTAGTTTGCAATACTCTGCAAGGCTTGGGTTTGCACGTGGTAGACGTAGGGTTATCTACCACACCAACCGTAGAAATGGCTGTGCCGATGGAGAAAGCAAGCGGTGGAATTATTTTAACCGCAAGCCATAACCCCATACAATGGAATGCATTAAAATTATTAAACGAAAAAGGAGAATTTATTTCTGCTGAAGATGGAGCAACAGTTTTGCAATTAGCAGAAAGCGAAAGTTTTGATTTTGCAAGCGTTACGGAACTAGGCCAGTACGTTTATAATGATACGTACTTAAAGAAACACATCGATAAAATTGTAAAACACAAATGGGTTGATGCAAACGCTATAGCGAAGGCAAAATTTAAAATTGCTGTTGATGGAGTAAACTCAAGCGGTGGTTTTGCTGTGCCGGCTTTATTAAAAGCATTGGGTGTAAAAAAAATAGTTTCATTATATGCAGAACCAACCGGAAAATTTGCGCACAATCCGGAGCCCCTTCCGGAAAACATAAAAGCTATTTGCAAAACCGTGAAAGCAGAAAAATGCGATTTGGGTATTGTAGTAGACCCGGATGTGGATAGACTCGCCTTTATACAAGAAGATGGAAAACCCTTTGGAGAAGAATACACGTTGGTTGCTGTAGCCGATTATGTATTGAAGAAAAAGAAAGGAAACACGGTATCGAATTTATCCAGTACACGAGCGCTACGCGATGTAACCGAGAAAAACGGTGGCGTATATGCAGCAGCAGCCGTTGGCGAAGTTAATGTGGTAAATAAAATGAAGGAAATAAAAGCCATACTTGGTGGCGAAGGCAATGGTGGTGTTATTTTTCCGGATTTACATTATGGCCGCGATGCCATGGTAGGCATAGCACTTTTCTTAACCCATTTGGCAAAGAGTGGCAAAAGCGTATCGGAATTACGTAAAACTTATCCGGCTTATTTTATATCTAAAAACAAAATAGAATTAACACCGGCTATCGATGTAGATAAAGTTTTAGCAGAAGTAAGAAAAAAATATCAACATGAAAAGGTAAATACAATAGATGGAGTTAAAATAGATTTCGAAAGTGAAAAAGAATGGGTACACCTCAGAAAGAGCAATACAGAACCCATTATACGTATTTATGCCGAATCGCAAAGCGAGAAAAAGGCAAACCTATTAGCTGAAAAAATTATTACCGATATAAAACAAATTGCAGGTTTATAACCCAAAGGTATGAAAGTGTATTTTGATAATGCCGCCACAACACCGCTCGATCCCGAAGTGTTCGAAGCCATGAAACCCTTCATGCTCGAAGATTTTGGTAATCCGTCATCTACTCATGCACATGGTCGTAAAGTACGGGCAGCTATAGAATCGGCTCGTAAGAAAATCGCAGAACTTTTAAACTGCACACCGGGCGAAATTATTTTTACTTCGGGCGGCACCGAAGCCGATAACACCATTTTGGTAAGTGGTATACAAACGTATGGTATTAAACATGCTATATCTACACCCATCGAACACCACGCAGTATCGCATACATTAGAAATTCTCGCTAAAAAAGGTATCGTTCAACTCCATCATGTATCGTTAACAGAGAAAGGGCACGTAGATGGTAAGCATCTGGAAGAATTGTTAAAACAATATCCGAATGCGTTGGTATCGCTTATGCATGCCAACAACGAAATAGGCAACTTGTTAGATATACAGCAAGTAGGAGAGTTAACAAAACACTATGGTGCCTTTTTTCATTCCGATACGGTGCAAACCATGGGGCATTATGTGCACAACTTAAATGAGCTACACGTGTGTGGCATGGCGGCAGCTGCTCATAAATTTCATGGACCAAAAGGGGTAGGGTTTATGTATATCCGTAAAGGCAGAAAAATAGAACAATTTATACACGGAGGTGCGCAAGAAAGAAACATGCGCGGAGGTACAGAAAACGTATATGGCATCGTTGGAGTAGCCAAAGCATTAGAAATTGCTTACCGCGATATGGCAGAACACGAAAAGCATGTAAAGCAATTAAAAAAGCGTATGATTGAAAAATTACGTGCTGCCATTCCCGGAGTTAGTTTCCATGGAGATTCTGATAACCTGGAGAAGAGTTTATATACTGTGTTGAATGTTAGTTTACCGGAAGCCGAAGAAAACGACATGGTGTTGTTTAACTTAGATCTGCACGGAATTTCTGCCAGTGGTGGTAGTGCCTGTTCAAGCGGTGCTACAACAGGTTCGCATGTATTAGGAACGTTATATCCGGGTTCTAAGCGTGGTGCAGTTCGTTTTTCGTTTAGCAAATACAATACAGAAGAAGAAGTAGATTTTGCAGTAGAAAAACTACAGGCTATTACCTCAGTTGCTGTGTGATCGGTTTCCGAAATGATACCCAAAACTTATTAAAACAGGCCAGGGTTCATCTTCGAAAATAATATTAGGATTATTCTTAAGCGTATTTATATCTCGATCAAATTGCTTGCGGAATGGAATTAGCATTTGCACTTTAAAATGATTTTTCGGATTACGGGCATTGTCGATTCTGGCACCAAAGCCAATAGAAAATCCGGAATACATTTTGTCGAACTGACTTAACCCTTCAACTACAATTACACCATTGGTGCCATACATACCACTAAAAAAGGGAGATACTCGTTTGTCGGGTTGTAAAAATATTTCTGCGCCAACCGCATACCCAAAGCCAATTAAAGCATAGCCACCACCGGCAAACAGGCCAATGTGTTTTTGCGGAAAGTATTGAAATTGCGCACCTATAAAACCATAGTTGGCACCAATGCCAAGGCCCAAACTGTTTTCTGCTGGTTCGCTTATAGTAAAATCTTCTGTCTCATTTTTATTTTCAGGAGCAGGCACCGGTTGCGTTGCAGTATCTAACTCAGCGATTTCCTTTTTAAGAACAAGGGCATCATTAAAATAAACTGCAATATTTTTTCTTATTAATTGTTGAATGAGGCGTTCATCGCGGAGGAGGGATAGAGAATCGGTATAATAAACACCGGTTACCATGTTAAGCGATACTGCACCTTCTTTCAATTTTAGTTTATCTCCTTCTATGCTTTGTAAGGTTGCAGAAATTTTAGTGTTGTCCCGCATGGTTATGCGCTGCTGTGCAAAAGCTGCATCACAAAACAGTAGAACAAAAAAAAGAATAAAAAATGCTTTCATGTTGAGTGTATTTGAGTTTCTTTCCAGAAGTGCTTTGGGAGAGTAGTTAACTAATGCATTACATCATCCTGCATAAAAAAAGTTAACTACAGAATAAGCAAGTAGAAAAGTTTTAGGTATCTGCCTACTCTTTTTCATAAAATCACCAAAGTTGCTTAGGATATTCTCCGGCATTTACTAACTCTAAAATTTTTGCTGATACCGCCTCTTTATCTTCTTTGTAGGTTACACCAAACCAAATATCTCCGCCTTTTAAAATTTTCACTTTCCCTTTTCCTTCTTTAATCAGTTTATTACCTACTAAAGGAATAAAAAATTCTGCTTTAGGATTGTTGCTGTTTTCTTTTAGAAAATCATAAAACATTTTTTCAGTAATGGTAAAAATATCCGGATAGAAACCCCAGAAATTCATGGAAGTTGGTGTTTCCGGATTCATCTCAATATCACCCTCTTTTTCTTTAGCAATGATCTTGTTTCCTTCTTTAACGATTGTTGTGCGTTCTACAACTGAAGTTAAATATCCGTTGGCATCTTGTTCGCCACATCCGCGCGATACACTGCCATGTTCCGATAATACATTTTTTAACGTATAACCAACCATGGCATGTGCGCCACTGGTATCCGTTCTAAAATAATCGGCTAAAGACTGAAAGGCCGAGCGGCCGTAAAAGTCATCGGCATTGATTACTGCAAAAGGTTCGTTGATGGCATTTTTAGCGCATAGCACTGCGTGCGAAGTTCCCCAGGGTTTGGTGCGTTCGTTACTCGCAAATTCTTTTGGCACGAATGTATCTAATGCCTGAATAACAAAATCAACTTTTAGTTTACCTTTTAACTTAGGTTCAAATCTTTCTTTAACAGTTTGTAAAATTTCTTCGCGAACAATAAACACAACTTTTGTGAACCCCGCACGGATGGCGTCATACAACGAGTAATCCATAATGGTTTCTCCGCTTGGGCCAAAACCATCAATTTGTTTAATGCCACCATATCGACTACCCATACCGGCTGCTAACACAAGGAGTGTAAGATCTTTTTTGTTTTCCATGACAAAATGTTTTCGCTTTAAAAATACGATTTAAGTATAATTGAAATGTTTTACAATGTTTTTAAGTAGAAAATCTACCAAACGCTAAAGAGAAGTAATGTAAAATTTTTCTTTTAGAGTTTTAACGATACTTGCTTCTCGTTCTTCCCAATTTCCTTTTATGGTTGTATAGCTAATGTTTCTTTTTTCTAACGCTTGTTTAAAAAGGGTATGCATACTTTCTCTTTCATTACCTAAATCTCTTACTCCATCGGCCACCCAGGGCACATCGGGTTCAAATAAAAAGTAATGATCGTAGGTAATCATACTTTCTAATTGATATAAAACAGGAGGTACTACTTGTAAATACTTGCGCGAGTAAATTTGTGTAGTAATTACATCGGTGTCGCAAATTAAAATGTTGTTCGCTTGCTTTATCTTTTCGAAAACCCGCTCGGTTTGCAACCGGCCGATGGTAATGATATCTTCTCTGCTAAATGAATTGGTGGTTACAATTTCTCTTGCTACTTCGGGCACCCAAACAGTTTTATAGCGTTCTGCCATTTTTTTGGCCATAGTAGATTTGCCGGTGCTTTCGCTTCCGTAAAAGCAAATCAAAATCGGTTTAGTGTGCATACCTGAAAACTTCTTTACGCCAACGGATAAAACCAAAAGCAGCGATTATGCAAAACACAAAATATTCTGCTCCAACAAAATAAATTCCTTTATTAAAATACAACCCTGTTGCTACAACATCTACCGCAAGCCAAACTAACCAACACTCAACTTTCTTTTGCACCATTAAATACGTGGCCACAATGCTCATACTAGTAACAAACGAATCGAGATAAGGAAAGGCACTGGGTTGTTGAAACAAATTTGGAAGTAAAACATGTAATTTACTTGCAAACAGACCGAATAGAAAAGTAACAGAAAATCCGGCTATGCCTAGTAAAGCCAAAACTTTTTTAGAAGTAAAAGAAACGCGCAATTCTTTCTTTTGGTCTTCTTCATTTTTATTCGGATGCGACCATCGCCACCAACCCAGAATGTTGGTTATGAAAAAGAAAACCTGTAAAAACATATCCGGATACAACTGTATCTGATAAAAAAGAAAAAAGAAAAGTGTAACATTTAGTAACCCCAACGGCCAACTTATTATTTTTCCTTTTGCAGAAAGCCACACTGCTAAAGCCCCTGCTAACGTTCCAAAGAATTCGAGGTAACTCATGGTATACCCCCAAAGTGTAAAAAAGGCAGATTGATGATCGAAGAAATTCATGTAAATTGAAACGAAGTTAATCTTTTATGAGAATACTTGTAATATGTGCTGTGTTTGTACTATTAAGTTGTTATTCTTTCAACGGGAACTCGCAAAGTTTAACCGATATTTTAATTGATAATAATTGGTATTGGGGATCTGTTGTACTTACTGATAATACAAAGCTGGAGGGATTGATAAATTACAATGCGAACACAGGCATTATTCGTTTTCAACAAGAATCTATTTCTAAATCTTTAACAGCACGTAATGTTATTTCATTTGAATACACCGATTCGTACGATGACAAAAGAAAACGTTTTTTTTCTCTTGGTTTTTATATCAATAATAAAATCGGGCAGCAACCTGTTTTTTTCGAGGTAATGGGCGAGTATACCGATTTTGCCTTACTGGTTAGGGCCGATCCGGTAGAACTTAACGTAAGCTCTAACCGGAACAGCCACTATTTTAGTGTTACTGAAGAGCAAGAAAATTTTCAATATTTGGAAACTGAACAAAAAGTAAGGCTTTATCTTTTCGAGTCTAAGTCTGATGTGTTGCACCAAATTTGTGTTGAAAGATCTCGTTTTTTTGAAGAAGATATTTTTGATAAAGAGAGAAAAAAAGTACAAGCTAATTTTGTTGGTCATAAATTTTTAAAAACCTGGATGGGAGAAAAATACAGATTTGTTGAAAAGTACAGACGTAAAAATAAATTGAAATACAGGTTTATTGCAGATGCTGTTAAGATATTAGATTATTACGCATCCATTCGCTAGTCATTAAAGTTTCACGCAAATATTTTTTGGCTCGGTAAAAAACCGTAACGCTTCCCAGCCACCTTCTCTACCTACACCACTTTGCTTGGTTCCGCCAAAGGGTGTTCGCAAATCGCGCAATAGCCAACAGTTAATCCATACGATGCCGGTTTTTAAATTTCCGGCCACACGATGCGCTTTTTTCAAATTCTCTGTCCAGAGGGTTGCCGCTAAACCATATAGTGTACCGTTAGCAAGTGAAATGGCTTCTTCTTCCGTATCAAATGGCATGATAGAAACTACCGGGCCGAAAATTTCTTCCTGATTGGTTCTGCACGTATTGGGTAAACCCAGGATAACAGTTGGTTCAATAAAATATCCACCTTCGCATCTGCCTAAAATTTTTATTGCCCTTCCACCACACACAATTTCTCCTCCTTCTTTTTTTGCCAATTCAATATAGTTTAGGATTTTTTGAAAATGCCCTGCAGAGTTAATCGCGCCAACTTTTGTTTTTTCGTCTTGCGGATCGCCAACTGGTAAGCTTTTGGTTTTCTCTACAAACGCAGCCACAAAGCGATCGTATATTTTTCTTTCTACAAAAATGCGTGAGCCGCATAAACAAATTTCTCCTTGGTTGCTAAAGGAAGATAAAACAGAAGTAGAAACAGCTTGGTCGAAATCGCAATCTGCAAATACGATATTCGGATTTTTACCACCCAACTCAAGCGATAACTTTTTAAACATAGGCGCGGCCGTGGCTGCAATTTGTTTTCCGGTTGCTGTTCCGCCTGTGAAAGATACAGCAGGAATAGCAGGATGCTCGACCATGGCCTGCCCTACTTTTTGTCCGAGCCCATGTACAATGTTTAAAACGCCTGCAGGCAAACCTGCTTCCATGCAAAGCTTAGAAAATAAAAAAGCAGTCATAGGAGTAAGCTCACTGGGTTTAGCTACAACCGTGCAACCTATGGCCAGTGCCGGGGCAATCTTCCAGGTGAATAAATACAAAGGTAAATTCCAAGGAGAGATACACGCCACCACACCCAACGGTGTGCGTGTTGTATAGTTGATGGCATCGGCACTGTGATGCGATTCACTCGCAAAATGCATGGCGGCTGTTGCAAAGAAACGCATGTTGGCCGAGGCACGCGGTATATCTACACTGGCAGCGAGTTTAACAGGCTTGCCTTGGTCTTTGCTTTCGGCTTGCGCTAAAAATTCTGCATCTCTGTCAATTAAATCAGCTATTCGTAATAGTATAGCCGAGCGTTTTTCGGAGGGTAGTTTAGCCCAAGAGTCAAATGCATTTTCTGCTGCTGTAATGGCATCGTTAACATCGCTGGCATCGGAGTCGGGTAACTCACTATATACTTGCCCTGTGGCAGGTTCTATGTTAGCTAACCATTGCTGATTTTTTGCGGGTTGTAGCGTTCCGTTAATGTAATTCAAGATTTGCATAGTGGCCTATTCTTTGGCCAATTTACAATAAGATTTTTAGAAAATTCTGTACCCAATTACAAACTCGATATGGCGCTCTCTTGTTCTTCCGAAACTTTCGTGGTCGCTTAGATAAACCGATTCGCTTGTGCTTAATGGCCAGTTTGCTTCTAACTTTTCGAAATGCATATCTTGTAATGCGAACTTATACCGTATCGTGATGGAAAATTTTTTGTATTGTGAGCCAACTTCAAAGTTGGCAAATTGATACATAGACTTTCCATATTTTTTTATGTCTTCGTCAGCTGATTTTTCTTCTAATTCTCCATTGATATTAAATAAAGATAGTTCATAGAGTTGGGCTTTCATTAACAAATTATTGTATACACCAATTCCGCCATAAACACGCCAATCTTCTAACAATACTTTAGGATATACATTATAACGGAAAGTGAATGGAATTTGTAACCAAGTTGCTGTTAAATCAGATTGCTTATAGGATATGCCAGAAAAACTTTCGCTGTATTGATAACCATTTTTTAAATAGAGTAAACCAGATACAATTGAAATGCTTTTTGATTCGTTTTTCTTCGATTTCATTTCATATTCAAATTGTAAACCAAAAGTGGCTTTGTTGCTCCTTTTAGGTGCCGGAGGTTCAGCCATATCTATTCTATCTTCATATGTAGCATTTACTATGGCTGTGCGGTTAAATCCAAAAACAAAATCCGTTTTAAATTGCGCTTGTACCAAGCCATTAAAAAGGATTAGTGTTAAAAAAGTGTATAGAATTTTTTTCATAAATCTGTTCCTAACATTAAAAATGCTCCCCAATAGAAAGGATGATTATATTTTTTTCGTAAATCGATTTGTGCGGATTTAAAGGCTAATAAAGGATTATTGTTTTTTGTCCAGGCTGCATAAAAAAGTGTCATCAATTCTTGTGTGGCTTGGTCATCTACTTTCCAAAGAGACATTAAAAGATTTTGGGTTCCTGCTAAAATAAATGCACGTTGTAAACCGTAAACTCCTTCGCCATTTTTCGATTCGCCAATACCGGTGTTACATGCTGATAATATAACTAATTTTGTACCCGTTAAATTTAAGCTGGTAGCTTCAAGTGCGGTTAAAATTCCATCATCATCTTCATTTTGCGAGGAGGATTTTATACCTGAAAGAACTAAGCCGGAACGTATCATAGGATTAACTGTTCCGCTGCTATCTGGAATAAAAAAACCATGTGTTGCTAAGTGAAGCACCGTAGGACTTTTAACTTCTTTTATAGATTTCTCATTCGCTTTTGAATCTGTAAGCAGGGCGACTTGCCAATTGGCATTGGTTAATGTTTTTGAAATAGCTTTAACTTCCGCTTCTGTGCCGGGTAAATCTGAAAAATCCTGATCTGTAAATGAACTTAACTCTTCGTTAATCAAACTCCTGAACTTACCACTTTCAGTTTTTTCTTCGCTATATCTTGGTCTTCCTAAAAGTATAGCTAAATTTTTTTGATCATTGCCTAAGTTTGATTTCAATAATTCAGTTGTGTTGGTTAAATAGTTGATTTCAATTTCATCTATCAGGAATTTTTTATTTATCGGATTGAAAAGCGTGTTCAAATTAACTTGAGCATAAACCCCATCGCCAGTAAAATATATTTTTTTAAAACTGCTTAACTTTTCTTTAACCGGTCTCCAAAAATTATCATAAGACAGGTTATCGGTTTGTTGTGTTAGTATGGCATTGCGATAGTATTTAACAAATCTATTTTCTAAAGAAGATCCATTTTCTACAAGGATAGCTTGTATGTTAGATTCTCCGCGCTGGCAAACTGCAAATAGGTAGGCAACACTTTCGGGGTTTTGTTTAACTTCATACAAACCTTCTGTTTGCATTACTCTAACAACTTCAACTGCTGCTTCTTTATCTTTTAGTTTACTCGTAATTCGGGCTATAGTAAAATCTTCTTGTTTCGTTAAATCTATTTTTGCTTTTTGTACCAAAACCTTTTCGAGTCTTTCTACTCGCTTGGTAAGAGAATCCGCCAAGTATTGCATTCCCTTTTTATAATAAACGGAAGAAAGAATTGTTTTAGCTTTTTCCCAATCATTCAAAACAGTAAGTAAAGCGGGATCGTTGCTGGCTAAAACATTTTTTCTGAGTTCGGATGAACTACTTAACATGATTTCTTTTGTCCGTAACTGATTCTCGAAAAGCGTTTTCAGTAAAGCTTCTTTTCCTTGTACATTCTGTTTGATAATATGTAAAACAAATGAATTGAATAAATCAATATCTTCTCTAAAAGATCGATAGAATAATTCTTGTTCGCGCGTACTAAGCGATGAAAACGAATTTTTAATATACTGCTGATAGTTAGTAACTAATTGAATAAAAACATCAGCCGCGTTTACATAATCTTTTTGTGCCCATAAAATAGCTGCTTCGGTTCTCGCTACTTTAAATGAAACATTGCTTCTTATGTTTGTCGAGTTTAAAAACTTTCTGGCTTTATTTACATAGTAGGTTGCTTTTGGATAATTATTTTGTGCTAAGTAATAGCGAGATTTAATTTCAAATATTCTTCCTAATTCGTTGTTGTTGTTACTGCTTCCTGAAGTGGAAGCACTTGCAGTAACAGAAACAGCTAACAATTCCAGGTATTTCTCAGCTTCTTTAAACTTTTTTAAGCGAATACAAATTTCAGTAATATCGTTGTATGCAATTTTGGTTACGTTATCAAAATTATAGTTTGTTGTTGTTGCTTTATTTACAAGATTAAAAGCTTCGTTGAAGTATGAATATGCTTTATCGTAATTCTTATTTCTGAATTCGCAAGATCCAAAACCCATTATGGGTCGTACAAGATGGATGCTTTTAGATTGGAAATATTTTTTTCTCAGCGTTAACGATTGTTCAAAAACTTCTTTTGCTTTAGCTGCATTACCCATAGAAAGATAAAAGAAGCCTATTTGGTCGTATGCATCGAAATAAGTTGTTTGTACATTTTTTTCTAAAAAGTAATTTTGAGTTTTAGTTTGAGGAATAGATTTAATGACTATTAACTGTAAGTCGGTTAAAACTTTTTCAGCTTCTTGAAAATTCCCATTTAGCTCTGCTTTATCTGCTAATTGCAATTGATTTAAAATGCCATAACCCGACATCGGTTTAACCTCATCTAGGGCAAATGCAGTATGAGTTAGTATAAATAAAATTAGTATGATTAGATATTTATGGCGATTCATGTTATTTCAGTCTATATCCAAATTTAAAAGCTACAAATGCAGAGTTAATAAAGCCACCATTTGCTATAAAGTTAGATGATGTACCTAACGCCCAATTCTCTTGCAGATTGCCAGTGGAAGAACGGCCTGAGGAAACAGGAATATCCACTGAGAGCACGAATTGAAATCTTTGGTAATTGATGGTTTGCGCAAGGCGAAACGAAAAATTAAATCTGTTTAGATATTCAGTTATGTCGCCTTCATCTTCCTTATTTACAAATTCAAGAATATTGTAATCAAAGGCCTCACCTGATTCTCGTAGATTTGCATTTAGCAGATACGTTGGCAGAATACCAAAATCCGTATAAAATAAATTTCTGTTACCAACGGAATATCGGAGTAAAATAGGTAAACCGATAACGGAACGATCAAACTCACTATAAACAGTTCCAGAAAATGCAGTTTCTTCATCTACCTCATGTAAAGTTTGGTAAAAATTAATTCCTGTATAAACATAAAGTGATCCAACAATTCGTTTATCCATTCCAAACTCTACACTAGGTTTAAAGTTTGTTCCTTTATAGGCTAACGTGTTACCACTAAATCCTAAACCAGCTTGTAAAAATAATCGGGATGATGTTTGTGCATGAGAAGAAATACAAATGATTAGGAAGGCTATCCATAATAGCTTTCTCCAAATTAAAGCCATAGTAAAGAGGTTTGAATAAAGATGAATAAAATATTCTGGCTAACACAATTATTGTTCTACCGATATTTGAAAATACCTAAATTCAGGTATTAAATTTTGTACTCCTTTTACAAATT
>JAJTEH010000066.1 GCA_021298355.1 Flammeovirgaceae bacterium
ATGAAAAGCAAGGGGCAGGAGGTTTAGCTGCTTTTTTCAAATTTTAAATTAAGTTCAACCAAATTATGCAACATAATTTCTGGATTGATTAGTTAGATAAAGGATCAGAACTTAAGACACTAATGATTTATTCGTATAAGGTTTGAGATAATCGTAAACAAAGAAAAAGTACGTATAACTAAATTATTTAATCAGTTTACAAAATGCTTAATTAGTTAAATTTTTTTAATAGATGATTCTTGATACGTTCGCCCTCCCTAATGACGTGAATGTTATATCAGCTAATTTTCAATTATCAATAAAGATTAGAGGTGTTAAAGTTATTGTAGAGTTGGAACCAAGTTGTTGGGTTGGTAGAAGAAAATTAGGAATTTATGTTCGAGGTAAAAATTTATATGGTGGATCGATAGTAAGTAAAAAATCTTTTAAGACTTCAACTTTCTTAGAGCTTGATATGCTGATTAAGAAAATTAAACTCG
This sequence comes from Flammeovirgaceae bacterium, assembly GCA_021298355.1. Lineage (GTDB taxonomy): Bacteria > Bacteroidota > Bacteroidia > Cytophagales > Cyclobacteriaceae > Chryseotalea. The sequence goes on from JAJTEH010000066.1 coordinate 480, forward strand.
GTAAATGTGCTGTGCCCGGTTGCAAAGGAAACTACCTTAAAACGAACCAAATAATCAAAACAAATTCCAAGAGGCTATGCGCAAAGCATTTTGAATTAGCACTTAACAGACATTACAGAAAAGTAACAAGGAAACAACATTTACACGATAGTGCGTTGGATGATAAAAAAGTAAAACTTGGTTATAAGTATAAAGTAATAGTGTGGATACATCCTAAAAATGGAGACGATTACTTTTTTAAATTGTATTATAAAACCAAACCTTCAAGCCTTCAGATTAAAAAATATGCAATTGCTAAGAAAAGTTTGATAACTAACGATTACAAAATTATTACTCTGATGAATTAGTAATTCAGAAAATTTCTGCTCTTACGAATTTGTAATTCGAAAGCCTTATCGGATTGTCTTCCACATACTTTCATTAACTATCCAGTATTAGCCTCTTTTTTAATCATAACTAAATATCCTTAGGTGCATGGTAAATGAAATACTAGACCAACGCAATCTTTTTGCTTTACTATTTCATTTTTTCTTCATAAATAGGGTTTAATTTTAATGCTCGTTGTTTCCCTAAGAACTTAATCAGTCAAATCAGAACGATATTTTGTATAAATGAAAGTAAGAATTGCAATATTAATTTTTAGTGTGCTATCATTAGCATTTTTTTGCGAAGAGGAATGTGATGACCTTGACAAAGAGGAAATTAGTATAGGATTATGGACTGATGTAATTGATTCTATAAAAATCGTAACTCCGATTAAATTTACTATTTCACAACCACTTGTTAATTATTTTTCTTTTCGAAGTGGAGCAATTAAAACAGATGAAAAGATTTTAGAATTAGAAGTTTACGTAGATGGCAATAGCACATTTATAGATATCCCTATAAATGAAGATAGTTATTTAGCAATAGTTTTATCTCATTCTTTAAAAGATATGTGTAGTGATCAAAATACGAATACCTTGAACACATATAAAATTTTTAACAAAAATGATATAGTTTATTGTTATTATCATCAAGAAAAACAATGTCCGTGAATGTTGAGATAAATCCATTTAATTTCTAATTATTTTATATGATTTTATTTTAAGATAATGTGAGTTGGTACATTATTTAATTTTTTTGTGCTTATTAGTTCTAATATTTTTTTTTTAAAATCATAAATTCATGAAAATCCTATATAAACTCTTTTTTTGAATGAAAGGTTTTTGCTGTATCAATACCTTGTTTTAAAATTCCTTAATCTTAGTAAACAGAGTTATGTACATTTCAAATATATTTTGGTTAATTCTTCTACTTATTTGTTTAAGTTCTTGTCAAAAGGATTGTTTAGATAGAGTGGGTAAAGAACGATTTAATATTGAAACTTCATTAGAGGAGATTGATTCAATAGAAATTACATCTAATATAAATTTTCTGAAAATTTTTGATTCAGATATTTTGAATGGTTATCAATCTGAGTATGTCAATACAGATTTAAAAAAGCTAAGCATAATTGTCTACATTGATAATGATTCAACCCACATCAATATCCCTATCAAAAATGATCATAGTCTTTATATTTTAATTTCTACTACAAATTCAAACAAGTGCCTTCCAGAACTTTTAAATGAAAGGTTTGAATGGGTTTCTTCTTCTAAAGGTGAAATTCAGTATTGCTATACTTATAAATTAAATGATTGTGATTAACAATCTTATATTCTGAATTTATATTCGAAAGCCTTATCGAAGGGTCTGCGACCCGCTTTCATTACTCTTTTTGTATTAGCACCTCTTTGCACGTACACAGCCTCAAAGTCAGCCGAAGAGAACTCTGAAGAAATTACATAAGTTATTTAAAAGTAACTAATTCTGACAAAGGCACAGAAAGAGCTTTTGAGATTTCTAATAATGAAAAAACAGTTGGGTTAACTTTTCCATTTTCTATTTTTTCTATCGCCTGGCGGTCTTTTTCACAAGCACGTGCCAAGTCAGACTGGCTCCAACCTCTTTGTTCGCGAAGAAATTTAATCTTCTTACCAATCTCTTTTTTTAATTTTTCTTTGGTCACCTCCAAATGTCAGATAACCTTATAAAAAATATGTCATACAATAAGTTGACAATTGATTTATGTTTTTAACTTTGTGCCAGTTAAGTCTGTGGAAATAAGAAAAATCAAAGTTTATAGGAAATTTCAAAAAAGAGCTAATAAGTTCATCGAAGTTCCTGAAATAAGACTATCTGGTAAATGGCTCAACGAAAATAAATTTACAATAGGAAAGGTAGTTAGTGTATCCGTTTCAAAAAATCGAATAGTAGTATCAACCGATAAGAAAATCATTGTCACTTAAAATCAACCTATTAATTTTCTGGTTAAGTGAAATTTTCTCAAATCTTACTACTTAAATCTTATGTCTTATTTAAACAACAATTAAACGAAATTTCTTTGACGCTTGGCTTCAAAAACCACCACAGCCGTAGCTGTAGAGACATTCATCGAATCTATTTTTCCTGCCATGGGTATAATAATATTCTGATGCGCTGCTTTTACCCAAGCATCGCTTATGCCAGTTGCTTCCGTTCCCATTACTATAGCTGAGGGTTGGTTATAATTAACCGTATGATAAGGAACAGATGCCTGTAGATACGTACAATAAATAGTGATGTTAAGTTTCTTTAGCCAATCGATGGTTTCTGTTGTTGTGGCAGATGCAATGGGTTGGGTAAACACACATCCTAAACTAGAGCGAATCACATTTGGATTATAGAAATCTGTATTCGGGTCGCAGATAATGACAGCATCAATACCTGCAGCATCCGCAGTACGTAAAATAGCGCCAAGGTTACCAGGTTTTTCTACCCCTTCCACAACTAGAACCAGAGGATTTTTTTTGAGTTGAATATCGGCTAAGCGATGTACTTTCATGCTTGCCACGGCAATCATACCACCGGTTCCTTCGCGCACAGCAAGTTTTTCAAATACTTCCTTAGAAACCGGAATCAATAATTTTTCTTGTTTAAGTGAAGCAGGGATTTCATCAGCAGAAATGATTTCATCACAAAAAAACAAATTGCCAATGCTATAGCCGGCTGCTAACGCCAACTCTATTTCCTTTTTACCTTCAATAATAAATTGCTGTTGTTTTCTTCGCTCGCGGGGTTTCTCGAGCGAGAGCAAACTTTTTACTTTCGGGTTTTGGGTACTGGTTATTTTAAAATGCATAGAATCACTCATCAAAAATCAGAATTTAAAGTCAAACTCAATTGGTATTCGTACTTTTATTTCGATTTTAAAATTTTGAATGACACAGCTACAACTTTTATATCCATCAAATTGGAAAGAATATGAATTGATTGATTCAGGTGATGGTCGCAAACTCGAAAAGTTTGGAGAATATACCTTAATCAGGCCCGAACCTCAAGCCATTTGGAAACCGGTTCTATCAGAAGAAAAATGGAATCAACTCGCACATGCGAAATTTGAGCGCGAACAAAAAGATAAATTCAGGTTTAGCGATGATGTAAAAGGCGGATGGAAACGCCAACCCGGTATGCCCGAAAGTTGGAACATTCACTATCCTTTACAAGATAAAACGTTAACCCTTCGCCTGGCCTTAACTAGTTTTGGTCATGTTGGCATTTTTCCGGAACAGGGCAACAACTGGAATTTTATTTACGAAACAGTATCAAACTGGAAAAACAAACAAGCTAAGGTGCTAAACTTATTTGCCTATACAGGCGCTGCCAGTGTGGTGGCTAGATTAGCCGGTGCAACCGTTACCCATGTAGATGCTTCGCGGCCCGGCATTAACTGGGCTAACCAAAACATGCAACTGAACCATACCAGCGATATCCGCTGGGTGTATGAAGATGCACTGAAGTTTGTAAAACGCGAAGTAAAACGCGGAAACAAATACAACGGAATCATCATGGATCCACCTCCTTACGGAAGAGGCCCTGATGGAGAAAAATGGACTTTACAAGAAAAGTTAGACGAATTGGTGTGTCAGGCACATGATTTATTGGAACCAAAAGAATCATTTTTCATTCTTAGTACCTATGCAGTTGGTTTATCGGTTTTGGTCAGTGCAAACGTTGTCAAAACACATTTTCAAATGCAGCCTGAAATGGGCGAATTTTTCTTAAAATCGAGGAATAGAAATGACCTGCCGATGGGTACTTTCCTAAGATTTAAAAGTTAACATCTTTTAAAGTTTATTTTATATCTTTAGGGTCTTAAATTCTTTAAGAGCCCAATTATGAGAGTTTCCCTGTTGGTCATCCTATTCTGGATGCAAGTGACTATTGTTTTTGCACAAACAAACTATGTATCGTCTGGTACATCTTCTAACTGGAATGCAGCAGGATCGTGGACACCAAGTGGTGTTCCTACTGCCACTGATAACGTTCGCATTCTGGCCGGCCATACTATTGTGCAAAATGCCGGACCCAATGGCGGTTCTGTTGCCGTAAATAATGTGACTATTGATGTTGGCGGTAGATTAGAAATGGCCGACCAAAAAGGGCTTACTGTAAATGGTAATGTTGTACTGAATGGAACACTAGAGTTTTTGGATGGAGGAAACATTGAAACACCCGGGTTCATTATGTCTGGTGCAAACACTACTCTTGATGGAACTGGCACTTTGATAACGCAAACAGCTATAAACGCAGGACAAACAAATGCTCATTTCAGATTCAATGCCAACATCACCATTTTATCCACAGCCAATTTAACCTTTACTGCTGTTGATGCCGACTACAATAACTTAGTGCGAGTAGATGGAACGCGCACCGTCAACAATTTTGGAAAGATTACCATCAATCGTACGTTAATTGGTGTTAACGCAGCCAGCACTTGGATAAATAGAACTGGTGCAGAACTTTCTTTAGAAGGAGCACTATTAGCAACAGGAACATTAGTAGCCAACGAGTCTGGCAACATCGTTAGGTATACCGGCTCAGGCAATCAAATTGTAAAACTTCCATCGCCCGCCCAATATGCTAATTTGGTTACCTCAGGCTCGGGTGTAAAAACAGTAGGCGGAAGTTTAACCATTTTACAGCAATTGAATAACTCGAGCATACTCAATACTTCCACTTTTGATTTAACAATTTCTGGCGAATGGATAAACACTGGAGTATTTCAGCCGCAAAGCAGAACGGTAACTTTTAACGGTGTAGGCGACCAAACCATTACCAACAATATTGGAGAAAGTTTTGATAACCTTACAGTTAGCAAATCTTCTGGTCAGTTGATATCAACGGGCAACATTTTGGTTGCTAACAACTTGGTATTAGGTAACTCTATTGTTAATGTGCAAAGTAATAAGTTGTTGCTGGGAAGCAGCACTTCCTCAACTGGTTCTTTATCGGTTGGTACAGGGTTTATTATCGGAAAATTAGAAAGATGGATTAACTCAAATGGCGTTGCTATAGATTTTCCTATCAGCAACACTAGCGCAGCACGAAGAAGAGTTTCCTTTACACCCGATGGATTGGTAGCAGGAGGAACTTTATTGGCAGAATTTATCGGTACTGCTCCTTCGGGCATTTCTAATCCACCCTTAGACGATGCCGGCTTCGACTTAAATAACGTTTATCATACAGGTTTTTGGCGTTTAACCAATGCCAATGGTTTATCGGTAACACAATTTGATGCAGTTTTTACAGCTTCATCATTTAGTCCTTTTGCAGTAGATGCAGAATCTAGAATTGTTTCGCGCTCGACTGGAACAACGCAATGGCTGGCCAATGGCTCACATGAAAATGCAGCATTTACTACACCGTTAGTTACCCGTAGAGATATTACCATTCTTCCCGGAGAATTTGCCTTAGCGAGCAACAGTGCATGTGTGCAAGCGAGTACAAGTTCGATAAGTGGTAGCAACACAGTTTGTATAAACACACCATCGGTATACAGTGTAACAGGC
>JAJTEH010000029.1 GCA_021298355.1 Flammeovirgaceae bacterium
TATCCTCTTTATTTAGAATTGACTCATCTCTAAGTCCAATACAAACATTTGCTAAATCATTCGTATCTAACCTAAATATGGTCCGCTATCAATTACATTATTTCAATGAACGTTTTGAACTTGTTTCCTATTCGGATTTTGTTCAACTGAACTCTATCAATATCTCTAGTGAACTGAGCTTTGCTTTGTTTCAATCTTCGCCACTTTCCTGCTGAAAGGGACGGCAAAAGTAGAGGACGACTTTTGATTAAGCAAGTGCTACTGCAAAATTTTCTTTTGTTTTTTTGTTTTTCCGTTGTTGGATATTTCTATCAGTAAGATTATCAGATGATTATAGTGAAATAAATATTAAAAAAAACTTATCGTTTTTTTGTTTCTGGCTGAATTTGTGAGTAAAACCACCGATTTGGGTGCATTTATGACCAGTTTAAAGTTTTAACTTGGGATACAAGTGTTGAATTAAGAGTTGGTTTGAATTTTAGGTTGTGTATTGTATTGAAAGTTTTTTGTTGTGTGAGGAAGCGATGGTTATTCAAACCAGATTGAGATTATGGTTTTATCAGATGAAGTAAACTAAATCTGTTCTGGAAGCTATTATTTGGTATAGTGTAAAAAATGTACTAAGCCCGATGACTACTATGAATTTGCGTTAGGGATGGTATGGGTGCGCAGCAGCCTAGCCGTATGGCTAGGCCGAAGCCCTGAACAGCCCGGCCTAGCCTAGTCTAGCTGTATAGCTAGACTAGGCTAGGAACGCCCATCAATTTTTTTAAAGATGTAGGAATGTAAAAAATTGGGTGTAAAACCGGATTAAAATTGATTTGGGTTAGGAAAATAGTTATTGCAAACAAAATGTTATAAAAAATAAACACTGTTTAGTTTATTTCCGTTTATTTGTGCTATGGGAGTTGCTGAAAGAAAAGAAAGACATCGTGAAGACCTGAAAAATGAAATTTTGCAGGCCGCGAAATCGCTTTTCACGGAAAAGGGTTTTGAGGCTACTTCTATTAGAGCTATTGCTGAGAAAATTGAATATTCTCCGGCTACGATTTATTTGTATTACAAAGACAAAAATGAAATCGTGCATGCTTTACATCGAGATGGTTTCAGGTTATTGGTTAGCCATTTCGAAGTTTTAAATACGGTTTCGCACCCGTTTGAAAGATTGAAAGCAATGGGCAGGGCGTACATTCAGTTTGCTGTGCAAAATCCGGATGTGTATAAGCTTCTTTTCATTATGGAGGAGCCGTTGAAACATGTAGCGAATTGTTTTGAAGAATGGGATGAAGGTGATCGTGCTTTTGATATTTTAAGAAAGACGATTATTGAGTGCCAAGCCGAAGGTTATTTTAAGAAAATGGATAACACGTTGCTTGCTTTTACTATTTGGAGTACGATGCATGGGTTGTGTACACTGAAAAGCAGCGGGCATTTAGGGCATGTGGGTGTGGCACGTGCCAACCAATGGAATTTAGATGAGTTAACAGCGATGGCTTACGAAACTTTTGTGGCGATGCTGGAACGCATGAAAACATAAAATTTTTTGCTTGATTACTTAACACTGTTCATAATGAAAACACTATTTATTAAGGTGTCGTTTTTGTCACTTTTGCTCTTGCCTTTTGGGGGCAAAGCGCAAGATTCGCTGGATGTATATATCCAAGAAGGACTAACGAATAATCTCGTTTTACAACAGAAAAACATTTCGTTAGAAAAAGCTTTGCTTTCACTCAAAATTGCAGAAGGTATGTTTTTTCCTTCGGTATCGCTGTTAGGAAATTATACAGATGGTGATGGAGGAAGAAATATTTCTTTTCCGATTGGGGATTTATTGAATGGTGTGTATAGCACTTTAAATAATTTGACCAGCACGAATAACTTTCCACAGGTTGAAAATGTAAACACTAATTTCTTTCCGCAAGAATTTTATGATGTAAGAGCTAGGATTTCGGCACCGATAGTAAACACAGATTTAATTTATAACAGAAACATTCAGCGGAAGCAACAAACGTTACAGGAATTTGAAGTTGTTATTTACAAACGTGAGTTGGTTAAGAATATTAAAACTGCGTATTACCAATACATAAGCGCGAACCAAGCTAAAAAAATTTATGAGAGTGCGCTTGTTCGCGCCCAAGAAGGTAAACGCGTAAATGAAAGTTTATTGGCGAATGGCAAAGCTGTACCTGCCTACTTGCTACGTTCGCAGAGTGAAATTGAACAAACTTTGGCGCAAATACATGCTGCTGCTGTTCAGGAAAATAACGCTCAGCTATATTTTAATTTCTTGTTGAACCGACCCGCTGACTCGCCTATCACCATTTCCATTTCTAAGGAAGATGCTTTAACACAAGCTAATCGCTTAACGCTTACCGAAACCTTACCAAGCAACAGAGAAGAATTACAACAAGTGGCCATAGGATTAAGCATTAACCAAGATATAGTAAAAATGAAACAAAGTTTTTGGATACCTCGCTTAAGTGGTTTTGCAGATTTTGGTGCGCAAGCTGAAAACTTACGCTATAGCAGTCAGGCTAATTATTATTTACTTGGTTTACAACTCGAGATGCCGATTTTTGCAGGCTTTACAAATCGTTATAAAATTAAACAAGCCAAATTAGATGTTACCAGCTCGAACCATCAGCAAGAATTAGTTAGACAGCAGCTAAACATGGCTACCAAAATTGCGAATAACCAGGTTACTGTTGCCACACAAAATTTAAAATCTGCTTTAAAGCAAGAAGAAGCCGCTTTAAGTTATCAACGTTTAATAGAAAAAGGATATAAAGAAGGTGTAAACACTTTCATCGAAACAATTGATGCGCGCAATCAACTTACAACCGCACAATTGCAAGTAGTTATTTTATCCTATCAAGTTTTAATCGCACAAGCTGCTTACGAAAGAGAAGTGGCCTCTTATCAATTTAAATAATCATCATTCCAAATACTTATGAAAATCAATCAACCATTTTTACTCGTGCTTATTTTGCCTTTGTTTTGGCAAGCTTGCACCAGCAACGCAGAAAATAAAACAAGCGAAGCAAACAAAAGCGAAGGTGCTATTCCGGTGAAGTTATTACCAATAGAAAAACAAAATTTATCAAGCGTGATTCAGACATCAGGAACATTTAATGCTGATAACGAGCCATACTTGAGTTTTAAAATTGGTGGTGTTATCGATAAAATTTACGTGAAGGAGGGAGACAAAATTAGGAAAGGTCAGCTGCTCGCTTCTCTGAATTTAACGGAAATAAATGCGCAAGTAGCACAAGCAAAATTAGGTTTAGAAAAAGCAGAACGCGATAAAAACAGAGCTGAAAAATTATACCGAGATAGTGTGGCAACTCTTGAACAATTTCAGAATGCCCAAACGGGATTTGAAGTAGCGCGCAAACAATATGATGCTGCTTTGTTTAATAAAACCTATGCTGAAATTCGCGCGGTGGAAGATGGTTTTGTATTAAGGAAATTAGCCAGCGAAGGACAAGTAGTTTCAACAGGAAACAGTGTATTACAAACCAATAATGCAGGCGATAAAAACTGGAAATTGAAAATTACCTTGAGCGATGTGCAATGGGCAGCTTGCCGTATAGGAGACCGTGTAAAAATAGAAACCGAGTTAAGTGAACTTAAAAATCTGGAAGGAAAAATTACACGTAAAAGTGAAACAACCGATATGGCCAGCGGAGCTTTCTATGCAGAAGTAAGCGTAAACGAAAAAGTAAACCTCGCCAGTGGTTTGTTTGCCAAAGCTTGGGTACAAACTCAAATTAACCAACAAGGTTGGAGAATACCTTACGATGCTTTGTTAGATGGCGATGGTGGCAATGGTTATGTGTTTACAACCCAAGACAAAAAAACAGTTCAAAAAACACCTGTTGTAATTGCCACAATCGAAAAAGATTTTGTGGTTGTACAAGCCGGATTAGAACAAGCTGGTTATGTGGTGGCAAGCGGCAGTGCCTATCTGCGCCAAGGCTCTGCGATTGTAGAAGTAAAGTAATCATCCGAAAAAAATCAGTTGTATGAAAATTTCAGATTACGCAGTAAAAAATTATCAGTTTACACTGGTTATTTTTTTAATGATTATCGCCTTAGGTGTTACAACCATTTTAAATATGCCACGCTCGGAAGACCCTGAGCTTAATGCACCGCAATATCCGATTGTAGCTGTTTTTCCGGGTACGAGTCCGAAAGACATGGAAGAGTTGGTGGTGAAACCGATGGAAAGAAAAATATCGGAATTAAAAGACATCAAGAAAATAAAAACGAATATTTCGGATGGTGTTGCTGTTTTGTTTGTGGAGTATAAATACGAAAGCGATGTTGACGAGAAATACAATGAATTGGTACGTGAAGTAAACGCATTACGCAATGAGTTGCCTGCTAACCTCGCTAGCTTAGAAGTGCGAAGGGTTTTGCCTTCGGACGTTAACATTATACAAGTTGCTTTAGTATCGGAAAATGCTTCGCGTGATAAACTCAAATTTTATGCTGAAGAGTTACAAGAAGAATTAGAAAAAATAAAACAACTCAAGAATGTTAAAATTCATGGCTTGCCCGATCAAATTGTTCGAATTGATTTGCAATTAGATAAACTCGCCCAATTGAAAATACCATTAGAAGCTGTGATTGGAAGTTTACAAAGTGAAGTTGCTAATATTCCCGGAGGAAGCGTTGATGCTGGCACAAAATCGTTTAACATCAAAACCAGTGGTAATTATAAAAATGCAGATGAGGTAGCCAACACCATCATCTACTCTGTAAATGGTAAAAACATTTTCTTAAAAGATGTTGCACGTGTTTATCCTTCTTTTGAAGATGAAACGCACATTACAAGATTAAATGGGTATAGAAGTGTTTTTGTTACCGCTGCGCAAAAGCCTGGAGAGAATATTTCTAAAACACAGAAAATTTATCAACCTGTTATTGAATCGTTTCGAAAATCATTACCATCTAATATCGATTTGGTTCATCATTTCGACCAAGCTGATAATGTAAACAAAAGATTGAAAGGCTTAGGCTTTGATTTCATTTTAGCTATTCTATTAGTTGCCATTACTTTATTACCTCTCGGACAACGAGCTGCAATAATTGTGATGATATCTATTCCGCTTTCTTTGGCCATCGGAATTGTGATTATGAATTACTTAGGCTACAACTTAAATCAGTTAAGCATTGTTGGTTTAGTTGTTGCATTAGGTTTATTAGTTGACGATAGCATTGTTGTTGTTGAAAACATTGAACGTTGGATGCGCGAAGGACACTCTCGCTTAGAGGCTACATTAAAGGCTACACAACAAATTGGTTTAGCTGTGGTAGGTTGTACGGCTACTTTAATTATTGCTTTTCTTCCTTTGGTATTTTTACCTGAGGCAGCCGGAGAGTTTATCAGAAGTTTACCCATGGGTGTGATTACTTGCGTGCTTGCTTCCATGTTTGTATCGCTAACCATTATTCCATTTTTGTCGAGTCGTTTGTTGAAGGAATCGCACGGACATCCGGATGGTAATATTTTTATGCGTGGCTTAAAGAAGTTAATTCATGGCAGTTATTCTGTGTTGTTAGATAAAGCTTTGGCTAAACCATGGTGGACAATCGCTTTTGCGGCTATTCTTTTCTTTGCTTCCTTACAATTGTTTCCGGTAATTGGTTTCAGTTTATTTCCTGCTTCTGAAAAACCTCAATTCTTAATTGAGATTACCACTCCTTTACAATCGAACCTGCATTATACCGATAGTATCAGCAAAAAGATTGAAACGGAATTAGCCCAACAAAAAGAAATTGAATATTTCGCAACCAATGTAGGAAAAGGAAATCCGAGAATATACTACAACGTTATTCCTGAAAACGAAAGAAAAGATTACACACAAATTTTTGTTCAACTTAAAGAAGATACGTCATCTGAAGAAAAGTTAGCCCTAATTGAATCACTCAGAAAAAAATGGACGCCTTATCCTGGTGCCAAAGTAGAAGTGAAAAACTTTGAACAAGGTCCGCCAATCAATGCACCGGTTGAAGTAAGAATTTTTGGTGATAACCTGGATACACTGAGAAACATCGCAGGAAAAGTTGAAAGAATGCTGGAGAAATCGGAAGGGATGATTTATATCAACAATCCGGTTACGCACTTAAAATCTGATATTAAAGTTGATATCAACAAAGAGAAAGCGCAGATGTTGGGTGTTTCAACCATTACAATAGATAGAACTGTTCGACTAGCTGTAGCAGGTTTAAACGTTGGAAAGTTTTCGGATGATAATGGAGATGAGGTAGAAATAGTATTAACCAAAAATCATGGTCCCGAAACTACACTCGATGCATTAGAACAATTGTATGTGAATAGTAACCAAGGCAAAGCTATTCCACTGCACCAAGTTGCCAAACTTACGCTGGAAGCATCGCCATTGAATATCAATCATATTGATAAAGTGAGAATGGTGAGTGTTACAGCTTTTGTGCAAAAAGGATTTTTAGCTGATGAGGTGATACAGGATGTGATTACCCAGATGGATGAATTTAAACTTCCTGTTGGTTATAGTTATGCGATGGGGGGAGAAATAGAAAGCAGACAAGAATCTTTCGGTGGATTTGAAAGTGTAGTAATTGTTACCATCTTCTTGTTTATTGCTGTATTGATTCTAGAATTCAGAACCTTTAAAAGCACGTTAATTGTTTTATCTGTTATACCGCTTGGTGTTGTAGGAGCAGTGTTGGCCTTATTCATTACAGGTAATTCATTATCCTTTGTTGCTATTATTGGTTTGATTGCGCTGGCCGGTATTGAAGTAAAGAACACAATCTTATTGGTAGATTTTACCAATCAGTTACGCGAGCAAGGGAAATCTTTAGAAGAAGCCATTCGCGAAGCAGGTGAAGTAAGATTTTTACCCATCATCTTAACTTCTATGACAGCCATAGGTGGTTTATTACCAATTGCCTTATCATCTAATCCACTGATATCCCCATTAGCGATTGTATTAATTGGTGGATTAATCAGTTCGACTCTACTATCGAGAGTGGTAACACCGGTGGTGTATAAATTAATTCCTCCTCGTATTCAACAATAACAAAAGAATGAAGCAGAACAGACTGCTTCATTCTTTACTTTTTGTTCTGCAAAAATTTTTCGATTTCATTTTGCCAATCTGCCAGAGATACTTTCGTGTACACGACAGTGCTATTCTGCAAGTGTAATTCTACCCCTGTACTACTTTCGATATACCATACAACATGCACGGGGTTTATAAAGTAAATTTGATCGCGTGTTCCTGTAACTTTGATAAACATAGTTTTCTTTTTACGAAACTTATTAAGAAAATTATTGCTTCCAAGGAGTGGCGTTTAGTTATAGCTGAGAAAGTTCAATATTTTAAATTACTAAATGATATATGGTCAAATCGAAACATTACTGAGGAGAAACAGCAAGTAACTTTAACCAAGCCGAATTAAGTATGAAAGTTACACCTAAGTTCTACCCGCCTATGTGGCCGGAAAATTATCCTACATTAGACTATACTTTTTGGGAAGCAGCGGAAAAAAAATGGAGGGAAAAACAATATACATCGTCCTTTAAATATCTATTAGACTTTATTAACCCGAAAGTAAGGAAGCAATATGAAATTGAAGATAACAAGCGATATTGCATACCTCATGGCAGCTCAGTAATTTATTTAACCTTGTTAGACAGTGAGGTAAACATCATGTGTTATCTGGCTAAACTAGATGCAGCAAACATTCAGGTTGTTTATAACAGAATACAACTACTCAATACACAACACGTAAAGCGCATTAAACTTACGCTTGAAAACAATGTATTGCTAATTAACCACGTATTGGCATTACATTCACATATATTAACCGAACAATACAAAGTATTAAAAGAAATTTGTTTAACAGCCGATCATTTAGATGATTTAATCATACAGCAATACCGAGCATCATTTTACTCGGAGCCACAAATAAAGAAGTTAGGTGCATCAGATAAAATTTTAGCACGAAGCATAGCCAAAGCAATTTTACAAGAAACCAACGACTACCTTCGTTTTTTCGAATGGCAAAACAATACCGGCAATTGTTTGGCCATGTTAAAAATGGCCTTGAAAAGAATAGATCTGGCGCTTCAGCCGCAAGGATACCTGAAAAGCGAAATAACCAACACACAACATGTGTTATTGGATAATAGAATTCCGATAAAGGAGCGGATTATAACAGGCAAACTTTTATACGATTTAATCAAAAACATGTCGGTTGAAGATTTCAATAAGAATATCTACTTATCTGAAATGTTTATGCCGGAAAAGAAAATGCTTCCAACTAAAAAGTTGTTCGAAATGCTAAAAGCATCGAACAATTTGCTGGTAGAAAAAATCGAAAATCGTGAATATGCTACTGGAGCAACAGAAGTTATATGCACGCTTTATGGTTTGCTATACAGAAATTGGCTTACACTGGAATTACGAAAATCTATCCTGTTTATACTTCAAGAAAGTGCTGAAAAAGACTGGCCGTTGGCTTGCACATTTTTAAACATGCAAATTGAAAAAATTCTGAACGAAAATTACTTCAACACTACGTACGTTACAGTAAGTACCTCCTGATGGATAAACGTGCTCTTTGTTTATTTGCATAAGAAAACTCTGTCGGTATATTCTGCAGAAAATTTTTTTGAATCAATTCAAATTATGATGTATCGTAATCCTTAACCTACTTGATTGGCACGGTTTTCATTCTGATTTTCGCCCAATGCAGACAATATCCCGGATAACGTTGGTTGTACATGAAATGCAAAATTAGTACGGGCTACAACATGTAAAACCAGTACAATGCTAAGGTTACAAGCCAGCCAAAACCAAGGTAAATGCAAAATAAAAAACGAGGCCCCAACCAGCATAACCGACCAGAAATAAAGCAATACACGAGTTAGTATAAACAATTCGAGTGTTAAAAAAACTATACTGCCCTTTCCCGCTTGTTCTACTTTGCCTTGCACCAAAGGGTTAAAGCTAAACATACGCATATTGCGCAAGGCTATCTGAAAATGGTTATTAAATACATACCCATAAAACTTCTTATCCGGAGCAAGTTTAGAAGGTTGCTCCCAATCAATACTATGTGCCGTTATAGCCGATAGCCTGCTTATTACCTCTTCAACCGATAAAGGGGTAACATATGTTATCGTTTTTTTAGGCAACAACTTCATTTTACAGCAATACAGGAAATTTCTATGTTAACGTCTTTTGGCAAGCGCGATACTTCTACTGTTTCGCGGGCGGGTGGTTGTTTGGTAAAAGCTTTTGCATATACCGCATTTACAGCGGCAAAGTCGTTAAAGTTTTTCAAGAAAATGGTGCACTTTACTACATGTTCGAAATCGCATCCGGCTGCCTGTAAAATGCTACGCATATTTTTTAAAACCTGTGCGGTTTCCGTCTCGATAGTATCATTAACCAACTGGTTGGTATGCGCATCTATCGCAATTTGCCCACTAACGTATAAAGTATTGCCAGCCAAAATGGCCTGGCTGTAAGGGCCAATTGGTTCGGGTGCTTGTGTTGTGTAAATGGTATTTTTTTCCATATCGATTAATTTAAGAAATTAGCCGGAAATATCTGGTATACGAACTTCTTTTACTATGCAAATCGTGATAATCGGCAATGAAAATAATTTTAAGGAATGTTCGGAAAAATTTAGTTCTGGCTTTATTCTTAGTTTAGTAAAAACACACGAAGAAGCAGAAAGTTTATGGCAACAGGCCGAGGTTATTATCGATTTTGTTCTGACCTCGCAACCCCAAAAAATTTCCTGGTATCAGCATAAAAAAATAAGTGTTTTGGTAAACAGCGCTTTTACAGGTTTGCTGCCCCTATTGGCGCAAGGCACAACAAATACATCTTCAACATTTTTTGGGTTTAATGGTCTGCCCACCTTTATAAAATCTGCCAATTGGGAAGTGTGTACCTGGCGAAAAGAAGACGAGCCAGCGTTAATTACGTTAATGCACATTTTAAAAAGTGATTTTACTATGGTGGCCGACAGACCGGGTTTTGTGGCTCCCAAAGTAATTGCAATGATTATAAACGAAGCCTACCTTACTGTGCAAGAAGGTACAGCCACGCGCGAAGACATTGATATAGCTATGAAACTTGGTACCAATTACCCATATGGCCCTTTTGAGTGGTGCGAAAAAATAGGCGTTCGAAATGTGCTTGGCATTTTAGATGCAGCTTATGCCGATACAAAAGACGAACGGTACAAACCCTCGGCTTTACTTAAAAAAGAAAGTTTACTAACCGCTATGTCGTTGTAGAAACAGATTTATAATCTTTTCAGACAATTACCCTTTTGAGCCCACAACTTCTCCTTCCGCTTTTCTAATCTTCCTTTGCTAAACCCAATGTCTTTTTAAAGAATTAAGACTAAAGGCCGTTGTTCGTTCTGATGCCTTTTGCCATCTTTGCCCCCTTATTAAGTTGTAATTCAGGATATTCAGCACATGTCAGCCAAGTACCACGAGCAGAAAGACATTCAATACGCAGCAATCGCCCAAGAAATTCAGAAATTCTGGGACGACAACCAGATTTTTGAGCAGTCTGTAACCCAACGCGAAGGTTCGCCCACTTTTACCTTTTACGAAGGGCCGCCTTCTGCCAACGGAACACCCGGCATTCACCACGTAATGGCGCGCACGGTTAAAGATATTTTCTGTCGCTTTAAAACGTTACAAGGTTTTCAGGTAAAACGCAAAGGCGGTTGGGATACGCACGGACTACCTGTAGAATTACAGGTAGAAAAAATGCTGGGCATTACCAAAGATGATATCGGTAAAAAAATTTCCATTGAAGAATACAACCAGAAATGCCGCGAAACGGTGATGATGTATAAAGATCAGTGGGATGACCTAACACGCAAAATGGGATATTGGGTAGATTTAAATAATCCCTACATCACCTACGAAAACGAATACATCGAAACACTTTGGTATTTATTAAAACAACTGCATACCAAAGGTTTGTTGTACAAAGGATACACCATCCAACCCTACTCACCAGCTGCCGGCACCGGACTTAGCTCGCACGAATTGAATTTACCGGGCACCTACAAAGAAGTGAAAGACACATCGGTTGTAGCGCAGTTTAAAATGAAAAATAATCCCAATTCTTCTTTCCTATTCGAAAAGAACAACGGTGATGTATATATCCTAGCCTGGACAACCACTCCGTGGACGCTACCATCGAACACTGCTCTAACAATTGGTGAAAAAATTACTTACGTTCAAATCAATACTTTCAATAGCTATACGCATCAACCTATTAGTGTTGTTTTGGCTAAAGATTTAGTTGGAAAATATTTTTCTGAAAAGAATAAAGATTTAAAACTAAGCGATTACAAAGCCGGTGATAAAAATATTCCTTTTGAAATTGTAAAAGAGTTTAGCGGTAAAGATTTAATGGGCATTGCTTACGAACAATTGATGCCTTACGTGCAACCGCTTACAGATGCTGATAAAGCATTTGTTGTTATCGCTGGCGATTTTGTTACTACAGAAGATGGAACAGGTGTTGTACACACATCACCCACATTTGGTGCAGACGATTTTCGCGTAGCTAAACAAAATAACATTCCTGCATTATTAGTAAAAGATGATGAAGGCAATGTTGGCCCAACGGTTGATAAAAAAGGAAAGTTTGTAGCAGCCATCGGTAAAGCATTGGCTGAAGGTGTGGCGCAATACAAAATTAAAACACACAAAGTTTTAACAGAGAACGATTTCTACGTTAAAAATTATACCAACGAAGATGAAACCCATCCTGATTACAAATCAACGGATGTAATCATCTCCATCATTTTAAAAGAACAAAACAAAGCATTTAAGGTAGAGAAGTACGAACACACTTATCCGCATTGCTGGAGAACCGATAAACCTGTTTTATACTATCCACTCGATTCGTGGTTTATTAAAACTACGGCCATGAAAGAGCGCATGGTTGAATTAAACAAAACCATCAACTGGAAACCGGAATCAACCGGAACAGGACGCTTCGGCAATTGGTTAGAAAATTTAGTGGATTGGAATTTATCTCGCTCGCGCTATTGGGGCACTCCTCTTCCAATTTGGAGAACGGAAGATGGCAAAGAAGAAAAATGCATTGGCTCGATTGAAGAATTAAAAAATGAAATTGCTAAAGCAGAAGCTGCAGGCATCAAACAAAAAGATGCAGCAAAATCTTTAAAAGATATACATCGTCCTTATGTTGATGATATTATTTTGGTAAACAGCAAAGGCGAGCCCATGTACCGCGAAACTGATTTGATAGACGTTTGGTTCGACTCCGGTGCTATGCCTTACGCACAGTGGGGACTTAACCTATCCCAAACCCTTTCCAAAGGAAAGGGCTTTAACTATCACACAGCCGACCCTATACTTTATTCGAAGTTGAAAGAATTTAGTGAATCGCATCGAGCTAACCCAACTGAGGCTGAAAAAATACTTTGGGGTTTTTTAAAAGGTGATGCATTAGGGTATCATTTCAGAAGACAACATATAGTTGACCGGTATATAGCAGACTTTTTCTGTTTATCAAAAAAATTAATTGTAGAAATAGATGGATTGTATCATTCATTACCTGAAACAAAGGAGACAGACAAATTTAGAACCGAACGCTTAAACAGTCTAGGTTATGAAGTCATCCGATTTACAAATGATGAGGTGGTTTCTAATCCCGACAAAGTAGTTAAAGAAATTCAAAACAAGTGTAATTCAATAAAGACTGATCTAAACTCCCTCCCCTTTGGGGAGGGTTGGGGAGGGGCTTTCCCTGCCGATTTTATTGCAGAAGGTGTAGACCAAACGCGAGGTTGGTTTTTTACGCTGCATGCTTTATCGGTAATGCTATACGACAGCGTTGCTTTTAAAAATGTAATTTCTAACGGTTTGGTGCTGGATAAAAACGGCAACAAAATGAGTAAGAGCAAAGGCAATGTGGTTAACCCTTTCGAAACGTTACAAAAGTATGGTCCTGATGTGGTACGCTGGTACATGATTGAAAATGCACCACCTTGGGATAACTTAAAATTCGATTTAGAAGGTATTGCAGAAACACAACGCAGGTTTTTCGGCACATTGATAAACACCTACAATTTCTTTGCCTTATATGCCAACATCGATGGGTTCGTTAAAGATGAGATGAACAATGTCTCTTTCGAAAATCTTGCCCCGCTCGATCGTTGGATCATCACCAAAGAACAAACCCTCATCAAAGAAGTAACAGAAGCTTACGAACAATACGAACCAACAAAAGCGGCACGTGCTATTCAGGATTTTGTAAACGATCATCTATCTAATTGGTATGTACGCCTAAACAGAAAACGCTTCTGGCAACCTGCCAACCGTGGCGAGTTATCGCACGATAAAAAAGCTGCGTATGAAACTTTATATGAGTGTTTATTAGTTACAACACAATTGATGTCGCCTATTGCGCCATTCTTCAGCGAATGGTTATACCGCAACCTTACCAACAACATCCGTAGTGCAGCTAAGCAAAACAACACGCCTCTTCAATACGAATCTGTTCATCATACTTTATTTGTAAAAGCTGATGAAAAGAGACGCGATGTGACTTTAGAACAAGCGATGGATTATGCACAAAAAATCTGTTCGTTAACTCACGCTTTGCGCAAGCAAGCAAAAATAAAAGTGCGTACGCCTTTGCAAAAAATATTATTGCCTGTGTTGGATGCTGATTTTGCTACTCGTGTAAAAAGTGTAGAAGACATCATCAAATCAGAAGTAAACATCAAAGAGATACAATACATTGATGATGCTTCCGGCATTTTAGTAAAGAAAGTAAAACCCAATTTTGCTCGTTTAGGTAAACAATATGGTCCGGCCATGAAAGAAGTATCAGCATTGATACAAGCTTTCGATAAAAACGATATTGCTGCACTTGAAAAAACAGGTAACGTACAACGTGGTAAGTATACTATTGTGTTGGAAGATGTGATCATCACTTCCGAAGATATTCCGGGCTGGTCGGTTGCCAGCGAGCAAGGTGTAACCGTTGCTTTAGATGTAACCGTAACCGATGCTTTAAAGAAAGAAGGATTAGCTCGTGATTTCGTAAACAGAATTCAAAATTTACGCAAAGACCAAGGCATGGCAGTGTTAGATAAAATCGTAATCGAAGTAGAATCAAAACCAGAATTTGATGCAGTGCTAAACGAATACGAAAATTATATTAGCCAAGAAGTACAAGCTTTATCCATCAAAACAAATCATCATCTAACTTCGCCTGTGGTAGTAGATTTAGATGAGTTTGAGATTAATGTTCAAATAAAGGTTAGCCGATAATCAATTGTATACATGAAAACCTATCATTATTTTTTAATTGCCTTTTTGGTTATCTGCATCGATCAAACCTCTAAGTTATTGGTGCATCATTTTATGTATTTGCACGAAGAGATAACCGTGTTGGGTAACGAACAATATGGTTTCAAACTGTATTATCTTTTAAATCCGGGTATGGCCTTCGGTTTAAAGTGGGACAATGAATTTGGTAAACTTGCCCTCACCGGTTTTCGCATCATTGCTATGTTTGGTATTTCCTATTACCTCGTAAGCATGGCCAAACAAAAAGCACATAAAGGATTTTTAATTTGCATGGCTTTGATTTTAGGAGGAGCTGTAGGTAATGTAATTGATAGTACTTTTTACGGGGTATTTTTAAATAATGCTCCTGCCGATTCGCCAACACCGTGGTTTCACGGACAAGTAATCGATATGTTGTTTTTTAAGTTATTCGATTTTACGTGGCCGGAATGGATGCCATTAGTGGGGGGAGATTATTTCTTGTTCTTTGGCCCTGTGTTTAACATTGCTGATTCATCCATATTCATTGGTGTCGTTATTATTTTATTCCGCCAGAAAGCTTTCTTTAAAGAAACAGCTGAGCAAGAATCTGTCGCACAAGAAACAGTACAACATGAAACTGCATTAGAAAATTCTACACAGATTAATGCAGAAGCTAATGATGTTTCCAATCCTGAACAGGCAGATAACAAGGGAGAGGAGAAGCAAGAGCCTAAAGCCGATTAAACAAATCTTATTCTGAATAAATGCCTTTCTGATAGGCAAATTGATTATTCTTGTTAGTTTTGGGGTCTATAAAATTTGTCCAACTAACCAGATAAATAATGAGTTTGTTTATTAAGAAACCTTTGGAGCAGCTTTTGGCGCAAGCCGGAGACAGCGATAAAGGACTAAAGCGCACATTAGGAGCCGGCAATTTAATTGCCTTAGGTGTTGGTGCCATTATTGGTGCCGGATTGTTTGTGCGAACTGCCGCTGCGGCCGGAGAAGCTGCAGGACCTGCAGTTGTCATTTCATTTATTGTAGCCGCTATAGGTTGCGCTTTTGCAGGTTTATGTTATGCTGAGTTTGCATCCATCATTCCTATTGCTGGTAGTGCTTACACCTATGCCTATGCAACTATGGGCGAATTTGTAGCGTGGATTATTGGTTGGGCTTTGGTTTTAGAATATGCATTAGCATCAGCAACTGTTTCAATTGCATGGAGTGAATATCTCAATAATCTGCTAGGAGGTGCTATACCATACGAGTTATGTCATTCGCCATTTGAAACATCAGCCGCAGGTGTTAGTGGTATCATTAATTTACCTGCAGTATTCATATTATTATTGTTAACCTTGATATTAATCAAAGGAACGCAAGAATCGGCCATCGTAAATGCCATCATCGTTTTTGTAAAAGTTGCCATTGTATTGTTGTTTATCGTAATAGGATGGAGATACATCAATCCAGAGAATTATACTCCATTTTTTATTCCCGAAGGAACTCCCGGACACGAAGATTGGAACTCATACGGTTGGGGTGGCGTTTTCGGTGGTGCTGCCATTGTATTCTTTGCCTTCATTGGTTTCGATGCAGTTTCAACTGCTGCGCAAGAAGCTAAAAATCCTAAGCGCGACATGCCTATCGGAATCTTAGGTTCTCTTGTTGTCTGTACAATATTATATATCCTTTTCGCTTATGTATTAACAGGCGTTGCCAATTGGGAAGAATTTAAGACTGCTGGTAGAGAGGCTTCAGTTGCTTATGCGATTCAAAATTACATGGAAGGCTATGGATGGTTAGCTACGTTAATTTCAGTAGCTATTCTAGCTGGTTTTTCGTCTGTAATTTTAGTTATGTTAATGGGACAATCTCGCGTGTTCTACTCCATGTCGAATGACGGTTTGGTACCAAAAGTTTTCTCGGAGTTACATCCTAAATACAGAACACCACACAAATCAAATATGATTTTATTTGTGTTTGTAGGGTTGTTTGCCGCTTTTGTTCCGGGTAGTGTTGCGGGCGATTTAACATCCTTTGGTACATTGTTCGCCTTTGTGTTAGTATGTGCAGGTGTGTGGGTATTGCGTGTAAAAAATCCTGAATTGAAAAGACCATTTGCAACACCACTTGTTCCGCTCATCCCTATTTTGGGTATGTTAGTATGTGGTGCTTTAATAGCATCATTAGATGCCAACACATTATTGATTGCCTTCGGTTGGATGGCTTTCGGTTTGGTTATTTACTTCGCTTATAGCAAGAACAATAGTTACTTAAGAAATAAATAATATAGCACAACGTTATTTTAAAAAGCCGGGTAGCACCGGCTTTTTTGTTTTATATGTATTCTACTATTTAATGTAGTGTAATCTGTAAGAAAAGAAAAGTATCCATTACCAACAAAACACATCTTTATATAAGAAGAACGTTACTAGATAATCTACTTTGTTTATTTGCGCGTTAAAACAAACACGCGAATATGAAAGCTAAATTTAAAATAGGTTTAACCTTATGCCTTACAACTCTTATTATACTTTCAGCCTGCAATAAAGGCGATGACCATGCAAAATTTGAAGACCCAATTGTTCACATGGTTGGGGAATCGTTTGATGGTGAAAATTATACCACTGCCTATTGGAAAGATGGTATAAAAACCTTTCTGCCAAACCCTGGAGAAAAAAGTTATTCAAGTTCAATTGTAGTCAAAGATGGAGATGTTTTTATCTCAGGAATAGATAACACCAATCCACAAAGAATAGGAGTGTTGTGGAAGAATGGAAAAGTAGAAAAGCAATATTCACCACCTAGTAATCAAAGCTATTTACGATTTTTTTTGACCTTCTTTGGAAATGATCAATACTCAATTTTTAAGGAAGGACAACTAACCTTTAGCTATTATAAAAATGAACAGAAAATAAAAACCCACACAGGTTCTCCTAATTCTTTGGCTGTAAACAATAATGATGTCTACATTTCAGGTTATAAACCATCTGAGTTTCAAAATATAGAACCAAAGGCAACAATCTGGAAAAACAATGACGAAATAACCTTAAAACCAAGTGATGCAATAGGGTATTATGAAACATTTGAAATTGCTTTTTCGGGTAACGATATATTTGTTGCAGGGAGGCGGAATACAACCGCAGCAGGAGAAAAAGATTTAGCCATTATTTGGAAAAATGGTATTGAAACTATTTTACCATCTACTGGAGATGCAGAAGCATTTTCTGTATTTGCAATCAACAATGATGTTTATGTTGCTGGGTATAGCTCTGAAACAATCGGTGGTACACGCCATGCTACCTATTGGAAAAACGGAGTGCCTGTGGTATTGGATAATTCATCTCAAACTACCCAACTTGCTGATATCGCAGTTTCGAAATCTGGAAAAGTTTATGCAGTAGGATATTTTGGCAATGATGAGTATGGCATTTTATGGGTAGATGGGAAGGTAGACTCAGAAATAAATGGAACAAAAGAAGACTACATTTATTACATTTTTTTAGAAGAAAAATAAATGATAAAACTTCCATCGTTAAAAAAGTTTTGCAACACATCTGAATTTAAATAGAACTTTAAAAGATAGTCGTCTTTATTTACTTGTGTGGGAAATAAACCCATGCATATGAAAGAAAAAAATGTGTTGTCTTATTCCCTCTTTTGTTTTATGCTTGTTTTGACTTTTGGGTGCGATAAAGACGAAGACTGTCGCCCGGAAAAAGACAAACAAATAATTGTTCATTTAGCCGGAGAATCTTTTGATGGCGATACTTATCGAGCAGCTTATTGGAGAAACGGATCAAGAACTTTTTTACAGCCTCCCGGTGGGGATGGATTAGCTACGTCTCTAAAAGTTAAAGATGGCGATGTATACATTGCAGGAATAGACTTTACGTCTAATCCCTATAAAGCAGTACTTTGGAAGAACTCAACCGTAAATCGTATAATTGATGGTTCTGTAAACAACTATGATGTGCGTATAGAATTCTCTGGGGTAGATCTTTATAGCGCCTGCAGCCAATGGGATGGTGATGAAATTGCGTATTACAAAAACAATACAAAAGCCGGAACAATCGAAGGGCAACTAAACGCATTATGTGTAGTGGGTAATGATGTATACATAAGCGGTAATTATCGTAATCCATTAGATGAAAATTCACCTGTTTATCCTATGTTTTGGAAAAACGGTGTTGGTACAACATTATTTCCAGCACAAATGGATGTAAGCGCTACAGCAACAGATATTTTTGTTAACGGCAACGATGTATACGTTTGTGGCTTCATAGACCATAAGAATCCATCTAAGGCAGACGAAGCCTTTCTTTGGAAAAATGGTACTTTAACAATCTTACCATCAGCAGGAAATGCAAAAGCAATAAAAATTTCACTTCATGGCAACGATGTTTTTATTGCAGGATATAGTTCTGAAACGATTGGTGGCCCGTCTCACGCAACTTATTGGAAAAACGGTTCTCCTGTTGTCTTAGATAATTCCACAAAAAATTCCACCCTTTCTGATTTAGCCATTTCTGAGAAAGGAAAAATATATGCAGCTGGAAATTTGGGAGATGCGTTTAACGCAACAGTGTGGATTGATGGTGTGGTTGATGGAATTATGAACGGAAGTCCGATTGGCGCCATTTATTGTATAGCCCTCGAAGAATATTGAATCTAATAATTTGACAATTGAATAGAAAAAGTTTTGGAACACACCCAAAACTTTTTTTGTGTAAGAAAACTTTCTTTTAGAAATATAAACAGAACATTTATTCCTTTCTAGTTAAGCAAATATTCTTACCAACTCATTTTTATACGCATCCACTTGCGTACACTTAACTTAAAACATGATTAAACCGAAATTATCAATACTTTTCTTCGTATTCTTTGTTTCCGATTTCTTGATAAAGCCAACTACTGTGTCCTCTGTTTCAAGCAAGACCTATCACACTTTCAGCTATGTAAACTTTCACGCCATACACTTCTTGATTAGCGCAGATCATTTTATTTTCTTATCACCAAAAACAAAATCAACTAGTTGCAGTATTCCAATCAGAAAAATTAAAGCACAACCAGTAGCTGCTGAAAACGTTCGGATGGCCTATTCCCTAGGTTGCCCACAAGGAGTGCTTGTTAAAACAAGCTCGGTTCTAGCCAACACCGGTGTTACGCACTATTCCGGAGAAAATCTTTTAGACGACTCAGCACAAACGGCTTGGAGCGAAGGTGAGGCCAACAATGGTATTGGTGCATATATAGAGTTTACGCTAATCGATAAAATTAGTATAGTAGACCGTTATTTAATAGAAAACGGTTACGCCAAAAATAAAAGCACCTACTCATCGTGTAATCGGGTAAAAACTTTGCACCTACACGTAAACGAAAAAGAAGTAGCCCAAGTAGAATTAGCCGATACATTTTTACCACAAGAAATAAACATAAACCCAAGTGGTTGGCAGAAAATACACTTAAACAAAGGCGATAAACTAAAATTTATCATTAAAGAGGTTTATAAAGGTAGCGATCGCGATCATACTTTTCTGTCTACCTTTACTCCGCTGTGTAAGTAGATAAGGTAATGATTTAAGTATTGAATAGATTAAAAAAAATTACAAAGAAGAAGCCGCTAGGATTTTTTTATACTACGTAATTGCTATCGGTCTGTGTGTGCGCTGTGGCTTTTCTATCCTTTAAAGTTAAAACAATTTTCTCAGCCATAGCGCATACATGTTGCTGTGCGGTCGGCTTTCATTTTTCTTTTCTTAACCATCCCAAAATTAGGTCATTGTCAATTTTCCATTTATCTTTTTCAAATTTCAAGTCATAGGTTTCTCTTGATTGTCCATATGGGCCAGGATTTTGCTGAGTAATTTCTATTTCATCATCTGTCACTCTCGAAACGATAGCAACGTGTCCGTATTTGTTAAATACTGTTCCATTAAATATTAGTAGGTCGTCAACTTTTGGTTTTGTCTTACTGAGATTTGTGTATTGAATTAAATTCCGTTGTTCGTTTTTTTGTCCATCCTTTAAGGACTTGTTGAAAAAATCTTTAGCGTGTCCGTAGCTGTCTGGCATTTTATGATTTAAATATTCATAGTAATACCTTTTTACAAACTCCACACACTGATATTTTAGACCTAAGTTGTAACCATCATGTGTGATATTTCGCTCCGTAACATTTCCAACGCCACCATTGTAATAGACATAAACTCCGTTTAAGTTGTCAATTTTTTGCCCCACTTCAAAGTTTGAGTTAAAGTTAAAATTCTTAAATGCCCAAAGTCCTACAAATCCTAAAATCAGCAGTCCAATTATTGAATATGTCTTTTGTTTTAATTTCAATTTGCCAGTTACTTAAGGTTTCTCTTTTTAGCTGCCGCACAATATCCATTCGTTTTGATAAATACAATCGTTTTAAACAATGGCAAAACAAATAAACAAGCGAGTAGCATGAGTAATTGTTATACCACCTTTTATTAATAGAGTTTTAACTATGCACCATCAATCATCGATATTGCAGTAAGAAACCATTTATTGTTGATTTTAGAGAAATAAAAGTTATAATCTTCAATAACCAAATACTTAATGTTTTTTTCTACTTGCCTTACTTTTTCCAATTCTTTATCATTCCATTCGGGAATATTCTCTATCAATTTTTCACCTAAGCCATAATCAGATCGATAAGACATACCATTAAAGTTTGTAATACGAACTATAGCATATTCATTTCTAATATCGAATTCATTCATTGTTGACTCACCAGAAGAATAGCCCGCACCTGGAATGATATAAGGCGCAGGAACTTTCTTTAAAAAAACAGCTTTAGAAGAATCGTTGTTAAATCCATCAACCAAAAGAGAATACAAAAAATGATGCCTCAAATTATCTTTTGATAATTTTTTATAGAGATAAAATTGCACCATGTTACAACTATTTTCACCAATGTAAATTCCTGATTCGTTGTTTGTGTATTCATTAATAACATTAATTCTTTTTTCGAATTCTCTTGTTTGTAAAGAATCATAAATTTCCGAAATAAGATCTCGTCTTTTACTTAATTCAAATTCTATATGTGAATACCTTTTCTGATAAATTTTGCTGGCTTCAGTATATAAACTTTTTACCGAATTCTCTGCAAATGCTTTCTTAATTGCCTGATAAATATGATTTACTTCTTCGGCATCAGTTTCTTTTAAACTGAAATTTACAGTTAGAAATAAACCAAACACAAACGATAAAATCCTACCGTTAGCAAAGCAGTATAAAATAATAAACCCTCTCTGCTTACCTTTCATAAGTAAGCGAAGAGGGTTATTTTTATTTACTTTTAATTTTTTTTTCATCTTCTATGCGTTTTAATTGCATAGAAGTTAGTAAGAGAATTTATCTACTTCGACTCCGGACTCTTACCCGATTTGCCCGAACCTGAAATAGATTGTCTCATTTCAGTATCGGCTTGTACGTTTTGCATTTTATAGTAATCCATCACACCTAAATTACCGCTTACAAAAGCGGATGCAATTGCTTTAGGAATTTCGGCTTCAGCTTCAATTACTTTTGCTCTTGCCTCTTGAGCTTTAGCGCGCATTTCTTGCTCTACGGCAACGGCCATGGCTCTGCGTTCTTCTGCTTTTGCTTCGGCTACTTTTAAATCGGCACTGGCCTGATCGATTTGCAACTTAGCTCCAATGTTAGCTCCAACATCTACGTCTGCAATGTCTATCGATAAGATTTGAAAAGCTGTGCCCGAATCTAAACCTCTTGATAAAACTAACTTCGAAATTTTATCAGGATTTTCTAATACTTCTTTGTGCGATTTTGCAGAACCGATTGAAGTTACAATGCCTTCGCCTACGCGCGCAAGAATGGTATCTTCACCGGCACCACCAATTAATTGAGAAATAGCGGCACGTACTGTTACACGCGCTACAGCAATTACCTGAATACCATCGGCAGCAACTGCAGCTACTTTGGGCGTTGTAATTACTTTGGGGTTTACCGAAATCTGCACAGCTTCGAAAACATCTCTACCGGCCAGATCGATAGCCGTGGCTTGTTTAAAATCCATCACGATATTTGCTTTTTCTGCTGAGATTAACGCTTTGATTACTTTAGGTACGTTTCCACCAGCTAAATAATGGGTTTCTAGATCTGTTGACGTAATCTTCAAGCCGGCTTTGGTTGCCGTAATTAAAGAATCAACGATAACACGGGGTGGCACTTTACGAATGCGCATAAACACCAACTCGAATAAACCCACTTTTACTCCGGAGAATAAAGCGGTAATCCACAAATTAATGGGTACGAAGTATAAGAAGATAAAGAACAGGATTATACCTGCAAACACTAAAAACAACAATACAATTGGATCCATATATTCAATTTAAATTTGAACGAGAAATTGACAGGTAAGCAAGTTACGAGATTTGTTCTACAATAATGGCCGAAGGCGAAACTTCTTTTATAATGACTTTTGTGCCACTTTCCATATAGTTGCCATCAGCGGAGGTTACTTCTACTTGCAAGCCATTAAACTCTGCTTTACCGATGGGTCTTAAAACCGAAACTGTTGTTCCTTCTTCACCTGGTTTTAATCCATCGTTAAGGCCTTCATTAAATTTACTATTGATGGCTGTATTCAAAGCAAATCTTTTCCAGGCTCCTGAACGAAAACTAAGATAAAGCAACAACGCAGTAACTACTCCGGTTGCCAGTAAGATGTACGTGCCTACTGTACTTCCATAGTCTGCATAACCAAAAACAATTCCGGCTATTGCCAGTATTACACCAAAAATACCTACTACAGTAGTTCCGGGAATAAAAATTACTTCTACGATTAGCAAAATAATTCCGGCTAAAATCAGAAGTGCAATTACTAACCACATACTATACTACGTTAAAGTTAATTGAATGGAACATGTACATGCTTTTCGGCATGGTAAGAAGATCGAACCAAAGGGCCGGCCTCTACATACTTTAAGCCTCTTTTTAAACCTTCTTCCTTATACATATCGAAGGTTTCGGGGTGGATAAACTCTGCTACTTCCAAATGCATTTTAGTAGGCTGTAAATATTGCCCTAGTGTTAAAATCATTAGGCCACTGGCCACCAGATCGTCCATGGCTTTAAACACTTCTTCTTTGGTTTCGCCCACGCCTAACATAATGCCAGATTTTGTTCTTTTACCAGCTTCGCGAATGCGTTTAATTTCTTCTAAACTTCTTTCGTATTTCGCTTGCGGTCTAACCCTGCGGTACATGCGTTCCACGGTTTCCATGTTGTGCGAAACTACTTCTTGCCCTCCTTCTATCATTCTGTACAAAGCTTCCCAGTTGCCTTTTACATCTGGAATTAAAGTTTCGATGGTTGTTTCGGGTGAGAGTTGTTTGGTTTGCACAACAGTTTGATACCATACTTCGGCACCGCGGTCTTTTAATTCATCCCTGTTCACAGATGTGATAACTGCATGTTTTACGCCCATCAGTTTTATGGCTTCGGCCACACGCTGGGGTTCATTAGTATCGTATTCGGTAGGCTTACCTGTTGCAACAGCGCAAAAAGTGCAACTGCGTGTGCACACATTGCCTAAAATCATAAAGGTTGCAGTGCCCGCTCCCCAGCATTCGCCCATGTTGGGGCAATTGCCACTTTCGCAAATGGTGTGTAGCTTATGTGTATCTACAATTTTTCTTACGTTGGCATAATCGGGGCCAACCGGTAGTTTCACACGCAACCAATCGGGTTTACGCTTTTTGTTTTCGGGGGCAATTACAGGTAGTTCTATCATCACATTATCTTCTTTATGATTGCCAGGCTTAAGCACTGACCTGCTTTGTTAAACTGATTATTTGCCAATAAGTTCTTTGTATTGGGCAGCACTTAGCAAGCCAGTTGGGGTTTCGCTTAGTTCTACTTTAACCATCCAACCTGCTCCGTATGGATCTTCGTTTACTTTTTCAGGGTTAGCTTCAAGATTGATATTAAACTCTGTGATTTTACCCGCTACCGGCATGTATAAATCCGAAACAGTTTTTACTGCTTCAACTGTACCAAATACATCTCCTGATCCAATGCTTTGGCCAACCGTGCTGATATCTACATAAACAATATCGCCTAATTCGCCTTGGGCAAAGTCGGTAATCCCAACTGTTGCCATATTGCCTTCAATTTTAACCCATTCGTGGTCTTTGGTGTACTGTAATTCGCTGGGGATATTCATGTATTAAGATTTTGATCAAAAATAATGGAAATCGGGCTCAACTTTCAACCAAATTAATTTTAATCCTGAATTTTTATTGTGTAAGGTTGTAGCGTAACTGTGCGCCAAATCTGCTGGTGGCTCTTCTAAACCCTAAAGAAACCTGTGGCTCGTTTACAGTGCGTTCGAAATACATTTGAATGAGAAGTTTTTTGTTTACTTCGTACGAAATGTTAGGACGAAGCTGTATGTTGATGTTTCCGTTTGTTACCACATTTAATTCCTCAACTTTTCGCTGAATGGTGCGCATGTCTGAAACTGTAACGTTCATACGGAAAGTTACATCGTTCTTTAAAACAACCAATCTTCCTTGCGAGCGAAACGGCAAACGCATGTTGCTTTTTGTATAGCCCATTTCTACCGTAACATCTTTAGAACTGGCTTCTGTAATTTGAGCGTTGGATACATTAAGGGCCAAATCGCGTTTGGTTTTGTATTCGATGCGTGTAGATATTTTACTGCGCGTGCGGAAGTTTACACCGATTAATGGCGAAAATTGTTCCGATAACGTTACCTGGCTGATAACATATATTGGAATAACCTCGCCTCTGTCGTTTACCTGCGAACTAAAAACTCTCCGGTTGTAATCGCCTATTGGAACTTGCAAACCTACTGTGCTTGCATCGGTGTATTGTAATGAGTTGGAATAACCCAACACAGAATATGTTGATTGATATCCGTGTGAAATTGTAAAGGATTGAAATACGTCTGAAAATCCTTTGATCTTACTTAAGCCCGTGTAATCTACACGCCAATTGGGTAGTGGTGTGCGTGGAAAAGGCGAAAGACTTACCTTATCTGCCGACCTGCCTGTGTACGCAGCAATAAATGCCGGTATTACTACATCTTGCGAAGTTGTATCGTACTCGCTGTTGGTTACCTCGGCAAATCTTCTTCTCATAGTTACCAGATTTTCTTCGAAGCGTTTAAAAATTTCGGAAGAAACAGAAGTGTTTGTTCGGTTAAAAGCTGTGTTTATCATTACCGTAGAAATTCTGTAGTTTCCTCTTCTACTTGGGTTTAACGATTGGTAGCCTTGCAGGGCATCGTCATATCTATAAATTTCTTCATAACTCGCCTGCGATTCTCTGCGAATATCCAACTGAATTTTTATGTCGGGGTTGGGCTCCACGTTTGCCCGTGCCGTAAGTGAAATTGTTTGTGTTTGGCTAAATGGCACGGTTAAGTATTCTGATTTTGTTAACCAACCGTTTGCTGCTGCCCGTTTGCGTATGTCTGCATCCTGATCTCCCAAAATAAAACCCCAGCCTGGTGCTGCATTGCGCTTGCTATTACCAAACAGATAGGGTGTTTCGTTAAAGCCCGGTAGTATAGTACCATCGTTAATGGTTAGTGTACCGTTAACACTACGAACAGACATCAGCAGTTTTGCCACATTTACTAATAACTTAGGAGGTTTTGGCAGAGTATCGGCCGGGTCGGGCTTGGCTTTTAGTTGTGCATTTTTTGGTTTTGGCGGTGGCGGTGTATTTAGTTTCTTTAAAAAAGCAGATTTATTATAGAGTTTCACTAAATCTACTTTGCCGGTTATGCTACGTTCGCGGCTATTCATAATGGTATGTCTGAAATCCAGACTATCGGCAATATCGGTTTGGCCTGGCCTTACTTGGCTGTCGGGAATATTTACCGGCCCGGCTTTCCATCCAAAGTTTACATTGTACCGAACATCAGCCCCTACCCAGTTAGAAGCAGGAAACTTATCGAATGGAAGCGTATAGTTTACCGTTATAGATTGATCGTAGTTTTTCATTCGACCGAAACTTCTTAGGTTTTTGTTTACCGAATCCCGATACTCAGATGCAGAAATAGTTCGGCCCAACACATTAGAAAATCCACCTTCGGGGTCGGAGTCGGGCTCATCAATTACAGCATTGGCTCTTGCCGTATATTCTAACGTCAAACTTTTTGTCAGATTCCATCTTACATTATAATTTCTATTGAAAGTAAAAAACTTTAAATAATTAGGAGCAGATTCAAACCCATCGTTACGGTATATAATTTTACTAAAGGATCTGTCGAGATCGGCCCGCACAGAAATGCTGGATGGTAGCAATGAGAAGTTGAAATCTTTTATAAATTTTAAATAAGGAGATTTTAGTCCTTTTGCATTTTTAAATGGTTCTATACCCGAGCCTTTGGGCTGAAAGGTGTATGCTACACCTGTCTTAAATAAGCGTTGTTCCGATTCCTTAATTGTAAAACTTGTTCGTCTGGGCCGCGCTTTACCTCACGGTCTTGTATAAGATCTAGATAAGCATCACGTTCGTTTTCGGGTCGGGCTTCTAACGAAGCCTCAAGCCGAACATCGGGGTTAAACGGATCGTACTGTGGCCTTATGGTTGTGGTTTGGTAACTCACCAACATGGGCACTTTTAAGCCATGATTACCCGGTATCAACTTCTCGGCATTTACATTGGCTGATATATCGTAGAACGTTCTTGATTCGCGTGCACGTTCGTTAATTTTAGAGTTGATAGAACCATACCCAAACGAATTAAAACTCATGGCTCCGTTAATGGTGGCGAAGTCGGCCAGTTTTGCTGTTAAA
>JAJTEH010000067.1 GCA_021298355.1 Flammeovirgaceae bacterium
CGGGTTCGGGTCTTCGAAGGAAGCACACAACAAACCTTTAGCATCGTAAGGTGTAGAGGGATACACAATTTTTAACCCTGGTGTATGAAAAAACCAAGCTTCATTACTTTGCGAGTGAAAAGGCCCGGCTGCCGTTCCTGCACCGGTTGGCATGCGCACCACAACATCAGCGGGTTGGCCCCAACGCCAATGGGCTTTTGCTAAATTGTTTACGATTTGGTTAAAGGCTTCGGTAACAAAATCTGCAAATTGCATTTCTACCATCGCCTTCAGGCCTTTAACAGATAACCCCAAACCTGCGCCTGCAATGGCTGCTTCGCAAATGGGGGTGTTGCGTACGCGTTCTTTACCAAATTTTTCTACAAAGCCATCTGTAATTTTAAACACACCTCCATACTCAGCTATGTCTTGTCCCATCAGCACTAAATTGCTGTGTTTCTCCATGCTTTGTTTCAAGCCATCGCTAATGGCATCGATAAATCTTTTTTCTGATTGCGCCTGTGTTGTGGGTTGTACAGGAGTGTACGTGTAAGGCGCATATACATCTTGTAATTCTATTTCCGTACTCGCCACAGGGTGTTTCTCTTCGAAGGCAATGGCTAAACCTTTTTCAATTTCCAGTTTTAATTCTTTACGAACGGTATCGGCAAAATCTGTATCGATAATGCCTTGAGCTAAAAGAAATTGTTCGTAATTCTCAACCGGATCTTTTTTCGCCCACATATCCATCAATTCTTTAGGCACATATTTGGTACCGCTGGCTTCTTCGTGGCCGCGCATTCTAAACGTAACACATTCTAATAAAACAGGGCGAGGATTTTTTCTGATGTCTTCAGCAAGTTTGCTAACGGTAGTGTATACTTCTACTATGTTGTTACCATCTACTTTAACGCCTTCAATACCGTACCCAATAGCTTTATCGATAAACTGTTCGCAACGAAATTGTTCTTTACTCGGTGTTGAAAGTCCGTAGCCGTTATTTTCAATTACAAAAATTACGGGCAAGTCCCACACCGCGGCCACGTTTACGGCTTCGTGAAAATCGCCTTCGCTCGTGCCTCCATCGCCATTAAATACAACCGTTACTTTTTTCTCTCCCTTTAACTTACTGGCTAACGCAATGCCATCGGCTACTCCGTTTTGCGGACCGAGGTGAGAAATCATGCCAACAATATGGTGTTCGTTGTTTCCAAAGTGGAAAGAACGATCGCGCCCTTTGGTGTAGCCCATCATCGTACCTTGCCATTGTGCGAACAATCTTTCGAAAGGCATTTCTCTGCCGGTGAAAACACCCAAATTGCGATGCATAGGAAGGATGTATTCATCTTTTTCTAAAGCCTGTGTTATACCCACCGCTATGGCTTCTTGCCCAATGCCACTAAACCATTTACTGATTCGGTTTTGGCGTAGGAGAATCAACATTTTTTCTTCAATTAAGCGCGGAAACAATAAAGCCTTGTACAAAGAGATGTGTTTTTCGGCTGCCAGAGCGGGATGGTCGAATTTCATAAAATTATTTGCACGCGCAATTTAATTGATTTTAGGACTTTCTTTGGTACTCAGCCAAAGGCTACTTAAATTACATAACCTTTACCTAATCCTCCCTGAGCTATGAAGTTTTCTGATATCCTCAACCATTTTAAGCAAGGCAAAAGTACGGCACGTAGCCACATGAAAAATCTGGTAGAAATGGCTGCCGTAGATGGTAATTTTAGTTCGGTTGAATTTTCGTTGTTGCGCACCATTGCCCGCAGAAACGGAATCAGCGATTCTCAATTAGAAGAAATTCGCAAAAATCCCTCAGATATTGCTTTCGAAGTTCCGAATGATGATAAAATTCGGTTCGAGCAATTGTTTGATTTGGTACACATGATGGCCGTAGATGAAAGCATTCATCAGGAAGAAAGAAAATTAAGTCATTTGTACGCAATTAAGTTTGGTTACAAACGCGAAATAGCAGCAGAATTGGTTGAAACCATTTATCAAAACATCACACATCAACAGAGTTTGGAAGAAACCCGCATGCGCGTAAGCATGTTATTGCGCTAAAGCAAAACGATATTGCCTGCTTTCTTGTTATGTAGTTACTTTGTAGCAAAGCAATTGCTTTGTATTAAGAATGTTATTTATTTAAGACTTTAGTGTAGATTTAATGACTATCCAATGACTACGCAAGATATCAAATCAGAAATTCAAAAATCACTTGACAGGGTTCCAGACAGTGTGCTGCAAAATGTACTCGATTATCTTAAACAAGCTGAAAACCAATCTGAAGAAAAAGTAAAACTTATAAAAAATTTGGAAGATATTCTTTCAGAAGATAAAGAGCTACTTGCAAGACTTGCAAAATGATTGATCTTAACGAAGTAGAAAAAATTCACGAAATCCTTATCGAGAGATTTGGTGGTGCAAAAGGTATTAGAGATAAAGGACTTCTGGAATCTTCCATCAGCAGACCTTTTCAAACTTTCGATGGGCAAGAATTATATCCACATGTATTTGATAAAGCTGCGGCCATCTTTGAAAGTTTAATAACCAATCATCCTTTTATAGATGGAAATAAACGAACTGCCTATGTTTTGATGCGCTTGTTTTTAAAAAATAATCAATTTGATATTTACGCGAATGAAGAGGAGAAATATCAGTTTGTGATACAAGCAGCCAGCGGTGAATTAAAGTTTGATCAAATTAAATCCTGGATTGAAAAAAATACCAAAAAATAAAATTGTAAAAAATTATAGATGATTTCATTCAACTCTTTCTCTCTCGATAACGGACTTCGTGTTTTAGTTCACGAAGATTCTTCTGTGCAAATTGCTGTGCTCAACTTGTTGTATCAGGTTGGGTCGCGCAACGAGCATCCCAATAAAACAGGTTTCGCGCATTTGTTTGAACACCTGATGTTCGGTGGTTCTAAAAATATTCCGAGCTATGACGAACCTCTACAAAAAGTAGGAGGAGAAAACAATGCCTTCACCAACACAGATATCACCAATTATTACCTCACCGTTCCCGCTGCTAATATCGAAACAGGTTTTTGGTTAGAGAGCGATCGCATGTTGAGTTTATCGTTCGATCCGCAAGTATTAGAAGTGCAACGCAAAGTTGTAATCGAAGAATTTAAACAAAGGTATTTGAATCAACCTTACGGTGATGTTTGGTTGAAGTTGCGACCGTTAGCGTATACCCAACATCCTTACCAATGGGCTACGATTGGGAAAGAAATCAGCCATATCGAAAATGCAACTATGGACGATGTGCAAACCTTCTTTTACCAACATTATCGCCCCAACAATGCTACTTTAGTTGTGGCAGGTAATGTTACCACAGCCCAAGTAAAAGCTTTAGCTGAGAAATGGTTTGGTCCAATTCCTTCTGGCGAGAAAAATGTGAAGACATTACCTCAAGAACCCAAACAAAAAGAAAAACGAATTCAAACTGTGCGAGCAAAAGTACCGGCTAACGCACTCTATATGGCCTGGCACATGCCCGGTCGTTTCGAAAGTGGATATTATGCTTGCGATTTATTAAGTGATGTTTTAAGCCGAGGTAAATCGAGTAGATTGTTTCAAACTTTGGTAAAAGAAAAGCAGATTTTTTCTTCCATCTCCTCATTTGTAACCGGCACGATAGATCCTGGATTGTTTGTAGTGAGTGGCAGATTAAGCGATGGCATAACACCCGAACAAGGCGAACACGAAATACAAATTGTATTAGAAAAATTAAAACAAGAGATAAAAGAAGAAGAATTAACTAAAGTAAAAAATCAGGCTCAATCATCGCATGTATTTGGAGAAATAGAAGTGATGAATCGCGCCATGAATTTAGCCTTTGCTTCTTTATCCGGAGATGCAGGATTGGTAAACAAAGAAGCAGACTTGATTGCTTCTGTTACCAAAGAAGAATTAGTTAGCGCAGCAAAAAATATTTTACGCGAAGAAAATTGTAATGTGTTGTATTATCTGAAAGAAAATTGATATGGTGAACATACGAATAGGAATGGGTTTTGACGTTCACGAACTTGAAAAAGGACGACCCTTTTATTTAGGTGGCGTACAATTACCAGATGCGCCAGCCGGTGCTGTTGGTCATTCCGATGCTGATGTATTGATTCATGCTTTATGTGATGCTTTACTAGGCGCGGCTAACATGCGCGATATTGGTTTCCATTTTGCGAATACCGACAATAGATGGAAAGGCATGGATAGTAAATTCTTTTTAAAAGAAGTAACCGCTATGTTACACGCCAAACAATGGAAAGTAGTAAATGTAGATTGCACCATTGTGTTAGAAAAACCAAAAGTGAATCCGCACATTCCTGCTATGAAAAAAGTATTGGCAGAGTTACTGCACGTAAGCGAAGAAGAAGTTTCGATCAAGGCAACTACTAACGAAAAAATGGGATATGTTGGAAGAGAAGAAGGAGTATGTGCGTATGCTGTTGCTCTTATTCATAAAGGATAAGTAAAATGGATGATGTAGTAAGTCTTATAACCACCGGAGATGGCTCGCCTTCGTTGCTCAATAAAGCATTAGATGAAACCTACCATTCCAGACATGGTGCGCTACAAGAATCTAACTATGTATTTATTGATAAAGGATTAGCTTTTCTGCATCAGGAAAAAAATCATCCTGAGATTAGAATTTTAGAAATTGGTTTCGGAACCGGACTTAATGCCTGGCTCACGTTTCAATATCACCTTAAAAATGAATTCCCTGTTCACTACACTAGTTTAGAAACGTATCCATTGCCTGAAGCTGTTTACTCTTTATTAAATTATCAATTTAGAGAAGCAGAGAAAAAATCCTTCCTGCAATTGCATCAAACTCATTGGAACGAAGTTGTTGAAATTGCTAAAGGCTTTTCATTAGAAAAAGTTAACCAACCTTTACAAACTTATTCCTCCAACCAAAAATTCAATCTTATTTATTACGATGCTTTTGCTCCTAATAAACAACCCGACATGTGGACAATCGAAACATTAGCAAAAGCTACAACACTTCTCGACAAGAATGGAGTACTGGTAACGTATTGCGCAAAAGGACAATTAAAACGGGATTTAAAGACATTAGGGTTAGCGGTAGAAAGTTTATCCGGCCCGCCAGGTAAAAGAGAGATGGTGCGTGCGATTAAAATGTAATCATTCCCTTTGGTGTTAGCACGGCTTGTAAAGGAATATCAAAATCAGTTACATCATCTATTACTTCTGCTTCATCCCAAAAACTTATACCTAAGCGTTGGCAAGTAGCGGGTAAGTTCGGCAGAAACTGATCGTAATAGCCTTTTCCATAGCCCACTCTGTTTCCTTTTTTATCAAAACACAATAAAGGAACTATTACTAAATTGATTTTATGCAACTCAGCCGGAATACCTTGCTTAGGCTCTTCAATGCCCCATTTGTTTATTTCTAATTGATGCAAGCCTTCGAAATAAAAATGATCTAACTTATTTCCATTTACTTTAGGAATAACCAATCGGATGTGAGGAAATTCTCTTCTTATTCTTTCTATTATTAACCACGTATCCGGTTCTCTTTTCGATTTTAGCGGTAGAAAGCAATGGATCACTTTTAAAAAACTTAGATCAACATGCAAAAAAAATTGATCGCAAAGCATACGCGATAGCAAACTGTATTCAGCATCGTTGAGTTGCGAACGTTTTTGTAAATAAATTTTACGCAGCGTTTCTTTTTCCATACCCTTTACTGATATACGATATGCATGCGATAATCAAATGGATCGAAAACTGTTTTTAGTTTTTCAACGAAATGATTGTCTTGCTGATAGAAGTTTAAGAAGTTATCCACTCTTTCTTGCAAATTTCCATTTGGGAATAAGTGTTGTTTGATGGCTTCAATTTGGTGGATGGCTTCTTGCTGTTTTCTTTTTTCTGCTCGCAACAATTTCTGTTCAATTTTATCCAAACTTTTTTCCCATTTTCTATACTCGGCCTCTACCATAAGGGTAAGTGTTTGGTCAGTTTGTAAAGCTTGCTTTTTTATTGCTTCGAAAATTGGTTGTGCTGCTTGCCTTTGTTGGGTTAGCAAAATTTCGTTTCTGCTATTCTTTAAAATAAAATGATTGTAGAGATAATTTTTTTCTAAGAAGATTTCTTCTGTATCCAATTGCAATTTTTCGATGTTACGAGCGGTGGGTTGATTTACGATCATCGCGAAACATCGCGGTAATAGTATAGGATACGTTACTTG
>JAJTEH010000011.1 GCA_021298355.1 Flammeovirgaceae bacterium
TAACCATCCGATAGAATTGAATACAGCTGAAATGTTAGAACAGCGATTGGCCTATATACATAATAACCCTGTGGAATTAGGTTTGGTTGAAAAAGAAGAGGAGTGGTTACATAGTAGCGCGGGTGATTATTATGGATTAAGAAAAGGAGAGATTGAATTATTGTTTATATAAGGAATTGTGGTGGTCGTAGCGAGACGCTACGACCAGGGGGGGTTATCGGTGTGTATGGTACTTACGGACCTGGTATAAATCCTTTAAACTTCTTTGGAATCATTACACTATGGAACGTTAATATAAATTATGGTGGAACTGAATCTTTCAAAAAGAAATAGTGTGGCATGAATAAGTATAAAACAGGAATCGGTATAACAGTCTTAGTTTTGGTAGTTGGTTATATGCTAAACTATTACTTCAATCCCTATGCAAAGAGATTTCGTTGGTTGGAAAATGAGATACCTAAATATAAAACGGTTGAGAAAGAGGATGCTCTGAGCAACAAGATTACCGAGTCCTTTAGAGAAAGAGGTTCGGTGTATGTAAAACTGGATGATGAAAGAAAAGTAGCAATAGGAGTATCACGAAATGGATTGTACGAAAAGAGTTTTATAGGAGATTTTGTACAAGCAGGTGATTCGCTCTATAAAAAATCAGGCAGTGACACATTTTATATTTACAGGGATAATGAGAGGTACTACTTTATTCTTGGAAAAATAATTAATGAAGATTAAGAAAGAAGCCCGATTTGAGTCGGACTTTTTTGTTTTAGTGGGCAAAAGCTTTTCGGCCTTTAGACCACCCTAACTGGCGCGGATGTTGTGTGTTGGCATGTGTATAGTTCATCCGTGCCTGTAACTGAATGTGTTTGTATGAGAGAAGTGAAATATTTTTTTCCTAACTGGCGCGGATGTTGTGTGTAGGCACGTGTGTAGTTCATCCGTGCCTGTAACTGAATGTGTTTGTATTGGAGAAGCGAGATATATAGTTCAACATTATTGGCACGGAAGTAACCCCCCTGGTCGTAGCGTCTCGCTACGACCTCCGATGGCAGGTGACATAGTAGTAATGCAGAATACAGGGACACATGTACACGGGCATATACAAATGTACAATGGAGAAGGATGGGTTTCGGATTTCGTTCAGAGTGACTTTTGGCCCTATTCTGCGAGTAGGCCGACATATCAAATCTTTAGATAAAAAACAATGAAAAAATTAATCCTTGGAGTTCTTGCTGTCTTAAATTTCGCATTTGTTCAGTGTGAGACGAGAACTCATGATAGAAATGTTAGTGATGTTGGCACAGTCGCAATTGATGACAGTGGCGGACGTTCATTAGGAGGTATTACAAAGCAAGATGATGAGTCCACAAAAGCGCTACTTTTTTTAAGAAAATTTTATGAAGAATATTTAGCAGCATTTAATGCAGGTTCAACAGATTCAGTTAAGAAAAAATATTGCACTGTAGAGTTACTTGAGAAACTTAACCACAGTGAGTTGAGCTATGATCCATTTCTCAATGCCCAGGATTTCGATGATAATTTTCTAAAGACAATCAATATTAGAAAATTAGTTGATAGCAAGGAGAGTTTTATTGTTTCTTACATTGATAGCTATACCAAGAGAGATGTTCAAATTACATTAAGATTGCTGGAAATTCAGAACGAGTATAAGATTGATAGTGTGAAGTAAGGTTGTGTAACAAACGGGAGGATGGCCAGACGATGATTTTCCAGGAGGTACTTTATTGGATGATGTTGAGTATGGATTAAATACTCCTGATGTAGAGTATGGTTTAAACGTTCTTTGGAATAGAAGTTTTAGAAATGGACAAGTTTACAAGGAGAACTTAGGATTTTTTACGCCAGACGGATTGTTGATTGCTCCGAACATGATGAATACTACCCATAGTTCAAGTTATGGATTTAACTATTTTGAGAAGGAGATAAAAGATAAAAAGCTTTTTGTAAAGTGGGGTAACCAGAAATTACAAGTTTTAGGTATCATTCACACCCATCCAAATAGGAGTAGTATTCAAAAGCCAACACCAAGAAATGATTTCCAATACGGTTTTATGGGGATTCATAATTACGTTATGAGTACATATTATATTTATGATGCATTTATTAAGAATGGTAGAGAATACGACCCCATTTTAGGTAGAAGACATGAATACAATAAACTACCGATGGAGTTTTTTGGTTTTAAATATAAAGGTTGGTAATATGATGAAATCAATTGTAAATATTTTCATTTGCTTGTTTTTGCTACTCAACAAAAACAAAAATCAAGAAATTCCGAAAATTGAAATTTTTGATCATGATGTTTTATCAGTAATCGATCTTTATGATAAGAAAAATCTATCTCAAATTAAAAAGAATTCCGGTAAAAATCATCTTATTGTAAGGGTAGAACAAAATTCGCCAAGATTAGTTTACATACAAAGTGTAAGTCTCATAAGTATATTTTATGAAAATGTTCCTGATGCATATAGCGAGTATAAAGGGCGAAAAGTGTTTGTGTATTACTCAAAAATAATTAGTGAAGAAAGTGAATTCAAAAATTTTTATAATCAATTTGAAAGTGATTTTGATCTAGATGTAACAAAAGAAGCTAATCAAAATTCTGATTTCCATTATGAAAATCAAATTTTTTGTGAAATTTGGAGGGTTGAATTAGAGAATACTGAATTAAAGGACATAAAAATTATTCCTAAGTTTCCAAACAAGACATTTTATGAGGATTATAAATATAGATCTGATGGAGTTTTAGTTTTTAAAGATGGGATATTTCCTGAGGAATCAATAGACAGCCATCAATTTCTACCAGATAACTTTAATTTAAGAGCATATATCATTGCCAATACCTCGGTTTCAGAAGAATTATTAAGTGGAAATAATATTATAGCTACTTTGGTGATAGACGAAAACGGTAAAGTATTAAACGTGGAACTGAAAGGTATCGAAGACAATACAATTAATGAAGATATCAAGTTAGCATTTTCAAAAATGCGTAAGTGGCGACCTGGAAAATTTCTTGGAAATCCTGTGAAGGTTAGGATTTATATGATCTTATGAAATTAAACCCCTAACTGGCGCGGATGTTGAGTATAGGCATGTGCACAGTTCACCCGTGCCTGTAACTGAATGTGTTTGTATTGGAGAAGCGAGATATATAGTTCAACATTATTGGCACGGAAGTAACTTCCGCGCCAGAAAGGGGTTCTCAATACTTATCAAACCTTGCTAAGGGTGATAGTTGGATTGATGCTGCCAAAAATATTGATGGAGCTGATGTGTTGGCTGCTACCATAGAAGGAGGAATTACTGGTGGTGGAAGTGTGGTAAAAAGATTGGTAATTAAAAGTGCTGTAGTGGTAACAAGTGAAATTATTAAATCGACAGTAGATGCGGACTTGGGAGATATAGCTAAAAAGGGAGTAGATGGAGTGAAGATAGAAACTGATAGGAAGAAGATTGCGAGTAATACAATAAAGGGAGTCGTTGCTAATGTAGTAGGAAAAGGAACCGGAAAAGTATTAAAAAAAGTAACTAATGGAACGCATGTAAAGCAATTGACAAAGACGGAAAAGGAATTAAAAAAATCAATGAATGGCTCAAAAGGTGAACTCGTGCGTGCAGAGAAGAAGGCAGATTTAAAGGCTACCATAAATGGTAACAAAGTCGTAGCTGAAGCAACTGGTACTGTAGTTGATGAAGTTGTAGATAATAAAATTAAGAACTGATGAAGATGAAACTAATTAATTGGATACAACTGATGCTACTCGTGGCTTTAATTTCGTTGGGCGTTTTTGCTGCATTGCATGATTCTTCTAAAATAGAAGAGTGTTCAAAGGAGATAAAAGGTTTAATAGTTGATAAAACTAAAAGAAAGAACAGAGGATATTACATTAAGTATAGATATCATGTAGGAAAACAGGAGTTTTACTCTAGTGAATCTTTAGATTCCGACATAGAAGTCAGTATGTTAAATGTGGGTGATTCCTTGAGCATATATATAAGTTGCGAAGATCCTGCTGTAAGCGAGCATAAACCTTTGTGAAAATCCCAATGCATTCGTGATGGACAATCCTGTCAATCATAGAGAGATAGATGGCAGGTATTTCGTTAGAAAGGATGGTAAAGCGGTTGAAATGTCCATTATAAAAAATGGCACGATTAAGGTAGGAAAGAATGCTACGCGAGATTTGAAACAGTTAGTTCGACTTATCAATTCCCCCCACTGGCGCGGATGTTGTGTGTAGGCATGTGCGCAGTTTATCCGTGCCCATAACTGAATGAGTTTGTATTGGAGAAGCGAGATATATAGTTCAACATTATTGGCACGGAAGTAACTTCTGCGCTAGAGAGGATAAGAAAACCTTCTCAGTATTTTGTATCAAAATCTACAAAAGCAAGCTTCAAATTTTTAACTTTGTTTGTGCGCTTTGTATTTCTATCCTTTATCGTTTTTTCATCACTCGTTGTTTATGCA
This sequence comes from Flammeovirgaceae bacterium, assembly GCA_021298355.1. Classification (GTDB taxonomy): domain Bacteria; phylum Bacteroidota; class Bacteroidia; order Cytophagales; family Cyclobacteriaceae; genus Chryseotalea. The sequence continues at coordinate 4,490 of JAJTEH010000011.1, forward strand.
CAAGAGCGGAGAGATTCTCTTTTAACACAATCAAAAGTAAATTCAGATTCAATACTTAGAGTTGCACAAAACAAGCAAGATAGTCTGCAACAAAAATTTACTAAGTCGGCAGATAGTTTGAAAGCTTTGTATCAAAAACCAATCATTGCGTTAAATAAAAAAGAATTAGTCTTTAAACAGAAACAAGATAGTTTATTAGCTATTGGTCAAAAGCCAAACGAGAAAATTCAACAACAATTAGATAGCATTCGATTAAAGAAAGAAAATTTTGTTAATCAGTTCAACCAACGAAAAGATAGTGTAGTTAACCGTTATCAGAAGAAACTAGCTAAGCTTAATGAAGTGCCGGGTGTTAAAGACAAAGTCAATCTGCCAGGTAACGCTAAGAACATAAATGTTGAAAATAACAATCTTCCAAATTTAAATTTCAGTTTACCGGAGATATCAGGATTAGATTTGAATCAGACAAATGAGCTGAGTTATATTGATAATAAACTGCCTGATGTAAATAATCCTATTCCAAACACAAGTCTTGATAATCCCTTACAAAAAATAGAAACACCCAAAGAGCTAGGCCTTGCCAAAGATGTAAAATCTAAAATCGAAACCTTTAAAAACGATACAACATCTATCGACCAAAAAGCAAGCAAAGTGGCTGAAGATAAAATAGCTAAAGAAGCAGGGCTAGATGGATTGAGTGATCAACAGCAAAAACTCAGTGAACAAATAAAACCACAAAGTGAAGAAGAAGCTAAAGCTGCCTTACTAGAACAAGCGCAAACAACAGCTATCAATCACTTTCAAGGCAAGGAAGCTTTGTTGCAAGAAGCAATGGAGAAAATGGCCAAGTACAAAAAGAAATATAATTCATTGGCCAGTATAAAAGATGCGAAGAAGTTTTACAATCCATTAAAAGAGAAATCGTTTAGAGAAAGAATTTTTCCAGGTATTTCATTTCAATATCAAAAGTCGAACGATTACATGCTTGATGTAAATCCATCAATGGGTTACATGATTTTACAAAACGTTTCAGCAGGAGTGGGGTTCAATTATAGATTAGTTCGTTCTGGCAACAATGAAAGCTGGAGACAAAACCAAAGTGTGTACGGTCCTCGCGCTTTTGCAGAAGTTAAACTATTCAGAGGAATTCTAGGCTACATCGAGTACGAGTATATGAACACACGCATACCGGAGAAAGCAGGCGTAAGCAGAGAAACAGGAAAGCGAGAATGGGTTTCAGGTTTATTCACTGGCATTAAAACAAGATATCCCATCACACGTTGGATGAAAGGAACAGCCATCGTGCAATTCAATTGGCTAAACGATGGCATCAAGTCTCCTTATGGTAATAACATTACTTCAAGAATTGGTTTTGAGTTTTATCTAAAAAAGAAGTAAAGAGTTTAATAAACTACTATTCGCAATTTCAGTTGATTAATGTAATTCACCACGATAAAGGGACAAACGACAATTAACCCAAAGCAAAATTTCGGGTCAATTAATTAATATCAAATTGCCTTAAAATTTTAAAAAAGCTTATTATTCAATAAATCAAGTAACCAACATTAGCGTAAAAAAAAGCAATTAAAATTAAAATTTTGGTTACCGATATTAATGCAAAATCCGGGGTCCAACTTTAATAAAATGCCACATTGGTTGCAGGATTATGTAAAAGTTAGAAATCAGTTTACTAAAAAGATTACTGGTTAGGTAAAATCGTTAACCACTAGAATTTCACACATGAATTAGCCTTTAGGAGTTTTTCGGCAATCTGTTTAGCAATCGAAAAATAAATGGATGAAACACGCCTGCCATTCAGTGTTTCTGGCTGTGTGGTCGGGTAAATGCGTGTTCTGAATTTTTATTCTTTCACTAAAACAATATTTACTTTGTTAAAATCCGCAGCGGCATTTATTACTTTTCTAAAGTCTTCATATTTTTTTAATGGTGCAGTTAGTTCTTTATAATATTCTTCAATATCAATACTCAACTGGTTTCCGTTTAGCTTATACTGAGATTGGAATAGAAATGGAATTCGGTTTTCAATCGTGCAGGTAACATTAAAGTTAAGCGCCTCCAGATTTGTGGCCCGGTATCCTTTAGGTATGTTGATGATAATTTTACGAACATACCCACGATTTGTAAAATTCTCTACCGGCAGTGTTCTTTCTTCTTCGTTATACAATTCGCTTTGTGGGCCAATTAGCTCGCCAACTTTAAATATTACTCTATTTCCGGCACGTTCTATAAAATGGTTGGTTTTGCAAGAAGAATAGATATCCATAACAGGTAGTAAACCCTGAGATGTTGTTTTAACGTTCCACTCGTCAAATTGTATATCGGGTACGGTTGTTTTAATTAAATCGGTTACGTATTCTAATCTTTCTTTTTCTGAGATGGCCTCGTAATAATATTTTGCGTAGGCTGCGTCATATCCTATAAACGTGCGCTTATGCTTTAGATAAATATTTTCGAGTTCAGTATCGAAATCAACTTTAATATCTAAGTTATCTAAATCATATGTATAGGGCTTGGCCGGAATTTCTCTGATCCAGGGTATTGCTGTTTTTATACCAGATACAACAACAGGCTCTATAAACAATCCTTTTTGGTTGTATAAATTGTTGGGTATTAAAGGATAGCGTAAATCAAAATTATAGGGCACTAAAAAATCTTGTGTGTCTGGAAAATAGAGTAGGTATTCGTCAAGAAAAGTCCATGAGTCGAAAGAAGGATCAAAAAAAGCAACTTCTCTGTCTGAAGTAATAACCAATTCTACCGGAATGGATAACTTTTCGAATGTTAACAAAAATAATTTGGTCATTCCATCCGAAGACGCCTGCCTTGATTTTAGTATTTTAGACAAATCGTCTAGATCCGGATCAGCTGAGTTTGTATTGATTCGGATATACTCTTTTACTTTATTTTCTATTTGTTGTATTCTTTGGGCTAAACTCAACTTTGGGTTATCGCCTATTGTCTTAACAAATTTTTCTAAATCTTTTTCTACGTCTTTATCTATTTGAGAAAGTATCCTATAGAAAGTTTTTGCAGCATCTGCCCATGTATTTAATCTTGAATTTGTAGATGTAAAATTGTAAGTCAATTTAATTTCAACTCGTTTTCTGTTGGGGTTTAACAAGGCAAACGCTTCTTCATGTAAATCGGGTATGTTGGTAGAAGTAAACGAGTATATGTTTTTGCCAGACAGGGTATCTTTTTGTATGGAAGGATTATCGTTGTAATGGCGGAATTCAAAGTGTAAACTTTTAGGACAGGTTAGTTTAAAGTCGAAATTTTTTACCGGAGTTTCATACTGATAGAAATAAGTGTCGGCTGTTCTTCCATTTGCTTTTACTGTATAAAAATATTCTATTTCACTTTCGGGTTCAATGCCTTCTATGGCAAATATCTTATAGATATTATTGGTGTTGTCGTCTTTAATTTCTTTTAAATTTTTGGTATCGAAGTTGGTAACTTTTCCAGACTTGTTTATAGCTCTTGCCTTCAATTGCATAATTTCCATTGTATTATTTAATGGAATATAGATGCGGTTATGGCGTTCTATAGCATTAGTGGTTTGTACTTTCGTTATTTTATGATCGGTAATAAAAACAATCAGATTTTTGTTTTCCCAATCATAATCATACTGCCGGTGTAATTTTACTATATATTCCTGAAACTCCTTTTCATTATCCGTAAGCTCGAATAACGTACGGCTGTTTTGCCAGGAGTAGGGTTGATAAGACTGGGCGGAAAGTTCAATAACAAAAGCCCATACTAGTATACTGCCTAAAATTAGTTTCATTACGTTTTGCGTTTTAAAATAATAGTCTCTTTGTATTCTTTAGCAAAATTGCTGATGGCGGTGTTCCATGTTTGAATGTCTTTTCTAAAAACGAGTAAAGCGTTTCTTGAAAACGATTGGCTTACAATTAACTTATTGCCTACTACCGAGTACTCAATTTGATAGGTTACTATTTTAAAATCCAGATTTTTAAGCTGAGGTAAATACTCGATTGTGTAACCATCCGGTATTTCTAATTCATATACATTTTTAAAACTATATGTATACTCAGATTCGAGCGGAGAAGTTCGGTTTATATCGAGCAAATAATTATGATACGGTTTGATTAAGCTTAAATTGATGTATAGTTCATCGCCAACTTCGTTAACATAGGATGGTATCTGAAAATTATAGTGTACCGTTAATGGTTTATCTTTATCGTTTAAATTTTGCACAGTATAATTTGTAAGAATAAATTTATTAGAGCCTTTATTCAACCACGCTGTTACATATTCTTTTTCGCGGGCTTTTATCGTTTTATTAAAATCGTAACTGGCAAAAACTTTCTGATAACCCGAAAACGAAGCTTTTCCGTTGCCTATAAGTGTATTGTTTGTTAGTTTAAGCGAAACAGAGTCTGATTGTAAACTTTGTGAGGCCGCAATAACGGGTACTTGTTTTAATAAATAGGTGGTATCGTTGATAGATAGTAAGGCTTCTTTGCCTTGTATCATAGAAGAAGGAAGACCTAGTTTTGTAAAGTTTGAAGTGGCATCCAGATAATAGATTGTGCTATCGCGGTCGATGTAAGTTGCTATCATATGGTTATCCACTATTGGCGTAGGAGTTTCTGAATATGTAAAGGAAAGACTTCGAGTTCCAATCCATGTGTGGTAACTCTTTATTTCCAGAGCATTTAACATTCCTACTATTAAACTGGCCATATCTTTACAGTCGCCATATTTTTTTTCGAGGGTATAATCCGGATGATGAGGTACAAAGCCACGCAAACCTTCTTCGAACGCAACATACCTGATGTTGTCTTGCACCCAATAAAAAATTTGTTTTACTTTTTCTAGTTCGGTTTTAGCATTTGCGGTTATTTCTTTTGCAAGATTTGTTAGTTGCGAAGACGAACTTACTTTGGTTTTATACAAACTTTTTCTATACCACGTATGCAAATCGCTGATTGAAGATAAAACAGGTTTTTGTATATCACCATCCTGTATACTATTTATATAGAAAACTAGTAAAGGTACGTAGTAAGAAATTCCTGCATCATTTGTTTCAGATTTCACTTCTTCAAGGTTTGCAACAGACCATTCGTATACTTGATTTTTTCCTTTACTATATTTTCTGAATTTAATTTTTCCTTGTTCATCGTTATACATTTTCCAACTTAAATGTATGGTAGCAGGAAATTCTATCAGTAGTTTACCAGACGCTTGAGGTAAAAAATCCTGAAAATAATAAAGGCTTAGCAGGCGGGCATCTCTGTAGTATTCTTCATAACTCCACACTGCCTGGTTACCTGCATTTCCGGCAGGAAAGGATAAGGTATAAAAATAAGTGTCGTCATGAAAAATCGCTGTGTTGTCATCTTGTTGTTTCGTAAGCCCCGACAGCGGAATTTCTTTATATCTGGATTTATCCCAAACTTTAGAGAAAGCTTTCAGATTGCTGATTTCATTAAAGTGATTTCCATACACTCTCATGTTAACGGAATTATCTAATTGATCTTTCAAAAAGAAAATAGTTTCACTCACTTTACTGGTAGCGCGCAAAGAATCTTTTTCAAGAAACAGCGTAATGTGTTTGTCTCTGTTTAAAAAAATGGCACGCTCGTTTTTAAATTGAGCTTGAATTTCTTTTAACTCGTTTGGCTGCGCAAACCCTACCGTATAAAAAAGAAAAATGAATGAATACCTTACTGCTAACATGATTTTATTGTAGTTGCCCGCCCCAAAATTTAACTTCTTTTTGCAGTTTTCCATTTGAATAAATAAACGCTGATCCGTTTAACATGCCATATTCGTATTGTTCGCTTCTTTCCGGTAACCCGGTGGTGGTAAACCATTCGAATTTACCGTGTTCTTCTCCATGCATAAATTTTCCTTTAGAGCGAACTATTCCGTTGGAGTAATAAAAAATTTCATTTCCATTTTTAGATCCAAACTCAAAGTCGATGGAAGAGAATAGTTTTCCGTTTTGGTAATACATTTTTTTAGTGCCGTGTAAGTTACCATCCTTAATAACTTCTTCTAGGGCTATTTTTCCATCTGCAAACTTTATCCTGATTGTTTCGTTACCGCTATACTTATTCCATTTGTTGGTTGGCTGGGTTGCGTCTCTATAGGCAATTACATCATCGTTATTAAATTTCTTTTCTATCAGAAGTATACCTTCGGGGCTATAATATTTTGATACTCCATGTATGTTACCGTTAACAAAGTTATGGATGCGATCTAGTTTACCGTTTTCGTGATAGTATAGCCAAACGCTATCGCGTTGTTCGTTGTTGTACTTTCCTATTGTTTCTAATTGGCCGTTTATATAGTACCATTTCCAGATTCCGGTAGGTTCATCTTCAGTATACCTTCCTTCTAATAGAACATTTCCGTTTGGATAGTGAATTTTAAAAGATCCTTCTCGTTTGCCGTTCAGGTAATTATACTCTGTGTAAAGTTTACCGTTATCTAAAAAGCGTTGTAGTTTTCCGTTAAGCTTGTTGCAATTTTTTTGATCTAACTCCCTTAGTTGGCCGTTATCGTAGCTAACAATTATTTCTTCTGTAGCGCCTTTTTTATTGCTTTTGCTTATTACCTGACCAGATTTATTGTACGTAGTGTTAGCAATAAGATTATTGTTATCAAATTCTTCCGTGTAATACAGTTGGCCATCGGAAGTATAATAATAGGCTTTGCCTGTAATTTGTCCGTTTAAATAGTATTGTTCCGATTTAATTTTTCCGTTAGGATAATAGGTTGTCCAGTTTTGTTGTTCATAACCGGATTGATTCCACCCCTTCTTAGCCAGCATACCATTTTCATAATACTCCAGATAAGGGCCGTGCCTTTCTCCATTTGCATAGTGTACAGTTACTTTTAGTTTTCCGTTTACGTAATACTCATTTACAACACCATGTAGTTGATCGTTGGTATACGGATACTCAGATTTTAATTTACCTGATGGATAGTAATATTTCCAAAGCCCTTCGTACTTCCCGTCTTTAATCTGATATTCGGAACCTACCTGGCCTGTTATTGAGTGACTTTTTGCATTTAGTATAGCGTTACTTTCTGTATAAGTTGCAATTTCTTTTTCTTCGTCTGTATAGTAGGTGGCTTTAGTAAGCTTACCTTCATTATATATAAAAATAGATTGAAGTTTACCATCTAGGTAGTTTTTGTTCAGGCCATGTACTCTACCTTCTTTATCGTACTCTCTTTCTTCGGTAAGTACACCTTTTCTGTCGTAGTATTTAAATGTACCGAACCGATTATCGTTCAGAAAGCTTCCTTCTTCAGAAACTTGATTGTTGTCGTGGTAAAAACGCCATACTCCTTCCGCAGAACCCATTTCGTAGTTTCCTTCGGAATACTTTGCGCCATTACTATAGAATCTTTTAAACTGGCCATTCAATTTTCCTTTCGTGTAATACGATATACTACTTCGAGCACCGGTAGAAAAGAAACTCTCGTACACCCCATCCAGGCTATCTTCTTTATATGTAAATTTTTCTATAACAACTCCATTAGGATCAAACACCTGCCCCGAACCATTTCGTAAACTTTGTTGGTAATAAAGTTTTTCGTGCAGTGTTCCGCAATCGTAGTATATAAGAACTTCGCCCTCTACTTCACCGTTCTTTAAAAAATACTTTTGCCACAAACTACCGTTGGCATGATAGCGTTCTATTAATCCTGTGTCAAAGTTTTCTTTGGATTTTAATTTTCCGTCTTTGTGATAAAAGTGCCACTGGCCAACTTTATCTCCATCTTTGTTAAAATCACCTTTCGACATTAACACACCATTGTCGTAAAAGAAGTGCCATTGGCCAATTTTTTTATCGTTTTCTTGTACATTTCCAACTGATTCCAGTCTGCCGTTTTTGTAATGCCAGCAAGAAACCAGATCATTGCCATAGCCTAACTCTGGCACATGTCTTTTTGCTCGTAGCTGGTAAAGTGTATTGTTCACTACTTTGTAAAAACTTTCCAGTTTGTCTGTATTTTTTTTAGACCATTCCGGAACCAGCTTAATAGAGGATGAATACAAAATATGAAATATGAACGAATCGTAATGTTTGTTTTTTATTAATTCAAGATATAAGGGTAGGTAATATTTCGTGTAGGGGTCTGGCTTGCTGAAATTGTATTTCGGTAATTCTTCAAATAAAAGCTGGTATTGTTTTACAATAGCCGCATTAATGGGCAACACTTGTTTGTACGCATCATCGTAAACTACTTTAGAACGTACAATGCCATCTAATCGCTCGAATGGATTTAAATCAGATTTTGCTACGCTGCCTTCGTCTATTATTTCATTCGAAAGAAATCGTTCCAGTCTTACCAATTGCTGATTGTTGCTATTGTTAACAGTCATATATAATCCAAGCGCCAACATACCTTTTACTTTTTCTCCTCTAAGTATTGCGATGTTTCCCAGGTATAAATGCGATATCAAATTAAAAGGACTAATTTCTAATGCCTGAAAGAAAAGTTTTTCGGCCTTGTCATACTCCTTGTTTAAAAAATGCATTTTTCCTTTTTGTAAATGAAAAGCATGGTTAATTGGAAAACGTGAAAGTCCCGCATCAAATATTTCCTCTGCTTTTTTAAAATCGCCTAGTAAAGTGTACGACATCCCTTGGGCTAATAAAAACTCAGGATCGAACTCAGTATTTTTTTGTAAACCAAGCGAGGCCGTTTCTATGGCTTTTTGGTATTCACCAGATTGGTAATAAACATCGGCTAAGGTGGCTAACGACTTATAATAATTTGTGTCGCGCGGATCAATCAGTTTAAGTTCTTTACTAGCTAAATCAAATTCGTTAGAGTCTATCAGAATTGCTGCTTTGGTTAGCTTTTCCCCTGAATTAATTAGTGAATCAAGTTGGGCAGAGGCAGTTGAAAAAGAGAATAACCAAACTAAAAACGAAAGTCCGAAAATATTTTTGCACATAGAGGAATAAGAGAAATGAAACTCAATATATTTTTAAAATCTGAACCGTAAAAACTGAAAGCAATATTTTTATTTGTAATGCTTAAACTTTACTAAATGCTACTCGGCCTTTCAAAAAAATAGCGGCAATTACCTTTCGCGAAAGGGGTTAAGTTTATTTTCTAACAAACCACACAAACATCAAAATTTTATGAGATGAATGGCCTTTGCGTTAGTACCAGAATTGCTAATCGGATAATTCGGTTAAAAAAATCGGGAATTCTTGCAGAAACCCAACATACAACCTCTACCCATACTACATTCAAGCTAAAGGATGTTTAATTAGCCAAGAAGATAAACTTTATACTTGTTGATAAAAAGCCTTGAAATTCAAATTCGGCTTTTCAACTTTTGTAAAATTTTAACAGGCTCTAATAAAATACCACATTCCTGACAAAGCGATTAACTTTAGGGGTATCTTGCAGGTTCAATCGCTTATGATAAGCCCCGATTCTATAGAAGACGTACGAAACCGCATGGACATTGTTGATGTCATCAGCGATTTTATTACACTAAAACGTTCGGGGCAAAACTACAAAGCGTTAAGCCCATTCAATTCAGAAAAAACTCCTTCTTTTTACGTAGTTCCATCTAAGGGTATTTTTAAAGATTTTAGCAGCGGAAAGGGTGGCGATGCCATCACGTTCGTGATGGAACACGAAGGCATGAGCTACATCGAAGCCATTCGCTACCTCGCTAAAAAGTATGGTGTAGAACTAAAAGAAACCGTACAAACACAACTTGAGCAAGAAGCCGTGAGCTCTCGCGATTCGCTCTACATTGTAATGAACTACGCCAAAGAACAGTTTAAAACACAACTGCTCGAAAGCGAAGAAGGAAAAAGTATAGGCCTCAGTTATTTTCGCGAGCGCGGGTTTCACGACAGAACCATCGAAAAATTTGAATTAGGCTACACACAAAACGAGTGGCGCACCCTATACGATGCAGCGCTAAAAGCAGGCTACAGCGAAGAGGTTCTTGAAAAAGCCGGACTAATTGTTAAAAAAGAAGAAGGAAAAACATACGATCGGTTTCGGGGTCGTGTAATTTTTCCGGTTCATAATCTGGCGGGTAAAGTAATTGCATTTGGCGCGCGTATTCTTACCAACCAAAAAGATCAGCCCAAATACATTAACTCGCCCGAAACAGAAATCTATCACAAAAGCGAAGTATTGTATGGCATTTACCAAGCAAAAAATGCAATACGCAAAGAAGATTTTTGTTTTTTGGTAGAAGGATACACCGATGTTATTTCATTACACCAGGCCGGAATAGAAAATGCAGTAGCATCCTCGGGCACAGCCTTAACCGAAGATCAGATTAAATTAATAAAACGATTTACCGAAAACGTAACGGTACTTTTTGATGGCGATGCTGCCGGAATTCGCGCAGCCCTGCGCGGAATAGATTTAATTTTAAAAGGCGGATTAAACGTTCGGGTTTTATTATTACCCGATGGCGAAGACCCCGACAGTTTTTCGCGTAAACACAGCACAACAGAGCTTACCGATTTTTTCAAGAAACAGGCGAAAGATTTTATCTCTTTCAAAATAGATTTATACGCATCAGAAGCGGCACAAGATCCGGTTAAAAAAGCGGAGGCCATTCGCGAAATCATTACCTCCATATCGGTAATTCCCGATCCCATCAAACGCTCTGTATATATTCAGGAAACGAGCAACTTGTTAAAAATCCAGGAAACTGTTTTATTAACAGAGCTGAATAAAATTCTAATAGCAGAAAGAAGAAAAAATCAACAGGAAAAATTAAATGTAGAGAAGCAAGAACCATTTACAGATAGACAAGATATTCTTCCTCCAGCAAAGTTAGACTCTAATGGAATAGTAGAAATTCTTGAAAGAGAAGTTATCAGAATGCTTTTAGTTTATTCAAACAGTAAAGTTGAGGAAGATGTAGATTTAGTTAGTTATTTTATAAATGAGTTTGAAGATTTAGAGTTTAGCAATAAATTATTAGAAAAGATATTTAACATTTATTTAGAGGCAAAAGAAAAAGGTTTGCAATTAAATAGTGATTATTTTTTTGCTAGTGAAAATAATGAACTCAAAAATTTAGTTGCAGAAATAGTAGTTGCAAATGATCGGTATCATATTAGCCCAAATTGGAAAAATTATAACATTCTGATTGATGAAGAAAAGGATAATGTTCCGGCAACAGCACATCATAATGTTCTTTTTAGGAAATACAGATACGTACAGAAATTAATAGAAGAAAATATCATTAAAATAAAAGAAGCAGAGGCGCGTCAAGATTTATCAGAGGTTGATCAACTTTTGATGGTACAGATTCAGCTGAAAAACTTCGATTCTGAAATTGCCAAACAATTAGGGATTACAAGTGGAAAATACTAGGAACACAAATAGATAAATATTTGTTAAAGAAATTAGAAAAATTAATCATGACACCCATCCAACTCAACACCATAGAAGAAGCCATAGAAGACATTAAGAATGGTAAAATTATCATTGTTGTAGATGATGAAGACCGCGAAAACGAAGGCGACTTTATTTGCGCAGCCGAAGCCATAACCCCTGAAATTGTAAACTTCATGGCCAAACATGGCAGGGGTTTAATTTGCTGCTCCATTACCGAAGAACGCTGCGAAGAGTTAGGGCTGGAAATGATGGTAGGAAAAAACACAGCTACATACGAAACCAATTTTACTGTTTCAGTCGATTTAATCGGGCATGGTTGCACCACAGGCATTTCGGCACACGATCGCTTTAAAACCATTCGCGCATTGGTAGATCCTGCCACCAAACCCGAAGAACTAGGTAAACCCGGACATATCTTTCCTTTGCGTGCAAAAAAAGGCGGTGTGTTAAGGCGTACAGGCCACACCGAAGCCTCAATGGATTTTGCTCGCCTCGCTGGTTTTCGTCCGGCAGGTGTATTAGTAGAAATTTTAAAAGATGATGGCAGCATGGCGCGCTTGCCCGATTTGGTTTTGGTAGCGCAGCAATTCAACATGAAATTGGTATCGATAAAAGATTTAATTGAATACCGATTAAAAAAAGAATCGCTCATCGAAAGACAAATCGATGTGAACATGCCAACCTCGCACGGAAATTTTCAGTTAGTAGCCTACAAACAAGTAAACACACAAGACATACACATGGCCTTGGTGCGTGGCACCTGGGATAAAGACGAACCTGTGCTCGTACGGGTGCATTCTTCTTGCATGACGGGCGATATTTTTGGTTCGTGCCGATGCGATTGCGGACCACAATTACAACGCGCCATGGAAATGGTAGACAAAGCAGGTAAAGGCGTAGTGTTATACATGAACCAGGAAGGAAGAGGAATAGGCTTACTTAATAAACTAAAAGCCTACAAACTTCAAGAGCAAGGTTTAGATACGGTAGAAGCAAACTTGCAACTCGGTTTTGATATGGACGAACGCGACTATGGCGTGGGCGCACAAATATTGCGCGATTTGGGTGTGTCTAAAATCAATCTCATTTCAAACAATCCTAAAAAAAGAGTTGGCCTTATGGGCTATGGTTTAGAAATTGTAGACAACACACCTATAGAAATACAACCCAACCCACACAACGAAAAATATTTACGAACCAAACGCGATAAACTAGGACATTCCATATTAAAAAATAGTTGATAAAACGTGTATAGGAAACGTTAAAAATGCGTTTTAAAATAAGATGAAAAATATTTTAACACTATTGCTTTTTTTAACACTATTAAACAATAATTTAATAGCGCAAAGATGGCCTTTTGAACTTTGGCACGAAGGAAAAATTGTATTGGAAACAGGCGACACACTTAAAGGAAATGTGAAGTACGATTTAGCTCAGGATCTATTGCAATACTCCTCTACAAACAAAATAGCAGAAGCATACACTGCACGCAAAGTTGTGTTCTTCGAAATCTTTGATCAAACAGTAAGAAAGTATAGACAGTTTTTTTCACTTCCCTATTCGGCCAACAATACCTATAAAACACCCGTTTTTTTTGAATTGCTTGCCGAAGGAAAACTAACGTTATTATGCCGCGAAGCAATTGAGTTCAGAACATATAACAATCCGTATTTTGTGGGTTCCTATTCGCGGCAAGTATTGGTAAATTATTTTTTCTTTTTAGATGAAAAAGGAAACATCAACGCGTTTAGCGGAAGACGAAGCGATTTATTCGATCTTATGCAAAATCGCAAAGAAGAAGTAGAAAGATACATGAAAGCAAACCGCCTTACCATAGATGATAAATACGAAATGGCGCAAATCGTTTCTTACTTTAACACTTTATAAAAAACATGACCAAACCCCTGATCTTAGTTTCGAATGATGACGGTATAACCTCTAAAGGCATTCGTACACTTGTAAACGTAATGAAAACCATTGGTGAAGTTGTAGTTGTAGCACCCGATAGTCCGCAATCGGGTATGGGGCACGCCATTACAGTAGGCGAAACCTTGCGTTTAGAACAATCTACTTTATTTGAAGGTGTGCGCGCCTACCAATGCTCGGGCACACCGGCAGATTGCATTAAAATGGCAAGGCATTATGTGTTAAAGAATGATCGCGAACCCGATTTAGTAGTAAGCGGAGTTAACCACGGAAGCAACACATCCATTAGTGTATTGTACTCCGGAACAATGTCGGCCGCAATAGAAGGCGCAATAGAAGGTACACCCGCAATTGGTTTTTCGTTATGCGACTTTGGGCAGAACGCAGATTTTTCGCACACCGAAGAATACATTAAAAAAATAAGCTTGCAAGTACTAGAAAAAGGAATGCGCAAAGGTGTCGCACTTAATGTAAACTTTCCGCCCAAGCGAAACGAAGCCATAAAAGGAATAAGAATTTGCAGACAAGCCAATGCAAAATGGGTAGAGGAGTTTGACGAACGATTTGATCCTAACGGAAGAAAATATTTCTGGATGGCCGGCAACTTCGTAAACTTCGATAAAGGAGAAGACAACGATGAATGGGCTATTGCTAATAACTATGTTTCGGTGGTGCCTTGCCAGTTCGACTTAACTGCTCATTCAGCAATCGCTTCGATGAACGAAGAGTGGACGATTTTATAAAAATTAAAAGCAGTTTACTTTTTAATCATCAGGTAACACCAAAAAAAATCTAACCAAATAAATAAATCAATTATTGATGTAGTGGAAAAAAGTGCGTTGATACACTTCACGTAACGTGCACAATTCTTACCAATCAATATTTCCTTACCTTTGCCACCCGATGAAAATTAATAAACTCAGCATTGAAGATGTTTTGATTTATGAAGACAACGATTTCTTCTTAATCAACAAGCCACCCTTCATTGCCACTTTAGAAGACAGAAATTCGATGCAAAATTTATTAGCGCTGGCAAAAAAGTTTTCATCCGATGCGCAAGTTTGTCACCGTTTAGATAAAGACACATCAGGTGTTTTGTGTTTTGCTAAACACCCCGAAGCCTATCGCCATGCCAGCATGCAATTTGAACATCGTGAAGTCACAAAAATATATCACGCTATTGCAGATGGTATTCATAACTTTCAAAATCAATTGGTTGATCTGCCCATTTTAAAAGCTGATGATGGCGTAGTAAAAATTTCGAACCAGGGAAAAGAAGCGCAAACGTATTTCACTTCCATCAAATCCTATAAACAACACACTTTACTAGATTGCCGACCTGTTACCGGTCGCATGCACCAAATCCGTATTCACCTGGCCACCTTAGGGGCATCCATTGCCGGAGACGATCAATATGGAGGAAAACTAGTTTACCTCTCTCAAATAAAAAGAGGTTTCAACCTTAAAAAATTTACAGAAGAACAACCCCTCATGAAACGCATGGCTTTGCATGCTTATTCCCTCGAATTTAAGTTGATGAATGGGGAAAGCAGGGTTTTTACAGCTCCTTACCCTAAAGATTTTCAGGCTTTGGTACGCCAATTAGAGCAAAATCTAAGGTAAAATCGATTAATCCAGGCCGATTTAATTCTTTAATCCTTTGAGAATCAAGAATAAAGATGTTGATCTGTATTTCTTTTCATGGCTAAGGCTTTGATATTCAGATTCAAACTTCTACTTTTGTGTCCCTTTTTAGAAAAGAAGGGTTTTTAAACCATTAAAACTTAATCAAGTGGATCACTTAAGTTACAAAACCACTCACGCCAACAAAGCAACTGCTGAGAAGAATTGGGTATTGGTTGATGCAAAAGACCAGGTTTTAGGTCGAGTAGCCAGCCAGGTGGCAAACATTATCCGTGGAAAAAACAAAGTTAACTTCACACCTAATGTGGATTGTGGAGACCATGTAATCGTTATCAATGCCGATAAGGTGAAGATGACAGGCCGTAAGCTAACACAGCGCGTAATTTTTACACACTCCGGTTATCCGGGTGGCCAGCGCCAACATACGCCTACGATGATCCTGAGCAAACATCCTGAACGCCTGATCGAGCATGCTGTTCGCGGTATGTTACCTAAAAACAAATTAGGCAACGAATTGTACAGAAGCTTACACGTGTATGTTGGAGACCAACACCCACACGAAGCACAACAACCTAAACAGATTAAATTCTAACGCATGGAAACCAAAAACGCAGTCGGTAGAAGAAAGACATCCATTGCTCGCGTGTACATTAAGCCGGGTAAAGGTGAAATTCTCGTGAATAACCGCGAATTAAAAACATATTTTTTGTCAGAGATACACCAAACTACCGTGAAGCAGCCTTTAACGGCTATTCAGGCAGATGGACAGTACGACATCGCAATCAACGTTGAAGGCGGTGGAATTAAAGGCCAGGCAGAAGCCATTCGCCTGGGCATTGCTCGTGCGCTTGTAAGCGTAAACGAAGAAAACAAACCAGCTTTGAAGAAGGAGAACTTATTAACTCGCGATTCTCGCATGGTAGAACGCAAGAAGTTCGGCCGCAGAAAGGCAAGAAGAAGATTCCAATTCAGCAAGCGTTAATCGACAAAGACAATGGCAGAAAAAATCACTTATCAAGATTTATTGGAAGCAGGTGTACATTTCGGTCACCTCACCAGAAAGTGGAACCCAAAGATGGCCGAGTACATCTTCATGGAAAACAACGGTATCCACATTATAGACTTAAACAAAACCTTGTCTTGCTTAGACGAAGCTTCTTTCGCATTGAAGAACATCGTTCGCTCAGGCCGCAAAATCATGTTTGTTGCCACTAAAAAACAAGCGAAAGATATCATCAGCGATGAAGCAAAACGTTTGAACATGCCATTCGTAACCGAGCGTTGGTTAGGTGGTATGCTTACTAACTTTGCAACTATACGCAAGTCATTAAAGAAACTTTCGCAAATCGAAAAGTTAATGAAAGATGAAGCTTTCAATAACTTAGCGAAACGCGAACGTCTTCAGGTTTCTCGCGAGAAAGCAAAATTAGAAAAGTTATTAGGAGGTATCTCAGATCTAAACCGTTTGCCTGCTGCATTATTCATCATCGATGTAAAGCGCGAACACATAGCCGTAACCGAAGCACAGAAATTAAACATTCCTGTTTTCGCTATGGTAGATACCAACTCAGATCCTACTTCAGTGGATTTCCCTATTCCTGCGAATGACGATGCCTTCAAATCAATCTCTATCATTGTAAAACACATTGGTAAGACAATTGAAGAAGGATTAGCAGAGCGCAAGAAGGATAAAGAAGAAGTAGCTTCTAAGAAAGAAGAAGAAGAGAAGCGCAAAGTAGACGAAACAGTAGCTTAATAGTAATTCAACATTTCAAATTCAACATTCAAAATTCTGGGTTCACTTGTTGAATCTTGAATTTTGAATCTTGAATTTTTTAATTTAAAAACGATATGATTTCAGCACAAGATGTAAACAAACTTCGCACCATGACAGGCGCGGGTATGATGGACTGTAAAAAAGCATTAACAGAAGCAGAAGGCGATTTCGAAAAAGCAATTGAAATCCTTCGCAAGAAAGGTCAAAAAGTTTCTGCTTCCCGTTCCGACAGAGATGCAAAAGAAGGTTCGGTGTTTGTAAAAAACACTGACGATAAAAAAGAAGCTTTCTTAATCGCATTAAATTGCGAAACCGACTTCGTAGGTAAGAATGAAGAGTTCCAAAATTTAGGAAAGATGATTCTTGAAGCAGCTTTCCAAAATAAACCAGCAAGCAAAGAAGAATTATTAACCTTGCCTGTTGCAGGTGGCTTAACCGTTAACGATAAAATCATCGAACTTGTAGGTAAAATAGGAGAGAAAATCGAAGTAAGCGAGTATGTACACATGAAAGGTGAAGCTGTAATTCCTTACATCCACGCAGGATCTAAATTAGGTGTATTGGTTTCTTTGAAAGGAGTTAACGGAAAAGATGTAACCGATGCAGGAAAAGATGTAGGCATGCAAATCGCTGCGATGAATCCTGTTTCTGTAGACGAAACACAAGTTGATAAAGATTTAATCGCTAAAGAAATGGAAATTGCCAAAGCACAAATTATTGCAGAAGGCAAACCAGAAAACATGGTAGAAAAAATTGCTGCCGGTAAACTGAATAAATTCTTTAAAGAGAATACACTTTTACCTCAAACATTTGTAAAAGATAATTCAAAAACCGTAGCACAATACTTAGATGGTATTACCAAAGGATTAACCGTTGCTGAATTTAAGCGTGTGTTAATCGGGTAATTTCAACCATTCAAATTTTTAAAAGGCTGTCAGCAATGGCAGCCTTTTTTTGTAACCTTTATTTTCTCATCTTCGTAGAGAAAGATTCAATATTTAATGCCGATGATTTTCTAAGTGAACTTACTCACGTGGTAAGTATAAGATTTAACAACGTGCTTCCTGATAAAGGAATTATCACCATTTAATTTAGTTCATTCAATCATTTATCAATCGGTATGTCGTTTACACAAAAAATAAATTCATTTTTTAATCATTTAAAAGAAGCTTTATCAGGTTCTGAACAATCCTTTACTACAGGTAGTATCAACAAAGCTATATTTCTATTAGCCGTTCCTATGATTGTAGAAATGGGTATGGAATCCATTTTTGCTATTGTTGATATATTTTATGTCAGCTTACTTAACGATGAACACGCAGTAGCAGCCATTGGCTATACAGAATCTGTGCTTAGTATATTGTATTCGTTAGCTATGGGTTTAGGCATGGGCGCAACAGCCATTGTGGCGCGAAGAGTTGGAGAGAACGATAAATTGGGCGCAAGTATTTCTGCAGTGCAAGCTATTTATCTGGCTTTAATCATTGCTTTTGTTATCAGCGCAATTGGTATTTTTTATTACAAAGATGTTTTAAGGTTGATGGGTGCCTCGCAAGCCGTTATCGACTCCAGTTCATCGTATGCCTTGTGGATGTTTGCCGGGAACTATACAGTAACGTTACTTTTTTTAATCAATGCAGTTTTTCGTGGGGCAGGCAATGCAGCCATTGCGATGAAAGCCTTATTACTATCCAATACATTAAATATTATTCTCGATCCATTATTTATTTTTGGATTAGGTCCTGTGCCGGCCATGGGTGTTGAAGGTGCAGCCATTGCAACTAACATAGGCAGAGGAGTAGGGGTGTTGTTTCAATTGTATTGTTTGTTCAATGCTAAAAGCATTATTCAAATAGGATGGAAGCAAATGGCCATGAAAGCCAAGATTATTTTTCAGGTTATTAAAATTTCTGTCGGAAGTATTTTACAATTCATCATTGGTTCGGCCAGTTGGATTTTCTTGATGAAGTTGATGTCGAATTTTGGCGATGAAGCAGTAGCCGGTTATACGATTGCCATACGTGTTTTCATTTTTACGTTATTGCCTTCGTGGGGATTAGCCAATGCTGGTGCAACTTTAGTAGGACAAAATCTAGGGGCGCAACAACCCGAACGTGCCGAGCAATCCGTTTGGCGTGCTGCTTATTACAACGCCTTCTTCATGGGTTTTGTGATGATTTTATTCTTAACCTTATCACCCTACATCATCGGCATTTTTACCGATAAGCAAGAAGTATTATTCTACGGAGCGCAAGCGTTGCGGTATGTTAGCTTAGGATATATTTTTTACGGCTACGGTATGGTAATGGCGCAAGCCTTGAATGGCGCAGGCGATACGTATACGCCAACCATTTTAAATGTGTTTGGTTTTTGGGTGTTTCAAATTCCATTTGCGTATTTGGTTGCTATTCAGTTGGAGTGGGGCCCTAAAGGAATCTTTCTCGCTATTGCATTGGCCGAATCTTTCATGGCCATTGCTGCAATGATCATTTTTAAGCGAGGCAAATGGAAATCTGTAAAAGTATAATTGAGCGTTAGTTTGGTATTTTTTTAACTTAAATTGAACTTCTCCTTATATCAATAATTTAAGTTGGCCTGATTTAATTATCTATATTCGAAATTATTATTGCCTTCTTAAATACTCAAATGGTCAAACGAAGATGTACTAGTTTTATTTAACTCAAAAAAACTTCATAAATAAAAAGAGAATTATTTTCTGTATGAAAAATGTAAAATTATTATTTATCTTTTTCTTACTCCTTAGCTGTGAGAAAAATGATAAAATAAAAGATTGCGGGTGTGATTCGATTACACTTAAAACAATCCATGAGTCACAAGAATTAACTGGAATAATAACTTTTAAAGCCCAAAATAAATCTAATAATTATTACACTAATAGTTACTGGATTACATATGTAGAACCAAATTGTTCGATTTGTGTTCATCACATGATTGTGTGTAATGAATATATCTTAAACGATTTTGCAGATTTAAAGTCACCTCCATATAATAGTACATCTGTAAAATTTGCTGGACACTTAAAGGAGGTCTGTGAAAAACGATTTGACACTGGAAATATAACATATCAACAAATAACTATAACCAAAATTGAAAAACAGTAATTCTCTTACTCTATTAATTAAAAAATCATGAAAATAATGTTGCTTTCCTTTTTACTCTTTACCTTCTTAGATTCAAATTCACAGGAATTAATTAGATACCAGAATAGAAGTTTATCTATTTCTTTGCCTTTAATATTTAGCAAAGTTAAAATTAAGGATAACTGGACACCGTCTACTGCACCGAATTATAAAGAGTATTTAGGTGGAACTGCTTTTGGACATGGATTTGATTTAGAGTATACATTTCACCCGGGTTTCCTTATCAAGGATAGACATTTTTCAGTAAACGTTGGAGTCGGTTATATTAAACAAAGATTTAATATTAAAAGGCCATTTAATTATGATTCACAGTTTGAGCCAATTTATTACACAGATAATTATTTGTATCATAGTTGGCACTGGATGGGAGGACTAACTTATACCTATTCCTTCATTAATTATACCCTCATTGCGAATGTATCGTATAGGCAACTCAGATCTTTTCAGCAGGAGTACACACCTGCAAATGCCCGATCTTCTTACGGCTTTATTACTCAGGTAAATCGCAATCAATTTGATTTTGGAAAAATACTGTCTTTCGATGTTGGCATAAGAAGACGTTTGGGAGAGCGATTTTTGATTGGTCTAAACATTATTGCTCCGGTATATACCAGATGGAGAAATGATTCAATTTTCAATGACGATACGGCTACATTTTCAAAACCTGAATTTAGTCTAGGGACTTCCCTTAATGTATCATACAATTTAAAATCCAAAGGTTCTTCTTAAAGTTCAATGCTATGAAATCAATACTTATTACGGCACTCATCTGTGTATTTGCAGGAGTTTCAAACGCACAAGTAAAAACCAATTTCAGTAATGCTGAAAAAATTGGTTTAAGTGGCAAGTACTCGAAAAATTTTCGTGGGAAAAATCCTTATGTAATTCCTGCCCGAAACATTAAAGCACTTCTCAGACTAGATTCATTGGAGAACTTATCGGGAGAAGCAAAGCCCTTTAAAATTGCCGAAGCAATTCCTGTCGATATTGATGTATTAAAAGAGGCAGAGTGGGTGGAAGAAAACAGTATGGCTTATGGTAAGTTTACTATAGTGGCCGCCAATGCAAAATCTGTAAGTGCTAACTTTAATCAGTTTTTCCTTCCCGAAGGAACTGAACTTTATGTATATAATGAAAATGGAGAGATGATTACTGGCCCTATAACGGAGGGTGAAAATAATGAAAACAATTTTTGGGGTACTTGGGTATATAAGGGAAACAAGTTGACTGTTGATTTTAAATTACCGGTTGAGAGAAAGAATTCATTGAAGCTGCATATCTCAAGTCTCGCATACGGATTTAAAGATATTTATAGAACAGAAATAGCAAATTTTGGTGAGTCAGAAGCCTGTAATATAAACGTACTTTGTGCGATTGGGACCGGTTGGGAAAATGAGAGGAATTCTGTATCTCTGATACTTGATGCAAGTAGTGAGGCATTGTGTAGTGGAGCTTTGGTCAACAATACATGTAATCTTAATATTCCTTATTTATTGACCGCTAATCACTGCTTCGATACACCTACACCTCAAAATGTAGCCCAATGGAAGTTTACCTTTCAGGCATGGAGTTCAACATGTACACCTTCACTAAATGCTAATGGCGTAACTTTCAATGGCTCTGCCCTCAGAGCTAGAAATGCAGCAACAGATTTTTGTCTGGTAGAGCTTAACCAACTTCCTCCGACAAATTCAGGTATTACATTTTCAGGATGGTCAAGGAATACTGCAGGAATAACGAGTACAACAATTATTCATCATCCTGTTGGTGATATCATGAAAATATCAAGGGATAATCAAGCTCCTGTTTTTGATAACTTTTCAGGCGCACAATGTTGGCGCTTAGGTTTAGATATCGGAGCCACTCAAGGTGGATCATCTGGGGCCCCATATTACGATCAAAACCATAGAATAATTGCTCAACATTTCGGAATTAACGATGCTCATTTACCCGTGTGTGATCGAGTGAATAAATTTGGAGGTAGATTTGATTTATCATGGACAGGAGGTGGAACAAACGCAACACGATTAAGCAACTGGCTTGATCCAGGAAATACGGGAGCAATGACCACAAACTCAAGAAATATTTTTGTTCCAGAAATTATAGGCAATAGTATTATCTGCACAAGCCAAACTTATCAAATAGATAACCTGCCGCCTGGTGCAACAGTTAACTGGTCATCTACCTGGAATAGTGCTCCGTATCCAACCTTGATGCAAAATTCACCTTTGCCTAACCAATGTACCATTAATAATACCTACCAATATCCATCATCCACAACTTTAACAGCAACCATTACAACAACATGTGGAACAATAGTACTAACAAAAGAAATAATGAGCGACTACGCCAACCCAATTCAATATGGTACTTATAGTCAACAAGCATGTTATTTTCATAATACATACAATCCCGCTTCAAGTGGTTCTTTGCCAACTGCCTTAAATACACCTGTGTTTCTTCGGCAAGGTTGTATGGCAACCATATCTCTTCAAAGCATGGTAGGCAAAACAGTTTCTTTTTCTGGCTCAACTCAACCTCTATATTGGCATTATAATAGTTCGCAAAGTAAACTCTATTTACAATTACCTTATATGTCAGCTGGAACTCCTTTTACTTTTACAATTTCCGGTGAGGGGGCATGTCAAAATAAGTCGCTGTTGTTTTTTAGTTATGCGCAGCCTTATTATCCATCGTATTCATTTTATTTATCACCCAATCCGGTTAGTGATAATCAGCTAACCTTATCAATGAAGCAAGACATCACACACCATGAAACTAAAACAATTACAAATACGGATTTAATATTCCAGATAAGTATTATTGATTTGTCTTCGGGAGAAATAGTGGTAACCGGCTTAACCTTTGATGGAAAATCTGAAAAGTCAATAGATATTTCAAAACTTGCAAAGGGTTTATATGTGCTTAAAGTGCATAGTTTTGATCAGGTTCAAGATTTAAGATTTGTTAGAGAATAAATGTTTTTTAATAAACTTTAATTGCATACTCACTCTAAGATTATCCATTCTAAAACATATATAATAACGTTAACTAAAAGGTTAGCATGTTTGCTAACCTTTTTTAATGATTTTCTTCTCTCTTTTTAAAGGCAGCTTTCACTGCCTTATTCAATTCTTCACCTGCTTTTTTTAAACTCTCTTCTACTTCTTTCCAGCGTTCTTTGTTTTCCGCTTCAGTTTTTAATTTTTCGGCCGAAGTTTTTAATTCTTCAAATCGTATTTTTAACTCTTCCTGAATTTTTTCTCCTGACTCGTTCACTTCTTTAGTAAAGGCATCTATTTTTTTACCAAGATTTTTCAAGAAGTTTTCAGCGCTGCCGCTTTCTTTGGTTTGATCTTCCATACTAAATAATTTAATTACCTTCGTTCTGTAATCAAATGTAAGATGAATCAGCCTTCTACCCAAGATTTGCTCGTGTATTTAAAAGATTTACTCGAATCTAAATCGGATGCCAAGCAACGAACCTACAAACACTTACTCAGCGCCTTTCAAATTTTAAAGGAAGAATCTAAACTTACCTGTGCAGCCTTAAAGAAATTAGCTCGGCCAGGCGACCCCGATGTAACCATAGAATTCAAAGAAATTAACGAACACGAATTTTCAGTAAAACTTGCAGGAGACTTGTTAATTTTTGTTTTGCACACAAATGTAGTTACGTTCGATTCTGAGCATCCTGTGATGAAAGATTCTTATGTAGTGCAGAATGAAGTGAATCGGTATTTCGGGCAGATCAACATATATAATTTCATGTCGGATTCGTTAAAGTTTAATCGCATCAACGATCCGGGCTATTTGTTGGCGCGCATTATGATTAATCACGAAAACAGATTTTTTGTAGAAGGCGAAGGACCAATGGCCATTGTGCAGAATAAAATTTCGGAACACGAAATAAGTACACTTCAATTACAAAACCTTGTTAAGTTAAGTTTGGCCATTGCTATAGAAAATGACTTAATGGCACCACCTTATACCGATGTAAAATTCATCACCTTATATCAAAAGTTAGAACACACTCCTGCATTAGGTGCCGGACAAAAAATTGGATTTAAAATGAGTTATGATAAACAACAACCCAGCTAGATGAAACTAAATCTCTTCGTTTTCATCTTCCTTATTTCTATTCTATGCTTTTCTTGTTCTGCTCATAAACCCAATCAAAAATTAAAAAGAGGTAAATCAATTCCTTGCCCGCGTTTTTAATAAGGTCTGAATGATTTATCGTCTTGATAATCATTCCTTAGAAAGCCTGGATTTTATTTCAAGCGTATTGCTTTCTCTCGTGTCTTTGTTTTTTTAACTTTACACAATGAGAAACGCAACCAGGATTGTTTTGCTGATTAGTTTGTGTATCGCTATTTCTTGTGCCAGTCAGCCACGCAATAAAAAATTAAAACCAGGTAAACCTATCCCTTGTCCTCAAAAAGATTGCTGATGAGATTAAAGAAAATTGTAATTGCAATCGATGGTTACTCTGCTTGTGGCAAAAGCTCAACAGCCAAACAAGTAGCAAAAATTTTAGGGTATAAATACATTGATACAGGAGCGATGTATAGAGCAGTTACGCTCTATTTTCTGGATCATTACATTTCTCTTACCAATCCTAAAGAAGTAAGCAAAGCATTAGACGATATTAAAATTCAATTTCATCTTAACGCAGAAAAACAATCCGAAACATTTTTAAATGGATTAAATGTTGAAAAGGAAATCCGGAAAATGCGCATCTCCGATAATGTGAGCCAGGTTAGCACTTTAAAACAAGTTCGCGAAGCCATGGTGGCACAACAAAGAAAAATGGGAAAAGAAAAAGGCGTGGTAATGGATGGCCGCGACATTGGTACGGTTGTTTTTCCTGACGCAGAATTAAAAGTGTTTATGACTGCCGACATGAATATTAGAGCATACCGCAGGCAGCAAGAATTATTAGCCAACGATAAACTGGTTGATTTAGAGGAAGTAATCGAAAACCTGATCATGCGAGACCGCATCGATACTACCCGGGCAGAAAGTCCACTGAAAAAAGCCGATGATGCCCATGAAATCGATACATCATTTATTACACTAGAAGAACAAGTTGAGGAGGTAGTTCGTTTAGCCATTTCCCGCATGGTTTCGGAGTAAGAAATAACCGCTTAAACAAATTTTTAAGGTTAGGTAAGTTCACTTTTTATTGTCGTTTTAATTACTAATTTTGCCGCGTTCCTAACCAAAATTAGCGCCCATCATGGGAAAATTCATTCGGTTAAAAAAAGGGTTTGATATAAACCTGGCGGGAAAAGCCGCCATTAAATTCGGCAATGCCGATCATCCGGAAACATGTGTCATCAAGCCAGACGATTTCCACGGCATTTATATGCCCAAGGTAATGGTTAAAGAAGGCGATCAGGTAAAAGCAGGTACACCGCTTTTCCATGATAAGAAAAACGAGAAAATCGTTTTTACCGCCCCCGTTAGTGGAGAAGTAGTGGAAATTAAGCGAGGCGAGAAACGCAAGTTGATAGAAGTAAAAATTCTGGCGGATAAAACAGTAGAATCTCTTTCTTTCAACAAGTATTCTGTTTCTGATTTAGCTTCGTTAAGCAGAGAGAAAGCACAAACACAATTATTAGAAAGTGGTGTTTGGTTGAATCTCGTTGAAAGGCCATATGGTATTGTGGCTAACCCTGAGCATACGCCAAAATCTATATTTGTTTCTGCGTTCGATTCGCATCCGCTTGCACCAGATTTTAGCTTCATTTACAAAGGCAACGAACACTATTTTCAGGCTGGTGTAGATGTGTTGAAGAAATTAACCAGTGGAGCAGTTCACGTTAATGTTCATTCAGAAAAAGAAATCTCCCCGGTATTCTCACAAGTAAAAGGGGCAGAGTTAAATAAATTTTCCGGTCCGCACCCATCGGGTTGCGTAGGTGTGCAAATTCACCACATCGATCCGATTAATAAAGGAGATGTTGTGTGGACGATCAATCCTTTCGGAGTTATCCAAATAGGTAAATTGTTTTTACAAGGCATTGTAGATGCTTCTAAAGTAATAGCAGTTGCAGGTTCAGAAGTTACAGAGTCGCAGTATTACAAAACATACACTGGAGCTTCGGTTAAACCGTTATTAAAGAATAACCTTAAGCAAGAACACGTTCGCGTAATTTCAGGTAATGTTTTAACGGGTACATCCATTGGGAAAGAAGGTCATTTAGGTTTTTACGATCAGATGATTTCTGTAATTCCTGAAGGCGATTACCACGAATTCTTGGGTTGGATTACACCATCAACCAAAAAATTAAGTTTCCAACGTTCCTTCGGTTTATTATCATTCTTATCCAGAGGAAAAGAAGTAGTGTTAGATTCTAACACACATGGAGAGCCACGTGCTTTTGTGCAAAGTGGTGTATTCGAAAAAGTAGTGCCTATGGATGTGTTACCAACACATTTAATTAAAGCTATTATGGCCGAAGATTATGACGAAATGGAAGCACTTGGAATTTATGAAGTAATAGAAGAAGATTTAGCACTCTGCGAATTTGTTGATGTAAGCAAACACCCCGTACAACAAATTGTTAGAGAAGGTATAGATTTATTAGCCAACGCATAGTATGAAGTTTTTGAGAAACACGCTTGACAAAGCCAAGCACAATTTTGAAGAAGGAGGCAAGTACCACAAGTACTTCTATGTGTATGAAGCCTTAGATACGTTTTTATATTCGCCTAACACAACCGCAGGTGCAAAAGGTGTACAAGTACGCGATGCCATCGATTTAAAAAGATTAATGATGACGGTTATCATCGCGATGACACCCTGTTTGTTATTTGGTATTGTAAATGTTGGGCATCAGCACTTTTTGGCTTTAGGCCAGCAAGCTTCGATGATGGACAAAATTATGGTTGGGTTAATGCAAGTATTGCCCATCGTTATTGTTTCCTACACAGCTGGAGGTATAGTAGAAGCTATTTTCGCAGTGTTTAGAAAACACCCGATCAACGAAGGCTTCTTAGTAACCGGTATGTTGATACCATTAGTAATGCCACCCAACATTCCGCTTTGGCAAGTATTTGTAGCCACTGTTTTTGCAGTGTTAATTGCAAAAGAAGCATTTGGCGGAACAGGCATGAACGTATTGAATGTAGCCTTAACAGCACGCGCTTTCTTGTACTTCGCTTATCCTACTCAAATCTCAGGCGAAGTTTGGACCTACATACCGGAAGGCGCAAAAGTTGTTGCGGGTTATTCCGGAGCAACACCATTAGCCATTGCAGCTGAAACGGTTACCTCAGGAGGAAATGCTGTTACACAACTCAGTGGTTTTGGCGCTGGTTGGGCAAATGAATCTTTGTATTCACTTCAAAACATGTTTGTTGGTCTTATTCCTGGTAGCATTGGCGAAACATCAACTTTAATGTGTTTAATTGGTGCCTTTATTTTATGGGCAACAGGTTCAGGTAGCTGGAAAATTATCGTAAGTGTTTTTGGTGGCGCATACGCAATGGGTTTGTTATTAAATGCACTAGCTGTTAATCCATTTATGGCTTTGCCTGCACATTATCATTTAGTAATGGGTGGTTTAGCTTTTGGCGCAGTGTTTATGGCAACCGATCCGGTAACTGCCGCACAAACCGAAACAGGTAAATGGGTTTATGGATTTTTAATTGGAGTGTTTACCGTTTTAATACGTGTGTTCAACCCGGCTTATCCGGAAGGCATTATGTTGGCGATATTGTTGATGAACGTATTCGCTCCGCTGATAGATTATTTTGTAGTAAGTGCAAACAAAACCAGAAGATTAAAACGTGCGACAGTCTAACCTTTATATCGTATTATATGCTGCAATGCTTACCATTGTATGTGGTGGCTTGTTAGCTTTCGCCTCTGAAAGCTTAAAAGAAAAGCAGCAAGAGAATATTGCTTTAGAGCAGAAGCAAAATATTCTCTCTACCGTTATGACACTCGGTGAAAATGATAACGCAGCCGAATTATACAATAAAAGAGTAAAAGCTTTTGTTGTTGATTTTAAAGGCAATGTTGTTGAAGGTAAGAAAACAACTGACATTGTAGTTGAAGCCGAATACAAAAAGCCAGCGCAAGAAAGACTTTTACCTGTGTATGAGTTTAGAAGCGAAGCAGATCCTAACAAAATTGAATATGTAGTATTGCCTATTCATGGCTTTGGTTTGTGGGATAAAATCTGGGGATATGTTTCACTTCAATCAGATTTTAATACTATTCAGGGAACAGTATTTCAGCACAAAGGAGAAACTCCGGGCTTAGGCGCGAGAATTTCATCAGCCGATATACAAGACCGTTACAAAGGCAAAAAAGTTTTTGAAGGAGAAGCACTTGCATCAGTAGAAATGATGAAAGGAGAAGGTAACGATTATTCATCTGAACAACACAAAGTAGATGGCATGTCGGGTGCAACGTTAACAGCTAAAGGCGTTAACAACATGTTAAAAGATTACTTAGCGTGTTACGAGAATTACATAAAGAAAACAAAACAACCTTAAGTCATGAGTGCAGAAACAGCAGTACAAGAGGTAAAGAAAAGCGAGCCGCTTTTCTCTAAGAAAAACAGAAAATTAATTACCAATCCGCTAGATATAGATAACCCGATTACTGTTCAGGTATTGGGAATTTGTTCTGCGCTGGCCGTAACAACACAGATGAAACCTGCCTTTATTATGGCATTGAGTTTAACTGTTGTAACAGCATCATCTAACGCAGCAATTTCTGCTTTAAGAAATACAATCCCGTCCCGAATCCGAATCATTGTACAATTGGCAATTGTTTCTCTATGGGTAACATTGGTAAGTGAGTTGTTAAAGGCATATGTTTACGATGTTTCTAAGCAATTATCGGTATTCGTAGGCTTGATCATCACCAACTGTATTGTGATGGGTAGATTAGAAGCTTATGCTATGGGAAACAAGCCGTGGCCTTCTTTCTTAGATGGTATTGGGAATGGTTTAGGATATGGAATGATACTTATGATCATCGCTTTCTTTAGAGAGATTTTAGGAAGTGGTGCTATTTTCGGTTACAAAATATTTGAAGCTGCCGGAATTCATTACCAAGGCAACGGCTTAATGTTGTTGCCCGCAGGTGCTTGTATTTTGGTAGGATTAATCATTTGGGTTCAGCGTTCAATTAACGGTTACAGAGAGCATTAATATGGAAAATCTGATTAACATTGGTATCCGCTCGATTTTTATCGACAACATGATATTTGCATACTTTTTAGGTATGTGTTCATTCTTAGCAGTATCTAAAAAAGTAAAAACAGCTTTTGGCTTAGGTGTTGCCGTTATTTTCGTTTTAGGCATTACAACACCCATTAACTGGTTAATTCAATACAAATTATTAACGCCTGGCTCATTGGCCTTTCTTGGTGAAGATTTTGCAAATGTAGATTTAGGTTTTCTTCAATTTATTGTTTTCATCGCTGTAATCGCGGCTATGGTGCAATTAACCGAAATGGCAGTTGAAAGATTTTCACCTGCTTTGTACGGAGCTCTAGGTATTTTCTTACCTCTCATCGCTGTAAACTGCGCAATTCTTGGTGGCGCTCTATTTATGGTTAACAGAAGCTATACACTACCGGAAGCAACTGTGTATGGTATTGGTTCAGGAATTGGCTGGTTATTAGCCATCGTAGCTTTAGCTGGTGTAAGAGAAAAGATGAGTTACTCAAACGTTCCGGCACCATTAAGAGGCTTGGGCATCACTTTTATTTTAGTAGGTTTGATGTCATTAGGCTTTTTAAGCTTCTTAGGTTTCGCACTTTAAAAATATACTTTGACATAATGAAGGCTTCTGACTATTATCGGAAGCCTTTTTGCTTTTATGGAATCTACCTTTAGAAAAATCTTACGCTATTTTTTTAGCGGAACATTGTTTATTGTTCCGTTAACAGCAACAGCCTATTTTATTTATGTGTCCTTTACCTGGCTCGATAGCTTGCTTCGCTTGCCTTATCCGGGCCTGGGCTTGCTCATTATTTTAGTTGCGATTACGGGCTTCGGTTATTTAACTTCTAACCTTGCTTTTCAAACTTTATCAACCTGGTTCGATCATGGCATGAATCGCATTCCGTTGGTAAAACTAATTTATTCTTCGCTTAAAGATTTACTCAGTGCGTTTGTAGGAGACAAGAAGAAGTTTAATAAACCTGTGCTTATTCTAATCAATAAAGAAAACACGCTACATCAAATTGGCTTTGTTACGCAACAAGATTTATCTGCGTTAGGATTAGAGGATATGATTTCGGTTTACATACCGCATTCTTATGCTTTTTCAGGCATGCATTATCTCGTACCTAAGTCATCCATAAAACCTTTAAACATTAGTGGGCCGGTTGCCATGAAATACATAGTTTCAGGAGGTGTATCGGGATTTTCTGAAAATGCAAAAGATTAAACCGTGATAGCGCTACCACTCTTCGATGGCAAAAACAGATTTCGGGTTATTCAACTCAATTATACTGAATTAGTTTTAGTTGATTATAGTTACTTGAAAGAACGAGAGATGATTGATCTAACGGATTACCATCGTTTATGGGCGAAAGGAAAAAATAATACGAGTTTCATAGCTAATTACATCGGAACGTATGGAACACCAGCCTATATGAAGGCTGCCTATCAGTTTACAGAAGAAACAAAAAGTAGTGTTATACGCGGTGCATTTTTAGGTATTAACGGACCTAAGGTAGCCTTACTAAAAGGTATTGTATATTTTATGAATGTAAACTTTAAAGCGTTTGACTCAGAAGAAGAAGCTTTAACTTTTGTTACAGAAAAAACAAAAGATTGATAGTTAGGCAATCCATTTCATAATGGCATTATAGCCTAAGTAAACAGCCGCTGTAATAATAAACGACCACGCCAGCGCGCTGATACTCATAAATAAAATAATTTTTTCTTTTTGTCTGGTAAAACTTACGGCTAATAACGTTCCACCTATAGGAGTAAGTAGAATAGGCGTAAAAAAAGCAATACCGGCTAATCCAAAACGAGCTACAAAAGATTTATTTTTAAGGGGTGGTACATCTTTCTTTTTGCGAACTAACTTTCGTAAAATTCTAGTTCGTATAAATTCTCCGAAATAAGTAAAGGCAAAAACGGAAATCATCATGCCTAAAGCAGTGGCAAAAGCCGTAGTTAAAAAATGCAAGCCAGCGGCCTTACCGGCAAACGGACCGAAAATAAATTTTAACATGCTGGGCAGCAGCACCAGAGTTATCGCTTTTACAATTTCTTCCCACATACAAATAGTTGTACTATATCTTCTCTCCAAATGAAAGGTCACCGGCATCGCCTAAACCCGGAATAATATAAGCGTGTTGATTTAACTTTTGTTCTACCGCAAAAGTCCAAAGTGTGTAATCTTTCTTTAAATGATTTTCAATATACGTTATTCCTTCGGGTGCAGCTAATAATGAAACAATGTGCCAATGCTTAGGTGTTCCGTTTTTTTTGAGTAATTCAATGGAACGGATAATCGATTTTCCTGTTGCTAACATCGGATCAATCAGGCATACTGTTTTGTCATCTAAATTATTGGTGGCTAAATAATCGAGTTTGATTTCAATCTCTTTAGATTCTACTCTATATGCACCAATAAAGCCGGCATCACTTTCAGGAAAGAAATCCAGCAGCCCCTCGAAATAGGGAAGTCCTGCACGTAAAATGGTAATTAATACAGGCGATTCTTTGAGATGATGTGAAGGATGATTGGCCAGTGGAGTTTGAATTTGTGTATCGATATACGTTAACCGCTTGGATAATTCGTAAGCCATAATTTGCCCCAACCGATATAAATTAATGCGAAATAGTTGGCGGTTGTTTTGGGTTTCTTTGTTTCGCAATTCGTTGAGGAAATGTTTGGCAACCGAGTTCTCTTTTCCGATGTTTACAAGCATAAATTTCCTTTTCGAAAATTTAAAGAAAGAAATCGAATGCCTGTTAAAAAACAAGAAATAAAAGTTAAGTATGCTCTGCTAGAAGCTTTGTGTAAGGTGCACGCTCCATCGGGAAGCGAAAGCACCATGAAAGAGTTTTTGCTTTCATACATTAAAAAGAATAGTAAGCATTGGAAATACAAACCAGTTGTAGTAGCAGGCAATGATTTACAGGATTGCATAATCTTAAAATTTGGAAAGCCACGCACTGCCATTTATGCACACATGGATTCGTTGGGTTTTACTGTTCGATACGATAACCAGTTGGTTCCGATTGGCAGCCCCGATGCACCAGCGGGTACCTATCTGGTGGGTGAAGATTCAACAGGAGCGATTCGATGTAAACTGCAGTACGACCACGAAAACCATGCTTTGTTTGAGTTTGGTCGTACCATAGACAGAGGCACAACGTTAACGTATGAGGTTAATTTTAAAGAAGAAAAAGATTTTATTCAATCAGCTTACTTAGATAATCGATTAGGTATTTTAAACGCTTTACATGTAGCTGAAACGTTAAAAGATGGTTTGATTATTTTTTCTTGTTGGGAAGAACACAGTGGAGGTGCCGTGCCGTATCTGGCCAAAATCATGTTCGAGAAATATAAAGTGAAGCAAGCTTTGATTTCAGACATTACGTGGGTAACCGATGGCGTGCATCATGGCAAAGGAGTTGTAGTTTCCCTTCGGGATAGAAATTTGCCGAGAAAAACTTTTTTAAATCAAATTACTAAGCTCGCTGCGCAAAGTAAAATTCCTTTTCAATTAGAAGTGGAAGGCGTGGGCTCAAGCGATGGTCGCGAGTTGCAACTTTCTCCTTATCCTATCGATTGGTGTTTTATTGGTGCGCCAGAAGAAGGAGCGCATTCGCCAACCGAACGCGTACACAAAAAAGATATCGAAGCGATGATTTATCTCTATCGTTACTTAATGGAAAAACTCTGAAAACAATCTGTAGCTGAAAGGAGTTACTTGAGGTTAAAAAATTACCTTATATTTGCGCCCCCTCTGGTATAGTTATGAAAGTGAAAGATTTGGAGTTTAAGCCATTTATCAAGGCAGAAGATATTCAAAAGAAAGTTAAAACATTAGCAAAGCAAATCGATATAGATTACGCGGATAAAACTCCTATTTTGCTACCTATCTTAAATGGTTCGTTTATATTCGCTGCTGATTTAGTTAAACAAATTAATATTGCTTGTAAAGTATCTTTTGTAAAAATTAATTCTTACGTGGGCACACAAAGCACAGGGCAATTAAAAACACTTATTGGCTTGGAAGAAAGTTTATTCGGTCAGCATATTATTATTGTTGAAGATATAGTTGATACCGGATTAACCCTTCAGAAAATAGTAGATGAACTAAGAAGTTTGGGTACTAAATCGGTTGAAGTAGTTGCCTTACTTAGAAAAACACCTGCCCGCGAAAAAAACATAGAAGTAAAATACGTTGGCTTCGAAATAGATAATGAATTCGTTTTAGGTTACGGGTTAGATTACGATGGGCTTGGTCGCAATACCGACCACATCCTGAAGGCTAAGGCGTAGCAATTGGCATTTTAATTTTTCATGCGTATCTTTCAGGCTTATTAATAAGCAAAGCATGGTAAACCTGGTATTGTTTGGCCCTCCTGGTGCAGGCAAAGGCACGCAAAGCGAAAAGCTGATTGCCAAGTACGGATTTGTACATATTTCAACAGGAGATTTATTCAGGTGGCATACTAAAAACGATACAGCTTTAGGTAAACGCGTAAAAGAAATCATGAACAGCGGAGAGTTGGTTCCGGATGAAATTACCATTGCCATGTTAAAAGAAGAATTAGATAAAAATCCACAAGCGAAAGGTTTTTTATTCGATGGTTTCCCGCGCACAGTTGCACAGGCAGAAGCATTAGATCGTTTTATGCAAGAAAATAATTCTGCTATCCATCATGTAGTAGCCTTAGAAGTTACAGAAGCAGAAGTGCGCGCAAGAATTGCAAAAAGAAAATTGATCGACAACCGCGCGGATGATGAAGAAGATAAATTGAATAAACGCATCAGCGAGTATTTTAATAAAACCATTCACGTATTGCCATATTACAAACAACAAGGCAGATTATCTGCTGTAAATGGCATTGGAGAAATCGATACCATCTTTCAGAGCATTTGTAAAATAATAGGATAAAATTCTATGGGTGAGTCGTTAATCGATTAACATTGGTAAAAGCATCTTCTAAGCCTAATTGAAAATCATTATCTTGTGAAATGATTCAAAAGGTTTACATAGATACCTCTGTTATTGGTGGATATTTTGATGAGGAATTTGAGTTATACACCAAGTTGTTTTTCGAAAAGGTAAAACAAGGAGAATTTCGAGTAATTTTATCTGACTTATTGATAACAGAGCTACAAGGTGCACCTGAAAACGTAATCAAGTTCTTTAAATCTATTCCAAGAAAGCAAATTGAGTTTGTTGAACAGACATCAGACTCCATTCTATTAGGTGAAGAATATTTGAAAGAAGGTGTTGTTGGAAAAACTAGCCGAGCAGATTGTAGGCATATTGCTCTTGCGACTTTAATAAACGCAGACATTTTAGTAAGTTGGAATTTCAAACATATTGTTAATATTAACAGGATAAGAGGATATAATTCTGTAAATATTAAACATGGCCATAGAATTTTGGAGATTAGGACACCACGTGAAATATTGGAGTTATGAAAACAGAAACAAAAAATAAGAAGACTTTCGATGCTGTTGAATTTATGCGAAAAAGAAGAGAAACGATTTCAAAAGAAATTGATGGATTAACACCCGAAGAAGAAATCAGATATTTTAAGCAGAAGGCTTCGGTATTTAGAAAAGAAAATAAACTAGACTAATTGATACTTATAATGTAAGATTCGATTCATAAAATTGTTTTTTGAAAAAATAAAGAAGCTATAACTTGTTTACATCTTTTTATCATACCCTTTTAATCACCTGTTCTCATGTCTGCTCCCAACTTTATTGACTACGTAAAATTCTGTTCGCGCTCAGGCGCAGGTGGGCCAGGCTATTTGCATTTTAACAGAGAGAAACACAACCCAAATGGTGGGCCCGATGGTGGTGATGGTGGAAGAGGTGGACATATTATTTTGCGAGGCAACGCACAGATGTGGACACTCTTGCATTTGAAATACCGCAAACACATTATTGCTGAAGCAGGAGAAAGAGGCGATGCGCAAGACAGAACAGGTGCTTCGGGTAAAGATGAAATCATTGAAGTTCCTCTCGGCACAGTAGCCAGAAAAGCAGATACAGGAGAATTAGTGTGTGAGATTACAGAAGATGGACAAGAAGTTATTTTAACACCAGGAGGAAGAGGCGGTAAAGGAAATGCATTTTTTGCAACCTCTACTAACCGCGCACCCGACTATGCACAACCCGGAGAGCCCGGCATTGAAGAATGGATCATTCTCGAATTAAAATTATTAGCTGATGTTGGTTTAGTTGGTTTTCCTAATGCAGGTAAATCTACTTTGTTGTCGGTTGTATCGGCAGCTAAACCTAAAATTGGTGATTATCCTTTTACAACCTTAACGCCTAACTTAGGTGTGGTGGCCTATCGCGATGATAAATCTTTTGTGATGGCGGATATTCCGGGTATAATTGAAGGAGCGGCAGAAGGAAAAGGATTGGGCATTCGTTTTTTGCGACACATCGAGCGCAATGCTTTGCTTTTGTTTTTAATACCAGCAGATGCTAAAGACATTAGAAAAGAATATGATATTCTACTTGATGAATTGCGCAAATACAATCCTGAATTGTTAGATAAGAAAAGATTACTCGCCATTTCTAAGTCGGATATGTTGGATGATGAATTAATGACGGAGATGAAAAAAGAATTGCCGGAAGATTTACCCGTTGTGTTTATTTCATCCGTTACGCAGCAAGGCATTATGGCATTGAAGGATTTGATTTGGCGTAATCTACACTAGCGTTGTTTGGTTAGTGTTTGATTTTCACACTTAGTTTAACTTTAAAATGAGAAAAATCATGGGAGGTTAAACAGAAGTAATCAAATTTTTATTTTCGAGTCGTTAATTGTGAAAGAAAGTTTTTTATGTCTATTTTAGTTTGCCAAAAAAAACTATTTTTGTTTTTCTAAAAGGGCTCCCAAAAGTTATTATACATATGCGAAAACTTCTACATCTTTCACTTTTACTTTTTTTTAGCTCAATCGCTATTGCTCAAACTAAATTTGAAGAAGGTTATTTTATTTTAAATTCCGGAGATAGAGTTGAATGCTTTATAAAAAAAGAAGTTTGGAAAAATAATCCGACTGAGATACGATATAAACTAGATTTAAATTCTAAAGAAAGCATAGCAAGCGGCAACGACATAAAAGAATTCGGTTTTACGAAAGGAGCAGTTTATGTGAAAGCAACTGTTCAGATAGACAGGTCGCCATCAGCCTTGAACAATCTAACTATAGATCGTACACCTAAGTTTAGTGAAGAAACACTTTTCTTGAAATTATTGGTAAACGGATATGCCAAATTGTATCAGTATGATG
This sequence comes from Flammeovirgaceae bacterium, assembly GCA_021298355.1. Lineage (GTDB taxonomy): Bacteria > Bacteroidota > Bacteroidia > Cytophagales > Cyclobacteriaceae > Chryseotalea. The sequence continues at coordinate 40,903 of JAJTEH010000011.1, forward strand.
ATAAGGACTTAATTCGTTTTTTTTATCAACATGGCAACATTCCGATTACACAATTAGTGTACAAAGCATATTTGATAGACTCTAAAATAGCCTACAACTACCAGTATAAACAACAACTTAGTTTAGATTTTAAAAATTCAGATGTCGCATACGATGAATTTGAGAATTGCTTATACACGTCCAAGTCTTTAAGCAATTTGTTCAGGTTGATAAACAGAGCATATTCAAAAGATGAGAGACAGAGTTTAGATAAACTTCAAAAGGATGAGTATAACATAACTATTCGCCCTGGTCTGGTTTTACCTATTGTAGAATTTGAAGATAAGAGATCGGTCTATCGTGATGTGGATTACAGTGCTAAAGCAAATTTTCGTTTTGGTACAGAGTTCGCTTATTTGGTTCCAGCGTACAATGATAAACTTGAGTTATTATTCGAACCAACATTTGTTCACTTAGACTTAGAAAAGACCTATGCATCTTCTCAAATTACAGGTGGTTTAGTAACCGCTAAATTTGAATACACGGCAATAGATATGAATTTCGGTGCGAGATATAATTTCTTTGTATCAAACAATTCCAAGATATCTTTATTAGCACAGTATTGTATAGATGTTCGTTTCGATAATAGTCAGACATATTCGAGGCGTGGTGTAAGTTTTAATGAGTTAGAGTTAAGGTCAGTTGGCAACCTGATTTTTGGTGCTGGATATAAACATGGTGATCGCCTAAGTGTAGAATTGAGATATGGACTTAATAGAAATGTTGTTAGCGACTACCTTGATATATCAAATAAATTTCAAACCTTGTCGTTAGTTTTAGGCTATACCATATTTTAGTAGAACGAAAGAAAGCATGCTCTTTTGTTAACCACAAAAATAAATACCTATACTATACGTTTTTTTTTGTCTTGAAAATAGCTATGCTATCTACTAATCGTTTGAAATGCAAATCAAGATAAACTTACTTTATGTTGAGCTTACTTGAATAAAGAGTGTGTTATACTTTCTAATTTTGCATCGAAAGCGAATAACAAAAAGTTTTCTACTATCTAATACCTAAATTCAAACGTCTCTTTATCCCTTCAGTCTTTGTAAAATCTTTTTCGCGCTCTCCGTAATAGGTGTGCCTGGCCCGAACACAAAGGCAACTCCTTTCGCAAACAAGTAATCGTAATCTTGCTCGGGTATAACCCCTCCGGCAACTACTAAGATATCTTCTCTTCCTATTTTTTTTAATTCATTTATGAGAGCTGGAATCAAGGTTTTATGTCCTCCTGCAAGAGAAGATGCACCCACCACATGCACATCGTTTTCGGCTGCTTGCATGGCTACTTCTTCCGGTGTTTGAAACAACGGGCCGATGTCTACATCAAAACCTAAATCGGCAAAGCTGGTAGCAATTACTTTGGCGCCACGGTCGTGCCCGTCTTGTCCCATTTTAGCAATTAAAATGCGCGGTCTTCTGCCTTCTTGTTCGGCTACGGCATCGCTTAATTTTCTTACCGTTTCAAATTCCTGGTTGTTTTTCATTTCGTTTGAGTATACACCTGCAATAGAACGTATGGTAGCCTGGTAACGGCCAAATGCCTTTTCCATTGCAGCAGAAATTTCGCCAAGTGTAGCGCGGCTTCTGGCTGCTTCTACGGCTAGGGCTAATAAGTTTCCTTCGCCTGTTGTGCTAGCTTCGGTGATGTTATCTAAACACGCTTGTACCTGAGCGTTATTTCTTTCTCTCTTTACTTTTTGCAAGCCTGCTATTTGTTCTTCTCTTACTGCGGTGTTATCAACTTCTAAAATCTCGAAGTCTGGTTTTTCATCTACCTTAAATCTGTTTACCCCTACAATAATATCTTTCGCTGAATCGATGCGGGCTTGTTTCGCTGCGGCCGCTTGTTCGATGCGCATTTTGGGTATGCCACTTTCAATGGCTTTCGTCATGCCGCCTAAGGTTTCAATTTCTTCAATTAATGCCCACGCTTTATCGACTAACGCTGCTGTAAGTGTTTCAACATAATAGCTGCCACCGAGCGGATCTACTACTTTGGTAACACCTGTTTCTTTTTCGATAAACAATTGCGTATTGCGTGCAATGCGTGCCGAAAAATCTGTAGGTAATGCAATGGCTTCATCTAATGAATTGGTGTGTAACGATTGCGTATGGCCGAGAATAGCAGCCAATGCTTCAACCGCAGTTCGCGTAACGTTGTTGTATGGGTCTTGCTCGGTTAAACTCCAGCCGGATGTTTGGCAATGCGTGCGTAAGGCCAGGCTCTTCGGATTTTTCGGATTGAATTGCTGTACCAATTTAGCCCACAACAAACGGCCTGCGCGCATCTTGGCAATCTCCATAAAAAAATTCATGCCAATGCCCCAGAAGAAAGATAAACGTGGAGCAAAATCATCTATGGCAATACCTGCTTGTACACCAGCGCGTAAATAGTCTAACCCATCTGCGAGTGTATAAGCCAACTCGATGTGCGCAGGCGCACCTGCTTCGTGCATATGATACCCGCTGATGCTGATGCTGTTAAACTTCGGCATGTGTTGCGATGTGTAAGCAAAAATATCTGACACGATGCGCATGGATGCAGCTGGCGGATAGATGTAGGTGTTGCGCACCATGAATTCTTTTAAGATATCGTTTTGAATGGTGCCGCTTAATAAAGATGGTTTTACTTTTTCTGGTGATTCTTCTGCAGCTACAATGTAAAAGGCCATGATAGGAATAACGGCACCGTTCATCGTCATCGATACCGACATTTTATCCAATGGAATTTGATCGAATAAAATTTTCATATCTTCTACGGTATCGATGGCAACACCTGCTTTGCCTACATCGCCCGATACGCGTGGATGATCGCTATCGTAGCCACGATGCGTGGCTAAATCAAACGCAACCGATAAACCACGCTGACCGGCAGCTAAATTTTTTCTGTAAAACGCATTCGATTCTTTTGCAGTTGAGAAGCCTGCGTACTGACGCACCGTCCACGGTTTTTGTGTGTACATACTGGCATACGGTCCGCGTAAAAAAGGAGGAAGACCGGCAGTGAAATAAACATGGTCTAACTCTCGAATATCATCTACGTGATATTCAGGTTGAATAGAAATTCCTTCGGGGCTTTCCCAGTTTTTTAAATGAGTAGATGGAGTTGAGGTTTTTATTTTATTTAAAGAAGTAAAATCAATCTCAGCAGCTTCTACTATTTCTTCAACTAACGCATCGATGATGTACGCACCGGCACTGGCATCTGCTACTTTATTCAAATGCGATTCTTCGCGTAAGATGGTGCTAACATTTAACGCAATTCTGCGAAAGGTTGGTTGGTTTTCCTCTTCAGGTAAAACAGTTAAGTAATCGCAGCCACCTACTACGCTGCTAATGGCGTGTAGGGTGTTTTGTAAAAGAGTAGCATGGGGTTGAAAATTTTCTTTTGTCCATTTTGTAGCCGTAATGTGTATACTAATGGGAATTGATAAAGTTTGCTCTACCGCAAAACGAATGGCTTTTACTTGCGCAATGTTTAAAAAGAAATTATCTGCGGCTTGTAAAGAAAGAACAAGAGAATTTTGGTTTAGATATTTTTCTTTCTGCAATTTTATTTCGCGAATAAAAGCAGCGATGTCGTTTTTTACATTCGGGCAAGAAAATGAAAATCCTTTTTTAATGCCGGCAACAGGTTGAATGTTTTGGTTTAAAAATATTTCTTTCGATACGATAAAGAAGCCATTCAATTTTTCGTGTTCCCAATTTTTCTCTTTAATAAAAGTGTTGAAGGTGTGAATAGATTTTTCATCAGCATGTATAAATCCTACTGAACAATAAGGTAAGTTGATATGGTTAAGTAAATCTGAAAACGAAAACGATTGTTCGTTTAAGTCGAAGATAATTCCATCTGCACCACTTTCTAACAGGTGTAAGGCAAGTTGATTCGCCTCCTTCGCAACTTTTACCTGCAGTAATGGCATGTTTTGCCAGGCACGCGCGCCATACCATTCGATATCGGACACACGCAATTGCGGAATTTTTTTTTCTTTTCTTTCGCTAGCGTGATAATAAGGTTTTAAATTTTCAATGTCGCTGATTTGCCATGCTAATGCATTCATCGGATTTTCATGACCGATTTCTTTTGCAGCAGCTTGTATCCAATCTTGTTCAGAATGGCGATTAAACGATGTAAACAACGATTTATAATGTTGAAATGCCATAGTTAGCGATTAAAAAGACAAGTTTAGGAAGATTTTCTTGCAATCGCTTGCAAGAAAAAAGCAGTATATCCATTAGCAAAAAAAAATCGAAAAAATCAAGTGGTGCACACCTTGATTTATCCACAACTTTTATCACATCTTTGTCTCCCTTTCAAAAAAAAGGATTGGCTTTTAATCAACCTTTAACTCTTTCATCATGATAGAAGTAAGTTGCGAAACTGTATGGACAGATTGTCTGGACATCATCCGCCCCGAAGTTGGCGATGAAAACTTCGGTACTTGGTTTAAACCTATTAAACCAATACGAGTAGATGCTGATGTTTTAACAATTGAAGTTCCTTCGCAATTCTTTTACGAGTGGTTAGAAGAACATTATGTACCCGTGTTAAAAAAAGCCATTCACACGGTGTTGGGCCCAACCGGCAGATTAGAATATTCGGTAATTGTTGATAGTGGCAATCAACAAGCGCCAGCAGTTGCTGTTAATTACCCCAATGGGTCAACCAATCGAAAGTCGGCACTTAATAGTATTGGTGCTGATGATTATTCGCCTTTTACTTTTAAAGCATTAAATCCGCAAACGGTTAACTCCCGACTTAATCCGAATTACAGTTTCGATAACTTTGTTGAAGGCGATTGTAATCGTTTAGCACGCTCTGCCGGTTTAGCGGTTGCAAAGAAACCCGGTGTTACTTCTTTTAATCCGTTGATGTTGTATGGTGGAGTAGGTGTAGGTAAAACACACTTGGTGCAAGCCATCGGCAACGAGATAAAAAGTAATCTGCCTAACAAAGTTGTTTTGTATGTTGATCAAAATGATTTTACTAGCCAGTTTTTAAACGCGCTGCAAAATCATAAAATGCAAGAGTTCCAAAATTTTTATTTACAGGTAGATGTTCTGATATTAGATGATGTACAGTTTTTAGCAGGAAGAGAAAAAACACAAGAAATGTTTTTCCACATCTTCAATCAACTGCATCAAACAGGTAAGCAAATTATCATGACGAGCGATTGCCCGCCTCGCGATTTAAAAGGATTTCAAGAAAGATTATTGTCGCGTTTTAAGTGGGGATTAACAGCAGACTTGCAAGAACCAGATTTTGAAACGAAGTTGGCTATCGTGCATCGTAAAATGCAAGCAGATGGCATAGACATGCCGAAAGAAGTGGCAGAATATTTAGCCTATAGTGTAGATACCAACTTGCGTGATATGGAAGGAGTTTTAAACTCACTCATCTTTCACGCCACTTTACTAAAGAAAGACATCGATTTAGAGTTAGCGAAAGAAGTGTTGAAAAACATTATTAAAGAAATTCAAAGTGATGTAAGCGTAGATTTTATACAAAAAACAGTTGCCGATCATTTTAAAGTAGATTTAGATTCGATGAAAGGCAAAGTGAAAAAGAGAGAAATCGTTATACCTCGCCAGGTGGCCATGTATTTCTGTAAACGATACACACAACTTACGCTTGCTTTAATTGGCGAAAATTTTGGAGGAAGAGACCACAGCACCGTAATTCATGCGCTTGAGTCTGTTGAAGATATGATGAAAACCGATCCTAATTTTAAAAATACTGTTGAAGAATTAGGCAAGCGATTAAAAATGAGGGTTCAATAGATTTACGTATAATCTACTTAAAATAAAAAGACCACGGTTTAAATCGTGGTCTTTTTATTTATTCAATCTACTTAAAAAACTTACTTGCTTTTTTCCAGAGCATATCGCGGTCGCTGGTAATGGAAGGGTCGCTATAAATGTGGGCAGATAACTCGCCAACAACACCTTTCTTAAAGCCAAGCTTTTCGGCAACCTGTTCGCAGAAAACAATTTCACTACGGAAAACCTGTCCGTCCATCTTCATTAACTGAATTAGGTAATACAAATGGGCAAACTTTTCTTCTTGTGTCATGCCGGAAGCATCGGCAATAGGTTTGGGGTTTCGGATCATCGAGTCAACATCATCTTTTTCAATGCCATTGGCTTTGGCGATGGCATGAATAAGTTTTGCTTCCTTATCCTCCACTTTGTTGTCGCTGGCTGCCAAATTAATTAAGATGTTCAGCTCTGATTTTTTATCGAATGTCATAAATACTAGATTGGGTTTCTTACCACAAAAATTGAACTTATAGTTGAGAAAATTAGTGAAATTTATGTTGATTTAATACATGACATAAAAAGTTTTCCTAAATCTTATGCAACCTGGTATCAGTTCGCTTGTCTTTGAATTAAATTTCGGAATATGAAAGGCATTATTTTATCGGCATTGGTTTTTGGTTGTTTCATAGCCTTTGGGCAAGATACAGAGACCCGAAACGTAGGAAGCTTTAGAGGTATAAAAGCACAAGAAGCAATTGATGTGTACCTTAAAAAGGGTACAAAAGAAGAGATAAAAATAGAAGCCAGCGGAGTTGCTACAAGCGATGTTCTAACAGAACTATCAGGCGATTACCTTAAAATTCATATGAAAGACGGAAGGTATCGGAATAAAAATGTGAAGGTTTATGTTATCTATGTTGAATTGAATAAAATATCGGTAAGTTCAGCTGCATCTGTTTATCATCAGGGTGTTTTATATGCAGATAAGTTGGAAATAAATGCTTCCAGCGCAGGGGATATGGAGTTAAAAATTGCAGTGAGTACTTTGCAAGCCGAGGCAAGCAGTGCAGCAAAAATTGAGGTAACAGGCACTGCCAAAAAAGTATATGTAGAGGCCAGTAGTGCAGGTGATATAAGTGCCTTTGGCTTACAAACCGACATAGCTACCGCAGATGCAAGCAGCGCAGGTAACATACAGGTTTCTGTAAAAGATGAACTCAATGCCGAGGCAAGTTCGGGAGGTAGTATTTTATACAGAGGAAATCCGGATAAATCGAATACAAGGGCTAGTTCGGGTGGTTCAGTAAGAAAATCAAATTAATAAGATTTCTTTTTATTCTTACTCGCAAAGCCAAAATCTGATAGAAAAGATTCTGGCTTTTTGATTTTGACTTTGGTGTACATTATTCGCCTTATGTTTTCTTTGGGCAACAGAAGTTCAGTACCTTCGTTATTCTCTTATGATGAAGAAAAAATATTTCATTCCACTCGTAATAATCATCGTTCTGTTGGTTGTAGCCAACACAAAACCTGCCGATCGTTATTTTGAAATTGCGCGAAATCTGGATGTGTTCGCCTCCTTGTTTAAGGAGGTAAATAACAATTATGTAGATGATGTAAACCCAAATACGCTCATGCGCACAGGAATCGATGCGATGTTGGCTTCGCTGGATCCTTACACTAATTATATACCTGAAGATGAAATAGAAAATTTTCGCACACAAAACACCGGGCAATATGGCGGCATAGGCGCTGTAACCAGGCAATTCGGAAACAGAACGGTAGTAACCTTAGTAATGGCAGGTTTTGCTGCAGAAAAAGGAGGATTGAAAGCAGGCGATGAAGTACTAAAAATCGATTCGAAAAATCTATCTTCCTTAACACAGGAAGAAGCAGGAAACCTAATGAAAGGACAGTTGGGTACACCGGTTACGCTTACTGTAAAACGCTACGGAGTAGATAAACCCATCGAACTAAGTTTTAAACGCGAGCGAATTAAAATTAGTAACGTTCCGCATTTTACACTTTTACAATCGCAAACGGGTTATATTCAGTTAACAGATTTTACACCAGACGCAGGAAAAGAAGTTAGAAATGCGCTTATCGCTTTAAAAGAAAAAGGAGCTAAGAATATTGTGTTGGATTTACGCGGAAACCCCGGAGGGTTATTGCAAGAAGCAGTAAACATATGCAATTTGTTTTTGCCTAAAGGTGTTACCGTAGTAGAAACAAAAGGAAAAATAAAAGAGCATAACGTAACGTATAAAACACTTAATCCACCTGTAGATTTGGAAATACCCGTAGCTGTGTTAATAGACAGAGGGAGTGCATCGGCTAGCGAAATTGTTGCAGGTACATTACAGGATTACGACAGAGCTATAATTGTAGGAGAGAAATCCTTTGGGAAAGGTTTGGTGCAGATAAACCGAGATATTCCCTACAACTCTAAATTAAAAGTTACCACGGCTAAATATTATACACCAAGTGGTAGGTGCATTCAAGTTCTTGATTATTCACAAAGAAGAGCCGATGGTTCTGTAGCCTCCATACCCGATTCGCTAAAACGCCCGTTTAAAACAGCAAATGGCCGCACCGTTTACGATGGCGGAGGCATAGATCCGGATATAGCTCTACCAAACAAAGAACTACATCCTATTATTCAAACCTTATTTCTCTCAGGTTATTTTGTAGACTACGCCACGCAATATACATACACGCATGTAGCACCTGCATCGCCCACAGGCTTTGCTTTAACAGATGCTGAATATGCACAATTTGTAACTTGGATGAAAGGTAAACCCTATGCCTATAGAACAGATACAGATTTAGCATTGCAAGAATTAAAAGAACAAGCAAAGACCGAACAAAATATACAAGTAGTGCAACCCGAATTAGATAAAATAGAAGGGATACTTACCGAGAGAAAGAAAAACGATTTAATTGTTTATAAAAGCGAGATAAAACAATTTCTGGAAACTGAAATACTTACGCATTATTTTGCTGAAAAGGGAAATGTAGAAGCTGGCTTCTCTTACGACACCGAGTTGCTACACACTGTTGGTTTATTAAAAGATACAGAACGTTGCAAGCAAATTTTAGCAAGGCGCTAAATGAAAGTTAAAAAATGGTTGATCCTGAGCACAGTGGTTGCAATTAGTGTGATCGTGCAAGCATGTTTAACCTTTCGAATGTCTTCCGGAGAATTAAAAAAGTATTTTAATAAAAAAAAGGTAAACTACATACGCACCCTTTCGGCACAAGGTAAACGCAATTTACACTATGTACAAACTGGCGACACCTCCAGGCAAACCATTGTTTTTGTACATGGTTCACCGGGTTCGTATAGCGCCTTCATCGATTTTTTATCCGATAGCACGTTACTTGCTTCGTATTGTTTAGTAAGCGTTGATCGGCCGGGCTTTGGGTATTCAAATTTTGGATTAGCCGAACCTTCTATAAATAACCAGGCCGATTTCTTTGTTCCACTGCTCGAGAGATTAAGCAACAAAAAAGTAATATTAGTTGGGCACAGTTTGGGCGGTCCGCTTGTGGCAAATTTGGCTATGCGTTACCCACATCTTGTGCGGGGTATTGTGTTGGTAGCAGCATCGGTAGATCCTGAACTAGAGCCTAACGAAAGATGGTTTCGTGTGCCCTTACGCACACCTTTTATGCGTTGGATTTTACCTCCTTCTATGCGCGCGTCTAACGATGAGTTATGCGATTTGAAATTTGAACTGCAAAACATGGTACCACTATGGCAGAACATTACCTGCCCTGTTGCAATTGTACATGGCGAAAAAGACAGCCTTGTACCTTTTGGTAATGTTAAGTTTATAGAAGAAAACCTACCAAAACACGCACCATTAAGTTTGTTTACCAAAAAAGACATGAACCATTTTGTGCCCTGGAGTAATCCCGAACTTATACGAGAAGCCATTGATTCTTTAGCTTCTTCTTTTACACAGCCCAACTAGCAGGGTCGTATCGCCATGCCTTTAGTTGTGTAAGTTGCTCGTCTGTAATGGTGTTTGTTGAAAGAGCATAGTCTACCAGATGCTGATAATCACTCAGGCAAACTAATGGAACATTTGCTTTTTTAAATTGAGCTTCGGCCACATCAAATCCATATGTAAAAACAGCGGCCATGCCAATAACATCAAATCCGGCATCGCGCAGCGCCTCTGTTGCTTTTAACGAACTGCCTCCGGTAGAAACCAAATCTTCCAACACAACTACTTTTTGGTTTTTGGTAATCTTACCTTCTATCAGGTTTTCCATACCATGATCTTTCGGTTTCGGACGCACATAAACAAATGGAATATCCAACGCATCTGCAACCAATGCGCCTTGCGGAATGCCTGCAGTAGCTACACCGGCAATAGCTTGTACAGCCGGAAAATTGTGCCTGATGGCATTCACTAATCCTTCCTTAACCATAGTGCGCACGTGCGGATAAGATAAAGCCAAACGGTTATCGCAATAAATTGGCGATTTCCAGCCAGAGCTCCAGGTAAACGGTTTTAAGATGTTTAACTTTATTGCTTCGATACGTAAAAGCTCGCGTGCAATAGGTTGAGCTGTTTCAGCATAAATCACCATAGAAATATCTTTGTGCGAAATTGGTAAAAAAACTCTTTTGCTCTTGTAGGCATGGAAATTATTTATTCTTTTGCACAGACTAAGCGCAACCAATGGTTATCTTCATTAATGACATTCGCGTTACATTGTATAAACCAAGCGATGAGCCAACATCCGGAACGTTTAGCCAGGTAATAGACGCGGCCTCTGGCGTGCCAAGCCCAGCCCAACTCGTACACCATGTTTGGGTAAAAAATGCTGATGAAAAAACCGTAGGCATTTTACTGGAATTGCTGAATAGCAAAGTACCACTTCCCTTGTTTTCGTTACATATTTCTGTGCTGAATTACGAAACCTCCAAACAGTTTTTGAAGAGTAAGTTTAAAGTGATAAAAGCTGCTGGTGGCCTGGTAAGGAAGAAAGATAAATTGCTGATGATTTATCGTTTAAAAAAATGGGATTTACCTAAAGGAAAAAAAGAGAGAGGGGAGAAGTACAAAGAAACTGCCGTAAGAGAGATAGAGGAAGAATGCGGAGTACGTGTAAAAATCGGTAAAAAAATTTGTACCACCTGGCATACCTACACCATGAACAAAAACGCCATGCTAAAGAAAACCAAGTGGTATGCCATGGAATTAATAGACGATAGCCGCATGGCACCTAGCATTGAAGAAGATATAGAACAAGTACGGTGGATGAACGCCAAAGAAGCTTTCCATGCCTTACACAACTCGTACAAATCAATTTCTTACGTTTTCGAATCTTATTATAAGGAAATCGGAGAGAAAAAAATTTCTGATTAATGGATATCCTGCCCGGTTAAAACGTGCTCGAAACGATCGGCCATAGTGGCCACCTCTTGCACCATTTCTTTTACCTGATCTTCAGAAATAGTAGTAGCTGTACACGATGCTTCCATTTTCAGGTAATTATCTTCAATCATAAATTTTGCATAGTCGAATTTCGCATTTTCTTCCAACAATTCGCGCACGTTTATCGCTCCATTAAATTCACACACTTTTGAAGTAAACACAGCTAACTCGCGGCCCGAAAATTTACTGGGTTGCAACAAAGCCAACACAGTTTGAAAACGATGAACGCCCAAAGGTACTACAACAACTCCTTTGCTTTGATCATACTGTGTAAACTGACCGCCAATTTGCTCGGCATAATTTTTTAGGAAAGGAAAAAGCTGCATAGGTATAAGGTTTAATTTAGGAAGATAAATTACGAACAATAGAAGGTAATTAAAAGTATAAAGGATAAAATCTGGCAGAACCCCGGTTGAATGCCAATGCGGGTGCGGGCAGGCGAACACCCGATAGCAAAATAAGTAAGCCCTTTACAAATTTAGAACGCGTTTTTATTCCGGTTAAATCAATATCTACGGCTAGGTAGTATTGACGATAAGCGTTGTATCCTGCTTGCTGGTTGGATGCATCATTTGCATAAATCATGTTTTGTGCTCCATACCCAACTGCAACATTTAGCCATTTAGGAAATTTGGTAAACTTATCTACATCTACCGAAAGCCAATACGTTTGGCCATTGTAATCTTTAAGCATTTGCGATGCAAGGTTATCGCCTAACACATTGGGTCGTTTGTTCGCTAAAGATGTGGGACTAAATGAAAATTTTGGATAGATGCGGATATCTCTCCATAAAAGAATTTGACCGTAATAAAAACTGCTTCCGGCAAAATTAGCCAGTAAATCGCTGGCCGAAGCGCCATACGCTGCCGAGTGTCCATCTAATATTTCTATGGCACTAATCGCTAACCAACCGGTTGCCGCACCTAAAGCAGCGGCTTTCCGAGGTTGTATGCCCGCATTATTAAGCGAGCGACTGCTTAATGCACTAATGTAAAATGAAGAATAGAAATGCCCGACTTTATCTACCTGCTTCCATTCGTGGGCATCGTTAAAAAAGCTAAACCTTTGTCGAGGGTTTTCTTTATACCACACTTCGTTTAATCCAAGTAATCCAACAGTATACAGGCTGCCGGCCCATGCAATTTTTTTCTTCAATTTAGTGGGGTTGTAAACAACGGAGTCGTATAAGGTAAACTGGGCATGGCAAACCGAAGTTGCAAGTACATTCAGGAACAAACTAAAAACCAAAAACGATAAACACTTATTGTACTTCATCGTTTTTCGGAATAATTCCTTCCTTGTTTCTTTCTTCGGCCAATTCTTTTTCTCTTCGTTTGCGTGCACTACGCCATAAGTCTGTAAATACATTAAAGCTTTGGGTGTGTTGTAAACTAAAACCGGTTGTTATTGTATTTTGGTTATTGATGGCTGTTTGTATAGGATTAACGTTAGTACGGTTGTACATTCTAACCTTAAATTTACCGTCTGCCGAAAGCATATAGTCCACCGTCCAGTCGCCCACTAAAGCAGCTGTGTTAGAATTTGTGTTTGGTGTTGTCGTAGTTACGTTGCTTTGATTAACAAAAGTGCCATCGCGTGTTACCCGTAACCTGCCATTAAAAAAACTATACGATAACCGAAGTTGAAACGTATTAAATGCTTGCTGATCTAACGCTCCAAGGTCTACATCAATTTCCAGATTTTCATCTACCTGGCTAATCCAATAACTAAGTTGGTTAGAAAGCAATTCGCTAACACTATTAGCAACAGAGCCCGATGTTGTAATGCCATCGTTTAGCGAAGAGAGCCTGCGCAGAATAATTAAACTGAACACTTGTTTATTCAATTCTTGTTCATCTAACTTTGCTTTAAAGGCATCGAACTCAAAACCGAGTCTAACATTAGTTCCGTTTATGTTTATCGATGGCGGAAGATCTTTAGCAATAATATCGAATGCAATGTCTGGCGATAACATGGCGCCACTCAAATTTAATAAAACCTGCATAGGATATTTTCGCCTTAGGATAGGATCGTTTTGTATATCCGGATTGTTGATGATGGGCGCAACCGATGCCAACTGGTTGTAGGCTGCCTTGATTTGCAATTGGCCATCGTAAGGATCGCCCGCCCACGTAATGCGGCTTCCTTTCTGTATTTCAAATTCTTTATTGATTACATTGTATAAGGTAAAATTGTATGCACCTTCTTCAAAGGTTACTCCACCAAACATAGAAAACTCTCCGCGCGTATCCAGTTGCAAACGTAAATCGCCATTGCCACGTCCTCGTATAATATCGCCTGCTTTTATATCAAAAATAATTTCGCAATACGCATCAGGTGTTATATCCAGATTTAAATCTATAGTAAGTCCGGTAAGGGTTTTTTTATTGTCTGTATCTGTTTTGGTTTGTCGGGTTGTATCGGCAAAAGAAACAAAATTAATGTATTCACTTTTTTCTACGGTGGAGGTTGACCCGATCGGAATGTAAAGTTTAGAATTGCGTTCTGTTTTTGCCGTAGCCGAAATTTTTAAGTTATCAGCCGGGCCAAAGAAGTTTACTTTCCCACTTGCAAAACCTTGTCCGTAAAAAAGCGTGTTGTCTTTTAAGGTAGTGTTAAGCACCATAAAGTTTGTAAAGGTGGCATCGATGTTAATGCGCATCGAATTAAAATTTTTATGGGCGATAAATCCTTCTAGCGTTGCCTTGTTTTTAAAATTATCTTCAAGAGCAATATTTTCGAAATAGATAGAGGTAGGTGTAAGTCCGATGTTACCATCGAATGTATAGAGGGTTTTCAGGTAGTCGATCATGATCTGCCCCTTGTTAATTTTACCTACTCCGCGAATCAATGGTTTTTGTAAAGTTCCTTTAATTAAAAAATCTCCTGTTACGGTTCCATCTATCTGGCTAAACAAACCGCGTAAAACCGGCTCAGCTAATTTTAAGTTAGCTTGGTTTAGTGAGGCATTAATTTCTAAAGGACTAAATTTATTTTTCGGATCGTACTCACCTTTTAATGTAATGGCATTTACTTCTTTTCTGGTTACTAAAAAATCTATCAAGAATTTGTTTTCTTCTTTACTCCATTCATTTTTACCGGTAATGTCGCCAACCAGAAAATTGTTAACGGTTAATCCTTTTACCTGTATGTCGTTTTCAATAGAAGTTTCGCGGTAAAGATCTTTTAAAACTACATGGGCTTGTACAAGGCCTTTCAGTTTTTCGGTAATCAGTGGGTTAAGCGATGCAAGTTCGAGTTGTTGCAAGGTTATTTGTAATGGTTTTAACGGATCATCAGATACGAAGCCATTTATTTCAATTTTCTGTAAACTTTCTGAGAATCCCAGTTTTTCTATTCTCCATTCTCGGCCTGCCTGTGCTACTTGTGCTTGTGGGCTAACCTTCCATACTTTATCCAGAATTTTGATGGTGGATTGTGCAAACGTAAAACGCGTGCTGTCGGCAAAATCTACTGTGCCTTTTAGCCGAACGTTATTGTCGCTATCCGCCTGGTCTGCTTCAACACTAAAATCGATATGGTTGTTATTCCAGATGGCCTCTGTTAAAAGATTTTTAGTTTTTACACCTTCTATTTTTTGATTTTCAGATTGAATGAAAATCATAGCCAAAACTGATGTGCTATCAGCTAGTTTAGAGGCATTAACATCGATGGTGGTATTGTTAAAACTAAATCCTTGATATCGGAGTTGAGGGATTTGAGCGAAGGCAGAAAACGCAGTAGTAATACCATTGCTAAAGTTCCCTTCCAGTTTAACGTTTGGTGAAATGGAAAAATCTTCATTTAGTACAGCAGCCAAAGGTTTTACGTTGTGTAACCACATTGTAAAATCTGCTTTGTAATTTTTTCCACTGTTTTTGTTAGTGCTGTAATAAGCAAAAGTTTGTTTTTTATCGTTAATGATGTTCAGTCTAAACTCTTTCACCATTTCCTGCACATCTGCTAGTAAATCTGAATAAAAGAAATCTCCCTTTACTTCTGCCGAAACCAAATCGCTTGTAAGTTTTAGTTCGTGCGAGTTTGTTGTTTTATCGGCTAAAACTTTCACCTTGTCTACTTGTAACCATTGGTTTTGGTAATGCAATTGTAGGTTGCTTAGTTCGCCACTGCCTTGTAAACTATCAAGCGCTAATCCGGTAGAGTTTATGTTTACATCGGTTTTAATCGCTAAAATATCTTTGGATAATTTAAGATGATGTAAGTTGGCGGTGTCGATAGTGCCAATAACTTGCACGAGATTTTTTTCATTTCTAAAATCGATAGAGCCATTGGCCGATGCTTGCAAGTTTGGATCCTGAATACTGATATCACCATTAAAAAACTCGTTGGCGAAGCGCGCATTAGTTTTAATTTTTTGATACGGATATTTAAATATCGAAAGCTTCGATATATCTCCTTTCAATTTAAAGTCTGCTGTTTGGATGGTTAACCCTGCTCCATTGATGTTTCCGTTTAAAGAAACAGTTTGAAAAGTTGTTGTATCATTCAAGTATAACCCTAAATTAAAATCTTGTAAGGACAAATTACCGGAGTAGGTAGAGCGGCTTTTATCTTTCTCATTAATTTTTAAGTTGATATCAGAGCGGATTTCGCCAAGCCTTGTGTTGATTTTTCCATTCGCCACAAAATCAGTAGGGTAACCAATAAATTCTACATTTACTCTTGTTTGGCCTAAGGGTTTTAAACGATTGAAGAAATTTTCGTCTAGTAAAAAAGCGATATCATTTACATTGATGGTTGAGTTATTTAATCGGGCTTCTATAAATGTTTCTTCGAAATAAGGTAAACCTTCCATACTTAGTTTACCGGTATACTGCGATTGACCAATAGCTAAGTTTAAATCGCTAGCGGTAAAATCATTTACCCTACCGTTAATAAATGCCGAAAGCGTAAAAGTTTGTGGAATTTTTTCTGCACCCTCTATAAAAAGGGCAATATCTTTTGGGTCGATAACCGCTTGATTAAGCTTAGCCTTTATCTTAACCAAATTATTAAAATCACTTAAATCAGCTTGCGAATTGTAGGTGAATACAACCGTGTCGGCCAAATAACTATTACCAACGTGCAAATTCAAATTATAAAACTCCATCGCAGACTGCGATATCCTGAAGTATGTTTGAAAATCTTTTATACGCAAACCTGTTTTTTCATCTTCCACCATTAACGAGCGAACATCAAAGGCAATGGTATCGCCTAGCACATAAAATTTTTGTAACGAGGCTTCATCAATGGCTAAACTAAAATGATGATGATCGAAACCTTGCAGCGAGTCGGGATTACCATCATCATATTTAAAATGTGCTCTTTCTACAATGGCTTCTCCAATGTTGATAACAGGTGGTTTACCACCACCACCGCCACTACCTGATAATCGGTTAATCAGAATATTGATGTTCAGGTTTTCGCTTGTATCTGTTTCAGGAATATATTTTAAAAAAACACGTGTTCCATTTAAGGCAATGCCATCGATATAGACATTGTTTCCTGTAATCATCTCAAACAACCTGAAATCTACGCGCAGTTTTTCAATGGCAATCATTTCATTTTTTTGCGGATCAAGAATTTCCAGTCCTTGTAAATCAAGGTGATCGAACCACAACAAGTGCATCGATTTTACTTTCGATTGAAAACCACTTACTTCCGTTATTTGTCGTAAATAAAAATTGATGATGGATTGCTGCACAGGCGGTATTTGCAACAATAAAAATGACGACAATAAAAGAAATATTGTTCCACTAAATGTGTACGCAAAGATTTTCCGAAGCCTATTTTTAATAATTTGCGAAGTCATTAGGGTAACATGTCTACTATTCTTGCCATCGAATCGTCTTGCGATGAGACCTCTGCTGCTGTTATCAGCAACGGCAAGGTACTTAATAATATTATTGCAACGCAGGCCATTCACCAAAAATATGGCGGTGTTGTACCCGAATTGGCATCGCGCGCACACCAGCAAAACATTGTAGCTGTTGTAAGCGAAGCCTTGCAAGAGGCGGGTATTGTGCCCCAGCAACTGCAAGCTATAGCCTTTACACGTGGGCCGGGTTTAATTGGTTCTTTACACGTGGGTGTTTCTTTTGCTAAAGGCTTAGCGCTTTCGTTAAAATTACCCTTAATCGAAGTAAACCACATGCAAGCGCATGTCTTGGCTCATTTTATCGATGATCCTAAACCTGCTTTTCCATTTTTGTGTCTTACCGTAAGTGGTGGTCATACACAAATCGTGTTGGTGAAAGATTATCTGGATATGGAAGTAATCGGCCAAACGCAAGATGATGCCGTAGGCGAAGCCTTTGATAAAGCCGCTAAGTTATTAGGTTTGCCCTATCCGGGTGGGCCGATGATCGATAAATATGCACAACAAGGAAACCCTACACGTTTCTTATTTACACAAACACACATGCCCGGTTTGGATTTTTCTTTTTCGGGTATTAAAACACAGTTCATGTATTTTTTGCGCGATCAACTCTCGTTAAATCCTGATTTTATTTCGCAAAATATGGCCGATTTGTGCGCTTCTATTCAGCATCATTTAATTGGTATGCTGATGAAGCGATTGAAAGAAGCAGCCAATCAAACAGGAATTAAAGCAATTGCCATTGCCGGAGGAGTTGCCGCTAACAGTGGGTTAAGACAAACGCTACAACAAACAGCAGAACAACTAAACTGGAAAGTTTACATTCCTGCCTTTCAGTATTGCACCGATAATGCAGGTATGATTGCCATTGCTGCACATTATAAATTTTTGAAACAAGATTTCACCGACCAATCGGTAACGCCACTAGCCAGAATGCCAATTCAATAGAAACCTTATCTTTGCTTTGTGAAAAATATTTTTTCGGTTGGCGATAAAAAAGAATACCAATTTGTGGTAACTGATAAAGATGTGGCTGCCTTTCATGGTAAAGTGGTGCATCCTGTCTGTTCTACATTTACTATCGCTCGTGAAGCTGAGTGGACCACCCGACAATTTGTAATAGACTTAAAGGAAGAACACGAAGAAGGAATCGGAACATTTGTTACTGTAGAACACAAAGCGCCAGCGAAAGTTGGTTCGATTATTTTGTTCGAAGCATGGATTGATCGACTGGAACAAAACGAAATTGTTTGCCGTTATCAAGCGAGTGTTCAAAATAAAGTAGTGGCAACTGGCACCACCGGACAAAAAGTTTTTGCTAAAGAAAAAATAGAAAAATTGTTAAACAGTTGATGGCATGGCGAAGGAGAATAGATTTTCGAATAACATTTCAATACGCAATAAACAAGCTTCGTTTGAATACGAGTTGTTAGATAAATACATTGCCGGCATCGCTTTAAAAGGAACAGAAATAAAATCCATTCGCGAAGGCAAAGTAAACTTAGAAGATGGTTATTGTTATTTTAACAACGGTGAATTATTTGTAAAAGGCGTTCGCATCAGCGAATACAGCCAGGGTACACATTACAACCACGATGCAACTAGAGAAAGAAAACTTTTATTGAAGAAAGCAGAGTTGGTAAAGCTGGAAAGAAAAACAGAAGAGAAAGGTTTTACTGTGGTACCAACAAAATTATTCATAAATGAAAAAGGTTTAGCCAAAATAGAAGTGGCTTTAGCCAGAGGAAAAAAATTACACGACAAACGCGACTCCATTAAAGAGCGCGACATAAAGCGAGAACTAAGCAGAGTTAAATTTTAAACTATGGTAGAAACAGATGGCTTTGGTGTTTGCAGACTTAGTTTGCTGGCTGTGCGTGTAAGCCCAGCCGACCAAGCCGAAATGGTAACGCAATTGCTCTTTGGTGATCATTACAAAGTAATAGATATAAGCGCTGATAAAAAATGGTTGAAGATTCATATTGCGTTTGATAGTTATGAAGGTTGGATCGATGCCAAACAACACCATGCTATAGAAGAAAATTATTTCGATTACCTAAACCGAGCAGAGTTAAAAATCACAACAGACATCACAAGCAGTATTCTCTACAATAAAATTCAAATACCAATTGTATTAGGAAGCATCATTCCTATTACCAGCGCAGAGTTGTTTAAGATGGAAGAACAATTTGCTTTTAATGGGGAAGCCAAAAATATCGGACAAAAACGCGAATACGAATTTTTAAGAACAACAGCCGGTAAATATTTAAATGCACCTTACTTATGGGGAGGTAAAACTCCTTTCGGTATCGATTGTTCAGGCTTAACCCAAATGGTTTATAAGGTTTGTGGTTATACACTCATGCGCGATGCACGCCAACAAGCCACACAAGGCAAAGCGGTAAGAATTTTTGCTGATGCAAAACCGGGAGATTTGGCTTTCTTTAAAAACGAAAAAGAAGCTATCGTGCATGTCGGAATTGTATTGGCCAACAATCAAATTCTGCATGCATCGGGTAAAGTAAGAATAGATAAACTTACCGAAGAAGGGATTTTTCATGCTGAAACCCAATTGAAAACCCATACCTTTTCTCACCTTCGTAGAATTCTGGCTTAAACAATAAACATTAAATTGAGGTACTTGTTCCTTTTATGAATTGGAACTATATTTCAATATGAATAATCGTGTGCTTGTACTCAACAATGACTCCAGTCCGCTGATGGTCTGCTCAGTGGAACGCGCCTTTATTCTTGTTTACCTCAACAAAAGTGAAATGGTAAAAAGTGCGAATGGCCATAAGATTCACTCAATCACCAAAAGTTTTCCGATGCCATCCGTTATCCGCTTAAACCGATATGTTAACGCACCCTATAAGGGCGTAAACTTAACGAGGCAAAATATATTTAAGCGTGATAATAACGAATGTCAATATTGTGGAACCAGGCGTGAGTTAACCATCGATCATGTTATACCGAAAGCAAGAGGGGGAAAAGACACGTGGACAAACCTTGTAACGGCTTGTAAACGATGCAATGCCAAAAAAGGAGATTACACACCCGAAGAAGCCAACATGCCTTTGCGACACAAACCGATTAAACCATCTTATTCTATTTTCTTAAAAGACCAGGCAGGCAGCCATAACGAGTGGGAAGAATTTCTTTCTTGATTATAATTTTTTAATTCTTTTCGGCACAGGATCATAGCCGCTGGTTCCCCACGGATGGCATTTAGAAATTCTTTTCATTCCTAGCCACGTTCCTTTTATAGCGCCCCATTCTTGTATAGCCTCTACTGTATATTGAGAACAGCTTGGAGTATGCCGGCAGTTAGCACCCAACAAAGGCGAAAGTGTAGCTTGATACACACGAATAAAAAAGATGAATATTTTTTTCAAAGTTTAGAGATAAAATTATTTCTGATTCTAAAATTTAAATCGATAGTAATTCTGCTTTGTTTTGTTTTGGATTCCCCTCTCCTTTGGAGAGGGGAGGGGGTGAGGTTTTATTTATCATTTAATCTAACTCGTACGTCATCTCTCCATCTTTGCCATCTTTCAATTGAATGCCATTAGCTTTTAAATCGTCTCTGATTTTATCCGACAATGCATAATTTCTATCGGCACGTGCTTTCTTTCTCAATTCAATTAAGACTTGCATGGCTCCAGCTAAAGCATCAGTATTACCTTGGCTTTCTTCTTGCAATCCCAACACATCTTCCATAAAACCGATGTAGTGATTTAAAAAATGCTGAAGACTTTCTTTTTTGACTTTCTTAACATCTACAACTCCGGCTTTAATATCATTGATGCGACTCGCCATTTCGAATAACACAGCTAAGGTTTTAGCCGTATTAAAATCATCGCTCATATTTTTGAAACAAGCATCTACTAAATTATTCCACTCCGGAATTTCTTGTTGAGCCGTTGCTGATGTTTCAATATTTCTAACAAGTTGTTTGGCAAGTAATAAAGCAGCGTTAAGTTTTTTAAATCCTTTTTCAGCTGCTTGCAAAGCTTCGTTAGAAAAATCTAACGTGCTGGAGTAATGCGATTGCAACATGAAGAAACGTGTAGTCATCGGACTATAAGCGCGTTCTAACAATGGATGATTGCCACTAAACAATTCAGCAGGTAAAAAAGAATTACCCAACGACTTACTCATTTTTTGTCCGTTAACCGTGAGCATGTTAGAGTGCATCCAATAATTAACAGGCGATTTACCATTGGCCCCGGTAGCTTGCGCAATCTCGCATTCGTGATGTGGAAATTTTAAGTCCATGCCACCTCCATGTATGTCAAACGTTTCTCCTAAGTATTTTGTACTCATCACTGTACATTCTATGTGCCAACCCGGGAAACCACTTCCCCAAGGCGAAGGCCAGCGCATAATGTGTTCAGGCGAAGCGTTTTTCCAAAGTGCGAAATCTATTTTCTCTTTTTTCTCATCCTGCGAATCTAAATCGCGACCACTTTCCATCAATTCTTCAATATTTCTTCCTGATAATATACCGTAGTGATGTTGCTGATTGTATTTTTTAACGTTGAAATATACGCTTCCGTTAACTTCGTATGCTAACCCTTTCTCGATTAACTTTTTTGTAATATCAATTTGCTCGATAATGTGTGCCGTGGCAGATGGTTCTATGCTAGGAGGCAAAATATTCATTTGGCGCATCACCTGATGAAAATCTTCTGTGTAATGTTTTACAACTTCCATGGGTTCGAGTTGTTCGAGGCGCGCTTTTTTGGCAATCTTGTCTTCGCCCTCATCGCCATCGCCAACCAAATGCCCAACATCAGTAATGTTGCGCACATACCTTACTTTATATCCTAAGAAACGAAAGTAACGCGATACAATATCGAAAGTTAAAAAAGTACGGGCGTTACCTAAGTGTGCGTTGTTGTAAACGGTTGGGCCGCATACATACATGCCCACGTAACCAGGAACCAAACTTTTAAAAACTTCTTTTTTACCAGATAATGAATTGGTAATCGAAACCGGATATTGCTCGTATAACTTCATAATGCTTTCGTGGTGCGAAAATAACACTTATGAACGAAAGAAAGCAGCCTTTCGTTTTAGTTAACATCTCGTTTAGAAAAGCAATTGCTTTTTATAAGCATTAAAGTTGGGAATGCCTGTAACGCCTAAACTTGTTAGCCGATCGGAAAAAGCAGAAAGACTTTCTTTCACAAACACATCTTCGGGTTGGTGAATGAAGAAATACACATTTTCGAGGCCTTTTTCTTGCCACGTTTTTATTTTTTCGGCCCATTGCGTAAGCCGTAAGAAATCAGTTGGATGTAAACTATAACCTGCAAAGCGGATGAAGCAAAAGGTAGCGGTTAGTTGAAGATGCAAGCAATCGCGCCTGCCTGCTGTGTCGGTTATCACAAACCCGGCTTTGTGTTTTTGTAATACATCTGTTAATCGATTAAAATTTTCTGGAAGAAACCAATCCGGATGGCGAAATTCTAAAGCGACCTGTAAGTCTTCGGGTATTTGTTGTAGAAATTCATCCACAGTAGATAATGTAGACGGCCCCATGCCCGGATGCAAAACGATGAGAATAGGACCGAGGTTGTTTTCGAAATGTACCACAGCATCGATAAAACGATTGAGAATATCTTTGCTGTTTTTCAACCTGCGCATGTGCGTGATTTGTCCGGTTAGTTTAGGGCAAAAATGAAAATCATCTACAACTTGTTCCTTCCAGTTTTTAATTTGATTGATGCTTGGAATCTGGTAATAGGTTGTATTGAATTCGATGGCTTTGCATACTTGCGAATAATAATGCAGAAAATCTTTTTGCCGCGCATGAGGTGGATACGCAGAACCCACCCAATCTTTTTTACCCCAGGAAGTGCTGCCTAGTAGGATGGAACTTTTTGCAGATGGGTTAAAGAAGAAGTTTGGTTGTTGAGGTTCATGTGGGAACGCAAAAGAAATGTTGTTTAATTCTTCTATAGGGAGGCGACCGAAATCCATTCTGTAAAATACTTCAATTTGTGTTAACCACCACAAATAAAATTACTAACTGCAAAAACTTTTAGAGTTTGGTTAACTTTTACAGTATGTATTTTAATGCTTACCTTTTCATCAGATACAGTGCGCCAAGTAAAATAGTAAGTTTGAATTAAATCGAAGTTAAATTCATTGAGTTTTGTTTTGAGTAAATTCAATTCTTTTTGTTCATCTACTGCAACCGAATAGGAGAGATAACTATTTTCATCAGTCATACCTTTAGTATAGATACCATCCGGGAATTCTTCCAATTGACATTCATCTTCGAAATTCCAATCATTCAGTCTTAAATTATTATTATTAAACGATGAATTAGGATTTACTAATAAAACAAACTCATCTATTCCTAATAAGTCAGATGGTTCTTTCAACCATTTTACTTGGGCATAAATTCCTTGGCTTGCAGTTATAAATGGTATGGAATCAAAAACAAATATGTCCGAATTTTGAGATGGATTTTTTAAAGCTTCAAAAAAGTTTGATTCAAGATTGGTGCGTTCTGTTCTCCACGTATTGGTAACACCAGGAGATCCGAAATCCGATTCATTGAATTCATCTAATTCCGTAGTATCAATACTTTCGGAATTTGAGTTATGCTGAACGAGTGTAGAGTCGCTTGCTAATTCAGTTTGTTTAGGTTGTTTGCAGGCATTACATACAAAAAACAATAGTAACACTAGCTTAATTATCTTTTTCATATCGTAAAAATAATCGATAATGAATTGAATTTACAACCCTAAAGGTTTGCCGGATATTCTTTTAGAGTTTCATTTAATTTTTTTATCGAAGCATTATTCTCCATCATCAATCCTACAACTCCTGCATTGAGTAAAACAAAATTAAAGAAGCCTAAGTATACAAATGTTTGTTGTGGCGTAATAAACCATACCCAATACGTAAATAAAACGGAGACACCACATATAATGTAATAGGTTTTACTATTGTACAACCAACCATAATAAATAAAATGTGCCCCCATTAATAGGCTTAGCGCTAATGGCAAGTAATGATACCCATAGCTAAACCCTAAACTAATCGCCATCGGAAAAAATAAAAGTTGAAATACATTTGCCAATAAACCTAATGTAGAAAGATCGCCTTTTCCTCCTAAAGTGGTGCCCAACATTTTGGTAAACAACATGGCAAGGGGTAGGGTTAAACCGCCTCCCCATAGCGAAAATGTAAACGCAACTTTTGTTGATGTAAAGATGGCCAAACAACCCATACTAAGCCAATACAAACTGGCAGCTAATAGAAAAGCCAGTCCGCGTAAATTGGTTTGTCCTAATTTTATCTTTTGTTCTGTAAGCGTTTCCATTGTTTTATTTTTTAAAATAAGTAGCCCATTTATTTTTTTTCATTTGAAAAAATGTAATTCCAACAAGCATAACCAGGCCCGTACCTACACCTACCATAATGCCAAAGTTTAAACCGGGTATGCGTGTTACAATTTCCGAAAGAAATGCCGCATATAACCCAATAACGGAGTAGTACATGAATGCCATGTGGTAAAAATACCATCCCGAAATTTTCGATTTGTAATATATGGGTAACATACCACCTATAATAGAAACAAGACTGATAATTGCAGTAATATGAAACGGACCAAAACCACCGAACAAGCGGTAAATGCCAAAAGCGGTAATGTTTACGATAAGCATAGCGATGGTATAAACGTAACCAATTCGTTTATGCAAGTTTGTACCTTTCGTTAAGTATAAAATTAACGTTCCAAGTATAATCGAAAGGATGGAGGCAAGTAAATGCACTTGCCCTATCCATGAGTGTGTTATGCTCGCAATCATATTATTTCAAGGTGAAGCTAAACGTTAGGTTAATGTAGAAAGCGGAGAACGGATCTTTAATGTTGAGGTCGCCAAAATCGCTTTCGTATGCTCTTTTGCCTAACGAAAAATTATAACCTGATTTTAACCCAATTGAATTGGTTGAACTAATGGCATACTCTAGCAATAAACCTGAGTGCACTAAGAAATTTCCATTGCTTACACGCACAAGTCTGTCGGTTCCTCCATTTAAACTTGTTATTGGATTTTCTTTATTTAGGAGTGTGATGGTATATCCACCAAAACCAATACCTGCGGTAGGTTGTACTACTAACTTGTTTTTAGTGTAACGGTAGCCCGTGTAAAAGTATCCCCAACCACCATCAATATCCGTTTGGGTGTTGTTGTTTTTTCTTTCTCCGGAAAAATATGTGCCTTCGCCACCAATAACGAAATTTTTACTGTACCCATAACCACCAACACCACTGCCGAATGTTACCGGCAAATCGCTAAGGTTGCTGTTGCTTAGTGCATCGCTTAAATTGGGCGTTCTAAAAAACTGTACTTGTTGCAGAAGATAAAAGGCTGAGCCACGCTCTTGCGAAAAAGCAATATGGCTGATTAACCAAAAACCGATTAAACAAAGAAGCGGAAGAATGTTTACTTTTTTCATAACATAAACTGGTTTAAAATATAAACTAAAAACATAAAAAAATTATTTTTTGATGTATCCTTGTAATGTCTTTACATAATCATCAAAGGCTTTAATTCCTTTTTTGGTGATGCTACATGTTGTTAATGGTTTTTTTCCATTAAACGATTTATCAATTTGTATATACCCTGCCTCCGATAACTTATCAAGTTGTACACTTAAATTACCGGCTGTCGATTGCGTTTGTTCTTTGAGGTAGGTAAACTCTGCGCTATCCACACTCATCAGAATGGAAACTATAGCTAACCGTAGTTGCGAATGAAGCAGTGGATCTAGTTCTTTAAACATACTACATATTCAGTTTTCTTAATCCGTAACCAGGTACTAAATAACCCAACACCATGGCAATTGCACCAACTAAATACTGATCGTTAGGAGCAACTAAGTAGCAAACAAAACCTGCTATCCAGAAAACTATTCCGCCTGCAAGCAAAGGTTTGTATTTAATAATAATGCCCGATAAAAAGGTGGCTAAACCAACAGGCATTAATACCACTGCGTTAATATTCCAATTAAGTTTTTCTCCGAAAATCCACGTGGGTAAAATGGTAATACCAATGCCAATCCACAGCCACATGCTTATTTTATCTAAGTGTGTTGTTACTTTTCGTTGTTTATCCTGTCTGTTGCCATATATCATGGTGGTAATCCAGGCGGGTATGCAAAGCAACCAAACCATAGGTGCATAATCGGCATATTCAGTTTTTAAAAGAATATACATGCCCACATTACAAAGTGTAATTACCCAACCCCACAGTAAAAAATAGAAACTGCTCGAACTTACATTTCCTTGTGTTTGGCGGATAATGCTGGAAATCAACTCCAGACTTTGTTCCGGGCTTAATGGCTTTTCTTCTTGTTTCATATGGCTTATAACGGAACAAACATAAAGTAGTTTATAAAATAAACCAAATTTGTTAAAAATTTTTTTTCGACTTAGTTTTGGCCATGTTTACAGGCATTATTGAGGCAATGGGAGTGGTTTCGGCCATTTCTAAAGAAGGAACCAACACAACTTTTACAGTTAAAAGCCCTATTTCTAAAGAATTAAAGATTGATCAAAGTGTTTCGCACAACGGAGTTTGCTTAACTGTTGTTGCACAAAACGATGCTTCGCATACGGTAACAGCAATTGATGAAACTTTACAAAAAACCAATCTTGGAGCGTTAACACTTGGTTCGGCTGTAAATTTAGAAAGATGCATGCCCGCCAATGGTCGTTTTGATGGACACATAGTTCAAGGACATGTAGACCAAACCGCAACTTGTATAAAGAGAGAAGATAAAAACGGAAGTTGGTTGTATCGCTTTGCCTTCAATCCACAAACAGGAAATGTTATAGTAGAAAAAGGTTCGGTTTGTGTAAATGGTATTAGCCTAACGTGTTTCGATGTGACAGATGATGCTTTCTCTGTAGCGATTATTCCCTACACGTTCGAACACACAAATTTAAAAGAAGTGGAAGTTAACTCAACCGTAAATTTAGAATTTGATATTCTAGGTAAATACATGCAGCGCTTATTGAAGAAACAACACATCATGTAATCTTTTTCTGCTCTCTAAGCATCTCACCAAAGTTTTTTTGCTTGCTTAAAGCTTCTATGGTTGATACAATTCTTTTTTCCTTGGTAGAATTTGTTTTCGCCTCTTCAATCCATTTGCTAAAATAACGTTGATGGGAAGGTGGTAATTTTTTAAATTGTTCAAATGCAACTGGCTCATCTTGTAAACAACTTAGCAAATCTTCGGATAAAATAAACACAGCATCATCAACAGAAAGTGCCAGCGAAACTTTTTCACCTATTGTTTTCTTTAGTTGTTTTCTTAACGTTTGGTTTACCGGTAAAATAAAATTGCCTTCACCAATAGGAATAAGCGCTACTTGCTCAATACCAACTTCATCGAGTTTTCCCTTCACCCGAAAACTTTTTTTTACTCCTGGGTTTATTTTATTAGCTGTGGATGAAGGTATCGCCAGAAAAGTCCAACCGCTCTTTTCACCTTTCTGTTGGTATTTTTCTAATAAGGTTTTAAATCGAATTTCTTTTCTGATCATTCTTTTTGATGATGGAATGAAATTTAGCAATTTAATGTTGTCGGTTAAAACAAACTAAGCCAGTATGGAATACCAAATACCAGCCCAAACCCGCATTGGGCATGTACATTTAAAAGTAGCCGATTTGCAACGCGCTTTAGATTTTTATTGTGGCCTATTGGGTTTCGAGTTAGTTACAACGTACGGCACACAGGCAGCTTTTATTTCAGCGGGTGGTTATCATCATCATATTGGTTTAAATACATGGCAGAGTTTAAACGCACCGCCACCTCCGGCACGTAGCACAGGGCTTTTTCATACGGCTATCCTCTATCCAACACGAAAAGATTTAGCCATTATATGTAAAAGAGTAAACGACTACAAATATCCTTTCACTGGTTTTGCCGATCATGACGTATCAGAAGCTTTGTATTTAAACGATCCTGACCAAAACGGAGTAGAATTATACTGGGATAAACCAAAAGAAGTATGGCCAAAAAAAGCAGATGGTTCCTTAGAAATGTTTACAAAAGCATTAGATCTTAATGATTTGCTTGGGGAATTAAATCGCTAAAGGATTTTGTTTGAAATAACGTTTGGCTATATATTTTAAAATACTAAAACTTACAAAAGCAGAAAGTAAGCCAACTATAAAACCAACTACAACATCTCCAGGATAATGCACGCCTAAATAAAGGCGGGTATACCCCATAAAGCAAGACCATACAAATAGCCAATAAATTTTAGGATATTTCTTGTGCAGTAAAAGCCATAAGAAAAAAGCAATTCCCATTGTGTTGGCCGCATGGCTGGAGGCAAAGCCATACATGCCACCCCGATAGCCGTTTACTATATGCAAAACAGATTCTAAATCGGGCTCTTGCGATGGGCGTAAACGAGCGAAAAAGGGTTTCATAAATCCGCTTGTAATTCTATCGGTTAGCAATAAACTGAAACCAACACCCAAAAGCGGAAACCAAATTTTTTCCTTAAAAACATTGAATAAAAGATAAATAAGAAAAGCAAACAACGGAATCCACACAACCGTTTTGGTTAACCAAAACATAATCTCATCTAACCACGGGTAGTGAAATTGATTGAACCAAAGTAAAAGTTCCTGATCAAACTCCTGTATTGTTTTCATCTTGCAAGGTTAGCAATAATAATTCTTTACCGTTTTCTTCTTGTATCCATTGGGTAGCTTCATACAAGGAAGGAAACACTTCATATTGCGCACCAAGTTTAAGCAAGTTTTCTCTTATTTTATCGATATACTCATTAGATTCTTTTGCAGCATACGCAGGTTTAACATTACAAATTCTTCGCAAACCAGAATGTATGGCTTCGGGCACAATAGATGTAAGCATCCATTGTTGATCTTCGGTAGAAACAAAACCTTGATTAGAAATGTCTGAAATATAGTTTACGGTGTTAAATGCTTTAACGAACTCTAAACATTTTAAAAAAGTTTCTCTGTATTGCTTACTGCTGATGGGCCCGTTCCAGACTACACCCACTGCGTTAATGCTGGCGTCAAAAAAAATGGTGGCATGGTTTTCTTTATACAAAATTTGTCTTTCTATATTTTCCGGCTTGCGAATGGTTAAAATAAACCGTGTAAATTTATTCATCTCACTTTCTACTTCAATACTTCCTCCTAAAGCCTCGGCTTGTAATTTTACCAGGTATAGGCCAATTCCTTTTCCTTCTGTGTGATGATGAAATCTCTTGTATAATTTAAAAATGTTATCGCGATGTTTGGTTAAATCTATGCCTAGCCCGTTATCTTCTATCATTATTTTGTAAAATTCTGCATCCTGCAAGGCATGTATCGTTAAAGTAAGTAAGCGTTCTGGTGCTCTGTATTTAATGGCGTTGCTTATTAAGTTATACAAAATGCTGTGGATCATTGGCCTTACAGAATAAATGTAGGCTAACTCATTAAAATTAACGTGAAGTTTAAGTTTGTGTAATTCTATTTCATTTTTTAAAATAAGTTTAATTTGTTCAATCTCATAGCTGAGCGATATTTTTTGCCTGATTCTGAAAATATCGTTTCGTATATCGATTATCTTATTCAAATCTTTGATGATGGTATCTAATCTTTTGGAGGAAGATAGTATGTGATCAAAGATTTCTTTTGCTTCATCATTTAATTCTTCTGTTTTAATAAGATGGGTTAACCCTAATAAACTGGCAACCGGCCCGCGTAAGTTGTGCGAAATGGTGTAAGAGAATTGCCGAAGTTCGTTATTGTATTTAATCAGTTCAGAATTAGCTTCCGATAAGTCTGCGTTGCGGTGTACTAATTCTGTCTCTAAACTTTCGTTATGTCCTTCCAACGTTTTTTTCTGTTTTTCAATTAACTCATAGGCTTGTGTTAATTGTTTTTGTTTGTTAAACAATTGTTCGCTTTGTTGTTGCAAAGCACTGTGTTGGTTTTCTATCTCAGCATTTTGTCTGTTTAATAATTCATTTGTTCGTCTTGTTTCTGCCAGCAAAGTTTGGTTTTTTCTGTCTGCTCTTTCTAAGTTTATTTTTAAAAATAACAGAGCACCTAATTCTACAAAGAATGCGATAATGATAACGTAGTTGGTAAATTCGTAGGTTCTGTAATCAATTCCATTTTCTGCATATCCAACTCCAAAATAATAGTGCACCGGATCATACACCACCAAAACTGTAAGGTTAAAAAGTAAACAACCCACCAATAGCAGTTTTTCTCGGGTAGAAAACATAATGGCGGGTAAAATGGATGCAGCTAAAATTACAAACCGATAGGTAAAATAATTAACATCAAACCCACTGGCTACTGTTACTTTTTTAGCGTAGATAGAGAAAGCTATTCCGGCAATGGGTACAAAAACGCTTATAAAAATTCTGCTCAAACTCGTTAATCCAATAGCATTCAGCACCAGGCTGGTTAAACAAAAAATTCCAACAAACGGAATGGCAAAAGTAACTACGTTAACGGGGTAGTAAATGAGGTAAAGGGTTAGTAAAATGCCGCTTAGGCCGAATAAAACCAAACCAACCTGATTACTCAGAAGTATGCCACGTTTAGTCGATTCGGGCGTTTGGTTTGTAATACCAACTCCGGTGATCTTTTCTAGAAATCGCACAACACAAATTATTTTAGCAATAATAAGGATAGAATTTCTCTTTCGTGCATATTGAAGCATGAAAATTGAACAAGCACCCAGCACCCTTTTCATGGTTAAACCAGCTGCGTTTGGCTTTAATCCGGAAACTGCAAATTCTAATTCTTTTCAAAACAATTTGGTAAATCCAGATTCTGCAAAACTGGCAAGAGAAGAATTTTCTGAAATGATAAAATTGTTAAATGATTATAAAATTGAGGTAATTGTTTTTAATGATTCCCCCGAACCCCCCAAACCAGATGCCGTTTTTCCTAACAATTGGTTGGCATCAATGCCCGATGGTAAACTTATTCTGTTTCCTATGTTAACACCCAACCGAAGATGGGAACGCAATCAAGATTTCGTCAACCACATCAAGGAAAAATATTATATAAATGAAGTAATTGATTATTCGCATTTCGAAAATCAAAATCAAATTGTGGAAGGCACGGGTAGCCTCGTTTTCGATCATCCGTATAAAAAAGTATACGCAGCGCTTTCTCCTCGTACCGATGCAAAACTTGTACAACACATAGCAAAAGAGTTAGGCTACGAAGCTATTTTATTTCATGCAGAAACGGAAGATCGCCAACCTATCTACCATACCAATGTAGTAATGAGCATTGCCTCTCATTTTGTTGTTATTTGTTTGGATGCCATCAGAAACGAAACACAACAAGATATGTTGCTCGATGCATTTGGTAAAACCAATCGCAGAGTTATCGCCATTAGTTATCATCAAATGGTAAACTTTTCAGGCAATTTATTGGAAGTAAAAAATAAGGATGGTGAATATTATGTTTTACTTTCTCAATCCGCCTTCGATACCCTATTACCCGGGCAGTTAGATGCCATGTCTAAACAAGCGGATGTTATTCCCATTAAAATTCCTACGATAGAAAAAATAGGAGGAGGAAGTGTACGTTGCATGGTGGGCGGTATTCATGTTGCTAAAAAGTAGTTTTTTTGCAAACGATTTATTTGTACTTTCAAAAGCTTAATTCTTTTATTGCTGTCTATGGAAAAATTTGATTTAGTAGTTATCGGTGCGGGGCCGTCTGGGTATGCTGCTGCTATGCGTGCCCTCGATTTTAAAAAGAAAGTATTGTTAATAGAGAAAAACAAAGTGGGCGGTGCCGGTGTAACCAATGGGGCTTTATCCTCCAAAACCTGGTGGGAGTTAAGCAGAGAAACAGCATCATTCCGAAAAAATTTAAGAAGATTTAATCTTCAGGTTCCCAGCATCAACTATAAAGAAATACAAGAAGAAGTACAACGAGCTGTTGAAGAAAGAATGTCTATGCTCAACGAGCACATGAGTTTTCTGCGCAACACCAAAGGCGAAAAATTACTTTCGTTTAAAACAGGAACAGCTAAACTGATTGGTCAACATCAGGTGCAAATCACAAACGGTCATGTAAAGGAAGTGATCGAAACAGACTACGTTATTTTAGCAACCGGTAGCAGACCGCGTTACTTACCTGAATTACCTATCGATGAAAAAATAGTTTTAACCAGCGAAGGCATCGAAAAGTTAACTGATTTTCCGGAGAGCATGGTAATTGTTGGCGCAGGTGTTATTGGTTGCGAGTATGCTACTATTTTTTCTGGCTTTGGTAAAACTAAAGTTCACCTCATAGATAAGGGCGATAGAATTCTTCCGTTCGAAGATGAAGATGTAGTAAAGGTGATTGAACGAAACATGGAAAATAACGGTGTGCTCATCCACCGTAATTCTCGATTGGTGCGCATGGAAATAAAACATGGAAGAGTAGAATATGAATTAGAATATAATGATTCAAGTAAAGAAG
The DNA here is from genome assembly GCA_021298355.1 of Flammeovirgaceae bacterium. Classification (GTDB taxonomy): domain Bacteria; phylum Bacteroidota; class Bacteroidia; order Cytophagales; family Cyclobacteriaceae; genus Chryseotalea. The sequence continues at coordinate 73,545 of JAJTEH010000011.1, forward strand.
TTTTTAATGTAGAGAAAGCACTAGTTTCAGTGGGTCGCATTCCCAATCTTGAAGATTTATGGGACGAAGACAAAGTGAAAATCAACATCTCCAAGCGTGGCATCGAAGATAACGATACACAAACCAACATACCCAATATTTTTGCTATAGGCGATTTAACAGCCGATATATCATTGGTGAACGTTGGTGAATTAGAAGGCCGATACGCAGTAGAAAAAATATTTGGAAATCCTGCGCGCAAATTAGTGTATGAAAACATAAGCACCATCATGTTTTTAAGTCCGGAGGTAGCCGGTGTGGGTTTAAATGAAATTCATGCGCGCGAAAAAGGAATAGATTATAAAGTAGTAACACTCGATTATAGCTGTATACCACGTGCAATTGCTAAACGTAACACACAAGGGTTTATCAAACTATTAGTAACCAACGATGCCGAAATGAAAATTTTAGGCATGAAAGTAGTGGGTAATCATGCATCAAGCGCAATACAAGCTGTGGCCTTGCTAATATCTATGGATAAAGGAATTGAAGAGTTAGCAGAATGTGTGCATCCTCATCCATCTATAACCGAAGGCATACAAGAATGTGTAAGAATGCTGATGGGAAAATCTACCTTTAAACCTTCCGCTTTAAAAACCAGATTATCGTGCAGATCCAATATCAATGGAGAATATGCCGATATTGAATTTTAAATAGATAGTTATAAACTTTAAACGCATAAAAACGTATACCACTTTACTAAACAATGAAATAGAAGGGAATTCATTTTAAAGCAATTTGCTATTTTCTACTATTCCATGTGTTATGAAAGTTAAACGATCAACACATGAAAACCTGTCTTCTTCTTATAGCTTTACTTCCAACATTAGTTTGGGCACAACCCAGAAACAAACGCTTTCAATACGAAAAAGTAGGTTTCGAAGATATGATTCAGCGCTATCTGCACCGAGATGGCTCGCCTGTTGAAGCAGTAGAAGGAATTTATTCTGTTTCATGTATAATACTTAAAACAAAAAGACATTGGCTTACCGGCCAGGAAATTGTAAGAGTTGTAAAACGAAAAGATAATTATGCACGCGTAGCCATCATGAAAGAAACCATGAGTACCAACCGCGATTTCATTGAAGTTTCGCTAAGTTTTAAAGATGCTACATTGTACCCCGTTGTTGGAGATTTAACAGCACTGGCCGATGGAAGTGGGTATGTGTATAAACACATCGAACCGAAAGGAGAAATTCTATCGTTCTCCATGTTGTTAACCCATGCCGATTTACTCGAAGGGCAATTCTCTCAGTCGCATGGCCGTAAAATCATCACAACAAAGTTGTCTTACTTTAAATTATACCCTAAAGTACAAGACAAAGAAGAGTCCATCACAAAAAACAAAACAGGCACAAACTAATTCTTAACCTGTTATCGCAGCGAATTTATTTGCAAATTCGCGCCATGAAAAATTCTAAGAAATACCATGTTTTCGGCATTGGCAATGCCATAGTAGATATTGTTACAGAAGTTGAATATGATTTTTTTGAGAAAAACAATATCGAAAAAGGAGTGATGACCCTTGTTGATGAAAAACGACAACAAGAATTAATGAAAGTCATCAACATGGAAAAGTCTAAATTAAGCGGAGGAGGATCTGCCGGAAATACCGTAACTGCACTAAGTCAGTTTGGTGGAAAAGCATATTACGCTTGCCTGGTAGCAAAAGATGAATTAGGAAAATTTTTTATTGATGATTTGGATAGCAACAACGTACATCACGGATTAACTTATAACAACCTTCCACAAAGCGAAACTGGTCGTTGTTTGGTCATGACAACTCCTGATGCAGAACGAACCATGAACACTTTTTTAGGAGTAAGTTCTCATTTGTCGCCCGAAAACCTGGACGAAGACGCCATCATTCAATCTGAATATGTTTACCTCGAAGGTTATTTAGTGGCGAGCCCAAAAGGTTTGGAAGCAATGAAACAAACCAAAAAAATCGCGGAACGAAATGGAGTTAAAGTCGCACTTACGTTTTCAGATGCCAGCATGGTGAAATACTTTTCTAAACAGATGGAAGAAGTTGTGGGCGCAAGTGTAGATATTTTGTTTTGTAATGAAGAAGAAGCTCAGATTTTCACAGGAACCAATTCAACAAACGATGCACGCGAAGCATTAAAAACAGTAGCAAAGAAATTCATCATCACACTAGGAGAAAATGGTGCATTGGTGTACGATGGCGATACTTTTATAACAATCGAACCCTACAAAGTGCATGTGGTAGATACCAACGGTGCAGGCGATATGTTTGCAGGAGCTTTCATGTTTGCTATTACCCATGGTCATTCGTATGCCGAAGCAGGAAAATTAGCTTCTTTGGCAGCCTCTAAAGTGGTTTCGCAATGGGGTCCAAGGTTAACAAAACCCGAAATCCTTCGTATTTTTAAAGATTTACAATGATTTAGAAACATAACGTAATACTAGTATTGCCAAACCAAACTCTTTTTCTATATTTGCGACCCTGTTTAAGGGGAATCAAAGAATTAAAGCATGAAACGTACATATCAACCATCCAGAAGAAAGCGCAAAAATAAGCATGGTTTCCGCGAAAGAATGGCAACGGCAAATGGGCGCAGAGTATTGGCAAATCGTAGAAAAAACGGACGTAAAAGATTAACCGTTTCAGACGAAAAATCGCTTAAGCATAAATAAGACGTTTATCAGTCCGGAACAAGGCTGATTTTCAGTATTATGTCTAACCGGAAATTCCCAAAGCATTATAGGCTTTATCAAAAAAAAAATATACAGGAACTCTATCAAAAGGGTTCCTCTTTTTATTATTTCCCCTTAAAGTTTTCCTTCTTACCAGCTCCGGCAGGCATAACAAATACACAACTATTGGTTTCGGTAAGCAAACGAAATTTCAAAAAAGCGGTAGACCGAAACAGAATCAAAAGACTTATCCGCGAAACATATAGATTGTGTCAGGATGATTCGCTCGTGTTTCCAGTTTTATTAGCCATCCATTATTCTGCAAAGGAAATAGAAACATATGAGCAGATAAACAAAGCCATGCAAAAAGGAATCCTCGCTTTAAAAACAAAATATTAATGGCTATGCTTACCTTTGTGTATGAAAGGCATCGGGCATACTAAAAGCACTTGGCTTATTTCACTCGCACTAATTAGTGTTCTAACGCTTGCCGCAATAGCCCCAACAACTAAATACTTCGAGATCGCCAGAAACCTCGACATCTTTACTTCAATCTTTAAAGAAGTAAACGCACAATATGTAGATGAAGTAAAGCCTGAAAAACTTGTTCGCAAAGGAATAACAGGAATGTTGGAAGCTCTTGACCCCTACACCGATTTTATTGCAGAAGAAGAGGCCGAATCATTTCGAATATCAACAACCGGTCAGTATGCTGGCATAGGAGCATTAGTTGGCGAAGTAAAGGGAAAATTAATTGTAACGCATCCTTACGAGGAGTACCCTGCTTTTCAAGCTGGTATAAGAGTGGGTGATGAAATCGTTTCAATAGACAATACACTTGTAGCCGGCAAAGAGGTTTCACAAGTAAGTAACTTACTTAAAGGGCAACCAAAAACAACCGTTAAAGTCATAGTTAGGAGAGCCAATACGCCTGATTTAATTGAGTTTTCTGTAGTACGCCAAAAAATAGCAATCCGGAATGTAAGTTGTTACCTTAAACTTAACACCAACATTGGTTATATAAAACTTGATGAATTTACACAAGGTGCATCCAAAGAAGTTATAGATGCATTCAAAGAATTGAAAAATCAAAGTATTACTAGTCTTGTTTTAGATCTTAGAGATAACCCGGGAGGTTTATTACACGAAGCAGTTAATATCAGTAACATTTTTTTACCCAAGAATACGCTAATTGTAGAAACTAAAGGTAGAGCAGATAATTCTAATGCAAAATTCTTTACACTTAATGCACCACTAGATACTACTATTCCAATCTTAGTTTTAGTAAACGAAGGAAGTGCATCAGCCAGCGAAATAGTGGCCGGAGCTTTGCAAGATCACGACAGAGCCATCCTCATAGGTTCTCAAACATTTGGCAAAGGTTTAGTTCAAGTAACCAAACCATTGGCATATAACACACAGTTAAAAATTACAACAGCGCGCTATTATATTCCAAGTGGAAGATGCATTCAATCAGTAAACTACACAGTCCGGAATAAAGATGGCACTGCAACTCGATATACCGACTCAATAAAAGTCGAGTATAAAACAATAGGAGGAAGAACTGTTTATGCAGATAATGGATTAACTCCTGATATCATAATAAAACAACAAACCTATCCAGCATTGTTAAATCAACTTATTGAAGAAGGTTATTTTTTTGATTTTGTAACTTATTTCGCTAATTCACAAATTAAAACCAAAAATACTGATCCCGAACAAATCGAAATTTCTGACGCCACATACGTGGAGTTTGTAAATTGGTTAAAAAAACAAGGGTATAAATATAAATCACCATTAACAGGATATTTATCAGAATTAAAGAAAGCTATTCAAAAGGATAAGCTCAGTGAGGAGTTAGGCAACCACTTGAATACCTTGCAAGCAACAATAGAAAAACAAGAATCCACCGATCTGGATAAACACAAAAAAGAAGTAAAACACTTACTCGCTCAGCAAGTGGCATTTCATCTACACTTGAATAAAGGATTATTCTCAGTTACATTACCTCAAGACCCATTATTCATTCAGGCTAAAACTTTGGTAGAAGATAAAAGCACATTTTTGAAAATCCTTAGCCAAAAGTAAAAAATGGAAATTTTCTTAAGCATAGAAACATCTTCAGAAATTTGCTCAGTTGTTTTAAGCAAGAATAACAATCTTATTTCAGAACGTAGAGCATCAACGCCTAATTCACATGCATCTGAACTTACATTATTAATAGATGACATACTGCATGAAAATAAAATTGAGCCAGCCTTACTTAACGGCATATTCTTATCTGCTGGTCCAGGATCATACACAGGCCTGAGAATTGGTACTTCCACCGCAAAAGGAATGTGCTTTGCATTAGGAATTCCATTAATCGCTATAAACACCTTAGATGCGTTGATAAGTCAGGTTAAAGATTCAGAAGCCACCTTTTTATGCCCGATGATAGATGCCCGAAGAACGGAAGTATACACTAAACTTGTAAGGACTTCCACGCACGAGGAAATTTTATCAACAACATCCTGTGTTTTGGAACCAAATACTTTCGAAAACTATTTAATGGAAGGTTCAATCGCATTCTTTGGTTCTGGTGCAGAAAAAAGCAAAGCGTGGATAAAATCTGATAAAGCAATTTTCTTAAACAATATAAAGCCAAAGGCTGCAGCAATTGCTCAACTAGGTTTTGAATTATGGAAAAAAGGCAAGCATGAAAACTTGATTGAGTTCGAGCCATTCTATTTAAAAGATTTTCAAGTTAAAAAGAGCACCAAGCCATTGTTTCCTCCTGTAATCAAAAGAGAGAGTTATGAAAAGTGAAGAGATAGTTAACAGAGTGGCCAACAGTAGCATTATCACCTTCGATTTAGAAAAATATTATACTGAAGGCGAAAGAGCAGCAATAGATATAAAAGACTTACTTTTTCAGGGTCAAATTTTGCGCGAAAAGGATTTAAGACAATATGTTAGTGCTGAAAACTGGCAATCCTTCGAAAACAAATTTGTAGCTATAACGTGTTCAGTAGATGCGATTATTCCAACTTGGGCTTACATGTTGGTAGCAATTCATGTTTCTCCTTTCGCAAAAAAAGTAGTTTTCGGAACGTTAGAAGATTTAGAAACAGAATTATTTAAAGAGAAAATTGCTGAAATTGATTGGGCGCAATACTCTAATTCTAAAATTGTTATTAAAGGTTGCAGCAAAATAAATGTACCACCATCTCTATTTGTTGAAGTAGTAAATAAGCTAAGGCCAATAGCAAACAGTATAATGTTTGGCGAACCTTGTTCTACAGTACCCTTATTCAAAAGAGGTAAACAACAATAAGTAAAGTCTAAAAACCACTTTGTGGATAAAATTTTACGCTTTTGACTTGCATTATTAAGCTTGGGTATTACTTTTGAGGCCCATTTGCGAAAAGCACCAAACAAAAAAATATTTTGTAAAGTACTTGCAAATAGGTAAAACGAATAATACTTTTGCAACCCCTTTCAGATGGAATAGGGTGAAAAGCTTTAAAAAGTTAAATCTTTTACAAGCATCAGGTAGTAAGAATGAAAATTCAAACTGCAACGTTCATTGAAATAATGTAATTGATAGCGGACCATATTTAGGTTAGATACGAATGATTTAGCAAATGTTTGTATTGGACTTAGAGATGAGTCAATTCTAAATAAAGAGGATA
>JAJTEH010000068.1:0-1580 GCA_021298355.1 Flammeovirgaceae bacterium
TCCTTTCATTCCATTTGGATCGCGGCTACGGCCTACTAACGAATATGCCTGACAAGGAGGACCACCAATAATCAAATCAACTTTTTTCCTACTGCCTACCTGATCATCAATTTTATTGAATATACCAGCAATTGTTTTATTTGAAATTTCTGTATTGATAACTGATTCTAAATCTCGCTTGGGCAAATAACTCCAAAGTTTATCTCGATTAATTTCCTTTTTCAAGTATCTAAAATATTCATCTTCTTTACCTTTCGCCTTTAAATAATGAAATGCCAATCTCGTTCTGATTGTATCGCAGGCATTTTCATCCATTTCAACATGAGCTATTGGTTTATACCCTTCACGGACAAAACCCTCCGACAAGGCTGAGGAACCCGCAAAGAGATCGATATATGTCATGCTACTCATTACCAGAAATTTTCAATAATGTTTGGTGAAGATTGTTAAAAGTTCTTTCCCTGCTTAAGGGTTTTAACTCACATTCAAATATCGTTAAAACGTTCCAGGAATCCTTTTCCAGAAGTTTGATATATTTCTCATCTGATAACTTATTTCTTTTAATCTTATTCAACCACCACTCGGTTCTTGTTTTAGGTATAACAAAATATTTGCAGTTCTTGTGTCCGTGCCAGAAACAGCCGTGAATAAATATCGCTGTGTTATACTTCTTTAAAACAATATCTGGTTTTCCGGTAAGACTTTTTACGTGTACCCTGTAACGAAAACCCTTAGAGAAAAGAAACTTTCTGACCATAATTTCGGGCTTTGTATTCTTGCCTTTTATCTGGCTCATGTTGTAACTCCGCACTTCGGGTTGATGCACATCCATGTTTAAAGTTAATATATTTTTATACAACATATTTGTCGCCTCTGCCAATATTTACTGCCTTTGCTTAAATGCTTTTTTGTGTGAGGTGGGGCAGTCGCTACGTTTTGGATATGGACTATTTATTCCTTTCATTTTTCGCGTGAGGGATGCAGACGCTACGGTCTGCACGAAAAGCCTTCCGAGGCTGCGCTCGGAATAAACTTGGCCAAATATAACCGAGGGAAGCGTTTAGCGGATAGCCGGACCCTGTATTTCCGTTCTTTTGCGCTGTATAACGTGTGTGTATACGTATGGCCTGTGGTGGATGCGTGCTGCCAAACAAGCGCACGCATTTCGAGGTTGCCAAAACACAATTAAATGATAAGCAAATTGCAGTCAAGTTATAACACTTGACTGGGCTTAATCATTTTAACCCATGAACGCATTCTACTTGTATAGCTTGAACCATATCTTAGCTGGCACACCCATTCCACCATAGCCAAAGGATAAGAAAAACACTACCAACTACTAATACCCAAGCTTTACGTACTCAACGTCACACGCAAGAGACACTCAGCACGTGAATAAAGCATAAGGTAAAGTTGCGCTATAGCCCAAGCAGCCACCAACACGCCTAAAAAAAGTTACCTACCCGAAAGAGAAAATGAGCTACCTAATAAAGAAAACTACCTACCTGAAATAGAAAGTAAGCTACCTAAAAAAGAAAGTTAGCATCCGTAAAAAGAAAGTTAGCTTCCGTAAAAAGAAA
>JAJTEH010000068.1:1586-7536 GCA_021298355.1 Flammeovirgaceae bacterium
AAAGAGAAAATGAGCTACCTAATAAAGAAAACTACCTACCTGAAATAGAAAGTAAGCTACCTAAAAAAGAAAGTTAGCATCCGTAAAAAGAAAGTTAGCTTCCGTAAAAAGAAAACCCGCGTCCGTAAAAAGAAAACTAGCATCCGTAAAAAGAAAGTTAGCATCCGTAAAAAGAAAACCCGCGTCCGTAAAAAGAAAGTTAGCTTCCGTAAAAAGAAAACTCGCGTCTGTAAAAAGAAAGTTAGCTTCCGTAAAAAGAAAACTCGCGTCTGTAAAAAGAAAGTTAGCTTCCGTAAAAAGAAAGTTAGCTTCCGTAAAAGGAAAACTCGCGTCCGTAAAAAGAAAGTTAGCTTCCGTAAAAAGAAAACCCGCGTCCGTAAAAAGAAAGTTAGCTTCCGTAAAAAGAAAACCCGCGTCCGTAAAAAGGAAACTCGCGTCCGTAAAAAGAAAGCTAGCTATGTAAAAAAGAAAGTTAGCTATGGTAAAAAGAAAGTTAGCTCCGTAAAAAAGAAAGTCAGCTATGTAGAAAAGAAAGTTAGCTATGTAGAAAAGAAAGCTAGCTATGTAAAAAAGAAAGTTAGCTATGTAAAAAAGAAAGTTAGCTATGTAGAAAAGAAAGCTAGCTATGTAGAAAAGAAAGTTAGCTATGTAAAAAAGAAAGTTAGCTATGTAGAAAAGAAAGCTAGCTTGGGTAAAAAGAAATCTCCCGCCTCAACAAAAAATATCAAAATCCCTTCTCCTTTGGAGAAGGGATTTAGGGATGAGGCTCTCTCTCGTAAAAAGAAAACTCTTACCTAAAAAGAAAAAATAAAAGTCCCTTCTCCTTTGGAGAAGGGATTTAGGGATGAGGCCCTCTCCCGTAAAAAGAAATTCTTCCTTATCCTTAAAAATTACTCGCTCCGTAAACTATCTACGGGGTTGGCAGTGGCTACTTTAAGGGTTTGCAAACTGATGGTGAGAAATGCAATGAGTGTTACCAGAGCGCCTGCCGCTACAAATACCCAAATACTTAAATCGGTTTGGTAGGCAAACTGGCTTAGCCATTGTTGCATGGCCCATGCTGCTAATGGCGTGCTGATAACGAAAGCCAATAAAACAAGAAAAATAAAATCGCGCGATAGCAAAGTGGTAAGTTGGGTTAGGCTTGCGCCCATTACTTTGCGCAGGCCTATCTCTTTGGTGCGTTGTTGTACCGTAAAAGTGGCTAAGCCAAATAAACCCAAACAAGCTATAAAGATGGCCAGGCACGAAGCGGAAATAAAAATTCTCTGGTTCTGATCTTCCGAACGATATTGTTGGTTAAACTTTTCGTCAACAAAAAAGAAATCGAACGGATTGCCTGGGAAAAATTCTTTGAACGAAGTTTGCAAATCTTGTATGGCCATTTGGTAATCGGTTGTTTTTAACCTTGCCGTAAAGAAACTTCCTGCGCTTTTGGGTACATAAACAGTAGGCTCAATTTTTTCCTTTAGAGATTGATGGTGGTAATCGTTTACTACGCCATAAACTTCTGCTTCGGTGTCGTTCCATTTAATAATTTTTCCTACTGCATGTTCAACAGATGAAAATCCTAGCTGATTAGCAGCACTTTCGTTCAGAATAAGGTAACTGTTTTTTCCGTTGGAACTTCTGCAAATTTCTTCTGTGAAAAACGAACCGGCAGCAAGCGCAATCTGGTACGTAGCAAAAAACTGATCGTCTACATATAGTATGGAGTATCCTCTCTTTTCATCGCCAGGTTGTGGATTTTGCTTTGTGATGCCGCTGGTAGAATAATTGTAGCCGTTAGCGGGCACATTGGCCGAACTGCTGTACGCTTCTATGTAACTCTTTTGTGCTAAAACATTTTTAAACGATTCGTGTCGTTTAGAAAAAGTACTATCTACCCCCATGCGCGAGTACGTCATAACCATCAGTTGGTCGATGTTCATGCCTAGGTTTTCGGTGCGCATGTAAGTTAGTTGCTTGTTCATAACCAACGTTGCTGCTATTAGCAAAACAGAAACCGAAAACTGAAATACCACCAATAGCTTGCGCAAGGCTAAACCCTGGGTTGATTTGCTAAACACGCCTTTAAGTGTTTGTGCCGGTTGAAAAGATGAAAGGGCAAAAGCGGTGTAGGCCCCGGATGCTAAAGCTCCGAAGATAAAAATGAGAAGACCTGTTACTAATACAGATGTTTGGGTTAAGGCTGTAAGAGAAAGTTTTATGCCGATTAAATCGTTAAAAAAAATCTGAAAAATGTTAACAGCACCTAAAGCCAGTATAAAGCTGATGGTGTTTAATAAAAAAGATTCGCCTAAAAAATGAAAGATAAGTTGAGCTTTGCTGGCGCCCACTACTTTTCTGATGCCAATTTCTTTGGCACGTGTAAGGGCCGATGCCGTGCTTAGGTTAATGTAGTTGAACCAAGCAATAACCAATATTAATAAAGCAATGCCGCTTAGCAAATAAACAAACCCTACGTTGCCTGTGTGTGCTTGTTTATCGTTTAGCGATGCGGCCAAATGCATATACCGTAAAGGTTGTAGCAATACTTTTTCTTCGCCTTGCGGATCGAGCTTCTTTTTTAGCTCGTTCATTTTTAGTTCAAGATTAGCAATATCGGTTTGCTTCTCGGTTAGTATATATGTTGTTAAAAAAGAGGAGGTGCCTTCTAAACTTGCCCATTGACTATTTCCAATTACAGCAGGGTTGGCTAAAGTTTGTATGGAGTGGATAAGCTCGAATTGCAGATCAGAGTTGGGCGGGAAATCTTCGTACACAGCTACAATTCTGTACAGGTGATTTCCGAATTCGTTATTAAAACCGATGGTTTTACCTAGCGGAGATGCATCGTTAAAATATTTTTTCGCAGTAGAAACCGAAAGGGCCGTTGTATTGGGTTCGCTTAACTGCGCCACATTACCGGCTACAACCGGAAAAGAAAATAAACTAAAGAAGGTATCATCGGTGTAAGCAACGTTTGTTTGCTGGAAAATTTTTTCTTCTTCACCTTCTTTAAGCGTGCAAATGCCATTTACAAAGGGTTGTGCAATAACACGGCAATAAGACTTTACGTCAGCAAAATTTTGTTTGATGGTTGGCCCAATGATGGGCGCGCTATAGTCGTATACCGAACCGTTAGTATTTTCGAACAACACCCGATGCAGCTCGTTGCTGTTTGCATGAAAGGTATTTACGCTTCGCTCGAACCCTACATATTGCAAAATGAGGATAAACGCCATAATGCCTAACGACAGACCCGTGATGTTGATGATGGAAAAAACCGGGCTTTTTAAAAAGGTACGAAGCGTGATTTTAAAAAAGTTCGTTAGCATAGTAATAGAGGGTTAGGCTTGTGCCTGTTGCTTGGTTTCAATTAAAGTGCCAGCTCATAAACCTTGAATTTAGGTTAAAAATAAAGAACGCGTTGACCGATTACAGTCATTATCGGAATTAAGCGTTCGGAATCGGGCGGTGGTTCTAGCATGTATTCGCTTAACGATGTACACGAATAGAATGAATGATAGCACTATCTCATTTTTATATACAGTAAAAAATGAAGGCATAAACAGAAGTTATTAGCTGAGCACAAGCGGGGCTTTCGATTACATTACCGCACGACCAACCTCACTACATAAGCAATAGTAGTATTATCTTTTACAAACCCGCCTGACGAACCAAAACAAACAACTCTAGAAATAAAATAACCAGTAGCACCGCAGAAATAACAATCTTGAAATTTGGGTTTTTCTTAGCTCCAAAGGCAAACGTATAGATTACCGTGATTGGGACAAAAATACTACCTACCGCTATTATCCATCCTAATAACAGTTCATGATAGTTATAATTTTGTTTTAAATGATTGATAACTTCAGCTTCACCTAAAATAGAGGTCTCTATCAAGCCCCGAAAGATCATATAGCCATAAAGAAAAACGCAGAAATATGAAACTGACCTAATGAATACTTCGAATTGAATTTTCCGAAATTCGGATTTTTTCTCATTTGATAACATTTTTAACAGTATTAGGTGTAATTGGAAATGAATACCCATCCCACCATCTAGCACAGAAATTACTTCCCTCCCCCGAATGTTGAGCTATTCATTTTGTTTTTCTCATACAAACGCATTGGGTTATTACCATGGCTGAATAAACACATTTCACCACATAACATGCGCGTTAGTAGGGTTATCGTTTTCTTTTAAAAACGAAATGATACACACGCGCTTCAGCTAAAACAACATTTGTATCAACTAACTCCCAGCCATTGGTTAAAAAGAAATTCAGAGCATGCGTAGGCGAATTAAATTCTTTCTTTCCATCGCCTTCATCTATTGTAACCTGTTTAACATTTCTTCCATCTAGTTCTTGTCCGTAATCTACAGACACTCTTAGTTTTGCGCCTGTATAATAAGCGGCCTCAACCTGTATGTGTGTGCCCGGCTCAAGTTTATTGATATCTGTGCCGGCTACTAAAATTTGTCCGAAGCAAACGTGGCCAAGGCAAACGAATGCGAAAATAAAGAAGTGTTTCATATGGGTATGTTTAGGGTTAGGTATGTGGATATGTACTTGTTACATGTTTAGTTCATCGGTTATAATCTTTTCTGTTTTAAAAAAGGTGAGATGAAGTATCTACTCCTTTCTATATAAAAGAAAATGTAATTGAATATACCATAAAATATTTGAACTGTGAATACCTGATTTGGCGAGACAGGCTGAGGAATTCATTTGTCTCGATCTGCTTTATACTTATTTACGCTTTACCAGCATCTAAAGCACGTACGATACATCATAATTTGATTACCTGAAATAATCTACTCCCTAATGGTAAGTCTTCCGGAGTTTTTTAACCGATTGAATGATAAAGGGCCGAATCCATTTATAGATAATCGCACCTATGGATGCCATAACCAAAATAAAAACAATAGGAAGAATAGCACCGAAAGTAAAAGTCATGGCCAGAACAAAACCTAGAATACATTCAGCAAAATAAATGGGGAAAATAAAACTTAGAATTAAAAAGATAAGCAACACGTTTTCTAAGAAAGGTTGATACTCATTAACAAAAGAAAGTGCGAGGGCAAGCCCGAGCGAAAATCCCAAGACGAACAGCAATAAAGTTTTTTGAATAAATTTTTTTGTCGCTAGCTGTTTACTACTTTCTTGATTAAATCTCTTTTCTATTCTACTCAGTAAAAACCAGGTGAAAATTGGCAGAACAACCACACCCCACCAGTTAGAAATAGCAGGTAGATTTTTTTGATTTAATATGTGATGGCTTACAACTCCTCCATGAAAATGTTCCCAACCTATAAAACTGAGAACAATCAATAACACAATTGCAGTAACAATGAATTTTAAAAATCTTGGGCTCGTCATAAATTTGTTCTTCTAAATACTTCGTACAATTCTATAGAAGAATAATACTTTAGATAAGTAGAAATAAAAACCAATGCATTACCAATTCCACAACTTATATTTTATCGAAGTTAATGTTTTGATTGTTTAAATGATGCGAGATTAAAATTCAGATAGTTTATTTCTGTTTACATTACAATTAGCTGTTGCCTATCATTTGCTTTCATCTTCCTTCACTCATCACATATTCCGAGATATGGATTTACACTTGCAGTAAGTATTTGAATTAACTCCTCATCCATGTATCGATAATTGTCTTCGATGTTTAAAATAACCATGTCTTTGTCATGGAGTAAATCGCCAAATTTTTCCTCCAATCTCTGTTTGTGTTTCTTCTCCATTACAAATATGAGATCGGCCCAATGCATAAGTTTTTCGTTTACTTTCACTCTGGCTTCTTGCGAAGTTCCGGCAGATCGAAAATCATGATTTTGGTTGTGCTTAAAAATAGTTTCAGCTGTTCTGCTTCTCCACTCGTTTTTGCTACAGATAAATAAAATATTCATGCATTTGTTTTGGCTATTGTCTTTATACAAATCTGGC
>JAJTEH010000069.1 GCA_021298355.1 Flammeovirgaceae bacterium
AATTTTTATCCAAGGCATAAATTAAATTGGCTTAACGTTTAGTAATTGCTAATTTACTCTACTGTATTCCCAAACCAGAAAACTATGAAAAAAAGTATTGTTGTAATTCTTCTGTTTATTTTTCTGATGCCCGCCCATGCGCAGGTAAATCCAAAATTGCAAGCTAAGCTTACACAACAAGCCGCTGCTATAGAACAAAAGATGATAGGCTGGCGCAGAGATCTGCATCAGTTTCCGGAACTATCGAACCGCGAATTCAAAACCTCGGCTAAAGTAGCCGCCCATTTAAAATCGCTTGGTATCGAAGTACAAACGGGTGTTGCACACACAGGCGTAGTAGGCATTCTAAAAGGTGGAAAACCCGGACCGGTAATTGCTCTTCGTGCAGACATGGACGCACTGCCTGTAACCGAACGCAACAGCCTTGTTTTTGCTTCGAAAGAAAAAACTGTTTTCAACGGACAAGAAACCGGAGTAATGCATGCCTGCGGGCACGATTCGCATGTGGCCATACTAATGGCTGCCGCAGAAATTTTAGCTGCTAACAGGCAAGAATTAAAAGGCACCATCAAATTTATTTTTCAACCTGCCGAAGAAGGACCACCAGCCGGTGAAGAAGGCGGTGCCAACTTAATGGTGAAACAAGGTGTACTAGATAATCCCAAAGTAGATGTAATTTTTGGCCTGCATGTTAGTGCTATCACTAAATTAGGATTAATCACATACCGGCCGGCAGGCACTATGGCTGCTTCGGATTGGTTTATGATTAAAGTATATGGAGAACAATCGCATGGCTCTGCCCCCAAAGAAGCAGCCGTTATCACGGTTGGTCGTATTCAGGCTGGTATTCGCGAAAACATTATACCCGAGTATGCCGAGATGGCCGGCACCATTCGCACACTCGATACCGATATGCAAGACAAAATACATGAAAAGATAAAACTAACTGCCACAAAAATTGCCGAGGCTAGTGGTGCTCGTGCCGAGGTAACAATCGATAAAAAAACGCCTGTTACCTACAACGATCCTGAGCTTACAGAAAAAATGGTTGCCAGTTTACAGAAAGCTGCCGGAGAAGGAAACGTTGTACGCATTAATGCCCAAACAGGTGCCGAAGATTTTGCCTATTATCAAAAAAAGGTGCCCGGCTTCTTTTTCTTTATTGGCGCTTGCCCTCCTGATGCAAACCCTGAAAAAGCACCAGCGCATCACACCCCCGACTTTATGTTAGATGAACGAGCTATGCTTATCGGTTTAAAAGCCATGTTGCAAGTAGCTGTTGATTATTCCTATTTACCCAAGTAATTGAACAAAGAGACTTATTTTTAGGTTTTATTTTTTTAACCCACTTTTCAGTATGGCCAACATTACATTAGGCGGAAAACCTGCCACTACCAACGGAGAGTTACCCGTTGCCGGAACATCTGCACCGGATTTTAAACTTGTAAATGCAGCAGATATGGCAGAAGTTTCGCTGCAAAATTATGCCGGAAAAAATATTGTGATGAATATTTTCCCTAGCGTGGATACAGGAGTATGCGCTACTTCGGTACGTAAGTTTAATGCAGAAGCTGCCAATCTGCAAAACACCGTTGTGCTTTGTATTTCTAAAGATTTACCTTTTGCTATGAAAAGATTTTGCGGTGCAGAAGGATTAAATAACGTTGTTACCCTATCTGATTTCAGAAACAAAGGTTTTTCTAAAACGTATGGAATTGAAATTACTTCTGGCGCTTTCGAAGGTTTAGATGCACGTGCCGTAGTGGTAGTTGGTACCGATGGTAAAATTAAATTGTTGTTCAATTTTTTAATTACCTCAATTCTTTTTTAACTGATCGATTTTCGAAGTTGTTTCTACTTTAGGGAAAACATTATCGGCCTCCTAAAAAAACTCTGCATTCTTTATTTAATACTTTAGCCATTGGGCAAACAATATATTTATGTAGGGTTAAGCATAAGTAGTAAAACGTAAGTCTAACTAATCTCCTTTATAAAGTCTTGCTACTAAAGTTTTTTTCATACAAAAAAGTCTGCTTAAAACTTAATTACTTGCCACCCACCACTATTCGGTAAACTATCTGTTCCTTGTTGTAGGTTATTTTTACTGTATAAATTCCTTGTGGTAGTGTGTGTATGTTTAGTTCTGTGTACGCTTGTTCTAGTGTTGCTGTTTTAACTGTTTTTCCCTGTGCATCGCTTATGCTTAGCGTGGCTTTTACTTTTCTTTTATTCTCTATTTTTAAAATATCGTTGGCCGGGTTCGGATATATTTTTAGTTCTGTGTCGTTTTGCTGCTCTGCTCCTAACACAACATCTTCTTCTACTTCAAAACTTTGCGTAACAGGGCTGGCCGCTGTGTAATTATTATCTCCGACTTGTGTTGCTTTTACTACTACCGTGCCCGTGTTGCCTGTTAATGTTATGGTTGTGCCTGCAATTTTAGCAGGGCCGCTTTCTATTGCAAATGCTACCGGTAAGCCAGAGCTTGCCGTTGCCGTAATTGTAAATGGCGCGGCTGTATTTAATTTGTTAGATATGCTGGCAAAGTTTATTGTTTGGCTGGCTTGTGTTATGGTAAGTATGCCATTTTCGTGTAAAATAGAATAATTATCGTCTTCTCCTGTTGTAAGTGAGATAACATGCGTGCTTCCTGCCGGTGATGTGGCAGTGGCTGTAGGTGCAAGGGCTGCCTTGGGTGGTGTAGTTAAACTGCTTTCGTTGTCGGAAAGTAAAAACCCCGTATAGGATACCGTTGCTGATGGGTTTTCTGCGCCATACGCTCTTGTTTTGTTTTCTGCTTTTGCTGTAAGTGTTGCTTTGTTTATGGTAACTAAAATAGTTTTGCTCGCTTGTTGGTAAAGCCCCGATGCACTTACTGTTGCCATTACATTTACTATACCCGATTTTGTGGCTGTGGCTTGTTGGTTGTTTGGGCCATTTAGTGATAATGCACCTGTATTGGTTCCATCGTTTACAAGGCTGTACGTAATAGTACCTGTGCTGTTGGTGTTGGCGTTTAGGGTAAAGCTATCGCCATATTGTTTTATACTAGTAGAAAATTGAATTGTTGGTACAATATTAAATGTATTGGTTACCGTGTTGGTGGTAATGGGTGGGTTAAAATCGAAATAGATGTCGGCTTTGTTGGTGATGGTTGTGCCCTCTGGCAAACTGAGTTTAGGTTTAACTGAGTAGGTAATATGCCCGTGGCTACCCGGTTCATCTTTAGCAGCATGTGGAAGTTTGATGTTATCGAATTGCCATTTTACCACGCCATTGTCTATTACGTAGCTATTTGTGTGGCTGGCCGATACCATCTTTAAGCTACCTGCATCTAATGCTTGACTAAGTGTATCTACTACAGAAACGGTAAAGGCCGTATCGGTACCTAAGTTTTGAAAGCGAATGGTGTATAGCAACTCTTCGGTATTGGTTGGTATAAGGCCTTGAGCGCCATTACCTGTTGGGTTTACTTGTTTATCGTTGGGGTCGTATGAGCCTGTTATGGTAAGGTTGGCTAAATTGGTATTATCTGCAGGGGTTACATCATCGTTAACCGGAAATACGCTAGCAAGTGAAGATAGCTGTTGCCCTATAAGAACAACGTTAGCGGGCACTTTAAAAGTAACTGTTATATTGGCTGTTTGCCCGGGCTGCAGGTTGGTATAGGCCCACTCTACTTGGTTGCCGTTGTTAATGGCTGTTGGGGCCAGGCTTGCACTTATATACTCAAGTTTACTGTCGTAGTTAAGGTGTACTGTTCCGGTACGCGTGGTAGTGCCTATGTTTTTGTAGGAAACCGTGTACTTAAACTGAAAGCCGGGCCGAGCGGCCGTGGCATTAACTAACTTTACGGCTATATCGTTTATGTTGGGGGTTAGGCCGAGAGCAAAATTTTTGCCTGTGATATCTTGCGGGCCGTTGGCAAAGGGTAGGGCATACTGAGAGGGGCTGATGGTAGTTACAGCAACTGGCACAATGGGCTTTAGGGTTGCAGTTGTGTTTTTAGTAAAGGCCTTGTAGTAGCCGTTGGCATCGGTGGGGTAAAACACATTATCGGGTTGCACTTCTATTAGCACTCCGGGCATGCCTGCTTCACCGGGGTCTTTTGTTCCGTTGTTATTAACATCGTTATATACCTGACCGGTAATGGTGCTGGTGGGGTCTATTAAAGTATTGAGGTCGCGGGTGTAGACTTTACCCGACCACGTTGCTAAATAAACTTTGTTGCCTACAACTTTACTAAAAGCGGTTCCATCATAATTAGGAGTAGGGTAGGAAAAAGGAAGTCCTTCATTTTTATACTCCCAAGTATTTCCATTATCATTTGTAACAGCTATGCCACCATATTGACTAACAATTGAAGAATTACCAGCAAATACTATGTCATAAAACTCAGAAGGGATAGGCTCCTTCGAAAAGACAGACCATGTTTCTGCCCAGTCTGAAGAAACCAATAAAGAACCGAAATCTGACAACAAGTAAAGTTTATTATCATTTAGTTTTAAACCATAACTACCAAAATCCTGAGTTGAGTTAATAAGATTATTGTTTGGTACTGTCCATGTATTTCCTTCGTTAGTGGTATAAATAACACCGACAAAATCATTAGCCAGAAAAAGTGTATCGCCCTTGCTAGCGAAGCCGAAAACATAAGCAATAGCATTTACCGGTGAATTAGAAAACACAGAACCAAAATTTATGAGAGACCAATTAACGCCTCCATCAGTAGATTTATAAACCGCGGAAGATGAAGATACCGCATATAATACTCCGTTATGACTGTGCATACGCGTAAGTTTTGTTGGAGCCGAAACAGACTTTGTCCAGGTATTGCCATGATCATCTGAATAGTAGATTGCGTCATATGATGTTACCACAATCCGGTTCCCAACAAAAACAAGGTTAATTACTGATAAAAATGGTGGTGTGGGCAGTTTTTGCCAAGTTTGACCTCCATCTGTAGAGCGACATAATCCGGAGTAACCATATAAGTATAAGCCAGAATTATGCTCCTCCATAAAACCCCAACTTACGAGCATAGGCTCTAACCCATGATTATTTTGGGCTTGCCAAGTCAGGCCCATATCCTGTGAGCGATAAAGGCCACTGGCTAAAACTGAGGTGAACAAATTATTGTTATGTTTAAAAAATACATTACTTGTGTGATTTACTGTACTACCAAATGTTGTTATTGATTGCCAAGTAGCTCCATTATCATTGGACATAAAAAGGCCATCATTCATAGCAATGTAAATATTGTTACCCTCAATGAAATAATCTCTTATGCCATAATCATCCCTCATCTTTGGAATTGCTGCACTCCATGTTTGCCCGAAATTGGAAGATATCATTAACAAGTCTGCTATTTTATCATAAACCAAGAGGTGGTTTCCAACTATTATAAAATCATCCAGGTTAAAATAATTTTCCCCACTTGCTTTACTCAGCCCGCTGGAGTGCAATTCCCAATTCTGCAAGTCGGTTGATCTGTATATCCCATTACTACTTATCATAAAATAATATCCACCTGCTAATCCGCTTAAAGTGCTATAGCTGGGGTTGGGCATTGGAAATTGAATCCATGTTTGCCCATTATTTGTACTGTAGTTATTACCCTTAAAGAGTTTATTATCTAAAAAAAGAATTTTTCCGGCCGGAGTTAATTGTTGCCATAAAACCCAGGTAAGCCCCATATCATCTGAGTAATAAGCTAGCTTATTACTCAGCCAGGAATAGGCATACATTCTACCGTTATGCAGTAATAAATTTTCAAAGGTCAGTAGATCGATAAAGAGTTGTATCTGAAACAGCCAGAAAGATACCGTTGTGGTTAAATACTTTATCTATCCTGCCTGCACCTGTTAGTCCACTAAGTTTTTCCCACTGCCCTACACTACTTGCTTTGGCTGCCGGGTTTGTAGATGCCAGCCGGGCACCCGCGCTGTTTTGGTTTTTCTGTTGCTGCTGCAGCGCTTCACTCCTTTGGTAGATGCGCTCCATTTTCTGCTGCATTTCGGGGGGCATCTGGCTGGCGAGCAGGCCATTTTCATAAGGCATTTGCTTTTCTAATTGTTTGGGTATTTGCGCAGCTACATTAGAAACAATTACTAGCAAGAAGAAGAGTGGCAAGGTTCTACTTTTCATAACCCGGTTTGGTTTTGTTTGGATAGCTAAAACAGGAAACCAAAACTACCGAATTGGTAAAAGGATTAATGTTGCATAACGTTCAATTATAGTTTTATAAATGATGAAAACGCTTGTATCAGACGTAAGACTTTAGTAGCAAGATGTAAGATTAAAAAAATGTTGATCGGATTTCGTTGTTGGTTGTTCGTTTTTCGAATAACCATCAACGAAGATCGTACAAATATTAAAACTTATTTTCCTCCCACCACGATTCTATACACTTTCTGAACTTGGTTGTTTTCTATCTTAATAGTATAAATTCCTTCTGGTAGTGTGTGTATGTCTAGTTCTGTGTAAGCTTGCTCTAGCGTTGCTGCTTTAACTATTCTCCCGTTTACATCGCTTATGCTTAGTGTGGCTTTTACTTTTCTTTTATTCTCTATTTTTAATATGTCGGTTGTCGGGTTCGGGTATATTTTTAGTTCTGTGTCGTTTTGCTGCTCTGCTCCTAACACAACATCTTTTTCTACTTCAAAACTTTGTGTAACAGGGTTTGCCGCTGTGTAATTGTTATCTCCGCCTTGTGTTGCTTTTACTACCACCGTGCCTGTGTTGCCTGTTAATGTTAGGGTTGTGCCTGTTATTGTTGCCGGGCCGCTTGTTATGGTTAGACTTACCGGTAAGCCTGAGCTTGCCGTTGCTGTAATTGTAAAGGGTGCAGCCGTGTTTAATTTGTTAGATAGGCTGGCAAGGTTTATTGTTTGGCTGGCTTGTGTTATTGTAAGTATGCCGTTTTCGTGTACGATAGCGTAATTATCATCTTCTCCTGCTGTAAGTGAAATAACATGTGTGCTGCCTGCCGGTGCTGTTGGTGTTGCTGTAGCTGCTATGCTCGCTGTAGGGGGTGTATCTAAACTGCTTTCGTTATCGGTAGGTAAAAACCCAGTATAGGCCAACGTGGTTGTTGGGTTTGCTTCGCCATACTTTCTTGTTTTGTTTTCTGCTTTTGCCGTTAGTGTTGCTTTGTTTATGGTTACTATAATACTTTTACTTGCTTGTTGGTAAAGCCCCGATGCACTTACTGTTGCCATTACTTTTACAGTGCCTGCTTTTGTGGCTGTAGCTTGTTGGTTGTTTGTTCCACTTAGCAATAACGCTCCTGTATGGGTTCCATCGTTTTCTATGCTGTAGGTTACTGTGCCTGTGCTGTTGGTGTTGGCGTTTAGGGTAAAGCTATCGCCATATTGTTTTAAAGTGTTTGTAAACTCAAGCGTGGGGGTTGCTATAAATGTGTTGGTTACAGTGTTGGTGGTAACCGCTGGGTTAAAGTCGAAATAGATGTCGGCTTTGTTGGTGATGGTTGTGCCTTCTGGCAGATTGGCTTTAGGTTTTACTGTGTATGTAATTTGCCCGTGGCTACCCGGTTCATCTTTTGCAGCATGTGGAAGTTTGATGTTATCGAATTGCCATTTTATTACGCCTTTGTCTATCACGAAGGTGTTTGTGTGGCTGGCCGATACCATTTTTAAGCTACCTGCATCTAGTGCATAGCTAAGTGTATCTATTACTGATACTGTAAAGGCCGTATCGGTGCCTAGGTTTTGAAAGCGGATGGTGTAGAGGAACTCTTCGGTATCTGTGGGCACAAGGCCTTGCGTGCCATTACCCGTTGGGCTTACTTGTTTGTCGTTGGGGTCGTAGGAGCCTGTTATGGTAAGGGTGGCTAAACTGGTGTTGTCTGCCGGGGCTACATCATCGCCAACCGGAAACACGCTGGCAAGCGATGACAGTTGTTGCCCTATAAGTGCAACGTTAGCGGGTACTTTACAGGTTACTGTTATGTGGGCTGACTGCCCGGGTTGCAGGTTGGTATACGCCCACTCTAACTGGTTGCCGTTGTTGATGGCTGTTGGGGCTATGCTGGCACTTATGTATTCAAGTTTACTGTCGTAGTTAAGTTGTAACGTTCCGGCGCGTGGGGTGGTACCCACGTTTTTGTAGGAAACGGTGTACTTAAACTGAAAGCCTGGCCGGGCGGCTGTGGCAATTATTAACGTTACGGCTATATCGTTTATGTTGGGGGTTAGGCCGAGGGCAAAATTTTTGCCGCTAACATTTTCGGGGCCGTTGGCAAAGGTTAAAGTATACTGCGCGGGGCTGATGGTAGTTACAGCAACTGGCACAATGGGCTTTATGGTCGCATTTGTGTTTTTGGTAAAGGCCTTGTAGTGGCCGTTGGCATCGGTGGGGTAAAACACATTATCGGGTTGCACTTCTACCAGCGCACCGGGCATGCCTGGCTCACCGGGGTCTTTTGTTCCGTTGTTGTTGGCATCGGTATAGACCTGGCCGGTAATGGTGCTGGTGGGGTCTATTAAAGTGTTCAGGTCGCGGGTGTAGACTTTGCCCGACCAGGTTGCTAAATAAACTTTGCTGCCAATTATTTTTACTAAGGCTGGGCCGTCTGCCCATAGGCTCCATTCCCAAGTGGGAAGGCCCTCATTCTTATACTCCCAAGTTAGGCCATTGTTATTGGAAACCACCAAATTATTTAAAGCTGACGGTACAATTATCGAATTACCAGAAAAAGCAATATCTACAAATTCAATTTCTAATTGAAAGTTTGTATTAGCTTCCCAATTTTCAGCTCCATCAGAAGAAGTGAGCATGGCCATGCCCTCTTCAAACGTACTTGTGTAAAGTACATTTTTATTAACCCAAACACCATTACCAGAAATCTCAAAAAATGAAGAATAATTGTTCGCAGGGGTTATCCATGTACTTCCAAAATCCAGTGTATACTCAACTCCCTTATTATAATTCATTACAAACAAGGTATCTCCTTTGCTCGCAAAACCACTACCTCCACCTGCTATGGTATTTTTATCTGCTAATCCCTGCGTTGTCCACGTGGTGCCAGCATCGTGGGAGATCATCATTTTTTTTTGGTTGTTTACATATAATCCTGCAAATAATTTGCCTTTGTGGCTATATAGGTAATTTACCCAATCTGTAGTGGCATACTTTGTCCAAGTTGTTCCTAAATCATCTGAATAATAAATGCCATCGCCAGAAGAAAAAACAATTCTGTTTCCAACAAAAACTAAATTATAAACCGGTACAAAAGGTGGCGTTGGCAATTTGCTCCAGGTAGCGCCACCATCCACAGACCGATACAGACCCGAGTAATTAAATAAGTAAATACCTGAATTGTGTTCTTCGATAAATTTCAAAAATCCAATTAAAATAGGAGTTAAACCTTCGTTGTTTTGAATTTGCCACGTTTGGCCAGCATCTTGTGAGCGATAAAGACCACTTGACCATGTGTGCGAAAACAAACTATTACCACTTTTAAAAATTGTGTGGAAAGATCCCTTATAAGTAGAAATGCTTTGCCAGGTTAAGCCCGAGTCGACCGACATAAACAACCCTTCGGATGTGGCTATGTAAAAATTGTTTCCTTCCTGATAATGATCATTGAAAATACTAACATAAGGGAGATTTACTACTGCATGCCACGATTGGCCATAATCTGTAGATCTCTTCATCTTGTTAGCTTGGCCATCCCAAATAAATAAAATATTATCTAATGCAAAGAAATGATCCAAGCTGAAATATCCATGATATGTTTGCAAACCATTATTAGCGGCTTGCCAATTTTGTAAATCCAAAGATCTATATACCCCAGAATATGTACTTTCATAAGAGAAATAATAGCCGTTAATTGGTCCTATAATAGAACTAAAAGTGTTCTTTGGTTTAGAAATCTGAGTCCAGGTTTGGCCTAAATCTGTGCTGTAATAATCTCCTTTTATAATTTTATTACCTACTATCAAATTACTTCCTTTTACGCTTAAATGCTGCCAATATACCCAGGTTAGCCCCATGTCGTCAGAATAATATGCAGGCATGTTAGCATTAGAATTATGAGCGTAAATTCTACCATTATCAAAGTGTAAATAAGATTGATCGTAGTAATAGTTGGTAATTTTAGGCAGCTTACTTACTTTATCATAGCCTGGAGGGTTTGGGGAAGGAACCCAGGTATTTCCCTCGTCTGTTGATCGGTAAAGTGAAGAATTTGATACAGCAAGAAAGACTCCGTTGTAACTCCAAACTCCGCTAATTGATCCAGCACCTGTTGGTCCATTCAATTTTTCCCACTGGCCTGTGCTTTTTGTTCTGGCTGCCGGGTTTGTAGATGCCAGCCGGGCACCCGCGCTGTTTTGGTTTTTCTGTTGCTGCTGCAGCGCTTCACGCCTTTGGTTGATGCGCGCCATTTTCTGTTTCATTTCGGGGGGCATCTGGCTGGCGAGCAGGCCATATTCATAAGGCATTTGCTTTTCTAATTGTTGGGGTATTTGCGCAACTACATTAGAAACAATTAATAGCAAGAAGAAGAGTGGCAACGTTCTACTTTTCATAACTCGATATGGTTTTGATGGTTGGTTTAAACAGGAAACCAAAACTACCGAATAGGAAAAAGTATTAATGTTGGATAACGTTCAATTATAATTTCAGAAATGATGAAAACGCATTTCTTGATTTAAGATCAGTGATCGTAATGCGTTGTTGGTTGTTCGATTAACCACCAACGAACAACCATTACTGGAAACATTGTCAAAGGATTTTTAATATGGTCTTTATAAGTATGTTCAACATTACAAATGTTGGTGTGCATTAAAATAAAAACACAATTAGCTTTTAAATAAAAAAGAGAGGCAAGCCTCTCTTTTTTTGTTGTTCAATTTTTTAATTATCTCAATTCTTTTTTAACTGATCGATTTTAGAAGTTGTTTCTACTTTAGGGAAAACATTATCTGTAATGTTTATATCTGATGTTTCGAGTTTAGGATCGAGTACAACTTTTACAACTTCTTTTTCTTTCACAAATACTTTTGTAATGCGCGATTCATTCACGCGCCATATTTCTGCAGGCAGTCTGTCTATTTCTTTAGAGCCGTCTTTGTATGTCCACTCTAATATAACTGGCATTACTAATCCGCCTTTATTGGTTAGTGTTACTTCGTACATGTTTTTATTTTCTAATTTTTCGATCGTTTGCTTATCGTTTAAGCGGCTGCGAAATTCGCCATACATATTATCGGGTGTTGGCAATATTGTAATCGGCTCTGGCCCGTTACTAAAGTCTGTATTCTTCTTTGCTCCGGTGCCAGCAGCTAAATCTCCTTTGGTGGCTGCTACTTCTTTTTTCTCAATGGTTTGGTTTGGTTTGCGCACTGTTAACCAACGTACTTGTTCAATATTTTG
>JAJTEH010000012.1 GCA_021298355.1 Flammeovirgaceae bacterium
TTTTAAAATAAAATAAAAAAACTATGGGGAGAAAATTACAAAATTTGCCCCAATGGGGCTTCTGTCTCTATAAGAAAATTCAAATCAATATTCCTTAAGTTAACGACTATGGTGTTGTCACCGACCATTTTTATTATACCTAAGCTGGCGCACGCGTGCCATCATAGCCGTCAGGCTAAGAAAAAAGTACAAAGATTTAACAACACATATCCTAGCAGGTATAAGCAGTAAGTCAAAAAAAAAGCGGTAAGAATAAAGGTTTCTATCAGCAACATGTTTTTTAAACATTACACTAAAACTCAATGATATGGAAAAATTATTTTTAATTCTCCCTCTCCTTTGGAGAGGGTAGGGGTGAGGTTTATTGCGAGGCCCAGCGGCCCGAGCGTTAACTACATTAAATGAAAAAACAAATGAATAGTTTGGTATACTAACATGTAAGGAATGGCATTGCGGCAGGGTGTGCTTTCAAAAGATTTTAAATAAATATCTTGAAATAAAAAAATATCACATTCAGCCTATAATCAGCGTTGTCACCAACCATTTCCACACACAGAAAGCCCCGGTAAGACTTTTTTATAAAAGAAGTAGCAAAACGATCAATCAAACATCTAACATCTTACGTCTTGCTACTTATGTCTCCCTCAACCAACCCTAAAAAAATCCCCCACCAACTTGCAAAAGTCAAAGCAAACTAACGTACTTCGTACACGGTGTTGGTTAAAAAGTGCTCCCTGCTAAACAACACGGGCTTCTATATACATAAACGTTCAACCCCGTAATAAAAAAACACCATGTCGAGCACAACAGAAACAGGTCATGCAAAAAACGTAGCAGCCTTCGAAACACTCATCAGCTACTGCGCAAGCTACGGAGCAGCCTACAACCCAAGCAAAGCATCTTTAAAACTGCTGGCACTGCAAACACAATACGCCACAGCCAACGCTAGCCTACAGGCAGTAAAAGTGGCCAAAACAAATTACGATAACGCCACCAACACCCGCGAAGTCGCCTACAAAACAATAAGGCCATTAGCAACAAAAATCATCAACGCGCTAGCAGTAAGCGGAGCCACAGAAAATACACTAGCCGATGCCAAAACAACCAACAATAAAATACAAGGCCGAAGAGCAAAAGCAAAAGAAATACCCGAGGCAAACACAACTAATACAGAAATAAAACCACAAAAAACAAGATCAACAGCACAACAAAGTTACGATAACCTCCTCGATCACTTCACGCAACTCCTGGCCACACTCGCAGCCGAGCCAACCTACAACCCCAACGAAACCGAGCTAACCCTGTCCTCACTCAACACCTTACTCACAGAGCTAAGAACAAAAAACACAGCCGTACTTACCGCCACCACAACCCTAAGCAACGCACGCATCGCCCGAAACAAAATCCTCTACAACAAAACAAACGGCATCCTCATCATAGCCAAAGAAACCAAGCAATACATAAAGTCCTTGTATGGCACAACAAGCCCACAATACAAACAAGTAAGAGAAGCAAAGTTCAAAAACCGGTAAGCAGCCTAAGTAATAAACAAACCATTCAACCGAACTACCAAAACACGCTATACAACGCCATACGTGGTGTACAAAACGGATGTCGGCTCCTATACAAGTAGCGTTGTCATCCATACATATCGCGTTGGCTTGTATACATATTGCTTTGGCAACGATACATATCGCGTTGGCTTGTATACATATCGCATTGGCTTGTATACATATCGCATTGGCTTGTATACATATCGCATTGGCTAGCATACATATCGCGATGGCTTGTATACATATTGCTTTGGCCAGTATACATATTGCGTTGGCAACTATACATATCGCGTTGGCTTGTATACATATCGCGTTGGCCAGTATACATAGTGCTTTGGCAACGATACATATCGCATTGGCTACTATACATATCGCGTTGGCTTGTATACATATCGCATTGGCTTGTATACATATTGCATTGGCCAGTATACATATTGCGTTGGCAACGATACATATCGCGTTGGCTTGTATACATATCGCGTTGGCTAGCATACATATCGCGATGGCTTGTATACATATTACTTTGGCCAGTATACATATTGCTTTGGCAACCATACATATCGCATTGGCTAGCATACATATCGCGTTGGCCAGTATACATATTGCTTTGGCTTATTTGCCTATCGCAAGGGCATTCATGCAGTTGCCTTTCTGCATGTGTAGTTCAGATGCCTTATCCACGATTTCCTCATCAGAGAATAAGAAAATTCGTTCTTCAGGGCGCATGCCATTCAGGGTAGCCTTAGCATTGGGTGTACCCAAAACGCTACTACTACGCTGTGCTAGTTTTTTTAGGGTAACAAACAAAACAGCCCACGATGTACATCATGGGCTGTTTCCTATACTGATCGAAATTAAATCTAACGTCTTACTACTTACGTCTTACGTCTTATTACTTAAATCTTACGTCTTACTACTTACGTCTTATTACTTAAATCTTACGTCTTACGTCTTATTACTTAAATCTTACGTCTTACTACTTACGTCTTATTACTTACGTCTCTCTAAAGTAACGTTAGCTATACTATTTCTTGTCTGCTTTTATTCTTCCTTCGCGGTTGGCTATTTCCCACGCAGTGTGGAATACGCACTTGGCGCGCTGGGCCATCAAATCGAATTCTATTTTTTCAACTTCATCGCCAGGTTGGTGGTAGTCTTCGTGTATACCATCGAAATAGAAAATGATGGGAATATTATTTTTAGCGAAGTTCCAGTGGTCGCTTCTATAATAAATGCGATCAGGGTGGCTCTCCGCATTATACGTGTAATCGAACAATAGTTTTGTATAAGTATTGTTAGTTGTTTCACTTAAGCTATGCAACTCAGCCGATAATCTGTCAGAACCAATTACATACACATAAGGTGCGCTGTCTTTATGCTGTGGATCTCTGCGACCAACCATATCAATGTTTAGGTTAACAACCGTATTCTCTAAAGGGAAGATGGGATGTTGCGTGTAGTAGTCGGAACCGAGCAAGCCTTTTTCTTCGCCTGTTACCAACATAAACAAAATGCTTCTGCGCGGACCTTTACCGTTTTTCTTAGCTTCAACAAAGGCTTTGGCAATTTGCATAACGCTTACGGTGCCCGAGCCATCGTCATCGGCACCGTTGTTTATTTTATCATCTCCTTTTGCGTTTTCATCTATACCGATGTGGTCGTAGTGTGCGGTAATAACGAGTAGCTCGTCTTTCTTATCGCTTCCTTCTAAATAGCCTAACACGTTAGAAGATTTAAGCGGACTGTAATTTTGTTTTACCGATACGCTAAGGGTAGCGGGTTTTACTTTTGCCACTTTTTTATCGGCAATGGCTTTCTTTAATTTATCAGCAGTGGTTTTAAACAATTTACCGGCTGTAGCAGGGCTGATAAACAGCGAACCTAAGTTAGCCGAAGGCTTGTTGGATAAACTTACTTGGCCACCTGTGTACGACTGTATCATGCCGCTTAGTTCGGTAAACTCTGCATCGGCATCGTTAATAGCTAACACAACGGAGGCACCTTTTTCGCGAAGTTTGGTAATGGCAGGGTTTCTGCTCATAGAGGCGTTGGCATCTAAGAAAACAGCAACGGCTTTTCCTTTTACATCAAGGCCTGCAAGTTCTTCGTCTGTTCCTTTACCTACAAAAAGCAAGGTAAAGTTTTCGGTGCCATTGGTTTGGCCGCTTCCGTAGTACGAAAATTCTTTGTGTTGTTCTAAAGCACCGGTTTGTCCGGCTAGGGTAACGGCTGGTGCTTCCATAGTAAATAATTCTACCGGCTGTTGATAGCCGCCATTAACAGGGCCGGCCAGGCCAAGGTCTTCGAAATACGCGCTAATAAAAGCGGCAGCCATTTTTTGTCCGCGCTTGCCGGTTTCGCGGCCTTCCAGAGCATCGGAAGCGAGGATAGATAAGTTAGCTTTTAAATCTTGCGATGTAATAAGCCCTGCATATTGGGTGGCTACCTGGTCTTGTGCCAGTGCTGCCAAACCCGAAAGGAGCAGGATAAGGGATAGAAACTGTTTTTTCATACGATACAATGAGATTTGGAATACCAAAGATGAAAACATTCGTGGAAGTATTTTAAACAATTGACGGTTTTTACATTATCGGTTGTTGTACGAGGAAGAGATTAGGGGATTCGCAACAATTCAAAATTAAAAAGATCAAATTCCAAAGGTAAGCTCACCCTCTTCTTTGTAGGCAAAGTTCATCCTTAGTTCACCTCTTTCCTTTAGAGAGGGGTGGGGGGTGAGGTTTATTTTACATGATGTTTTTTGATTTGGGACTTGATGCGGATACTTAGGTTTTTATACTCCGTAGATCATCCTTCAAGCATTACAACATAGAATAACAAATTGATCTCTACCTGCGCGTAGGCCCGGCCCAAAAGCGGGGCGTGCGTTGGAAAGCGCGCGGAAGCATTCCTGCCTGCCGGTAGGCCATAGCCGTCAGGTTAAGAAAAATAGTACGAGTTACTAAGACCTATCAGAGAAGAATCATTTATCAAGTCAGAGTAAAAAACACGTTAAGAATAAGGGTTTATATCAGCAACATGCTTTTAAGCCTTATGCAACCTTTGGGCTAGCAGGGCATGTGCGGGTTGCATACAGTGAAAAAAGCATGTTGCGAGGCCCAGCGGCCTGAGCGTATACTACACGGGATAGAAAAACAAATTAATCGTTCGTTACAATACCATTTAATTGATAAAACAAGTGCAAGAATATGATATCAATAGATTTGGAATATTTATAGTAAAAGGGAAAAAATAGTACAGTAATGATGTTAACCTGACGGCCTTGGCCTACCGGAAGGCAGGGGGGTGAGGTCTTTAGATTTCAGTGTTTGGCTTATGTTAAACAACATCAAGTATATTCTAAGAAAAAGAATTTCTATTTACTGAAATCACAATGCCCATTTTGTTGTTTAGTTTTTACCTTTGCGCACAGAAAAATTACGCTTAGGCAAACCACTATAAACATGAAAGTTGACGCATCTTTTGTAGAAAAATTTGAATCCAGACACATCGGCCCGAATGCATCGCAAACAGCAGACATGCTAAAGGTTGTGAAGGCCGCATCGGTAGATGAACTTATAGCCCAAACCGTTCCGGCTAACATCAGGCTTAAAAAACCGTTGAATTTGCCTAAAGCACAATCGGAGTTTGAGTTTTTACAATCCTTCAAAAAAATTGCCTCTAAGAATAAAGTCTTTAAATCGTTTATCGGAACCGGGTATTACAACACCATTACACCGGGCGTTATTCTCCGCAACATTTTAGAAAACCCAGGCTGGTACACGGCTTACACACCTTATCAGGCTGAAATAGCACAAGGCAGACTGGAAGCCCTTATCAATTACCAAACCATGGTAATCGATTTAACAGGCATGGAAATAGCCAACGCTTCTTTGTTAGACGAGGCCACGGCTGCTGCCGAAGCCATGCACTTGTTGTATGCATCCAGAAAGGCCAGTAAAAAAGCAGCGAACAAATTTGTTGTTGATGCCAATACCTTTCCGCAAACTATCGACTTGTTAAAAACTCGTTCAACCCCTATCGGGGTAGAATTAGTTGTGGGCGATATTAATACAGTAGATGTAACAGATGCTTCGTTGTTTGCTGTGTTTGTGCAAAACCCGAATAACGATGGTGCGATAAAAGATTATACTTCCTTTGCTGCATCGGCACACGAAAACGATGTGTTTGTGGTAATGGCTGCCGATATTTTAAGTTTAGTATTGGCGAAATCGCCAGGTGAAATGGGGGCTGATGTAGCAGTTGGTTCTACTCAACGCTTTGGTGTGCCCATGGGTTTCGGTGGTCCGCATGCTGCGTACTTTGCAACCAAAGATGAATTTAAAAGACAAATGCCCGGAAGAATAATCGGAGCTTCTATAGATGCTTCGGGCAACCCTGGGTATCGCATGGCTTTGCAAACACGCGAACAACACATTCGCAGAGAGAAAGCAACCTCTAACATTTGTACAGCGCAAGTATTGTTATCGGTAATGGCAGGCATGTATGGCGTGTACCACGGCCCCGAAGGATTAAAGAAAATTGCAGGCCGCGTACATGGCCTGGCAAAACAAATAGATGCAGGAGCAAAAGCATTAGGATTAAAACAACACAACGAATTTTATTTCGATACACTTAAAATTCAAGTAAGCGATGCGAATAAAGTAAAAGCACTTGCAGAAGCGAAAGAGATTAACTTCCGCTACTTCGATGCCCACCACATTGGCATTGCTGTAGATGAAACAACAACAACACAAGATGTTTCTACTGTGCTTTCTATTTTAGCAGAAGCGGAAGGAAAAACAGTAACGAATGTGCAAGCAGATGCAACACTTAACTGGCCTGCTGCTATTGTTCGCACTTCTTCTTTTATGACGCACCCTGTTTTTAGCGCACACCACGCTGAACACGAAATGTTGCGCTACATTAAAAAGTTAGAGAACAAAGATTTATCGATGGTACACAGCATGATTTCACTCGGCTCTTGCACGATGAAATTAAATGCAACCGCAGAGATGATTCCTGTAACCTGGCCGGAGTTAGGCAACATGCACCCTTTTGCTCCTGCTTCTCAAACACAGGGGTATCAGGAAATGCTTACCAACTTAGAAGCATGGTTAAAAGAAGTAACAGGTTTTACCGGTGTTTCGTTGCAACCCAACAGTGGCGCACAAGGAGAGTATGCCGGGTTGATGGTTATCAGGGCGTATCACCAACACAGAGGCGACCACCACAGAAACATTGCATTGATTCCATCATCAGCACACGGTACTAATCCTGCATCGGCTGTTATGGCAGGCATGGAAGTAGTGGTAACAAAATCGGATGAAGAAGGAAAAGTAGATGTAGCAGATTTAAAAGCAAAAGCAGAACAATACAAAGACAGACTAGCCTGTTTGATGGTTACGTATCCATCAACACACGGAGTGTTTGAAGAAGCCATTACTGAAATTTGTGAAATCATCCATCAGTTTGGCGGCTTGGTTTACATGGATGGCGCCAACATGAATGCACAAGTAGGGTTAACTTCTCCTGCTAACATCGGAGCAGATGTGTGTCACTTAAACTTGCATAAAACATTTTGTATTCCACACGGTGGCGGTGGCCCTGGCATGGGCCCAATTTGTTGCAACGATAAATTAAAAGATTTCTTACCGGGTCATGCACTGGTAAGCACAGGCGGCAACAAAGCCATCTCGGCTGTATCGGCTGCTCCGTTTGGTAGCGCTAGCATTTTGGCTATTTCATACGCTTACATTGCCATGATGGGCGGAGATGGATTAACCAACGCAACCAAGTATGCTATACTCAATGCGAATTACATCAAAGAAAGATTAAACGGTTTCTATAAAATTTTATACACCGGTACGAATGGAAGAGCAGCACACGAAATGATTGTGGATTGCCGCGATTTCAAAAAAGCTGGAATAGAAGTAGAAGACATTGCGAAACGTTTGATGGATTATGGTTTTCACGCGCCAACAGTTTCTTTCCCGGTAGCTGGTACGATCATGATTGAACCAACAGAAAGCGAATCGAAACCGGAGCTAGATCGTTTCTGCGATGCTTTGATTGAAATCAGAAACGAAATAAGAGAAATAGAAGAAGGTACATACAGCAAAGAAGATAACGTATTGAAGAATGCACCACACACTGCAGCTGTAATAACTGCTGATGAATGGAAACATGCTTACTCTAGACAAAAAGCTGCGTATCCTTTAGCTTTTGTAAAAGAAGCGAAATTCTGGCCTACTGTAAGCAGAGTAGATAATGCCTATGGCGATCGTAACCTCGTTTGCTCTTGCTTGCCTATTGAAGAATATGCTAAGTCGGAAACGGTAGAAGCATAACCCATGATAAAACTTCTTGCCATAAAACATATAGAGCTCCGGTATTTTTTACCGGTGCTCTTTGTTTTTATAGCCATGCAAGAAATAGTGTACGCGCAATTGCCGCAGAAGAAGGCTGTGTACAAAGGCTTTCCATCGTTAGTATGGCCTAAGCTTTATGACATTACCTATATTAAAGAAGCAGAAGATTTTGGTGGATTAGATAAACCCATCTTTAGCGATGCAGCTAAATCTTTACAAGGCAAAGAAATTACAGTGCCGGGGTATATGGTTCCTTTTGATAATGGCGCGATGACAGCCAATCATTTTATGTTATCCTCTTTACCAATTAATGTTTGTTTCTTTTGTGGAGGAGGCGGACCAGAAACAGTGATTGAAGTTTTTTCTGTGCAACCAGTTCGCTTTACCGACAAACCTGTTGAAGTAAAAGGAAAACTTTTTTTGAATGATAAAAATCCTGAGCAGATGCTGTACTTGCTTACGTCATCAACTCTTTTAGGGGAAATTGAGTTTTAATTTTTCTATCGTTAAAAATTATTCAATTTCTTTCTACTTACATGCTAAAGGTTTCTTTAAAGAAATTATACGTACAGATTAATTGATAAATGATGTTTTCAGAATTTAATTGAAATTTCGAGGTGCCCGCCTAAGCCTTCTGTTATTATTCTTTGCAGGGTAGAAAATCTTACGTCCTTTAAATCTTTTTCAAGCTTAGAAATGTAAGATTTATTTGTGCCGGATAACACAGCAACTTGTTCTTGCGTAAGACCTTTTTCTTGTCTTGCTTGTTGAATAAGAACGCCAAGCTTAAAGACTTTATACTCTGCTTCGAATGTGTCTCTTTTTTTCGTTCCTTTTTTTCCAACATTTTTATCGATAAACTCATTTAGCGTAGTTAATTTTTTTTTCTTCATAGTATTGTCGCTTTATATTTTCAGCTCTTTTAATTTCTTTTTCTGGAGTTTTTTGAGTTTTCTTTTGAAACCCATGACCAATTACAACTAAGTTATTGTTATCGAAGAAACAGAAGATTCTGAATATGTTGTTACCCAATTGAACTCTGATCTCGTAAAGTCCTTCAGTGTTTTCTATGTGCTTTAAATACACTTCCGGAATTCTTTCAAGCTCTTCAATTATCTTCAGCGTAAAAAGAATTTTCTTTTGAACTTTTTTCGACTGGACCTCATAAAAATTTTGAAAATAGTTTTCATAGAAGAGGAGTTTGCGAAAACTTTCCACTTTTCAAAGGTATGAAAAGTAGTCCGAAAAGACAACCATTGTTTTTAAAGTATTATTGCTTAGGGCCTGGTACGTTTTAGTTAAACCCAATAATTCTGATTGAAAACAAGATATTTATTTGCAGTCATTCTTTACCTAGGATACAAACATTAAAAACTAAAGTTGGTGGAAACACCTAATCAATCTACTTTGCTCTTAGGATAATCGTAAAAAAGTAATTCACCGCTTTTCCAATCCAATTGCTTCCAATCATCTATTTTAAATTTAAAAGCAACCATGCCAGTGGTGGGTATGTTCTCAATTTTCCAATCGCTTAACCGGTTAGCTAATTCTGTAAGCCCAGGGTTATGGCCTACCAACATAACCGTTGGATAATGGTTGGGAACATGTTGTAACACATCCAACATTTTATCTGAAGTTGCATGATACAATTCTGCTTTCTTTTGAATTTGATTTTCCGGAAAGTTTAAAATTTCTGCAAAGCGTTTGGCTGTTGCCATGGTGCGCTTGGCTGTGCTGCTTAGCATGTGTGTTATCAACACTTCTTTTTCTTTTAATCGCTTGGCCATGCGCGGTGCATCTCGTTTGCCTCTTTCATTTAACGGTCGCGAGAAATCATCAAGCAAAGGATTATCCCAACTTGATTTAGCATGCCTGACGAGAAAAAGGTATTTCATAAGAATTACTGGATGAATTAAAAAGTAAAACAAATGTAACGTAGTTCCTTTTCCATACGAGGGTATTTCATAGTTTTAAAATTACAAACCACCATTTCATCCTTAACCATTATCTTCGCCACATGGCTTTTGCAAAAGACTGGAAACTACAAGCACGACATGAATTGGTGTACAGGGCGGTACAGTTCGTTACCTTTATTTCTTTTATTATTCCACGTTCATGGTGGTTGGCTTTCTGTGGTTTTGTTGGTAAGCTAGCCTATTATGTGGCTGCGCAAACACGTACCTTAATGCATCGGCACATTGCTATGGCCTATCCGGATTGGTCGCAAGCAAAAGTTAAGAAACTGGCTAAAACCAATTTCTCCTATCTGGCAAAAAATGCAGGCGAAATTCTTCGCGCAACAAAAGTAAAAACCTTATCAGATTTAGAAGCTTTTTTAAAAGTACACGACTTTCATTTATTCGAAGCAGCGCGCGATCAGGGTAAAGGCGTAATCTTTCTTACCTGCCACATTGGTGCATTTGATTTACAAGTAACCTACATGTCTTTAAAAGGCATGCGACCTTTAATCATTGGCACACCCTTAAAAAATAAAAAATTAAACGATATGTTGTGGCAACACCGTAATGCGCATGGAGCCATTGCAGTAGAAAGAGGCAAAGAAATGTTTCGTTTATTAAAAGAATTAAAATCGGGCGGGTCGTTAGCTATTTTAATTGATCAGGATACAAAAGTAAAAAGCAGGTTTGTTAATTTTTATGGCATACCTGCAGCAACACCTGTTGGGGCTGCCGTCTTCGCTATAAAAACAGGTGCTGTGGTTGTGCCAATATTTATTCATTTAGGTAAAGATGGATTACAACACATCCGTTTTTATCCTGCTATAGAAACCATAGTGACTGGCGATGAAGAAACCGACATGGTAGTAAACACCCAACGTTATTCCGATTTTATTGAAGCACGCGTGCGCGAATATCCTGAGCAATGGGTGTGGATGCACGAACGCTGGAAAACCAAACCCGGAGAGGAAGTGCGGTAAGAGAGTATTTTTTTTCTTGATAACTCTGTTCGATCATTAAAGTGTGATAATTTTTTTCGCTGGAGATCTTAATAAAAAAAACAGTCCACGATTTAAATCGTGGACTTTGCGTTTAATAATCTCATTAATCTTACCTACTTGCAAACAGCAATAATTTGTTTGCTTCTTGCATTGGTTGTTGCAGTACCTATATTACCAGCTACTAAAATAACATCGCGGTCGGGACCATTTTCGGCCAGGTGTACTTTTATGCTGGCATCTAAACTTAATATAGATTGATACGTAACGGCCGTTTCATCGCTCAGTACGTTTAATCTCGTTTCACTTTTATTGGTATTGCTGATAGGCGTTAGCAATGCAGCGATTTCTGCGTCAGGTGTTCCAACATCGCCCCAATGTAAATGCACAGGATGATTGCCCGATGCCGGAAGTCCGTTTAACTCAATGGTAACTTTGGCTTTACCTCCTTTTACCTCCTGAATGGTAGCCGTGCCTGTTACCCCAAAATCAGAACCGGAAGCGAGCTGATACACCACTTCGTTACCGGTTAACTCAGGATTTTCATTTTCCTTCTCTTCACAAGCTATTCCTAAGGTGCTAAGAATCAGCAGAAATAACCATCCTTGCTTCATATCAAAACAAATTTTAGTTAAAGTTACGCGAATTTGTGAATCGCGTATAGCTTTGTTAACGTATTTGGCATGAGAAATGGTATAAACACTAAAATTGTTTTCCTGTGAGGTATTTTTATTGGCTTATAATTCTTGTTTTGTTTGCATGTGGTTCGTCTAAACCCAGCACCAAAAACCCACCCAAACCGGCTTGGTTAAGTACAAAACCCTATCAGGATGGTTATTACACAGGCATAGGCCACAGCACAAAAGATGGTTCCAACAACTACATTCAGGCAGCAAAAAAAAGCGCGCTGGATGATTTGGTTTCTGAAATTAAAGTAACGGTTTCCAGTACTTCCGTACTCAGCCAGTTAGATGTAAACAAAGAATTCAGCGAGCGCTACGAGCAAATTATTAAAACTACAGCTGCCGATGAGATAGAAGAATTTGAAACCGTAGATGCGTGGGAAGATGAAAACAACTATTGGATTTATTACCGACTTTCTATTGCACGATACAGACAAATAAAAGAAGAGCAAAAGCGAAA
Organism: Flammeovirgaceae bacterium; assembly: GCA_021298355.1. Taxonomy (GTDB): domain Bacteria; phylum Bacteroidota; class Bacteroidia; order Cytophagales; family Cyclobacteriaceae; genus Chryseotalea. The sequence goes on from JAJTEH010000012.1 coordinate 12,021, forward strand.
CGCCACACTTTTAGCTACCGATTATTTTAAGAAGGGTATTGTTTCTGAAAGCAACAACGAAAAGTTACAAGCCATCGGATTTTACTTTCAGGCCTTGCGCTCAGTAGAAAAATATTTAGCCGAACCGGTAAGAGCAAAAATAGATGGCAATGACATACTGCTTGTTAACGAAACGTATGCTAAAATCCAAACCTTGCTTGATAAAATAAATGTATCTGTAAATCCTTCAGAAATTTCAGTTAACAGAAGAGTAGCGCAAGAAGCACAGAGTGTATTGGCAAGCGCAAAGTTTAAAGATACCAACACAGCCGCGAAAGATGTTCCTCTTTCTGCTTCGTTCGAAAAAGGCGCAGGTGTTGTTTTTCCAGATTATAAAACCAATGAAAACGGTCAGGCGAAAATACTGATCACAAAAATTGATTCACGCGATTTAGAACAAAAAGTAGGAGTAAAAATAAATGTAGATGCATTAAGCGGAACGGCCTCATCGCAAGTGTATTCATTAATTGCCAAAACATTTAAAGTACCCTCAGCTGTTGTGGTTATGAAAGTACAACGCCCAGTTGTTTATTTAAAAATGGATGAGAAAAGTTTAGGCAACAACAAAAACAATTTTCAGATTACCAATAAGCTTAAAAACCTTCTGGCCAATTCCGGATTTGAATTTACATCTAACTTAAAGCAGGCAGATCTCGTATTAGACGTAAATGCCGACACTGAAAAAGGATCGGTAAACGGAAGTATACACATTACGTATTTAACCGGATTAATTAAAGTGGCCTTAGCGAAAGAAGATAAAGTAATTTATTCTACCACCCTCGATCGCATTAAAGGGTATGGATTAGATTTCGAAAGATCCAGCCAGGATGCTTATAACCGAAGCCTGGAGACTTTAGAAAAAGAAAGATTTAGTGAATTACTTAATACTATATTGCAATAAGTTTTAGAAATAAACCCTATAAAGATTTCGATACTTTGGTATCAGATTTGTATAACTTGAATTAAAATAAACCAATTATGAAAAAGTTAACGTATTCCCTCCTAGTTTTAGCCGCAGCTGCGTTTGCCGTGGGTTGCAAAGGCAAGAAAGAAGCTGCTGCGCCTAAAGGAGAAGTTGAAGTTGTTGTGCCTTGCTCAGGCTCAGAATATTTTACTACAAACAAAGTATTCCGCGCTAACTCAATAGGCGAAAGCTCAGACCAGGTAGCATCAAAGAAAAAAGCTTTATCTAACGCACGTGCAGAATTAGCAGCTTCTATTTCAACCACTGTTAAAGCTGTTACCGATAACTACCTGAACTCACGCGAAATGAACAACCGCGAAGAAGTGGAAGAACGTTACGAACAATTAAACCGCGAAGTAGTAGAGCAACAATTAACAGGTGTTCGTACCATCTGCGAAAAATTAATGCGCACCGAACAAGGAACATTCAAAACCTATATCGCTTTAGAATTATCTGCTGCCGATCTTGTATCAGCTTACAACGAAAAACTTTCTAAAGACGAGCGTCTTCGCATCGACTACGATTACGAAAAATTCAAAGAAACTTTCGAGAAAGAAATGTCTAAAATGGGTGGAAACTAAAATTAACCCACATCATAAAAAAAGGCTGCCAATGGGTAGCCTTTTTTTGTTTTATCCATATTCCACGCGCTTAAATTACACCATGTAAATACCTGCTAATGTTGTATTTTCGCATCCTAATTCATTAAACATCCGGAAACATGAGCCAGAACAGACCTATTTCTGCTTTTTTAGAGAAAAACTTTCTTCATTTTAATGCGGCAGCCCTTGTAGATGCAGCGAAAGGATATAAAAAACACATATCAGAAGGAAAAAAAATGATGGTGACTTTAGCCGGAGCCATGAGTACCGGTGAGTTAGGCATCAGTTTCGCAGAAATGATCCGCCAAAATAAAGTGCACATCATCTCTTGCACAGGCGCCAATTTGGAAGAAGATATTATGAACCTGGTTGCGCACTCGCATTACAGACGCATACCCAACTATAGAGATTTAACCCCCGAACAAGAGTGGGATTTATTACAAAATCATTTAAACAGAGTTACCGATACTTGTATTCCAGAAGAAGAAGCCTTCCGCAGGTTGCAAGCGCACTTGTTTAAAGTATGGAAAGATGCAGAAGACAAAGGCGAGAGATTGTTTCCGCATGAGTTTATGTTTCGCATGCTAAACAGTGGCGACTTAAAACAGTATTACGAAATCGATCCGAAAAATTCGTGGATGATTGCTGCCGCAGAGCGCAACTTGCCAATGGTTGTGCCGGGTTGGGAAGATTCAACCATGGGTAACATTTTTGCATCGTACTGTTTAACAGGCGAACTCAAAGCATCAACCATGAAATCGGGTATCGAATACATGGTATGGCTTGCAGACTGGTACACACAAAATGCAGGTAACGATGGCATTGGTTTCTTCCAAATTGGTGGTGGTATCGCGGGCGATTTTCCCATTTGTGTTGTGCCCATGTTGCACCAGGATTTAGAAAGAGATGGTGTGCCGTTCTGGAGTTACTTCTGCCAGATTAGCGACAGCACAACCAGCTATGGTTCTTACTCGGGAGCTGTGCCGAACGAAAAAATTACGTGGGGCAAATTGAGCATCGAAACACCCAAATACATTGTAGAAAGCGATGCAACCATTGTGGCACCGCTCATCTTCGCCTACATTTTAGATATGTAATATTAAAGCCGGCTGTATAGTTGGCTTTATAAATTTTCTGCTGATGAATATTGATTTAACCCTGCGCGAAGCCATTCAACACCAATTGCAAAATCTTTTTGGCAAGCAGGCAGAACACCTACAAATTCAACCTACCAATCCGGAATTCGAAGGATCGCATACTTTAGTTTGTTTTAGTTTAACAAAAATATCTGGCAAAAATCCGGAAGAAACAGCTAAACGTATAGGTGAAGCGTTAGTTCAACAGAATAGTATTGTTGCCGGGTTTAATGTTGTAAAAGGATTTTTAAATCTGATTATTAAAGATAACGCCTGGCTACAAGTTTTACAGCAACTTGCCGGTAAAACCCAATACGGGCAGTTGCCTAAAAATGGTAAGGAAATCATGATCGAATATTCCTCGCCCAACACCAACAAACCTTTGCACCTTGGGCACCTGCGTAATAATTTTTTAGGTTGGAGTGTTGCCGAAATTTATAAAGCCAACGGATACAAAGTTCATAAAGTACAAATCATTAACGACAGAGGTATTCACATTTGCAAATCGATGGCCGCATGGAAATTGTATGGCAATGGCGAAACACCGAAAACATCCGGCATAAAAGGAGATCATTTAGTTGGTAAATATTATGTTGTTTTCGATAAGCAACATAAAATTCAAATGCAAGCGTTAATCAGCAAAGGATTAACAGAAGAAGAAGCACAGAAACAAACACCCATCATGCGCGAAGCCATCGATATGCTGCGCAAATGGGAATACCGCGACCCCGATACGTTACAATTATGGAAAACCATGAACGCTTGGGTATATGCAGGTTTCGATGAAACATATAAAAAAATGGGTGTGGATTTCGATAAGTTATATTACGAATCCAACACGTTTCTATTAGGAAAAGAACAAGTTATAACCGGATTAGAGAAAGGTGTTTTCTTTAAAAAAGAAGATGGTTCCGTGTGGGTAGATTTAACACCAGATGGTTTAGACCAAAAAGTTTTACTTCGTTCGGATGGCACATCCGTATACATGACGCAAGACATCGGCACAGCCATTCTTCGCTTTCATGATTTTCCCAACATCGAGGGCCAAGTTTATACCGTAGGTAACGAACAAGAATATCATTTTAAAGTGTTGTTTCTGATCTTACAAAAGTTAGGGTATGATTGGGCTAAACAATGTTATCATTTATCGTATGGTATGGTCGATTTACCAACCGGTAAAATGAAATCGCGCGAAGGAACCGTAGTGGACGCAGATGATTTGATTGCCGAAATGGTAGCCGAAGCCAAAACACAAACTTTGGAGTTAGGAAAAACCGATGAGTTATCGCAAGAAGAAGCCGAACAATTGTTTCAAATGATTGGGTTAGGCGCACTCAAATTTTTCTTGTTGAAAGTAGATCCGAAAAAACGCATGTTATTCGATCCGAATGAATCTATTCAACTGCAAGGATTTACCGGGCCGTTTATACAATATACACACGCACGCATTCAGGCAATTTTACGCAAGGCAAATCAATTAAGTATCGAAATAAATACAAACAAAATAGGTGAAGTAACGCAGCTAGAACCTATAGAGAAAACGTTAATTTTTGTTTTATCCAACTTCGAAAATAAGTTAGCAGAAGCCGCTAAAGATTATTCTCCGGCTATTATTGCTAATTATGTGTACGAAGTAGCCAAAACATACAATCAGTTTTACCAAACCATTTCCATTTTTCAGGAAGCAGACCAGGTAAAACTTCAATTAAGAATTGTGGTATCGAAATTGGTGGCACACGTTCTTAAAAAATCAATGCATATATTAGGTATTCAAGTTCCAGAACGCATGTAATTCAATCTTATGAAAAATCCACAGCAACAAAATCAAAATCAAAATAGAAATCAGGATAAAAAGGAAAACCAGAACCAAAACGCAAACGCGAGCAAAAGAAGGTTTAACCGTTTTAATCATAACCGACAACCAAAAAGTTTAAAGCGAACTTTGCAGAATAAAGGTTTGGATTTACTGGTAGTTTTTATCGCACTAGTTTTAGCATTAGGTGTTTGGCAAGGCATAGAAAAATACCAACAAACCAAACGCGAAGAAGATTATAAACAATTGATACTGGCAGATTTAAATAAAGATTTAGAAGAGATTAAGAAGAATGGGGATAATATTCGGAAAGATTACGAGACTGTTATCCAGTTTGTACAACAATTTGCATCGGGTTCTGCCTTGAACGATTCATTAGCCAGTGTTATCGTTTCTGCATTATCCATTGATCAGTTTAATGGAAACAGCGGAGCGTTTCAGGCCTTTCAGGCTGGCGAAACTTTTTCTAACAGTAGCATAGCCTTTCAGCGTGCAGCAGAAATATATTACCACCGTTATCAAACGTTAATCCGCTTTGAAGATAACTACAACGATTTCTCGCAAAGCATGAATGCTTATTTTAGTCCTTACTGCAATTACACATTGAAAAGAATAACGAATAAAGCAGTATTAGAAAAGGAAGAAACAAAGAACAACTTATTGTTGATTGCATCTTACTTAGAAACAGGTATAGAAGCTTATGAAGAAGCACTTAAAGACGGACAAAAACTTAAAGAGCAATTAACGAAATAGAACAATCTTTAGAATTACGTGTTATTTAAAAAAACTATATCATGAAACTAATATCATTTTTATTTATTATGATGGTAACAGGAGCAACCAGCATTTACGATTTCACGCTTCCGGCATTAGACGGAACCCCCGTGGAGTTTAAAAAATTTAAAGGAAAAAACTTACTGATTGTAAACACTGCATCGCGTTGTGGGTATACACCTCAGTACGAAGATTTACAAGCCTTACACCAGCAATATGGCGACAAGATAACTGTACTTGGTTTTCCGGCAAACAACTTTGGAGGCCAGGAGCCAGGCACCAATGCGCAAATAGCTGAGTTTTGTAAAGCAAACTATGGTGTAACGTTTCAGATGTTCGAAAAAATTTCTGTGAAAGGATCTGATCAACATCCTTTGTATCAATATTTAAAATCTAAAACCGGAAAAGAACCCACATGGAATTTCTGTAAGTATTTAGTAAAAGCAGATGGTACAATTAAATTCTATGGCTCAGGTACCAATCCGGTAGAAATACTCGAAGATTTACAATGAGTTTACTTTCATTTTTGCAAGAAAAGCTTGCGCGCAACAAACAAGTAGGGAAGGCCGAAGGAAGCTTATACGATTTTTCGTTTAAACTACTAAATGGAAAAGAGTTTAAAATGCAAGATGTTAAAGATAAAAATATCTTAATCGTTAATACAGCTTCTAAATGTGGATATACCTATCAATACGAAGAGTTACAAAAGTTATACGAACAGCACAGCGATACCCTTGTGATAATCGGATTTCCGGCCAATAACTTTTTATGGCAAGAACCGGGCAGCAATAGCGATATCGAAAATTTTTGTCAGGTAAATTATGGTGTAACTTTTCCTATGGCAGAGAAAACCAGTGTGATTGGAAAAGATAAAAATCCTGTTTATAAATGGTTAGCAGCCTATACAGGCCAAGTACCCGGTTGGAATTTTTGTAAGTATTTGATAAAACCTAATGCCGATAAAATTTCATTCTTTTCATCTAAAGTTAGCCCACTTGCCAATGAAATAGTAAGTGAAATAGAAAAAAGGTAAACAAAAAATTCACGTTCATCTACATGCATATAAAAGCCTGGATCATTGCTTTTAGATTAAGAACATTGCCGTTGGCAATTTCGTGCATTGGTATGGGTTCGTTTTTAGCAGCTGAAAAAGGTTTTTTTACGTGGCCGGTTTTTCTGCTCACTATTGTTACAACCATTTTTCTTCAGATACTTTCTAATTTAGCTAATGATTATGGCGATGCTGTAAGTGGTATTGATGGTGAACATCGGACCGGCCCAAAAAGAATGGTACAAACCGGAGCGATTAGTAAGCAAGCCATGAAAAAAGCAATGTACATTTTTGGTATGTTAAGTTTTTTCTGTGGGATAACGTTACTCTATAGTACATTAAAAGATTTTCAATCCTTTTTAGTTTTTCTGGGATTAGGCATTGCCAGTATTTTTGCTGCTATAACCTATACAGTAGGTAAAAAACCATATGGGTATGTGGGGTTGGGCGATTTATCTGTTTTTATATTTTTTGGTTTGGTAGGCGTTGGGGGCACTTATTATTTGTTTACAAAAACGTTAGATTGGAATATTTTATTTCCTGCTTGTAGTTCGGGCTTGTTTGCTGTTGGTGTGTTAAACATTAATAATGTAAGAGATATAGAATCTGATAAAGCGTCTGGTAAATTTTCTTTGCCTGTGCGCATGGGCAAGAAAAATGCGGGTTTGTATCATGCTTGTATAACGGCTATTGGTGTAGTATGCGCAGTAGTGTATGCTGCTTTACACTTTGAAATCTTGATTCAATGGATTTTTTTAGTAACGATACCTTTGTTTTGGGGTATTGCAGGTGCCGTAATTAAGTTGCCCTCGCACGAGCTCGATCCGTTTCTAAAGAGGATGGCCCTAAGTACTTTGTTATTTGTTTTGTTATTCGGAATTGGTCTTTTAATTCGATAAGGCTGTCGCTTTGGCGGACTTTAAACAACATTTATTTTTAATTGAAATTTCTTACCTCTTCTTTAGGTTTTTCTTACACGGCCTGAAATTTAGCTATGCGCTTTCTTGATTGAATTAGGTTATAGAGCAAACAAATCAATATACTTTACACATAAAATGTAGAAAACAGCTAATAAACTGTTTTGCTAACCTTTAGTTACCCTTATTTAGGCTTTTAGGTGCTTTTTGTTAACCTTTTGTTACCCTAAAGTAATTCACTTTGCAGTAGGGTTCATCGTATTTCGTTAAAAATTCAACGCAATATGTACGAACCTTATCACGACAACCAAACCCTTCAAACTTCTCCTATTAAAATTTTTCAGGTTAGAAATTTTAGCGAATGCCAGGTAATCTTACGACCTGACGAGTTGGCAATATTTCTGATACTCGATGGTTCATCCGATATACTATCTAAAGGCAAGGTTGAACTTCTGGAAAGTGGCAGTGGATTTCTTGTTAACCACATAGGATTTCCAAAAGTATTGCAGTGCTTCGATGATTTTCAGGCTTTGCTTATCCGTATTCCGGTAGAGTACATGCAAAAAATTATTGCAGCAATAAACTACAAACCTGGTACAGACCATAGTTTGGTTAGCATAAACAGGTTAATGTTAAGACCAACCTTAGAACTGGAAATGTTTATGCGAAGCATGGAAATGTATAGCCAGCATTTCGCTGGTCAGTTTACCGAGTCGCTTCATGCTACTAAATTAATCGAGTTCTTTTGGTTGCTTTATCAGGATGTAAAAAAAGATATGGTAGATCGTTTTTTACAACCTTACTATGTTCCTCATCGCTTGTTATTCGATGAAATAATGGAAAAGAATTTCCGCGAGAATGTATCTATTGGCGAATTGGCTGTGCAAGCAGGGTGCAGTGTATCAACCTTTAAAAGAAGGTTTGAAGACATATACAAATGCACACCTGGAAGTTGGCTATTAACCAGAAGATTAGAAGAAGCAAAAATGCTTTTAGAAGCTACAAACAAAAGCATTGCTGAAATTGGTTACGAAGTAGGATTTCAAAATCCTTCTCACTTTATCCAAACTTTTAAAACAAAATATGGCTGCACACCTAAGCGGCTGCAAAGAAATAAGCTCGCTGCCTGATGAAAGCTGATGAGGAGGGCATTTTACAATTGATACAGTTGGAAGCCCATTTTCAAACTGAGCAAGATGGCGATGAGATTTTTTTAAAGATGAATGGAAAAAAAATATGGCCACAAAAAAGAAGCTATTTTTCGTGCTTGCGTGAAGTTCCAAGCATTCAGCTTAATGTTGAAACGGAAGTTACAGTAAGGCCCGAACAAAAAGTTAAAATAGAATTGTGGGAAAACGATTTCATTTTTTTTAAGAAAAAGTTAGGCGAATTCACTTTAGTATTAGATCAAAAAGGTGGACCGTTTGTTACGGATTTACAATTAAAAACAAAAGAGTTTGCCCGTTATGCACTCATGTGGGAAGTCCGTTAGCCGGACTTCCCTTTTTTAATTTCTTCAATTTTGTTTTCGATATATCTAATCTCTACCGGTAATTTTGTGTGTTGTAATGCAAGGGTATACTGAAGTAATGCATTTTCGGGTTCGTTAAGTTCTGAGAACCAACTGGCTTTTGCCAGAAAAAAAATCAGTTGGTTACTTATGTTTTTATCATGCTCAAGTTTAGTTAACGCTTCTAATGCAAATGCTGGTCCGTTCAATTCGGCTAACACAATAATTTTTTGAATTTGATAAGTAGGTGTGTAATAAGAGGAAAGTAGCCTGTCGTACCATTTAAGTATATTATGCCAGTTAACAGACTTATAACCTTCGGCTATACAATATTCGCAAGCTATTGCGGCTTCTGCCAGGTAGCTACTAGTTGCATTTAATTCTACTGCATGCTTTAAAGATACTTTACCTTGTTCAATCAAAGGATAATTCCATTTTGTTTTATCCTGAAATTTGAAGTCTACTAAAAGTCCTGCGTTATTCAATCGCCCGTATAAACGGGCAGCATGAAAACAAAACAAAGCCAATAAGGCATACGTATCGCCAGAAACAATTTTTTTTGAATGGCACAATTGCCAACACAAGCGCATGGCATCTTCCACTAATGTATCGCGGATCGGAAAATCGGCCTTGCCGGAATGATATCCTTCGGTAAAGATTAAATACAAAATATGGTGTACAACAGGCAACCGATTTTTTAGTTCGTTAGAAGATGGCAAGACAAATGTTGGATTTAATTCTTCTAAAGTTTTTTGTGCCCTGAATATTCTTTTTCGTATGGTTTCTTCTTGCATACAAAATGCATGTGCTATTTCTTTCGTACTAAACCCACAAAAAATTTTAAGAACAATTGCTATTTGCGACTCTTCCATTATGGCAGGGTTACAACAAATAAAAAACAAAGTTAATTGTTCGTCTTCAAATTCTTCATTCCATTGCTTATCTATCGTTACATCAAAATCGGGTAGTGTGTTGTCGCCCTCTTGTAGTAGATCTTTTTTATTTTTGATTGTAAGATTATTTTTTCTCTGAACATCAATGGCTTTATTACGGGCAACAGTAAACAACCATGCTTGTGGGTTTTCAGGAATTCCGTTTAGTTTCCAGTGCTCGAAGGCTTTAACAAAAGTATCTTGAACGATATCCTCGGCACTTGCCAATCTATTCGTGCTTACATATTTTGTAATGCAGGCAACTAAAGGAGCATAAGCATACTTAAAAATATGCTCATGCTTATCTTTTACTATAAAGTTACTATGAAGGTTATTCGCAGGCAGAGTAGTACGTGTTGTCTTTGATTACTTTGCCATTCTCCAGTGTAAAGTGAGTGGCAATCGGAATATAAATTTGAGTGGTGTCATTTAACTTTCCTTTCGAAATAAACTCTACCCAAACCTGATTTTCTTTTGCTATAAGTACAAGTACACTATCTCTTATATCCGGTATTTGCTTTTCCATATCGGCATATTTTTTCACTATATCCGCTTTTGTAAGCCGAACAAATTCTACCCCCAGAGATGGGTCTAAGAATGTGGCTGTGTCGGCATAACAATCGGCCATGGCTTGCCAATTATGTTGGTTAAACGATTCAAATAATTTTTGAATCGTTTTTTCATTTTCTTTTTCCGATGAATTGGTGCTTATGCAGGCTATGCAGGTTAGGCACAAAAAGAATAGAAGTATGTTTTTCATAATTAACCAATAACAATAATTTCGCGCACTTCAACTGTACTATCTTCGAAAGCAAGGTGTGGGCAATCGAGTGATAAATGTGTGGCATGTTCCAGATCTTTTGCTTTAATAATCATGTACCCTCCAACAAGATCTTTCCCTTCTACAAATGGGCCATCGGTTACAAAGTGTTTGGTGCCACGTATTACTTTTCCATCGGGCGTAAGCGGATTACCCTCTCCGCCACTTCCATTGGCTGCTAACTTTTCCATCCATTGTTGCCAAAGTTGCATTTCTTTGTCCATTTCTTCCGGAGATTGACTCATAAAGTTTTCTTGTTCTTTTACTGAGTTTCTGAAGATGAGCATAAAGTCTTTCATAAAATTTAGTTTTAATGGTTTTCAGGTATGACGAACAGCGACAATCGGACGGGACAATAGGTAGAAATTATTTTTTAAAATTATTCTTCCTAAAAAATCTAAGAGTAATAAGAGAAACAGCCTTCTTTAAATCTCTGTGAATGATTAATTCTAAAAGTAAAAGCGTAAAGTTTAATCTGTTCACCAGGCAAATTTCTACTTTACTCGGCATGTAAAACCATTAACACCAAATCGTCTTTTTTAAGAAGTAGATTTTCATTTCTTAACTCAAACGCATTTGCATCTTTTAATACCTGTAAGAAGAAATTTTCTGCACTTCCGCTACAATACATTTTAGTAGAGGCAATGGCTCCAAAGGTTATCTGGTTTTGTTTTTGTTTGTATGTACCTGTAAAACGATTGCAACCTGTTAGCCCATTTACACTTTTAGAAAACGGATTAAAAAACAGGTAGGGCACTTGTTCTTGCTTTTTATCTTTGGGAAAACTCCAACCATTAATTTCATCGGCAACCCATTTACCGTGGAGTTGGTTGAAATGAATCATATCTCCACACCCGGTATACAATTTACCTTTCCAATCTACCTGAGTGATATAGGTTTGATACGTTTGATTATTGTTTATACAGCCTAAACTTTTTAAGGATATCTTAATTGTTTCGTTGTTTTGTTGAGCTCGAATATTTAACTCCGTTTCTGTTTGTTCAAAAACTGGTTTTACAAAAGAAACAGAGTCGCCATTGTTCGAAAGAAAAACAACACTTTCTCCATTGGCCAGTAGCCGCCAGCTTGCCTGTTCATCATTAGCTTCGAATAAATAACTCGAATCGCTTTTTGTTTTAGGTTGATAGAGAGCTTGCATAAATGAGGCTTCAGGTATGTTTTTACCCTCGGCATTTTGTAAAATTAGCTTTGCATTTTTGTAGGTATAAATTTCTTGCAAACCCGAACTGTTAAGTTGTATAGTTGTGTCATTTACAATTTTCCAACTTCCATTAGAATGAAATGTTTTTCTGCTTTTTCCCAGATAGCGCGTTTCTTTCAGAAAGGTTACGGAGTCTAATAATTCCACGTGTATAAAAATGCCGGTACAATCGGCACAAGGCATTATGCCTTCGTACGTGCCTAATACTTTTTGAAAGGAGATTTCTTCAGCATTTTCTTTTTTTGTATGGCAAGCCACCAGAATTGCTGCAACTAAACAAATAAGGAATACATTCTTCATAGGCTTAAAAATTTTAATTCTTTATGTAACAAAACACACGGCTTATTTAAAGCAACTCGCTCATTAGCAAATAGTATGTAGGAATGCAAGTTTGTATGATGAATATAGGCAAAAGCAAATAGCTTTGCATCATTATTTTTTAAAAATAAAGTAAACCGCAAAAATTAATAGAATAAAACCTACGGCATGGTTCCATTTAAAAGTTTCATTTTTAAAAAAGATAAAAGTAAAAGCAAGAAATACAGAAAGGGTAATTACCTCTTGTAAAACTTTTAATTCTACTAAAGAAAACGGGCCATTGTTTCCTTTAAAACCCATGCGGTTAGCAGGAACTTGCAAAACGTATTCGAAAAAAGCTATGCCCCAACTTACTAGTACAATTGCAAATAATCCTAAGTTCTCACTCCATTTCATGTCTTTAAAGCGCAAGTGGCCGTACCAGGCAAGTGTCATAAAAGAGTTTGATAAAATAAGTAGAATAATGGTATAGAATGCTTTCATACATTAAAAGTAAGTGTAATCTTTTTTAGTTTTTAGATACTGATTTTTGATTACTATAATTTTAAGATTACATACGATAGACTAAGGAATAGTTAGTGAATTACATACAAAGTATGAGTATTTATATTTACAAGTTAAGTATCTATAAAAATTGATTAATTCAGCACGATGTGCTTAAATGAGCTAGATATCGTTTAGCGAAAACAATATTTCTACTAATTTCCAAACAGTTTAAACAATAGGTGTGCGATTTTTTTTGATTAAAACACAAAATAAGCAGAGATTATAATTTTGCTGTATCTTTCATGAATAATTATGGAATTACAGCAATATCTAACACACTTTCATACACTTAGTGCTACAGACATCCAGTTGCTTCTTACATTTCTGAAACCAAAAGCATTTAAAAAAGGCGAAAACATAATACAAGCCGGGCAAATACAGCGAGAACTTTATTTTGTAAAGAAGGGCGTTCAGATGTCTTATTTTGAGGCAGAGAGTAAAACACACGTAATAGCATTTACCTATCCTCCAAATCTTTGTGCGATTCCTGAGTCATTTTCTTTTCAAACTCCCTCCAGAAATTTTTTAACATGTCTTACAGATAGCGAATTCGAGTATATTTCATTCAATGATCTTCAAAAAATATTTGATCAATCGCAGCAGATTGAAAGATTATTCAGGCGATTAACAGAAGCAGTTTTGGCAGGTATAATTAATCGCCATATAGAATTGCACAGTCTTTCTATTGAAGAACGTTATAAGTTATTTGCCAAGCGGAGTGCCCACTTATTTCAAGTTGTTCCTCATAAATACATTGCCTCTTATTTAAGTATATCGCCCACAAATTTTAGCAAGCTTTATAATAAGATTAAATTTTAAAGTTGGTATATGCCAACTTATGTAAAAGTAAGAGTATGCACATTTGCCGTAAATTAATAATATAAAATTTATGGTAATTGATTGGCTGGATAAGAAAGAATATCCTTTTACATCAAAATATTTTGAAATCAATAAACAAAAATTACATTATATAGATGAAGGAAAAGGTGATGTAATTCTGTTTGTACATGGAACTCCATCGTGGAGTTTTGATTACCGAAACATTATGCTTAACCTAAGGAATAAGTATAGGTGTGTTGCTATAGACCATATTGGTTTCGGTCTTTCTGATAAACCCGAAAACTACGACTACTCAACCCAAAATCATTGTAAAACACTTGAACAATTTATACTTGAAAAACAATTGAACAACATCACCCTTGTTGTGCACGATTTTGGCGGACCAATCGGCTTAAGTTTTGCAATTAATTATCCTAAACTTGTTAAGAAGTTAGTTATACTTAATTCCTGGTTATGGAGTAGCGCCAAAGACCCTCACTTTGTTAAATTCAGTAAAATTATTAAGAGCCCTTTGCTTCCTTTTTTGTACAGATATTTTAATTTTTCGGCTCGGTTTGTCTTACCAACAACATTCGGAAAAAATAAACTAACTAAGCATATCTTAAAGCAGTATACAAAACCCTTTGCTAATAAAACACAAAGAAACGGCACCGTGGCCTTTGCCAAATCATTGCTTAACGACCAAGAGTGGTTTCAACAACTTTGGGAAAAGCGAGCAGCAATTTCTGATAAACCCACATTGTTTATCTGGGGTATGAAAGACCCTGTTATAATTCCCGAATACTTAGATAAATTTGAAAGAGGTTTTTCGAATTCAAAAATTTTAAAGCTAGAAACTAGCGGACATTTTCCGCAAGAAGAAGAGCCTGAAAATGTAACAGGAGCAATACAAAATTTTTTAAATCAAAACCATCAATAAGTTTTATCACTAAACCTTTGTTAACATTTTTGCCGAACAAAGAATATTTTATGGAGATTAAACTTACATAGTGCCAACTAAATTGAGTTATCGCCAACGTGTAATTCATAAAATACTAGCTGAAATAACTATAAATTAAAGCAATTGAAATTTTAGGTTAGCATCCAAACTAAAAAAGACGAACCCTTTGGCTCGTCTTTTTTATGTGTAAGTTGAAAAACAAATTATTCTTTCTCTTCAGCTAAAACTTTTTTAGAATCGTCCTTCGTAACTAACTCTTTTATTTTGTTTTCAAGTTCTTCTGCCAATTCCGGATTGTCTTCGATTAATTGTCTTACCGAATCGCGGCCTTGGCCTAGTTTGTTGCCATTATAAGAAAACCACGAACCTGATTTCTGAATCACGTTTAGTTCTACACCTAAGTCGATTATCTCGCCCGACTTAGAAATACCTTTTCCGTACATAATATCAAACTCAACCACTTTAAACGGAGGGGCCACTTTATTCTTCACCACCTTAACTTTTACACGGTTTCCGTTTACATCATCGCCTTCTTTTATTTGTCCGATTCTGCGAATGTCTAAACGAACAGATGCATAAAACTTTAATGCATTACCACCCGTTGTTGTTTCGGGGTTACCGAACATAACACCAATTTTTTCGCGCAACTGGTTAATAAAAATACAAGAGCTTCCGGTTTTGGAAATTGTACCGGTTAGTTTACGCAAAGCCTGCGACATTAAACGTGCTTGTAAACCCATTTTACTATCGCCCATTTCGCCTTCTAATTCGCCTTTCGGAACAAGCGCAGCCACAGAGTCGATAACAATTATATCTATCGCTCCGGAGCGAATTAAATGGTCTGCAATTTCTAAAGCTTGCTCTCCATTATCGGGCTGCGAAATCAAAAGATTTTCAGTATCGATACCTAATTTTTCTGCATACGATTTATCGAAAGCATGTTCCGCATCTATAAATGCTGCCAAACCACCTTTCTTTTGCGCTTCGGCAATCATGTGCATGGTTAGAGTTGTTTTACCCGAAGATTCAGGCCCATAAATTTCAATAACACGCCCACGCGGAATGCCCCCAATACCTAACGCAATATCCAGCCCTAAAGAGCCCGTAGGAATGGCAGGTATATCTTGCACGCGTTCATCGCTTAACTTCATAATGGTGCCCTTGCCATAGGTTTTTTCCAACTTGTCGATCGTGAGCTGGAGTGCCTTTAATTTTTCTTTTGCATCGGTCATATTGCTATTTGTTTTGTGCGTTAGGAAAGTTCAAATGTAGGCGTTAGTATAACAGAATAAAAGAGAAAATAAAGCCTACGACATAAATTGTCGAATTCAATTCATCTAATAAATCAATAGGTTCGTTATTCTCCACTTTCTACAAACTTTATGTACAACGAAAGTTTTTTTGTACGCGAGATCAGGTATTTTTAGTTTTGGTTTATACCTCGTTGTTTTACCTATAACCAAAAAGGCTGATAAATTGCTTAGCTTTCTAAACTGAAGTAATACCAAGAGTATGTTCAAAACTCGTAAGAGAAAAATTATATCCGTTATTGCACTTGCATTGGCAATTCTTATCGCTATTTACTTTGAGTTGATCGTTTACGGTATTCGCCAAGGCTATGGGCAAGCTAAAATTTTAATAGGTGCAAAACCGGTAGAAGAATTTATTCAGGATCCCGGCTATCCCGATTCGCTTAAAGCTAAACTTTTGCTAATTGGCGAAATCAGAAAATTCGCTATCGACTCTTTGGGTTTGAATGATACAGACGTGTACAAGAAAATGTACGACCAACAAGGCAAACCCGTTATGTGGGTGGTGCAAGCAGCCGAGCCTTATGCCATGCAATCTGTTAAATGGAAATTTCCGTTAATTGGCGCTGTGCCCTACAAAGGTTTTTTTCGGGAAGATTTAGCACGCGCATTAGAAAAAGAACTGAAAGACAAAGGCAAAGATGTGATGGTGCGCAACCCCGGTGGGTGGTCTACTTTAGGGTGGTTCAATGATCCCATCCTTAGCAATATGCTAAAGCGAAGCGATGGAGATTTGGCGGCTCTCATCATCCACGAAATGGTACATACAACCATGTTTATTAAAGACAGCATCGACTTTAATGAGAACCTCGCCAACTTTATTGGCGATTGGGGCGCTGGCGAATTCTTAAAATACAAATACGGTACATCGAGTAAACCATATTTTGAATACGCACATGACGATGAAGATTACAACCTTTTTGCAGCACACATGGTACGTGGTACTTTTAAACTCGATAGTTTATACAAAACTTTTCAGCCAAATGTAAGCGAAGAAAGAAAAAAGCAAGCCAAAGAAGAAATGATTAAAAACATTATAGCCAACCTCGATACCCTATCGTTAGTAACAATTAAAAAACCATCGGAAAGATTTAAAAACTATTTGCCAAACAATGCCTACTTTATGTCATTTATGCACTATGAAGCCAAACAAAATTTTTTCGAAGCAGAGTGCAATGCAAAATTTAAAGGAGATCGAAAGAATTACCTCGCCTATTTGAAAACCAAATACCAGCCTTAAAGCATTTTAAGCTGATTAAGTAATTGTTAAGAAAGCATTACCGATTTTTAGTTACCTTGGTAATTGGTAGTTTTGATGAATATTTGCGAGTATTTAAACTAATCAAGCATGTCTGGTAAACCTGCACAAAAAGTTTTAGTGGTAGATGATGAAGAACCTATACTCGAATTGTTAAAATACAATCTAGAGAAAGGTGGATTTGAAGTAAAAACGGCTTCGGATGGAATGAAAGCCATTGAAATTGCAAAGAAATTTTTGCCCGACTTAGTGCTTTTAGATATCATGATGCCAAAAATGGATGGCGTTGAAACCTGCAGGCAAATTAAAGCCATGCCTGAAATGGATAAGACATTCGTAGTTTTTTTAACAGCCCGAAGCGAAGAGTATTCTGAGGTAGCCGCCTTCGATGTTGGCGCGGATGATTACATTACCAAACCCATTAAACCACGCGCCTTAATGAGCAGAATAAGTGCACTCTTCAGGCGCGATGTAAAAAAAACTGCTCCATCAACCCAAATTTCCATAGGAGAATTAACCATCGACAGAACCAGTTACACCATCAAAATAAGAAACAAAGAAATCAATCTTCCTAAAAAAGAATTCGAGTTGCTTTACTTCCTTGCTCAAAACCCAAACAAAGTTTTTAGTCGCGAAGATTTGCTCCAAAACATTTGGGGAACCGATGTATATGTATTGGCCAGAACAGTAGATGTACACATCCGTAAGGTGAGAGAAAAAATTGGTGAAGATTTTATTACCACAGTTAAAGGAGTTGGCTACAAGTTTAGCTTAAATTAAGCCACAGAAAATCAGGTAAATTAGATAGCGTAGTTCTATCTTGCACCAGACAAAACAATTGTTATGGTATACAATTCGCGAATGTTGGCATTTATTTTGGCAGCCTGCATCGCGTTAACCACCACTGCATTCTTATCACTTTTCGAAAGCATCGAAACCAGGGCCTTACTTGTTTCGGGTTTATTGTCGCTTTCCGTTTCTTATTTATTAACCTTCATAGTTTTAGAGTTTCTAATATTTAGGGAGATAAACAAAATTTATAAACTGGTAGGTAAACTAAAAAAGAAAGAACTAGCCGGCATTGGCAAACAAAAATCCGGAACCTTAAACCCACTCAAAAACATAAACGAAGAAATTTTTTCATTTGCCGAACTCAAACAAAAAGAGATAGACGAACTAAAAAAACTCGAAGTATTCCGCAGAGAATTTATAGCAGATGTATCGCACGAGTTAAAAACACCCATCTTTGCCGCGCAAGGTTTTGTTCACACCCTGATAGATGGTGCCGTAAACGATAAAAATGTGCGCACCAAATTTTTAAAAAAAGCAGCTAAAAGTTTAGATGGTTTAGATGCATTGGTGCAAGACTTGCTCACGCTTTCGCAAATAGAAACAGGGCAGATTAAAATGCGATTTGAGTTAGTTGATTTAATAAAACTAACAGAAGACGTAATTGAACAATTTGAAGACAAAGCACAAGAGCGAGGAATTTTATTGCGCGTAGAAAAACAAAACCAGAAAGCACTAGCTTTTGCCGATAAGCAACGCATTAGCCAGGTGTTAACTAATTTAATTTCCAATGCAGTAAAGCATTCGCACGAGGGAAGCGAAGTGATAATTCAGTTTTCTGTAACCAAGAAATTTGTTCAAGTAACCGTAAAAGATTTTGGCGAAGGCATAGCCGCAGAACATCTGCCCAGAATATTCGAGAGATTTTACAGAGTAGATAAAAGCAGAAGCCGCGAACACGGAGGCACAGGCTTGGGGTTAGCCATAGTAAAACACATACTCGAAAACCATAATACAAAACCCGAAGTGGAAAGTGTACCAGGCAAAGGATCAACCTTCAGCTTTAAACTTTCGCGCTACAAAGCAGAGGCAGAAACACAATAAAAAATCTTATTAAGCAAAACAATAAAGTAAATGCCAATGTGGCAGCACAAATAATTTGGCAAAATTGTTGACCTTTGCCGGTTCATTGACAAGAAGTTATGGAGAATACACAGCCAATAGAACCCGAAACAGAAACTACGGCAAACCAGCAAAATACACCAGAAGCAGCACCAGAAACTACTGCCGATGCTACTACCGATATGGCTGCACAATTAAAAAAAGTACAAGACGAACTGGCAGAAGCAAAAGATAAATACATCCGATTATATTCAGAATTCGAAAACTTTAGAAGACGAACGTCTAAAGAAAAACTAGAACTAATTCAAACCGCAAGCGAAGCCGTTTTAAAAAATCTTTTACCTGTTCTCGATGATTTTGAACGTGCAGAAAAATCTTTCAAAGAATTGGGTACGAAAGAAGCCGAAGGCATATTGTTGATATACAACAAATACAAGAAAGTTTTAGAGCAAAGCGGCCTAAAAGAAATGGAACTAAAAACAGGCGATGATTTTAATGCCGATACGCAAGAAGCCATAACCCAAATACCTGCGTCACAAGAAGAATTAAAAGGTAAAATTGTTGATGTAGTAGAAAAAGGATATGTATTGCAAGAGAAGGTAATTCGCTTTGCAAAAGTGGTAGTGGGAAGCTAGGCGAGATTCAATTAAGAGAAAGACAACATGGCCAAAAGAGATTATTACGAAATATTAGGCGTTGCAAAAAATGCATCTGCGGATGAAATAAAAAAAGCATACCGTAAGGTGGCTATACAATTTCACCCTGATAAGAACCCGGGCAATAAAGAAGCCGAAGAAAAATTCAAAGAAGCAGCAGAAGCATACGAAGTTCTAAGCAACAACGATAAACGCGCACAATACGATAGGTTTGGCCATTCGAAAACCGCAGGAGGTTTTGGTGGAGGATCCGTAAATATGGATGACATCTTCAGCCAATTCGGAGATATTTTTGGAGGAGGAGGCAGTCCCTTCGATAGTTTTTTTGGAGGAGGAGGCGGAGGCCGTCAGCGCCAAAGAAAAGGATCGAACCTACGCATCAAATTAAAACTTACACTGGACGAAATCGCTAATGGCGTAGAAAAGAAAATAAAAGTAAACCGTTTGGTACGTGCCGAAGGCGTAACTTTTAAAACCTGCCCAACTTGCCAAGGCACTGGCCAGGTGCGCAAAGTGGTAAATACCATGTTGGGGCAAATGGTTTCTACATCAGCCTGTACTACCTGTGGTGGTGCAGGACAAATAATAGACAAACGTCCTGCAGGTGTAGATAGCAGCGGGTTAACCACACGCGAAGAAGTAATTTCGGTTCGTATTCCGGCAGGTGTTGCAGATGGCATGCAACTCTCTATGTCGGGCAAAGGAAACGATGCACCGGGTGGAGGAATTCCTGGCGACTTGCTAATTCTGATAGAAGAGACAGAAGACAAAAACCTGAAACGCGATGGTAACAATTTGATTTACGATCTGCACATCAGTTTTATTGATGCAGCCTTGGGTACATCGGTAGAAGTTCCATCCGTTGGCGGAAAAGTAAGAATCAAAATAGAGGCCGGCACACAAAGCGGAAAAATACTACGCTTAAAAGGAAAAGGTTTAAAAGATGTAAACGGATACGAAACCGGAGACCAACTGATTTATGTAAATGTTTGGACGCCCAAAAAACTATCGTCAGAAGAAAAACAAAAACTCGAGAGCCTGCGCGATTCAATAAATTTTCAACCCCATCCGGATGGCAGCGAAAAAGGATTTTTCGAAAGAATGAAAGAATATTTTAATTAGTACATTCGGTAGTACACAAGAAACAAACCCGTGCCAATTGGTACGGGTTTTTGTTTATACAAAGATTAAAACAATAGTCTTTTGGTACATAAATGGGGCTATATCATCTTATCTACTTAAACAAAATACAAACGAACCACCTTAGCTATTTTTGCAAAATCAAACTATTACTTACACAGCGTAACCTTATGGTAATCTGTCCGTAACACTACTTTATGCGTATTTTGATTTTAACAACCTGTTGGATAGTAAGTTGGTTTGGTGCAGGAGCGCAGGTTAAAAAGCAATTTGTTGTAGAAAACACAACAGCATGCGAGTTGGTAAAACTCAGTTTAAAAGCCAATAGCAGCAATTGTTATATAAAACCCAGCCAGGGAGCAGAAGTCCTCACAGTTTTCAGTAACCAAAGCGAACAAGAATTCTCGCATCGTTTGGCAAAAACCGTTAGAGGAAATCAGTGTTTGGTAAACCTCGAAGTAGAAGAGCAAGGAGACAAAGGCATTAGCCAAAGCATTTCGGCACGTATGTTTAATTCTTCAGAAGGTAGTGTAAATACATCGAATAAATTTTGGAAAATGTATTTGTCTACTAGCAAACCGTATGCTTTAGAAATGACCTACGGCATAGGAAGTGCAAACATAGACTTATCCGGGTTAGCCATTAAAAAACTTAAAATAAATTCAGGTAGTGCAGATGTAGTGGTAAACTATATTTCTGGAGTAGAAAATCAGGTGGAGATGGATACCTTCTTTGTAAAGGTAGATTTAGGTTCGGTAATGGTTAAGAATATTTCATTTGCAAAAGCAAAAGTAATGTTAGCTGATGTAGGTTTTGGAAACATGACACTCGACTTTTCGCAAAAACCATTAATCGGAAACACCATTAAAGGAAGTGTAGGCGCTGGCAACTTAATTATTCTTTTGCCTACGGATCAAACCCCTGTATTTGTACACATTAAAGACTCGTGGCTATGCAGCATTAAAATGCCAGCATCCTTAAAGAAAACTGGCGAAAATACTTTTGCCACCGCCAACTATACCAAAGGAGATAAACAAGCTATTGTTTTTGATCTCGATGTATCCATGGGAAGTATTCTCTTTAAAGAAGGAAATCGTTAACGAATCTAATTTAAGCAGGGTGTAATTTTCTTACCCGGTATAACACTAATAAGAAAAACTATAAACCTGTGGAAGCACTATCAGCTAAAGGCGTTACGAAACGCTATACCAATCATGTTGCCCTTGATGATGTATCCCTCACCATACCCGAACAAAGCATTTACGGTTTGTTGGGGCCAAATGGTGCCGGTAAAACAACTTTCATCCGCATAGTAAATCAAATAATAAATGCTGATGCTGGCGATATCTCCATTTTTGGCGAACGCCTAACCGAAAAACATATTGGCGTAATCGGTTATTTGCCGGAGGAACGTGGCTTATACAAAAAGCTAAAAGTAGGCGAACAACTTCTGTACCTCGCACAATTAAAAGGCCTAAGCCGCACCGAAGCACTGGCACGAAGCAAAAAGTGGATAGAAAAATTCGATATTAAAGATTGGTGGAATAAAAAAGTAGAAGACTTAAGCAAAGGCATGGCGCAAAAAGTACAATTTATTAGTACTGTTATGCACGAGCCTCGCTTAATAATTTTAGATGAACCCTTCTCTGGTTTCGACCCGGTAAATGCACAATTAATAACCGAACAAATTCTGGATTTAAGAAAGAATGGTTCAACCATTATCTTCTCTACACACCGCATGGAAACAGTAGAAGATTTGTGCGATCATGTAGCCTTAATAAACAAGTCGAAGAAGATAGTAGAGGGAACCAAAAAACAAATTAAAGACACGTATAAAACCAACACCTTTAGCGTAGAACATAAGGGTACCTTTTCTATAAATGGTCAATACGAACTTGTATCTCAAACAAAAGTAGACGATAACTACTACCACTCAATAGTTCGAACACAAGGAAGTTTAACATCGCCCAATGAATTGATACAACAATTAATAGGTTTAACCGATGTACACGCCTTTGTAGAAAAAGTGCCAAGCATGAGTGAAATATTTATTCACCTTGTAAAAGGTAAGTCAGACGAATAACGAGTATAAAAACATAACGACATACACATGAATAAAATCTGGTTAATTGTACAACGCGAGTTTTTAAACCGGGTACAAAAAAAATCATTCTTAATTGCCACCATTCTGGTGCCACTAATTTTTCCGGCTATTATGGGTGGTATGGTGTGGTACATGATAAACCAATACGAAACCGCCAAACCCGAAGTAGTACACGTGCTCGATGAAAGTGGCAAGTTTACATTTACCAACACAAAACGTTTTGAGTTTATCGTAGAGAAAGGATCACTTGATTCGGCTAAAGAGAAATACAACAAAACAGAACACTTTGCTTTGTTGTATATTCCGGTAATAGAAATTGCCAAGCCGGAAGGCGTAACCATCTTCACAAAAGAAAATCCAAGTGTTGAAAAAGTAAGTGATTTAGAACGCTTACTCTCCGATAAAATTCAGGATCTGAAATTAGAATCGTATAACATCGATAAAGAAACATTAGCCAGTTTAAAAACTTCGGTAAATATTAAGCAAGTAAACATTACCGAAACCGGAGAAGAGAAAAGCAGTAACTCAGGTATTTTATATGGATTAGGTTTTGTGCTGGGTATACTTATCTACATGTTTGTATTGATCTACGGCATTCAGATTATGCAAGGTGTGATCGATGAGAAAACCTCGAAAATTGTTGAAGTGATAGTATCATCCGTAAAACCATTTCAATTGATGATGGGTAAGATAATCGGTATTGCATCAGTTGGTTTATTACAGTTCTTGATTTGGATATTGATTATAACGTTTGTTTCCAGTAGTGTGCTAAGTTATTTTGGTTTAGAGATGCCTCAAAAACAATTAACCGAGCAAATGATGAAACAAATGCCGGATGAGGCAAAAGAAGCTCAAGAAATTCCGAATAAAAAAGTACAAGAATTATTAGGCAACTTAAGCGAAATTCAATTTGGTAAAATTGCAGCCATATTTGTTTTCTACTTTTTAGGCGGATATTTATTATATGGTGCTTTGTTTGCCGCTGTTGGTTCTGCGGTAGATAGTATACAAGAGTCGCAGCAATTTCAGTTTCCTATAACCCTACCGTTGCTTATAGCCTATATGGGTTTATTCCTCGTTATTTTGCGCGATCCACACGGTAATATGAGTTTCTGGTTGTCGATTATTCCGTTTACATCTCCTGTGGCAATGGTAGGCAGAATTGCCTTTGGTGTTCCCGATTGGCAATTGGCATTATCGATGGTGTTGCTAGTAGGTGGATTTATTTTAACCACGTGGGTAGCAGGCCGAATTTACCGGGTAGGTATTTTAATGTCGGGCACAAAAGTAAACTACAAAGTATTGGCTAAGTGGTTTATGATTAAGAATTAGAATAGTAAATTAGTTTAACACAGAACACAGGAATCTTTCGGGGTTCTTGTGTTTTTTATTTTATGGAGAACAACGCGAAAGAATTTCGCGCGCTTGTTTTACATCGATTAATCCTTTTTTATGCGACCAGGTGTTATACGTGTACGTGGCAATCTGCGCAATTTCTAAATCCGTTAATGTGGTAACTCCCGGCATTTGTTGGTTATATAGTTTACCGTTAACCAGTAACTCACCCGACTTTCCGTAGCGCATTAAGCATAAAACATCTTCTAAGTTTTGTTGCATGTAATCAGAAGTATCGAGTGGAGGATAAAGTAATCCTAACCCTTTTCCATTCTTTTGATGGCAATTGCTGCAATGCGTTACATACAATTGTTCGCCTTGTATATAATACTGTTTAAATTTCGGATCGCCACTGAGTTGATTTTTTTTATCTGTGTTACACGAGATCAAAATAATAACCGCAATAAACACAATACCAAAACAAAGATTACTTCTTCTCATATTCTTTCTTCAGTCGCTCAATATCAGCTATCAGTTTGTTTACTTCATCTTCTTTTGTGCCATCGTATTTTCCTCTGATGCGTTGTTGTTTATCTAATAAGAGAAACGCACCACTGTGAATGAAACCATCAGGTTCAGTTTTATCTTCCATCGCGGTAGCGAAATAGCTGGTTTGTGCCAATTTGTAAATAGAATCTTTCGCGCCTGTTAAAAAATGCCAGCGCGCGCTGCTTACTCCTAATCTTTGTGCGAAATCCTTAAGTCTTCCCACAGTATCATATTCAGGATCAATCGTATGAGAGAGAATTAAAATATCAGCATCATTCTTTAACGTATCGTACACACGCAACATTTGTGTTTTCATAATCGGGCAAATAGTGCGGCAAGAGGTGAAGAAGAAATCTGCAACATAGATTTTACCATCAACAGTAGCGTTGGTTACTAAAACACTGTCTTGATTAAGAAATTGAAAGGGAGCTATTTTATGGTAAATAGTATCGTTATTTACGACAGTTCTTTGTCCGAAAATGGGTAGTGGTTTTTCTTTTTGTTCACACGCCATAAAGATGCCTACGATTGAAAACAAGAAGACTAAGAAAAAAATGGATTTATTTTGCATATAATTAAGCGTTATTTCTGTATTTCTTATAAATTTTCATGCCGGCTAAAATCAGGAACGTAACAACGAATAAGCCAGCCAAACCCCACACCATGCTGAGGGAATCTTTCAATACAATTAAAAATACAATGGCGATGAGAAATAAGGTAGCCACTTCATTCCAAAACCTGAGTTGATTGGATGAATATTTCGTTAAACCTTTTTGCAATTGCTGAAAAATAATTTGCAAAGAATAATGATAGAGATATAAAAAGAAAACCAATGTTAATTTTAAGTGCATAAAAGGTAAGGATAGCCAATGGGGTTGATTAACCAACATAGCAACACCTAAACCAAGCGTGATGATGGCCGATGGCCAGGTAATTCCCCACCATAATCGTTTGGCCATCAAAGTAAGTTGAGGTAAAGTGTATTTCTTTTCTTCTTCTGTTTTATCGAAAGCTTCGCGGATATAAATAAGTAAGCGAGGCATATAAAATAATCCTGCAAACCAGGTTACAATAAATATGATGTGAACGGCTTTAAGATAAAGATGCGCCATCGAATAATAAATTGGTTTAATTATTCTTTTTGTTTTACTCGTTTTTTAATTGATGTTTTTCTTTTCTGAGCATTTTTTAAAGTTTTCGATTTTTTAGCACTTTTTAATTTATCATTTTTAATAAAGTCGCTAATCAATTTTCTTTCTTTATCTGTTAAGGGTCTAGGATCTACAACAAAGTCAACATCAATTGGTTCTTTTAGCAATTCCATATTTTATTCGTTAAAGTATTTATCAATTAGTTTTAGAGCAGTCTCTGGTTTTATTACCATTAGTGTTCCACTAAAATGTACGGCACCTAATGAATTTTTATAATGTTCAATCAGCCTACTTTTAGAGTTAAATGATAAATATCCACCGCCACCTCTTTGAAAAGACAGTTTACAAGCAAAGGCAACTAAATTACCTGCAACACCTAAATACACTTTGTTTTTCCCTTTATTGAAATGTGCACTTTCAATTAAATGCATATAAACGTGATCATCTCTAAAGGTTAAACTTAGTAAGCCTTGTATATTTAAACTACCTGCTATTGTTACTTTATATACTTCTCGCTCCGGTGCTTTAAACTCTGTTTTCCAATCGAATACCCATTTATTTTTCTTTGTTATCTGTTTAATTTCATCTTTAGTTACTAGAGAAACTTCTGTTTTAAAGCTATCGCCAGTTTTAACATTCTCTATCGAGTTGGTTAACTTATCAATTTCAAAATCCAGACGATTTGATTTTCTTTTTTTCACAATACAATTTACGATTATTAATTCTTTTTCCCTCTACTATTAGCGGGCAAGAATTACAAAACCATCGTAATTTTATCTCCGACTTTTACTTCATCACCAGATACTAATACTAGATTTTGTCCGAAATAAACTTTGTTGTTTTGCGTTCGGTATCCTGCCAACGTTTTAAGCGGTTCTTTTCCGCTTTCGGCTGTAAACTGATCTACATTAATTAATACACAACGGCTACACGGTTTTACGCCTTCGAAAGTAGTGTTTCCAATTGTAAATTTCTTCCAATGATCTTCTTCGCAAGGTAATCCACCGGTGAAAACAAAGTTCGGCCGGAAGCGATTCATCAAAATGGGTTCTTTCAATTTCTTATTCAAGTCATCTAAAGAAGATTGACCGATAACTAAAAAAGGATAACCATCGGCTAAGCTAACTTGCTCTTTTTGTTTCGCATAACGTACATCTACAGGTCGTAAAGCTGTTTCTGGTAAAAAAACCAAACGACACTTTTTTTGTAAACAAGCTGTAAACCATTCGCTAACTGTTTGATTTACTTCTTGTACGTTAACCACATCATCCCAAATAATAGCTGAAAACGATTCACCATCGTATTGCTCCTGAATAGGAAATTGAATGGTGCTGTTGTTTTTTCTGAAGGTTACTTTGACGGTTTTGTTTTCAATTTCCGTTGTAAACAAAGCCATTTCAGGTAAAGTACGCTGCGTCATAAACTTATGGGTTTCATCCATTAGCATCCACCTTCTGTCATAAGCTAAACCTTTGGGTAATACCTTACTTTGTTGAAGCGAAATTCCTCCTAGCGATTTTATCGGATAAATCCAGATTTCAGCGAGTTGCAGCATGCGCGTTCAATTGCTTAAATTTAGTGCGAACATACGAAATCATGAGTAAGTCTAACGTACAAGCGCTGTGGTATTTTGAAAGTGTTAACTTGTATAATATTCTTTGTCCGCATAAAGTAAAAACAATGGGAGCCACCCATGAGTTTAAAAAATGTAAGCGCGACCAAATGATTTACAGGCCTGATGAACCCTCGCAACATATTTATATGATTGCCGAAGGTCGCGTAAAAATTGGTCATTACCTTGAAGATGGTAAAGAAGTAGTGAAAGCTATATTAACCAAAGGCGAAATTTTTGGAGAATTAGCTGTTGCCGGAGAAGAGAATAGAGCAGATTTTGCCCAAGCAATGGACGAAGGTACTAGCGTTTGCCCAATGACAATTGCAGAGTTAAAAGATTTAATGTTCGAAGACAAAGAGCTAAGTTTTAGACTTTTAAAATTGGTTGGTTTGCGCTTGATGCGCATGGAGCGAAAGTTGGAATTGTTAGTGTTTAAAGATGCCCGAACGCGCATCATCGAATTTTTAAAAGATTCAGCTGCCTGGAAAGGAAAAAAAGTAGGATTTGAAACCATGATTCCGACCAAACTTACACACAAAGATATCGCAGCCTTAACCGGAACTTCCCGGCAAACCGTTACAACGGTTTTAAATGAATTGAAAGAGAAGAATCTCATCAACTTTGATAGAAAGAAAATTCTGATCCGCGACCTGGAAAAACTTGCATAAGCCAGCTTTTCTTTATTGCTTTACTCTATAAAACCTATAGATTAAAAATATTATTAATATGTCATTGCGTTTAGGAGATTTAGCACCTGATTTTGAGGCAGTTACAACAGAAGGAACCATCCATTTTCACGAATGGCTCGGCAACAGCTGGGGAATTTTGTTTTCTCATCCTGCGGATTTCACTCCGGTTTGTACCACCGAATTGGGCGCGGTGGCTAAACTCAAACCGGAGTTTTCTAAAAGAAATGTAAAAGTTTTGGCATTAAGTGCCGACCCACTCGAAGCCCACGTAAAATGGATTGCCGACATCAACGAAACACAAAAAACGGTTGTTAACTATCCGCTAATTGCTGATCCGGATTTTAAGATTGCCAACTTATATGGTATGGTTCACCCGGAGGTGAGCGATAAATTTACTGTGCGTTCTGTATTTGTTATCGGGCCTGATAAAAAGATAAAACTTACGTTAACCTATCCTGCTGCAACCGGCAGAAACTTCGATGAAATTTTGCGTGTAGTAGAAAGTTTACAATTAACTGCGAATTATAGTGTAGCAACACCTGCCAACTGGAAACATGGAGAAGATGTGATTATCACAGCTGCGGTTAAAGACGAAGATATTCCGGCAAAATTTCCGAAAGGCGCTGTGCATGTAAAACCTTACTTAAGAGTAACGCCACAGCCCAACTTGTAAAACTTTGTTTATTTGGTTTATTGAGCATGGAAGCATCCCGGGCGGGGATGCTTTCCTTTTTTATGCACTTCAATACCTTATTATGCGGCTTCGCATGCTTTGTTAAAAAGCGTTTTTGTCAAGACCATACATTTGTTGCGAATTCAAAAATTATGGCACCGCAATCTTTCAATAAGCATATCAAGTTTAAAACAATTCGTATTCTGCTCGAAAACTCTTGGAGCATTGTAGTGGCCCTATTGGTGATTTGCATTTTACTAATGCTGAATGGTTGCACATCAAGAGATGAAAAAATAAATCCTTCCGTAAAACCTTTATTAGAAACCGTATATGCCAGCGGATTTGTTAAAGCGAAAGATGAATACCAGGTTTTTGCTGATGGTGAAGGATACATTTTACAAAAACATATTGAAGAAGGAGCAGAAGTGAAAGTGGGAGATTTGCTTTACACCTTATCTACCAAACAAGGACAAGCACGAAGCGAAATAGCCAAACAAAATTTACAGTATGCTAAGCGAAATAACAATTTGCAATCGCCCATCTTAAATGAATTAAAAGCTGCGTTGGCTTCGGCCAAAACAAAAAAAGAGTTTGATTCCATCAATTACGTGCGTTACCTCAATTTATGGAATCAAAAAGCAGTGGCTAGAATTGAGTTAGATAAAATGAAATTGACTTTCGATAACGCCAAAAATGAGTATCAACTTATAGGTAACCGTTATGAAAAAGCTTTGCTCGATGTAGAAAATAATGTATTCAATGCTAAACAACAAGTAACCATTGCAGAAGAAGATGCCGATAAAAATCAAATCAGAAGCATGTTGCAGGGTAGGGTATTTAGTTTAAAGAAAGAAAAAGGAGAATGGGTAAGACGTGGGGAGTCTGTCGCCATTATTGGCCAAGCCAACTCCTTTTTTTTAACCTTACAGATTGATGAAGTAGATATAGATAAAGTTAAAGTGGGGCAAAACATTTTAGTGAAAGCCGATGCTTATCCTGATAAAATTTTTAAAGCACGCCTTTCTAAAATTTATCCCTTGGTAAATGTTCGGCAGCAAGCTTTGCAGATAGATGCTGAATTAATAGATGCATTACCACAAAGTTTTTCTGGTTTAGCGGTAGAAGCCAACATCATCATCAGAGAAAATGCAAAAGCTTTAACCGTACCAACACAGGCCATCTTACCAGGCGATAGCGTGTGGGTAGAAGAAAAGGGTAAGCCATTGAAAAAGAAAGTACAAACCGGCATTCGCACGTTCGATGAAGTTGAAATTGTAAACGGTGTTGATAGTCAAACAGTAGTTTTAATTAAGAAGCAATGAAATTCACTTCTTTAAAATTAAGTGCAGGCATTGCCAAAACACAGTTGCTGAGTAAACCCAGGCAAACACTCGTGGCCATGTTGGGTGTAACGTTTGGTATCGGTATGTTCATCGCTTTAATCAGCATGATGACTGGCCTCAATAAACTAACAGAAGACTTAGCCATGACATCCTCACCCGATATCAGAATGTATTATGATATTTCTCCTGATAGAAAATCAATTGCTGAGTTTATTAATCCTCAAGGATTAACCATTACCCATCATCAGAAACCAAAAAATGAATCGTTAAAAGTTAGAAATGCTAAACAAATAGCCGAACAAATTAGAAAGAGACCCAATGTAAAAGGCGCATCTATCTTACTTAACTCACAGGTATTTTATAATTATGGCCCGGTGCAATTGAACGGAACGATAGACGGAGTAGATATTCTGGAGGAAGATAAACTTTTCGATCTCACCCATAAAATGAAAGAAGGGAGAATTGAAAATTTAATTTCGAATCCGGATGGCATCATCATGGGGACAGGACTTGCCAAAAAATTAAGAGCAAAAACAGGCGATAGAGTTGTTATCACTACTCCGCAAGGTTTTACACAAACACTTAAAATTGTTGGCTTGTTTCAGATTGGCATTGGCATAGTTGATAATACACGCAGTTACGCTAATCTTTCTACTGTACAAACTATTCTGCAAAAAGATAAAAGTTTTATTACTGATGTTAACGTTAAGCTATACGATTATACCAAAGCGAAAGAACTCGCACCAGTTTTGCAAAAGGATTTTGGCTATAAAGCCGAAGATTGGGAAACTGCTAATGCAACTTTACTAGTAGGTGCGATAATCAGAAACATCATTACGTATGCAGTTTCAATTACTCTATTGATTGTGGCAGGATTTGGTATCTACAACATTCTCAACATCACTATCCATAATAAAATGAAAGACATTGCCATACTAAAAGCGATGGGATTTTCCGGGCCGGATGTTCGCAGTATTTTTATGATACAATCTTTGGTTATCGGATTTTTTGGTTCGTTGATGGGTTTGATTTTTGGTTTAGTTTTTTCGTATCTCATTTCTTTAGCACCCTTTAATGGAGGAGACATTATCAGCATAACGCATCTTCCGGTCAACTTTAATCCCTTGTTTTATGTAATCGGAATTGTGTTTGGCGTTGCAACCACTGCCATTGCCGGTTATATGCCATCGAGAAAAGCTGCACATGTCGATCCAATAGAAATTTTACGCGGATAGTATGAAAACTGAAGTGTTACGCGCAACAGGCATTACTAAATATTTTTATGAACCAGAAAAATTTCAGGTGCTGAAAGGAATAGATGTGCAAGTCAATAAAGGAGAGTTCGTAGCTTTAGTTGGTAAAAGTGGTTGTGGAAAATCAACTTTAATGTATGTGCTCTCTACTATGGATACACAATACGAAGGTGAATTGGTTGTTGCCAGTGAAAAACTAAACGATTGGTCGCAAAATCAGTTGGCTGCGTTTCGCAACAAACACATTGGTTTTGTTTTTCAGTTTCATTATTTGTTGCCCGAGTTTACGGTTTTGCAAAACATCATGTTACCTGCTTTAAAACTTAATCGTTGGCAAGAAAGCGAAGTAGAAGACAGAGCATACACAAAATTAAAAATGCTGGGCATGCAAGATCATGCGTTAAAAGTTTCCGCTAAATTATCGGGTGGACAACAACAACGAGTGGCCATTGCCAGAGCTTTAATTAACGAACCGGATATTATTATGGGCGATGAACCCACCGGTAATTTAGATAGTTATAATACACAATTGGTGTTTGATATTTTTAAAGAGTTAACCGATGTTTATCATCAAAGCATAATAGCAGTTACACACGATGAAGAGTTTGCTGCAAAATCTTCACGCATTATAGAAATGGCTGATGGAAAAATTATACATTAAAGCATGAATTGGAAAAGAATTAGAAGAGATTATACTGTCATTGGCATTTTGGCAATTATCGGATTTTTAGTTCGCTTTTCAAGCGGTTTATTTTCTGTTCAATTCAATTTTATTCTATTACTGATTTCTTCGATTACGGTTTCTTTAAATTGGGAAGTATTACGGTGGATAAACAGTTGGCTAAATAGGATACTGCCATTCGAAAAATTTATTGCGAGAAGAATCATCGTTCAATTGTTGTTGGGATTTGTTGTTGGGATCATCAGCAGAACGTGTATTTATTATTTTGGCGAACCGTATTTTCCGATGAAGCTTGATACTATGTTTCTGGCTTCAACTTGGGCATTGTATGCTTTGTTTACAGCGGGCATTAACGTTATCTTCTTTTTAAGATTTTTTATACAACAATGGAAATTATCCATCGTGCAGGCCGAGCGTTTAGAGAAAGAAAAAACATTGGTACAATTCGATAATCTTAAAAATCAAATGAATCCTCATTTTTTATTCAATGCTTTTTCTTCTCTCAATGGTTTGATTATGGAAAACCAACAACTAGCGGTTCAGTTTGTACAGCAACTCAGCAAAGTATATCGCTATGTTTTGCAACACGATCATCGGCATGTTGTGGCTTTATCAACAGAAATTAATTTTATTGATCAATACATCTCTTTGCTAAAAACCAGATTTAGTGGAGCCATATTTTTTGAGGTAAAAATTAGGGAAGAAGATATAGAGAAACAAATTGTTCCGGTTACGCTTCAAATTTTAATAGAAAATGCTTTGAAGCATAATATAGCTGATGTTACAAAACCATTGTATATTAAAATTTATTCAAATTATGATTATTTAGTTGTATCTAATAATAAGCAATTGAAAAGTATAGTGACAGATTCGAATAAAGTGGGTTTACACAATATGCAGTCATTATATGCTTTTCTATCTGATAAGCCTTTGGTTATAGAAGAGAAAGAGGATAAATTTATGGTAAAGGTTCCGCTTTTGTAATATGAAAGTATTAATCATAGAAGACGAAACGCTTGCAGCTAACTCGCTGATTCGTTTGTTAAAAGGAGTTCAAGCTGACATTGAAATTGAAAGCGAAATTTTAACAAGTGTATCCAATGCAACTAAATGGTTGGCTAGTCATCCTCATCCAGACTTAATTTTTTCTGATATTCAATTATCGGACGGTTTAAGTTTTTCTATTTTCGAGAATATTATTTGTGGTAGTCCGATTATTTTTACCACTGCGTATGATGAATACGCCATCCGAGCCTTTAAACTCAATAGCATTGATTACTTATTAAAACCTATAGATGAGCGTGACTTACGGTTGGCTTTACAAAAATATTCGAAATTATCAACCGTAAGTTGGTCTGAACAATTTAAATCGTTTATAGAATACCGGCAACAACCCGAGGTTAAAAAGTATAAAACCCGATTTCTTGCGCAACAAGGTCAGGCTTTGATTCCTGTAAATGTTGAACAAGTAAGTTACTTCCAAAAAGATCAACTTATTTATTTACATACTTTCGATGGTAATAAACTGATTGATGAACACGAAACATTAGACGAACTTGAATCACTTATAAATCCAGCCTTGTTTTTCAGAGCAAACAGACAATTTTTGATTCAGAAAAATGCAGTAAATAAAATTAAAACAACGCACAAAGGATTATTAGTTGAATTAAAAGGTGCTATTCAACAAATAGAAGTGAGTAGAGAGAAAGCAACAGCTTTTAAAAATTGGATGTTATAACTTGCCTTTCCAGTATTTTTCTATTTCTTCTTTCCAATTTGTTGGATTGGCGAGAATGATGGCAGTGTTGATTAACAAACTATTTGGTTGGGATAAATGCTTTTCACCAACTTGAATTAAGAGTTTGTAAAAAGCTTCAGGATTTTCTTTAGCCAGTTGAAGAAGTCTATCGGAGAGGTTTTCTTCTTCTTTATCATTAACAGTTTTAGGTTCATTCAGTTTATCGCTTAAAGAGGCAGGCGATACAAAAGATGAAGCCTGTTGTTGCAAAAATTGATCGAGGTCGTTTAAAGGATTCTTATTCATAATCAATTGCGTTATTGAATGTGAAGCAATATCTGGTCAGCAATAATCTGATACTCTTTTTCTGCTTCTACCGTACTAAAATTTACGAAAGCATTTTTCTGTGGAACCATTACCGGTAAAACAATCGCTTGAATTTTACTTAAGGTTTCTGTTACAGTTTTTTGTCTGGTAAAACTGTGAATACGATTCGGTAAAATTAAAATCTTTAAAGCAGGATTTAGTTTTTGTGCGGGTAATAAATCTGTTACGGTTTGGTAGGTTACTAATAAATCATTTTGTGTTAAACTGGTAGGAACAATAGCTGCATCGCTTACCAAACATAGTTTTTTTATTCCTTCATCGGTTGTTTTACCTGCGCTATCTACAATCACAAAATCATATCGGTTGTTTTGCTTTACTTGTTGCAGCTCTTCGGCAATGGTAGCGTCTTGCGAGCCCACAATATCAAAAGTGGTTACGTTTTTTTCTCTCGCACTTTCGATTTTGCGCAAGGTATTTAATGTGTAGTTAGTGTCGGTTTCTACCAATAAAACTTTATTTCCACGCTGGTGCAAAGTTGTAGCTAAGTTAATGGCATTGGTCGTTTTGCCGGTTCCACCTTTTCTACTGATAAAAGAAAGAATTTTCATTTCATGAAATTTAAGGTTTTATCAGGAAAATAAAAAAGTGTGTGTTTTTAATACCATCACATTTCAAATCAGATCAAACTTAAAAAGATTATGATTTGTTGTGTATCACATTTTACGTGAAAGGAAAACGAGCCACAGACAAAGGGCCCAAAGCCACAGTATCCCCGAATACATAAAACAAACCGTGAGTAGATTTAAATTATAATCGATAAACAAGTGACATACTGCCGAAGCGATTAAAAAGCCCAGAGACCAAAGTATGCCTACCCAAATGGCTGATGGCCAGAGGTTATCGCCTGTCCAACTGTTTAGGCTGCCGTAAATAGGTTTTATAACAAACGAAATAGGATAATACAACAGCAACCCTAACATACCCATGCTTATGTAGCCAAAGGAGCTAGTAACCAAAAATGCAACAATAGAAAACTTAGTTAATAGGGAGAATTCTTGCCAATAAGAATTCAAGTATTTAGTTAATTGTTAAATGCTGCGGTTAAAATCAAATTTTTCTAAGTAATCGGCTACGCGTCTTACTACACTTCCACCTAATGCACCATCTACCACGCGGTGATCGTACGAATGGGATAAAAACATTTTATGTCGAATGGCAATGCTATCGCCATAAGGTGTTTCTATTACTGCAGGTTTCTTTTGTACAGCGCCCAAAGCAATAATACCAACTTGAGGTTGCATAATGATAGGTGTACCCATTACGTTGCCAAATGAACCTACGTTAGAAACGGTGAATGTTCCTCCTGTTAACTCATCTGGTTTCAATTTATTTTCTCTTGCGCGTTTGGCTAAGTCGTTTACGATTTTAGCTAAACCAGTGATGTTGTATTGATCGGCATTGCGGATGACAGGCACAATTAAATTGCCACTAGGCAAGGCCACTGCCATACCGATGTTAATATCTTTTTTCTTGATGATGCGGTCTCCATCTACCTGAACGTTAATCATAGGAAAATCTTTGATGGCCATAGCAACGGCTTCAATAAAGATAGGCGTGAACGTTAAAGCATCGCCTTCTCTTTTCTGAAATTCATTTTTCCATTTGTTTCTCCAGTACACAATGCTGGTAACATCTGCTTCTACAAATGATGTAACATGAGGAGAAGTACGTTTGCTATCCACCATGCGTTCGGCAATCATTTTGCGCATGCGATCCATCTCAATGATTTCATCGTTTGCGCTGATGCTCGCTTGCACAAGTGGTGTATGGGCAACAGAAGGTGCAGAAGTTTTAGGCGTTGCACTGGTGGTAACTGTAGCAGGTTGTGCTAGTGTTTTGCCTAGTTTCTTATTCGCAACAAATTCTAAAATATCTTTTTTGGTAACGCGTCCTTCTAAACCGCTGCCGGCAATGTTTTCGAGTTCGGCTACGGCTACGCCTTCTTCTTTGGCAATGTTTTTAACTAATGGAGAATAAAAGCGATTGGTATTTTTAAAATCAGTGTGAGTGATGGTGTTCGTAACGGCATGTCCATTGCTAACAGGTGAAGTACCTTCTACCGGTTTAACCTGGGTGGTAGGGGCAACGGCAGGAGTACCGTTGTTAGCAGCAACGGTAGCATCAGTAGAAATAATAGCGATGGCTTTTCCCACTTTTACAACCTCACCTTCTTTGGCTAAAACTTCTACCAAAGTGCCGGCATGGGTAGAAGGAACTTCCGTATCTACTTTATCGGTAGCTACTTCTAAAACACTTTCGTCTTGTTCTATTTTATCGCCAGGTTTTTTAAGCCAGGTTAAAATAGTTGCTTCCATTATGCTTTCGCCCATTTTGGGCATGATCAGTTCTACATTTGCCATCGGTTCAAACGATTGAATTGGGCAGGCAAGTTAATAGTTTTTGTTTTGGTTTGCACTTTTTGGCAATGGCCTTTGGCAAATTAAAACACAGTAAAATTTAGTATGCCTAAACGTATCAATGCCCAAAAAGAATTGGGTTTTTGCTGCAACTTACTTCCTTTCTTTTATACCTAAGCGTATCAGGTTTAAAACAGCCATAGAGGCCAACTGAATGTTCAGGTGTCGTTCTGTGCTGAGTTGTAATTTTTTAGTGATTACTCTTTGTTCATCAGCGTATGCAATCCACACGGTACCAACTGGTTTTTCGGGCGTTGCGCCTCCGGGGCCGGCAATACCACTGGTGGCCATGCCGATGTTGGTATGAAAACGTGTTCGCACGTTTGTAGCCATTTCTGCGATGGTTTGTTCGCTTACGGCACCATACTCTTGCAACGTTTCTGGCTTAATGCCTAGTTGTGCCATTTTAATTTCATACGAATACGGAATAATACTTCCTTGAAAATAAGCGGATGAGCCTGGCACGGAAGTAATCATTCGCGATACATTACCGCCCGTGCAGCTTTCGGCTATGGATAAGGTTAAGTTTTTTTCTGAAAGTAATTTTCCGATGGCTACTTCGATGGGATCTTCGCCATACCCATAGATGTAAGAACCAATCCGATCTATCAATAATTGAGTTTGATGATTGGCTTCTTCTTTTAATTTTTCCAGCGACTCGCCATAGCAGGTTAAACGTAATTTAACTTCGCCTAAACTGGGCAGGTACGCTAACTTGATGTGTTCGGGAAGTGCTTTTTCCCAATTGGCAATTTTTTCTGCCAGAAAAGATTCTCCCTGGCCTATGGTGCGAATAACCTGATGATGAATAACAGGCAATTCAAATTTATTTTTTAATCGAGGCAATACATGGTCGCGCATCATGCGTTTCATTTCATGCGGCACGCCCGGCATCGACATAAAAATTTTATTGCCTCTGTCGAACCACATGCCCGGAGCTGTACCAACAGGGTTGGTAATTTTTTCGCAGGCAGCAGGCAACGCAGCTTGTTGTCGGTTTAGTTCTGTTAATTCTCTTCCTCTCGATTTAAAAAATGCCGTTACTTCTTGTAATGCTTCTTCGTTCATCACCAACGGAGAATTGAAGTATTGGCTTAGGCAGGGTTTGGTTAAATCATCGCTGGTAGGGCCCAAACCTCCGGTTATTAAAATTACATCAGCGCGTTTTTCAGCTTCTGCAAAAGCATTCAGTATTTCATTTACCTGATCGCCAACACTTGTTTTGCGAATTACTTTTATGCCTATATCTGAAAGTTGCTGGCTCATCCATTGCGAATTGGTATCGGTTATTTGTCCGAATAGAATTTCATCGCCAATGGTAAGTAATTCTGCGTAGGTGGGTTTCATGTAGTATTAAAATCGTGAATACTGTTAGAATAAAAAAACAAATTGACGGTGAATCAATGAATTTAACAAGAGAAAACAGTAAACTTCGATTAAAAGTTTTTTACTACACGTTGGTTTCCGGATAATACTTGCGTTTAAACCAAAAAGCCAGATTTACAAGCAAGATAAGGGCCGGTACTTCTATGAGTGGGCCTATTACACCAACAAAAGCCTGCCCCGAGTTTATGCCATAAACACCAACCGCTACGGCAATGGCTAACTCAAAGTTATTTCCGGTGGCGGTAAAGGATACTGCTGCATTTTGCTGATAGGTGGCACCTAACCATTTTGCCAGTAAGAAACTCAGCATAAACATGATGATAAAGTAAATGAGCAAAGGAATAGATACGCGTAACACATCGAAGGGAATATCAACAATGGTATTACCTTTAAAACTAAACATGATAATGATGGTAAACAACAACGCGATGAGCGTTAGTGGACTTATCTTCGGAATAACGTTTTGGGTATACCATGTTTCTCCTTTTGCTTTGATGTAAAAATACCGAAAGGTAAAACCGGCCAGAAACGGTATACCTAAGTAAATGGCAACACTTGTGGCAACATCGCCCATGCTGATGTTTATGGCTGAACTGGCGATACCAAAATATTCAGGTAAAAGCGTAATAAAAAACCAGGCTAAAAAACTATAAAACAAAACCTGAAATAAACTGTTGAGCGCCACTAAACCCGCTGCGTATTCTTTATCGCCTTTTGCTAAATCGTTCCATACTAAAACCATAGCGATACAACGGGCAATTCCGATCAGAATAAGCCCAACCATATACTCTGGTTTATCGCGAAGGAAAAGTATTGCTAAGAAAAACATTAAGATCGGGCCTACAATCCAATTAAGCAACAGCGATAAGGTAACTACTTTCGTGTTTTTAAATATTTTTCCGAGATGTTCGTAGCGCACTTTTGCCAGCGGAGGAAACATCATAACTAGTAAACCGGCTGCAATCAGTACATTATTTGTTCCTATTTGGAATAGGCCAATGTAATGGGCCACCGGAAAAAGATAGCCCAACGTTATTCCTATAAGCATAGATAAGAATATCCACAGCGTAAGGTAACGATCCAGAAAGGATAATTTTTTTTGTTGTATCATTTTCGGTTATGGGTTTATAATAGAGAAAGCATATAGCAATTCGCGCCCGATTTCACGCACACGCTCGGTGTATTTGGCAGCTTCTAGGGGTGTATTGTCGAACGCCTTAGGATCATCGTAAGGAAGTGAAATGCGCGCATCGGCACCCAATACCAACGGGCAGTTTTCATCGGCATGGGTGCAGGTCATAACTGCGGCAAAGTTGTTGGCCGGATTAAACGGATCATCGTATTTTTTTGAAAAAACAACGATCGGATCTGCCGTATCGGCAAAGCGGATTTCATATACAGGATTTGCCTGTTGTTTTACACGTGTTATCGAAAATCCTGCTTCTTGCATGGCTTTAACTGCGCTCGGAAAAAAAGCAGTTGCCTCTGTGCCTCCCGAAAAACAACGTATATCCGAAACGTTATAATAATAGGCAGCGGCTTGTGCCCATATTTGCGAAATGTGGCTTCTTCGCGAATTATGTGTGCAAATAAAATTTAATAAGGTAGTTTGTTGTGCATTTCTTTTTTTCTGTAGGTAGCTGCCTACTTGTTTAAGAATAGTTTTCCGCGCTTCTGGAATAAGGTGAAACTCTTCTTTTAAGTGTTGAATGGTAGTGTGTAAGGTGGGTAAAACGTTTGCCATACGAATAAAACTTTTGCGTGAAGGTTAACAACAATTCGGGCCACAACATGCAGCTTCTTTTGTGGCAAATACAGTAATGCTGTAAATTCCGGTTTGGCCTGTGTTAAATTTTTGCAACGCCTCTTCATCTAAATATTTAGAGAGGATATCGTTTGGAATTACAATGGGTTTTTCTTTTTGAATGGTAATGTTCGAAAAACCATTTTGTTGTATCAAGTGTAAGTAATCAGTTTTTTGAATGGCACCAGCCACACAACCTGCATACATTTCTGCATCTTTTTGCAGCGCTTCCGGCAAATGCCCAACCAATACAATATCAGAAATGCTAAAGTGTCCACCGGGTTTTAATACTCTGTGTATTTCTTTGAAAACTTCGTTTTTGTTTGGCACAAGGTTTAACACACAATTGCTAACTACAACATCGGCCATGTTAGAAGTAACCGGCATGTGTTCAATATCACCTAATCGAAATTCTACATTTTGGTACTGAAGAGCGGCAGCATTTTTTCTTGCTTTTTCTACCATAGCAGGAGTAAAATCTATTCCGATCACACGGCCATCTTCACCCGTTTCGGCACGTGCAACAAAGCAGTCGTTACCGGCACCACTTCCTAAATCTATAACTGTATCGCCTTTTTTAATTTTTGCAAATTGTGTGGGTAATCCGCACCCTAAACCAAGGTCGGCCTCGGGCGTGTATCCTTTAATTTCGCTGTAATCATCCGTCATGATGTTGTATACTTCGGTAGAACATCCGCCTGCACCACAGCAAGACGATTGGTTGGCTTCTTTGTTTTGCAAAGCTATTTCGCTGTACTTCTGCTTTACAATTTCTTTTAATTCGGTATCTGTTTTCATTTGTATTTTGATTATTAACAACATTCTTTTTTAGCCAGTTTGATAGACACACCACCGAAGTAATCTTGTAGTTTTTTGATGGCCTTCTCGTCTATGCAATAGCAAATGGCATTTCCTTCTACGCTACCTTTAATAAGTCCTGCATTTTTTAATTCTTTAAGATGTTGCGAAACGGTTGGTTGCGCCAAAGGCAACTCGTCTACTATATCGCTGCAAATGCAGGTGTTAACTTTAATCAGATATTCGATTATCGCCACCCGTGCCGGATGCCCTAAGGCCTTGGCAAGTGTAGCAATCGCATTTTGTTTTTCAGAAAAATGATCTGTTTTACTGGCTCCCATAGCAATAGTATATTGCAATATTACGATAAAGATCGGCAGAAGGTTTAAAAACCTCATGTTTATTTTTAAAATAAGTAGGGTTCTAAAAAAAATCTGATTTTTATTACTAAGGCAAGTGGTTAACTTACCATATCTTACCCCACACGTATGCAACCCTACGCGTTAGAACGACAAAAGGAAATATATCTCAATGGCTTTGCCGGCAAAATGCCTGACGTTCCTTTTAGTTCCGATGGCTTGGAAGAAGCAGCCAAAAAAATAATAAGCAAGAAAGCATTTGCATACATAGCCGGAGGGGCAGGAGAAGAAAAAACAGTGAAGCAAAATCGAACGGCTTTTGATAAGTGGCAAATTGTTCCGCAAATGCTGAAGAATGTAAGTGAACGCGATACGAGTGTTACTTTACTCAATAAAAAATTACCAAGTCCTTTTTTACTGGCTCCTGTGGGTGTGTTATCCTTAGCACACCACGATGCAGATTTGGCAGTAGCCAAAGCAGCAGCATCAGAAAACATTCCATACATTTTTTCAAATCAAGCTACTGTACCAATGGAAGTATGCGCGCAAGCGATGAACAACCAAACGAAATGGTTTCAATTGTATTGGAGTAAATCGCGCGATCTGGTTGAATCTTTTCTACAGCGTGCAGAAAAATGCGGATGCGAAGCATTAGTAGTTACCTTGGATACAACCATGTTGGGCTGGCGACCAAGAGATTTGCAATTGGCTTATCTTCCTTTTTTAGAAGGAAAAGGAATTGCACAATACACATCCGATCCTGTATTTACAGAGATGTTGAAAACCTATCAACCACAGAAAGCCGAGAGAACAATTAACATGCAAACGCTTCGTGGATTAATATCTATGGTCAATCATTATCCTGGAAATGGTTTTTTCAAAAAGTTAAAATCAGGCTTTCCAATTAAAGCGGTTCAATTGTTTACAGAAATGTACACCAACCCCTACACCACCTGGGCTGACTTACAATT
Organism: Flammeovirgaceae bacterium; assembly: GCA_021298355.1. Classification (GTDB taxonomy): domain Bacteria; phylum Bacteroidota; class Bacteroidia; order Cytophagales; family Cyclobacteriaceae; genus Chryseotalea. The sequence continues at coordinate 53,974 of JAJTEH010000012.1, forward strand.
TCTGCGCGAGCATACACGCTTGCCTATTTTTTTGAAAGGCATTTTACATGCGCAAGATGCGCAGCGTGCGCTCGACTATGGTGTAGATGGAATCATCGTTTCTAATCATGGCGGGCGACAAGTAGATGGAGCCATTGCCACACTAGATGCTTTACCACAAATTGCTAACGTGGTGAATAAAAAAATTCCTGTTTTGTTAGATAGCGGAGTTCGCTCCGGTGCCGATGTTTTTAAAGCCATAGCTTTAGGTGCAAACGCAGTTTGTTTCGGCAGGCCTTATGTGTACGCTTTAGCTATTCAAGGCGAAAATGGCGTTAAACAATGGATAAAAAATATAAAAGCCGAATTTGAACTAACCATGGCTTTATCGGGCTGTGCTCACCCATCGGAAATTAATATAGATTGTATGCAAACGGTTGTAACACAATAAAAAATACTTTCCTACCTTAGCAACCTGATTTTTTTTGCATGATGAAAGCTATCATTAGTATTTCAGTTTTATCGATTTTGCTGTTGGCGTGTACAACTGCGCAAATCAATCAAACTTTACATGAAGTAAACAAAGCAATGGCTACCGATAAGCCTTTAACAACGGCCGAAGTTGGCGAAGGTTTAAAAGAAGCACTCGTAAATGGCATCAGCAAAGGTTCTGATCGTGTTTCGCAACTCGATGGGTATTTTAAAAATCCTGAAATTAAAATTCCTTTTCCACCGGAGGCGAAAAAAGTAGAAGATAAGCTAAGACAAATCGGAATGGATAAACAAGTAGATGAGTTTATCATGACCTTAAACCGTGGAGCTGAAAACGCAGCCAAAGAAGCAAAACCGATTTTTATTTCAGCCATTAAACAAATGACTATTGAAGATGCCTGGAGTATTTTAAAAGGAAACGATAATGCAGCCACTAATTATTTACAACGTACAACATCAGCAGCGCTAAAAGAAAAATTCAAACCTGTTATACAAACATCGTTAGATAAAGTAAATGCAACAAAGTATTACAGCGATTTGGTAAACACGTACAATAAAATTCCATTTGTAGAAAAAGTAAATCCTGATTTAAACGAGTATGCAACCAATCTTGCCATGCGTGGTTTATTCTTGCAAATAGAAAAAGAAGAAAAAAACATTCGCAAAGATCCGTTAGCAAGAACCAGCGATTTGTTAAAAAGAGTTTTTGGAACACAACAGAAATAGTGATGGGACTCGTTCATGCCAATATTGTTTTATCTAACCCAAGAAAGGAAAACGATAAACCTGTAGAGATTCAGGCATTAGTAGATACTGGTGCAACGATGTTATGCATTCCACAGCATATCGCATTACAATTAAAGTTAGATGAATTAGAAAAGCGAGAGGTAAAAACTGCAGATGGCAAGTCTCATTTGGTTCCTTATGTTGGTCCATTAAAAATTCAATTTCAAAACCGATTTTGTTTTGTTGGTGCTTTAGTTTTGGGCGATCAGCCATTGTTGGGGGCTATTCCATTAGAAGATATGGATTTAATCATTCATCCTGCAACTCGTAAGTTGATTGTAAACCCGGAAAGTCCAAACATTCCGGCTTATTTTGCTATGTAAATTTTTGAATAATTGATATTATGAATCTATACGAAAAACACAAACCTTCCATTTCTAAAGCAATTGATGCTTTACATGCGCGTACTTTTTATGCAGCATTTCCCGAACATCCGGCTCCGGCAATTTATGGCGAAACAGCAGATGCCGATGGACAAGCAGCTTTTAAAAATCAGGTAGGAAAAAAGTTTGATCAACTTTTGCAAACCGGAGAACAAAGCTGGGGCGGCCAGGAAGAATCTCCGTATATGCAAACGTTACTCAATATTCAGTATCCACTTTTTAAAGCGGAAACGTTAGTAGCGAATGCCAATAAAGCTTTTCATACCTGGCGTAAAGTAGATGTTGAAACCCGCGCAGGTATTTTAGCAGAATCGCTAGAACGCATGAAGAAAAGATTTTTTGAAATTGCGTATGCAACCATGCACACAACAGGGCAAGGGTACATGATGGCATTTCAGGCTTCCAGCCCGCATGCAGCCGATCGCGCATTAGAAGCTATCGCAGCGGGAGTTGAAGAATTAAATCGCTTTCCTAAAAAAGCATTGTGGGATAAACCCATGGGTAAATTCAACATTCAATTGAATAAAGAATGGAGAGCAGTTCCTAAAGGAGTTGCAGTAGTTATCGGTTGCTCAACTTTCCCAACGTGGAATACAGTGCCTGGTATGTATGCTAGTTTAATAACTGGTAATCCTGTTATTGTGAAACCACACCCCGGAGCAATTTTACCAATTGCCATCGTAGTGGCCGAACTGCAAAAAGTGTTACAAGAAAATGGTTTAGATGTTAACATTTGCCAATTGGGTGCAGACACGTTCGACTATATGATTACTAAAGAATTGGCCGAACATAAAGATGTTAAAATCATCGACTTCACCGGTAATTCTGTTTTCGGTTCGTATTTAGAAAATCTGAAAGGCAAAGAAGTATTTACAGAGAAAACAGGTGTTAACTCTGTTATTCTTGATTCAGTAGCAGATGCCGATAAAGTAGCCGCTAATCTGGCTTTTGCCTTGTCGTTATACAGCGGACAAATGTGTACAGCACCACAAAACTTTTATATTCCCGAAGGTGGAATTGATACACCCAATGGAAAATTAAGTGTAGAAGAATTCGGACAAAAATTAGCAGATAACATAAATGGTTTAGCAGACAATCCTAAAGCTGGTCCTTTTGTTTTAGGCGCTGTGCAAAATAAAAAAACGAGCGAACGCGTAAGCAAAGCAGATGCACTTGGCGGAAAAGTAATTTTAGCATCCCGCAGCATTGAGAACCCAATGTTTAAAAATGCAAGAACAGCCACACCGGTTGTTTTACAAGTTGAGGCAGATAAAAAAGAAGTATACAGTCAGGAATTATTCGGCCCCATTGCGCTATTAATTAAAACAAAGAATACTGAGCAATCAGTAGCATTAGCCAAAGAAATGGCCATTAACTATGGTGCTATTTCTTGCGGAGCCTACACTACAAACGTGAATACGAAAGAATTGATTGCAGATGAAATGGCCTTGGCTGCCACACCGGTATCCTTTAACTTAACAGGAGGTATTTACATGAACCAGAATGCGGCTTTCTCTGATTACCATGTAACAGGTGGAAACCCGGCAGGTAACGCATCTTTCACCAACCCTGAATTTATTAACAGAAGATTTACCTGGGTTGGCCACCGCGAGCCTGTTGCATAAAAATTGTTTTCATTTTAAAACAACGAAAGCATCCTGAAAGGGATGCTTTTTTATTTCATGCTATAATGATTTATAGCGAGTGTATATATTATACTAAGTTTTTAAACTGATTAATCATTTTTTAAAATAAGCCAATTTGAAGGGGTAAAATTGATTTCGTTTGGGGTATTGCCTAGGTGAATAGTAAAGTCAGTGTTTTTAGAGTTTGTGATTGATGCTTGTTGAGGAAAGAAATTCAAGTTAAAACTCTCATCATACAGAATACAAAGCTTTGAATTTTTGTTGACTATACTTTTACTTATCACAAACTCTGTTTCACCAATATTACCCATATTCATTGTGCTCGCAAACCATTTGTGTTTCGCATAGCTATTTTTGAACGTTACACCTTTAAAAGCTGAACTTATCTTATTATCTCGGTAAATCCAACTTTCATCATACTCTGAAAAACCTTTTAATAAACTTCCAATTTTAGAATCATTTATTTTATAGTGTGCCATTCCAACAGATAGTGATGAATGAAAAATATAAAGGTCACTATCAGACTGTAACAAAACATTTACAATTGCGTTTGCTTTAGTTTTTACAGCAATGAAGTAAGCAGAATCATTTTCTGCTATTATTAATTCATTATTTGAAAAAAGTGATGAATTTTTTCCCCAAAGATATTCTGTAATGGATCCATCAATATCAATGTAAGTGGATTGTGCTTGTAAGTTGTCAATGTTTAGGAGAGAAGTTATAATTGTTAATTGGATGATATAATTTTTCATAAAAAATTTAATGTCAAATATTTATTATTTACATCATAATGTTTCTTTTTTCGTTGTTAATTCTGGTTAAAACATAAGTTAAATAAAGTTAAAAGTATAGTTAAGCGTTAAATACTATATTTATCGAATCTAATGAGATATATTTTTTAATCATTTGTAATTAAAAAGAAATTAACTCACATATTAATCAATTCTCCTGCATATTTATTTAAAATGATTTTAACAGAATAGCCGATAAAATTACCTATAAATCTGTCTGAATATTGAATTTAAAGTATGACTTAAGTAGTTTAATCAGACATAAAATTGTTTATCAAGAATTATTTATTTTAAACTAAATTGATTTTGTGATAATTATTATATGAGCGAGGTAAGAAAGTACTGGGTAATAAAAACCCTTCCTAATGGCAATTTTTACGTAACACACGAGTGGTTACTCAACACCTCTGGTTTGGAAGTTTATTCGAGTGAGCAAGAGGCCACTGAAGCATTGCCAAAAAAAATTAAATTTTTATCAGAAAAAGGAAACTGTCCACGTTGCTATTACAGTGGTTGTACCGAAACTACAAGATCGTTAACCCATCTTACTTTTCTGCAAAGTGCAAAGTACGGAGGAGTATATTTGTGTAAAGATTGTAAAACACATTGGTTTGTACATGAAGATAAAACTGCAATTGCTTATTCGGCAAAAGTTGCCGATTATCTTTTAGAATGGTGTGAACGAACTTTGCTGCCAACTACCGCGCAAAGTAATTTTCTGAAAACTTGTTTAAATATTTCGACAAGTAAAACGGAGCAATTGTTTGCAGTTGGTGTAAAACTTAAAAACGGAAAGAATTTCCCTAAAGTTTATTTGTATTTGCGTACACAACCTCCAAGCGAAACAAACTTTATCTACACCAAAAAATGGCACTACTTAGATAATGTAGAAGAGATTTATCAGTCGGAATTCGCGTACAATAAATCTATTGCCAATGAGATTAAAAGAATGTATGAAGAGAAAATAGATCAATTCATTTATTTTAAAGATGAAGAAGATAAAGTATACATGATGTCTCCTTTTGTGGGATATTTTATGCCAGATATTTTAGCAGGTAAAAAATTAACTTTCGTAAACACTGATCCTATTGATCAGCAAAAGAATAATTGCATTTTTATTTCAGAAAAAAATCATTATGATTTTCCGGACGACTATACAGTTTTTCCGAATGAAGTTATTTCAGTATTTGGCAAATTGAATTAAATCCCGACAGGTTTTTTAAACCTGTCGGGATTTAATTTATAGTTTAATTCGCGTGTTCGCTCATGAATTTTATACGGACTAATCTGATTTCTTCTTCCGTATAATCTAATAAACTCTCATCGTTATAAGCATCTTCTAAACTATCTGTTTCGGCATTCATGAAATAGTCATAGATATCATCTTGCTTGTGTCTGTCTACAGCCTGATCGATATAATAATTCAAATTTAACTTTGTGCCTGAGTAAACAATGTTTTCAATCTCTGTTAGTAAATCTTCGAAAGAAAGATTGATAGATTCTGCAATTTCTTCTAAATCTATTTTTCTATCTACCTGATTGATAATTTGAATTTTCGCTTTTGATTTATTAACAGAAGATTTTACTATGACTTCGCTTGCTGTCTCAATGTCGTTGTCTTCTACATATTTTGTAATTAATGCAATAAAGGGTGCACCAAACTTATTGACTTTACCCATGCCCACTCCATTAACTTGAGCAAGCTCGTCTTTGGTGGTTGGATAAGTAGTTGCCATTTCTTCCAACGATGGATCCTGGAAGATAACGTAAGGCGGTAAATCTCTTTCTTTAGCCAATTGCTTGCGCAAGGCTTTCAGCATTTCGAAAAGTTTAGGATCGTATGCTTTTGCATTTACCGGAGCTCTGTCTGGAGATTCTTCTTCTTCATCTACTTCTGTAGTAAAGTCGTGGTCTTTGGCAAGCTCAATGGGTGTAGGATGTTTCAAAAACTTTTCTCCTCTTTCGCTAATACGCAACACACCAATGTTCTCAATATCTTTTTCTAAGAATTGATAAATTAAAGCTTGGCGAACAATGGATTTCCAAAAATCGGTATCGTTATCGCCACCTTTGCCATAAATAGGTAAGTCGAAATGGCCGTAGCTTTTTACATAATCATCTTCTAATCCTACGATAACGTTTACAATATGTTGTAATCCGAAACGCTCTCCGGTTTGCTTTACGCCTTCTATGGCCAACTTCACATATTCACTGCCTTCGAAACGTTCGCGCGGGTGCACGCAGTTATCGCACATGCCGCAATTATCTTGTTTGTATTCTTCACCGAAGTAATGCAAAAGTTGTCTTCTTCTGCAAACAGGAGATTCGGCATAGAATTCCATTTCCTGTAAAAGTACGCGCGCGTTTTCTCGTTCTTGTACCGATTTATCTTTATTGAATTTCTCTAATTTATTTAAATCGTTGTGGCTGTAGAACATAAGGCAATGCCCTTCTAAACCATCGCGACCGGCCCGCCCTGTTTCCTGGTAATACCCTTCTAAAGATTTAGGTACATCGTAGTGTACAACAAAACGAACATCGGGTTTATCGATACCCATACCGAAGGCAATGGTGGCTACAATAATATCGATATCTTCGTTTAAGAAACCATCCTGATTTTTTTCGCGCACATCGCTATCTAAGCCGGCATGATAAGGCGCAGCTTTAAAACCATTTACATTTAAGAGTTGCGCAATTTCTTCTACTTTCTTGCGGCTTAAACAGTAAATAACGCCACTTTTCCCTTTGTGTTCTTTTAAAAATTTAATGAGTTGCTTTTTGGTTTCCTTTTTAGGGCGAACTTCGTAATACAAATTTTTTCTATTGAAAGAAGAGATGAAAACATCTGCTTCTTCCATTTGTAAGTTGCGCTGTATATCGAGCTGCACTTTGGGTGTAGCGGTTGCCGTTAAGGCGATAACCGGCAGATTACCCAATTGTTGTATCATGGTTTTGATGCGTCTGTACTCCGGGCGGAAATCGTGCCCCCATTCGGAAATACAGTGGGCTTCATCGATGGCTACAAAGGCAACGTTTACCTTTTGTAAAAATTCTATGTTTTCTTCCTTCGTTAAAGATTCAGGTGCTACATATAGGAGTTTTACCACTCCATTCATGCAATCTTTCTTTAGCTTGGTTATTTCGCCTTTGCTAAGGGTAGAGTTTAAGAAGCGCGCATTTACGCCATACGCGTTCATCTGGTCTACCTGGTTTTTCATCAGGGCAATTAAAGGCGAGATAACAATAGCCAACCCATCTTTAACCATGGCCGGTAATTGGTAACACAGCGATTTGCCAGCCCCGGTGGGCATGATGACGAACGTATTTTTTCCGTCCAGCAAATTTTGAATAATAATTTCCTGATTGCCCCGAAATTGGGAATAACCAAAGATTTCTTTGAGTTTCGTTTTTAAAGCGTCTTTCTCTTCTACCAACATCATAATGATCGTCTATCGGTGGTTGTTGTAAAACATTATCTTTGCACCATTACAAAGTTAACTCCGACCGAGAATTGAATTTAGCAAAAAATATCAAAAACATTGCACGCGAAGTATTGCAAAACGAATCTCAGGCAGTTCTGAAATTAACAGAATATCTGGACGAAAGTTTTGAAGCTTGCGTACACGCCATTTTAGCCATGAAAGGCAGATTGGTGATAACGGGGATTGGTAAAAGTGCCATTATCGCCAATAAAATAGTTGCCACACTCAATTCAACCGGCACACCCGCTTTGTTTATGCATGCGGCAGATGCCATACATGGCGACCTGGGCATGATACAGAAAGACGATATCGTAATCTGTATTAGCAAAAGCGGTAATACTCCCGAGATAAAAGTATTGGTTCCGCTCTTAAAACGCAGAGGGTCGCAACTTGTTGCGTTAGTGAGCAACACACAATCTTATTTGGCCAAACAAGCGGATTTCATTTTAAATGCTACCATTGGCGAAGAAGCATGCCCTAATAATTTGGCACCCACAACAAGCACTACGGCACACTTAGCGCTTGGCGATGCTCTTGCCGTATGTTTATTAAAAATGAAAGACTTTACCGACCGCGATTTTGCCGAACTTCACCCGGGAGGCGCGTTAGGAAAACAGCTTTATTTAAAGGTAAATGATTTGGTGGATGCTAAACTTTTGCCAATTGTAAAACAAGATGCCTCTCTTAAAGAAGTTATTGTAGAAATTTCGGGGAAAAGATTAGGATGTACGGCCGTAGTAGATGACCAACAAAACTTGTTAGGCATTATAACGGATGGCGATTTACGTAGAATGTTGGAAAAAGGCACATCACTTTCTGATGTAGTGGCTAAAAATATTATGACGAAATCTCCTAAAACAATTGAAGCCGATGAATTTGCCGTAAAAGCCTTACACATCATGCAAGAGAAAAGCATCACTCAATTGGTTGTTTTGCAAGAAGGCAAGCTGAAAGGGTTTGTTCATTTACACGATTTATTAAAAGAAGGAATTGTTTAAATTCACGAACAAGTGTTAGCCTTGTTCATTAAATTAGATTTCTATTTATCATGAATAAAAATATTTATGTTGTGCTAATGGCCGGTGGCGTTGGCGTTCGCTTTTGGCCTTACAGCCGCAACTCTCGTCCGAAGCAATTTTTGGATGTTATGGGAACAGGCCGAACTTTGCTACAATCTACGTATGATAGGTTTCTTCCTATTTGCAAAAAAGAAAACATTTTAGTTGTTACCAACGAAGAACATGCCGCCCTTGTGCAAGAACAACTTCCCGATTTACAATCGCATCAGATTTTAGCAGAACCCATGCGTAAGAATACAGCACCCTGTATTGCGTATGCCAGCTATAAAATCAAAAAAGAAAATCCGGATGCCATTATTGTAGTAAGCCCAGCCGACCATTTGGTTTTGAAAGAAGCAGAATTTAGGGAAGTAATAATCAAAGCGGCAAACAGTGCAGAGAAAAACGACAAACTCATTACCTTAGGCATTCAACCAACAAGGCCGGAAACAGGGTATGGGTATATTCAGTTTATAGAGTCGAAAGGATTTGTAAAGAAAGTAAAAACCTTTACCGAAAAACCTGCTCTCGCCATTGCCAAACAATTTTTAGACAGTGGCGATTTTTTATGGAACGCAGGTATTTTTATTTGGGGTGTGCAGGCCATCATCAAAGCCTTGCAAACCCATCAGCCCGAACTAGCAGAAGTATTTGAAGAAATTGAAAATGATTTAGGCACGCCCAACGAAGCCAAATCCATTGCCAAAACGTACGGTCAGTGTAAAAATATTTCCATCGACTATGCTATTATGGAAAAGGCCGACAATGTGTATGTGTGCAATGGCAATTTTGCCTGGTCGGATTTGGGTTCGTGGGCATCGATACACGATGTTTCTCAAAAAGACGAAAACAACAATTTGAAACAAGCTAAAACGTTGTTGTACGATACGAAGAATACTATCATCAAAGCTTCTGCCGATAAGCTGGTAGTAGTACAAGGATTGAACGGTTATTTAGTTGGAGAATTTGGTAACGTGATAATCGTTTGCGAGAAAGACAAAGAAGATCAGTTTAGAAAATTTGTTGTTGATGTTAAATCGTTGCCCGGTGGCGGTAATGAATTTCTGTAAATCGTAGCATGGACTTTCGCGACTTCATCGTTACACCATTTTATCTCATCTTGTTATTTCTTGTTTCACTTGTTATTCGCAGCAGGCTGAGCGATCCTGTATTAAAAAAATATTTTATGCCTGCTTTATGGCTCAAAGTTTTTGGAGCCATTGCACTGGGTTTTTTATATCAGTTTTATTATTCCGGAGGCGATACGTTTAATTACCATACGTTTGGTAGCCGCATTATTTGGGAAGCCTTTACCCAAGATTTCTCGCAAGGTGTTAGGCTAATTATTAATGAAACATCAGAGAACAGCGGGGATCTCTATCCGTACATCTACCGCATTATTTTTTATTACGATGCCAAATCCTTTTTCATTGTTCGTCTTGCTGCTATTTTCGATTTATTCACGTTCTCTACTTACTCCAGCACGGCCATATTTTTTGCTTTATTTAGTTTTTTAGGTTCGTGGGCGTTCTTTCTCACATTCTATAGAGAGTTTCCACATTTGCATAAGTGGTTGGCTTTGGCAATTTTATTTATTCCTTCCGTATTATTTTGGGGTTCAGGAATTTTGAAAGATACAGTAACGCTTGGGGCTTTGGGTTTACTTACCTATTCTATTCATCAGGTAGCATTAAAAGGAAAAAGAAGTGTAAGAAATCTTTTTATACTATTCCTTAGTTTTTACCTTATTTTCTCCGTAAAAAAATACATCCTTATGTGTTTTTTACCAGCGGCTTTTTTCTGGGTATATGCCGATCGTTTGTTTAGCATGGGTTCTTTTGTTTTCAGAGTTTTATTTCTACCTATTATTATAGCTGCTGCGTTAGTTTCAGGTTATTGGGGAGTTGCTAAATTGACAGAATCGGATCAGCAATATTCTTTAGATGCTATTGCTAAAACTGCAAAAATTACTGCTTATGATATTCGGTATTATACCGGTAAAGATGCAGGCTCTGGTTACTCTTTAGGTGAGTTAGATGGCAGCATGGGTAGTATGTTACGATTAGCACCTGCAGCTGTTAACGTTTCTTTGTTCAGACCCTATCTTTGGGAAGTACGAAATCCGCTAATGCTTCTTTCTGCTTTCGAGAGTTTAACCTTTTTACTTGTTACTATTTTTCTTTTATTAAAATATACTCGCGCATTTTTTAAAGCGCTTACCGATTCAAACATTTTATTCTGTTTGGTATTTAGTATTGTGTTTGCATTTGGTGTGGGTGTTTCTACTTACAACTTCGGAACTTTGGCGCGTTATAAAATTCCTTTGTTGCCCTTTTATGCTCTGGCACTTGTGTTGTTAACAGATAAGATTAGAACTGAAGTAGAAGAAGAATCAGGCGAAGAAGCGTAAGAAATTCTCCTCATTTGCATCTACAGAAAATTTTTTTCTGATTGTTTCTAATCCTTTGGCTCCCAATTCTTCTCTCAATTCTTTATTCGTTACCAGTGTGGTTAACGCATCAATCCATTCTTGCTGTGAGTTTGCCCAAAAGCCATTTACATTAGGAATAACTATATCTTTATTAATGGCCACAGGCGATACAACAGCTGGTTTACGTAAGGCAAAATATTGCAAAGCTTTAAAGCCACATTTACCCTGCGTCCAGGGGTCGTTGGGAAGCGGCATAATACCAATATCCATTAAGTTTAAATCTTCAATTTCGGTTTGTTTGCTCCAGGGTAAAAATTGCAAACGCGCTACATTCAAATCCGGTTTTTCATCGGCAATTACTAGAAAAGAAACTTGCGGTAAGGTATTTTCCAAGGCTACCAATACCGGTTCAATTTCTTTTAAATATTTTAAGGTAGAGCGCGAGCCCGTCCAACCGATGGTTACACGGTGTTTATCGTTTTCAATTTTAGGTAAAGGTTGATGCAAACGTGTATCTAACGTGGTAGGATTGATGTATACATTTTTATTGTACTGCAAAGCAAAAGAAGCCAGGTAAGCATTGCCCACACTAATCTTATAAGACCATTTGCAAATACTTTTTACTTTACTTCTCCAGCGCATACATTTTTCCAGCTTGCTTTCATTGGTTTTGTCTGTTAGCCAAATGGCATCATCGAAATCATAAATTATTTTTTTTCTTAAAATTTTCGCGATTACCCACTCGAAAACCGGAGGCCCTACAGGCGTTACCTCTCTGTGTATAAAAACATACCCGGCAGACATTGCCCGAAATACATCTATTATTCTTCCGCCAAAACCACTTAGTAAGGCCAGAATCTTACCTAAAAAATTCCCGGATTTGTAAAAGATTTGCCAATTATGAGACTTCAAAAAGGATGAATGCGCTAGGTGATACCCTTTGGCTTGCAACACAGAAAAGTATTGTTCGAAGCGAAAGCGCTGAGAAGGAGCAACTTGTAACGGATAAGGTGTTAGAAAAAGGATTTTCATCGTAACTTGCCACAAATTTGCAGAAACCTTAGCTAAGTTTTTGCACATGTTACCTGCTTTATGAAACCCGACCCTATTGTGTACGAGATACGTGCGACCCGAAACAGACTTTTTAACCTAAAAGAACTTTGGCTTTACCGCGAGCTTTTTTACTTTTTTACCTGGCGCGATATTAAAGTAAAATACAAACAAACCGTTTTAGGTTTTTTGTGGGCCATTTTACAGCCTTTATTAATGATGCTCATTTTCACCCTTTTCTTTGCGCGCGCTTTAAACATTCAAAATTTAGCCATTCCTTATCCTGTATTTGTGTTCTCCGGTTTAATCATCTGGAATTTCTTTTCATCTGCCTTAACTAATGCCTCTAACAGCATGGTAAACAATGCCCCCATCATCAAGAAGATTTATTTTCCTCGACTGATCATTCCTGTATCTTCTTTACTTGGCGCACTCTTCGACTTTATTATGGCTTTTATCCTATTTGTGATAATCTTACTATACTACCAAACAGCACCCGGCATACATGCCCTGTACTATTGGCCTTTGGCTTTGCTGGTAACTGCAATAGCCTCGTTAGGATTAGGAAGTTGGTTGTCTGCCCTAAACGTTAAGTACCGCGATTTCCGATATGTTATTCCCTTTTTAGTTCAGGTTTTATTTTTTGTAACTCCGGTTATCTATCCAACAAGTGTAATAGACCACGAATGGATTCAGTATTTGATCGCCCTATCTCCCATGTATGCCGCTATCGAATTGTTTCGCATTCCTTTACTAGATACTCTCCCTAATTATACTTTTATTTCTATAAGTATATCAACCGGAATTATTTTTCTTTTTATCGGATTAATTTATTTCAGAAGAACAGAAGATTTCTTCGCAGACCTTGCCTGATATGCAACCGATTTTAGACATACAACATATAGGTAAGCGTTATAATATTGCGCATCAAAGCGGAAGTTATTTGAGTATGCGCGAACGCATCAGTCAATTGTTTACTCGTGAAAAAACAACGAAAGAAGAGTTTTGGGCCTTGAAGGATGTTTCATTCTCTGTTATGCCTGGCGAATCCATTGGTATTATTGGAAGAAACGGTGCAGGGAAATCTACCTTATTAAAAATTCTTTCTAAAATTACTCCACCCACTACAGGCAAAATAATTTCGCGCGGGCGCATTGCCAGCTTATTAGAAGTAGGTACAGGCTTTCATACAGAATTATCAGGCAGAGAAAATATTTTTTTCAATGGCTCTTTGCTCGGTATGAAACATGCCGAAATAAAAAATAAGTTCGATGAGATAGTGGATTTTAGCGGAGTAGAAAAATTTTTAGACACCCCCCTTAAACATTATTCATCGGGTATGCAATTGCGTTTGGCATTTGCTGTGGCTGCCTTTCTTGAACCAGAAATTTTAATTATTGATGAAGTATTAGCCGTTGGCGATGCAGAGTTTCAGAAAAAATGCATGGGCAAAATGGAAGATGTGAGCAAAAGCGGAAGAACCATTTTATTTGTTAGCCACCACATGGCAGCCGTACGTAAACTTTGCAGCAAAGCCATCTTATTAAAGAACGGGCAGGTAGATGCCTACGGAAATACAGAAGAAATATCCGACTATTATTTAAGACAAGGCTTAAGTAGCCAGACAGAGAAAAATTTTACGCAAGAAGAACAAAAAGGAGAGTCCATTATTTTAAAACGTGCTGCTGTTTATGCAAAAGGGCAAACACCACACGATCCTATTAAAACAAGTGACGAAGTAGTTTTCGAATTCGATTTTACCAACACCTTGCATAACCAAAATATAGATCTTACCATCGATTTGTTCGATCAAACCGGAGTACACGTTTCTCATTTTGGAATGGTTTGTAGCGAAGACGAGAAATTACCAAACGGAATATACCGCACCACCGGAGTTTTTCCTGGTCATATTCTTAATACAAACCGATACAACATCAGTGTAATGTTCGGTTTAAACCAGTCGCAAGTGTTAGTAAAGGAAAATGAAATTCTGAGTTTCGATATAGTGGATGATATCGCAAACAGAGGAAAAAATTTCGCCAGATTTCCTGGCATTATCCATCCGGTTTGTAAATGGAAAACCACACACCTATGAACAAGCACATCACCTTCGATAAACCATCCATTATTCATTTTAACAAAATAGGGAACAGTTCTATCGGATTTATTTCAATAGCAGAAAATTCCATTCTTCCATTCGAAATAAAGAGAGTGTATTGGACGTACTTTACTCCAAACGATGTTATGCGAGGGCACCATGCGCATAAAAATTTACAACAGATTTTATTTGCAGTTAATGGAAGTATTGAAGTTGAACTGATTACAAAAGAGAAAGAAGTACTAAAATTTAATTTACATAATCCAAGCGAAGGTCTCTACATTCCACCGATGTGTTGGCGAACACTTCAGTTTTCGCACAGTGCTGTATTGTTGTGTTTAGCTTCGGAAGAATATACAGAGGCCGATTATATAAGAAGCAAGGAAGAATTTTTGAATCTGATTGTATGAAAAAAATTTTGATAGCAGGAGCAGGTGGAGCACCTTCAGAAGGAGTAATCAGATCTTTACAACTAAGCCATAAAAAAGATTGTGTAATTGGTATGGGCAGCGAACCTACCGACCTAGCTCTATCTAAAGCAGAAAGAAAATATTGGGTGCCTTATGCCAATCATCCTGAATATCCTGCACAACTTTTTAAGTTAATTGAAAAAGAGAAACCAGATCTTATACATTTTCAAAATGATTTAGAAGTTTTCCACGGAAGTTTATTGCGCGATGAGTTACACAAAAGAGGTGTTCAAACTTTTATGCCTACACATGACGTAATCGAAACTTGTGTAGATAAGTTTAAAACCTATCGTAAACTGAAACAAGCAGGTGTACCTGTTCCAAAAAATATTTTATTGAACAGCGAAGATGATTTGAAAAATGCTTTTGATGAATTAGCAGACGAACAAGGTAAAATCTGGTTAAGGGCTTCGTCTATTGGTGCAGGCGGAAAAGGAGCTTTACCAACTAACAATTTTGAATTTGCAAAGAATTGGATCGATCACTTTAAAGGATGGGGAGATTTTTGTGCAGCACAAATGTTAACCAGTCAATCTGTAACATGGCTTTCCATTTGGCACGAAGGCAAGCTAGTTGTTGCGCAAACAAGAATAAGAAAAGGTTGGGTACATGGTAACAGAACACTATCAGGCGTTACAGGCGTTACTAAAGTAGGCCAAACCTACTCTAACCAATTAGTAGATGAAACAGCAACAAAAACTATTTTAGCAATAGATCAACAACCACATGGTATTTATGCGGTTGATATGACGTACGATAAAAACAACATCCCTAATCCTACAGAAATTAACATCAGCAGATTTTTTACCACAGTTTTATTTTTTACTAAAGCCGGATTAAATCTTCCATCCATTTTTGCCAACATAGTTCTGCACCATGAATGGCCTGAACTGCCTAAAAAAATAAATCCTTTACCAGATGGCTTACTTTGGTTACGGGGTATGGATACAGAACCAGTATTGGTACATGAATCTGAAATGAATAACCTTATAACACTATTGTAAATGATTTTGCTTACAGGTGCTTCGGGTTTTATAGGTAAACATTTAGTTACCAACTTACAAAATAAGTTTGGTAAGCATAATGTTATTTGTTTTACTTCAGCACCAGTTGAACATGCAAACTATGTTTTGCACAATCAATACAATTTTGAATCCGATATCCTGACAAAAGCAGGATATGCACCTATAGAGGTTGTTATCCATGCAGGTTCGTTTACGCCAAAAACGATTGCGCAACAAAATCAATTTGAGAATTGTATAAGTATCATAAACAATACACAAAAACTTTTAAGTCTTCATTTGCCGTACCTTAAAAAGTTTATTCTACTCAGCACTTTAGATGTATACCAACCCAACATAAACATTAACGAAAACTCTTTCGTTAATCCCACCACGTTCTACGGACAAAGTAAATTATACCAAGAGCATGTTGTAAGGCAATTTTGCAAGGCAAATAAAATTGCGTATACAATAGCGCGCCTCGGTCATATATATGGTCCGGGTGAAGAAGCCTATCAAAAATTAATTCCTACTGTATTTCAAAAAATTATTCAACAACAGCCCATCGAAATTTTTGGTAATGAAGAAGATCTTCGCTCTTTTTTATATGTAGAAGATGCCTGTTCGGTTATCTCTAATTTACTACACACAACCGCTTTACCTGAACTTATAAATGTTGTTAGCGAAACATCTATTTCCATTAAAAAAATTATTGAAACAATTTTGTTTGTAACCGGTAGCAATGTTTCAATAGTAAAAAGCGAAAACAAACAAGTGCCTTTGCGAAGTTTATCTTTTGAAAATACGCTGATGAGAAAATATCTTATGAAAGAAGAAACTTCGTTAACAGAAGGATTGCAGCAAGAATGGAACTATTTAAAAAGTAAATATGCCTAATTTATTTATTGATTTAGATGGAACTATTATTGATGCCCGAAAGCGAGTGTATGAAGTCTTTCGTTTTCTTGTGCCAAAATCCAATCTTAGTTTTGATGCTTATTGGGAAATAAAAAGAGCAGGAATTAGCAATGAATCTATATTAATAAATCACTTTAACTTTTCAGATTTACAAATCGCAAACTTTATCAGCCAATGGATGAAAGAAATAGAAAAAGAGAATTGGTTAGAATTAGATAAGCCATTTGATAACATTAAAAGTAAATTACAAAACCTTAAAAAGAATTATAAACTTATACTCGTTACCGCACGACAAAGTACAACAAATACCCTAAAGCAACTGAAACAATTACAATTAGATACCTATTTCGATGACATCCTAATTACCAATCAAACCTTAACCAAACAGGTAATTATTAAACAAAAGTTTGATGTAACTTCTGAAGATTTAATCGTAGGAGATACAGGAAAAGATATAGAAACCGGAAAAGCACTGGGCATTAAAACAGTAGCTGTGCTTTGTGGATTTTTGTCTGCATCTACTTTAGAAAAATACAATCCGGATTACATTATACAAAGCCTAACTGATTTTAACGCATGAAAGAAGACTTACAAAAAAGAGTTGACGAATCATCTGCATTTTATGCAAACTCATTTTTGAGTTTGGATTATAAATTGGCTGATTATGCATATGATACACTTAAACAATTCTTTATAGGAACAGATGCATTAGAAATCGGCCCAGCTTCAGGTTATATGACCAAACACCTAATCAACGATTTTAAAAAGTTAGATGTATTAGAAGGATCCGAATCGCTATTAAGCGCAATACCTACCTATGAAAACGTGCGCAAGTTTCATTCGCTAATAGAAAATTTTGAGGCTGATAAAGAGTACGACACTATCATTATGAGCCACGTGTTGGAACATATCGAGGAACCCATTAAAAATTTAGAAAAGATAAAATCCTGGTTAAAGAAAAAAGGTCGATTGTTAATTGCAGTTCCCAATGCTTTATCGCTGCATAGGATGGCAGCAGTAGAAATGGGTTTGTTAAAAAATGAATATCAATTAAACGAAAGAGATTTACAACTTGGGCACTTCAGAGTTTATGATTTAGAAACGTTGAGTACACACATAAAAGAAGCAGGTTTTACCATAACAAACAAAGGAGGTTATTTTCTAAAACCTTTATCAAATTCGCAAATAGAAAAAAACTGGGACGATAAAATGATACACGCCTTCTATCTTCTCGGAAATAAATTCCCAACTCATTGTGCTGAAATTTTTATAGTTGCAGAGAAGTAGTTAATCGCTATGATAACAGAAACTAATTGGCCTCAGGTAACCATTTACACGCTTGTGTACAACACAGGGAGTTATGTTATTGAAGCTATTGAATCTGTAATTAAAAATAATTATCCTAACATTCAACATATCATAATTGATGATTGCTCAACAGATAATCAATCGGTACAAGTAGTAGAAAATTGGATAAACGAAAACAATTATCCCTGCATATTTATAAAGCATGATGCTAATAAAGGAGTTTGTTATTCCTTAAACGAAGTACTTTCATTAGCAACAGGTAAATATCTGATGGGTATTGGCGATGATGTATTTACACCCACACGCATTATCGATCATGTTTCCATTCTTGAGAAAGAAAGTGATGTTGCTGTTGTTTTTGGAGATGTTGCTGTTATAGATAGTAAAAGCAAAATTATAAGCGATTCTTATTTTCAAAATCACGGAATAAAAATTAAACAAGAGACTAAACTAAATCTGTATAAAACTTTATTGCATCAAAATGTAATTCCAGCGGTAGGAGCAAGTGTTAGAACAGATTTGGTAAAACAAGCGGGAG
The DNA here is from genome assembly GCA_021298355.1 of Flammeovirgaceae bacterium. Taxonomy (GTDB): domain Bacteria; phylum Bacteroidota; class Bacteroidia; order Cytophagales; family Cyclobacteriaceae; genus Chryseotalea. The sequence goes on from JAJTEH010000012.1 coordinate 72,405, forward strand.
GTTTTGACGAAAACCTTGTTTTCGAAGATTGGGATCTATGGTTGCGATTAGCAAAAAATCAACATTTTTATGCTCACTCAAAACGTGCCGCCTTTTACCGAAAGCACGAAACGTCTATTACCAATACAAAGACGTTGGCCATGCAAATGTCTAATGTTAAAACTTTGCTAAAACATACACATTCGCCCGAGTTTGATGCAAACGTGCAATCGCGTATGTTATATTTTACCGAAGAAGTTTATAAGATAAATGTAAAACAAGCAAGAACCTTGTACAAAGCGATTTTATTAAAAACACAATCGTTAAAATCATTCTTTTTTTATCTGATAACTTCACTGCGGATTCCATATTCTTTTTTTAAATTTTTAGTTGCCTTTAAAAGAAGATAATATGAAAGTACTTTTTGTAATCGTATATGTTCATAATTACGGTTTTGATGGTTTAGCAATCGAAAGTAGCTTCGACAAGAATATAGCCATACGTTATTTTAAACTAAATGCATTTTTTACATTTTTAATGTGGAAAATAAACGCCTTAACCTATCGTTTGGGATTTTCATTTAAAGAATTCGTAAACAGAGTTTGGTTTAAAAATTTTGTTGTAAAAGAAAAATTCGATGTTATATGTAACCAAGGTATTGTAACAGATGAGTGGTTAGCTCAACTCGATTTACCACTTGCAATTGTTTCAACTTTACACGAAGATTTCGACTATTTGTATAAAAAGCAAGGTAAGTTTTTAACAGATCGGATAAACAACTTCGCCAATAGAATAAATCATTTCATCTATTTATCAGAAAGATCTAAACAATACCTGATTCAGAAACATAACGTAGAGGAGAGTAAATTCACGAAAATTTATAATGGATTTAATTATCCTTATACCTGGGTGAATAGCAAAAAGGAAACTTTCACTTTTGGCATGATAGCCAGAGGCACAGACGACAAAGGTTGGTCCGAGTTATTTAAAGCATTCGAAGCCTTGTATGTGGAAAAGAAGAACATCAGATTAATGGCTATTGGAGGGCAAAAATATTTTAACAACTTTATTGAGCAATACCAACATGTGCCAATTGAGTTTATTCCTGCAACAAATGAGCCAATGCCTTATATTCAACAGTTTGATGTTGGTGTGTTACCTTCTATAGCAGAGTGTTTACCAAACTTTGTTGTGGAGTGTTTAGCCAATAGCATTCCGGTTATTGCTACCGATGTTGGAGAAGTAGAAAACATGATAACATGTGCAACAGGTAAGGCTGGTATTTTGGTAACCTTAACAAATGGAAGGGCTAACCCTGAAGCACTTCTTGCGGCCATGCGATTTTCTATAGATAATGAAGATAGTTTTCAGCAATTAAAACAGCATACAAAACCTTGCTTTGCTAACTTTAACATGGAAAAGTGCGTGCAAGCATACGAGGCTAAATTAACTGAGTTTGCAAAATGGAATGCCAATTAAAATAAAGTTGACAGTGAGAACAGTGATAGAACGTGTAAAAAAAAGAATAAGAGGTGTTCTTCATTTCTGCCAGGATTCATTTGTTTTTCTATATATCAATCTGTTGAATAAAAAAGCAATACGAACACATTATCGCTCTATACCTATCATCATCAACAATTTTAATCGACTAAGTACGTTACGCAATTTGGTTGAATGGTTGAAAAAAAATAAGTATACCACTATCGTTATTTTAGATAACCAATCTACGTATCCTCCATTATTGGAATATTACAAAACGTGTGATGTAAAAGTAATAAGGTTAGATAAAAACTACGGTCATCTTGCCTTGTGGAAATCTGGTATTTACCATACGTACAAATGGAATTATTTTGTATACACCGATTCTGATGTTTTGCCGATTGAAGCTTGCCCTGAAAATTTCTTATTGATTTTTTACGAATCGTTACAGAGATATTTCAGTTTAAAAAAAGTGGGATTCTCCATTAAAATAGATGATTTACCGGATCATTTTTCTTTCAAGGAAAAAGTAATTGAATATGAAAAAAAATATTGGGAAAATCATTTTCACGCTGTAGGTTTTGATGCCCCCATAGATACGACTTTTGCTTTGTATAAACCCTTTACTACTTTAAGGTACGGAGAAGTATATACGCAAAAAGCAATCAGAATGAAACCACCCTATACCATCAGGCATTTTCCGTGGTATAACGATTCTGAAAACTTAAATGAAGAGGAATTATATTATATTGAAAAAAGCAATAGTTCTTCAACAATTAGCAAGCAGCTATCAGGAAATAAGATATACTAGAATACGTTTATGTTTAACACAGGCATTGCTACCAAACTAAGATCCATAAGGGATAACATACTTTTTAAAGAATTGAAATACGTGCCAACAAGTATTGAAAAACCACGGCACCTTATTCAATCAAAATCGCAAGCATGGGTTGGCTTAGAAAGTATAGTAAAAGATATCATTCAGTTTTCTAATTGTCAAACAAATCATGCGTTAGAATTTGGTGTTGAGTTTGGTTATTCATCATCTGCACTATCAAACTACTTTAAAAAAGTAACAGGAGTAGATATTTTCACAGGCGATGAACATGCTGGTTTCCATGGCGATATTTTTGAATTAACAAAAAGTAACTTTAAGGATTTTCCTAACATAGAATTAATCAAGTCCGACTATCGCGATTTTATTAAAGATAATGCTCAACAATACGATTTAATTCATGTTGATATCGTTCACACGTATGAGGCTACGTATGAATGTGGTTTGTGGAGTGCGCAGCATTCAACAGTAACTATTTTTCATGATACAGAAAGTTACCGCGATGTAAAACGTGCAGTAGCTGCTATTGCTAAAGCAACGCACAAAAAGTTTTATAATTATAAAAAGTATAACGGGTTAGGAATAGTTATTTAATCAGCTCAATGTTTACAGTTTCAGCCATCATACCAAACTATAACCACGCAACATTTCTCAAACAACGAATAGATAGTGTTCTTAATCAGTCGTTGTCTGTTTACGAAGTAATTATTCTGGACGATTGTTCAACCGACAAGAGCCTCGATGTTATAAATGAATATATAAATCATCCTTTAGTTAAACACGTTATAATCAATGAAAAAAATTCCGGCTCACCGTTTTTGCAATGGCAAAAAGGAATTGATCTGGCAAAAGGAGATTGGATTTGGATTGCTGAGAGTGACGATTATGCCGATATAAATTTTCTATTGAAAATGATGAACCTAGCGGAGCAAAATCCTTCAGCAGGTTTGTTGTATGCTAACTCTGCGCTCGTTTACGGAGAGATTGTACAGACAAAAACCTTTGCGGATTTAAAAAATGAAAAGCTAAAGACCAATCGTTGGTCTACTTCCTATTTCAACCAAGGCATCGATGAAATAAATGAAGCATTGCTTCCACACGGTACCATCAATAACACAAGTGTAGTTTTATTTAAAACCTCAATTTTAAAATCTATCCACATCAATGATAAACCATTTAAGTACATCGGAGATAAATATGTTTTTATAAAAATGCTGAACAAAACAAACATTGCTTATTTACCGGATACCTTGAATTTTTACAGAGCAAATCCCGAAGGAAAACCTAAATACACTACTGATTTTTTCCAGTATACAATCGAACATTTTTTTATACTAAGTTGGGTAAAGAAGAATATAAAGAATCTATCAAATGTGAGTTTACAAAAAGCAATAGAAGAGAATTGCCAATTCTCCATACTTCCAATTCCGCCCAAAAGGGTATCATACTTCTATAAAATGCTATTAACAGATTTTACCCTATTTCTGATTCTTTATAGGTATAACCTGAAGAGAACATTGAAAAAGATTTTTAAATGATTCTCTTACAATCTGATGTTTTATTAGCGTGAATTAATGTTTAATTTTACATGATTTACCCAGATGTAAGGTGTTAAACATAGTATGATTTAAGTAAAAATGGCTACAATCCTCTTCTACTCACCATTCAACCAACGTTCCCGCGATACGGAAACGCTGATGATTGCGTTTAAAAAAGAAGGGCATTCCGTAATCTCACTTTCTCAGCAAGAAGGGTACATCATTCATCCTCTTTTACAACAGTTTGGAATAGAAACGTATTCGTATATTTTACCGGGTAAAAGAAGTGGTTTCTGGTATTTTATAAGACATATCTTTTTCTTCATAAAGTTTTGTTACCAGCATAACGTTGAGATAGTGTACAGTCACCTCGAACCTGCCAATTTTGTTGCATCAATAGGGCAATACTTTATCAGGGCAAAAGTATATCTGTGCAGGCATCATATCAATGAAAGCAATTTATATCAGTTCGATAAAGACTTGTATTATAAATTAACCTATCGACTCGCCAAAAAAATTATTGTTGTTTCAAACCATGCTAAACAATACATGGTAGAAAAAGAGAAAATACCGGCTGAAAAAATTATCCATATCAACCTGGCTTATAATTTCGACTTATATCCTAAACCAAATGAAAATACTGTAGAAGAACTAAAAGCAAAGTTTGGTGTAAACAAATTAATTTTGCTAGGCGCATGTAGGTTTACAAAGTTTAAGCGGCCCGACTTATTACTTGATGTTGTTTATCAGCTTAAACAAAAAAATATTGATGTAACGCTAGTGTTGATGGGCAAAGGAGAAATGGAAGAAGAGTTAAAAGCAAAAATATCAAATTTGCATTTGAATGAACAAGTACACCTAACTGGTTTTGTAGAAAACGTGATGGATTACTATGCAACGTGCGATTTTTTTCTACATCCAAGTTTGCTCGAATCGAGTTGTGTTGTTATTAAAGAAGCAGGTTTAGCAAAAAAACCAGTAATTGCTTGCAAAGGAATAGGTGATTTTGATGATTATCTTGTTCATTTAAAAAATGCTTTTTTAACCAATCAGGTAAATTTTGTTAACGAATCTGTTAGTATTATTGAAAACTATTATACAAGAAAAAAAGATTTGATGGACATCGGTGAGAATCTTTATAAAGATGTTTTTCTCAATTTTGATCAATCACACATCTTGCAACAGTATCATACACTTAATCAGGGGTAATGTATGACTAACCCTTTTTTCACGATAGTAATTCCGCTGTACAATCGAGCTGCCTTTATTCCAGAATTGGTAAATACAATTCTAAAACAAGAGTTTACTAATTTCGAATTAATTTTAGTTAACGATGGCAGTACAGACCAAACTCAATCTATATTAAATGAATTAAGGGATAGTAGAATTACATGTATTTCAACACCAAATCAAGAAAGAGGAGCAGCACGCAACCAAGGAGCAAGGTTAGCAAAAGGTAAGTACATAAATTTTTTCGATTCAGATGATGAAATGAGAAGTAATCATTTAAAAGATGCGCATGAGTTCTGTAAGAAAGAAAATTATCCTTTATGGTTTCATACTTGCTATGGTTTTAAAAATGAACATGGCGAGATAATTGGGTATGAGTATGGGGTAGAAAAGAATCCTGAAAGCAAGCTGATAAAAACAAATTATCTTGGCTGTAATAGTGTTTTTGTTGAAAGAGATTTTTTTCTTGAAAATTTATTCTGTGATACTAGAACACTGGCTTCTTCAGAAGACTGGGAGCTGTGGCTAAGGCTGATGGCAAGACAGCCCTTAAAGCGTTGTAAGTCTTTAACGTTTTACATACTTCAACATAAGAATAGAAGTATCCATACCATTTCGGCCAAAAATATAATTCAAAGAGATACTTTGCTTTTAAATTTATTGCTTGCAGATGCATACTTCTTAAAGAAGTTTAAAAATCAACTTTCAATTTTTGAAGCAGATAGATATACTTTTTTTGCTTTGCATTTAATAGAAAGCAGAGATAAGAAAAATGCATTTGCTTACTTACTAAAATCATTTAGTACCTCTAAGCAAGTTGTTTTCAGAAAGAGATTTATAGCTTGCTGTAAAAATTTGTTTTTGCTCTATTTAGGTTTTTCAATTGGTTTACAAAAGGCAAAAAGCTCTGTAAAATGATTAAGCAAGTATTAAAAAAAATATTCCCAATAGTTTTTCTTAAGAAAGCGTTTTATTATTACAATACTGTAAAAATTAAAAGCATAGATCTTATTCTATTTCCTGAGTTTAAAGTTGATAAACTAAAATTTCTAACGTACAGAGTAAGTTTTCCGTTTAGAGAAAATAAAGTTGACACCAATATCATTACCAATAGTGCAGTAAGAAATTACATGCAACAATGGAATAGTTGGACGCAAGATGAATTTATTTTTGTCTATAAAAGCAAAATCACCATCGAACCTAAAATAGGGTGGGGCATAATCGGAAGAAATAAACTATTATATTATTCATTAGGTATTAGTCGTACATTATTTCTTCCAAAGCCAGATGCGTTTACCTGGTTTTTAGGAAAGAAAAAAAGTAAAGAAGTAGATAAAATCGTTTCGTTGCGAGACACAGGCGAAGAAAATTATTTTCATTTTTTTAATGATGTATTGGCTAAAATTTATTTTCTGGAATTGCAAGGCATTCCTATTCAAGAATATCAGTTGTTAATTGCTGAAAAAACATGGAACAAGAGTTTCTTTCAATTTTGGTTAGCACATATTGGGCGTGAAAGAAAATTTACATGGTTGGTGCAAAAAAGCGATGAGTACATTATCAGTCAGGAAAGTATTTTTTGCAAACCCATTACACATCATCAACAAGTACTTCATAATTTGTTTCAACCTTACTTCGAAATTTCAGTAGAGAATAAACAATATTCGGAGAAGATTTACTTAAAGAGAAATCCTAAACGTTTACGATTCGTAGAAAATGGAGAAGAAATTGAAAATTTAGTGAAACAACATGGTTTCGAAGTAGTTGACACAGATGAGTTGGTAGTAGCAGAACAAATAGCCTTGTTTAGAGGTGTTAAAAAAGTAATTGGAGTACACGGTGCAGGTTTAACCAATTTATTGTTTTGTGCGAAATGTGAAGAGTTAATAGAATTATTTCCGCCACCCGATGCTGGTTATTTACCATTCCATTACATCTTGGTGGCTTCGCATAAACACATTCGGTACAATGCAGTAATAGGAAATCCAACTAGAAGTACGTTTAGCGGATCTTTTTTGGTAAATGAAAAGGAGTTAGAATCAATGATTATCAATCGCTACTAAACATGTGTGGAATAGCTGGCTTTATTGGAGAATCTCACAATCAAATTGATTTACAAGCAGTTTGCAGAGCCATTGCGCATCGTGGTCCGGATGGGCAAGGTATTTTTGCAGATGATGAAATAGCGCTGATTCATACGCGCCTTGCCATAATTGATTTAACCGATGCTGCTAAACAACCCTTTCAGTTTAAAAACTGGGTTTTAATATTTAACGGTGAAATATATAATTATAAAGAGATTAGGAATGAGTTATTAAAATTAGGATACCAGTTTCAGACACAGTCTGATACAGAAGTTATTATAAAAGCATACGATTGCTGGCGCGAAAAAGCAGTAGAGCATTTTATCGGAATGTTTGCATTTGCTATTTATAATCTTCAAAATAAATCGTTGCAATTATTCAGAGATAGATTGGGTGTAAAGCCTTTGTATTACGCTATAGAAAAAAATGTTCTTTATTTTGCAAGTGAGTTAAAAGTATTTAAGCACTTCCCTGTCAGTAAAACTATTAACAACCAATCACTCACGCATTATTTCTCATACGGTTATACACCGTCTTCACAATCCATCTATTCAGCTGTAAAAAAATTACCAGCTGGAAGTTATCTGACTTATCACAATCAAGAAAGTAAAATTCAATCCTATTGGCATATTCCAGCTCCGGAGGAAAATTTCAAATCTGAAAGTAAAGTAATAGAGGAGTTACAAGAATTATTGATTTCAGCTTGTAAGTACAGAATGGTAAGCGATGTTCCGGTGGGTGTATTTTTAAGTGGTGGCATTGATAGTTCTTTGGTAAGTGCTATTTTAAGTAAACATTTTGGTGCCATTAAAGCCTTTAACATTGGTTTCGAAGAACAAAGTTTTAACGAATCTATATATGCTGAAAAAGTAGCCAAGCATTTGCAAATAGAATTTCATTCTTCTACCTTAAGTTTAAAGGAGGCTAAAAAATATTTCGATCATTTTTATTCTATTTATGACGAGCCTTTTGCCGACACATCGGGTATACCAACGGCTTGTGTTTCAGCTTTTGCTAAATCCAAAGGAGTAAAAGTTGTATTATCTGCAGATGGCGGAGACGAACTTTTTGCTGGTTACACACACTATCAACAGGCCATTCAGTTGTATACACGCTTACATATTTTACCTGCACAAGCTAGGAAAGCACTACGTGGACTATCAAAGTTTTTGATTACTAAAAAATTCAGGAAAGCTTTTGTAGCGTTAAACTTCGAACATAAAATTTTTGCCTTAGAAGAATTACTTGAAGCTTCTGATTTTAAATCCTTTTATAACGCTTTAATAGCTAACCAGGCAGAAGATGAGTTAGCGCAATTACTTGTGCAAGCTGAAGTTGAATACAAAACCTCATCTTCACAACATCAGCCTTTATATGAAATGCGAAAATGGGATTTAGAAAATTACATGGCCGATGATTTATTGGTGAAGGTAGATCGTGCCACTATGTTTAATCAAATTGAATGTCGCGAACCTTTGCTGGATCATCGCTTAACAGAGTTTGCTTTTAAACTTCCTCCTTCAATTCACCAGCAAAATCAAAGTACAAAATATTTATTACGTAAAATTTTGGGGAATTATTTGCCCCACCAATTATTCGATAGAAAGAAACAGGGTTTTTCTATCCCTGTTTTCCAATGGTTTAAAGATGAGCTCGATCAACTGTTTGATCAGTACCTATCTAAAAATGAAATTGAAAAAACAGGTTTGCTTCATTATTCAGAGGTAGAAAGGGAATGGAAGAAATACCGATATTATAAGAAAATAGGAAAAGAATATAACATTGAGAAAATGTGGCGATTGTTAAGTTTTATGATGTGGTATAAAAAATATCAAAATGAATAAGCCAAACATCGTTATGCTAATTCCTGAATTAACGATGGGCGGTGCTCAACATTCTTTTGCGCGTTTGGCCTGGGCTTTATCTATTCATTATACTATTATACCGGTTGTTTTCGATGTGCGTACATCTCCATTTTATCTGATGCCTTCCGAGGTTAAAAATTTAACAACTAAGCCGGCACAAACCATATTTTCAAAGGTTAGGAATGTATGTATCAGATTTGTTCAGCTAAGAAAGTTGAAAAGAAACCTTCAACCTGTTGCGTGTATTAGTTTTTTGGAAGGAGCCGATTATTTAAATGTGTTAACTAAACAAAAAGAAAAAGTAATCATTAGCATTCGCGGCTCTAAAGTGCACGATCCTAACATGCACATGTATATGTTTGCTTTACGAACTAAATTTCTTATTCCTTTTTTGTATAAAAAAGCTGATAAAATTGTAACAGTAAACAAAGGCATACAAAAAGAACTTGTACATTTTTTTAGGCTGAATGCCAACAAAATCGAAACCATTTATAATTACATTGATGCCTTGCATGATTCTTCGTTACAACCTAATTCATTCCTTCAAACTCCGTATATTTTGTTTAGTGGCCGGTTAGCACATGAAAAAGGCATTAGAGAAATTGTAAAAGTTTTTGCATCAATACAAGTCAAAATACCCGATTTGAAATTAGTATTGTTAGGTGATGGTCCGGAAAAAGAGAATATCATACATGATGCAAATAGAGTAGGCTTAACAATAGGAAAAGAAGAATACAATCAAATTGTGTTACCAGGAAGTGTTAGTAACACATATGCTTATCTTAAAAATGCGAGTGTTACTGTTCTTAATTCTGTTTCCGAAGGATTTCCAAACGCTATGGCAGAATCTTTATTAGCGGGTAAACGGGTTGTTGCAGGCGATTGTCCGTACGGGCCGCGAGAATTATTTGCGTTAGGAGAAGGAAAAGAAATTACGGATGAAGAGTATCCGATTGAAACAGGCGGTGGAACTTTGTTGCCACCTATTGATGAGAAATCACACTCGGTATGGATACATGCTATTAGTAAAATTATAAAGAGTAACTTAAATAGTGATGAATTGTTTGTATCACGATTTAAGGCAGCAACATCAAAAGAAAACTTTGTCAACAGCTGGAGAAAAATAATACAGGGGTAACAACACTGTGGAAAGCAAAAAAACCATATTGATCATAGAAAATAGCATTGATGTAACAGGAGCATTAAAGTCTATTGTAAGAACTTGTTTATACAACCCTACCGAGTATAAATTCATTTTTGTGTTACCTAAAAAATCTATAGCAGGTAAATGGTTAATTCAGCAAGGGTTCACGCATATCGAATATATAAACATGATAGAATTAAGCAGATCATGGAAGAGAAATGCGCTGTATTTACCTTTTTTAGTGAACAATGCCTTTCGTTTGAAAAGGATTATACATACGTATAAGGTATCGTTAGTTATAAACAATGATTTATACAATTTACTTCCGGTAGCCTTAAGGTTTATAGGGTATTCTAAACGATACGTATGCTATGTTCGTTTTTTACCGAATCGTTTTCCGTTTATGCTATACAACTATTGGGTTAAACTACATTTGCTTCATGCTTTTGCTTTGGTGGCGGTATCAAAACATTTAGCCGGATTTTTACCTCAATCGCCAAAAGTGCATGTTGTTTATAACGAGTTACCTCTTGAATCAGAAGTAAGTGCTGATAATTCACCGGTTGTCAGAGAACATGTTTTTCTTTACATGGCTAACTATATAAAAGGAAAAGGGCACGAATATGCATTACAGGCATTTGCTAAAATTGCTGATCGGTTGCCACAATGGAAATTGCGTTTTATTGGTGGCGATATGGGTTTACTGAAGAATAAATTATTTCGCGAAGAACTTATTGAGTTGAGTAATGCCTTAAACATTGCAGATAAATGTGAGTGGATGGGCTTTACGAATAATATTAAACATGAGTATAAGCGCGTAGAAGTAACTCTTAATTTTTCTGAGTCTGAATCCTTTTCGCTTACTTGTTTAGAGTCTTTGTATTTTGGTACACCCGTTGTGGCTACTAATAGTGGTGGGCCTGCAGAAATTATTTCGCATGGTATAAACGGATTTTTAGTAGAGAATAAAAATGTGGATAGTATGGCAAATGCGATGTTACAAATTGCAAACGAAGCAGACTTGAGAAAGAGAGTTAACCAAGAAGGGTATATCATGGTTCAGGAGAATTTTAGTCCGGATAAAACGTCAGGAAGATTAATTGAACTTTATAAGCTAGCAATACGAAATTAAAATAGTACTATGATCATTTAATTGATTAAATTTGATCAAGAATTAATACTCCATTCTTCTATTCCTTCCTTGTAGCATTCTATGACTTTAAAACTACTATCAGAGTTAAATCTGGTATGTAGAAGGTTAACTGAAATACAATTTCTGTTGTCATGGAATTTTTAAACTATTTGGTAAAAGGATTAAGTGTAGTAACTATTATATTTTTTTTAGGGTATACTTTTTTATCTACTACAAAATTTTATCGTAACAGAAATAGAAATGAGGTTCAATACCTTAGTTTGTTTTTCGGCAGTATCATTTTAGTAACAATCTATTCCTGTTTTATTACGCAATTCAAAACAATAAACATTCTTTTTTTCTTCGGTGTAATTGCTTTCATTTTTTTAGTTAACCGAAGCAGCAAAAACATTGAATTCAAACAGAATATTCGTGTTAACTTTTTAAGAGAGGCAATACTTTCAATACTGTTTAACGCGATTGTATTTTTGTTTTTTTATGCATTAAACTTTTCACGCGTTGTTAACTTTACTGAATTCATCCATTTCGATTCTCCTTTTCAGGATGTTAACTTTTATGCTGATTGTGCCGATGCGCTTAATACGTACGGGCAAGAAAACTATTTGCAAATTCAAAATAGCTTCGCTCAATTTCACGGCACGGAACCTTATCATTATTTTGATTTATGGATAGTAGCTTTTGCTGCAAAAATATTTGATAAGAATAGTATTTATCCACAAAGCTTATTCATCCTACCTTTTTTTCAAACTATTTTATGTGTTGGCTACTTTTCTATATTTGAAAAGGGTTCGTTTAAAAATTTTATACAAGCTGCGTTACTAACTTTTACATGTGGGTATGCACCTGAAATAGTAAAAGTTATTCCACATTTTAAAGGAATTTTACCATTTAGTTTTTTTGCTTCTGCCGCTACTCATATTGCTATTTATTTTTTATTCTTTCTTGGAGCTTATTTGTTTAAAGAAGATAGAAAAGTAAGTATTCTAATTCTTTCAATGCTGTGCATAGCAACACCAATTTCCATACCCGGTATATTGGGAGGCATCTTACTCTTTCTTTTTACTAATTATGTAACACGAAAATCAACTGAGACTGGAAAGGATTTTGTGGAAAGTATATCTATCCCCATTATTACCGGCTTACTGTTTTTAATCTTTTATTCCATTACTTCTATACAGTTTCAAGGACCACAATCAGAAATACAAAGCCAAAGTGTTTTTGCTAAAGATGTTAACTCGTCTATAAAAACGTTTATAGGTTTTCATGTTGTAACAGCCATACCGTTAGTTCCACTTTTTTTGTTTATAGTGTACACTTTGTATCAAGATAAAGTATTGTATCAAGATGTTTTGTTAAGTAAAATATTCCCTTTTATACTTTTGTGTGGAGCAGCAGCTTATGCTGTTTATTTTCAAGATTATAACGGCTTTCAGTTGATGAAACAACCCGTTAATGCAAGTATATGTTGTGTAGCTGTTATCTGTTACATCCGATCATATAATGCTTTACATGTTTTCAGTATAAAAAGAATATTACCACTCTTTCTTTTTATGATATTATGTGCATATCATTTTGTACACTATGTTGCCAAGTCACCAGATAAATTTCCAATTAACAACCAATACCTGATAAAAGTTAAGAACGAATTAGATAAGGAGAAAACAGATTTTAATGTAGGTATTCTTTGTAATCCGCAGAAACCCCAATTTAAGTTAACATTACATAGGCACGGATACCTAAAGTATGCTGATTTGTGTAATGGAATGGCCTACCTTAACAATGCTAAAGATGTTGCGTTAGATCCTGCCGATCTAGAAACGTATTTAAAAAGGTCTTCGTATGCCCAACAAACTTTACTGCTAAATGCAAAAGATGAAGAAGCATTTAGAATTAAGTTTATGAAGAAGAATAAAATCAAATTTCTACTAGTAGAAGGTTCTGACTTTTTGCCTGATTCAAACTTTCAATTAATTGCAAAAGATGATATAAATAAATTCAGACTTTTTAAGTTACTTTAATTATATATAATGATTATTTTTTTCTTAGTTCACAATCTAGTTTCATTGATTTGAATAATAAAATTCTTTTACTGCTTTAACAATTTCCATAATATCATCAACCAGCATATCGAAATAAAGTGGTAAGCGAATTAAGGTAGCACTAAATCGTTGAGCTTGAAACAATTCTTTACTGTCGTATAAGTTTTTTATATAATCTGATTGATGTAATGGTAAATAATGAAACACCGCTTGAATATTTCTTTCTTTTAAAAAACGAATTAAGTTATCTCTTTCAGTTTCACTTTTACAGTTAAGATAAAATAAGTGGGCGTTATTTGTGGCATACTCCGGAATATAGGGTAAACCAACTTCATTGCTAATTTCCTTTAATGCATCAAAATATAGATTCCATAGTTTCTTTCTTTGAAATTGTATGCGCTGCATGTGTTCGAGCTGTGCAAATAGGAATGCCGCAGTTATATCAGATGGTAAAAAAGAACTACCAACATCAACCCATCCATATTTGTTTACTTCTCCTTTAAAAAACGCTGCTCTATTCGTTCCTTTTTCCCAAATTATTTCTGCTCTCTTTTCAAACGATTTGTTATTAATTACCAACAAACCACCTTCTCCTGCTATAATGTTTTTCGTTTCATGAAAAGATAAGGCAGCTAAATCTCCGAAGGTTCCCAATCGCTTTCCTTTATAAAAACTATCAATTGCTTGTGCAGCATCTTCTACTACAAAAATGTTATGCCTATGGGCTATGTCACAAATAGCATCCATATCGCAAGCAACACCTGCATAATGTACAACAACTATAGCTTTTGTTTTATGGGTTATTAGTTTTTCAAGTTTTGTATGATCAATGTTAGGATGTTGAGTTTGGCTATCTGCAAAAATAATTTTTGCGCCTCGTAGAATAAACGCATTTGCGGTAGATACAAAAGTAAAACTGGGTATAATTACTTCATCACCTGGCTCTATGTCTAACAAAAGAGCACTCATTTCCAGTGCATCTGTGCACGAACTTGTTAACAAACACTTAGCGTTAAAGTATGATTCGAAGAAAGCATGACATTTTTTTGTATAAAAACCATTCCCGGAAATTTGTCCTCGTGAAATGGCATCTTTGATATACTCTACTTCGTTACCTATTATAAAAGGTTTATTAAATGGAATTTTACTTAACATGCTTATCTGCTTTAAATGGTAAACACTTCCTATTTCTGTTTAAATAGTGAAGTTTATTCGCATAAAAGAGATAAGAGATAGCGTAAGGAATATATCTATGTCATACCGAAAATTACAGATTCATTGCAACGAAGTATACTTTAATGAAATTTCTTTTGAAAGTATATGGATAGTGTAATAGCCGTGTGATAGTTTGAAATTTAAATTTTGCCAAACTCGTTGCACTTTAACATTATCAATTTGTGTAGAAATTAAAATAGTTGTGTAGTGGTTTTGTTCGCAATAGTGAATAACATGTTTTAAACCATTGGTATATATTCCTCTATTGGCAAATGCAGGAAGCACACCGTTTAAAATTATTTCGCATGTTTTATCCGTAAACTTACAGGCAATAAACCCCGCGAATTGCTGATTGTACTTTAATAACCAACACTTACCTTGTTGGCCTTTGCATGTAGTTGTAATCCATTCGAAATAACCTGGAGCGATAAACTGGGAATTCAATAAAGCATTATGGCTGTAATGATTTTTATAGGCTGAGAAAATAGAATGGACTAAGTGGTTAAGAATTTCTGAGTGGTAATCTTGATACGGTTCTACTTCTATTCCGTAATTTATTTCAGTTGGTGTAGCAGTTGGATGTAACGTGTAATACAGCAAAGTATCGGCTAAGATAAACTGTATGTTATTTTTTTGTAGATGTTGTACTACACGCACGTTTTTTACAGGTAGCCGAACGATTGCAATTTCAACATTCTCTTTTAGCAAAATTGAAAGTATCTGGTCTATTTGAATTTCATCGAGGTTTCCTCTGAATATGCGGTATCCGAATCGATCAGATTCGGCTTTGGAATAGTGTAACATTTAAGAATTGGGCTTTTCTATGTTTAATACTTCGCTTATTAAATACACAGGTCGATTCAACGTGGTTTGTAATATTTTACCAACGTATAATCCTATCAAGCCTAGTACGGCAATAATTAATCCTCCAAAAAACAAAATGGATAATACAATACTGGTATACCCTAAAACCTCTATTTGATGGGTAATGTATTTATAGAAATGATAGATGATCATGACAAAAGATGAAAACGAAATCATGAAACCAAGCCATACGGTAAATTGAATGGGTCGCACAGAGTAGAAGAGAAGAACGTTACCACCTAGTGCTACTAACTTTTTAAATGTGTAGGCAGATTTACCACTTCGTCTTTCGCCATGATCTACCTCAATAGAAGTTGTACGGTATCCAACCCAACGAACCATTAAGGTAAAGATCTTAAATGGCTCTTGCATCAATAAAACAGATTGAATTACTTTTTTATGATAGATGCCAAAGTTTCCTATGGAAGAATCAAATTTGTTTTGTGTAAAGAAAGATAAAAGCCAATAAAAAAGTTTGCTAGTTAATTGTTTTAATCGTGCATCTTTTCTTGCCATCCTTTTTGCAAAAACTATTTCGAAACCGTTTAACGCTTTTTCATACAAGGCTGAAATGTATTTCGGATTATCCTGAAAATCCGCGTCCATAACAACAACCCATTCTCCTGCTGCTTTTTCTAAACCAGCAAAAATAGCCGGATGTTGCCCAAAGTTTCGGCTTAGCAGAATTGACTTAATAGCTTTATCATGTTGTGCTAATCCTACTATTTCAAACCATGAATTTTCAGGACAGCCATCGTCTACTAAAATAATTTCATAATGCTCGCCTATGGCATTTAATTCATTTTTAATTTCTTCTACAAGTTTTACAAGCGTTATTCGGGATTTATAGATGGGTATTACTACGCTTATCATCAATATTCAGCTTGTGCATTGGCGAAAGTAAGTAAGAATTGCGAATTGTTTCAATTTAAAAGTAGATAAAGCTTTAAATTTTTAGAAGGTAAAACAACCTTAACATTTTATGACCTAATAAAACAAACTCAAAACATTCTTCACCAATTTTTAATGATTCTTGAACAGTTTATACCGAGATAGATTAAGATGGTAGTGCTTTTCTAGTACATTAAAATAAGATGTAAAAAAATCAAGAAATATTGTTTAATATTCACTTACCTAGTTGATAAGGCGAGTATTTACGTTGCTGATGAGTAAGTAGAATAAAACAAGTAGGCCAATAGCAAAAGATTTTACTTTACTTTTAAAGTAACGGAGTTGGTACGGTAGTGATTTTGGATGTATGTAATTTTAAACTTTCAGAATCAAAATGTTGATATCTTTGTAGGTAACTATAAATTAATTTGTATACCAAAAGCGATTTTTTAGAGGAATGATTCGTTACTGTTGGCCATGAGATTTTTCTTTTTCTTGATATTAAGTAGTACTCCGCTGGTTGCGCAAATACCTTTGGCAGGCTTTAATGCACCTGCAAGTGCTTGTCAAAACGAAAACATAACGTTAGTAAATACAAGTACAAACGCAAACTTTTACGAGTGGGATTTCTGTGATACAGATTTACTGACAACACCTTCTGTTGCCGATCGGGGAGCTATTACAGGCTCATCAGCTTCATTAGATATAAGACTGGCTAAAGATGGCAATAACTGGTTTGGATTTGTAGCCGATGCAGGAGGGAATAAATTAGTTAGACTTTCTTTCGGTAATTCGCTAAGCAATAATCCTACTTTTACGAACATTAATGGATTTTTAACTGCTGCCGGAGTTGATGTTGTGCAAGTTAATAACGAGTGGTTTGGTATAGTGTCTATCTTTAATTTTCCTTCAAAAATTATTCTATTAAAATTTGGCAATAGCCTCGCCAATACGCCAACAACCGAAGAAATAATTCTACCTGCCAATACACTCTTATCGCCCCGTACAATTCGTTTTACGTATCATAACAACAATTATTTTGTTATGGCGGCTAATGCTAACCAAAATGCTATAACTGTAATTAAGTTGGGGGCAGGTATTCAAGGTTCCTCTGCTACTTTTAAACAAATAAATACAACTAATGTCTGGACAGGTTTAGATCCTGTGTTTGATGGTAGTAACTTTTATTTGATTGCCGCAACGCACGGAAATCCGAAACCTTTTTTACTCAATTTTGGAAATGATTGGTTCAATGATCCTATTGTGCAAGAAATGAATACACTTGCTATAGCTGAACCATCTATGGTACAAGTAGAGTTTGAAGCCAATGCCTATCATTTACTATTAGTCAGTAAAGGCGGCCAGCTTTATCGGTTTAACTTTGGCGCAAGCCTAAATAATCTTAATCCAACTCTCGAATTAAATTTCACATTACCATCCGTATCAAATGTATGGGGTATGGATATCGTTAGAGACAACGGAAAGTACACAGGTTTTGTCACCAGCTTAGGTACAAATAGATATTATCAACTTACTTTTGATGATCCGACTTGCGAGGTTAGTCCGGAAATTTCCAATCAGCTTAATCCGGATAAAATAAAGTATACAACGAGTGGGGTAAAGGAAATTGGTTTAAGAATCAGTGCCGATTATTTACAAAAGAATCAAATCGGAAAAGCCATCAATATTTCTGCTGATCAAGCCCCTACTTTAACAATTAATGCTTTAAATCGTCAGTGTCAAAATTTAGAAAACCAGTTTAGTGTTACATCTAATCAAACGTTAACCAACTATCAATGGAATTTAGGAGATAATGGAACATCCAACCTGTCTAATTTTGATTATGCGTATGCTAACCCAGGGCTATATGCTGTAACACTCGAAGCAACAAGTGTAAACGGATGCACCAATTCAGCCACAAAAGATTTACAAATATTCTTTTCTCCTGATTTTAATTTGCCAGCCGTTAGCTTGTTTTGCACCAACCAAAGCTACACCTTTACAAATACTACCAATTTTTCTGCTTTAGCAACTCCTACCTGGCAATGGCAGGTAAATTCGGTTAATCAATCAACCGCCACAAATCTCGAATACCCTATTGCATCAACCAATACGCTTGAAATTAAGTTAATAGCTTCTAACCAACAGTGCACAAATGAAATAACAAAATCTATTCTTAGTATTTCGTCTGGTAACACGGCAATTTTTAGCCACGCTACCATTTGCCAAAACGATGGAGTATTGTTTAATAATCAAACAAACGGTATAATTTTAAACAGTTCCTGGGATTTTGGCGATGGCACACTATCTACCGATTTTTCTCCAACTAAAGTATTTTCTTCTCCCGGCATTTATCCGGTAAAACTTCAGGTCACTAACTCAGTAGGTTGTATAAACTCAACCACAATTAACGTTCAGGTATATTCAAAACCGGCTGTTAATTTCATGGCCGAACTTCCGCCCTTTTCTTGTTCAGGCACACCAACACAGTTTACAGATTTAACCCCCAATCCTACTGATAGTAACCTGCAATCGTGGGTGTGGACTTTCGCCCCCGGCCAAACCAGCACAACTAAAAATCCTACGTTCACGTATCAAAATCCGGGGCTTGTTCCGGTTACATTGTCTGTTACTTCCAACAGAGGTTGTTCCAATTCCATCACAAAAGAAATTACAATTTCAGCTTCGCCTTCGCCACAAATTACCAGCACCCCAACATGTTTAAATGAGGCAGCGTTGTTTAAAGCCAACGTTGGCAATGCCACAGAATGGTTTTGGCAAATCGGTACAACCTTCTATTTTGTTGCAGAGCCGGTGCATGTTTTTGCCAATACAGGTAACGTTAATGCATTGGTAGTTGTAACAGCTAACAATGGTTGTGTAGCAACAGCGTTTAAAGAAGTAGGTATTCCGGTGCCGATGGTAACCGATTTTACCGCTACCAAAACTTGCGCAGGTTTGCCTGCCGAATTTGCCGCTACCGCCACACTAGGTGCCGACCCCATAATTCGGTACGAATGGAATTTTGAAGGTGATCTTGTGCTTGGCCAAAATGTTACCAAAACTTTTGCAAGCACCGGAACAAAAATTATAACTGTAAACGCCATAGGCGAAAGTGGTTGTAGGTACGAGGCTTCTAAAGCCATACAATTTGTAGCGCCTCCTGTGCCTATGTTTACGGCAAGTCCTGATCGCGGCAGGCCACCACTATCCGTTCAATTTACCAATACTTCGCAGCAAGCCACCAGCTACGAGTGGCAATTTAACGATGCCAATAACACCACAAGTACAGCTGTTTCGCCTACTTTCGTATTCGATCAATTAGGCGATTATCCTGTAGATTTAATTGCCAGAAACGATGCGGGGTGCGAAGCAACGCGTACAATCATCATTCAGGTTTTAATTCCGCGTTTATCCATATCAATCCATAACTTTGACTTGATCAAAAATAACGATGGAACATATAAGGCTAACGTTACTTTAAAGAATGATGGTAATTTACCGGCCGAAAATGTAGCAGTCGCTTTAAAATCCGATTCGGGTTTTCGTTTGATAGTACCAATAGGAACAGTACCCATGGGCGATGCCCAGAGTTTTCCGCTTTCGGCCAGTATTTTGCCGGGCGAACAAACCGAATATGTGTGTGCAGAAATAGTTCTACCTGAGAACGAAGCAAGTGGAAATCTCGATGCATGCGATTTATTATCCTTACCCTTTACAGCACCAGCACCCTATCCCAATCCTGCACAGAATAAGATTATTCAAGATTTCATAGCCGAAGAAAATAGCCTAAACACGTCTGTTTCTATCCATAGTGCTCAAGGAAAAGAGGTGTATCAAAACACGATAGACACAATCATCGGTCTCAATCGGTTAGAAATTGATGTCCAAAACTGGGCTACTGGAATTTATACAATCAAAATTACAGCTACCGGCTATCAAAAATCCTTTAAGGTGGCCATAATTAAGTAGTAAAAGCTGATATTTTCCCTATATTTACCAAATATAATTTGGCAAAACCTCTATTTCATGAAAAATATAAAATTAGACGCAACAGATAGAAAAATTCTGGAGCTGCTTCAAAAAAATTCGAACATTACCAACGCCCAGCTTGCAAAAGAAATTGGCCTGTCGCCAGCTCCAACCTTAGAGCGCGTAAACAAACTAGAAAACACAGGAGTAATTAAAAGTTATCACGCAGTAATTGATAACAGTTCTGTTGGCCTTGGTGTAAGCACCTTTGTAATGGTTACACTCAAAGGCCACAATAAAGACAACATCAATAAATTCAATAAGGCCATTCACGATATCGAAGAAATCATCGAGTGCCACCACATTACCGGAGCCGGAGATTTTATTCTAAAAATTGTTTGTTCGGATATCGCTGCGTATCAACAACTGATGTTGGAAAAAGTTTCTAACATCGATGTGGTAGACAGTTTGCAATCTATGGTTATACTCTCTACTTATAAGGATAGCAAAGTGTTGCCAATTCCTAACAACTAATATGGTACTCGAAAAAACATTGATTCTGGATGCTCGTCAGATCAAACAAAAAATTAAAAGAATGGCTTTCGAGCTTTTCGAAAACCATTACAAAGAAAAAACCATTGTGTTGGCCGGAATAGATGGGCAAGGTTATGCTTTGGCTAAACTATTAAGTAAAGAGGTAGAAGCAATTGCGCCCATTAAAACAACACTGGTAAAAGTATCGCTGCAAAAAGAACAGCCACAAGCCACACCAACCAAACTAGATGCAGCCGAAAAAGAATATAGAAAGAAGTCGATAGTTTTGGTAGATGATGTATTAAACACAGGAAAAACCCTGGCCTATGGGATGCGACCTTTTTTAGAAACAGAAGTAAAGAGCATTGAAGTTGCTGTTTTAGTAAACCGAAGCCATACTATTTTTCCTATTCATCCTAACTACACCGGGTACGAATTAGCCACTACCATTACCGAACACGTAGAGGTAACGTTAGGTAAAGAAGCAAGTGTTTATTTAAAGTAAGAGTAATGTCGGTACATAAGAAACAAGACGTAAAAAAAATAACCACGCATCAGCTTCAGGAAATGAAAAACCGGGGCGAGAAAATTGCCATGCTAACTGCTTACGATTACAGCATGGCTAAAATTATTGATGGTGCCGGCATGGATATTATTTTAGTAGGAGATTCCGCATCGAACGTTATGGCAGGTAACGAAACAACACTACCCATTACGCTAGATCAGATGATATACCACGCCAGCTCGGTTGTAAAAGCAGTACAGCGCGCTTTAGTGGTGGTAGATTTACCCTTTGGTTCTTACCAGGGAAGTTCAGGCGAAGCCCTACGGTCAGCTATACGCATTATGAAAGAGTCGGGTGCACACGCTGTTAAATTAGAAGGAGGTAGTGAAATAATCGATTCGGTAGAAAGAATTTTAAAAGCCGGCATACCCGTAATGGGCCATTTGGGTTTAACCCCTCAGTCTATTTATAAGTTTGGTACGTATTCTGTTCGCGCTAAAGAAGAAGCCGAAGCTAATAAATTAAAAAACGATGCCTTACAACTTCAGGAAGCAGGTTGTTTTGGTTTAGTATTAGAAAAAATTCCGGCAATCTTAGGAAAAGAAGTAAAAGAAAAACTATACATACCCGTTATCGGCATTGGCGCAGGCCCCGATGTAGATGGACAAGTATTGGTCATGCAAGACATGCTGGGCATTACACAAGAGTTTAAACCACGTTTTTTAAGACGATACGCTGATGTGTTTTCTGTGGCTACACAGGCAGTAACCCAATACATTGCCGATGTAAAGGCAAAAGATTTTCCGAACAAAGACGAAATGTATTAACCATGAAAAAAACGTTTTTTCAATTGCTGGCTGCCTTTAACAAAGTTTTAGTTCCCAGAGCAAGCAAACTTAACCTTAACAAACTTAGCAAATCGGGTAAACTACTGATTGCCTATCGGTATTGGGTTACAACAAATGCTTTAGACTAAACTTAAATTTTTTGATAGCCTAGATACAGCTCTTCACTTTCCTTTTTAGGTACATCAGAAATATTTTTTGTGTAAATTTCTACTATGAGATTATCACAATCCGACTATCAACTTATTCCTGTATACGAATACGGATTGCTAATTAACTTCAACATACAATTTTCCGATCCTGCGTATATCCAACAAATAAAATTCGAAATAGAAAAGAAATTCAAATCTGTTAGTATAGATTTTGTTCCGGCTTATCATTCGTTAACTATCCATTTATTACCACCCCATGTTGTTACTACAATAATAATGGATATTGATAGCATACTTCGGGATTTTGAATGGAATGAAATTGAAAAGGAAAAAGCACTACTCAATATTCCGGTTTGCTTTGCCGATGCATTCGCTTCTGATAAAAAAAGAATATGCGATTTATTACATAAAGATTGGGCAACCATAACAAAAGAACTAACGCAACAAACGTTCACTGTTTACATGTTAGGATTTCTTCCCGGCTTCGCGTATATGGGTATGTTACCCGAAACGTTGAAACTACCCCGACTTGAAAGCCCTAGAAAAAAAGTTGCGGCTGGCAGTGTAGCCATTGCAGATTTGCAAACAGGAATTTACCCAACCGATTCCCCGGGCGGATGGAATATTATAGGACGAACGCCCATTCCAATGTTCGATTTGAAAAACGAACAACCCACTTTATTACACGTAGGAAATAGTGTGCGTTATGTTGAAATTACTGAAGATGAATTTTATGTGATTCAAAATAAACCAATGCAATGGAAAACGCAGGTAGCCTAAGCATTATAAAATCCGGATTATTAGATACCATACGCGACAAGGGCAGGTTGGGCTTTCGTTCGGTAGGTATTCCGGTAAATGGTGTAATGGACTCGTCTGCCTATTTTATTGCAAATCTCTTAGTAGGAAATGCAGAAAAGGAAGCTTGTATCGAAATGGCTTTTCCCCCTGCGCACATCCGATTTAATAATAACCTGTTTTTTGCATTAGCCGGAGCAAATTTCGATGCGCATATAAACAACCTGCCCATTCAATCCGGAAAATGTTATCAAGCTAAGGAAGGAGATATACTTACTTTCAAAAAACAAGTTTCAGGTAATTTCATATACCTGAGCGTGGCAGGAGGATTTTTAATCGATGATGTTTTAGCAAGTAAAACCACGAATTTAAAAAGTGGTTTTGGTGGATGGCACGGCAGAAAGTTAATGAAAGGAGATACACTTGTAGGTAAACCATCGAGTTTTAAACCCAATACAAAAATATATGTAGATTATGCACATACGCGCCATACACACTCTTTCATTCGATGTATTACCGGGCCTGAATTTCACTTACTATCAGCTCAACAGCAAAATGCATTATTCGATTTTAATTTTTCTATCGATAAACAATCGGATACAATGGCTTATCGCATCAATGGAGATAAAATATTTCAACATGAAATCAGTATGGTCTCCAGCGGAGTAAGCATGGGTACGATTCAACTTTTACCCGATGGAAATATAATGGCACTGATGAGCGATCATCAAACAACAGGAGGTTATCCAAGAGTTTTACAGATCATTCAACAAGATATCCGAATGCTGGCGCAATATCCTTATCAAAAAACTTTTCAAGTTAAAAGAATCAGTTTACAAGAAGCCATTGCAGTAGAAGAAGAAGATAATCTTAACCGGAATAACATCGCAAGAGCTTATCTTAAAATGGTAGGGTAACGCTGAATAAGTATACTAACCAAAGAATACAATATCTTTATCAGAGGTAAAGCACCGAAAGTATGAAAACAAAAATTGATTTAAACTGCGATTTAGGAGAAGAAATGCCAAACGATGAAGCTATTTTTCCTTTTATCTCCAGTGCCAATATTGCTTGTGGTTTTCATGCAGGTAATACAAAAACCATTGAACAGTCGATACAAAATTGTTTATACCATAACGTAAAAATTGGTGCGCATCCTTCGTACAACGATCGTACAAATTTCGGAAGAACAGAACAACATCTTACTTCGAATGAACTAAAAGATTTAATAGCCAAACAAATTGAAATTTTATTGACGGCCTGCGAAAAACAAAAAGCACACCTACATCATATTAAATTACACGGTGCTCTTTACAACCAATCTGCTAACGAAGCCGCGGTAGCAATTCCGATATTAGAAACCATTCGTTCTATAATTCCACATGTTGTTATTTACGGTTTAAGCGAAAGCATTTTTAATAAACTAGCTACGGAAATGGGCTTTACCGTTAAGCACGAAGTTTTTGCTGATAGAAAATACACATCAATAAAAACACTCGTTTCCAGACAAACACAAGGTGCAGTTATAACAAACCATGCAGAAGTTTTACAACAAGTAGAAGCCTTTATACAAGAAAAAGAATTTGAGAGTATCGATGAAAAGAAAATTATGCTAAAGGCAGATACGATTTGTTTACATGGAGATGGAGCACATGCTGTTGCTTTTGCAAAAAGTATTCACCACTTTCTAACTGAAAAGAAAATTGTTATTGGTGCTTAACCATGAGTGAAAAAAAATCCATCATCACAGCCATTTCTGGCGCGGCTTTCCTAATGGCAACTTCTGCTATTGGTCCCGGATTCATCACACAAACAACAGTTTTTACAGCCAAACAAGGTTATAGTTTTGGTTTTGCTATTCTTGCTTCCATCTGTATCGATATCATTATTCAATTAAGCATCTGGCGTGTTTTAATTGTAAATCAAAAACAAGCCCCTGTTTTATTTTCTTCAGTTTGGAAACCTGCCGGGTTAATCATCACTGTTTTAATTGTGGGTGGTGGTTTGGTATTTAACATTGCTAATGCAGGCGGCAGTGGTTTAGGTTTAGAATTGTTGTTGCCCATTAATACAAAATTTGGTGCAGCTATTTCCGGTTGCATAGCATTGCTCATTTTTATTTTACCAAACAGCTCTTCTATACTCGATCGTTTTGTAAAATACCTGGGTTTGTTAATGATCGCCATTACCTTGTATGTTGTTTGGCAAGCCAAACCCAATGCACTGGAGGCCGTACACAAATCATTTATTCCGGATACGTTCAGTGTTGTATCCATAGTTACGTTAGTGGGTGGTACAGTAGGCGGTTATATTAGTTTTGCCGGAGCGCATCGGTTATTAGAAGCAGGATTTAAAAGTGCCGAAGCCGTTCCGCAAGTAACCCAAAGTGCTATTCGGGGAATTGCTGTTACGGGTGTAATGCGTTTTATCTTATATCTGGCCGTTGCCGGAGTGGTGGCAGGTGGTTTTAGTATTGATGCGGATAATCCGGCTGCTTCTGTTTTTAAAGCAGCATCGGGCCGGGTAGGCGAAGTTATATTTGGCGTAATTCTCTGGAGTGCCGCTATTACTTCATTATTAGGGTGTACCTATACGAGTTGTTCTTTTTTAACGGCACAATATCCGCGGTTAATTCCGTATACAAAGTTGCTTCAAGTTGTATTTTTATTGCTTTCGTTATTTACATTTTTGGTGTTAGGTAATCCGGTTAAACTCTTAGTGGCCGCAGGCGCCATCAACGGCATGGTGTTACCTTTTGCTTTAGTAATGATTTTATTGGCCAGTAGTAAACTAAAGGCAAATACTTACAAACATCCGCGTTGGTTAACCATAGCAGGTTGGTTAGTAACCAGCATAATGGTTGGCATGAGTTTGTATACTCTTACCGGTTGGATTACTTCTTTCTTTAGTTAATGGCCTCTTTAAACACAGCCCATAAATCATCTTGAAATAAGAACGGAACCAAAGATTGATCAGGAGAATCGCCCATGCGAATGAGCACAATATTATTAGATGGTACAACATTAATGTACTGACCGTTTTTACCAATGGCTGCAAACATATCGGTAGGTGCATTGGGCGAAACACTACCCGAAAAATTTATTTGCGAACCGGGTATGCGATACGAACTTTTTCCATTCAACCAGGTTAAATATCCGTACGATAAATTTATGTTTTGCGATGTGTTCGTCATACTAGTAAAATATGTTTCATCCAGTATTTGTTCGTTATTCCATTTGCCTTTCGCTAATAAAAACAAACCAAATCTTGCCATACTTCGTGCCGTGCTGTAGTAAACATTATTATCTCCGGTTTGTATAAACTGTCCGGTTAAGCCTATTTTTAATTCGAGAGTTTCATTTAAATACGTATTCAGATTTTTGCCACTCGCATTTTCCAGTACTTTATCTAAATGCGTATAGGGTGCGTTATGGTAAGCCCATCGTGTGCTTGCAGCTGCTTTAAATTGCAAACAAGAGGGAAGCGTACAATCGGAGTTTGCAACGCCATCGTCTAACCCGCTCGTCATGGTTAGTTGATTAAGCAATGTAATTTTTTGTTCATCAGTAGCGGTTAAGCTTGTCCAACCATTTCCTAAATATTCGCTACTCTTATCGTTTAGGGCT
The DNA here is from genome assembly GCA_021298355.1 of Flammeovirgaceae bacterium. Classification (GTDB taxonomy): domain Bacteria; phylum Bacteroidota; class Bacteroidia; order Cytophagales; family Cyclobacteriaceae; genus Chryseotalea. Next base: position 99,153 of record JAJTEH010000012.1, read on the forward strand.
AAGTAATTTTCTTTAACAGCAAGACCAACCAAAGTAGCAGTAAGTGTTTTACCTGCCGATGCCCAATACCAGTTGCTATTAGCATTAAAATTGGTTGTACCATTAAACTCTTTTCCAAAATAAGCTTCCACAACAAGTTTACCATCATTTAAAATTAATAAAGCCCGAGAGCTATTATCCCCTGCTAAAGCAATCAACTCATTAATTTTTGTTTGGTCCCAGCCGGCTTCGGCAACCGTCATGGTGGCCCACTCGCTTCCGTTTATCGGTGGAAAATAAAGAGTGGGATCATCGTCTTTAGGTTGTGGCGCAGGATTTTCATCAGCACTATCGCTACACGAAAAAAGAAATACTACAATTAACAGGTAAGCAAGAGTTTTCATACAATCAGTTTAGACAATCAATTGTCAGAAAGGTTTAATCATCAATTTTAAAAGTATTGAAATTCATCAGAATATTTTCCAAATTAACATTTTAAACCAACCTATGCGCTCAATTTTAACCATTGGCTTTTTGTTAGCCTCCCTAGCTAACTTTGCCCAGATCACAATTTTAGATGAACAATTTAATAAAGATGATGGAACATGGTGGACAGGAGCGCGCGAAAACTACACCGTTCGTATTAAAGGTGGAAAATATCTACTAGAAACTTTCTACGATGCAAAAGGAGTGATGCTTCATCTTACCCCGTATGCAAATCCGGAAACTGATTTTTTAATTCAGACAGATTTTGTACAAAAATCAGGAAGCACCAATAATTCCTTTGGTATTCTTTGGGGAGGCGATGGCGATAAGCAACACGTGTTTGGTATTGCAAGCAATGGATATTACTACATCGGTTCTCCCGTAAAAGATAAAAACCTAAACGAATGGATTACGCAAACCGTTAATCCGGTAGGGCAACTCAACCAACTTCGCATCGAACAAAAAAATGGAAAACTTTCGTTTTACATAAACAATACCGAAATTTTAAAACGCGATGCCTTGCCTTGGTATGGAAAGAGAATGGGCGTTGTTAATTACACCAACATGATGTTAGAAGTAGATAATTTCATTTTTGAAAATGATGTTAAAATAGACATGGCACCCGGTAGTGAAATTCCACGAGCAAAAGAAAACCTGGGTATTGCTATCAACACAGTGTACGATGATCTCTCTCCAAAAATTTCTGTAGATGGTAAAACACTCATCTTCGCCCGCCAGCTAAGTCCGGATAACATAGGTGGTACAGAAGACAAAGAAGATGTTTGGTTTGCAACCAGCGAAGATGGTGAAGTATGGGAGAAAGCACAAAACTACGGTGTGCCCATCAATACAAAAGATACAGATAACCTAGGATCGATCAGTGCCGATTTGCAAACACTCATGTTTTGTAAGAACGATGGGTTTGTTTTCAAACACAAAACAGAAACGGGTTGGTCGGAACCAGAAAGAATTTATCCGGGCTTCAATAACGAATCGCAATACATGGAAGGAAACTTATCCAGCGATGGTAAGGCAATTATTTTCGCAGTAAAAACTAATGACAATATAGCCTTCCGCGAAAAAGTAGATGAAAAAGATTTGTATGTTATACTTCGCAATCAAGACGGAACGTGGAGTAAACCCATCAACTTAGGAAAAGATATTAACACCGATCAGGGCGAGTTAGCGCCATTCTTAGCAGCCGATGGCCGAACGCTTTACTTTGCCAGCGAAGGATGGCCAGGTTTTGGCGGTGCCGATATATTTGTAAGCAAACGCTTAGATAACACATGGAAGCGTTGGTCGAAACCACAAAATTTAGGAAGATTTATTAACACCACCAGTTTCGATGCCTTTTATACAGTACCCGCTTCGGGCAAATATGCCTATATGGTAAGTAACGCTTCAGCTATAGGTAAAGGAGATATTATACGCATTAAATTACCCGAACAAGCCAAACCCGACCCGGTTGTTTTAGTTAAAGGAAAAACCGTAAACGCTAAAACCGGAAAACCAATAAGTGCTGCTATTTCGTTTGACGATCTAACAACTAACCAACAAGTAGGCCGTGCTAACTCCGAGCCGCAAAGTGGTACGTATTCCATTGCTTTACCTTACGGAATCAACTATGGGCTACATGCAGGAGCAAAAGGATTTATATCTGTTAACGAAAATTTAGAATTAGTTACGATACAAGCGTACACAGAAATGGAAAAAGATTTGTATCTGATACCGATTGAAATAGGAGAAAGTATTCCGCTTAACAACGTATTTTTCGAACAAGGAAAACCTATACTTAAAAAAGAATCTTTTTCAGAACTTGACAGACTCGCACAAATCTTATTAGATAATCCGAATATTGAAATACAATTAAATGGACATACCGACAGCCAAGGCAACAAAACAGCTCTCATCAATTTATCTATTGATAGAGTTGCAGTAGTAAAAAAATACTTAATTGATAAAGGTATTTCTGCTAAAAGAATAGGAGGGAAAGGCTTTGGCCCCGATAAACCCATTGCCCCCAACGATACCGAAGAAAATAGAAGAAAGAACAGAAGAGTAGAATTCGAGATTACAAAGAAGTAATCGAGTTCGCGTCTAATACCATTCAAAAATAAACTAAACAAATTGTGGGCGTTGCCTAGCCTAGCCGTATAGCTAGGCTAGGCTAGGCCGGGCTGTTCAGGGCTTCGCTCTGGCTTACCAGCCAGAGTGCTGCGCACCCTTACCATCCCTAACGCTTAGCTATACTAAATCATACAATCTTTTTTTTCATGTAAAACATAAGAAAAAAAAAGCATTCTTTCCTGCTTTAAACTATCATACATTTTTATCGTTCATAATTTTATCAACGCTTTTTAAATACAAATTCCCTCTTCGCTCAGCAAAAATATCAGCAGATAACATTAATGCACCCTGTAGTAAGAGACCTACACCTACACCTAAAACAAACTCTTTATTTTTAAAAAATATAATCAACAACAAGCCACTTACTACAAAAGCAACTTCAATCCATTTATACACGCTGAAATTTTTCATTACTATGTTCATTCTTTGATTTTCTGCCTGTGCAAATTCCGTAGGCGAAACTTCGAATTGTTCCATTAAAGTTTGCACTTGTTTGTCTGTTCTAAAGTAAACAACACTGCCCACTACAATTTGTATAAGTGCAACTACCACAACCGGCACAGCAAAACCTTTATAAGAAGCATCTCCCCATTTTATCAGTATATAAATAGAGAAGGAAAGTAAAATTGTACCAATTACAATTGCCAAAAAACTTTCTGATTTTTCGGCACTAAAGTATTGCTTGATAAACTCCATACCTAAATTTTATACGATTGTTTAACTGCCCAAAAGAACAAACGTTCGGGTAAAATTCTCTTTAATGGAAGTAACACATTAGCAGGGTAAGCCACAGGGTACCTCATTTTAAAAGAATAATCGTTGGCAGCTTTAAAAATTACTTTCGCCACACTTTCGGCACTTGCTCCTTTGTTTCCGGCTTCCATGCTTACTGCCTCGCATTTTTGTACAAAAGAATCGTAAGCATTGGTGTAGGTAGGTTTGCTAAAAGCTCGACTTCTTCCATAAAAATCTGTTTTAATGGCACCGGGTTCAACCAACTTTAAACGGATGTTAAAATCTTTTACTTCGTATTGCAAAGATTCCGTAAAGCCTTCCACTGCCCATTTTGTGCCGTGATAAATACTGTAAAGCGGAAAGGCAACACGTCCGCCAACACTGGCAATTTGCACAATAATTCCACTCTTTTGTTCGCGCATTATTTTAATGGCTTCGCGTGTTACACGCATCAAGCCAAATACATTGGTATCAAATTGTTTTTGAATAAAGGCATCATCCATCGCTTCAAACACACCATCGGCACCAAATCCGGCATTGTTTACCACAACATCTATTTTACCCAAAGTTTGTTTTACCAGGTTTAACGCTTGTTTTACACTTTCTTCTTGCGTTACGTCTAGTGCAAAGAGTTTAATGTTAGTATGCTTTTGCAATTCGTTTTCTTTTTCGGGGTTGCGCATGGTGGCCGCAACATGCCAACCTTTTTCGGCAAAGTAAAGTGCCGCTGCTTTTCCTATACCGCTCGAAGAGCCGGTGATTAATACTGTTTTCATAGTTTTAACTGAATTAATATTCATTTATTAAGTAAAAAAATTTCAACGTGATACGCTTTTCCAGGCTAGCTCAAACAAAGATTTTTTAACGGATGTCATTACTTCTATTTTTTTATTGTAGTGAAGTTTAACTATTTCGAAAATTGGCCCCATTAACTGACTAATCAATAAAGGTAGCAGAATGTTTTTGATTTTTTTCTTTCTAATTCCTTCTTGCAAAAATTCGAATAAAGGGTGTAATAACGCATCTCCTTTTTCTTTCGTCTTTTTTGTGAGATAAGAAGTATAGGTAAATTGTTCAATAAAAAGCATGCGTTCGGGCTCGGCTAAACTAATGTCGAAATAGCGTTGCCATAGTTTTGTAAAAGCTGTTTTAAAATCATCGGCCGGGTTATACGCCAGCATAAAAGCTTGTGTTTTCTCTGTTTTTAAGTGCAGATACAGCGCATTAATTAAAGCTTCTTTATTTTTAAAATACAGGTAAACCGTACCCGTAGCCAACCCTGCTTTTTTTGCTACATCGGCCATCTTAAGCCCGTTAAAACCGGTTTTCATAACAACCGATAAGGTTGCATCAAAAATGGCAATTACTTTAGTTTCGTCTTTACTGCGGGGCATTAACAAATATAAATGAATATTTATTCAGTATCATCTAGCCGAACGATTAATACTTTTATGCTATCGGCTTTTCCTTTTAAGTGTAAAACCGATTCTTTGTGAATTTTCCACTTTTCTGGATGGCTCATTCGTAAGAAGGTATCACTACTCACCAGAAAATCGGTTTCTAAAGCATCGCAATATCCTTGTATGCGTTTAGCGGTGTTCAATACATCGCCTGTAAAAATGATATCTTTTCTATATAAACCTATTTCACCAGCTGTTACTTCTCCTGCGTGTAAAGAAGCCCTGAACTCCGGAACAATTCCAAACTTTTCTTTGTACAACCCGGCATGTTTGTTTACAATTTTTTGTATTTCAAAAAAACACGATAAAGCCTGGTTATTTTTAAATCCTTTTGCGGCAGGCCAGCTCACTACGATTTCGTCTCCTACGTATTGGTAAACTTCTCCTTGCGTATTAATAATGGTATCTGCCATATCTTTAATAAATGTGTTAATAAAGGAGAACCATTTCTGATGCCCCCACTGCTCGGCTAATCCTGTAGAATTTTTTAAATCGAGAAATAGAAAAATTCTTTCTTCAACTATGGGTTGATAATATTTTCCTGTAAACGTATTGTAAAATCTTTCTCTACCAAAAAAATCGATCAATTGAACAACCAACACAGTAACAGAACCAATGGCTGTCCAAAAAGCAATATTATACAACATACCGTAACTAAACATGGTTTCTTTAACTTCTAACCATATACTCGGCTGATCGGCAGCATTAAAATAAATGTAATTGTAAACGAAACTACCTATGATAGTTAAAATGAAAACCAGAATAATGAATAATATAATTTCGATTAAAATTCGTGTAAGAAAAGGAATCGTTCTAAAAGAATCTTTTGTAAAGATGATGAAACTACCGCCTAAAAAAGCGGCAATAGGGATGATGATGAATTGGGTAAGAATATTGGTGGAAAATTCATATTGCTCAAATCCAGAATATTGAACAGCGCGAAGAAAAAAGTCGTGCAATACTTCATTGCCTACACCGATGAGCGTCCAGGCAATGATAATTACGCCAACAAGTTTAAAACGAATTACATTTTTGGGTAAGAGATTAAATCGCATCAACAAAAATTGAAAATTTAACTATGGAATACAAGCTAACGAGAATTTGTTAACCGAAATCAATAATGGCTTGTTCTACAGGATGCTTTTTCTTTACAACAAAATCTATATTCGAGTTAGCGAGGAACAATAATTACTTTTTCATTTAAAAAGGAGATGAATCCTTGTTTGCCCATTTCTCTTCCGTAACCAGATAACTTTATACCACCAAAAGGAATGCGCGGATCTGATTTCATAAAATCGTTTATTACCACTGTGCCAGCTTCTATTTTTTCGGAAAATGAAAAAGCTTTTTCTACGTTGCTTGACCACACACTGGCCGCTAAACCAAAAGGATTGTTGTTGATTAAATCTAGTAATCCTTCTTCTTTTTGATAAGGAATAAGGGTTAATACAGGGCCAAACAATTCTTCTGTGTGCATAGAATGCTCGGCATCTGCCAGCAATATACCCGGCAAGAAAAAATTATCTTTTGCTTGTGCTCCTTCTACGAGGCGAGCACCTTGCTGAGTTGCTTTTTCAACTTGGTTGCGTAACTTATTTACAAATTCAAGTTTAGAGATAGGCCCCATTTGTGTTTGCTCCTCTAATGGATTTCCTAAGCGAATGGCTTTAATTTTTTCTTTAAAGAAAGCGATAGCATCATCTATTTTATCGGCTTCTATAAAAATTCGTTTTGCAGCAATACAAGTTTGTCCAGCATTAAGCATGCGCGAAGTAAAAGCAGCAGACAAAGCCATTTCAAATTGCGCATCCGGTAAAATAACAAACGCATCTGCACTGCCTAACTCCATCACCGATTTCTTTACGTATTTTCCAGCCAGCGCGGCAACTGCTCTGCCTGCATTAACTGAACCCGTTAAACAAACACCTTGAACAACCGGGTGTGCAACTACTTGTTCTACTTGCGTAACATCTATGGGTAAATGAAAGAATGATGAAGGATTATTTCCTGAAAATAAATTTTGTAATGCCTCTGCACATGCCATTGTATTGGGCGCATGTTTTAGCAAAACAATATTACCTGCCAATAGATTAGGAATTGCATATCTGAATACTTGCCAGAAAGGATAATTCCACGGCATTATTCCTAATACGGCACCAATAGGTTGCAAAGAATGCCAAACGGTTTTATCCGATAATTTTTCTTGCTGTGGCTTAAGCCATTCTTCACATTGTTCAATATAATAATCGCAAAGCCACGCACACTTTTCTATTTCAGCCATTGCTTCAGCAATAGGTTTTCCCATTTCTGTCGTTATCAGCCTGGCTAAGTTTTGTTTTTCATGTAGTAATTTAAATTTTATAGTAGATAAGTGGTGTAACCGATCGCGTACAGAAGTTTCTTTCCAGTGTTTAACAGATGCAGCAACTTGCTGTAACGTGTTACTTAATTCTTTTTCATGCCATGCCCGAAAACTTCCTATACTTTGTTTCGAATAGGGATTAATGGAATGAAACGTCATACTGGATAATTGAAGGTATTTCGAAAACAAGGTAAGGAATATAAAGCTTATTGGTAATAAGCTTTGATGGCATCCGCTTTATTTTCTAATGATAAATTTAAGAATTGATTTTTGAAAAATTGAAAGGCTAAAAATGTATCAACCCAAGCCATTTGTTTTTCTTCTCCTAAAAAAAGTTCACCACCGGGATACACTCTTTCGTTTCCTTCTGTGCTTATTTCTCCTGAAGGTAAAACCCGGCTAACTTGCCACGCGCATGCACAATACACACTTCTGCTTAATTCATTTTTTATACTTTCTCCATCTGGTAATAAAGCTAACAAGATACCCGCTAACTTTAAACTCACCCCATTGTAGCTGCTATCGTATCCATCATTCTCTATATAAAAACCTGTTTCATTTTGTTTTTGGGTAACAGATCCAATTAACTCAAACGAAAGTTGTTTCCAACTTTCTTGTGTTACTACAGATGAAAGAGAGTAAAAAGCTAATGCATCAAACAACAAACGATTAGGCGCGTTTTTATCATACTCCATTAAAACAGTTTTATTTTGATAGAGATAATTTCCTGCCAATAGTAATTTATTTTTAAGCATGTTAATTCTTTCTTCGTACTCAGTAAAATGATTTTCCATAAACCAAGTAGATCGAAGTAAAAAACTAAAGCCCGTTCCAAAAGCAGAAAGAAAAAAAGCATTTGCGCTTAAACGATCTCCTAAGCTAGCAACACCAGAATTTTGTAACGATTCGGGCACAACAAGTTCAAAATCACCTGTAGGAAGTTGCCGATTGAAACTATAGTCGGAGGCAAGAAAAAATTGATCTAATGCTTCCTTGTTTTCAAATCGCAAGGCATAAACAGCGAGGTATAAGATATCCAACTGAAAACGCACATGAAAATATCCTTCTTTATTTCGCCCCAACGCGCCTTCTTCATTAGGTGCTTTGGTTAATGCTTGTAAAGCATTTTCGGGAATTTCATCTATCAATGTTGAAGTATTAAAATTAGTAATTTCAATAGCGTTATTACAATCGCTTACTTCCTCTACCTCACTATTGCTGCAACTCAACAAAAGTAAGGTTAACAGTAATCCTATTTGTACCTTCACGCAGGCTTAGATAGTAGGGAAAAGAAAAGGTTTAATTCGACTTATAATAAATCCAGTATAAGTTTAGCCACCGACTTTTGTTTTTTCTTATCGAACTGATGTCTTTCGCCTACTCGTATTCCATTTAAGGTATTAATAAGTAGTGCAGCAAATGCACTGGCATCGAGGTTAGTTTTTACTTGTCGTGCTTTTTGAGCTTGTTTAATTTTATGTGTAAGGGCAGCATGTAAAACTTCCATGTTTTCATCTACCATTTTGGCAATCTTGGTTTTATGTGGGGCCAACTCTATGGCAGTATTTACCATTAAACAACCCAATTTATTTTGTTCTTCTATATCATTAAAAACATAATCGAAAATAGATTGAATCGTTTTTTTAATGTCATTACTCTCTTCAATCATGGTTAGCATTTGCGTGGTGTTTTCATCGCGGTATTTTTTTAAAGAAAGTTGAAATAACTTTTCTTTATCACCGAAGGTATCGTACAAACTACTTCTGCTTAAACCACTTTCTTTTACCAGATCATCAACAGAAGTACCGTTGAAACCCTTACGCCAAAATAGCTTCTGGATTTTATTTAGTACTTCTGTTTCTTCAAATGCTTTGGTGCGTGCCATGGTAGCACTAAGGTAAGAATTATAAATTCGTTAATCCACCATCAACAGCTAATTCAGCTCCTGTAATGTAAGATGAATCTGATGAGGCAAAGAATAAAACTGTTTTTGCCACTTCATGTGCTGCACCAAAACGTTTCATCGGATTAACTGCCTGCATACCTGCCCCCATTTGTTTTACGACTTCTTCAGGCAATCCTAATCTACCATAAATGGGTGTTTCAATTGGGCCGGGAGAAACTGCATTCACGCGGATTTTTCTTTCCACCAATTCTGCTGCTAAGGTTCTTACTAATGAACGAAGTGCTGCTTTCGAGGCTGAGTAAGCAGATGTACCTGGAAATCCTTTTACACCCACTACAGAAGTGTTAAAAATGATAGAGGAGTTTTCGTGTAAAAGAGGTAATAACTTTTGCACAGTAAAAAATGATCCTTTTATATTGATGTCCAAGTTAGCATCAAAAATTTCTTCAGTGGTTTGTTCGAATGGCGCAAAAAGCGCTACGCCTGCATTGGCAAAGAGGATGTCAATCTTACCTAACTTTTGCTGGGCTGTATCAAACAATTGTTGTAAGTCTGAGGCTTTTGTTATATCGCTTTTCAAAGCAATTACATGGTTACCCAATTGCTGTTGTGCAGTTTGCAAAGATTTTTCGTCTCTACCGGTAATTAATACGCGTGCGCCTTCTTGTAAAAATACTTGTGCTGTGGCCAGGCCAATGCCGCTGTTACCTCCGGTAATTACGGCTGTTTTGTTGGAAAGTTTAGTCATTTTGGAATATTTATTCCGGTATTACAGATAAAACGGAACGAACGTTCCATAAAGTAAAAATATTTTTTATCTTTCTTTATAAGGTATTGATAAACAGAAATTTACTGTGCAAAAAAAATACCAGCTACCTTTTTCTTTCAAAAAAGCGTAGCCGGTAATTAATAAAACAAATAGATTTGGTTTAGCCTTTATTTCAAGGTTGTTTCTCCATTTTTTCGTTCATTACTTTTGTTTGTATCTGGATAGATTCGTTGTGAATAAGTTTTAAAAATTCTTTGCTGAAGGATTCGCTTATGCCCATAACCAACGCCATGGCTACACGCGTGTGAATAATTTCTTCCCAGCGCGATACCTGCAAAATGGTAACGTTGTTTTCTTTTTTATACTGACCTATTTTTTCAGATATCTTCATGCGTTCTGCCAGCTTGTGCATGATATCATCATCGAGCTGATCTATTTTTTCGCGAAGCGTTGTTAGCGTGTCTTTAAAATTTTTATTGTCGGAAGAAGCTTGCCTAACAATAAGTCCTTCTAAAATTTTGTTAAGAGCAGCAGGGGTTACTTGTTGTTTAGCATCGCTCCAGGCTGCATCGGGTGTAATGTGGCTTTCAATCATCAGCCCGGCCATATCTAAGTCAAGCCCTTTTTGCGAAACAAAAGAAATTAAATCGCGAGCCCCGGTAATGTGGCTGGGGTCGCAAATGATATCGAGTTCTGGAATTCTTGTTTTTAATTCGATGGCTAACTCCCACATGGGGGCATTTCTAAACGGACCTTTATCGAAAGAAGAAAACCCGCGGTGGATGGCAGCCATTTTGGTTATGCCTGCTTTGTTTAATCTTTCTAATGCGCCAATCCATAATTCTAAATCGGGGTTTACAGGATTTTTTACCATCACGGGTATATCAACTCCTTTTAAAGCATCGGCAATTTCTTGCACCGAGAAAGGGTTAACGGTTGTGCGCGCTCCAACCCATAGAATATCTACACCTGCTTTTAAGCAAGCTTCAACGTGTGCAGCCGTGGCTACTTCGGTAGTTACAGGTAAACCCGTTTCGTGGCGTGCAGCCATTAGCCATTGTAAGCCTACTTCGCCAACACCTTCAAATTGGCCGGGGCGTGTGCGCGGTTTCCATATACCTGCACGTAAGGCGTGTACTTTTCCGGTAGCGGCTAGTTGTTTGCAAGTAGTAACTGTTTGGCTTTCGGTTTCGGCACTGCAAGGGCCGGAAATAATTAGCGGTCTGCCAGGGTGTGGTAACCAGTTTTGTATAGGGGTGAGGTGTAATTCCTTTTTCATATAAGTAAGGTAACAGGTTATTTTTGGTTTTTATTTTCTATTCCTTGTAAAATTCTTCTGATGGCATTTGCTTCTTGCATAGTTTTGTGCAACTCTGTTCTATCGCGTTTTAGTAGATGATATTGAAAACGTTGAAGGTGAATAATGTATTCTTGCAAAGCCTGGCTAAGGTATTCCATGTTTTGTTCGAATATAGGTGCCCACATGTCGGGCGAACTTTTAGCTAATCGTACGGTAGATGCAAAGCCGGAGCCTGCTAGTGTCGCAATATTTTTTTCATCTTTTTCAATATCCAAAACAGTAAGGCCAAGTAAAAAAGAACTAACGTGCGATAAATGCGAAACATAGGCAACGTGTTTATCGTGTTCTTCGGCATCCATATATATGGTGTGCATACCGAGTGTATCGAAAATAAGTAGGGCTTGTTGCAAAGCTTCGGCAGATGATTTTTCTTTTTCGCAAATGATATTGGTTTTGCCTGCAAACAATTTTGCAAGCGCAGCTTCGGGCCCTGAGTTTTCTGTTCCGGCAATAGGATGTGCAGCCACTACATTTTTTCTTTTCGGATGTTGGGCTATGGCTTTACACAAAGCTCCTTTTGTTGAACCGGCATCAAGTATAATGGTGTTATCGGAGCAAACATCTAACATGTGCACAGCCACAGCCGGAATATGATTTACCGGAATGGCCAGTATAATTACATGGCATGCCGAAAGTGCTTCTGGGTTTTCTACAACATGATCAACCAAACCCAATGCTAGTGCTTTAGTGCGATGGTGTTCGTTTGCATCGTACCCGACCAAACGAATAGTATCTAGTGCGTTTTTTAAATCGATGGCCATTGATCCACCAATTAAACCTAATCCGATGATGCCGATGGTCATGGTTGTTCTGTTAACATTTTTCTCAACATAAATTCTTCAATACGTTTTTGCGCTACTGCAAAAGTAGTTTCTGTTGCGCATAAAGATATGCGCACAAATCTGTTTCCGTTTTTACCAAAAATAAATCCGGGTGTGATAAACACATGCGTAGCGTATAAAATTTCGTCAATCCATTTTTCTACATCAACTACATGTGCAGGAACTTTAGCCCAAACAAACAAACCAACTTGCGGTGCAGAAATGCTACAACCTAATTGCAAAAGCAAATTGCTTGCTACTTGTTTTCTTTTTGCATAGCGTGCATTAAGCTGTTGATGCCACGCTAGCGGTTGTTGTAAGGCAACAGCGGCAGCTTCTTGTAAAGGCAAAAACATGCCCGAGTCCATATTGCTTTTAACTTTTACAATGGCATCTATAAATGCTTTGTTTCCGCACACCCAACCTAAGCGCCAACCAGCCATGTTGTGCGATTTGCTAAGCGAGTTTAGTTCTAAACAAACTTTGTTAGCATGTGGTAGGGCTAATAAACTTGTTGGATGTTCGTTTAAAATAAAGCTGTAGGGATTATCATTTACCAATAAAAACTGATTGCGAATGGCCAGATCTACAAGCCTGCGCAAGGTGTTTTCGTTTAGTACAGAACCTGTTGGCATGTGTGGAGAGTTAATCCACATAATTTTTACATTCGATAAATTTTGTTTTTCGAGTTGATCGATATCGATTTGCCAATTGTTTTCTTCAGTTAAATCGTAGGTGCGCACAATACCTCCGGCTAATGTAGTAGCCGCTGCATAAGTAGGGTAGCCCGGATCGGGTATTAACACTTCGTCTCCATCATTAAGAAATGCCATAGAGATGTGCATAATTCCTTCTTTAGAGCCAACTAAGAGTAAAATTTCTGTTTCGGCTTGTAGCTGAACGTTGTATCTGCTTTTATAAAATTCTGCAATGGCATTTCTAAATGCCGGTATGCCTTTGTAACTCTGGTAGCCGTGGTGGTTGGCTTTAGCAGCGCTGTTTTGTAAACTCTCTATAACTTTTTCGGCAGGTGCCAGGTCGGGGCTGCCAATACCTAAGTTGATAACCGGTTTTTCCGGTTTATCTAACGTTTTAACTTCGGCCAGTTTTCTTGAGAAGTAATATTCTTCAACTGCGTTTATTCTGTTTGCAAAGCTTATCAAACTCATACCTATTTAAATTCTATTTTTCCTTTTTTATACTCTCCTAAAACATTGAGGTTATGCACCTGCCGTATAACAGCTTGTAGTGCTTGCTGATACATCTTTTTGTTTTTCCACTCTACATCAATATGAAATGAGTATTCGTGTGGTTTACCAATAATGGGTATCGATTGAATTTTGGTTAAATTAATGTGATGCGTTTTAAAGGTTCCTAAAACATCGGCCAGGCAACCTACATCATGGCTAACTTCGAAATACAAGGAAGCTTTGTTACTCTCTGTGGCATCGTTTCGCTTGCGCGATAAAATTAAAAATCGGGTAAAATTCTTTTTATGTGTTTCTATTCTTCTTTCTAAAATTTTTAATCCGAATTTTTTTGCTGCGTATTCGTTCGCAATAGCAGCTCTGCTTTTATCTCCTTTTTCTTTTACAAGTTTAGCAGATAGGGCGGTGTCATCGCTTTCGCGAATTTCTACAGGTTCAAGAGCTTGCAAAAATTCGGCACATTGCCGGATCGCCATCGGGTGAGATTCTACGAGTTTAACATCTTTTAATTTTGTGCCGGGTAATGCAAGCAAGTGCATGTGGATGGGCACATATAATTCGCCAACTATAGAAAACCGAAATTCTTGTAGCAAAAAATAATTGGGTAAGATGCTTCCGGCAATGGAGTTCTCGATAGCCATAACGGCAAAATCGGCTTCGCCCTTTTTTAAAGATTGGCAAAGAGCGTAAAAAGACAAACACTCTACCGTTTCTATGCGTTTCGAAAAATAGGCATGTGCTGCAACTTCATGAAAGCTGGTGCTTATTCCTTGAATGGCAATTTTTAACTTTTGTTTTCCGGGCATAATGGGTATAAAAAGCGAAAGTCCCGGTGGGCCGGGACTTTCAGTAGGTTTATCATGTTCAGATTTAACAATACTACTTGTTCAGTCCCGCAGAGGATTGAAAATAAAAGTAGTAAAAATAAAATCTGTTATTTTTCATAATCTTGTTGCGCTAAGTAGGGCTTTATCTGTTAAAAATCCAAACATCATTAAAAAATATTTTCAATATGCCTGTACTTTTGGTTTCGAAAACGGTTGTTATGCCTAGCTTTACACCAAAATTATACTGAATATGAAGGTAACGACTTATTTATTTTTATTGTTGGCTGCCACAACGATGGCTTGCGGAAACAAGTCTGAACATGCACACGAAGGCCACGACCACAGCAAGCATAGTGCTGAAAAAAACTCAACCGCTACCGATTCTTTGTTTAATGCTGTTATGCAAATACACGATGAGGTAATGCCTAAGATGAACGACCTCTACACCATGAAGGACTCATTAAATAAAGTTATAGCTGCCTTACCCGCAAAAGCCAAAACCGAAAAAGAAAAATTAGAAGCCGAAATAAAAAGAATTGAAGAAGCCAGCGAAAGCATGATGGTGTGGATGCGTGAATTTAACCCTCCGGCAGATAGTGTAGGCTTAGAAAAAGTAAACGAATACCTGAATACCGAAATGAAAAAAGTGCAACAGGTTAAAGAAAACATACTAGGCGTAATTAAAAAACAATAAGCAAAATGGAAGTAAAACACATTCCGCTAAACGACTTACACATTTCCTTAGGAGGCAAAATGGTTCCGTTTGCCGGGTATAATATGCCTGTGCGCTATTCATCTGATATTGAAGAACACATGACCGTGCGTAATGGTGTTGGCGTTTTTGATGTATCGCACATGGGCGAGTTTAGTATTAAAGGACCACACGCACTTGAATTAATACAACGCGTAACCAGCAACGATGCCTCTAAACTAGCGGTTGGCCAGGCGCAATATTCTTGCTTGCCAAACGATAAAGGTGGAATTGTAGACGATTTACTTGTGTATAAACTTGCCGAAGAAGATTATCTGTTGGTAGTAAATGCATCGAACATAGAAAAAGACTGGAATTGGATTTCCGGATTTAACACGCAACATGCCGAGATGAAAAACATTTCGGATGATATTTGTTTGTTTGCCGTACAAGGCCCCAAAGCGCTGGCTACGGTACAAAAACTTACACCGTCAGCGTTATCTGCCATTCCATATTATCATTTTGTGCAAGGCGAAATAGGAAGTGTGCAAGATGTTATTATTTCTAACACAGGCTACACAGGTGCAGGTGGTTTTGAGGTGTATGTGCCCAAACAACATGCATTAGCTGTATGGAATAAACTATTTGAAGCCGGCAAAGAATTTAACATTAAACCGATAGGCTTAGGTGCACGCGATACCTTGCGTTTAGAAATGGGTTTCTGCCTATACGGCAACGATATAGACGACACTACTTCGCCCATAGAAGCAGGGTTGGGTTGGATTACAAAATTTACAAAAGCTTTTACCAACCACGAACAAATAAAGCAACACAAAGAAAAAGGAGTAGAACGTAAATTGGTTGGCTTTAAAATGATTGATAAGGGAATTCCCCGCCACGATTATGCCATTAAAGATGCCAACGGTAGTGTTATAGGCAAGGTAACATCGGGCACGCAGTCTCCCTTGTTGGGCATTGGTATCGGGCTTGGGTATGTAACAACTAAACATGCTACACCAGGTACAGAAATTTTTGTGGATGTAAGAGGAAGAAACCTGAAAGCACAAGTAAACAAATTGCCACTTATTTAACTTGAAAATGAAACTTGCAGTTTTATTTAGTTTGCTCTTAGTAAATCTATGCTTTGCACAAACAGATGAAGCCCTAAACAACAAGGGTGTTGAACTGATTAATAAAGAATTATATAAAGCAGCGTTATCCATATTTAACGATTTAGTAAAGCGTAATCCGCAAAGCACACTTTATAGATCGAATAGAGCCACTGTTCTTTTCAACTTAAAAGATTACAAACAGGCATTGTCGGATTATCTACTTCTCATTAAAGAAATACCTGATGAGAATGAAAACTACTTTCAGGCAGGCAATGTATACGAACAACTCGATAGCCTTGATAAAGCTGTATATTATTACGGAAAAGCAATTTCAATTGATAAAGAAAATCATCTCTATTTTTTTAAGAGGGGCACAATTTATTTAAAACAAAGTCAGTATAAAATTGCCATTTCGGATTTTACCAAGTCCATAGAGTTAAATTCTGATCATAACAACTCGTATCATAACAGAGGTATCGCTTATTACAAAACAGGATTAAAAGAAAAAGCTTGTGAAGACTGGTGTGAAGCATTACTAAAAGGAAACACTATATCAGCCTCGCATCTGGAAAAAAATTGTGAAAAGTATCCCTCACCTTGTTTACTATCTAAATGAAAACAATAGACGTATGCCTGAGTCCGGAACTCATGCATCTGTATGAAGTAAAAGGAAAAAGTGTAGTTGTGGTAGACATATTACGCGCAACATCCTGCATGACAAGCGCGCTCGCGCACGGCATCGATCATATTAAACCATTTGCAAAGTTAGACGATTGCTTACAAGCCAAACAAGAAGGGTACTTAACAGCTGGAGAACGCGATGGAAAAAAAGTGGAAGGTTTCGATATGGGCAATTCGCCATTCGAGTATATGGAGCCAACCTTGAAAGGAAAAAAAATAGCGTTTACCACCACAAACGGTACACAAGCCATAGCAAAATCTGAAGGAGCAGACACCATCGTGATCGGATCTTTCTTAAACTTAAATGCCGTTGTACATTTTTTACGCCATCAAGAAAAAGATATTCTGGTTGTTTGTGCCGGTTGGAAAGGCAAAGTAAACATGGAAGATACTTTATTTGCCGGAGCACTTGTAGACGGATTGCAAAACCATTTCGAGCCTGCCTGCGATGCCCCGCGCATGGCTCAACGCCTATATGCCGATGCCAAAAACGATATGGTGGCCTACTTGCAAAACTCCAGCCATGTTAAACGGTTGGCCCGATTAAACATACACAAAGACATCGCCTTCTGCCTCACGCCCAATCAATACAACATCCTACCTATTATGCAAAACGGTTTTATGGTGGCGCAAAAGCAAAGCTAAATTTTTTTCCTACGCCATTTCATTTCGTACATTTCGAAATGAGACGGATAACACTATTCTTGCTTTTTGGGTTTGTTACACTAAATACAAATTCAATTGCCCAACCCGATGCTCCGGCAACATGGGCAAAAAATGCAATCTGGTACCAGATTTTTGTTGAACGTTTTTATAATGGCGATGCCACCAACGATCCCACATCTTCGGATATAGCACAACCTTTTTTAAATAATTACGCTCCGGCAAATTGGCAAATCACCCCTTGGACACACGATTGGTACAAACCCGATGCATGGTTTACTGCCGATAAACCTTTTCATCATCAGTTACAATACAGACGATACGGTGGCGATTTGCAAGGCGTACTGGATAAGTTAGATTATTTACAAGCATTAGGGGTAACAGCAATTTTCTTTAACCCGCTAAATCATGCGCCTTCTTTACACAAATACGATGCTACCAGTTACCATCACATCGATGCAAACTTTGGCCCCGACCCCGAAGGAGATAAAAAAATAATGGCGACAGAAAATCCTGCTGACCCATCTACCTGGAAATGGACAAAAGCCGACTTACTCTTTTTAAAATTGGTAGATGAAATACACAAGCGCAACATGCGTGTAATTCTGGATTACTCGTGGAACCACACCGGAACTAATTTTTGGGCGTGGCAAGATGTTGTTAAAAATCAGAGCCAATCTTCTTATAAAGATTGGTACGCCATCAAACAGTTCGATGATGCAACCACACCTCAAAACGAATTTGCTTATGAAGGGTGGTTAAACATAATGTCGTTACCCGAAATTTTAAAAACTGAAATAAAAACTACCCGGAAAGTTGGGTATCCGTACGAAGGAACTATAAACGAAGGCGCAAAAAAACACATGTTTGAAGTAGCCAAAAGATGGTTAGCCCCCAATGGAGATACCAGCAAAGGTATTGATGGATATCGGTTAGATGTGGCCGACCAAATTGGTTTGCAATTCTGGCGTGAGTTTAGAAATAACGTTAGAGCTATACAACCAAACGCGTATTTAGTGGGTGAAATCTGGTGGCAAGAGTGGCCCGATAAACTGATGAACCCAGTGCCGTATACAAAAGGCGATGTGTTTGATGCCGTTATGTTTTACCAAGCGTACAGGCCCGCCCGCTATTTCTTTGCAAAAACAAATTTTGAAATTGATGCCGCACAGTTTAAAGATAGTTTGGAGTTTCAGTGGAAAAGAGTAAGAAAAGAAAATTTATTAGCGATGATGAACGTAGCCAGCAGCCACGATTCTCCAAGGCTTCTATCAGATTTTTATAATCCATATAAATACAAGGCCGAAGCAGTTCCGCACGATAACCCCTCTTATCGTACCAACAAACCCGATGCAGAAACATACCAACGTGTGCGTTTGTATTTGGTACAAACTTTTACAGCGTTTGGTGCGCCACACATTTGGAATGGCGAAGAAATGGGCATGTGGGGTGCCGATGATCCCTACCAAAGAAAGCCGTTGATGTGGCCTGAGTTTACGTTCGAACCGGAAAGAAAAAACAACATTCAAACGGCCCACAGTGAGTCTGATGGGATTGCGTTTAACAACGAGCATTTCGAATTTTACAGGAAACTAATTGCTATCAGAAAAAGCGAACCTGCCTTAACCGATGGTTCCTTACATTGGCTTACTACAAAAGAAAAAGTTTTAGCCTATAGCAGGCAGTTGAATAAACAAGAAATAATAATAGTGTTAAATGCTGCTACTAGCGAAGCTTCTGTACCGCTACAAAACAAAGTATACGTTAACCTATTAAGTGGCGAAAAAATAAAAGTGAAGAATAACCAATTAACCTTAAAACCCTTAGAGGCTTATATATTGAAATAGTATTAGTGTACGTTAAGGTAAAGTATAAGCTGATGTAATTCTTCGCAGCAATACTGTTTGGCAGGAAGTTTACTCTGCCAGTAAAGTATTTATAGTTGCATTAAATTCTTCTTTGAATTGCTCGTAATAAATACCTGTGCCCGGCCCGGAAAAACCGGTGTGTATCTTTTTTACCTTACCATCTTTGCCAATAAAAATAGTAGTTGGAAAAGCCAACACCTTACTTAGCATAGGTAGCGCCTGCGATGCTTTTGCTTTATCGTTTGTGCCTGCAATTACAAAAGAGTAGGGCACAGCGAGTTTCTCTTTCATTTTTAAAACTCTTTCTTTTGCATATTGAAAATTATCTTTTCGCTCGAAAGCCAAGCCTAAGATTTCTACACCTCTGTCAGCATTTTGTTTATACCACTCAGAAAGAAAACGGGTTTCATCCATGCAATTGGGACACCATGTACCAAAAATTTGCAGCACAACTACTTTGTTTTTGTATTTCTCGTCTTGCGGAGAAACAAGAACACTGTCTGTATCAGGAAAGGAGAAGGCAATAGTTTCGTAACCGGGTTTTAAATATGTAAGCGAAGCTGCGTTTGGTAATTCGGCTTTATCATTTCTAACGCCAACCCAATTTTGATGATACGATTTACCTGAATAAAAATGACCTTCTACTGTATCACCTTTTTTTGTTGCGGTAAACAAAAAGGCATGGTTGCCATCAAAAGCACTTAGGTGCAATTTTTTATTTACTACGTTTCCTTCTAAATAGCGATAGTCGCCTGTGGTAGTTAAAAAAGTGCCAGTTACAATATTTCCTTTTTGTTCAAAAATACCAACGGCTTCTGTTGTATCTGTTTCGTTAGTAAAAGTTACCGCAAATTTACCCGAGAAATCTTCATCGGCTTCTTTGCTTTCGGGAGCGAAGCGATAGGTAACACTTTTTTCGGCACGAAAAGCTATAGGATTCGCACCATCGTAGTAGCGCACGAAGTTGCCCGTCATGGTGTTGCCTTCTACTGTTGCTTCCAGGGCAGCATCGAAAATATGCAGCTGCATAACTAATGTATCTTCTCGCCAAAAAACTTCGGTAAGGGTAATGTTTTCTGAGCCGTTGTGTACTTGTGCTTGCAGGTTTTCTCCTTGTGTATAAACAGTAAAAGTAAAAGGCAGCGTTTGGTTTTGCATACTTAATGTTGCGCGCCATGTGCCGAGTATTTCCGGCTTTTGCTTACAGGCCTGCATGGTGGTTATCAAAATAACGGTTACATATAAGAAATTACGAAACATAATTGGGAGAAAAAGAAAATTTACTTAATAAGTTTTTTCCTGAAAAACAGGCTAAGCACGGCAATAACGGTAAATATTGCTAACACCGTTAATACAACAACTAAACGAATGTTGCGCAGTTCGAGTTCCTGTATCTCAGATTCTTTTTGTAGGATTTGAAACTCTTTTTCTTTTTCAGAAAAATTTACAACCAATTGCATCTGCGCAATTTTACGCGAACTTTCTTCGCCATAAATTTTTTCTCTGAGCGAATCGTAACGCTGGTAAACTTCGTAAGCTTTTTTATGCTGACCTTGCTTATAAAAAATTTCGGCCTGCGTTTTATACACAGCCGGTAAGCTGGTATAGGCTTCTAAAGAATTAGATAGGGTAACAGCTTCTCGAAGCGAATTTTCGGCTTCTTTAACTTTTCCCGAACGCAAGTAAGCAGTAGCCAGGTTTACCAACGTATTTAATTTACCAACCTGATTGTTAGTTTTTTGTTGTAGTTCAATGGCCTTTAAGAAATAGGTTATTGCTTGCGGATAGTTATTTTGCTTGAGGTATAAGTTGCCGAGGTTTTCTACCGGATCGGGATAAACAAAACCTGATTGCTCCGCTAGTTGTGCTGCTTCTGAATAATATTTTAAGGCAACCTGAGGTCGGTTTAGTTCCGAATTTAAATTACCAAGGTTGTTCATTGAGCCAACAATCCTTTCTTTGTTACCTTGCTGCAACAACAAACCATGCGATTGTTCCATAAAATTAAGAGCAAGACCGTAGTCTTTCTTTAAGGCGTATATAGTTGCCATGTTGTTTTTAACAGACGCTATCCCGGTGCTGTCGTTAATTTGTCCATATAGAGTGTTTGCCTTTAAGTAATATTCCAGTGCTTTATCCAATGCGCCTTGGTTGCGGTAAGCAACTCCCAAATTATTGTAAGCTGCGGCCATTCCTTTTTTATCGGTAACCGATGTTG
The DNA here is from genome assembly GCA_021298355.1 of Flammeovirgaceae bacterium. Lineage (GTDB taxonomy): Bacteria > Bacteroidota > Bacteroidia > Cytophagales > Cyclobacteriaceae > Chryseotalea. The sequence continues at coordinate 120,429 of JAJTEH010000012.1, forward strand.
CCAGATTAAGTGCTTCGCGGGCAAAACCAAGTGCTTTAACAGGATCATTATTTACATACACGCCAAACAAGCGGTTTAACAATTTCACTTTTTTTTCTCCTTTGGCAGCAGGCAGGGCAGCAGTTAGGCTGTCGGCAAGGTTTTGGCCATAACCTGATGAAACCGAAAACAACAGAACCAAACTAAGCATTAACGCTTTCATAGATGTGAGGATTTTC
>JAJTEH010000030.1 GCA_021298355.1 Flammeovirgaceae bacterium
AAAAAAAGGCGGCCACGAATGGATTATAGAATTTACGCGCAAACCAGACGATGCAATTCGGTTCACCGAATTACTCGATAAAGCATTACGAAGTGTAAATTCAGATTATGATGCAAAACGAGTTGGCGATCTGGCATTAATTGCCCCAACCGTACATATAGTAGAAGAAGGAACGTTTTATCAATGGATGAAAAGCAGAGGAAAACTAGGCGGCCAAAACAAAGTACCGAGGTTATCTAACACCAGAGAATACATCGATGATTTATTGAAGCAGATAAGGAATTGATAACCTATTGTTTAAAATGTAAAAAATTGCAGATTATACCTAGTCCACTGTTTAAACCGTGGATTATTTTAATGAAATCAAAAATCGACCGAACGATTTTTTTTCTTTTCGCTGTTGCGCTTTTTGCTTTCTAATCTTTTTTGTTGAGATGCTTTAGTTGCTTTCGTAGCGATTCTCTTCTTCTTACGGATATAACATTTGTCAATCAGCTTTTGAAGTTTAGCCATCGCCAGTCTTTTATTTTCGAGTTGGGTTCGTTTCTCTTGCGCAATAATCAGTATTTCGCCTGCATCTGTTAAACTTTTTTGAAGATGATGTTTCAATAATTCTTTTTCTTCATCCGAAAGCAATTGAGAATTGTCTATAGAAAATCGAAGTGTGATTTTCGTATTGACCTTATTTACATTTTGTCCTCCTGCACCACCACTTCGCGAAGCGCTGAAAACAATTTCAGGTAAAATTTGCTGTATGGTTATTTTATTTTGCATCCGTTACAAAATTACTTAATTAGCTTAAAAAAAGAGATGAAAATAATCCATACGCCTCAGGCACCAGCAGCAATTGGTCCTTATGTGCAAGCCATACAAGCTGGTGATTTTTTGTTTTGCTCCGGGCAAACACCGCTACATCCTTCAACTATGAAAATCGAAACTACGACTATTGAAGAACAAACTGAAGTTGTGTTGCAAAACCTGCGCATAGTAATAGAGGCTGCAGGTGCCAAGATGAACCAGGTAGTAAAAACCAGTGTGTTCTTAAAAAACTTTGCAGATTTTGAGCGCATGAACAAAACTTACGAAGCATTTTTTACCGGACATAAACCAGCGCGCACAACGGTTGAAGTTAGTCGTTTGCCAAAAGATGCTTTAGTAGAAATTGAATGTGTGGTTTATAGAAAATAAAAAAAGCGTAGGGTTACTACGCTTTTCTCTCTCTAACAGTGTAAAGCAATTAATTACTTTACGTTCTTGTTCACAACCTTTGCAAGGTCGAACATTGAAATTTGTTTCTTACCATCGAACAACACTTTCAATTTTTCATCAGCATTGATCATACGCTTGTTCTTAGCGTCTTGAAGTTTGTTCTTTTTAATGTACTCCCAAATCTTCTTAATGATTTGTGTTCTTGGAGTTGGCTTATTGCCAATTACAGCAGCCAGGTTGGCGCTTGGAGTTAACGCTGCCATGAATGCAGCATTAGGCTTACGAGCCGATTTTTTCTTAGCTACTTTTTTAGCGGCTTTCTTAACTACTTTCTTTGCAGCTTTCTTAGCTACTTTTTTAGCTGCTTTTTTAGCAACCTTTTTACTTGTCTTTTTTGCCATAGCGCAAGTGGTTTGTTTTTGTGTTTAGTTTAAAAAGCGTTTACTAAAAGTGGGTGAGTGAAGGACAATTAATTGTCTGACAAACATTTTTCTCTGAGTAAAACGTCTTAAAAATAAAGGCACTTTATCAAATATCCTAATTTCTCATAGGGAAAGTGTGGTTTTACATAGGGAAGTAATCTCCTTTAAAGATAATTACCATCTGTTTTTCTCTAGGTAAATCCATGTTTTTCATAGGAGAATTCCGAAAAACACGCCATAAATTTTTCACTTTCCCCTATGAAAATTTTGTTTATGATTGTGGAATAAAATTACTTGAGATAGGTGTGAGGTATGCCTATTTCCCTATGGAAATCACGATTTTTTCTAATGAAAAACCACGTATGTAGGTGATGTAAACGAAAGAATGGAGAAGCTTACTTCAAGTAATAGTTTAAGTGTTGATCGAATCGAATGCTACTTCAAATTAACTTTTACTAACACTCTTCTTCTTTCGGGTATGGCCTCTGGCCTGGCGCTGTATTTCATCAATATAGATGACGGATTACAACCTAATGCAATTAACTTATCAACTATAGCCTGTGCCTGCTTGGGTGTTCTATCGTTATGATAGCGGTATTCAGCAATCAAAGTATCGCGTTGGTAGAGTTGTCCGAGAGAATCTATATCTTCATAATAATACTCAACACTGTCAACTGCTAATTCTGTTAAGTCGGGTGTTCTGCGAATGGTATCTTCCTCATAGCCTGCCAAACTCACCTCTATCTCTGCTTTTATTTGTGGATTACTTTTTAACAAACGACTCAACCTGCGTAATTCATTATTAGCAGTAGGCGCAAGGTTGGCTGTGTAATCGATAAAGGTTACTGGTGCTAATACTATTTCATCGCCCGGTTTTACTTGTTGCAACGCAACTGAATAGCGCTCGAAAAATTTTGTAAAGGGTTTGGTTAAATCGAAAAATCGCGAAGCAAACGTTACGGCATTGTTCTCCGGGTCTATCGCCACTTCATACACACTTCCTTCTGTAAGAAAAACAGTAAAGCTTCCATCGGCTAAAGGCCTGCCGGTATATATTGTTTTATTGGTGCTTAAATTAGTTGCCGAAACATAAGTGGCAAATTCAGTTGTTGTTAGTTTTCCATCTACCCGAACAACCGCCTTGGGTTTTAAAGATGGAGTAAAGAGATACTCAGTTAATTCATACTTCTTATCTGTTTTTGCATCGCGCAATAAATATTGGCTTTGCGAGGTAACAGAAATGTATTGATCATCCTCAGCCGTATTTACAAAATCCAAAGGCACGGGGTTTGTCCAGTTTCCATCAACAAGTTTGCTTTCATACAAATCCATTCCGCCTTTGTTCGGTTGTATTTGATTGGAAGAAAAAATTAAAGTTTCACCATCGGCCATTATGCGGGGTGTTTGCGAATTACCTGTGTTGATGTTGGCAGGTAGTTCCACAGGTTCTTGCCATCTTCCATTGGCTGCTTTTTTACTTACAAATATTTTACACTTATCTGCTTTTTGCACCGACATGCTTTCGCAGCGCATGAAATACATCGTTTGTCCATCGGCAGAAAAAGTGGGTGCGGCATCATGTGCTTTACTGTTGATAGGTGCTCCAAGATTTTGCGCCTCGCCAAACGTATTGCCTTTGATGCTTACCGCACAAATATCAAAACCACCCACTCCGTTAGAATGATTGCGCGAAACATATAAAGTTTGTGCATCTGCGCTTAGTGTAAATCCTTTTTGATGATGCGTTGCGTTGTATAAAACCCTTGGTAAAGGCATAGGATTGCTCCAATCGGCACCGGTTTTACGGGCATAGTTTAAAACCAATTGCCCATCATCAGAATAATCATTTAAAAACAAAAGGAAAGAGCCATCTAGGCTGATAAAAGGCGCATATTGATTAAACGAAGGTTGATTAATAGGGGCTTGTAATTTTCTTATTGCTTTAGGTTGTGCATAGCTGGCAAGTGCAGAGACAAACACAAGGAAAAAAATTGCGAATCTTTTCATATTTTATTGGCTGGTATTTCAAAAATACTTATTTCTTTTGTCGAACTTTAATAAAATCAATTAGCAAATCATGATCCAGGTAATTCCATCTATCGCCATTCGCCAAGGCAGAGTTGTAAAAATGAGAAAGGGAGATCCAACAAGCGAAAAAGCTTATGACGAAAACCCATTGGATCTGGCCAAAAGATTTGAAGATCATGGAATAGAAGTAGTGCATTTGGTAGACCTTGATGGCGCAGAAAAAGGCACACCTAAAAATTTTCATGTGGTAGAAGCCATTGCAGGACACACCGATTTAAAAATAGATGTTACCGGAGGTATTGCTACCGATGGCGATATTGCCAAAGCCTACGAAGCCGGAGCAGATTATATCACGGCATCTTCTATTGCCATTACCGACCCTGAGTTGTTTGCCGAATGGGTTGTTACCTACGGTCGCGAAAAAATTACATTAGGTGCCGATGTAACCGATATCAAAAGTAAAGAATTAGCTTTCAGAGGTTGGCAAACCAAAGCACATAAAGGTTTGTACGAACATGTAGCCTACTTTTATAACAGAGGATTGAAGTATGTTAAATCAACCGATATTTCCAGAGATGGTGTTTTAGAAGGACCTGCGTTTGATTTTTATGCGGACATCATTAAAACCTTTCCGGAAATTTGCGTGTTGGCCAGCGGTGGTGTGCGTGGTGTAGACGATATCAAGAAATTAAATGAGATGGGTGTGTTCGCTGTAATATTCGGTAAAGCTTATTACGAAGGCATTTTACACCTAAAAGACTTAGAACAATTTTTAATTAAGAAAGAGGCGTAAGCCTCTTTTTTGTTTCCGCTAATCACAAATTGTTTGTGATTTAAAAGAATTAAGCCGTACTTCTATTTCTATAACCAGAAACCTATGAAGTATGTCTTCCTTACAACTGCTATAGTAATAAGCAGTTTTGCTTTTGCACAAAAAAAGAAATCTACTCCTGCAACACCTGCCGAAACCTTTCAACCCGAAATGTATAAAGGTTTGAAATGGAGAAACATTGGCCCGTTACGTGGCGGGCGCTCTAACGCAGTTGCAGGTGTTCCCAATAACGATCAGCTATATTATGTGGGCTACACCGGAGGTGGTTTATGGAAAACCGAAGACGGTGGCTTAAGCTGGAAAAGCATTGGTGATGCCTTTCTTAAAACAGGCTCGGTAGGCGATATCGCTGTGGCACCCAGCGACCCTAATGTAATTGTAGTAGGCATGGGCGAACATGCAGTGCGTGGTGTTATGACAACCTATGGCGATGGCGTTTACCTATCTACCGATGCTGGTAAAACCTGGAAAAATATAGGCTTAGAAAAAACAAGACACATTAGCGATGTTATCATCCATCCAAATAATCCGGAAATTATTTGGGTGGCAGCACAGGGAACTGTACACGGACCAAGTACAGAACGAGGTATTTACAAAACAACTGATGGCGGTAAAACCTGGAAGAAAACTTTATATGTAGATGAAAATACGGGTGCATCCTCTTTAAGCATTGACCCGACTAACTCAAGAATTTTATTTGCTGCAACCTGGCAACACAAACGCTACCCGTGGAAAGTAGAAAGTGGTGGTGCCGGATGTGGCATTTGGAAATCGGTTGATGGTGGTGAAACCTGGCAAAGACTAAGCGAAGGCTTACCAAAAGAAATGGGAAAAATTGGCGTAAGTGTTTCTGCTGCTAATCCGCAACGAGTGTTTGCCATTGTTGAAGCAGAAAAATCGAAAGCAGGATTGTATCGTTCTGATGATGGTGGTAAAAAATGGAATCTTCTTTCTAACGATGCCAACATTACTTCGCGTTCGTGGTATTACATGGAAGTAGCAGCAGACCCTAAAAATGCTGATGTCGTGTATGTGCTAAACTCTCCGTTAACAAAATCTATTGATGGTGGTAAAACATTTCAAACCATTCGTGTTGGCCATATAGATACACACGATTTGTGGATTAACCCCAACAATACGCAGAATATGATTTTAGGTGATGATGGAGGCGCAGAAATTACTTTTAACGGAGGCAAAACATGGTCTACCCAAATGAACCAACCTACATCACAATTTTATAGGGTAAACGTTGACAACCAATTTCCATTTAATGTTTACGGTGGCCAGCAAGACAATACTTCCGTAGTTACCAAAAGCAGAAATAATGGTTTTAGTTTAACAGAACGCGATTGGTTTGAAGGACCAGGCTGCGAAAGTGCAACCATTGCTTTCGATCCTAACAATCCACACTTGTTATACGGTGGTTGTTACCAGGGTATTATTGGCGTATTAGATGTAAAGACAGGTGAGCAAAAAGACATCATGCAATATCCGGCTACTAACCTAGCTTACAAAGCTAAGGATATGAAATATCGATTCAATTGGAATGCACCCATTCTGGCGTCACCTCATAATCCTAACGTAATTTACCACGCGGGTAATGTTGTGTTTAAATCTACAAACGGTGGAATTAACTGGGAGAAAATTTCTCCTGACCTTACCCGAAACGATACCACGAAACAACAAGTAGGTGGCGGACCTTTAACCAATGAAGGAGCAGGCGGAGAAAATTACAACACCATCTATTACTTGATAGAATCTCCATATCAACAAGGTGTATTGTATGCAGGAAGCGATTGTGGTCTCATCCATGTAACTATGGATGGCGGCAAAAATTGGCAGAACATCACACCAAAAGATTTACCCGAATCGAGTGTGCACGCTATCGAAGTTTCACCACACGACCCGGCAACTGTTTATGTTGCGGCTACACGTTATAAGTTTAGCGATTACGCCAGCTATACCTATCGCTCTTCAGATTATGGCAAGACCTGGACAAAAATTAACAATGGCATAGAGGCAGATGATTTTATCAAAGTGATTCGGGAGGATAGAAAAAGCAAAGGCTTATTATATGCTGGCGCTGAAAGAGGATTTTATGTTTCATTTAATGCAGGTAATCAATGGCATAAACTAATGTTGAATTTGCCTGTAGTACCCATTACCGATTTAGCCATGCAAGGAAATGATTTAGTTGCCTCAACAGCTGGGCGTGCGTTTTGGATTTTAGATGACCTTAGCGCTTTGCAACAATCACAAGGTAAGTTTACTGAAAGCGTAAAATTATTTTCACCAAAAACCACTGTTCGTTATCCGGGCGTTACAGTGCCAGAAGAGGCACAACCAGTTGCCGGGCAAAACCCGATGGATGGTGTAATTTTAGATTATTACCTTAAAGATAAAGCAGACACAGCGACTCTAACGTTAGAGATATATAATCAGGATGGAAAATTGATACGAAAATTCTCTAATAAAAAAGATGAAAACTTTAAAGGATTTCCGGGTGGACCGCCAGCACCACAACTTTTACCTGCTGAAGCGGGCGTCAATCGTTTTGCGTGGGATTTGAGAACAGAAACGTTACTGCCTATCAATAATGCATTTGTGTATGGCGATTATCGCGGACATAGAGTTGCGCCTGGCAAATACAAAGCAGTGCTAAAACACAAAGGAATAACAAGTGAAGCAACGTGCGAAGTAGTAGCAGACCCCAACTTAAAAGTAACAGCAAGCGACTGGAGTGAACAACAACAATTTTTATATGACGTTGCACAGCAGATCGAAAAAATTCATCGGGCTGTTAACAACATGCGTCAGGTTAAAAAACAAATTGAAGCTCAGCAAGAAGTATTGAAACAAAGCAATGAAGCCACAACCTTATTGGATGCAGGAAAAGCATTGGTAAAAAAGATTGATGGTTGGGAAAGTGAAGTAGTGGAAAGCAGACAGAAAAATTTTCAGGATGTGATTAATTATGCCAGCAAATTAAATGTAGAATTTTTTGCATTGCGTGGCGCTGCCGATGTACACGACCCACGCCTTACGCAAGGGGTAAAAGATAGATATGCAGATTTACTGGCGCAATGGCAAAAGGCAGAAGCAAAACAAAAACAAATTGTTGCAGAAGATGTAAAAGCGTATAACGACTTATTTAAAAAATTAAACTTAGATGCCTTGATAATCAAAAATTAATGGTACGAAGGTTACAAGTAAAGAGGCGCTCTTGCAGAAAAGAGTGCCTCTTGTTTTTACAACACGAAACTGTTTTTTATGATACTGGAAATTAGATAACTCAGTTTTTGCTGTATGATTACGACTAAAAAATGGCATTTAGCTTCTTATCTTTTTAGAAAATTGAATTAATGATAAGATTGAGCGAAAGTTTATATAAAAAGATTTTTTATTGATACACATACATAGTTGCGTGCTATAAATTTGTATCACATAGAAGTTATAAGGGAGGAAAGCCCGGGTCGGCATAGTGCTGGCTCGGGTTTTTTATTTGATGTAATTCTATCAAAAATTGAAATTTTCTAAAACTAAACTTTACCTGATAGTTTATCAGAGAATGAAATAAATTTCAAAGAGGCTGTGTAAAGGAATAAAGTGGTTGAAACGGAATTTAGTAAAATCTGATTGTCCTTCTTTCTATTTATAATAAAATCGATATATGAAGAAAGTTATCTTAGCACTCACACTTATTACGGTATGTACAACCCAAGCTTTTTCGCAATGGACGCGTATATCTAGTATTCCGGAAATCGAAATTGTTGACTTAGCGACAGTCCAAAATGTTTTGTTTGCTGCATCGGGCAGTAACATTATATATAAGAGCGTTAATTCTGGTGCAAATTGGTCTGAAATTTTGGTTGATAACAAACAGATAAGTATATGGACAATCACCGCTCTTTCAAGTGAACTTTATGTGGGCACAATTGATAATGGAATTTACGTGAGCAGCGATTTTGGTGTTACCTGGCAAAGGTATGAGAATGTTTTTAGCCCGGTTACAGAGTTTGTAAAGTTTAACAATACCGTTTATGCTAGCACATTGGGAAGTGGAGTTTATAAGTTCGATTTAAAAGGTAAAACATGGATACCTTTTAATAACCAGCTACCAGAAAACTTAGCATTTAATGTAGAATCTATGTTGCCCACTAAAGATAACTTGATGATAAGCGCTGGAGCAAACGGACAATATTACACATATAACTTCAATACTAACCAATGGGAGTATCATTACTATTACGGTTTTTTAATGCCAGGCCTGCAAATTCAAAGTTTGGTAAACGATGCTGATACCCTTTATGCGTGCAATGGAAATAGAATAATCCGAAGTAATAATGGAGGAAAAAATTGGGAAGATGATAAAATTGGTTCACGAAACGGCATTGATCGCACCCTATATGTAGGAGCAGAAAAAATATATACTGCAACAAATCTTATAAGTGGCGGAACCTGGTTACAAAATAGAAAAAGAAAAACCACTGTAGGTGCAAGTTGGAACATTGATGAATACTTTTTTGAAACAGGGTATACCTATCGAATAATGGAGTTTAATTCCAAACTATTTTTAGCAAAGGATAACGGTTTATATGTAAATGAGGTAATAGTAAGTTCAGAAATTTTTAAAGGCAATAAAGAGAAAATTACAGTTTATCCCAATCCTGTTACAAATGGTGTTATAAATATTGAAAGTCCATACAAAATTAGAAGTGTTTCCATAGTTAATTCATCAGGACAAATCCTGAAAAGGTTTGATTCTATAAATGATAATTCCTTCCAGATTGAATTCAATGTAAATCCGGGAGTTTATTTTATTCAGTGTGATTTTCGTCAAAACTTTGTTACTACTAAAAAGCTAATCGTAACGAGATAGATAGTAAACATTTTTTTGTTGAAGCTTTTACCTCACTACCTACAACCATCAATTGCTATTCAGTAAATAGCCAACCAGAAATAAAAGATCTTGAAGTACCTATCAAGATAAGCACATTCCAATTCATTATTCTAGATATTAAAACCCCAAGCTAATAGTTCAAGCATTTATAGTATACGCTGTTAGATTGTTTTAATTTCAGAATCATCCTTACTAAACTTTTTTTAGTAAAAAATCTATTTCTTTTACGAACTCCTTCTGTTTAAAAGCATGAATTAATCTTTATATATTTTTCTATTTACCAACATGTGTTTATATTTAACATGGCAACTAAATTAGTGCAGCATCTAACTTTCTGTTTATGATACTCGATGAAAATTTTATCAAAGAAAATGAACCCATTGTTTTAACCGATAGAGAAATCTTCACCAGAATCTGGACAGAACCAAGGTTGGTAATGAAATACATTAATGACAACAGCTACGATAAGTTTGTTGTTTTTCTTCTTGTAATTGGAGGTATTTCTAACGCATTCGATAGAATTGTTTCTTCAGATTTATTCATCAATCAACCTTTAATTGTACTTGTTGGTATTGGCTTGGTGTTAGCTGGTTTATCGGGTTGGCTTGGAAATTATATCTACGCGGCCATTCTTACCTGGACAGGCAAAGCATTTGATGGCAAGGCACATTCAAGCGATGTTTTCAGAGTGTGCGCTTACGCTATGATTCCTTCAATTTTTTTAATACTTATTGTTTTTCTTCAGCTTTTTGTTTTTGGTTTCGAAGTTTTCCGCGATGATTTCGACACAAATTCGCTTGGTGCAGGAGAATTGGCTATTTATTTTGGTTTGGCCTTACTTACCGTTGTTTTTGGAGTTTGGTCATTAGTAATTTTTGTTGTGGGTTTATCCGAAGTTCAGAAATTTTCAATTGGAAAAGCCATAGGTAATTTATTGCTCTCAATGCTTGTTATCTTGATTCCTGCATTTTTTGCAGCGTTAATTTTACTTAGTTAGTAATTGGGTTAATCTATTGCTTACCGGTTTTTAAATAAATGCATTTGTAAGGAATTACTCACTAAGAAATAAAAAAACACAGGGTTCTTTTTCGAAGGCAAGAGAAGTTTTACGCCATTCGCTTACTGGTTTGGTTTTAATAAACTGCGATGCTGAGGTAATAGTATAGGCTACCGTTAGTTTAGTGGAGCTTTGTAAATGTTTAACTAATTCGGCAAAAGTGGTTGTATTGCGGTATGGCGTTTCAATAAATAGTTGAGTTTGTTTGCGTTTGGCCGATTCTTTTTCAAATTCTTTAATGGCTTTTGCTCGCTTTTCGTTTTCTATTGGTAAATAACCCTGAAAAGCAAAACATTGTCCGTTTAAACCACTTGCCATAAGCGCCAACAAAATAGAAGAAGGCCCAACAAGCGGTATTACTTCTGCGTTTATTTGGTGTGCATACGCAACGGCAAGAGCTCCGGGGTCTGCCACACCGGGGCAACCCGAGTCGGATAAAACACCAACATCATAACCTGCCTTTAGTGGCTCTAACAAAGTATGAATAGTTTTTTTATCGGTGTTTTTATCAAATAATTCAAATTGCAAATTTTCTATTGGCCCCATTATTTTTAAAGCGCTTAAAAATCGTCTGGCGTTTTTTAAGTCTTCTGCTAAAAAATAAGTAATGCCCGGTAAAATTTGCAACACTTGTGGCGAAAGTGTTTGCCACGCATCGGGGGCAATCAGGTTCGGAATAAGAAATAATTTTCCGGGCATGGCTTATAATTTCTCTAGGTATTGATGTAGTAGATCACAAAATTCTTGTGGCACTTCTGCTTGTACCCAATGCCCTGTTGGAAGTGTTTTTAAAGTAGCTTGCGGAAAACGCATGGTTATTTTTTGTTCGTCTTCGTTTTTAATATAATTAGATTTTGCTCCTTTTATAAATAACGTTGGTTTATAGAACACACCAGGGTAAAGCAAGTCTACACCAACATTACTTAATTTACTGCTGATAACCGGTAAATTAATTTTCCAACTAAAGCCACCTTCGGGCTTGCGTTGTAAATTTTTAAGCAAGAATTGGCGAACATCGGCTTCTTCCACATAAGCGCTTAATTGTTCATCGGCTTGTTGCCTGCTTTGTAATGTGTTTATGGTAATGGCTTGCAAACCTTCTGCAATAGTGTAGTGTTCTAAATTATAAGCACGTGGCGCAATATCTACCACTACTAAAACACGTAGCATTTCCGGATGCGCAAGTGCGAAATTCATGGCTGTTTTACCGCCCATGCTATGCCCAACAACAATGGCGTTTTGCAAATTATGTTCAGTAACAAATTCTTTTAAATCGTTAGCCATAGCATAATAATCAAACTCATCGCTGTGCGGAGATTGCCCATGATTGCGCTGGTCTACCGTGTAAACAGAATAATGTTGCGATAGAATTTTTGCCTGCGTTAACCAATTATCGCACGAGCCAAATAATCCATGTAAAATTACCATGGGTTTAGCCGCTGTCTTTGAAGATGGATAATGCCTGAAAAATAGTTTCATACGGTAAAGATGCAAAAACAAAAAGAGTTCGGCTATACACCGAACTCTCATTTGTTATTTGATTAAGTAGTTAGTTCTTTTTTAACTGATCAATTTTAGATGGCTCTTCTTTTTTAGGAAAGTTATTGTTGGTAAGGTTTACGTCTGCTATTTCAAAGTTCGGATCTACCAATATGTTAACCACTTCCTTTTCTTTTACAAACACTTTGTTTACTTCGTTTTCATTTATACGCCATATTTCAGCAGGTATTCTTTCTATTTCTTTGCTTCCATCTTTGTATGTCCATTCTATAACAATAGGCATTACAAGTCCGCCAAGGTTTTTAAATTTTAGCTGATACATATTTTTCCCTTCTAACTTAGCGCGCACTTCATTATCATTTAATCTGCTTCTGAATTCACCATAAAAATCGTCTGGTGTATTAAGTAAGGTTAACTCTTGTGGGCCATCAGAAAAATCGTTAGCCGATTTTTTATCTCCAGATTTTAAATCGCCTTGCTTGGCAACCGGTGTTTTGCGTTCGGGATCTTGCTGATTGTTTTTTACTTTAAACCATTTTACATCGGCAAGTTCAACATCGCTGTTGTCGGTTGTAAAGAACCATCCTCTGAAAAACCAATCCAAATCTACAGCAGAGGCATCTTCCATTGTTCTGAAGAAATCTGCGGGCTTAGGATGTTTAAAGGCCCAGCGTGTAGCATATTCTTTAAACGCTTTATCGAATAACTCGGGTCCCATTACTGTATTGCGCAATATGGTTAAACCTGTTGCAGGTTTGGTATATCCGTTTGGTCCGTGGTTACCACCTTGGTTATCGGCTGTAGCCATAATGGGGCGCATTTGGGTACGATCGCCTTTCATAAACGGAACCATGCTTTTGGGCAAAGCACGTTGGTAATTTAGTTCAGGATAACGCTCGCGTATAGTTTCTGCTTCCAGAAAAGTGTTAAGGCCTTCGTCCATCCAGGTGCTTTGGCGTTCGTCACTGTTTATAATCATCGGAAAAAAGTTATGACCAACCTCGTGTACAACTACACCAATCATTCCTTCCAGTAAGCGAGGAGAATACGTACCATCGGTGTTTGGGCGGCCAAAGTTGAAACAAATCATTGGGTATTCCATTCCCTGATCGGCAGCGTGCACACTTGTTGCCTGCGGATACGGATAATCTATTGTGCGTGCAGAGTATACCTCTAACGTGTTTTTTACTGCTTTGGTAGATTCTTTTGCCCAAAGCGGATTTCCTTCTTTAGGATAGAACGATTGTGCTATTGGTGTTTTGGTTGCCAGTTTTACAGCTTGTGCATCCCAAATAAATTTACGCGAATGTGCAAAGGCAAAGTCGCGCACGTTTTCGGCATAAAACTCCCATGTGGCTTTTTTAGTGTTGCGTTCTTTTTCTTTTTTACGCGCTTCTTCTTCAGTTACAATAAACACGGGTTTATCAAAAGTTTTTTGGGCGAGTGTCCAGCGCTCTTGTTGTGCCGGTGTTAACACAGCTTTAGGGTTTTGCAACCAACCTGTTGATGCCACAATATGATCGGCAGGAACGGTGATGCGCACCCGGTAGTTTCCGAAGGTTAGGGCAAACTCACCGGTTCCTAAAAATTGTTTGTTTTGCCAACCTTCGTAATCATCGAACACGCACATACGCGGAAACCACTGTGCAAAGGTGTAAACATAGTTTCCATCTTCAGGAAAAAACTCATAGCCGCCACGTTGGCTAAACTGCATACGATCGTATTCTTTGTAATTCCAATCGATAGAGAAAACAAATTTTTCTCCTTTGCGCAAAGGTGCCGGTAATTCTATGCGCATCATGGTGTAATTTATTAAGTAAGGAAGTGGTTTTCCTGCGGCATCTTTTACTGCTGTAATGTTGTATCCGCCTTTGTAATCGCTGGTGTTTACGCCAATAAAACCAAGAAAACGCGCAGGTATAGAATCGCGCAAAGCTCCGCGTTGGGTTTGTTTTGTTAAGCTGTTATCGGCTAAAATATTTTGATCGAGCTGTACCCATAAATAAGTGAGTGCTTCAGGGGCATTGTTATAGTATGTAATGGTTTCTTTGCCTGTTAAAACCTGTGTTTCATCGTTTACTTCTACATCAATAACATAATCGGCACGTTGTTGCCAGTATTCCGGGCCTGGTGCTCCGGAACCAGTTCGGTAGGCGTTCGGTGTTGGTAACTCGTTCGGCCCTAGTTGTTCAAATTTCCCTTTCCAGTTTTGCGCTTGTGCAACAGTTGCTACAAAAAGGAGGACAATAAGTAGGTATTTCATAATTGGGTTTATCTCATTGCAAGAAAGTAAAATTCGGTTAAATAGTAACAGCAATAAGGTATAAATGGCCATTAGCCTACACCACGCTAATTTTTTAGGCTATTGGGTTAGGTTTAACTTTAGAAAGAGATTGAGAAAGCTTGCAATTAAAATGAGGAATTGAATTTCTGCCGGCAGATACACCAATAATATTGTGTTTGTTCCGAAACAAAAACCCACCCATTTTTGTATTCTTTCTTTAACCTTCCGTACATGGCTAAAGCCAAAACAAAAACCGACCACACTGGCCACGAAAACATTGAAGTAATTGGTGCCCGCGAACATAATTTAAAGAATGTAAGTGTATCCTTTCCGCGCAACCAATTGGTGGTGGTTACTGGCATTAGTGGCAGCGGCAAATCTTCACTTGCGTTCGATACCATTTATGCCGAAGGCCAGCGCAGGTACATGGAAAGTTTTTCTGCCTATGCTCGCAGCTTTTTAGGCAATTTAGAAAGACCTGATGTAGATAAAATCAATGGATTAAGTCCTGTTATTTCGATTGAGCAAAAAACAACTTCGCGCAACCCACGCTCTACAGTAGGAACAGTAACAGAAATTTATGATTTCATGCGTTTGCTTTTTGCACGCGCTGGTGAAGCTTATTCTTATTTATCAGGCGAAAAAATGATTCGCCAATCCGAAGATCAAATTTTAGATGCGGTATTGCATAACCTAAAAAGTAAAAAGTTAACCTTGCTGGCACCCATTATCAAAGGAAGAAAAGGTCACTACCGCGAACTATTCGTACAAATCAGAAAACAAGGTTATACTAAAGTAAGAGTAGATGGCACCGTGCAAGAGATCACAGCCAAAATGCAAGTCGATCGTTTTAAAATCCACGACATCGAATTGGTAATCGACAGAATTGTGGCCGATGTTAAAGACAGAGCGCGTATTGGGCAATCCATTAACAAAGCGTTAAAAGAAGGAAAAGGTGTGATGATGGTATTAGAAGAGAATGGAAAATTACATCATTTCTCTAAATACCTGATGGACCCCACAACCGGTTTATCGTACGATGAACCCGCACCCAATACTTTTTCTTTTAACTCACCTTATGGTGCATGTCCGGTTTGCAATGGATTAGGACAAATAGAAGAAATTACAGAAGACTCCGTTATTCCTGATAAAAGTTTAAGCATCAGCCGTGGCGCTATTTTACCTTTAGGCGAATACCGCGACATTTGGATTTTCAAAAAAATTGAAGCCATCTTAAAACGATACAAACTTTCACTTACAACACCTGTAAAAGAAATTCCGAAAGATGCGCTCAAGATTTTATTATATGGCGATGATGAGCCCGTTGCTGTGGCTTCAGTAAAATATCCAGGCACCGAGTGGAATACAAAATTTGAAGGCATCGTCAATTTTTTGCAGAAGCAAAAAGACGAAGGCACAGACAACATGCAAAAATGGTTGCAGGATTTTATGATTGTGCGCGAGTGTCCGGAGTGTAAAGGCGCACGGTTAAAAAAAGAATCGCTTCACTTTAAAATTGCCAATAAAAACATTGCTGAGCTTGCGATGCTAGATATCCAACAGTTGAGCCAGTGGTTTTCAACAGTAGAAAGTAAATTAAATGCAAAACAAAAAGTAATTGCCACTGAAGTATTAAAAGAAATTAACAAACGCATCGGTTTTTTATTAGATGTTGGTTTAGATTACCTCAACCTAAACCGGCCACTAAAAACATTAAGTGGTGGCGAAGCGCAACGCATTCGTTTAGCCACACAAATCGGTACACAACTCGTAGGTGTATTATATATTTTAGATGAACCCAGCATTGGTTTACATGCACGCGATAATGTTAAACTTATAAAAGCATTAAAAGATTTACGCGATTTAGGTAACTCGGTGGTTGTTGTTGAACACGATAAAGACATGATGTTAGAAAGCGATTACATCATCGATATCGGACCGGGTGCAGGCCGCCATGGCGGACAAGTTGTGGCAGCAGGCGATCCTAAAAGTTTTATCAAGAATAATTCTACAACGGCTAAATACTTAACAGGTAAATTAGGCATCGATACAAAAAAAGAAAGAAGAAAAGGAAGTGGTAAATCTTTAATTGTACATGGCGCAAATGGTAATAACCTTAAAAATGTAACGTTAGAAATTCCTTTAGGCACCTTTACTTGCATAACAGGTGTTTCAGGAAGTGGCAAGTCAACGCTTATACATGAAACGTTATTTCCTATTCTCAACCAACATTTTTATCATTCCAGAACAGAACCCATGCCTTATAAAAAAGTAGAAGGCATTAAAGAATTAGATAAAGTAATTGAAGTAGATCAATCTCCGATTGGCCGCACTCCACGTTCTAATCCGGCCACGTACACTGGCGTTTTTTCAGACATCAGAGATTTATTTACCCAACTGCCCGAAGCCAAAATACGAGGGTATAAACCCGGCCGTTTTTCATTCAACGTAAAAGGCGGCAGATGCGAAACATGCGAAGGTGCAGGCTTGCGTTTAATCGAAATGGAATTTCTGCCCGATGTTTACGTGCATTGCGAAACGTGCAAAGGCAAACGCTATAACCGCGAAACCTTAGAAGTAAGATTCAAAGGTAAATCCATTGCTGATGTATTAGATATGACAGTTGAGGAAGCTGTTACCTTTTTCGAAAATCAACCTAAGATTTTAAGAAAGATTGAAACCTTACACGAAGTAGGCTTAGGGTACATTTCGCTGGGGCAACATGCAACTACATTATCGGGTGGAGAGGCGCAACGTGTTAAGTTAGCAACCGAATTATCAAAACGCGATACAGGTAAAACCATTTATATTTTAGATGAACCTACTACAGGTTTGCATTTTCAGGATATTGCTCACTTGCTAGATGTGTTACAAAAATTAGTGGATAAAGGAAATACAGTGTTAGTGATAGAACACAACTTAGATGTAATAAAATCCGCAGATTACATAGTAGATTTAGGCCCCGAAGGTGGCGCCAAAGGTGGAGAGATAATCGCAAGCGGAACGCCAGAACAAGTAGCTAAAAATAAGAAAAGCTATACCGGTAAATTTTTGTTAGCAGAATTACGATAAAATAAGCATTTAAATGAAATACAATAAACAAAATTAAAAATCCGATTTTTCTCTAACGATTTAGCTAACTCCGATTATCTTTGCCCTATATGTTTAAGCGATTGCTCATACTCATCATCTTGTTGTCTATGGTATTGCATAGTCTGAGCAGGTTGGGTGTGTTATCAGTAGTCTATGAAAATCGCTTTGTCATTGCTGTTTATTTTGGATTTTTAGAAGAAAAACCAATCACTGTTTGTTCAGCAGATTACTTTGCCGATGATAATTTAGTTGTTGTTGAAGATGATCAAACCCGCGAAGCCTTACCTGTTGCTTTCTTCACAAAGGAAATAATTCTACTTCAACCCCAGATAACTACTTTCAATTTTGAAAGTAATAGTTCAATATGTACTAGTTCTGCACTACACATACCTGATAACTTAAGTTTGGGTTATCCACGTTCTGTCTTTCAACCACCGACTGCAATTCAATCTTAATTTTTTCTTTAGCCTTTCTGGCTTACTACTCTCTATTAAATTTTATTAAAAAAACACAATCCTTTCGTGGGGGATTAAAAACTATTATCTATATGAAAAACATATTTATTGCTATTACTATACTATTTTCTGCTTTTGTATTTATACAGTGTACAGAAGATGAAGTTACATCAACTGAAAACGGAACATTAAAGTTAGAATTCGATAATGTGGTAGGTACTAGCAACCTACAACTTAATACAAGTAATTTTGCTTTCGAAAACGCATTAGGCGAAGATTTTAAAGTTACTTGGTTGAGTTATTACATAAGCGAAGTGCGATTGAAAAAAGAAGACGGAACTTATTTTGTTGACCCTGTAGCATTTGATGGTTCTACAGGATTTTACTTGATAGATGAAGCTGATGCTGAAAGCCATGTAATTGAATTAAAGGATGTTCCTCCAGGTAGTTATACTGAAGTAACTTTTAAAATTGGTGTAGATGCCAGCCAAATGACACAAGGTGCACAAACAGGGCCTCTAGATCCTTCAATTGGTTTGTTTTGGAGTTGGAATAGCGGATATATTTTCTTTGCCATGGAAGGTGCATCTCCTGTTTCAACTGCCGAAGGTAACGCTCTGGTATACCATGTGGGTGGTTACAAGACTTTAGATGGAAGCCCCAACTTGGTAAATAACATCAAAGAGATAACTTTAACTTTCAATGGTGACAACCCGATAGTAGATGCAGATGAAGATCCGCAAGTACACATCATCATGGACTTAAAGAAATTCTTTAACGGTCCCGCAGGTAATATTTCTTTCGCGAGTAATTCTGTGAGACATTCGCCTGCTTCTTGTGTAGATGTTGCTCAAAATATGGCAGCAGCATTTAATGTGGATCATATCCATCAATAATAACTTCACAAAGATGACTTGCCTTTTGGCAAGTCATCTTACATTTTATCTTACTATGAGAGTTATATTAGTTGTATGGCTTGCCTTACTTATTTTATCATGTAAAGAGCAAGAGGTTAGTAATCCTTATCAATTTGTTATTCCGGATAATTTTCCTGAAAGCAAGTATAGTTTTCAGAACAATCCAATAACAAAAGATGGATTCGAACTAGGTCGCATGTTATTTTATGATCCTATTCTGTCAAGGGATGAAACAGTTTCATGTTCTTCCTGTCATCAACAACATGTTGCATTTGCAGATCCATTGCATGTATTAAGTATTGGTGTAGACGAACGTGTTGGCACGCGCAACGCATTGCCAATACAAAACATGGCGTTTCAACAATTCTTTTTTTGGGATGGTGGCGTTAATCATTTGGATTTTGTGCCAATCAATGCCATAACAAACCCTGTTGAATTTGATGAATCTGTTGGTGATATCGTTGATAAACTAAATGCATCATCATTTTATAAAAATCAGTTTAACAAAGCTTTCGGAGAAAAAGAAGTTACCAGTCAGAAAGTACTGCATGCTTTATCTCAGTTTATGGTTTTGATGATCTCTGCCAACAGCCGCTACGATAAATATATAAGAAACGAAGGCGAATTGTTAAGCACGCAAGAGCAAAGAGGACTTTTATTATTTAAACAAAATTGCGCCAATTGTCATAGTACAGATTTGTTTACCAATGGAGATTTTTTAAACAATGGATTAGATACAGACGAAAATCTGGATGAAGGTCGAGCGAGGATTACAGAATTCAATGAAGACAAAGGAAAGTTTAAAGTTCCATCTCTTAGAAATGTTGCATTAACGGATCCATACATGCACGATGGCAGATTTAATACTTTAAAGGAAGTATTACAACATTACAGTAATGGTATAAAAACTTCTTCAACAGTTGACAATCGTTTGTTTACTAATAATTCTCCGGGCTTATCTTTAACAGAGGATGAGCAAAATGACATTATCGCTTTTTTACAAACCTTAACAGACGAGTCTTTTATAAAAGACAAGCGATTCTCTGCACCTTTAATGCCAAAACAATGAAAGGTAAATTTATTTTTATAGTCATGCTCGGCTTTTTTGGAAGCCTACCAACTAAAGCCTGCGATATCTGCGGTTGTGGTAGTTCTGGTTTTTACTTAGGGGTTTTGCCTCAATTTCATAAAAACTTTGCAGGGATACGATATAGATACCAGAGTTTTCAATCGCATATTGGTTTGCACCCAAGTTTAGCAAGTTCAGAAGAATTTACTCGATTAGAATTATGGAGTAGGTTATATATTAATCCTAAGTGGCAAACATTGGTTTTTGTTCCCTTTCAATACAGCCTGCATCAAACTCTTGAAAATCGAACAACCGATTTTGGATTAGGTGATATAAGTTTGTTAACGAGTTACAACTTATTTAACACATTCCACCAAAATATTAGAAAAGTAAACCTCAGCATTTGGTTGGGTGCTGGCATAAAGCTGCCAACAGGGAATTACAAATTTTCAGATAACAGTGATGATGTTGCTAATGCAAATTTTCAGCCTGGAACAGGTAGTATAGATTTTATGGTGAACGCTATGTATACTATGCGACTGAATCGGTTTGGATTTAACACAGAGATAAACTACCGATACAACACAAAAAATAGCAACAACTATAAATTTGGTAATAATTTGCAAAGTGGCTTACAGGCATTTTATCTCCTTCAAGTAAGCAAAGTAGGAATCATGCCTCAAACCGGATTTAGTTTAGAATCGGCAACACGTAATAAAGAAAAGAACAAAAACATTTCGGAAACAGGTGGCGAAGTTGTCTTTTGGCAAACCGGGATTGATGTATATTATAAATCCATAGTAGCTGGTTTTGTTTTTCATCAACCTATAAAATACAATTTAGCAGATGGAAGAATTAAGCCAAGCAATCGAATAGTAGCTCAAGTCACCTTTCTCTTCAACGCCAATAACAAAAGGGAGCAAATTATTCCGCATTAAGGAAACCTGTTCGTAGCGTTTAAACCACTCAGATTATTTTGTAGCTTTGTTGATTAACACATGCTATAAAGTAAACGTATGAAATGGTTTAAACGAATAACAATTGGAATTATAATTGTAGTAGCTGTTTTTTCCTTGGTTATTTATTTAGGTTGGTTAAACTCCAAACCAGTATATAAAGGTTCAATCAAAATAAAGGATTTACAAAATGAGGTTACAATTCATTACGATTCATTTGGCGTTCCACATATCTATGCACAAAATCTAACGGATGCCTATATGGCATTGGGGTATGTCCATGCGCAAGACAGGCTTTTTCAAATGGAAATGCTGAGAAGAGCAGCCGCTGGAGAGTTATCGGAAGTGTTGGGTAAAGATTTAATTCCGGTAGATAGATTATTTCGCGCTTTAAGTTTAAACAAGTTTGCGGAAGAAAATGCTGAAAAATTTTTAAGCAGCGATACTGCCGATTGGCAAAAGGCAGCGCTGGCTTACCAAAAAGGTATAAATGCTTTTATAGAAAAAGGTAAAACACCTATCGAGTTTACTTTAATGGGATTACCCAAACGAAAATTTACGCCTAAAGATATTTACCTCGCTATTGGTTTTATGTCGTTTGGTTTTGCAGAAGGATTACAAGCCGATCCTGTTTTAGAGAAAATTAAAAATGAATTAGGAGAGGATTATCTAAAAGATTTAGCTGTTCAAACACCAACCGATGCTGTTACCATTAAAAACCACAAAGGTAATTTTAAAAATAAACAAGCAGATTCATTAATCGCGTTTATTAACACAGCCTTACAAAATTTGCCAGTTCCGCTTTGGCAAGGAAGCAACGGTTGGGCGGTATCCGCAGAAAAATCAGCAACAGGTTTTCCTATTTTGGCAAACGATACTCATATAGGTTTTGCACAACCGGCAGTATGGTACGAAGCCCACCTAGAATTTCCAGGCCATTCATTTTATGGTCACCACATAGCAGGTATTCCGTTTGGGCTTTTAGGCAATAACAAAAAAGTAGCTTGGGGTTTAACCATGTTCGAGAACGATGACATGGATTTTTATAAAGAAGAAAGAAATCCGAACAACAGCAAGGAAGTACGATACAAAGATGGTTTTGAAAGTCTCAAAACCAGAAAAGAAGTAATTGAAGTAAAAGATGGTAAAGATGTTGTGTTAGAGATAGAAACTACACGTCATGGTCCAATAATCTCTGGCTTGGTTGATAACTTTAGTGATTCTACACAAACCATTTCTATGTGGTGGCTTTTGCTGCACGAACCCAACAGGGCATTAGAAGCTGCTTGGCTACTGAATCATGCTGGTGATATTGCTACCGCACAAAAAGCAGCATCATTATTTTCTGCTCCGGGTTTAAATGTGATGTATGCAGATGTTGAAGGCAACATTGCCTGGTGGGCTTCTGCTAAACTTCCTGTAAGGCCTAAGCATATACAATCAAAGCTATTTTTAAATGGAGCCAGCGGAGAAGACGATTACACTGAATTTTATTCATTCGATAAAAACCCGCAAGCGGTCAATCCACCTTGGGGGTATGTGTATTCTGCCAATAACCAACCTGATTCAGTGGATGGCGTGTTGTATCCGGGTTATTATTACCCTAAACTGCGCGCTGGTCGTGTAGAAGAATTGTTGAAAAGTAAAACTCAATTTACTGTTGACGAAATGGCCAAAATGCAAACTGATGTAATCGCGCCAGTTCATGCCAACATTGCTAAACAACTCTCAGCTATAGTAAAAGAACAAAATCAATATCCACAATTTACTTCTTTGTTGGATGCCTGGGATGGAAACCATCAGCTAACCGATTGTGCGCCTTCTGTTTATTACAATTTGTTATCACACGTTATGTATTTTACTTTGAAAGATGAACTAGGAGATTTGGCTTATAAAACATTAATGGATACATCAGTGCCAAAAAATTCATTTGAGTTGTTGATTGGCAATGCAAACTCACCTTGGTACGATGATGTAAAAACAGATAAAAGGGAAACGCGCACTGATATTGTTTTAAAAGCAGCGGCCGCAACGCAATCGCTTTTAGAGAAATTATCAGGCAAGGATGTTAAAGAATGGCAGTGGCAAAAATTTCACACATTAACCCACAATCATCCTTTAGGAAAAGTAAATCCTTTGGATAAAATTTTTAGTGTTGGTCCTTTGCCGGCTCCTGGAGGAATGGAAGTAGTAAACAATTTAACTTTTTCATTGGATACAACCGGTTATTTTCCGGTAACAGTTGGCCCGGCACTTAGAAAAGTAACTAACCTTGGTGATATAGAAAATGGTATCACAGTTTCGCCAAGTGGACAAAGTGGCGTAGCTTCCTCTGAGTTTTATCAAGATCAAGCTAGTATGTTTGTAACTGGCAAAACAAGACCGATGTTATGGAATAAAGAAAAAATTAATCTGCAGAAAAAATACACTCTGATTTTAAAACCTTAAGCACAATGAATAGAAGACAATATTTTTTCGGACTAGCCTTTATCATTTTATCTTTATTCTATTTTTTTAAAGCACAAGATATAGAAGGAACGTTATGTGTATTAGCTGGCTTATCTTTTATTACCAATCAACTTACAGCTGAACCAAAATTGTTTGTATATAAAAAAATGCTAGTCATCGCTACCTGGATTTTTATTTTAATAACAGGCGTTTTCTTTTTCTATGTTTTGCGAAATTCATTTTAAGAAGTGAACAAACAGCGGCTATATTGGACATTACAAATTAGTGGTTGGAGCATCTATGCCATCTTACAAATTTCATTTTTTATTTTTTCAAATGATAGCATAAGCGGCAGAAGGTTTTTCTTTTTTATGCTTGAATCTGGAATTGGATTATTTCTTACTCATCTATTTAGATTTTTAATCGTGCATCAATTTAAGTGGATGAGTTTGCCTCTTCCTAAATTAATTCCGCGCGTGTTATTTTTATTAAGTACAATGGCTCTGACAGCCTATGCTTTGCAACAAGTAGCTATTGTTGTTTCAGGTAGAACATTTTCGTTGGAACAAGCTTTACAAACCGATCAGATTATTTTAGGTTGGTCTTTTTTTGCTATCGTATTTTTTATTTGGACTTTATTTTATTTCACATACTACTTTGTTGAGCAATATAACAAATCCATTAAGTACGAAGCTTCACGCATCGAAATCGAATTGAGTAATTTGAAATCCCAATTGAATCCTCATTTTATTTTTAATGCTTTAAATAGTATTCGTGCATTGGTAGATGAAAACCCGAAAAAATCTAAGCAAGCCATCAATTATTTATCCAACATCTTACGCAATTCATTGGCTGCTGATAGAATTGGGTTAACTAACTTCGAAGACGAGTTAAAAATTGTAAAAGATTACCTCAGCTTAGAAAGCATTCGTTTCGAAGAAAGATTAAAAACAGAATTTGATATTCATCCTGATTCCAATCAATTTTTAGTTCCACCTCTTATGATTCAAACCTTGGTAGAAAATGGGATTAAACATGGAATCTCTAAACTTACAGAAGGGGGTATCATCACATTGCAGACTAACATTATAAATAGTCGTTTGCAAATTCGCATTCGTAACTCCGGGCAATATCAAGAGTAC
>JAJTEH010000031.1 GCA_021298355.1 Flammeovirgaceae bacterium
GGGTTTCAAACGGTAATCGAAATGCAATTCGTCTCCCACAATGCTTGGCTCGAAATGTACATTCTGAATCTTATTCGGATAATGAGTTTGCATTTCTCCCAAAGCCACATCGTGCGTGGCAATTAAAGATAGAGCGGGTAAATTTATCAATTGTTTAATCAAAGCTTGCGAACCAAATAATTTATCATTCGAGTTGGTGCCTTTTAAAATTTCATCCAATAAAATCAATTGAGGAATGCCTTGTTGTAAAGTTTCAATTATATCTTTCAACCGATACAATTCAGCATAAAAATAAGATTGATGATCATGAAGCGAATCATTGGTTCGCATACCTGTGCGTAAAGCAATCCAAGGGAAATGAAATGCTTTGGCAAATACATTGGCTCCTGCTTTGGCCAAAATAAAATTAACCCCGATGGCTCGCAAAAAAGTACTCTTACCTGCCATATTAGCACCTGTAATCAATGCCAATGCCTGCGATTGGATGAAAGACAAACTATTGGCTACCACGTGTTGGTTGGCCAATAAAGGATGTGCCACTTCTTGTAGCTGAAACGTTACATTATCAGAAACAGTTGGTGTTACAAATTGTGGATGATTAAAAGATAAAGTTGCAAAAGTGATGGCAGCTTCTGTTTCTGTAGCAGCAGACAACCAATTGGGTAAATTGTGTTTATACTTTTGTTTCCATTTTTCTATAGCATATACGAATTGAATATCATATAAAAACAAGGTATTTAAAAAGAAGGAAGCTGCCATGTTGAGTCTGGCATCGAACCATTCTAATAAAGTTGATAGTTTTTTTAGTTGAATACTTGCTGCCTTGCATTGCTCTTGCAAGGCTTTACCTTTCTTATCTTCAAACTGTTTTCTTTGGATGATGGATAATAAAGAAGCATAACGAAACAATAATTTTCCTTTCTCACTGATTTCCTGATGAAAAAGTGAAACAGATTTGAAATAAAAACCGGTGATGCTCCAATTGATTAAAATAAAAAGTAAAACAATACCTAAAGGTAAAATACCCAATGCAGTTCCCACAATGGATGCAATCGTTAAAAACGGTAAAACAAAACGAAGGAAAGATAAAACTGACCGTTGTTTAAAAATTTCTGTTTGGTTTATCCAACGTTCAATCGCTGCCCTATCATCTTTCTTTTCATTACTTAATAACGCTTCGGTCTGAAAGGCCTGTCGTGCTTCCACATCACTTTCCCAGGCTTTATAAAATTGTTGTTGCGGAATTAGTTTACTTTCATCTTCTAAACCAAACAATAACAACGATGCCACACGGTTAGCTCCTGAAATTGTACCACTTCTGTTGATGTAATGAAACAAAGAATGTTTTCCGATTATATCTAAATCATCGCGGTAAGGATGAGGAAGTAGAGGAATATCGCAGTTTGTAAATACATCACTGAAAACGTCTTGTTTATGTTTAGCTTCAGCTTCATTTATTTTTATCAGAATATTCAATCGTTCTGCTTCTCTTCTCTTTTTCTGATGAAGATAAAGTAAAACCAAAAATCCAATCAACAGCAAAACCAAAATGGCATACAAGAAAAAAACTTGCTTGATAAAATAAATGGATATAAAAATAAAAGCAACCATTGCTAACCTAAGTTTGCTAATGGTACTGATTTGCTTTTGTATGTGTTGAAATTGGTGTTGAAAACGTTCTACTCTAGTCTGGTAGAATGCCATCAGATTATCTGCTTGCATCATCTTAATAATAGAACTGCTCAACAATTTTCATCAATTGTTCGAGATACACCTGATCGGTTTCATCGAAGTCATTCAATACATCGCTGTCTACATCTAACACCATGCATACTTTCCCATCTTTAAATCCGGGCACCACAATTTCAGATTTAGAAGCTGATGAACAGGCAATGTGTCCCGGAAAAGCATCGACATCGGGAACCACAATCGTTTTGCCTTCTTTCCAGGAAGTGCCACAAACGCCTTTACCAAAATTGATTCTCGTACAAGCAATCGGACCTTGAAACGGACCTAACACTAGTTGATTTTCTTTTACCAAATAGAAACCAACCCAAAAAAAGTTCATCGCTTGTTTAAGTGCTGCTGCAACATTGGCGAGGTTGGCAGTAACATCACGTTCGCCTGTTACTAGTCCTTCAATTTGTGGTAATAAAGATTGATACTTTTCAGCTTTGCTTGCGCTTGTTATAATATTTAATTCTTCTGCCATGAATATACTTGGTTGGGATTCCGATAAATTTGAATGATGTCTGTTTCTAACGTTTCGCTCGATACTAAAATTCCATGAAAATGTGGCGCACGAATACCTTTTCCAAAAATGGTTGAAGATGTAAAAATACGTGCTTCATCCCACAAACCCTGGTCGATAAAATGTTGCAAGGTTGTGGCTCCTCCTTCTATGATCACCGACTGAATTTTTCGCTTGTGTAAATCTTTAGTTAAATGCCATAAAAAACCTTCTTCATCAATTCGTGATAAAATTAAATTGGTGTGCTCTTCGTGTTTTATCACATTATAGACTAGCGTTGGTTGCGAGCGATCAAAGAGATGTAAACTTTCCGGCAACTTCAAAAACCGATCGATTACAATTCTTTGCGGTTGCTTGCCGGGCCAATCTCTTGCTGTTAACTGTGGGTTGTCATGCAAGGCAGTTTGTCTGCCTACTAAAATTGCATCTTCTTCCGTTCTCCACTTGTGTACCAATCGTCTGGATAAAGTTCCACTAATCCATTTCGATTCGTAATTCTCTTGCGCAATAAATGAGTCGGCCGTTTGTGCCCACTTTAAAATAATATAAGGCCGTTCTTTTTGATGATGCAGAAAAAAACGCTTGTTCTGCTCGGCACAAACATCCGCTAAAATATTTTCAATTACTTCTATTCCGGCATCTCTTAATTTCTTTATTCCTTTTCCATTTACTACCGGATTAGGATCTCCGGCACCTACCACCACTCGTTTTACTTTTTTTTCGATGAGTAAATCAGCACAAGGAGGCGTTTTACCAAAATGCGAGCAAGGTTCTAAAGTAACGTATACAGTAGCTTCTTGCAGTAAGGATTGATTCTCAACTGCTTCGATAGCATTTACCTCTGCGTGTTTATCGCCATATTTTTTATGCCAACCTTCACCAATGATAATTTCATTATGCACAATAACACAACCTACCATTGGGTTCGGACTAACCCAACCGCGGCCATTTTCTGCCAATTGTATGGCACGTTGCATAAAAATTTCGTGATTGTGCACCTGTGTTGTAATATTGTTGCAAAGATGCAAAATCGATTGTGATTGCGAAAGAACTTTGGTTGAAGACGGTAGCTGCTATTACGCTACCTATTGAGGTTGATGAAAAAAATGCCATTGCCTCTGCTTGGGTAGAATTTTTAACACAACTCAACCGAACAGAAATTGTAACAGATAAGAAAGAAATCCATGTGGATGAAAATTTTTGGCAACAAGGCATCGCGCGCATCAACCTACACGAACCCATACAATACATTACTGGCGAAGCTTACTTTTATGGTTTGCGTTTTTTTGTCGATCAACATGTTTTAATACCACGCCCCGAAACAGAATTGTTGGTAGATATTGTGTTGGCGTATGGTAAAAGTAAAAATGAGATAACCATTGTTGATGCCTGCACAGGCAGTGGTTGCATTGGCATCAGCATTCAAAAAAATTTACCTTCATCCAACGTATATCTAACCGATGTAAGCGCAGATGCATTAGCCATCGCCCAAAAAAATGCGTATGCATTGAAAGTCAATCCAACAATCATTCAATCCGATTTATTAAATGAGAAATTGCCATTCTCACATTGCGATGTGTTAGTTAGCAATCCGCCCTACGTGCGTTTACAGGAAAAAGCATCGATGCACGAAAATGTAGTTAATTACGAACCCCATCTTGCCTTATTTGTACCGGATGATGATGCACTTGTTTTTTACAAAGCTTTGGCTAAACAAGGACAAAATCTTTTACCTAACGGTGGACTATTGGCAGTTGAAATTAATGAAGCATTAGCAGATGAAGTTTGTGGTTTATTTACCTTGCATAACTTTACAACCATCAACATTCATAAGGATTACAGTGGTAAAGACAGAATCGTAACGGCTAGTAAATGAAAGATATTATTTTAATACATGGAGCTATCGGAGCCGGAGAGCAATTGTTGCCGATTGAAAACTTTTTAAAAGAAAATGGTTTTCGTTGTTTCAATTTTACTTTGCCTGGTCATGGTAAAAAAAACTTAGATGAATTTTCTTTTTCGATAGAAGGTTTTGCCCAAGCTTTGATTCGATTCATCGAAGAAAAAAATCTTTCACAAGTTTATGTTTTTGGCTATAGTATGGGCGGTTATGTTGCCTTAGCTGCATGCTTACAAAAACCAGAACTCTTTCGCGCTATCGCTACCCTCGGTACTAAATTCGATTGGTCAATCGAAAGTGCTGCAACAGAAGTAAAAAAACTGAATGCTGAGAAAATTATTGAAAAAGTACCTCACTTTGCAACTATACTGGCGAACAGACATGGTGATGAGAATTGGAAAACCGTTTTAAAAAGTACGGCCGACTTAATGCTACGACTAGGCGAAAAACCCATTATCCATCCACCAGTTTGTGCATCCATTCTTTTACCTGTTTCAATTATGGTAGCGGAACACGATGATATGGTAGATCAGTCATTTAGTCGACAGATTGCAGCATCCTTACCCAATGGAAAATTTCAGGTTTTACCACACGCGCATCATCCCATAGAAAAAGTTTCTATTACCGATTTAGGTGAACAATTTATGGCATTCTTTACTTACCTTTGATAAATTTTTTTTGATTATGCTAAACGCCAACCAGTGTTACGAAATTTTTAATCGCAGTATACTCGATTACCATAAAACAGATTCTGTTGATGCACCCATTCAAAATCCTTACGCAACAGGAAGTTTCGAAGCTTTGTTGTATCATAAAAATTGGATTGATACGGTGCAATGGCATTTAGAAGATATCATTCGTTTGCCCGACATTAACCCAACAGAAGCCTTGGCCATTAAGCGCAGAATAGATAAAAGCAACCAAGACAGAACCGACAGGGTTGAACAAATAGATGATTATTTTTTAGATGCATTTAAAAACGTACAAGCTCCGGCCCATACACGCATTAATTCGGAAACGCCAGCATGGTTGCTCGATCGCATGAGCATTTTGATGTTGAAAATCTTTCATATGGAAGAACAAACAAAACGTACAGATGCCAGTGCAGAACACATTGCGAAGTGCCAATCGAAACTGAACATATTACTAGAACAAAAAACAGATATGCGTGCCGCTTTCGATGAATTGATGGAAGACATTGGCAAAGGCGTGCGAAGATTTAAAGTCTATCGCCAGATGAAAATGTATAACGATGCTTCTTTGAATCCGATGTTGTATCAGAAGAAGTAGCGTGCTATTGACTAGACATAAGTAGTAAGATGTAAGTAGTAAGATATAAGAAGTAAGTAATAAGATATTAGTTGTAATTAACAAGATAAAAGAGAATAAAAAATAACATTTAGATTATTAAATGAAGTAAAGCTAGCAATATGATTTTTGTCGTAAATTTTAAAAAACTATTTCTTTAACTAAAAGTAAAAATCTCCACAAAGAAAATATTAAAAAAGGCTATCACGGTTTTGTCTTACGTCTTATATCTTACTACTTACGTCTACTATCTAACGTCTAACTTCTTCCATAAAAAACCATCTATGCCTCACCTAGTAGTTTTGCGTTTCTCTGCCATGGGCGATGTGGTGTTGCTAACACCAGTTGTAAAAGCGTTTACGCAACACTACCCGGATGCGAAAATTACCATCGTAACACGACCGAAATTCACGGTGTTCTTTAACAACCTCGAACGTGTACAATGCCTGCCTGCCGATGTAGATAAAACATATACCGGTTTCTCCGGCTTATGGAAACTGGCTCAGGAAATAAAAAAACTAAATCCAGATTTTGTATTGGATGTACACGATCATTTACGCACGCGTATGCTTAGTTTTTTCCTGCGGTTATCAGGCGTATCTGTAGTTCGATTTAATAAAGGAAGGAAAGAGAAGAAATTACTCACACAAAAAGATAAAAATAACTTTGTACCGCTTCTCCATACAGTTGAGCGTTATCAGCAAGTATTTTCTCAAATCGGATTTCCTTTCGAAATCAAAAAAGAAAAACATCTTTCAGCCTCTTCAATTCCCGATCAGCTCGTAGAAGATTTCTTACAAAAAGAAAAAGCAAGTAAACAAGAAACCTGGATTGGCGTAGCTCCCTTTGCTATGCATGCCTCTAAAATTTGGCCTGTTCATGTATACTTTCAACTCTTTTCAATTTTATTGAAAGAAAAACCCTATCGCTTTTTTCTTTTTGGTGGTGGTGCGAAAGAAGTCGCCTTTTTCGAAACTTTAAAGGAAGCGTTTCCTGCTAACGTAAGCATAGTGGCCGGTCAGTTAAAACTCACACAAGAATTGCAATTGATGCAACAACTCCAACTCATGCTTTGCGTGGATTCATCTAATATGCATCTTGCTTCGTTGCTACAAGTTCCACTTCTTTCTATTTGGGGTGGCACACACACGGCAACAGGTTTTGGTCCTTTTCAATATCCACAAGATGCTATTATCGAAATCGACAGAACAACTTTGCCTTGCAGACCGTGTTCTGTTTTCGGAAAAGAAAAATGTTACCGAGGCGATTTTGCTTGCCTGAATTTAATCACACCACAAATGGTGGCCGATAGAATAACATCTGCCTTACGCTAATTTTATACCTTTGTGTGCCATGCACATTGATATCATCACTTGCTTACCCAAATTAGTTGAAAGTCCGTTTAGCGACTCTATTCTTTTGCGTGCACAAAAAAAAGGTTTGGTAAGTGTTGACATTATCGATTTGCGAGCCTACGCCACCAACAAACACAAAACCGTGGATGATTATGCTTACGGAGGTGGAGCCGGCATGGTATTACAAATCGAACCCATCGATAATTGCATTACCGATTTAAAAAGCAAACGCCAATACGATGAAGTAATTTATATGAGTCCGGATGGGGAGTTGTTTAATCAGGCGATGGCAAATCAGTTAAGTTTAAAGGGAAATCTTATTTTATTGTGCGGTCATTATAAAGGAGTAGATGAACGGGTGCGCCAACATTTAATAACGAAAGAAATCAGCATAGGCGATTATGTTTTGTCGGGTGGTGAGTTGGCTGCGGCTGTGGTGGCAGATGCTGTTATCCGACTTTTACCCGGAGTTTTAAACGATGAAACATCTGCTTTAACCGATTCATTTCAGGATGGATTAGTGGCACCTCCTGTTTACACGCGGCCTGCCACATACAAAGGTTGGAACGTACCAGAAGTTTTGTTATCGGGGCACGAGGCCAAAATTAACCTTTGGAAGCAAGAACAAGCTATTAAAAGAACAGCACAACGAAGACCAGATTTGTTGGAATAATCTGACAATCAATATTTTAAAAGATTACTGAAAATTTTAAGATTACCTTCGGCAATTACCGATTCTTTCCCTACATTTGCAGTCCATTTTCAAAAACACCATCGGGTTATGGCAGATCTAATTAAAATCGTAGAGCAGGAATTCGCCAAAGTACGCGAAACCATCCCCGCTTTCAAAGCTGGCGATACCGTGAACGTTCACGTTAAAATAAAAGAAGGAAATAAAGAGCGTATTCAGCAATTCCAAGGCGTTGTAATTCAGCGCAGAGGTTCTAGCGCAAATGGTGAGACTTTCACTGTGCGTAAAATATCGAATGGTGTTGGTGTAGAGCGTGTGTTCCCTATCATCTCTCCTTCTATCGATAAAATTGAAGTTGTAAAGAAAGGCGCAGTGCGCAGAGCTAAGTTATACTATATGAAAGGCCGCCAAGGTAAGGCAGCACGCATCAAAGAAAAATTATAATCTTTTAGTAGAAATAAGGAAATCCGCCCAAAAAGGCGGATTTTTTGTTTTTACGCCACCGCAATCCGTGAGTAAAAACAGAAGGCACTCTCAGATAAATTGATAACTTTGTCACCTTTCAGATTCAAACCTATGTCCAGAAACATTACAGATTTACTTGGCAAAGACGCTGAGTACCTCCTTAACCACAAAAGCAAAACCATTTCGAAAGAGCAGTTGATTACACCTAATCCGCACTATGTCGATCAGGTTTTCGCGCAAAGTAATCGCAGCCCACAAGTTTTAAGAAGCTTACAAAATTTATTTGATACAGGTCGTTTAGGCAGAACCGGTTTTCTCTCCATTCTACCAATCGACCAGGGAATTGAGCACAGTGCAGGCGCATCCTTCGCTAAAAATCCGGCTTACTTCGATCCGGAAAACATTGTAAAATTAGCCATCGAAGGTGGTTGCAACGGTGTAGCTACAACTTTTGGTGTATTGGGTATGATGTCGCGCAAATACGCACATAAAATTCCTTTCATTGTAAAAATAAACCATAACGAACTCCTCACCTACCCCAACAAAGCAGAGCAAATTCTTTTTGGTTCGGTAGACGATGCCTGGAATTTAGGTGCAGTTGCTGTTGGCGCTACCATTTATTTTGGTTCGGCAGATGCTACACGCCAGATTGTAGAAATTGCAAAAGCATTTGAGCGTGCCCACCAATTAGGCATGGCAACTATTTTATGGTGCTACATCCGTAACAGTGCGTTTAAGAAAGATGGCGTTGACTACCACGTTTCGGCAGACTTAACCGGCCAGGCTAACCATTTGGGGGTAACCATTCAGGCTGACATCATCAAACAAAAATTAGCCGAAAATAACGGAGGCTATAAGGCATTGAATACCGGTGGCAGCAGCTACGGTAAATTAGACGAAAGAATTTATTCTGAATTAACTTCAGATCACCCCATCGATTTGTGCCGTTACCAGGTTGCCAACTGTTTTATGGGACGTGCCGGTTTGATTAACTCGGGTGGAGAATCTAAAGGCAGCAGCGACATGGCAGATGCAGTTCGCACAGCAATTATCAACAAACGTGCAGGTGGCATGGGCTTGATTAGCGGAAGAAAAGCATTCCAACGCCCCATGAAAGAAGGCGTTGAAATTTTAAATGCTATTCAAGATGTTTACCTCGATAAGTCTATCGATTTAGCGTAATCATTTTAATATAATTAGCCAATGATTGACCATTGGCTAATTTTTTTATTAACAAATAGTAAAATATCATGGCTTGGTTCAAGAGAAGTGATAAAGGAATTTTAACACCTACCGAAAGCAAACGCGAAGTACCAGATGGACTTTGGTTTAAATCTCCGGCAGGAAAAATTATTCATACGCGCGAATTAAAAAACAATGCATATGTAGTGCCCGAAGAAGATTACCATGTGCGCATTGGTTCGGCAGAATATTTTGAAGTATTGTTTGATAACAATGAGTTTACCGAATTAGACGTGAACATGGAGTCGGGCGATCCATTAAAATTTGTAGATACAAAAGCATATCCGAAACGCATTAAAGAAACACAAGCAAAAACCGAATTGAAAGATGCCGTTCGTACTGCCTATGGCAAAATGAATGGTTTGGATTTGGTGGTGGCTTGTATGGATTTCGCTTTTATTGGTGGTTCGATGGGCTCTGTGGTAGGCGAAAAAATTGCACGTGCTATGGACCACAGTTTGAAACACAAAAAACCTTTCTTAATGATTTCCCGCTCGGGCGGTGCGCGCATGATGGAAGCTGGTTTATCGTTGATGCAAATGGCAAAAACTTCCGCTAAAATTGCTCAACTCGATCAGGCAAAAATTCCGTACATCTCATTGATGACAGACCCAACAACAGGAGGCGTAACGGCATCGTATGCGATGTTAGGAGATTTTAATATTGCAGAACCTGGCGCTTTAATTGGTTTTGCAGGACCGCGCGTTATCAGAGAAACGATTGGAAAAGATCTACCAAAAGGATTTCAGAGTGCCGAGTTTGTACTCGACCATGGCTTTTTAGATTTTATTGTAGACAGACGAAGTTTGAAAAGCAAACTCACCACATTATTAAAAATGCTTCAATAATATTATCGATAACAGATAAGAATAGAATCCGGTGTAAGCCGGATTTTTTATTTTGGGAATTCAGAATATCGGATGGATTGAATAACCGGTAGAAGAAAATCTTGTGTGCAGTTATCGCAACTTATTTGCAAGAAGAAACGCTCGTTGATGCCCGCAAAAAACTGAGCCGATTTTTGATTAGGATTATACGATTGATATGCCTTTCCAACCACTAACTCGTAAGGAGAAAAATACACCGAGTCTACTGCAATCATTTTTTCGCGGTCGCTCATTACCTGTGTATACATAATAGGGGCATCGGCATAATCGAACAAAAGCACTTTTACTTCATTCTTTTCTTTCAGGTAATGTTTTTCACATAAACTATAGCTGATGTTACCAATTTTTATGGCACGCGATGTTTCTTTAGCTTGCTTTTTATAACCGAAAATTTTATTCGGAATAAAAGAACTTAACTCCTTTGGCGATAAGGCTTTACTACTATTCTCCCAACTTGCTCCTAAAGAAATTAATGAAATAAGAAGGAGCAAAGTTAATTTCATTTTGGAAGTTGATTTAACTTTAATTGAGCCATTACATTACGAGCAAAATCTAAACCTTGATTGGTGCTAAGCGTAACCAAATAACGGTTAGCTATATAAACTAATAATTGAGCCTGGTTATCCGTTTTATTTACTTGTTCGAAGGCTTTATTATCTTGTAAAAGACTATGTGCGAAATACTGCTGGTCATTTTCGATAACTGTTCCTTCTTTCCAACTTTTAGTAGAACTTTCAACTTTTGCACCATTACTTCCGTAATCAAATACAACAACGTTAATGGTTTTTTCTCCGTCTGTAAATTGCTTAACGGCCATCAGGTATTGGCCTTGCTCGCTATTAACTTCTTTAGAAAAACTTCTGCTGTCGGT
Organism: Flammeovirgaceae bacterium; assembly: GCA_021298355.1. Taxonomy (GTDB): domain Bacteria; phylum Bacteroidota; class Bacteroidia; order Cytophagales; family Cyclobacteriaceae; genus Chryseotalea. Next base: position 10,971 of record JAJTEH010000031.1, read on the forward strand.
TTTTAATCCGGCCATTTCATCGGGTATCCAATTTTTTAACGCTACTGATTTATCTTCTTTTGCACTTTGTGCAAATAGGTTTGATGTGAGTACAATCAGAAGAAATAATGGGAGGTATTTCATACAGTTAAATTTACGATTTATCTGTTAATCTAGTGTAAAGTAACACTGTATTCCTTCACTGTGTCGATGAAACAACGCACTTTATCGGGGTCTGTGTCGGGATATAATCCGTGCCCTAAATTAGCAATGTGCGTATGCTTACCAAATTGATTAAGCATGTTGATGGTTTCCTTTTTCACAGCATCATACGAACCATACAAGGCACAAGGATCTAAGTTGCCTTGCAATACTTTGTTAGATAACATCTTTTTAGATTCTTCAATATCCATATTCCAATCTAAACCTACCACCTGGCACGATAGGCTGTTCATGCGTTCGCGTGCAAAAAATGCACCTTTCGCAAAAACAGTTTTAGGAACTTCAGGAATAGCTTTACAAATTTTCTCGATGTAGGCTAAAGAAAATTCCTGGTATTGTTCCGGACTTAAAATGCCTGCCCACGAATCAAACACTTGCACAAGATTAGCCCCTGCCTCTACCTGACCTTTTAGATAATTGATTGTACTTTGTGTTATCTTTTCTAATAAGGCATGTGCAATTTCCGGATGGGTGTATAAAAGTTTTTTGGCCTTGCTGAAAGTTTTGCTTCCTCCACCTTCTACCATATAAGCTAAAAGCGTAAAAGGTGCGCCTGCAAAACCAATTAATGGCACGCGGTTATTCAGTTCTTTTTTAGTGATGCGAATGGCATCTAACACATAGTGTAAATCGTGTGCTTCGGCAATGCGCAAATTCTCTACATCAGATTTAGATTGAATAACTGATGGGAAAACAGGTCCTTTTCTTTCTTCCATTTCGTAGGGTAAACCCATGGCTTCGGGAATAACGAGGATATCGGAGAAGATGATGGCTGCATCAACCCCTAAAATATCTACCGGTTGAATGGTAACTTCTGCTGCTAGCTCAGGGTTTTTAACCAGGTTGATAAATGAGCCAGCTTTTTCGCGCACTTGGCGGTATTCTTTTAAAATTCTGCCTGCTTGGCGCATAAGCCATACAGGAGTTCTGGAAGTTGGCTGCCCCATTGCAGCTTGAATAAGAAGATTGTTTTGCAACATGGGGGCAAAGAAACAATGGAAAAACGGTAAAAAAAAGCCCACCGAAGTGGGCCTATTAATTACATAAATTTCGAATTTACGACCGGGGCAGACCCAGAAACCGGTGGGTTATACTTTAGCTCATTATCAGGTACATGAAAATAATCCATGAACTGATAATCAATTGTTGCATTAATGTTTAAGTTCCCATCTCTGTCAATTACAATTGCACCTGTTCTTCCACCACCTTCTGAAAGCGGATCTAAAATTCCATATCTTCTTGCATCATAAAATGAAACGTATCTAAATAGTAGAGCAACTCTTCTCTCTGAACGTAACTCCTCAACTGCTTGATTTTGGCTTAAACCGCTACCATCTAGGGCGGCTAATCCTGCTCCTTGATAATCCCTAACTTCATCTATTAGTTGTAATCCAGCATTTATATTTCCAAGATATATGTTTGCCTCCGCTCTCATTAATAAGTTTTCTTCATAAGTAACAGAAACATAAGTTTCTGTTGCGCCTGGCGTTTTATCTCCATAAACAATTACATCATCTATTCCATTACCACCATCCACTAACTGCCATCTTGTATTAAATGAGTTACCTCTTGCGCTTTCACCAATCCATGGCTCATCTAATTCAATAAAGTTGTTATCGAATCTTTGATCGCCTGCTCTGAAATCTGAAACAAGTCTCTCGCTTATTTTATAAGTAGCTTCGCCATTTGGATCACCTGTTGATTTTGTTGCTATTGTTCCTGTATTAGCAGAAATTATATCACCCGTTGAGTTCGATCTAACTGTAAAAACATTGTCACCTTCTTGGATACCATTGGTAGTAAAGGTTATTATCTGATTCCAGTCAGCATTAGTCATATCTTCTACTCTTTTATTGGCTAATAAAATTCTAGCTCTTAGCGTATTAATATTTCGTTTCCACTCATCTGGAGAAAGAGGATTTCCTTTTCCCTGTTGGAAAAAGTCTGGTATCAATCTGCCTAAAAATTCTGTGTATACAGGCGTATTTGTTTGTGTCTCCAAAATATCTTCCAACAAATCCAATTGTCTGTTTGCTTCATCCAAAATCTGAGCGTTTGTCACATAGTTTCCATTTGTAACGTTAGGCTCATCGTTTATTACTCCTGCAACATACACGGATCCAATTCGGGAATATGCGAAAGCTTTCCACCAATGTGCCCATGCTTTTAAAACGTTTCTTTTGGTGTCAGCATCCGAAACGAATTCTACTGATTCTACTGAGTTAAGAATAACATTACAAACATTGTTCAACGAATACATATATGCCCAATCATAGAATAGCGGGTTGTTTCCTGCATTGGCATTCACATTGTTATTCTTAATTAGTTCTGCTTGTGATCTTGGAGAACCAGGATTAGGCACTTCTGAATCATCATCAAGAATTACATTGAAAGGAGCACCAATTTGGTTCATAAATACATTAGCTGCTTCAGCGCCAACGACATCTGCCCACAAATCGTGGTAACCATTTCCTAAGAATCGGCCCAAGACACCATCTACATACTTTAAGTCTACAAAGCCATTAAGATAAACACTGCCTTGTGCAAAATTTACTATTCCGTTTTCTGAATTGAGAGATTCAATTGTAGGTTCATTAGGATTCTTTACATCGAGTTGATCCTGGCAAGAAAAGGAGATAACCATGGCGGCAATTAATGCCAATAATGATTTTTGATTTAATATATTTTTCATGTTCGTAACTTTATAGTCCGATGTTTAAGCCAATCTGATATGTCTTTAGGTTGGGCATTGTGTTATGGTCAGTACCTCGATCCCATGCAGAATTTAATGAACCAGAGCTAATTTCTGGATCTAATCCGGAATAGTTGGTTTTAGTCCATATGTTTCTACCCGTAAATGCAAGTTGTAATTGCCGGAAACCTTTTAATTTGAATAGTTTGGCAAAATCTACTGCAACATTTACGTTTCTCAATCTCCAAAATGAAGCATCTTCATAGAAATAATCTTTGGTTCCATTAAATGCACGCTGGGCGTATGCTCCTCTATAAAAAGCTGTCCAATTTCCTGTTTCACCATCTATTGTAATTGGATTATTATAATCAGAATGGATTCCATCTCTGTACATCCATTCTTTTGTTTGATTGTACAATCTGTTGCCTGATACTACATCTAATTGAAAGCCGAAACTCAACCAGTCTTTATAAGTAAAATCGTTGATAAACGACATGTTGAAGTTAGGATTTGGATCGCCAAAGCTAAACAAGTCGGCAGTAAAATATGGTTGCTTGGTTGCTCTCTCAACTACATATCCATTACTAGCCACGGTATAGTTGCCTTGTTCATTTGCTGGAATAAAAGGTTGACCTGTCAGAGGATTAATTTCATCAACTCTTGTTAGTATTTTATAACCATAAAGTTGGCCTACTTTCTCGCCTGCCCTTAAAACATAATTTGTGCTTCCCGCAGCTGATAACACTACTATTTCTCCATCACCTTTTACACTTGTTATTTCAGAGGTTGCTTTTCCAAAATTAGTGGTTAGATTCCAAGTGAAATCATCACTATGATAAGCTTTTGTTGATAGCGAGAATTGAAAGCCATTTGAAGCCAATCCGAATGCATTCGTCTTTATATTTCCTACTCCGGTTGAAGGGGCTGCATCAACTTCATAAATAACATCATCTGATGATCTATCCCAATAAGTTGCTGATAAAGTAATGTTATTTAACCATGCAGTATTATCTAAAGCATTTATTACAACATCAAGTCCCACTTCAGTTTCCTTTGAAACTTCTACATTTAAACCTGAGTTTGCAGATGTTACAGGCGCTTTAAAAATGCTACTGCCTCCTACAGTTCCTGCAGGTAGCGTTACATATCGATCAAAAGCGAATGGCTGAATCCCCGCCTCTCCATAGGCTGCACGAATTTTTAAATCGAGAATAGAATTTGAGATACCAGAATCATCCCAAAAGGATAAACCTGAGAATCTAAAAAATGCATCTCCGCGAGGAAATGTAAATGGCTTTGAGCCCTCACCAAATGCAGATGAATAGTCTGTTCTAAAACCAGCAGAGAATCCAAATAAATCCCCATACTCAACTCGTTGGTTTACTAAGTAACCATAAGTAACAAAAGGAATTCTACCCGTAAAATCTGTGCCTTGTACTACCCTAAAGTTGTTTGCATTTGCAGGTGTGTATGGAGTATATGTTGGTAATCCTTGTGCATAGGTAGTATACCGGTTTTCTACATTCTTTCTGAAATCAAATAATACTAATGTAGAAGTCTTGATAGGAAGACTTAGGTTGAAATCCTTTTCTAAATCAAAATTGATAGTTGCCTTAGTTACTGAATTTCTAAATGATGTTTCTGTTCTGTAGTTATCAATTTCACCTGTTTCATCATCCACAAAGTTACCAGCCCAATAATATGCTACAGCTTGATTATTGTTATTTTCAGTTTGGTTCAAGATAGTAAAAATTCTTTCTCTATTTTGATAGTTAAGACCAAATTTCGAATTAATCTCAACGAATTTTGGGAATTTATATGTTACATCAAAACTTTGTATTACATCTATGGTTCTTACTAAGTCATCAGTATATTGATTGAAATAATTTGGATTGTAACCATTCACTCCACCAGCTCCACCATAGTTAGCTCCATAATCTCCATCCACATCCTTCTCATCAAAGTTTACAAATGGGCGTGAATTGAACACACCATAGATATAATGATTAACTGTATTTTTTGTATAAGCAAGTTGAGTGATCGAGCGAAGGGTTAACCCTTTTGTTATTTCGAAACCAAGATTAGATGTAAAGTTCGAGCGGTCAACATAACCTCCATTTTTTACAGCTGCTTCTTGTCTGTTGTTTGAAACAGATACTGAGAAATCAAATTTCTCCTTACCTCCTGATAAGCGTAAGAGATTATTTGTTGTTTTTGCTGTTGCAAAAAATTGATCGAAGTGATCGTAATATTTAAAATTTGCACCATATGGTTTGTTGGCGTTACTATTTGGGTCTAGAGCGTTGTAAACTATACCGCCACTCCAGGTAAGATCTGTATTATCCAAGGTAATTGGAACACCCCCGGAAGTAACAACATTGTTATTAGCATCTGTTGCAAATGCATGCATGTCTGCTTTACGCAGATTACCAACATTTAAAAATTCGTTTGTTGCTATTGATGTTGAAAAATCAATTTGGACTTTTCCTGGTTTACCTTTTTTGGTAATTACCTGAATTACACCATTTGCACCTTGTGCTCCATAAATCGTAGCAGCGGCTGCACCTTGAACTATCTCAACGCTTTCTACTGAGGCTAAATCTAGTGTGTTTAAAGCAGTTGGCCCCATTTGAACACCATCTACTAAAATCATTGGAGTGGTGCCCCTTTGGATTGTGTTAATACCGCGTAAAAGAATTTGAACTTGAGCACCAGGATCTCCGCTCACTGATGAAATTTGTGCACCAGCTACTTTTCCAACTAAGGCTTGATCAAGTGATGCAGTTGGCGCTTGTGGCAACTTATCTGAGGAAACAGATTCAACAGAAATAGCGAGCTTTCTTCTTTCTGTTGCTACCCCAACACCAAGTTACAACAACTTCTGATAATTGTGTTACATCCAGTGCTAACGATACATCAACCACTGTTCTTTCGCCAACAACAACCTCCGATGTTTTTAGTCCGATAAAGGAAAATACCAATGCACTTTGTGCAGAGGGGACAGACAGTTTGTAGTTACCGTCTGCATCGGTAACGGTGCCATTGGTTGTTCCTTTTACAACCACGTTAACACCTGGTAAAGCCGAGCCATCTTCGGTAGATGTTACCCGGCCGGATACAGTGCGCTCTTGAGCTAATGCATAGGTATGCAAAAGCAATACTGCACCGCATAGCAGTAAAAACTTCTTCATAGGTTTAGGTTTAGGTTTAATTTAAAGTTCGAATATAATTCTATAAAGATCAAAACAAAATACTGCGATATTCATTTTTTAAGAAATTTTATTTTGGTAATACTTTAAAAAATGGAAGTATTGCTATTTTATTAGTAAGCTAACCTTTGTTTGTTCAACTATTTGTTTACTGGTTATAAACAAAAAAAGCTGCCTTTTTGAGGCAGCTTTTTAGACTATTTAATACAAAAAACTCTAGAGCTTGGTAAGTCTTAAATACACTCTGCGCGTCCATGTACAGTAGCCATTTCTTCTGCCATATTCATCGGCATCATCGTCTACTGCTATAAAGAATACATCGCCTGGAGTAGTTCCTGTTGAACCTGTTAGATAGAAACCCCTACTAGGAATAACACCCTGTGGTAGACGCGAACCTAAAGGAGTAGTTGCAGGATTATTACCAGCGGCTGTGCTTCCGAATAAACCTGCTATGGGTGTTACCCAATACAAGCCTCTTTCGGCACTACAATCAGCTCCAGAATCTTGTAATTGAACGAAAACAGTACCTCTGGCACCCGTTTGGGCTGCAGCTGGTGCAAAAACTGTTGTTAAAGCGGCCGTTACGTTTGCTGCAGCTTGCCCTGCCAGCGGATCTGTCTGCTCAAAATTTAAAAGCATTCGAGATGTCTGACCGCGGTAAGTAACATTTAGTTCGCGTTGTGTTGATAAACCACCCGCTGGTACAGCTAGTGTAACGGTTTGTCCACTCTGAAATAATTCCTCACGCATATAAGATGGGAACGAAGATGCGTGAATTGCTACTGAATGATTAGGCGACCAAATTGCTATTTGATCTAGTCTATAATTACCTAAATAAGATCCCGCTGTGAATGCGCGCAACGTCATGGTAAATTGAAAAGGCGAGCTGTAGTACTGACCTCCTGTAATGTTGGCTGTCATGTTCGCCTGTGCCGGGATAGTACCTTGTGAATTATTTACCGTGTATTTTGTACCATCTTTCATCACAATTTGCCAACGATAAACAACCTGATCGCCAGCTGCAGGAGCAGGCATAGAAATTCTTCTTGCCAATGATGGCCAGAATTCTGTACCCGTTTGCGTAGGTGCTGTTGCAAGTGCAGTTAGTGTTTCGTTGTACGTTATCCGAATGGTAGCTCGCTTGTATTCAGAATAGGTAGGTTCAGGTACATCTTCAAACAACCCAGCAGCCGGTATATTCTTAATGAATACTTCATCGGTTATACCTTGTGCAGTTTGTGCTCCTGTAGTTTTGCGGAAAGTGGCATAGAAGTTTATAGACTCTAACTGGTTGCCACCTTCTTTATCAACAATTTCAAACTCTGTTTCAAAACCTGAGCTGGCAGGATCATTTATATCCAAAACGTTGCTGGCAATACTATACATGCGCAAGTAAGCTGCAAAATCTCTGTCGTTAAAAGGTAAAGGATATAGGCTTTCATCGCGACAGGAAGTAACGCTAACGAGTACTGCAGCCAAAATCCAATAATATTTTGTTAATCTCATATCAATGTCTTTTGTATTAATAATCTAAATTACTTGAAGCATTATCCCAGAAAACAGTTCCCTCTTGATTGGGCTTTTGCGTTGCATTTGCATTTCTGGCTTCATACACCACAGGATACCAGAAAGTTCTTGGGAACTTCCCAGGGTTTGGAGCAATAGCCGGCTGCATACCTCTCGGGAAGCCTGTTCTGCGTATTAAGTTGTAAGCCTCAACACCATTACCATATAATGCAATCCAATATTCTCTGGCAACTAAATTCATCAACTCATTTACAGGTTGGGAGGCTCCAACTAATGCATCATATCCCATTGGAATTGGTACAGGACTAGTATCTGAAAATGTTAGTGCTCTTGTGACATAATCATTTACAGAAGCATTAAAGGCTGTGTTGTCGTGGCCTGTAAATGCTTGGATAGTTGCAGCCTGTGTTGGTGATGGACCGAAACCATTAGAACCGTAGGTTCCATTTACCGTCCAATCCCTAACATCGGCAATAGAGTTCCTGATTCCGTTTTCGAATTGTGTACGTGCGGTTCCTTCAAATGCAGCGGGCAAGGTTAGGTACAAATCCGCTTCAGCTATCATAAAGTTTACAAACGAACGCATCATAATTGGCTGAATACCTGCACCACGCATACTGTTTGCTAGTGTGGTAGCATTTGTTACCGCTAACCCATTATTAGCATCAAAACGACCTCCAACTGGGTAAGCACCCCATGTTGTTCTTAACAAACCATCTGGCGGAATTCCTTGAGGGTCTACGTGGTCTCTACCCCAGTACCCTGCTGCTGTCGGAAAGCAAAATGTTCTACCCCAAGCGGCATTTGTTGCATTTCTGTCAATTGATGGTGGAAAACCGCCCGGACCAGCAACCGGACCTGTATTAGGATAATGGGCAGGTACTTGCTCTAAAATACAACGAATGTTGTTCGGGTTAGTGTTATTAGCTGTTGTTTGACGATAAAAGTAATAACGCATACGTGGGTCTTGAACATTATAACCCCAGTTCATCTGCCACATCAAATAATTGGCGATGTAATCGTTAGCTCCGGTTAACCAGTTGTTTATCCAGCGAGGGTGGCGAGAATCCGGATCGGCCGTGTTAGTAGCGTATCTAAACACAAAATTTTGTGTTTGAGCTGTAATTAATCCACCGACATCGTTCAATACTCGTACGATACTATCCTGTGCACTAGTAGGTGATGTTACTCTTAAGTTTAAGAAAAGTTTTAGTTTAAGAGAGTTAACAAGTCTTACCCAGCTAGCTCCTGTACCTCCATAGTAAAAATCAAAAGCAACAGCACCAGAGGGATTGGGGGCAAGCCCGAAGTTTCGCTTAGCTTTATTTAAAAGCTCGATGGCTTTGTTATATAAATCTACCTGTTCATCTGCTTTTGGATTTGGATTGTTTAATCCATTAAATGCTTCTGAGTAAGGTACTTTACCAAAGTAATCTACTAATGTCAACAAAACATAGGCCTCTATAGTTTGGGCTATTGCCAGGTGCCTGGTTAACCCTTGTGCTTCGGCTATTGGTTTTAATACATAAATATCGTTTAAGATATTTGCATAGGCATTAGTCCAAAGACCATCGAAGGCTGTAGGTTGATTGGTATTCGGATAATCTGCACCACCAGAGTTTTGCATGCGCGTCATCTGCATACCAAATGTGCTGGCCGTATTAAAAAAGGTTGCAAAGTTAATTTGAATACGATTCAGTATTAACGTGGGGTTAATCTGCTCAAGCTTAATTGCGTTCGGATCGTCTTGTAATTCCAGATCACAAGAAGAGGCGATAACGATTAATAACGTTAAGGCTATATATTTTATAAATTTCATACTTATCTGTTTAGAAAGTTACACGTAAGGCCACACCGTATCTACGCGCACTAGGGCCGGTTAGGTAATCGAAACCATTACCATTTCCTACCCCGGTACTCAATACTTCCGGATCGAAGTTTACATTCTTGGGAACATTCACTGCATTGAACCACAAGTTGTTCCCGTTTATCTGAATGGATGCAGACTTAATTGGTGTTTTTGCCAACCATGCTTTCGGCAACTGATAGCTTATAGCTATTTCTCGTAAACGTATATTTGTTCCATCAAAAATGGCCGTTTCATCTATGCCATTAAACTGGGTATTAAATCCATAATCAGATGCTGTAATAGCAATGTCATTCTTGATGTAGCCATCCGCAACGCCATCGTTGTCATTGGCTATTGGCACTTGTCTTACACCTGGTAAAATATATGCCTGATCCAGCGGGTTGTTGCCCTCTTCCACAACACCACGACCCAACGTTGCCGATGGTGTTGAAGCATACATATCCCCTCCTTGGCGATAATCTATCTGAACCATCAAGGAAATGCCTTTATATGAAAATGTATTGATGAGTGAGGATGTCCAATCCGGATTAGGATTTCCGATTACCCTTAGGATCGGATCCACAGCATATAAACCATCACTATTTCTTACCACTCTCTCGCCACTAGGTGAACGTAAAGCAGCAGTTCCCATAATTACACCATACGGTAATCCGGCTATCGCAAAGTTACCACGGGTTGTTAAACCATCAATGAGTACATTTTCCAATGCAGAGCCTAAATCTGTTACCTCAGGTCTTAAAATGGTTAAGTTTAGTGTTGCATCCCAGGTAAATTCTTTATAGCGTAACGGTTGCCCGGTAATACCTAATTCTATCCCTCTGTTTTCTAATGCACCAACATTAGTAAATGTAAGGTTATAGCCTGTTGAAGGATCAAGAGGTGTATCGGTAATTAGATTTTTAGTGGTCCGGTTAAATGCCGAGAAGTCTATGTTAATACGGTCGTTAAACAACTTTGCTTCAAAACCCACTTCAAATTCTCGCTGAAGTTCAGGCCTCAAACTTGGATTCCCTAAAAAGTTGGATACTTCGTTAGAACCAATGGGTGAACCTGTTAAATCTAAGTAGTCGCGCGAGTTTCCTAAAGCAAATGTTCTTGTTCCATATGTACGGGGTGCGAAACCTGCTGAAGTTCCATAACCAAATCTCAACTTTAGGTAGTTAAGCGTACTTGATTTGAGATTGGTAAAGGCATCGGTTGGTACAAACGCAATATTTGCGCTAGGATAAAATATGGTGTTATTGGCTTGCTCTAAAGTTGATGTCCAATCTTTACGACCAGCCAAGGTAACAAACAGATAATCCTTAAAATCTACCTGCGCACTTGCATAGATACCCATGCGTTGCTCTTCAGAAGTAGTATTTAATATTCTTCCACCAAACGCAACACTTCTAGATGATGCGGTCGAAAAGTTAAAGTGGCGGAACAAACCAAAAACGCCTTGTCCTTCTGAATATAATCCATCGCGTAGAAACTGGTCGTTGGGGGCATTAAAACCAACCAAACCAACTACATTAATATCACTGTTGATTTCTTTTGAAAAGTTTACTCGGAAATCGTGGTTGATAATCGTGTTGGTTATGTTTTGTGTTTGAAACACACCGTTAATTACGTTTGGCCCTTGTACACCACCTCGGTTGTATCTACGCTCTTGTGCCTCCGTGTAATGATCTAATCCAAATTGATATGTGAAACTAAACATTTCGTTAAAATCATAACTGAAACTGCTCGAGTTAAACACCCTGTTAGTTACACTTCCTTCTAAATAATTCTTAGAAGCCCAAAGTGGGTTAACAATATCATTACCACCTCTGTAAAAAATACTTCTTTCTCCATTTGGTGTTGCAAATGGCCATTCAAAAATATTTACATCTCGAGGTGTATATAAAAACTGACCATATAATGATGGTACACCTCCCAAAGTTGCTCCACCACCTGTAGCGGCATTTAATGGAGGCGTGGCTACTTCTGTTCTTGCAAAAAGGAAAGATGATTTAAATGTTAACTTCTTTGAAATAGCCGCATTTATACCTGTACCTATATTCAAACGCTTAACATCGTTACCCGGCACAAAGCCTTCTTCATCAGAATAACCTACTGAACCGTTAAAACCAACTTTATCATTCCCGCCATTAAAGTTCACAGATGTATTGCTTGTAACTCCCTTTCTAAAGAAATCTTTAATGGTAGGTGCTGCTTCGTATGGAATTCTTTGAAAGAAATACTCCGGATATGCATTTAGCAATGCCGCATCTGAGCTAAACTGATAAGGATGACCAAGTGAATCTATCTCGCTAAATTCCGGACCCCAGTTACTAAAGAAAGGACCAGCTAAACCTTGAAAACCATTCCCCCATTTGCTTTGAAACTTTGGTAATGACGCAATTTCAGTAACAGAGAAATTCTGTTGAACAGTTATTTCTGTTGCGCGCGATTTCCCTCTGCCCGATTTGGTAGTTATCAAAACAACACCGTTTCTTCCTTGATCACCATAGGTAACTGTAGCAGCAAGGCCTTTAAGAATGTTAATAGTTTCTATGTTGTTAGGATCCAAATCTAAAAAACGGCTTGTTGCTGTTGCCGCACCACCGGTTGTAAACCCCGAACCATTGTTGGTTGCAGAATTAAAAGGAACCCCATCTACAACAAAAAGTGGTTGTGTGTTACCAGAAACAGAACTGTATCCGCGGATCTGGATATTTGTAGCAGTTCCTGATGTACCCCCTGTTGGTGTAATGTTTACGCCTGGTACTTTGCCTTGTAAAATTCTACCTAAATCGTTTTGAGGTCTCGAGGCAATTTGGTTTTCACCAACAGAAGAAACAGCATAACCCAGCGCCTTCTTGTCGCGGGCAATACCTTGCGCTGTAACAACAACCTCACTCAGCTGGGTTACATCAAGACTAAGAGCAATGTCTACAACGGATCGCTCACCAATTTCGACCTCTGATGTTTTTAGGCCTATAAACGAGAAAACTAACGCCCCACCAGTTGATGGAACAGAAAGTTTGTAGTTACCGTCTGCATCGGTAACGGTGCCAATGGTTGACCCTTTAACAACCACGTTAACGCCTGGTAGAGACGATCCATCCTCTGCGGATGTAACTCGCCCTGAAACCGTACGTTCTTGTGCCATCGCATACGAATACACGAAGACAAGCATACTGCACAGCAGTAAAAACTTCTTCATAGATTATTGTTTAGGTTAGGTTTAAATAATAATACTATCCTTCCTTACCTTATTTTAGGTATTGCTGATAGTATTACTTTTAACAAATCTATAAAGTATTGATAAAGGATCAAATATTACCGATAAAGGTTTTATCGAAATTTTCTTTGGCTTTATGTTTTTTTTAAACAGTAATACTTTTAGTACCAGATTGTTTAGCCGAAAACAAAAAACCCACCGTGTGGGTGGGTTTTAATTTTTTAACGAAAAACTTTGATGTTTACGCTTCGGCTGGTGTAACGGTAACGAAAGATTTGTTTTCTCTTCCTTTTTTAAAGGTTACTACTCCGTTGGTTAACGCGAACAAAGTATGGTCTTTGCCCATGCCTACATTTTTACCAGGATGATGTTTGGTGCCACGCTGGCGAACAATAATGTTGCCCGCTACTACTTTCTGTCCACCAAATACTTTTATACCTAATCGTTTGCTTTCCGATTCGCGACCGTTCTTTACTTTACCTTCGCCTTTCTTATGTGCCATATTTTTAAATCTTTTCTGTTTTCAA
>JAJTEH010000070.1 GCA_021298355.1 Flammeovirgaceae bacterium
GGTGCCGATGTAAATGTGGGTATCGTCAAACTAAGCACAGGCTCAAAATTATTGAATGAAGTTGTAGTAGAAGGAAAAAAAGATTTAATCGAAGAAAGAGTTGATAGAACTATTTACAATGCAGAAAATGATGCCACTGCGCGCGGTGGCGATGCCACAGATGTATTAAAAAGAGTTCCGCTTCTCTCTGTTGACTTAGATGGTAATGTAAGCTTGCGCGGAAGCAGCAACATACAAGTGTTAATCAACAATAAGCCTTCCACCATTGTGGCGAGTTCAGTGGCCGATGCTTTAAAACAAATTCCTGCTGATCAAATTAAAACGGTAGAAGTAATTACATCGCCTTCTGCCAAATACGATGCAGAAGGCTCAGGCGGGATCATCAACATCATCACTAAGAAAAATACTTTAGAAGGATTAACCCTTAATATCGATGCCGGTGTTGGTTACAGAGGTTCTAATCTTGGGTTGAACGGTAACTACCGCAAAAAGAAAATGGGTTTTTCGTTGGGTGGTTTTGGTAGAGCCAACTACAATATTGATGGTAGGTTTGAAAACGATCAAACTATTTTTAATGAAAATGAAACAAGAAGAACAATACAGAAGGGGGAAAATTTAAACGAAGGCATTTTTGGTAACTATACTTTGGGTTGGGATTACGACATCAATAAATTTAATTCGATGGCTGCCTCTGTACGATATGGCGCTCGTAATAACACTAGTTTCCAGGATAATCTCTTATCAGAAACATTTATAAACAATTCGGTAGATCTCAACTCCAGAAATTTATCGAACAACAAAACGGTTGGCGAATCGGGAACCATTGATGCTAACCTTACCTACACCAGAACTTTCGAGAAACCCCAACGCGAACTTAGCTTCTTGGGTTCGTATAGCCGCAACGATAGAAACAACGATTTCTTTAGCCGTATTGAAAACTTAGCGACTACCTCTTTTTCGGGTTTACAAAATATTAACGATGGTGTAAATGAAGAATACACGTTACAGTTAGATTATCAAACACCCATTGGCACCAACCAAATGTTCGAAACTGGTGTAAAACAAATTATCAGAAAAGTTACCAGTAACTTTTTTACACTTCGCGATGGAAATGGCGATGGTGTTTACGAAACCGCACAACAAAATAACAACCAGTTAAATTATGATCAGGATGTTAGCAGCGTGTATGGTTCGTATACTTATTCTGCTAAAAGTGGTTTTAGTGTTAAGTCGGGCTTGCGCTACGAGTACACCACCATTAATGCGTTTTCCAGAACAGAAACTAACATTGATATTCCGGAGTTTGATGTATTGGTGCCCAGTGTTAACCTTTCGCAAAAGTTAAAGAATGGCAACACGATGAAAGCATCGTATAACAGGAGAATTCAAAGACCATCCATTCAGTTTTTAAATCCTAACCGCCAACAAAGCAACAACGCATTAAACCAAACCATTGGTAACCCGCGTTTAGACCCCGAGTTTACCGATAATTTCGAATTAGGATACTCTACTTTTGTAAAAGGAACTTCTATTAACGTTTCCGGATTTTATCGCAATACTGATAATGCCATTCAGTCGTTACGAGAGTTTGAAGGCGACACCATTATTACACGGTATGCCAACATTGGTAAAGAGCAAGCCTACGGAGGAAGTTTGTTTTTAAACATTAACGTTGGCAAGCTATCGCTAAGCGGTGGTGGCGATGTATTTTATGCTGTGTTGGATAATAATGTGGCCGACCCCACCCAACGTGCACGCAACGAAGGTTGGGTGCCTAGTGCTCGCTTGTTTGGTGGTTATTCTTTCGAGAAAGGTTGGGGCTTACAGTTCTTTGGTTTTTATAGAGGTAAACGTGTGTTGTTGCAAGGCATGCAAGGTGGTTTTGGTATTTACAGTTTAGCTGTGCGCAAAGATTTTAAAAACAAGAAAGGTAGTTTTGGAATTGGTATAGAAAACTTTTTTGCCGAGTCGATTACTATTCGTAACGAAACTACTACGCCAACCATTAATCAGCGTGGGCTTACTACACAAAACAACATCAGCTTTAGAGCAAACATTAGTTACCGCATTGGTAAAATGGGCTTTGATAACCAACCGAGAAGAAGACGCTCCATTAACAACGATGACTTAAAAGAAGGTGAAGGTGGTGGCGACCAAGGTGGTGGCGGAGGCGGTGGCTTTAGTGGTGGTGGTGGTGCGCCACGCGGTGGTGGCATGCCGGGTGGTGGCGGAAGACCAGCGGTGGCCGCTAAAACAGATGATACTAAAAGGGCCGACCCGGCAGCGGTTGTTAAAGCTGATGGAAAATGGACTTACACGATAGAATCGCCACAGGGCGGAAACGGAAACCTAAGCATTACGAAAGAAGGTGACGTATATGGCGGAACCATTACCAGCAACCGCATGCAAAAAGAATTGCCTATTAAGGATGTGAAAGTAACCGGTAACGAAATAACGTTCAGTTACGATGTTTCGTTTGGTGGGTTTACATCAACCATACTTGTAAAAGCTATTATTGAAGGAGATGCGATGAATGGCACGATGACGATCGGGCAGTTTGGCTCCTTCCCGATGAAGGCCACCCGAGCACAATAAATTTTAGGTAACCTAAAACGAAAAGAGCTTGTTGGTTAACAAGCTCTTTTTTTATTGATACTCTTTTAAACCATCTACTCTTTTAGTGTGGATGATGAAACTAAACAACACCCTTTTCTCCAATAAAACTTTTACACAAATGTTCGGATTATAAATTCTGCGGTATGGCTTCCGACTTGCCAGTACGGAAGAGCATGAAGCAATATGTATGCAAGCCAAAGCAATATGTATCGTTGCCAAAGCGATATGTATGCAAGCCAAAGCGATATGTATAGTTGCCAACGCGATATGTATCATTGCCAAAGCAATATTTATATAAGCCAAAGCAATATTTATCTAAGCCAAAGCAATATGTATGGTTGCCAAAGCAATATGTATACAAGCCATAGCGATATATATCGTTGCCAAAGCAATATGTATGCACGCCAAAGCGATATGTATACAAGCCAAAGCAATATGTATGCAAGCCAAAGCGATATGTATCGTTGCCAAAGCAATATGTATACAAGCCAAAGCGATATGTATCTAAGCCAAAGCAATATGTATACAAGCCAAAGCAATATGTGCGGATGACATTGTTCTACTTGCCTTTACTAGTGCTCGTTTTAAATTAGGAAAAGCTTTGTGGTATAAAACGAAAAGAGCTTGTTGGTTAACAAGCTCTTTTTGTTTGTGGTACATGTGCACCTTTTATTTTTTTATCATTCTACTGATGAAAAACTTAGTTTTTAGAATACTTTACATCAGCTCCTGCCATGGCACCAATTTCAAATTGGGGAATTAAATTTCCTATGTTATAAAACCCACCTAAAATATTTATACTTGTTAATGGTTTTTGGTCATTTAAAACTGAATTGTTAATAGTGAAAAATGCTTGATTTTTTGGCTGAGAGTAGCCTACGGTGTATGTCTTATCTTTCTCTAAATTTATTTTGGTGTTGAGATCGGCATAAAAAAACTTAAGCTTATTTCCTGATGCTCCTACTGCCATAACTTTAGCTGTTGCTAAAACTTGTTCAGTGTCGTTTGTATATAGTGTAACAGTATATTCTCCATCAGTTACTGGCGCGCAACCGAGTGCTGTAATCTGTATATTATTATCAAGCACTTTGAATTTATATCCAAGGTTAAAAACAGAATTAGCGTCTATTGAGAAACCAAGTTCTGGGTTAAATTTTGACATCAAAGTTTCTAATGGTGCTATTGGTTCTGCTAGCACATCTTTTATGTTAACAACTACATTAATTGTTTTTACCACATTGGCATTGCTTACATTTACTTTTGCCGTAAGTTTTGTTGTTGTTTCAAAATCAAATTTGCTTTTGTCTTTTACTTTTAATTCTGCCTTTGCCGCATCTAGTTCTAATGCTCCTGGCACACTTTCTTCTGTAAGCGTAAAAGTTAATGTTCCTTTGTTTGTGGTGGCTTCTAATTTTCCTATCACAAAACCATTTGAGGGGTTTTCTTCTATGGTAGTTTCAAAATCTTTTACTTGAAATACTGGCGGTGCATCTTCTTCATCGCAGGCTATTACAAGAGTAAGTACAAAAAAGAGGGAGTAGAAAATGGGTGTTCTGTTTTTCATTTGCTTGTTGTTTAATGAGCAAGCAAGTTGGTGCAGGCAATTATCTTTTACGGTTCTAGTTTTGCCGGATTATGTTTTACATCAAGCCAAAATTATACTGGTTTATACCAAGTGCGGATGGTTGCTACCTGTTAGGAGGAAATATGATCTTATATCTATGTTTTACTTTTCTTCGAGATATAAATATGCGAGTAGTTCTTGCCTACTACCATCTATTGTATTGTCGATTTTTCCATCTACCCAAAGTGTTGCATTTTGCCTATGGTCGGTGTTGTCACCGACCATTTTTATTTTCACCAACTATTTTTATTTTACCTATTTTACATCTAACCATTATTGTTAGTAAGTTTAAGTTGTAAATTGTTCTTGCCTGATACTTTTAATGATCAGCAAAGTATACCCTTGTAATTCTATTGTGCCTCTTGTTGCGTAACCAACAAGTAAATTATTTATAAGTTATGCATAACGGAATTGAATTTTTTACAGCTACTTGCCTTAACTGGCAGCCCCTTCTCAAAGCAGACGAACGTAAAGATATTTTGATGAACAGTTTACGTTTCATGGTAGAAGAAAAGCGAATATGGTTATATGCTTTCGTTATCATGCCAAATCATATTCACTTGCTTTGGAGCAAGCAAGAAGCCTGGAAAGATAAAAATACAAGTCACATGTTTCTAAAGTTCACTGCACAGCAAATAAAATTCAACTTAATAGACAATGGACAAAATGAAGAATTACAAAACTATAAAAGCACGCAGCAAGATAGAGCGTACCATTTTTGGGAAAGAAGACCTTTTGTTGCAACGATGTTTAACAAGAAAGTAGCAGAACAAAAAATTGATTACATACACGAAAATCCAGTAAAAGCTGATTTGTGTAAACTGCCAGAACATTACTATTATTCATCAGCCCGATTTTATGAGTTAAACGTAGATGATTGGGGATTTCTAACTCATTATGCCGAGCACATGTAAAGTAATGAAAGTTAATGGTCGGTGACAAAGACATTATAATGGTCGGTGATAAAGACATTAAAATGGTCGGTGACAAAGACATTAAAATGGTCGGTGACAAAGACATTATAATGGTCGGTGATAAAGACATTATAATGGTCGGTGATAAAGACATTATAATGGTCGGTGATAAAGACATTAAAATGGTCGGTGATAAAGACATTAAAATGGTCGGTGACAACACCATAGTTGTTAACTTAAGGAAGTTCATTTAAGAGATTTAGAATTTGATAATGAGTTTGTTTTTTAGCAGGATGCTCACATTTTGTATTCTCAATTAGAGTT
>JAJTEH010000004.1 GCA_021298355.1 Flammeovirgaceae bacterium
AACGTGCAAATTGAAGTTACCTATGGGTTAATTGAAGTTAACGGATTTTTGGCGAACCTCGTAGCAAACTCTCCGTACACGGGAGTAGACATTGTAGTACCAAAAGATGGTTATAAAAAATTAGAGGCACACACACAATTTGGCGAAATATTAACAAACCTAACAGAAAAGCCAGTCAATAAGCAAGGTAGTGATGATATCGGAGAGTGGTCTACCGTAGTGTATACAGGAAAAAATGTTTACACTGCAGAAATAAAATCGCAATACGGAAAAGTTTATTTGCGAAAACAGCAGAGTAATTGATGTTAGCAATAGTTGCTAAGCTTTTCTTAAAAATTTCTTCTATATAAATCTTTAATAAAACAGTCCATGATTATCGTGGACTGTTTTGCTTTGCTTTTATATCATCAAATAGATACATTATTCTTCTTTTTTTACTCAAAAAATCCTTCAACTTTGTACTGAAAGATTTTTATATGAAAGCAAATATTCTGTTTATACTAGTATCCATGAGTTCGCTTGCGCTGGCGCAGAACAAACCTGCTTACCTGATTTATACCAGCGATGGTAAAGCATCAGACTATACTTCTTTGATAAATGAAGCCGCGAAAAATGAAATTATCTTTTTTGGTGAGTTGCACGATAATAGCATCGCACACTGGTTAGAACTGCAAGTAACCAAAGATTTATTTACTAAAGACAATACCCTAAGCTTAGGCATGGAAATGTTTGAAGCCGATAATCAGTTAATTCTGGATGAATACCTCAATGGATTAATTGATGAAAAACTAGTATTGAATGAAGCCAAAGTTTGGGATAATTATAAAAACGATTACAAACCAATTATTGATTTTGCCAAAGAAAATAAATTGAAAGTTGTAGCTACCAATGTGCCAAGGCGTTATGCAAACATGGTGTATAAAAAGGGAATTGAATCGCTCGAAACCTTACAACCTGAAGCAAAAAAATTTATTGCGCCTTTGCCCATCACCATCGATTTATCATTACCAGGTTACAAAAACATGATCAGCCAAATGGGCGGCCATGGCCCTGCAACAGCCGGAGAAAACATGGCCAAATCGCAAGCTGTAAAAGATGCAACCATGGCTTACTTTATTTTAAAAAATAAGAAAGGCAAGCATTTGCATTTCAATGGTTCTTACCATTCACAAAACAAAGAAGGAATCGTTTGGTATTTAGTACAGGCAAACAATAAATTAAGAATTTTTACTATTCAAGTAGTGGAACAAAAAGACATCAGCAAATTAGAGGATGCCAATAAAAATGTAGCTGATTTTATCATCTGTGTGCCCGATGATATGACTAAAACATATTAGAGCAGTTTACCCAACCATTGCCCTACCGCAATAAAAACAACACAAGTGAGAAATGACAAAAACATATAGCTAACCGATAAAAGCGCATTACCTTGTTGAAAAGTTTGTAAACTTTCTGCACTAAAAGTAGAAAAAGTACTAAACCCTCCGCAGAAACCGGTTAGCCAAAATGCCCGGTATACGTGTTGGTTCTGCACTTTATCTGCAATTAAACCCACTACAAAACCAAGTATCAAACAAGCTACAAGGTTGGCTACAAACGTTGCCCACGGCCATTGACTTTTATTAGCCGGAAAAACAAAAGTTAAAGCATAGCGCGATATACTGCCCAATCCTCCTCCCATAAAAACCAACAGAAAATTCTTCATCTGTACTGCTGTATTAAGTTTAACATCACCTGAAAAGTTTTTTCTTTAAAGGCAGAAATGTTTTCGTTAAAAGCAGAAGGGTAAAGAGGCTCACCAAAAATTACTTTTATCTTACCCGGACTTTTAATTTTTAACTGGCCGGGTTTCATTAAATCGGCTGCACCCATTATCACCATCGGAACAATAGGTGTGTTGGTTTCGAAACTCATTCTAAACGCACCATCCTTAAAGGGTTGTAACAAATTAGTTGTTCTGTTTTGTGTGCCTTCTACAAAAATTAAAGCAGAAATTTTTTGTCTTAGAATGTCAATTGTTTGTTGCAAACTTTTTTTTCTGCTTTCAGCATTTCCTCTGTCCACTAAAATACACGCAGATGATACTACCCACCCAAAAACAGGAATACGTGAAAGTTCTTTTTTTGCGATAGGACGAAACTCTCCGGGTATCATAAGCCTAACTCCGGGGGCATCTAAAAAAGATGTATGGTTACATGCAAAAATGTACGATGTGTTTTTGTTTACTTTTTCTCTGCCAATTAACTGATATTTTATTTGCGTTAGAACCGAAAAAATTTTCGCCCATAACCACAAAGCTTTATAGCCAATAAAACTAATCCGTGTACCAGCTAATAAAGGAATAATTACAAATGGTAACAAGGTTAGCATACAAGCAATAAAAACAAGTAAAGCCCAAGCAGTAAAAAACCAACTGCCTATTTCGCGCAGAAATTTCATTTTTTTTCTTCCAATAATTTTAGAATGGCCATATACTCATCGCGCAGTTTAGCAGCTTGCATAAATTCTAATTCTTTAGCGGCTTTTTCCATGGCTTTGCGTGTGCGGTCGGCCATTTTTTGTAATTCTTCTTTACTTAAAAATGCCGCAACAGGATCTGCCGCTAAAGTGCTTTCTTCATTTTCGATATAGTAATTTTTTGCCGAACGTTTAGAGTCGGCCACTTTCGTTTGTCCTAAAATTGAGTCTTTAGATTTTAATACTGTTTTAGGTACAATACCGTTGGCCTCGTTATACTCTAATTGAATTTTTCTTCTTCTGTTTGTTTCATCAATTGCTGTTTGCATGCTTTCTGTAATAGAATCGGCATACATAATTACACGACCATTTACATTACGCGCAGCGCGACCTATCGTTTGTACAAGCGAGCGTTGGTTGCGCAAGAATCCTTCTTTATCGGCATCCATAATGGCCACGAGCGATACTTCGGGTAAATCCAACCCTTCGCGTAATAAATTTACACCCACTAAAACATCGAAAACACCTAATCTTAATTCGCGTAAAATTTCAACACGATCGAGTGTGCTTACTTCCGAATGGATGTATCTACATTTTACGCCAACTCTGTCGAAGTATTTGGTAAGTTCTTCTGCCATTCTTTTGGTTAGAGTTGTTACCAAAACACGTTCTTGTTTTTTTACGCGTTCATCAATTTCTTCCAGCAAATCATCAATTTGTTTTTTACTAGGGCGCACATCAATCAATGGGTCGAGTAATCCGGTAGGTCTGATAATCTGTTCTACCACAATTCCGTCTGATCTGCGTAATTCGTACTCAGCAGGAGTTGCGCTCACATAAATCGTTTGGCGCATTAACTCTTCAAACTCATTAAACGTGAGCGGACGATTATCTAATGCTGAAGGCAATCTAAAACCGTAGTCAACCAAATTCACTTTTCTTGACCGATCACCTCCCCACATGGCGCGCACTTGTGGCACTGTAACATGGCTTTCATCTATCACCATTAAAAAATCATCGGGGAAATAATCAATCAAACAAAAAGGTCGTTGGCCAACTTTTCTTCTATCAAAATAGCGTGAGTAATTTTCTATGCCCGAGCAATATCCTAACTCACGCATCATTTCAATATCAAACTCTGTTCTTTCTTTTAAACGTTTGGCTTCTAAATGTCTTTTCTCTCCTTCGAACATTTGTATTTGTAAAACCAAATCGTCTTGAATTTCTCTGATGGCCTGGTGTAAAGATTCTTTTCCAGTTACAAAAAGATTGGCAGGGAAAATGGTGACGGCCTTTTCGTCTGATAATTTTTTTCCACTAATAGGATCTATTCTTTGGATAGATTCGATTTCATCTCCCCAAAAATAAAAACGCAAAGCGTAATCTGCGTAAGCTAGAAATACATCTACAGTGTCGCCTTTCACGCGAAAGGTTCCGCGTTTAAATTCTGCTTCGGTGCGGTTGTATAAAATATCAACTAAGGCAAAGAGCAATCTGTTTCGGGCAATGGTTTCGCCTGCACGTAAGCGAATTATATTTTTACCAAATTCATCCGGATTACCAATACCATATATACACGATACAGATGCAACAACTATTACATCTCTTCTTCCGGTTAATAAGGAAGATGTTGCGCTTAATCGTAACTTTTCTATCTCTTCATTAATCGATAAATCTTTTTCTATGTATAAGCCCGATGTTGGAATGAAAGCTTCAGGCTGGTAGTAATCGTAATATGAAATGAAATATTCTACAGCGTTATCGGGGAAGAATTGTTTAAACTCGCCATACAACTGCGCTGCTAGTGTTTTGTTATGACTTAGAATTAGTGTTGGTCTTTGTGTTTGAGCAATAACATTGGCAATGGTAAACGTTTTTCCTGAACCTGTAACACCAAGTAAGGTTTGGTGTTGTTCGCCTCTTTCTACGCCATTTACTAATTGTTCAATGGCTTTGGGTTGGTCACCGGTTGGTTGGTATTCGCTTGTTAATTTAAATTCCAAAGCTGAGTATTTTAGATAGAAATTTACGCAATGGTGTGGACTCGTCCTAAAAAAGAAAAACCGGAGTTTAGCTCCGGTCTATTTTTAGCTGTTCCAAATCTCCCAGGATTTTTCTGCTTGTATGTGCAGCATTTCTAAACCATTTTTAATTAACGCTCCGTGCATTTCTGCTTTTTGCAGAAAAACTGTGCGGGCCGGATTATAAATTAAATCATATACGAAATGGTCTTTACCGATATGTTCGAAACTAATGGGTGCCATTGTTTCGGTATTAGGATGCATACCTTGTGGGGTGGTGTTGATGATAAGATTTGATTCTTTAATAATTTTTTTATCGGCATTGATTTGTTCGTAGGTAAAGTCTGCTTTTCCTTCTTCTCGCGATACAAGTTTATAAGGTATTTTAAGTGTGCTTAGTGCTTGCTTTACTGCTTTAGACGAACCTCCTGTTCCTAAAACCAATGCATTAAACTTTACTTCACTTGGCAACCAACGTTCTACTGTTTCTAAAAAAGCGGCAGCATCTGTATTATACCCTGTTAATTTGCCGTCTTTAATTTTAATTACATTAACGGCACCAATTTGTTTAGCCGCCTGGTCGATATCATCTAAAAATTTTATGACTTGTTCCTTATAGGGTAACGTTACATTTAAACCGCAAAGTCCTTTTGTATCGGCCAACAGATTACTCAATTCATCTATTTTATGTAACTGAAACAATTCATAGTGGTGATCGCGCAAACCGTCTCTAAAAAATTTCTCATCGAAATAATTTTTTGAGAAGGAGTGGCCAACAGCTGCGCCAATTAATCCAAATACCTTTTCCATGTTACTTCATTTTAAGTCTAGTTGCTACTCGTTCAATTAAAACCACTATAAAAATTCCAAGAGCCATCATTAAAATAGACTGCAAGATGAGGGGATCGTTTCCTTTTGTTACTTCGAAATATCTGTGTGGCAAAATACTTCTGTCGAATACTGCTATTTGTTCGCCTTTGCTGTTGGTGGCATATTCTAATACTTCGCGCCAGGGCCAAACTTTATTTAGCGAGCCTAGCATAAAACCTGCGAGTACTGCAATAGTTACTGCATGATAATGTTTAAGTACCCAGCTTAACAATCTTGAAAAGGATAAGATACCAACTAAACATCCGCTTACAAAAACCAACACTACCGGGATATCAAAGTTAATTAATGCCGTTATCATGTATTGGTATTTTCCAATCAACAATAAAATAAAGGCTCCGGAAATGCCGGGTAAAATCATGGCGCAGATAGCTATAGCCCCGCTAAAAAAAATAAAAGGTAAATGCGTTGGACTTTCAGTGGGTGTAACTACAGTGATATAATATGCTACCGCAATTCCACTGGCAAAACCAAATAATGATTGCCATGTCCAGTGTTTAATTTCACGCAATACTAATGGCGCTGAGATTAATATCAATCCAAAAAAGAATGACCAAATGAGAATAGGGTATGTCTTCAACAAAAAGACCATCAGCTTTGCCAAAGACAATAAACTTGTAACAAGCCCTGCAATAAGGGTTAGTAAAAATTTACCATTGATTGCAGCCCAGAATTCTTTTATTCGAAATCGAAATAAAAGTTTTAAAGCATCGGTGTTTACTTTATTGATAGAAGCTAACAATTCATCGTAAATGCCGGTAATAAAGGCAACTGTGCCTCCCGATACTCCGGGAATTACATCGGCAGCGCCCATGGCTATGCCTTTGCTATATAAAAGAACGTAGTCTGAAAACTTCTTCACAACTTTTTTTATTCTACCTCGAAAGGTGGTGTTGTATTCGATTTTTTTCTTTCTATTCCTAAAAAGTGAAGGAACGTATCGCCCCGTAATCCTAAGCGAATGGTTTCTAAAGGAATTACTTCATTTGGTGCAATGTTGCCTAAGTTTACATTGGCACCTAATAACTTAATAAACCAAACTTGTTGTGCTTTTTGAGGCGCCTCCCAAATAATTTTTTCGAAAGGAATTTTAGTTAGAATTTCCTGCACTAAGCCAGAGCGTACTTCGCCTGTTGATCGAAATAAACCCACATTTCCACCTTCGCGTGCTTCGCCTATTACTTTCCATGCGCCTGCATCTAATTCTTTTTGCATGAGTTCGATCCACTGATAAGGTGGAATGATTTTATCTGCGTCTTTAGACCCTACTTCAGACAGTACAGTTACTTGGGAAGAAAGTTTGCTGATATAGTCGCACTTTTTATCGTGATCTAAATCGATAGAGCCATCCGATACTTCGGCAAATTTCATATCGAACTTATCGAGTACTCTGCGGTAGTCGTCAAACTGATCGCGTATAATAAAGGCTTCGAAAAGTGTTCCTCCGAAATAGCAGGGTAGGCCTGCATCGCGGTATACTTTTAGTTTCTCTTTCAGATTAGGAGTTACGTAAGATGTGGCCCACCCAAGTTTTACGATGTCCACATGATCGGCACAAACCGATACGAAATCTTCTGCTTCGCGCACGCTAAGTCCTTTGTCCATGGCCATAGTAAAGCCATATTGCCTGGGCTTTCGGGTACGCTCAGGAAGGTTTTTTAAATCGTAGTTCATTTATTGTTTTCTTTTCTAAACTGTTCGATGATCTTATAGAGTGCTTTCTGGGTTTCTAATTGCGGAAAGAACTCGAAGAGGGTAAGGTGACCATCGAAGTCCAAAATTAATGCATTTTCCAGATAATTGAAGGCTTCTTTAAATTTACCTGAGTTTATTAAGTACACCGTCATGCGGTAATAGAGTTCGGCATCGTCTGGTATATGATCGAATCCATCGGTGAGGATGTCTATAGCCTTTTCGTATTCTCCCTGATCGAAGTAAATAAAAGACCAATTGAGCCAAATTTCTTTATCAAGGGGATCGAGTTTGGATGCTTCTTCGTATGCTTCCAGGCTTCTGGGTATGTGCCCAACTTTAAAATCGGAGTGGGCAACGGCTTTCCAGTATTCTACATTTTCGGTATGAAGTTTTAGAGCCTTGGTGTAATGGTGGTTGGCTTCGCTCCATTTTTCCATTTTTTCAAGGCATACGCCACAGCCAAACCAGGCTTCATCGTATAGGGTATCTAGTTTGGTAGATTTTTGATAATATTTAAGTCCTAATTCGTATTGTTCCATGCTTTCGTAGGCAGCACCTATGCAGCAGTATACTTCGGGACTGGGCCCTTCTAATTCTATTGTTTTTAAGAAAGATTCTAATGCTTTGGTATAGACGCCCAGATTCATAAACGTGTTGCCTGTATTAAAATAGGCAGAGGCAAAGGTTTCATCTATAGCAATGGCAAAATCATATGCTTCCAACGCTTCGTTAAATCTTTCGAGTTTGTTATACACTATACCCAGATTATACCAGGCTGCGGCCGAGTAAGGATCTTCATCAATAAACTTTTTATAGTATTCAATGCTTCCTTCTAACTGCCCCGATACATCTAAGCAGAAAGCGAGTTCGTATAAAGCGCCTTCGTGATTTAGGTTTAATTCTATGGCTTGTTTATAGGCTTCTATTGCTTCTTCGTAACGTTCTAAACTTTGATAGGCAAGCCCCAGGTTATAGTATACTTCATCTTTATCTTCGGCTAACAACAAGGCTTTTTCGTAGCAGGCAATGGCTTCGTTGTGGCGGGCTTGTAGCGAATAAATTGAGCCTTTGGTTAAAAGTACTTCAGGATCGTTCGGTTGAATGTTTTCTATATCAGAAAGTATCTCGAGAGCTTCTTCGTGTTCGCCCAGGTTTGATAGAATTTGTGCTTTCACTATTTTCATTTCAGATGAAAACGGAAACTGCACAATTGCCAAATGGCAAGCATGCAAAGCTTTGTTATTTTTACCTCTGAATAAATAATAATCGATGATTTCGTGATAATCCTCCAGATCGAAATAAACCTGATCTTTCTTGCGCAGATTTTCTTCGTACTTTTTGATTAGTTCGTTCTCCTCTTCCCGCTTGCGAAATTCTTTTGCCATGTGTTAAGCGTTTGCAAAAGTTAATAAATACAATTGCAAATGTAGGCTGATATTATCACTTTTTATTTTCAAATTTTTTCCTATACTCCGCACAACACCATTGAATGGTAGCATCAATCGGTTGAAACTCGTAGTGCAGGGTTTGCTTTATTTTTGTGTTGATGTAGGTGTATTTTTTTCCGGCCAGATTTGCGGTGTGTTTTGTAATTAAAGGTTTACTACCAGTAAAAAATGCGCGAATGGCTTCTAGTTTGGCTACTACCTGAAGCCAACGTTTAGAAACTTTTATTGTGGGAGCTTTTTTATTCCATTGGTTGGCTACTTTGTTAAAAAAATCCTGATAGGAAATTACCTCATTACTCAATATGTAGCGTTCACCAAAGGCAGCATGGTTATCTACTAAAAGACGTACAGCAGTGGCAACATCGCGTACATCTATCGTGTTGATGGTTCCTTCGGTAAAAAATTTTTTCTCCTTCCACACATACCCAAAAAGTTGGGCACTGCTTTTATCAAAGTCGGTGGGGGCCAAAATTACAGATGGGTTAAGTATAATTGTGTTGAGACCTTCTTCGCTTCCTCGCCAAACTTCTAACTCTGCTTCGTATTTACTTTGGGCGTAGTCCGATACGGTGGGGTCGTTTGTCCATTTGGCGGATTCATCTATTTTTTGACTGTCGGTACTTTTTCCTAATGCTGCAACAGAACTTATGTGTACCAATGTGGGTATATGAAGGTGTAAACAAGCGTTTACCACATGTTGCGTTCCTGTAACGTTTACTTTGCGCATCAGGGCTTTATCTGTAGGCAAGTAAGAAACTACTGCTGCAGTATGGATTACTACTTCGCTGCCTGCCAGAGCTTCTTCGAGGCTGGTGTAATCATTTACATCGGCAAAAACGATTTCTATTTTGTTTCGAATTTCCTGTAGTTCGGCCAACGATGAAGTAGAACGCACAAGGGCACGTACTTTTTTGCCATGTGCTACTAATTCTTTCACAATGTAGCTTCCGGCTAATCCGTTTGCGCCTGTTACCGTAATCATACTTTTTGGGTTAGATGGAATAATTAAGCAAAGGTAAAGCAAGCGCTTTTTCGTAATAGCGTGTTTTTCTTGCTTTTATTAACAGGTCGAACTGTGCTTTGTTGTGGCAATCGCTACCTAAAATGTGTACCATGCCTCTGTCAATTAGTTCGCGTGCGGTGCGTTCTGCAGCGGGGCCGTATGCGCCAGCAAGCGAAACAGAATTAAGTTGAAATAAAATACCGCGCTGCTGTAAATCTTCTATGCGCGCCATGTTTTTTTGTAAGTATAAATACCTTTCGGGATGGGCCAATACCGGGTTGTATTTTCTTGATTTTATTTTAAAAATGATTTCGTTTAAGATGAGGGGTTCTGCAAAGAAGTTAGTTTCGATAAGCAAGTAGTTGCCGCCAAATGGCAGCAGGGTTTCGTTGGTATTAAATTGTGAAATAAACCAGTCATCGAGGTTGTACTCGGCAGTGGCAATAACTTCTAGAGTTATGCCTGCCTGTACTAATGCATCGGTAAGTTTTTGATGTTGCTGAGTTATACTTTTTGCTGTGTTTCGGTAAAGTTCGTGTACGTGCGGACTTGTTATAAGTCGAGTATATCCTAAGTCTTGAAAACATTTTATTAGTTCGATGCTTTCAGTTGTTGTGCGTACGCCATCGTCTAACCCGGGCAGCAGATGCGAATGAATATCCGTTAACAACGGAGGTATATACGTGTTTTCTGTTTTTCGTTTAAACCAATGCCACATTGCCATTAGCTTTTACTAAACTTATACCAGGGTTTGCTAATTTTTTCTTCGTGATAATACCCATATCCGTACGATTCGGCCGTATCAGGTAATGCGTTTAATACAGCAGTAAGATTTTTGATTTGATGTAGTTTGCGTACTCTTTCCAGGTTATATAAAAATTCTTTTTTAGAATAATTTGCCCGAAACAAATAGATAGATATGTCGGATTGTTTCATAGCCATAATGCCATCGGTAACAATTCCAACCGGTGGAGTGTCCATAATCACGAAATCGTAGGCAGCCCTAAATTCTTCTACTAGTTTGTGGAAGGCACCATTAACCAATAATTCCGATGGGTTAGGCGGATGCGGGCCGGCCGGGATCACGTCAAAATTTTCTATGCTGCTTTTCTGTATGCATTCCTGCCAGGTTGCCTGATTAATTAGAACAGAACTGATTCCTTTTCCTGCATTGTTAAAAGGAAAGGGTTGGTCGTCTTTAGGTTTGCGCATATCTAAATCTAACAAAAGCACGCGTTTGTTAGATAAAGCAATTACGGCACCCAGGTTACGCGCTACAAAAGATTTTCCTTCTCCCGAAACGGTTGAGGTAACAGAGATTACTTTAGTTTTAGCATCAACAGAAAAGAAATCGAGATTGGTTCTTAACGTTCGTATGGCTTCGCTTACCATAGATCGCGAGTGGTTTAGAACAGGGAGGCCATCTTTTTTGAAATAACGGAAAGATGGAATAATACCCAATATGGTTACTTCTGAATTTTTCTCTAGTTCGTGTATGCTGGTAATTTTATCATCTAATACATACAGCAGCCCAATCAGAAAAAATATTAAAACACAACCGGCTACAAAACCTGCTGCCTGTACCATAAGTTTATTCGGGTAGATAGGAATAAAAGGTATACTGGCGCGAGATAAAATTTTAAAATTAGGCACACTGCCGGCTTGCGCTATTTCAAATTCCGAGCGCGACTGCATCATGGTAAAATAAAAACCTTCGTATAATTTATAGTAACGTTGGTTTTTGGCATATTCTGTTACTTTATCGGGTAATGTAGTAAAGGTTGCAGCAAGTTGTTTTTTCTTAGCATTTAACGCAGCCATTTGTTTGATGAGGTTGCTTTCTATCTCGCGTACTTGTGTTTGAACCTGCGATCGCGTATTGAGTACCTGCTGTTGTAATTCTTTGTAAGCGAAAGTTTCTTCTTTGTAAGAGAGTTTTAGTTTTTCGAGTTCGTTAATTGTTTTTTGATGAGCCGCAACTAAAGTAATTAATTCAGCAGAAAGTAATTCCCGATCGGCTATGCCTAAATACAAAGGTTTGGTGTTGTCTTGCATGGCCTCTTTAAGCAAAGCAATTGAGCGTTGTTTTGAAGCCAGCACAAAACGTTGTGTATCTACCGAAGATAATTGCAGGAGTATTTGCTTCAGATCTTCTTCGGCATCCGGTGTTTTATTTTCGAGGGTATAGTTTTTAAAATACTCTTCGAACTCGGCCATCTTCTTTTCTACTTGTTTAAGTTCGTTACTTACCCAATCTATTTTATGTTTATTGGCAAAGTTTTTTTGTTCGTTGCTGAAGATGAGGTAAACGTCTACTATTTTGTTTACGATATCACTCGCTTTAAGGGCGTTAAATTCACTGAAAGAAATTCTGATGATGTTGGCGTTAAAATTTTTTGGTTCAACTTTTAAACGCTCTCGAAAATAGCTTTTTAATGCTGCCTCTGAATTAACGATAAATGAATACGTATTGAAATTTTCGAACTTAATGGTGCGGCTCTTTTCAATTGTAATGTTAAACTCATCGGTTACAAGTGGCCTGCCAAAGAAATTGCGGTAGGTATTGCCATTTGCTAATTGTAGTGTGTATTCGTCTTCATCTATTTCCTGAATTTTGTGAATTACATCTGTGAAAGATGAAGTGGCAGACTTTACAATTACCTCGAAGGGAGAGTTTCCATAGAGTTCGTAATCGTTGATTTCGCCAATGCTGTAGTAAGTAACATTTATGTGCAACGAATCAATAACGCGCTCTATAAAAAGATTTGATTGTATTAATTCTATTTCGCCTGATAAGATGTTTGAGTTTTGATTTTCCATCATTTTGGTAATACCAAAATCGTTGGCTTCACTTCTGATTTCCAGTTTTATTTCTGACCACGCCTCGAAAACATCTTTAGTATACCTTATGTAGAAATAAGCGATGAGGTTGGTCGTGCAAAATAAAAGGAGTACCCAAAAAATATTTTTAAAGAAGATAGCCTTTAGCTTAACAAAGTCGATGGCATCGGTTGCTGAAAGGGTTTGCTTTTTGTCCATCGTGCTTTAATTGGAGTTCTGTATAAGAATAACAATTGAAACCACGCCCAACAAGATATTTGCAATTGAGCCATAGTCTTGCATTGCTTGTAAAAAAGGTCTTTTAACCGGCTCCAAGTATACGATATCTCCCGGTTGTACAATATAGTTTGTTTGCAGGTAGCCTTCTACCGTAGAAAAATCGGCCACAAAAATTTGCTGGCCTCGTAATAGGCGAATGTTATGCGCATTGCCTTCTACTATACCACTACCGGCCAATGCTAATACTTCGGCTAAGTTTATGTTTTCATTTGGTAGAGGCAATACTTTACCACCTGTGGCGCCTAGTACAATTACCCGATGGTTTTTACAGGTGAGTGTAACTAAAACATCGTTATAAAATTTCTCATATTCTTTTAACAGGTAAAGTTCTGCCTCACGAATGGTTAGGCCTTGTAATTTTTGTAAACCAACAAGGGGCAATACAACATCTCCTGCCTGGCTAAGAACAAATTCATTTAAGGGTTTACCGGTAGAAGTGCCTGAACCGGCCTGTGTATTTGTGGTTAAACCTTGTTGCACAAGTTTACCATCGGGGTCTATTATGCGCTCTCCTTTTTTAGTAAAAACAAGTAAGGCAATTAGGTCGTTTGCCTGCAACGTATAGTTTTTTTCGGCAACTGTGGCAGCTTTTTGTAATGGTGCAGTATCGTTTACCTTAAACATGATGCTTTTTTTATACGAAGCGCAACTGCTGCAGGCAAGAATTAGAAGTATGTAGAAAAGGTTTTTCACCGTTATTTTTTTTCAAAGTAAAGAATTATTTACGAAGTCGCGGAAACGAGGAAGTTGTTTGTCTTTTTCCGAAACAAGAGGATTAGCAATTGCCCAGTCTATTCCTAATTCAGGATCATTCCACAAAATACCTGCATCAGCTTGTTGATTGTAATAGGCTGTGCATTTATAAAAGAAAACAGAATCTTCTAAGGCTGCCAGGCCGTGAGCAAAACCGGGCGGGATCATTAATTGCCAATTATTCTCGGCTGATAAAATAACGCTAAAAGATTTACCAAAGGTGGGTTCCTCTTTCCTTAAATCGACCACAACATCAAGCACCTTACCATAAGGCACCCTCACCCATTTTCCTTGTGCGTGCGGAGTGCGTTGAAAATGCAAACCTCTCACAACACCCTGTGCAGAAAAAGACTGATTTTCTTGAACGAAAGTATAGTGCAATTCGGGTATTGCTTCTATCCAGCTTTGCTTACATGTTTCAACAAAATAACCGCGCGAATCCGCAAATATTTTTGGCTTTAGCAAGATAAGACCTTTAAAGCCTGTTTGTTCTATTTCAGGTAGTTGGTACAAGGCGAATGGTTTTCAACTCTGCAAGATACTTGCTGATGACGAGATTCTCATTGAATTGTTGTTCCATTTTAGTTCTGCCGTTTTCACCGAATTTTTTTAACGTAGAAGAATCGAGTTCGGCCATGGTTTGCATTTTAGAGGCAAGATCTTCGGCATCCTTTATATTGCATAGCAAACCGTTATAGCGGTCTTCTACTACTTGGTTACAACCAGGCACATTGGTTGCGATAATGGGTTTACCCACCGAGGCTGCCTCAAGTAAAGTGCGTGGAGTTCCTTCGCGGTAGGATGGCAGTACTACACAATCGGCTCTTTCGAGGAAATGGCGCACGTCTTGGGTTGTTCCGAGATATTCTATCGTTCCGTCCTCAATCCAGGTCAAAATCTTTTCTGTAGCGATACCGCGTTTATGTTCCGGATCCATGGCACCCAATACCTGAAAGCGTGCGCTAATTCCTTTTTGTTTTAAATGCTTTATGGCATCTATGTATTCAAATACACCTTTATCCGAAATTAATCTCGATACCATTAAAAAAGTAAAGCGCTTGTTTCTGGAGAAGGCAAAAGGTTGAAAGTGACTTAGATTGATACCCGAACCCGGCACAAGATCTGTTTTATCGGCTGGTACTAATTTGTTATCGATAAAAAGTTGCTTATCGTCTGGATTTTGAAAGAATACTTTTCGGGCAAAGCGAAAACTAAACTTATAAAGCAGCATAGCAATGGCCGAAACCAGATTTTTCTTAAGAAAAACCGTGCCCAGGCCACACACATTGTTTATGCTGGGTATGCGTAGTAAACTGGCCGCCAAAGTGCCATACACATTGGGTTTAATGGTATAGTGCAAAACCACATCGGGCTTTAGTTTTTTATAAATAGAAAAAAGCTCGACAATTAATGCTGCATCTTTTATCGGATTGGCGCCTCGGCTATCCATGCGCACATTGTGATGTATACAACCCATTTCCTGAAGGAAATGGGTATAGTCGTCTTTAGGAGCAATAGTATGCACCTCATGCCCTTCGGCAAGCAAAGCTTTAATAAAGTTTTGCCTAAAGTTGTAGATATTCCAACTGGTGTTGAGAACGACAGCGACTTTCATAAACAGGGCTCAGGGTAATAAGGTTTAGGCGCTATATTTTTCGATGGTCTGTCTTAAAATACTGTAAAGCGCTTTACTCATTTAATTTAGCAAAGCTAAGAAAAAGTAACCTGTGGTTAAATGCAGAAGCTGAATAATCGGCTTAACTTTGAAGTCATTTAACATGAATAAAAAACAAACGATTGCGATACTAATTGCACTTGGCGATAGCCGGCAACTAGATTTGGTAAACGAACACCTGGACGAACTCGCCTTTCTGGCAGAAACCGCAGGAATAAAAACCGCAAAACGTGTGGTGCAAAATTTACCTAAGCCAGACGGAAAATTTTTTATAGGAAAAGGTAAGGTAGAAGAAGTAAAAGAATACATAGCCGCCTTACAGGCCGACCACATAATTTTCGATGACGACCTAAGCCCTTCTCAGCTAAGAAATTTAGAAAAGGAATTTAACCCTAAGGAAAAAGAATCAAAAGTTAGGATATACGATAGAAGCTTATTGATTCTGGATATTTTCTCTTTGCGCGCCCAAACTGCACAAGCCCGAACACAAGTAGACCTTGCCCGATTGCAATATCTTTTGCCCCGCCTAACACGCATGTGGACGCACCTCGAAAGACAACGCGGAGGCACAGGAACAAGAGGTGGAGCGGGTGAACGCGAAATAGAAACCGACCGAAGAATAATTCGCGATCAGATAAATCTGTTAAAAGAAAAATTAAAGAAAATAGAAAGCCAACAAGCCACCCAGCGCAAAGCCCGAACGGGCATGGTACGCGTGGCCATTGCAGGGTATACCAATGCTGGAAAATCTACCTTAATGAATTTACTTTCGGGCTCTACCGTGTTAGCAGAAAACAAATTATTTGCAACAGTAGATGCTACCGTGCGCAAAGTTAGTATGGGCACAATACCTTTTTTACTTTCTGATACGGTTGGGTTTATCCGAAAATTGCCCCATCATTTAATAGAATCTTTTAAATCTACATTAGATGAAGTGCGCGAAGCCGATGTAATTCTGCATGTAGCCGATGTTTCGCACCCCTATCACGAAAACCACATCGAGGTAGTGTCTAAAACATTGGTAGAAATTGGCGCAGGCCTTATTCCGGTGGTGTTGGTACTCAACAAGGTAGATACTGTAATAAAAGAAAATCCTGATTTTGATTTTGACAAGGCAACAGGATATTACAAGCAATTTGGTTTCGAAAAAATTATTTTTATTTCGGCCACAAAAAAAATAAACTTGCAGGCCTTTAGGCAGTTGGTGTGGCAAGAAGTGAAAAACCATTTCTTAAGAATTTACCCTAACTACACCTTGCCCGATTATGAATTACTTCCTCCGGCCGAACAACAGGCTTTGCCTAAGCAAGAGGAGTAAAAGGAATAACTAAACATGGTCTCATAGTTCAACGGATAGAATAGAAGTTTCCTAAACTTTTGATCTGGGTTCGATTCCCGGTGAGACCACCAACTGGCCAGCGGGCCGGTTTTCTTTTGCTTAATAATAAACGCGTATCTTTTAACTAAAAACTAAAAGATAATTGAAACCGATAGGTGATATTATCATGTGCGTTGGCTTCGGCATAATTGCCATAGCGGTAAAATACAGCCCCGCCTAAACCCATGTATCCTATGTTTATATAATTAAATCGCAATAAATTATTAAGGCCGATACCCGACTCGAAAAAGCCATTTGCATAATCG
Organism: Flammeovirgaceae bacterium; assembly: GCA_021298355.1. GTDB lineage: Bacteria > Bacteroidota > Bacteroidia > Cytophagales > Cyclobacteriaceae > Chryseotalea. The sequence goes on from JAJTEH010000004.1 coordinate 16,705, forward strand.
TTTACGGGCACAATAAAATGAAGCTCTTTGTTTCTAAGTTCGCCCCAACCTGCCGCCTGCATTACAAATAATTCGGGCCGCGAATATTTTAAATTCCATGCTACTCTGCCAAAATTTTGAGTTAGGAAAACAGAAGCATAACGGTCGGCTATAAATTCGTAAACATCCATCGTTTGAAAATATCCATCTACCAGATATGTTGATTCTCTGTTTCCTCTGCCATAATAATTATAAAAAATGGGAGCTTCGCCCTGCAGATAACCACCAAAAAAAGATACTTGCGTAGTTCCTAACCTGCGGTGCTTCCATTGCTGCGAGGCCATTACATCGTAGCGGGTAAAATTAAAATTATTTGCCTCGCCTTTGCCGGGCCATGCCTGGGTTACAAGTAAAGAAAACAACGGTTGCTGAAACCTAACCAAACCTGTGCGCCCATTTAGTTTTACCCGCTGAGATTTTGCCACGTAAGCAAACTCTGCTGAGGTAGTAGCAAACCGAAATGCGCTGTGTTGTTCGAAATTACGCTGCATGCTATACCCAAATAAAGATCGCTGCTCTATAAATTTATTGTTTACAACCACTTGCCAGTTTTGTGCAATGCGAAAACCTGTTTCTATATAGCTAAACGTTAGATTGTCGAAATTCCAGGCTTGCCAGTTTCGTACCACCCGGTTGCTAAGCGCGGGCATTCTTTCAAAGAAATTCTGTATTCCGGCCTCTTGAATGGTATTCTCGTATCCGCCTTGTATGTACCACTGTTTGTTTTCTTCGATTATAAATTTGGAGAATCCGCCATATTTCCATTGTTTATCGTTTAGTCCATACCCGGCAAAGGCACCTACTTGAAAACGCCTGCTAACCTTGGGGTTGGTTTGCAGCCCAACACCTAATCGCGCACCTTCGTATCGGTTTACCTTTAATAAATGGCGGGTGTCTAAATCTAACTTACCTATAGGAATTGTGCCCGAAAGCAAACCGGTAGAGAGATTATCAAACGTTTCAAGCACGTTTACCTTTGTTCGTATGGAATCTAAAAAATCGTACGTTTTTAACTCCTTACCTTCTAAAGGTGCCGGCCTGTACTGAACCATATTTTCTGCATGAATGCTTTCCGATAAATCTACCTGCGCCCCCCTGAATAATTTAGCGTTTATTTGATTGTTTACTTTTATGTTGCTTAAATAACTACGAACCTGAATTTGCAGCGGCCTTCCATTTAGCTTGTATTCAGGCATAGAAACATCTGTATTAAGCTGTACCGGAAACCAGTGCCCGTTTTCAAATTCGTAATTCTGCTGAATGCGAAACCAGATTTTAGCAAACGGATCGGCATTGGCTGCTATCACATTTTTAATAGCATAATTATTGGTGCTGATGGAAATTTTCCCTTTAAGGCCGGCAAAAGATGTGTTGGAATAAGGTTGAAAAGCAATCACAAACAAAGTATCGCTTGCAACATATACAGTATCCGTTAGTTCAAAGTCGTATTTTTTTTCGCTGTTAAGCGAAATAGGATTTAGATAATTGCTGCCAAAAAGGGGAACAAGCTCCTTATAAAAACCGGTGGGCTGATAATCGTTCGGTAAAGCAATAAACAGAGGAGAACGAAAACCCGATGCTTTATGGCTTACCAATTTTTCGAAATTTTTATCGGGCTGAAGAAAGTACTTTTCGGTAACCGACTCGGCCACATAGAAATGACTTTTATCGAGAAAACTATCCATTTGCAAGCGAGAAGAATCGGCTAACGAAAGTTTTTTGCCCTCCTTTTCTCTAACCTGCAACAGCGAATCTTTGTTAATTGCTTGGCCCGCCCCCGACATAAGCAATTTATTGTAAGAGGTGAAAGAATAACTTTCTTTCCGATCCGGATCATTTAGTTTACGGTTGGCCACAGCTTTCCTTATAATAGGCCAGGCCGGATTTTCGCCAGCTTTAATTACTATCTCGCTTAGTTGTGTAATTTTTGGTTTTAACAATAAAACCGACAAACGCCTAAACTCATTGGCAGTAAGTTGCAAAGGTTGATAATTTATGTGGGTGATGTACACCACACCTGCATAGCCGCTTGGTAAAGAAAAAGAAAACCGACCATCTATATCAGAAATGGTTCCTGTTTTGCGATCGTTTAGTGTAATGTGTGCGAAAGCCACCGGAGACTTATTGGTACTATCGGCTATAATCCCGGCTACTTTTTGGCTAAATGCCTGTGTTGCTACCGTAAACAATAAGAAAAGAAACGCTGTTTTTTTCATGCTACATATGTAGCGCGAGGGCCTCAAAAATTTCGACTAAACTAAATTTTAGGCGTTCTTTCGGAGTGTAATTACCTTATTAGCGCGGTAGGCATGAAAGAAAAACAAGGAGAAAAAGAAAACCTGCGCAAAAAGTATAGTAGAAATCACCATAGTCGATTTGTTTACCCTACAAATTTCATTCATTAGCGGATACTAACTTATTCTACTTTATTTGTTGAAGTACTGAGGTAAGATTTAAAAGATTTTGTAGCTTTTTTGGATAATGAGAATTTTAAAATTTAACAAAACACGCGTTCACTCGTTTGCACAAACTGCTTTGTTTACCGTTGTATTGTATTTATTTCATGCAAACCAACATGCCTATACCCAAAACAATGATCTTTTACAAGATTGGTGGCTTAGCGATACTGAAACGGATGGTGTGGCCGGAGTAGGTTTTTATAAAATTTTAAAAAACCTGAAACCGAATACCTTTTCTGGTAAAATGATAATTGCCGTATTAGATACGGGCACAGACACAAGCCACCATACCATTAACCCTTACCTATATGTTAACACAAAAGAAATAACAGGTAATGGAAAAGATGATGATAACAATGGATATATAGACGACAGACATGGTTGGAATTTTTTAGGTGGCCCAACTGGTAATCTTATACACGATACACCGGAAGTTGTTAGGGAGTATGTACGTTTATCGAAAAAAAGTAAGAATCCGAGCAATTCGTTATCAAATAAAGAATGGGCTTACTTTCGGGAAGTTTCTGAAAAATATGAGCGCGATAAAAACGGAAATAAAAAGAAGCTAGAAGAATATAGACAAGCACACGTTCAATACCAACAAATAACTGGCACACTGAATACATGTAAACGTATATTGGAGCGTGAATTATCAGGCAAGAATCTTTCCTATCGCGGTATAAAGGAATTAATGCCAAAAACCGATTCCGCACAATTTGCTAAAGCGGTTCTGATGCAAATTATGGAAGCTACCGACACCACCCTACTAATTCAAGAAACACAAAACGAATTAAAACAAGCCGAAGAAGATTTAGGCAATCTGGTACGAGATTATTCAATAGCTGTTTCTTTGTACGATACCACTTGGCGCCCTCGCCAAATTATTGGGGATACAGAAAATAATGAGGAAAAATTTTATGGCAATGCCGATGTGCGCGACCCAACAGGGCATGGCACTTCTGTTGCCGGTATAATGGCATTACTGTTACAGAAATTAAATGAGCAAGGCCACCGTGTACCCATCAAAATTTTACCTGTTCGTATAGTACCATCGGCAGGCGATGAACGCGACAAAGATATTGCCAATGGTATTGTATATGCAGTAAACCAGGGAGCAAAAATTATCAATCTTAGTTTTGGTAAATATTACAGTCCATATCCGGAAGTTGTGCAACAGGCAATTTTGTATGGAACAGAAAAAGATGTTTTGTTTGTGCATGCTGCCGGCAACGAAGGAATTAATATTGATAGCAGATCGCATTTTCCGCTACCACCAAAACAGAATTTAGAAACAGCCTGGATAGAAGTTGGCGCCAGCGGCCCAACCCTGAACGAAACACTTGCAGCTTCTTTTTCAAACTATGGTAAAAAAACGGTAGATCTATATGCTCCGGGTGTGGATTTATATTGCCCTACATTGCAAAACAAGTTTGGTTATAGCCAAGGCACAAGTTTAGCAGCACCTGTTGTAAGTATTTGTGCTGCCTTACTGTGGTCTTACAATACAAAGTTTAAAGCTCTAGATGTAAAAGATAAGCTAATATCGAATACAAAAAAGTATAAAACACAGGTATACATTCCTAAACTTAAAAAGCACGTACCTTTTAATGAGCTAAGTAAAAGTGGAGGTATTTTGTGGTTACCGGGTATCTTTAGTAAAGATTAGCTACCATAGATATCGTTTAACACACTGGCTAACCTAACGCCACTTTGCAACAAACGTAATTTTACTATGTCGAAATATTTATACGAATACTGATATCCCATTTTACCATCGCCATAGTCGTAAACTTGTTTGCGGTAGCTTATACTTTCTTTAGCCCAATCGCGCGCATGGCTGTTCGCCCACATTTTACGATCTGCTTCGGTAGACTGATCTATCCATAAGGCAAGTTCGCTGTAGCTCAATCCTTTGTCGTCAATCATGTCGCTATCCCAAACACGGTGTAAATTACTGTCGGCTCTAAACCACATTACTTTAACACTGTTTCCACCACGATCGGGCCCAATGCCTACGTGTAAAGGTTGATGAATATCGCCCACTAGGTGGATTAGCATTTTTAACCGAATGACCTCTTCGTTACCTGTATATTTCCCCGATTTTAACTCGGCAATAATTTTTTCGATAGATGCAATAACATCTCCTTTCGGATTTTTTTCTGATTGCTCATAGGTTTGGCCGTTTGGAATGGTTACCCAGTGCCAATCGTTGGCATAATCAAACGTGCTATCGCTTCGGATTTCGTCCATCCAGGTGGTAGTCATGGCAAGAGGCTCACCGCGCAATAAAGCGTGCAGGCGCTTCTTGGCTTTTTTGTTCAGGTATTTCTCAGCAATTTTTCCCATTGCCCGGTGCCCTGTTTGGCCCCAGCCAAACGATGGTAAAGAGCATACTACGAAAAAGAAAATAAGAACAATGCGCATACAGATTTGGGTTTCGGGCTGCAAACTAAAATGTTTACATTTATAAAGCATAAATTTTTTCAGGTATGCCTAAAACAATTCGATTAACGGCATTTTTAGCATGCAACCAATTTGATATAAAAAGTATTAAATCGTTTTTAGAGCTTAAACCATCGCACGATAGCTCAACAGAATTGTTTTATAAATTCAGCGAAGATAAGTTTCAGTACTATTTTAATTACGGAGTAGTAGTGTTTGTTGGATTTACCGAAGAGGAAATGAAATATGGGCTGAAAACAATTTCGCCTTTTCAAAAAACACCCTTAGCTACAGCCTTACGCGATGAATTTACTTTGCAATTCGAACCCGGAAATGAAACAGCATTTGAATTTGAACAACTGGTTACCGGCCGGTTAGACGATAAGGTTATGCGAATTGCCATGTTTAATCTGGCACAATCTTTAGCGATAGACCATCATCTTATTGTGTTAGAAAACTTATTGGCAGAAGTAAAGCGTTTTGCCAATGAATTAGAGCAAACCGGAAATTTATCCATTAGCAGAAAAAACATGATGCGCTTTTTAGGCCGCGCCCTAAACACCCAAAACGATATTGCCGAAAACATCTACATTTTTGATGCGCCAGATCTAGTGTGGGATGATGAATTTTTAGATAAACTCCATGCCGGATTAAACAAACATTTTGATTTACGCATCCGGTTTTCTGAGTTGGAGTATACATTAAGAATTATAGACGATAACCTAACTGTATTCAGAGAAATTTATAACCAGCGCGAAAGCTCACGACTGGAGTGGATCATCATCATTCTTATTTTATTCGAAGTGTTTGATTTGATCATCAGCAAACTTTTGCATTGGTTTTAAACGATAAACGCTATGCCTCATTTGCGTTTGTATCATGCTTTTTTAACTGTGCCTTATGCAGGCAACGCTGTTCCGTTGCGGTTTGGTTCATTTTTTAAAAACAGACCGGTTGATTACAATAAAGTGGTTGATGTGGCAAATGCAATTTCAGATTCGCTTGGCATAGCTTGTTTTGCACATACTACCGCCCGCGCGTTGGTAGATGTGCAATCTGCTTTAGGTTGTGGCACTTTGTTTTCTACAATTAGTTTGCAATTTTCGGATGAAGACAAACAGCATATACTAGAACGGTATTATTTCCCATATCGGATTCGAATTTCAAAATTTTTACAAAACCATATTAAACCAATAGTGTGGGTTGATGTTCTGCTTTCAGAAGAAACAACCAATGTGTGGCAATGGTATGGAATTGTGCCAAACGAAATCACGCAAAATGTTATGGCGCAACTTAACCCGATCATACAATTGACTGAGAGCAAATCCGATAAAGATTTTGAATTTCAGCATGCACTGGCCAAATTATATACAGACCAAGAAATTGCCTATGTAACACTGTTGGTGTCGAAGAATTTTTTTTCGAATAATGAAGCAGAAAATAGAGCAGAGATTTGCAGGCAGCTTTCTTCCTTAAGCGTTTGATTCTTGTAAATCGTTAAGCAAAGATTTTAGTTTGTCGAGGTGGTTGCCGTACAGTTTTTTCATGTACCAATTAGATAAATACATAGCACCTACTACAAACACAATGGCAACTATGGTGAGTCTAAAAATTACTTCTGGCTGTGCTAATCTAAGAATAAATTGTTCCCATCCTTTTTCCATCGCTACAAACGCTAACGATAAAAAGAAGTAAGAGGGATAAAGAAAGGTGTAACTTCTTTTATAGAATTTAAGGTACGATGTTAAATCCCTAACGAGACTTTCTAAATTTTGCTTTACGTTTTTATTTGCTGTGTTAAACCTGTTTAACAACCGTATTTTCTTGCCGTAGTATATAGAGTATAATAAGAGTAAAAATAATATCGCGCTGAACGACCAGCGCACAGCGCCATTTGGTATAGAAAATGAAAAAATAAGTAAAGCAAAACCAATGGCAATGGTTAATAAAAGTTCGAACCACGCACTTCTCTTTAGCTTAGTAATAAGCGATTGGCTGTTGCCTTTTAGCATAGCACTAATCTGATCCGGATCTTTTTGCTTGTAAGTTCCGGAACCTTTCCATAACGTTTTAAGATCGTCTATTTCCATGCTTACTGTGTCATCAGCTTTCTTAATTTTTCTCTTATGCGGTTCATTCTTACCCGCACATTGTTTTGGGTTATGCCTATGGTTTCGGCAATATCTTCGTAGGGCACTTCTTCAAGAGCCATCATAATCATGGCGCGTTCAATTTCACTTAATTGCTTAATGGCCCATTGCAGTTTCTGAAAGTTTTCTTCCTGCTCACTCGTGTCGGCTTCGGCAAAATTGAAGTGTCTTTCGTTTACTTCTTCTGTTTTAATTGATCGGCCTTGTTTGCGTAAACCTGAAATAGCGGTATTTAACGCTATGCGGTACATCCAGGTAGTTATTTTTGCTTCGCCTCTAAACGAGTGGTACGACCGCCACAACTGCAATACAATCTCCTGAAATAAATCGTTACGGACTTCAGGGTCGTTCTCATAAAGCATACAAACTTTATGAATCAAACCTTGATTATCTTCAATCAGCTTAACAAAAGATTTTTCTTGTTCGGCCACTAGTTGGGTGAAGTAAAATAATAGTCGGTGGTTAGTGCCAGAAATTACAGCATGTGCATAAAGGCAACTTCTTAATTTCTTTCTTTAACTTTTTCCAAGTTAAACAAATCGTTTAAAATTTCACTTAGCGATTCGGCATCGCCTCGTTTACAAGCGGCCTTTAACTGAAGAACCGGATATTTAAGTATTTTTTGAACTAACGAACGGCTCATTTCTTCTAGTTTCTCAGCCTCTTCGGGCTTTGCATTTTTAAGATAACGAGCTAGTTCTTCTTTTCGGATTTGTTCGAGTGTATGTTTTAACTTTTGTATAGTTGGCGATACTACCATTTCTTTAGACCAATCATCGAAATCGGTTATGGCATCGGCAATAATGCTAACTACTTGTGGAATAGCTGCTTTTCTTTTCTCTACAGTTTCGTTTGTTTTTTCACGAATATCGTCAAGGTTATAAACCAGAACACCCGGTATACTTTCAATTTCTACATCTACACTGCGCGGCATTGAAAGATCGATAAAGTATTTATGACTTAGTATAGTTTCTCTCTCAACGAGTTGTTTGGTTATCAACGTGTTTTCACCGGAAACAGAACTTATAACCAAGTCGGCTTTGTTGATTTCTTGCGCTAATTCATTTAACCCGCCAAATTCGAAACCACATTTTTCGGCAAGGCGTTGTGCTTTTTCAATTGTGCGGTTTACAACCTTTACTTGAAAACGTGTTGTTTCTTTTAGGTTTAGGCATACATCTTGCCCTATTTCGCCAACACCCACCACTAAAATTTTTGGTTGCCGTATACCTGCCGTTAGGTCTTCTGCCAAAACTTTGGCTGCGTAAGAGATTGAGGCGGCACCATCGCGAAAGGCTGTTTCTTGTACAACTCTTTTATTTACGTAAAAAATTGTGTGCATGAGCCTGTGTAAAAAAGGCCCGGCCATGTTTTCATCCGCAGACCACTGATAAGCATTTTTTACCTGACCGGAAATCTGTAAATCGCCAACTACTTGAGCATCTAAACCAATTGAAACATTAAACAAATGTTCAATTGCCTCCTTATCTTCTAATAAAGTAAAGTATGGGCTAAGGTCTGTGTTGGTTTGTTTTACCAACTTTAATCCGGTAAAAATTTCTGAAGCATAAGTTTGCTCGGCATTAAAATAAATCTCTGTGCGGTTGCAGGTAGATACAACCAAAACGTCTGTAGCCTGTGTGTACTTGCGCATGTATTGCAAAAATTCGCGTACACCTTGCTCAGGTAATGCAGCTTGCTCCCTTATGGCAACAGGTGCTGTTTTGTAAGTAAGAATGTATGATCTAAAAAAATGGCTCATTGAACCACAAAAGTAGCATGCAATTTTTCAACGTGTATGACTAAAATCAAGCATGGTGTTATTTAGAATCTGTTTAAACAAATTGCTTTGAACGTTAAATGAAATAGAAAGTGATTTTCTTTTTATCATTTCAATGCATGAAAAATGTAAAGCGTGCTCTTGAAATTTCCTTTGGCTTTTCTGCTAAAGAGGCAAATGGTTTTATTGTATTAATGCTGATTAACCTTCTGCTATTTGGTTTAGTATTAGGTAAGCCATGGTTATGGTTTGTTTCGAACACGTACGAAGAAGATCAAAAAAAAGCAGAAGCTTTGCTTTTGGCCTGGGAAAACCAACTTACGCGCGATTCTATTTCTTTTTGGCAGGGTTTTTCGCCATTCGAAGTGCAGAAGGCTACACAAAAGCAGTGGGAAGCAATAGGATTTGATGCCTACCTGGCTAAAAGAATAAAAGCACTGGCAAATAAGCCAAACGGAATAATAAACTTCGATAGCTTTTTGTCTATAAAAAATATGGATACTGCCTTAGCAATAAAACTAAAACCGTATTTGATTTTCAACAACACAAGAAAAGGAAACAACGATTTTACAAGTGCTAAAACGAAAACAAAGCAACTAAAACGAAAGGATATTAATATGGCCGATACTACAGAACTTAAAACAGTGTTTGGTATTGGCAGTAAGTTGGCCAGGAGAATAATTTTATACAGGCAGCAACTCGGAGGTTTCGTAAAAGAAGATCAATTGTTTGAAGTATTTAAAATGGATTCGGTTGTTGCAGAAAGAGTTTTCAAATCTTTTTACATCTCCGACACTTTTATTCCCAATCAAATCATGATTAATCGGGCAAGTCTTTCGGATTTGCTGGCTCATCCATACTTAACTTATAAAACAGCAAACGCAATTTACAACTACCGAAAACAACACGGTCCCTATAAGAGCGCGGCCGATCTTGCCTTAGTAAAAGCTTTGCCGCCTGGCGTAGCAGAAAAGTTAATTCCTTACATATCATTTGCAGAATAAAGTCTGGCAAATTCGTAACCTATCATACTTTTTTTACGCGAAGCTTTCCAGCGGTACTCGCCCAATATGCCATCTTTACGAATAACCCTGTGGCAGGGAATAAGATATGCCAGACAATTTGCACCAACGGCAGAACCTACTGCCTGCAGGGCTTTTGGTTTACCAATACATTGAGCAATGTGTTGGTAAGTGCTTAGTTCTGCAAATGGAATTTGTAAAAGAGCAGTCCATACTTTTATCTGAAAATTAGTTCCTTTAACCAAAGCATGTAAACGAGCAGGCGAAGAACTGTTTTGACTAAAGGGTCTGTCGAAAATTTGTTTTATATAGCCGGCCGTTATCGAAGTATTTTCTTCGAGTTGGCTGTTGTACCAATGGGCCTGCATTTCGTTTACAGCTACAGTCTTACTTTTTTCATCTTCTAAAAAAGAAAGCCAACAAACGCCACGAGACGTTACCCCAAGCAAGGCAAGACCAAAAGGAGTAAAATGAAATCCGTAAGAAATAGGATAGGCAGAACCGCGCGTTTTATACTCCTGAGGAGTTACAGCTTCGAGCGTTGTAAACAAATCGTATACTCGCGCCTGGCCAGAAAGATTAGCCTCCTCACTTATCTCTTGCAGATTTTTTGAAGTAGATAGTTTGTTTTTTAGATGTTGTACGGTAAGAAACTGCATAAATCTTTTAGGACTGATTCCTGCCCATTCTGAAAAAAGTTTTTGAAAGTGATATTCACTCACATGCACCACATCTGCCGCTTCTTGTAGCGTGGGTTGCCTTAAATAATTTTCGCTAAGCCAAATAATGGCTTTTTCTATACGTTGGTAGTTTATCTCGTCTTGAACCGACATAGTAAAACGCTAATTTGCTTTTCAAAATTCATTAATATAAACACCTCGGCCAACCGAAATCTTGCTATTTCTTACTAACAATAAAATTTTATTCGGAAACAATTAGGGTTACTTCAGGCAATACCCTCGCAATTTCTGCCAGTTGATGTCGCAACGAAATAGAAATAGTGAAACACAGTAAGTTTTGCTTGTGCAGTTGGGTGGGAGTCATAAATTTGCGTCCCTGATTTTGATATGAGCATAGAACAAAACCTTTCGATGTGGACCGCGCAAATTGCCCGCGAGTTCTCTTTGGTGCAAAAAAACGTAGATGCCTTAGCTGCGCTTTTAGAAGAAGGTGCAACCATTCCATTTATTTCGCGCTACCGTAAAGAAATGACCGGCAGCATGGACGAAGTGATGATCGCCAATGTACGCGATCGCCTTGAGCAACTACGCGAGTTAGACAAACGAAAGGAAGCGGTTATTTCATCGATAGAAAAACAAGGGAAACTAACCCCCGAACTCTTATCGGCCATTGCAAAAGCCGAAACGTTGGCTGAGGTAGAAGATTTGTACCTACCCTACAAACCAAAACGTAAAACACGCGCAAGTGCAGCCAAAGAAAAAGGATTAGAACCATTAGCCGAAAAAATATTCTTACAAAAAGAGAAATTTACTTTAGCCGATTTCGCAGCTACATTTATTGATACTGAAAAAGGTGTGCAAACCGCAGAAGAAGCGCTAGAGGGTGCGCGCGACATAATGGCCGAGTGGATAAGCGAAAACCAGGAAGCCAGAAAAAAAATACGCGAATTATTTTGGAAAGAAGGGGTTGTTTCATCGCGCGTGTTAAAGGGAAAGGAAGAAGAAGGACAGAAGTTTAAAGATTATTTCGAATGGACGGAGCCCGTAAGTAAAACTCCTTCGCATCGCATGCTAGCCATGCGCAGAGGAGAGAAAGAAGGAATTCTGTTATTAGATATATTTCCTAACGAAGATGATTCCATAGCAACACTGGAACGGCAATTTGTTCTTGCAGCTAACGAACAAGCCGAACAAGTTAAACTGGCCATTAAAGATTGCTACAAACGATTGCTTAAACCATCGTTAGAAACTGAAGTACGCATAGAAAGCAAAATGAAGGCAGATGATGAAGCCATAAAAGTATTTTGCACTAACCTGAAAGAATTATTATTGGCCGCACCATTAGGACAAAAAAATGTTTTGGCCATCGATCCGGGTTTTCGCTCGGGGTGTAAAGTTGTTTGTTTAGATAAACAAGGTAAACTATTGCACAACCTCAACATCTACCCGCACGAACCACAACGCGAAACAGCAAAAGCAAGAGGAATAATTAAAGATTTATGCGAGCAATTTAATATCGAAGCTATCGCAATAGGAAACGGAACAGCCAGCCGCGAAACCGAATCTTTTGTGAAGTCGATAGGACTGCCACACAAAATTTTAATTGTAATGGTAAACGAAAGTGGTGCTTCGGTATACTCTGCCAGCGATGTGGCCCGCGAAGAATTTCCTGATTACGATGTAACTGTAAGAGGCGCAGTTTCTATAGGGCGAAGGTTATCAGACCCACTGGCCGAATTAGTAAAGATAGATCCTAAATCAATTGGAGTTGGCCAATACCAGCACGATGTAGACCAACTAAAACTAAAACAAGGCCTAGACGATGTAGTAATGAGTTGTGTAAACTCTGTAGGCGTAGAAGTTAACACAGCCAGTAAAGAATTGTTGGCGTATGTATCGGGGTTAAATACATCTATAGCCAAAAATATTGTTGAGTACAGAAACCAAAACGGGCCATTTAAAACAAGAGAAGATTTAATGCACGTGCCACGTTTAGGTGAAAAAGTATTTGAACAAGCCGCAGGTTTTTTGCGCATACACCAGGCAGAGAACCCTCTTGATGCCAGTGCCGTACACCCCGAGAGCTACAGCATTGTAGAAAAAATGGCTAAAGATTTAGGTTGTGAAGTGAAAGATTTAATGACAAGCGCAGAGTTACGCAAGCAATTAGATTTAAACCAATACTTAACCGATAAAGTAGGCTTACCAACCCTAACCGATATTTTAACGGAATTAGAAAAACCCGGGCGCGACCCCAGGCAAACCTTCGAGGTTTTTTCGTTTACTGAAGGTGTTAATACCATTGCCGATTTAAAAATAGGAATGAAACTGCCTGGCATTGTAACCAACGTAACCAACTTCGGTGCATTTGTTGATGTTGGCGTGCACCAGGATGGCTTAGTACACATTAGCCACCTGGCCGATAAATTTATAAAAGACCCCAACGAGGTAGTTACTGTACAGCAAAAAGTATATGTAACCGTTACTGAAGTAGATGTACCACGTAAACGTATTGCTTTATCAATGAAAACCGATCCGTTTGCCGAAGCACCAGCACCGGTTAAAAGCAATAAACCAAACGAAAAGAAAAAACCTGAACGTGCCAAACCCGAACAAAGCATGGAAGAAAAACTGGCTATGTTGGTAAATAAGTTTAAGAAGTAAAGTATATTTTAAAGGCAGACGGGAAGTGATTATTGTTTAAATAGATATATCACAATTCGAAAGATTTTTGTTCTTAAGGTTGTTACCTTTAAAAATAAGTGTTTAAAAAAACCAAGACATAAACTAATTCTTTGCAGGCTTAGGAATAGTTAATACCCAATCATGTGGGTGTTAACTATATTTCCTTTACGCGATGGTTTGTTTTCCTGATCGGGTACGCGCGAACCCAACCCCTCTCGAAACCAGCCTTCTAATATCTCTAAGGCTTTGTTTCGGTTTGGGGCGCTGTCGCGCATCCATTTCGGAATCTTCTTCATTAACAAATCTCGCCTTTCTTTAGCCGCAAATTTTCTGTACTTTAAGGTATATAGATTAGTATGTAAATCTTTCATGTGGTCGGGACTGTAACTCCACACTTCCATAGCGCCAGCTTTTTTACGGTACCACAAGGGTTGATGAAAAAATGGATCGAGGGAGGTACCGATTATGATTACATCTTGTCCGATTTTATCCTGAAACCGTGGAGAGTAGAAATACAGATTATGAATCATGCGCTTTCGTTCGGTGTGCTTACAATGGTAGCACGTTAACGTTGTAGTACATGCCTGAGCAAACGTATATTCGGGCGTTAGCACATAGGCCATCTTTTTGCACTTGGGGCAAACAATAGTTACTTCATTCAAAAATTGAAGTAGATTATCGCGGTATTGATTGGATTTGTCTTTTGACATAGTAAGACAAAAGAAAAAACAAAATACCCGAGTTAAGAATGTAGCTACTGAAAAAACATTTTCTGGCCAAACTGATAGAAAAGAACGCCAAAACCTAAATTTTTTACCGAACTGTTACAAGCTGGTTTATGCAAGGCACTGTTGCGAAAATATTGAGTTTTTAGTTTGTATTATTTTTAGCACTACATGAAATTGTTTAAGGTTTTACACTGAAATCTTGTGTACTACGCAAACCATTTTTTTGATCCCGCAAAAAACTAATCAGCAAGACCAACGTCAAATTATAAACGCCTTAAGCGGTAGCATGTTTATAGCATGCCATCTACTATAACTTTACCCACCTCTAGTTTTACAACTTCCTCATTAAAAGGCTTTAGATACTCATTAACAATCTGGTTAAATTGAATTGTGTATCGTTCACTTTGTTTTTTTAGATCGTTAAATAAATCGTAGCAGCCTTGTGTAGGTTTTGCATCCTGGCCATTTATAACATCTACTAGCCATGCCCACTGGTCATCGAATTTAGGAGGATAATTGATTGGATCTTGCCCCGCCTGATGCTTGCTTTGAATTAGCGCATCTTCTAAAACAGTTAATTCTTTATCCAGACTTTCTTTTAAAGGCTGTAAAGTTTTTTCTTTACCAATTTGTTTTGCTCTCTCTAGTATATTTGCGCTTTGTTCGCGCATACTCCTAATCTTACGTACCCATATATGCACATTTTCTAATTCTTTAGCGGCTTTTTGAGTTAGGGTATAGGCTTCGGCTAAATCCTGATCGGTACATTTCCAACGTGGATCTTTTTTTACAACTCCATTTTGTTTTAGTGTTGTTCCAGTATAAGTAAGGCTTACTACATATCCGCCACTAGGATATTTCGCGCCTTGTAAACTTGCCATTGAAAAATAAGACCCTGGCGTAATGGCTGGCCCTGTTGTATATAAATTCCACACAAAACGGTTAAATCCTTTTTTTACGGATAGCTTACTTTCTCGCTTTACCTCATCGGGGTGTGTGCTGTAGGTTCTGACCAAATTGTTTTGGGTATCATAAAAGTGTAATTCTACTTTTTTTGTTTCATCATAATTTTCCGGTAATATAAAATCAATACTGGCACCATCGGGGGAAGGCGTTGGGGCAGCAGGCCCGTAAAATCCACCTAACTGTGTTCTATACGCTACAGAAGGTTGCATAAGTTGCAATTCTCTTTTTGCCGATAATTCATAAAGTGGTTGCAGGTTATCTAAAATCCAGAAGCTTCGTCCTTGTGTAGAAATAACCAGATCTTTGTTTTTTATAAGCAAATCGGTTATGGGCACATTGGGTAAGTTAAGCTGAAAACTTTGCCAAGTGGCGCCATCATTTAAAGATACGAACATGCCAAATTCAGTTCCGGCATAGAGTATACCCGGTACGTTGCTATCTTCTCTGGCTACACGCGTGGGGAAGTCGGCAGGAATTCCGGATGTAATAAGCTTCCATGTTTTACCATAATCTGTAGTTTGAAAAATATATGGTTTAAAAACGTTTAGTCTGTAGTTGTGCGCAGTAACCAGTATTTTTCCTTTTGTGTGTTTACTAAAATCAATACTGTTAATGGTGGCTAGTGCAGGCAGGCCTGGCAGAATTAATTTGTTCCAGTTTTTTCCGGCATCGGTAGAAATGTGCAGAAGCCCATCGTCTGATCCGGCCACCAATAATCCTTTTTCAATTGGCGATTCTTCGAATGCAAAAATGGTGGTGTAATTTTCTACACCGGTATAATCATGTTGTACGGGCCCACCCGGAATTTCCTGATAGGCTTTTGTGTTGGTTGTTAGATCCGGGCTTATTACCTCCCAGTTTAGGCCACCATCAGTAGAGCGATGAACAAATTGTGAGCAGTGATAAACGATGTTGGCATCGTGTGGAGAAACGCGTATAGGGGCATTCCATTGAAACCGATATTTAACTTCGTAAAGCGGAAGTCCATCGTGCATTTGTGGATAGTGTGTAACGTATTGCATGTGTTCAGCAGCGCGATCGTAACGCGTTAGTATTCCTGTATATTCTCCAGCATAAATGATGTTAGCATTTTCGTGATTAACGGCAACGTGCCCGGCCTCGCCACCACCCACGTGTAGCCAATCCATCTGGTAAGCTGTACCACCGCGTACTGCACTGGATACGGAAATAGAAGTATTATCTTGCTGGCAACCATATACCCGATAAGGAAACGCATTATCTACTGCAACCCGATAAATTTCTGCTGTTGGTTGGTTTTGCAGGGTACTCCACGATTTACCACCGGTATAACTTACATGTGCGCCACCATCGTTACTGTGAATCATGATTCGGTTATCGTCTGGATTTATCCAAAGATCGTGGCAATCGCCATGTGTAACCGAAATTCTATCGAAGTGTAGCCCAGCGTTAGTTGATTTCCAGAATGAAACATTATTTACGTATACAGTTTCTTCATCTTTTGGGTCGGCAAAAATTCTGGTGTAATACCAATGGCGGGTACGGAGCTCGCGATCGCCATTGATGCGCGTAAAGTTTTTACCGCCATCGTCTGACCGGTAAAGTCCACCTTTTTCGTTTACGGCTGCCTCGGCTAACACCCATATGCGTTGGCTATTAGCAGGCGATATGGCTACACCAATTTTACCAAGCACACCGTTTGGTAAACCGTTGTTTAGTTTTTTCCACGTTACTCCTTCATCGGTAGAATGGTAAACACCACCTTCTTCGCTACCATCTATGGTTGTCCAGGGTTTTCGTTGAAACGTCCATGCGGCTGCAAGTAAAATGCGCGGATTATTTTTATCTAAAGAAACATCGATTACTCCGGTTTTATCGCTCAGGTATAAGATTTGATTCCATGTTTTACCACCATCGGTAGTTTTGTATACACCACGTTCTTTAGTAGGCCCGAACGGATTTCCTAACACGGCCGCATATGCAATATGGGCATGTTGTGGGTGTACCTCTATTCTTCCGATTTGCCCTGCTTTCTCAAGGCCGCTAAAGCTCCATGTTTTGCCCTGATCGCGCGACACATAAATTCCTTTGCCAATTGAAACATTTCCGCGCGGATCGGCCGAGCCGGTTCCAACATAAATTACATTTTCATCGCTGGGAGCAACAGCAATAGCTCCTATGCTTCCAACTGGTATTTGCCCATCGCTAATGTTGCGCCACGTTGTACCGCCATCATCGGTGCGCCATACACCACCACCGGTTGCACCCATTAAAAATGTATAAGGCATAGTTGTAAACCCTGCAACGGCAGTGCTGCGGCCTCCGCGTGCCGGGCCAATGTTGCGATACGTTAAACCTTGTAACAATTCGTTAACTCCTGTTATAGTGTTGGTTGGTATAGGTTTGGCTTTACTTTGGCTAAAAACAGGAATGAACAATACACTTAGTATAAGAGCAATAAATAAACGCAGCATGGTGGTTTTGTTTAATGCTTGAAGGTACACAAGTAAACAACTTTATACAAAAAGGCCATTCTTAAAATTTAAATGAGAATATTATGCAGTAAACTTTTTCTGAAAGAAATAAACTTTTTATTTTTGATAACTCGTACTTAACCTAAACATAAATACTAATGAAACGGGCTCCTCTTATTCTAATTTGCTTATTATATGTAAACCTGCAAATTGTTTTCGCGCAAAAGTCGCCTATCAAATTTGGCGAAATAAGCATGGAAGAAATGAATATGAACAGTTATCCGGCAGACTCTTCGGCTAATGCTGTTATACTATCAGAATTTGGTAAGGCTTACATTAGTGTAACCACCGTTTCAGCTAAGTTGTATTTTGAAAAACATGTGCGTATTAAAATTTTAAAAAGCGAAGGCACAAGTTATTCTAACCAGGAAATTGCAGCATATCGTGCAGGGGCACAGTCTGAAGAAAGTATTACTAACCTTAAAGCTTCGTCATACAATTTGGTAAACGGCAAGATAGAAGAAACAAGAATGGGCAAAGATGCAGTTTACAAAAGCAAATTCAATAGAAACACAAGTCTTACCAAGTTTTCTATACCCAATGTAAAAGCAGGTTCAGTTATAGAGTATAGCTATACGTTACAATCAGATTTTCTAAGCAATTTTCCGAACTGGCAGTTTCAGCATGCCATACCAACTATACATAGCGAATACGTGGCAGTTATACCGGAATTTTTTGTGATGGAAAAATATTCTCAAGGGTATGTTACACCTACATCGTACGAACCCAAACAACGCACCCAATCGGATTACTACGAAACAGCCCACCATTGGATTTATAAAAATGTGCCAGCGTTTAAGCCCGAGCCATTTATGACTTCACAATCCGACTATGTTTCGAAAATAAATTTTGCCTTGGCCTATATCAATTTCCCTCGCCAACCCCAACGCGAAATCATGGGATCATGGGAAAAACTAGTGGCAAACCTGAAGGAGTCAGAAGGCTTTGGCAAAATTGTTAAAGGCTCGGGTTATTTAAAGAAAACAGTTGAACCAATTATTGCAGGAAAAACAACCGATCTGGAAAAAGCAATAGCCATACACGACTATGTAAAAAACACTATTGAGTGGGATGGCCAAGAAGATTATTTGGCAGAAAGCCCCAAGGATGTTTTAGAAAAAAAGAAGGGGACCTCCGGAGACATTAATCTTTTACTGGCATCGATGTTGGAAAAAGCAGGCTTGCGCCCGGATATGATTTTGCTAAGCACACGCGACCACGGCTTTATCAGAAAGCCTTACCCAATGTCGAAGCAGTTTAATTATGTTGTTTGCCGATTGGCCATCGATAACGCTTATTGGTATTTAGATGCCACCGAACGTTTTATACCAATAAACGTTTTGCCCGAAAGATGCTTAAATGGAGAGGGACTAATTGTTTCTGATGTTAACATGGGTTGGGTACCTTTACAAACCAGAACAAAATCCAAGATCATCTTTAATGCAGATGTAAAAATTGAATCAGGCGAAAGCACAACCGGAACTATAACTAAGTTAAACGATGGTTATCGTGCACACGAAGCCAGAAGATTGCACAAAAGACTGGGTAAGGAAGAATACGCTAAAACAGTAAGCAATCGATTAAATTTATCAGTAGAAAATGTTTCCATTGAAGACGTTGAAAATATCGAAAAACCAGTAAAAGAAGTTTTCGAAATAAACGCAACGGATGCTATAACAGCCAACGACAATATCATTTACATTGATCCTCTATTTGGGCAACAATTAAAAGAGAATCCACTGAAGCAAGAAAAACGCGAGTATCCGGTAGACTACGGTAGCCCACAAGAAGAATTGTTTATCATAAAAATTCAAATACCCGAAGGGTACACGATAGAAGAAATGCCACAATCTAAAATGTTTGTTTTGCCCGATAAGAGCGGGCGGTTTACATATAGTGTACAAAACACAGGCAATATAATCAACATCATGTCTAGTTTGCAGATTAACAGAACATTGTATGTAGGCGATGAATACCTGCATTTAAAGCAGTTTTATGCTCAGGTAATTGCAAAACAAAACGAGCAAATAGTTTTAAAGAAAAAGTAATATGATCCGAAAACTAATTTTTCTCTTCGCTATAGTTTGCCTAAAGTATCAGGCACAAGCACAGGCAAATTATGCTGTAGATCTAATTCCTCCGGAGTTATTAAAAGATGCAAACGCAGTTTTTCGCGAAGATTATGCCACCTTCGAAATTATAGCGAAGGATGAAGCAATCTACAAAGTAAGGCAAGTGATTACCATTTTAAATTCTAATGCAAAATGGTGCGCCCAAAAAGTAGTAGGATACAGTAAAAATCTTAAAGTAGTTTCTTTTAAAGGCACTTCGTACGATGCAAACGGAAAACAAATTAAAAGATTAAAGCAAAACGAAATTTATGATCAGAGTTCGTATGACGGTGCAGGATCCTACAGCGATAACCGATTAAAAGTTGGCGATTTATCTCACGGTAACTATCCTTATACGGTAGAGTGGGAATACGAACTCAAATTCAATTATTTGTTTATTATTCCCGGTTATAACTTCGGTGCGGAGTACATGTCGGCACAAAAAAGCAAATGCGAATTTATCTACCCGAAAGAACTAAAACCCAGATTTAAAACCTACAATCTGGATAAAGCCCCAACTGTTACTACTGTAAACGGTAAAGAAGTTACCTCCTGGGAAGTAGAAAACTTAGCCACACATAAACCAGAACCTTTTTCTCCTAATCACGAAAAAATAATTCCTATTATACGAGCCGCACCCAATACATTTAAGTTCGACTCTTACGAAGGCGAAATGCAAGATTGGAATGAGTTAGGAAATTGGATAGCAAGATTAAATGAGGGCAAGCAAACCCTGCCACAAAAAACAATAAATGAAGTAAAAGAGCTTACAAAATCTTTACCGACTACCGAACAAAAAATACAAGCGGTGTATCAATACATGCAGGGCAAAACAAGATATGTTTCTATACAATTTGGGATCGGAGGATTTCAGCCCATTGATGCCGTTACAGTAGATCAGGCCGGCTATGGCGATTGTAAGGCTCTATCTAACTATATGGTGGCTTTGCTAAAAGAAGTGGGTATTAAAGCAAATTATGTGCTGATCGAAGCCGGTAAAAACGCTGACGAATTAGATACCACGTTCCCTAGTTCACAGTTTAATCATGCAGTTGTATGTGTGCCTACTGCTAAAGATACCGTTTGGTTAGAATGTACCAGCCAGAGTAATCCTATGGGATACATGGGCTCTTTTACAGGAAACAGAAAAGCATTAGCCATTACCGACACCGGTGCAGAAATTGTAAGCACACCTGTTTATACCGAAAACGAAAACCTGCAATCACGTCTGGCAAATGTTAAAATAGACGAAACGGGGAATGCAACAGCAGATGTAAAAACACATTACTTTGCACTACAATACGAAAGCGACAACTTGAATTTCTTTCTCAACAACCAGTATGATGAACAAAAGAAATGGATTCAGGATAATACAGATATACCCAATTTCAGTCTTAAAAACTTTAAAGTTACCGAAGTAAAAGATGTAATACCGGCTGCCATAGTAGAGCTTTCGTTAGAGCTTAACAAACTTGCCAATGTAAGTGGCAAGCGGATGTTCATCACGCCCAACCTGATGAATCGCTTTAGCCAGGCGCCACCACCAACCACAGAAAGAAGGTATCCTGTAATGCGCAACATGGCATACACAGATATCGATACCATTCGTTTTCAGTTTCCTGAAAATTTATACCCAGAGTTTATTCCTAAACCTACAAAAATTGAATCGGAATTTGGTGTGTACGAAAACAGCTACAGTATGGACGAGGGTAGCTTAGTATATGTACGAAAACTGATTATGAAAAAAGGAAATTTTCCTGCAGGGAGTTATAACAACATGGTTAGTTTTTATAAAGCAATAATAAAAGCTGATAATGCAAAATTAGTATTGTTAAATAAAACCTGATGTTACCGCAAGGGAGAGTCCGGCTCTTTGGCCATAAAATTGTACGTGATTTTATCCATAGTGCCGGGCATCCATTTGCTTAACCACACAGCCAATTTTCCCTGAAACGTTAAAATTAAATCGCGTTTACGCGCAACAACGGCCCTGTATATGTGTTGGGCGGTTTCTTCGGCACTCATCATTTTTTGCTCTTCCCGTGGCGATTCGCCCTGCACAGAACCATCGGCTGTTAGTGCAGTGTTCCGAATGTTTGATGCTGTAAAGCCCGGACAAACCGAAAGTACATGAACACCTTTTTTCATTACTTCCATTCGCAAGGCTTCTAAAAAACCTTCCATCGCATATTTAGAAGCTGAATACGCGCTTCGCGCAGGGGTAGCCCGCCTTCCGTTAATTGACGATATACCCACTACAGAACCTTTTGCCTGTAAGATATAAGGCAACGCATACTTTGTGCAATACACAGTTCCGTAAAAATTAATATCCATTACTTTTTTAAAAACAGAAAGTTCAATATCCTGAAACAGTGCTCGCATAGAAATACCTGCGTTGTTAATCAGAATATCCAACACACCAAAATAAGATACGGTTTCGTTTACCATGCGTTTTGCATCTTCTTCACGGCTAACATCACCTGCAATAGCTACACAAGCAATACCTGCTTTTACAAGATCTTCTTTTACTTCGTTCAATTCTTTTTCTCTTCGGGCTGTTATAGCCACTCTACAACCCATACGGCCAAACTCAAAAGCTAGTGCCTTTCCTATACCGGATGTTGCACCTGTTATTAATACTACTTTATTTTTCATGTGGTGTGTATAATCGAAAATTTTAATAAGCATCGGTTTGCATTGGGGTAAGGCAAAATCAATACTTTGTTTGAGCAGCCAAAAATACAAATACTTGCTTAACTTGGAGCATTTAAAGCGTTATGCTCCTGATCAGGCTTTTTGCAAAATTACCTTTGCGTGTTTTATACGTGATTGCGGATTGTTTTTTTGTTGTTGGTTATTACGCAGTAGGGTACCGAAGAAAAATGATTCGTAAGAATTTGGCGAATTCTTTCCCCGGCAAAAGTGTGGAGGAACTGGCCATAATAGAAAAGCAATTTTTTAGAAACCTGTGCGATTACGCAGTCGAAACCATTAAGTTACTTTCATTATCAGAAGTTGAAATCAAAAACAGAATGAAGTTTACCAATGCTTCTGTTCTTCAAGAGTATGCCAGCAAAAATCAATCGGTTATTCTGTTATCATCGCATCAGTTTAATTGGGAGTGGCTTTTGGTTTCGGGTACAATAAGCCTGCCTATGAAAATCGATTTTGTTTATCAGGCAGTGCAAAATAAGTTTTTCGATAATGTAATGCTTGCTATACGTTCGCGCTTTGGTGCATATCCGATAGAACGCTATCAAGTAGCACGCGAAATAGTAAAACGCAAAAACATAGTTAGAGCAACAGCTATTGTGGCAGATCAGTATCCGGGGCACAACGATAAATACTTCTGCACAAAATTTTTGAATCAGGAAACAGCATTCTTCTTTGGTTTGCAACAGATGGCCACCCTTATGCAATACCCTGTATTTTATGCATCGGTAGTAAAATTAAAACGCGGATATTATTCGGTAACGCTATTGCCTTGTGGCCAACCTCCATATGCAAAAGACGATGTATCTGTTCTGAAAGCATATGTAAAAGGAATTGAAAGCTCTATTTCGCAACAACCTGCTAATTGGTTGTGGTCTCACAACAGATGGAAACAACGACACTTAGAAAAAAAACATCTCGAAGTGTTAGAAACCAACACAAACGAACAGGCATAAACCTGGTATAAAATAGTACGTAATTGATTAAGAGTTTTGCAAATTCCTGAATAAGGTAGTTAATCGGCTACTTCATTCACTTAATTCTATCTCTACTACAAATTTCTTTAGCGATTTCTCTCCCAAAAGCAAATTCGTTGCATGAGTAAGCCTTTACTGTATACCAAGCTTTTTTTGTAAAGAGTTAGCAGTAACAAAAAAGTTCTACCGATTTCTGTTTAACATTTTAAAAAACAGATGCTTAGAAAAACAACAGGTAATGTTTACCAATTCAAATTTTAACCTGCATAAACGAAGATTATAAAGTACTTTATTAAGTTTTACCAATTAACAAACTAACATTTAGTAGGTAAACAAGTTTAGCTTACAATCGTTTGTGTGTTCCGTATTTTAAAACTTTTTACTTGTTGTATGGCAATCGTGCAGTACATTTAGTTTTTCAAATTTATGTACAGGTCAATCATAAAGGGAACAGGCTCTTACATACCGGAGCTTGTAATCGATAACAAAACATTTAGCTCAACGTTATTTTACGAAAGTAACAACTTGCCTGTAGAGAAATCTACAGAGGTTGTGATAACGAAGTTTAGTGAAATTACAGGTATCAAGTCCAGGAGGTATGCGAAAGTAAATCAACTTGCTTCGGATTTAGGAACGCTGGCTGCAGAAAAAGCGATTGCAGATGCAGAAATTGATAAAGAAACATTAGACTATATAATTGTTGCACATAATTTTGGAGATGTATCGCCCAACTCTAATCGGGTAGATATATTACCCACGTTAGCTTCGCGAATTAAAATGAATTTGCAAATTCATAATCCGGCTTGTGTGGCATACGATTTACCTTTCGGGTGCCCTGGTTGGGTAGAAGCGGTTATCCAGGCTAATTATTTTATTCGCTCTGGCGATGCAAAACGATGTCTTGTAATTGGTGCAGAAACTTTATCACGTGTTGTAGATCCTCACGATCGCGATTCTATGATTTACAGCGATGGAGCGGGCGCCATAATTTTAGAGGGTTCTGCACAAACGGAACGTGGCATTTTGGCACATGCAACAGAAACACATGCTGTGCACCATGCGATGCTCTTGCATATGGGGCCGGGAAACCATCAGGAAAATGAACGCGATGAAAACAGATACATTAAAATGCAGGGGAGAAAGGTGTATGAGTTTGCAGTAACGCATGTGCCATTGGCTATTGCCAAAGCCTTGCAAAAAGCAAATATTGCACTATCAGATGTAAAGAAAGTTTTAATCCATCAGGCCAATGAAAAAATGGACGAGGCAATTATTCAAAGGCTATATAAGAATGCAGGAGTAACTATACCAAAAGATATAATGCCTATGACAATCGGCTGGCTTGGCAATAGTTCTGTAGCAACTGTGCCCACGATGTTAGATCTGATAAGGCGCGAGCAGTTTTCGCCTCACGAAATTAAAGATGGAGATATCATACTTTTTGCTTCGGTGGGGGCTGGCATGAACATAAATGCCATCGTTTACAAATGGTAAATTAGTAGTCGGTTAAAACAGACTCTGATTTGCTTATTCGCCCAAGCTGTTTTAAATCTTTATTTTGGATGAGCACTTTCTTGTGCTCGCTTCGTATTTCCTCAAACGCAGCGGCTATGCCTTCGTAGCCTTGTTCGTTTTTATACTTAACATACACGATAAAATCCCACTCGGCATTTTCAACTTTGTTTTGCCATAAGGCATATTCTTCTATCAGCTGTTGATTTTTAGCAATACTATCCATCGCTAACCAGTTTCTAATCAGAAATTCTTTCAGGTTATTTTTTTCTCCTTCTGCCGATTTTAGATACGTTAATGTAACCGCTTTTTGTTGGGCAATGGCTACATTAAAAGATAAAAGTGAAATCAGAACAAACAAGTATAAATATTTTTTCATAGGGCTATCCTTCTTTATTTAAGTTCTCTAAAAGGTTCTTAAGTTGTTTTAAATATACTCCGAAAGAAACTTTATACATCCACTTTGATAAAAAATAACAAAGCGGAGTAAACACTATTATAGTTCCCAGCAACACCAATAGAATTTCTTTTTTTAAAAAAACAGCTTCAATATCGTTTGTGCCCGAACCTCCTTGCAAACCAATTAAATAACCGGCCGAAATTGAAATAGGATAAATGAATATAGCCGCACGTTCTTGCAAACGACTAGAGTCTGTAACGATCTTGTAAATACTCTGCAATGCCTGGTGTACATTGCCACTAAGGGTACTTTCCCACTCGCGCTTTAATTTTTTATAAATGTTTTTGTTATGCAAATAAAACCATATGTACGCTATAACTATTATGCCTAACAAAATTTGCAACAACCAATATGAATAAAAGAATATCAGCACAAAAAATAGTATACCAAAAGCTATGCTAAACGCTAATGTAGCTTGCAAGGCTACGATTAACTTTTGCACCGGATGTTTCGATTTAAAATTAGAAAGCAATGAAACCTGCGATGTGGTTTTGCTTAGCTTATCTTCATTCAATTTCTTCCAAACTTCTTGCAGATCCATATTACAAGGTTTTTACTTTTTTTGTTAATGCTTCGCGGATTCTAAACAATTTTACAGCTACATTATTCTTACTTAAACCAGAGATAGAGCCTATCTCTTCGTTGTCGTATCCGTCTAGGTGAAGGGTAATTATCATTCTGTCAATTTCATTTAACGAGCGTATGGCTAAATAAAGTAATTCTGTTTCGGCTTTAGGGGTTTCATCAACAATGTTAATACTCGTTAAATCTTCTACCGGTGTTACTAGTTTTACTCTGCGTTTAAATGTTAGTACTGTGTTTAAGGCAATTCTATATAACCAAGTAGAGAATTTCGATTTTCCTTCGAAGCTTGGATACGATTTCCATGCTTGATAGATAATTTCCTGAAACAAATCCTCCTCGTCATCAGCATCTTGTACATAAAGCCTGATTACTTTATACAGAATTCCTTTTGCCTGGTTTAGTTGTGTTATAAATTCTTGGGAGGGTTCTTTAGCCATGTTGATTATTTTAACCAAAGTGCAATTAATCTACCTATCGCATAACCGGTTGCGAAAAGTAGTATTGTTAAAACAAGCCAAACGATAAACTGTTTTTTATGAATTTTCATGGTACTAACTGGTAAGTAACATGAAGAGGAG
The DNA here is from genome assembly GCA_021298355.1 of Flammeovirgaceae bacterium. Classification (GTDB taxonomy): domain Bacteria; phylum Bacteroidota; class Bacteroidia; order Cytophagales; family Cyclobacteriaceae; genus Chryseotalea. Next base: position 43,104 of record JAJTEH010000004.1, read on the forward strand.
ATTTATTACAGAAAGTTAAGGCTATGGATGAAGGTTTGCGATTCTTCTTATCTAATTTTTATAAAAAAAGTCCACGATTTAAATCGTAGACTTTTATGTACGTTCTTTTTCTGATTAATGCACGATTTAAAACTCTATCAATATTTGGTTTTTCTCAACGCTATCTCCTTTTTTCACTTTTATTTTTTTTACTACACCATCGCCCGGAGATTTTAAAATGTTTTCCATTTTCATGGCTTCTAAAATCAACAAAGGATCTCCGGTTTTCACACTGTCTCCTTCCTGAATTTTTAAGTTAATAATCAATCCCGGCATGGGTGCTTTTATGTTGTTTACTTTACTTGCCCCTACGTTGGCCATGCCCATTTTATCCAATAACAAATCGAAACGATTTTTTAATTGAACCGGTATTAACGTGTTGTTTACTTTAATCGTACAAGTTTTGGTGGCTACATCATACTTTACAACTTCGGCATGATAGCTTTTTTTATTATTGACAATATGATAATGACCAGGTTTTAACTCGGCAACATCAGCATTAAACAGAGCATCGTTTAAAAACCACTGGCCTTCTTTTTCTTCTAAACGAATGATGGTATTGTTGATGTGGGCTTGCATAGAAATAAAAATAACCAGAGCAAATTGCAAAAATTAGAGCAGCTAACCAACCGGGTGTTTTACTGATTATCTGAAAACTGAATGGAAATGTTTGTGGCAACCCCAATTCTAAACCCGTAATCTACAAAGGCTCCGTTTTCGAAAGATGCTGCTGCCTCTAATCTTAAAAACCGTAATATTCCGTCTATGGTATAACCCACTTCGGTATAGTTTCTCGAGAAAGGTGTTGCTAAATAATTAACAAATACATCTTCACGAATACCCATCAATCGTACAAATGGAATTGAGGTTACCAAAAATCTTCTGAATTGATAGTGCGCATTACCTACAAAATATTGGTCTGCTGTGCTAAATTTATAGTAATCTAATAATCGGAAACTTCTTACCGGATCGGATGTAGTAAATGGAGTTCGGTTGCCTAAGAAGTGTTTGTAATCCATGAAATACAAAGCATTTGTATTTGTGAAAATACCACCTTGTAAGTTTACATCTAGGCGGCCGCGTGCGCCTAATTTAGCACTATGTTTAAAGCCTAGTTCTAGTCTGTCGTATTCCACATCGCTATCGAGGGCATTCCAGCCACGCACCCAATTGAAACTAATGGTTGGCGATGAATTTTCTATTTCTTGTTTTACCTTATTGCGAATGCTGTATTTTAACCAAGGCCTGGTGCTTAACCCAATTTGTGTTACCATAGCCTGGTGTGTTGGTGTAATGATGTTGTTGTTAAACTCTCGTACAAACGGTCGGTTAGAGGAGTACCCTTCAATACTTTTTCTATCTACCCATTTGTAATTGCTGGTGTTGTTTAACTCTCTGCGGTGGGCATATTCGGCTTGTATATTCAGGGTTATTTTCTTATGAATTTTCGGGCGTAAAAGTATTTCTACAAAATCGCGTTCGTAAATTTTCATCAGGTTTTGCTCAAGCAATAAGGTAGTAAAAGTGTTTACTATTGGAAGTATGGGTTCTTCGCTATTAAACTGCCGTATGTATCGGCCACCACTTACAGACAACCTGAAGTTTTTATTGCGTACTGTACTGTTTAAATAACCCGTTAGTTTTTCTCTTTCAAAGGCATAACGCAACGTTGGCGTAAACACTAGTTGTGTTCTGTTGGTATCTTTAAATATGGTTCCTACTCTTACTTTATAAATCAAGTTCCAACCTTCAACGGTGTTAAAACCTCCCCCTGGTGTTACTATGGTAAAGGTAGTTCGCTTGCTTAGTTTGTAGCTATCGCCAACTAATAAATCCCACGGTTGAAAACCTTTATGCTTTTTTTGTTTTACTGTATCTCCTTCTTGTTTTTTTCTTTCTATTTGTGCTAGGCTATCGGCTTTTTGGTATCCTTTTATTTCGAGTTTGGTTAAGGGTACAGGGCGTATGGTGTTCCAATAGGCAGTGTCTAACGTGCTTTTAAGACTATCTTTTTCGAATGAGTAGTTAGAGATTACATCTGGTTCTTTTTGTTGTTTCTGCTCTTCTTTTTCGTATTCTTTTAAAATGGTTTTTAATTCTTTGCGTGTAATTTCTTTACCATCGGCAAGGCGTTTTTGCAAATCCTGATTTTTCTGATTCTTATTTTCGGTAATGGTTTTGGCTTTTTCTTTTTCAATTTTTTCATCGATTACATCGATGTTTTCTACATACAGCTCTTTGTTTAAATCGATTTTATAATTACTTAAGGTAGACAGATAATTATACTCGAATTCGAAACCGAAAACTTTTCCATCTACTTTAAACCTATGCGATACGGGCATCCAGGCTTTGTCTTCGATGGGGGCATATGTTTGTTTCATGTTAAACTTAATGCCGAGTTTGGTTGTGTTAAAATCTAAACTGTGGATGGTCCACCAGTCTTCTACAATAAACAACACTCCGCTAACTACATTATCGCCTGCCGCACGCGGTTTTACTTTAATGCGACTGATTTCGTAGTTTCTGTCTTTAAACGTGCCATCGTATTCAAACTTATAATACGAAAATGCTTTTGGCGATAAGGGCGAAACAGTTTCTGCAATTTCATCATTATAGAAACTGCCGAATATAAAAGCATTTGGCGATGTATTGTTGTCTTTGCCATCGCTATAAACGGATAGCACTTTTTCTTTAAATGTATTAGGTCTTGTGTATTCAATCTGGCTAACAGATTCGGAAATGAAAACACGATCTTTTTCAATTCCTTCTTTCTCCATTTCTTTTTTAAATATCCACGGATAATCTTTTACTTGCCCTGTACCTTTGATATACACTTGCGCGGTATATTTATCTAACTGTTGTGTGTGGTATTTTGCTTTTGCAATGGCTTTACGCATAATGGTATAGGCGGGATCTTCGTTGCCGGCCGTAACAGTTACGTTTTGCAACACAACGGTTTGGGTTTTCATGGTTACGTTTAATTCAAGGAAAGTATTTTCTATTGTTACTTTTTTGGTTACGGTTTCGTAGCCTACAAACTGAAACACTAAATCGTATTCTCCTGCGGGCAAAGCCAATTCGTATAAACCATTTTCGTTAGCGGCAGTTCCGGTGCCTAATTGTTTTACATAGATGGTAGCGAAACCAAGGTTCGAACCATCATCGCCTTTAATTTGTCCTTTAACACCCCCTGCAAAGGCCAAAACGTTTTGCAAAAGAAACCATACAACAAGTAAAAAATTTCTCATATAAATTTTAAGTTATGTATTGGTAGCAAACTACTCCATTATATTTCATCTTACAGATAAAACTTTTTTGTTGCAATCATTTCGGCAACCACATCGGGTACCAGGTAACGAACAGACTGATTATTTCTGATTTTGTTACGGATGAAGGTGGCCGAAATATCGAGCAAGGGAGCTTCTACCATTTGCACGTTAGGATGCAATTTGATGTGGGAAGGTTGCGCGTTAGGTCGCGGATAAACGTATAATCCGTAGTTATCCAGTATTTGTTGATAGTTTTTCCAGTGGGCGAAACGTTCGAGGTTATCTTCACCTACAATTACTTTAAATTGTTTATCGGGATGGCGCTCTTGTAAATGAACGAGGGTGTGAATGGTGTAGCTAGGCTTGGGTAAATGAAATTCGATATCGCTTACTTCAAATTTAAAGTTGTCGTGTATGGCAGCGCGTACCATATCGTACCGGTCGAACTCGTGTAATAAACCTTTGCTTGGTTTAAACGGATTTTGAGGCGAAACAATAAACCATACCTTTTGCAAATCGGTAGTTTCGGCCATTATGTTGGCAATAATTAAATGCCCAACATGGATGGGATTAAATGAGCCGAAGAATAATCCGATTTTCAAGTTTTAATTTTTAAGAAAGAAGATTAAAGAAATTTTTACCGATAGCAATGTTTGATACCAAAACATTTTTATGTTTTACTAATTGACTAAGCGGAGGGCTTAACTTTTGTCTCACTTTTACGGCTATTAAAATAGGCAATCACTTCGGCTTTTGTCATTTTCGATAATTTATTACTTAGCTTATCGCGTTGTTCGCGCATAAATTTAACGGCATCAAAGGTTTTATCAATCGTCTTCATATTTTTCAAATTCTCTTGGTGTACGTATTTCAATTTGTTTATAACCATTTTTTATGTTGATGGAATTGTAACCACTTATTCGTTGCACATTAACGATATGCTTAAAATTCCAACTAACTAAAAAGTCTGCTCGATTTATAGTAGCTAAAGCTATGTGTAAGCAATCGGCATAGCTAGTTTTACCAACAACTCCTTCGGCAATATATTCGGTAGCTAATTCAACAGCTTCATCAGTCATGTTAAGTAACTCAGTCGACTCTGCTTTTATACTTTGCACTAATTCTCTTACCTTTTCAGGAGCATGTATTAGTTCATCCTGAGTGATTGTTGAGAAGAGTAAAATGAAATCTCCTCTTTGTAAACGGGTAAACAGTGGAAAGGTATGCAATGCAAATTCTTCATCGAAGTAACCACCAAATACGGATGTATCAAGATATAATCTTTGCTTCACGTTCGAATTTACAAAAAAATAGCAGTAAATCAGATGAAGCCGGAATAGCAAAGAGAGTATGAAATGAAAAAAACCTAGTCTTTCGAAAAGAAGTAACTTGCCTTGCAGGCTGGCAAGGTGCAGAGGTAATTAATTTCTAAACTTCTTCAATCCTTCCTCTAAAAATTTTACAAATTGTGCAGGGTCGCGGTTATAACCATAAGGAGGCACCAATACTTTTTCGTCTGTTCCTACTAACACATAAAAAGGTTGAGCATTGTTTTGCAAGCGGGTAATCTGTAAATCTGCATTTTGTTTGCCAATGGTTTTCTTCACTTTGTTATCGTAAGTAGAAGTGTACCATTCACTTGCTGGTAATTCGGTTTTATCATCAACATATAATGCAACAACAATAAAATCGTTTTGTAATTTTTGTAACACAGTTGGGTCGCTCCACACTACTGCTTCCATTTCGCGGCAATTGGTGCAACCATGTCCGGTAAAATCGATAAACACAGGTTTGTTTTGTTCTCGTGCACATTGCATGGCTTGCTCATAATCAAAGTAACCTTTTAGTCCGTGTGGTAAGTGCAAGAAATCAGCATACTTAGGTGGTTCGCATAGTTCATTATTGGCTTGCGAACTTTTAATCAAATTAAAATCGTGTGTGTATAACGGAGGTAGATAACCAGCCAACGCTTTTAATGGTGCGCCATACATACCCGGAATTAAATAAATAACAAAAGTAAACGTGATGATGGCCAACACAACACGCGGTACACTTACGCGTTTATCTTCCACATCTTTACCAGTATCGCCAGGCATGCGAAAAGCCTTCATTAAGTATAAACCGATTAGGGCTGCGCATACAATCCAGATAGCAATGTTGATTTCGCGATCTAAAATTCCCCAATGAAAAGCCTGATCTGCGATGCTTAAAAATTTAAATGCCAACGCAATTTCAATAAAACCTAACACCACTTTTACAGCATTTAACCATCCGCCCGATTTAGGTAAGTTGCTTAACCAACCCGGAAAAAATGCAAACAATGTAAAAGGAATAGCGAAGGCTAATGAAAAACCCAACATGCCTACAATAGGTTTGATAAACTCGCCTCCGGCAGATGATACTAAAATACTTCCTACTATCGGCCCTGTACAAGAAAAAGAAACCAACACCAATGTAAAAGCCATAAAGAAAATACCTATCCATCCTCCTTTATCGGCTTGCCTATCTACTTTATTTACTAAACCACTCGGTAACGTAATTTCGAATAAACCTAAGAACGATAAACCGAAAACAATGAACACGGCAAAGAAAATTAAATTCGGAAGCCATTCTGTAGAAAGATGATTAGCAGTTTCGGGGCCCATTAACGGAGCCAATAACGCACCGATAATGGTGTAAATGCCAACAATGAACGCGCCATACAACAAAGCTTTCGATTTGCTGTTCTGCTGCCCGGTAAAAAAACTTACCGTCATCGGTATCATAGGAAAAACACAAGGCGTAAGTAAAGCGGCTAAACCAGCAACGAAAGCCAACAGAAAAAACCAAACGAAAGAAGTTTCCGGGTTGGCTTGTGCAGAAAGATTAACATCGAGAGTAGGGCCTTGTATAGCTGCACCGTTATTTTTGATGATGTTTTCTTGAGTTTGTGAGCTGGTATCGCCCGCAGGGAGTACATTTTCTTTTGAAGCGAAAGGATTTTCTTTTATTTCCTTTTTGTTTTCCTCTTCTTTAGGTTGATTATTTTCTTTTGGTTTTTCTGACGAGGCTTTGCCACTTACCTGGATAACCGGTAATTCAATATCTCCATCAACAGGAATACACTTCCCGTCTTTTTCTGAGCAAACCTGGCCTTCGAAAGTTCCGGATAGTTGTAGCGGTCCACTTAACACTTTTATTTTTTGTTTGAATGTTCCGGTGCTTGTCATGTAGCGCACATCACAATCGAAAGTATCATCGTGTTTGCCTTTGTCTTTTTCTGCTGTAAGATTTCCTGCTAAAACAAAATTGTTATTCTTTGTTAAGTTGATAGAAAAAGGAATAGGACCACAATCTTCATCGAAACCATTGGAATATAAATACCAATTTTCGTCAATAGTAGCTTTAAATGTAAGGATGATTTCATCGCCCGCTTTAACGTTTATAGAAGAAACTGAAACATCAATTTTAGCAGGTTGTAGAATTTGCGCGCTAAGTTGTGTAAATGTAAAGATCGCTATCAGAAAAAAAATTAGTTGCTTCATAGGGTAGATATAATACGGAATAACTTATAATTAGTTGATAAAGTTCTGTCTAAGGATTTTGTTTCACAAATTCATAAATACCCAACCCCTGTTTCATAATAAACTTTTGTGCGTTCTCATCAAACTCAACTTGTAAGTTGGCAGCTTTGTATTCAAAAATAAATTTTTCTTTTTCTGCTAACTTTATTTCAGTTTGATGAGAAGGTTTAAATAAAAGAACATTATTTTGTGCTGAAATAATAATTTGAAAAGGCAATTGTTTACTGGAATAAGTGCCTTCCAGTTGTTTTAATTCAGCAGGGGTATGAAGCGAAACTTTATCTTCAAATTCAGGAATTGTATAAGATTTGTCATAGAAAATACTTAAAATTCCAATCATCACATCATTAAAAGGATAATCAACTGCGTTAGATAGATAAGTTATACTCACTTGGTCATCGGCAAAATAATAACTTGCTGAACGAAATCCGTCTATTCCTCCATTATGTCCTAAAGCGAAGCGTTCATAAAAAGGAACGCGAAATACACCTAATCCGTAACCATCTACAAGCGTAGCCATTTCCTCAACTGATTTTTTAGACACTAATTTGTAAGTGAATAAAGCATTCAAAAAAGTATTGACATCTTCAGCAGTTGCAACTATACTTCCTGCACCAAGTGTAATAGACAAATGTGTGTTCGTATCAGGAACCCAATCAGCATATTTCTTAAAGGATATAGTTTGATCTGAAAAAAATTTTGAGTCTGGATAATCAAACGTTCTTTTTAACTTTAATGGCTTACAGATAAAATCATGCAAAAGTTGATGATACTTTTTGCCACTTTGTTTTTCTGCAATTAGCGCAAGTAAAAAATAATTTGTGTTCGAATACTCAAATTTTTCTCCTGGTTTAAAATTAGGTGTGTATTGAATGATTTTCTGAAGTAACTCTTCACGCTTGATGGATTGGGTCATCCATTGCATGAAATTTAATTCGTTTGTGAAATTAAAGAGCCCTGAACGATGCCTTAACAAATGTTCAATCGTGATTTGGTCTGCATTTTTAACATCCGGAAACCAGGCTGATAGTTTATCTGTTAACGATAATTTACCTTTTTCTTTCAGCATAAGAATTAACGTAGCCGTATATGTTTTGCTGATAGATCCTATCCTGTAAAGTGATTCATGGTTAGCTTTTGATTTTTGAGCAGAATCTTTATATCCAATACTTTTTACATAAACATCTTTGCCGGCTTTATAGATAGATATACTACCCATTGCCTTTTTGTTTTGTTCAAGTTTTACGATAAAACTATCGAGCTTAGCCTGGTTAAAGTCTTGTGCCTCAATTTTATTGAAACATAAAGTTAAAACAAGAACAAAAAAGAAAATTATTCTCATTTCGCGAAGTGTTTGTAGAATGCTACAATGGTTTCGATACCGATGGTAAAGTTTTTTATACCATAATGTTCGTTAGGCGAGTGTATGGCATCGCTATCTAAACCAAAACCCATTAACACAGTTTCTAAACCTAATTCTTTTTTAAACAAGGAAACAATAGGTATGCTTCCACCATCGCGTGTAGGAATGGGTTTCTTTCCCCATACTTCTTCAAATGCTTTTTCAGCTGCTAAATAGGCTTTAGATGTGGTAGATGTAACAGCAGGTTGCCCACCGTGGTGGGGCGTAACTTTTACTTTTACCGAAGATGGTGCAATAGCTTGAAAATGTTTCGTAAAAAGTTCGGTGATGGTTGCGCTATCTTGATTGGGTACTAAACGCATCGAAATTTTTGCAGATGCTTTAGAAGGTAAAACAGTTTTGGCACCTTCCCCTGTGTATCCTCCCCAAATTCCGTTTACATCTAAGGTTGGGCGTATACCAGTGCGTTCGATGGTTGTGTAGCCTTTCTCTCCTTTAACATCGGCTATGTCTAAATCTTTTTTGTAATGTTCTAAGTTGAAAGGTGCTTTGTTGAGTGCTTCGCGCTCTTCTTCTGTTGGGTTAACAACTGCATCATAAAATCCTGGAATGTTTACCTTACCATTTTCATCGTGTAAGCTGGCAATCAGTTGAGCTAATACATTGATGGGGTTTGCTACGGCACCACCATATACGCCTGAGTGTAAATCGCGGTTAGGGCCGGTAACTTCTACTTCTAAATAACTCAATCCGCGCAAGCCAACTGTAATAGAAGGATGCTCTAAAGAGATCAGCGAAGTGTCTGAAATTAAAATAATATCTGCTTTTAATTTTTCTTTATATTCTTTAACAAAAATCGGGAGGTTATCTGAGCCAACTTCTTCTTCGCCTTCAATCATGAACTTAACATTGCATGGCAAGGTGTTTTGTTTATTCATGATTTCGAAAGCTTTAATGTGCATATAAAACTGGCCTTTATCATCGCATGCACCGCGCGCGTAAATTTTGCCATCTTTCACAACGGGCTCGAAGGCCGGAGATATCCATAAATGCAGAGGATCGGCTGGTTGCACATCGTAATGCCCATATACAAGCACCGTTGGTAATGCAGGGTCGATGATTTTTTCACCGAACACAATCGGATGGCCTTTTGTTTCTACCAACTCAACTTTAGTGGCACCGGCTTCCAGCAATTTTACCTTTACATATTCTGCAGCTTTGCGTACGTCTGTTTTAAATTTACTGTCGGCACTTACAGAGGGTATTCTTAATAAATCGAATAATTCTTGTAGAAATCTTTCCTGGTGTTGGGCAATGTATTCTTTTACCATAACGTTGAAATATATGTAGATTGTTGTTTTTAATTAAAATCCATCGTCTTCTTCTTTCTTCTCTTCTTTCTTTTTAGCGCCACTGGTTCCGGCACTTAAACTATACGGCACTTCTATGCCATAATAATCGTTTCTAAAGCGGTTGATAAACGCGAGTGTTTCTTCATCGCTTCCGGGTATAAAAACCAAATCTCCTACTTTGGCTTTGCCGGAATTGGTTTTTTTAGAAACCGTGCTGTTAAAATCCGGATTGGAAGAATGTATAAGTAAACGATTGTCTTCGAAGCTAAATGAATACCACGATTCGGGCGAAGCTTTGAAAAATACATTGAAAACAGGTAAACCATCTTCATTCTTTTTAATTTCCATAAAACCTTCGAACGAACCATTGATGTCGTTTCTGCCTATATTGGAAATTCCCAAATTGCCTTCGCTATAAAATGCTTTGTATTCTTGCGACCATTTAAAATTTACATTGGCAAAGTTGATGGGTTTAGCAGTACCTGCTAATGTTGCTAACGATGTATACGCTTTCGCACTTTTTTGTTCGTAAACGCGGGCTTCTCTTTCGCCTACAATATCGGCAACTTTATACAAGAGTTCAGTTAAATCGCCTAAGCCTTCTCCAGCGCCTTCAGTAGCAATTACTTTTTGTATATCGCGCGCCATAATGTCGAATATGGCCGGTGGTGCTTTGGTATCGAGCAATACCATTGCATTCATTTTAATGTCGTTGTTATTTAAATTGCCCTGACCAATTACAGTAGAAGTAAGATTAAAAGAGGAAGTACCGCTAAATAAATTTACTGGCCCTTCAAATTTAATTTGTTGTGTGTCATCGCTATACGAAAATACTTTACCCGAGAGTTTTGTACCTGCCGCTTTTTCTAAGTCTTCTATTTTAAATTCTTTTGTTTCTGCATCGTAAAACAATTTGCCACTCGGCACAAAGAAATCTTCATCTTCATCTTGTCTTTTATCGCTGAGGAAAGAAATGTATAAACCATTGTCTTTGCTATCGAAATGCAAACCTGCATCTACCTTAGTTCCGCTTTCAGTCACAGCATTATCAAAGTCGATGTATACACCGGTTTCTTCTCCGCTTTGTTTGTATGCAATCCAGGTGTTATAATTTTTTATTTTTTTGATATCGAGTTTTACTAAGCCATCTAATTCTAAGGCTGGGCGTGTGGCATACATTTTCATGTCGCCTTTGTAAAACATACCTGCACTTAATACAAGTTTGGCATCTTCGTTTACGGTACCGTTGGCAACGGTTTGTTGTTTTAATTCTTTATTTTTTTTAGATGAACGCTTTGTTGAATCTACTAAGGTAAATTCTTCTAAACGAAAATCCGTCATCTTGATATCGAATGTATCTTTTAAAAAATTTACATACTGATAGGTTGCATAGCCAGAAAATGCATTTCTGGATTTGATGTCGATTACACCATCTTTTAATTTATGGTAACCATTTATGGTATCTAAAACGATGGTTGTGTTTTTTAATGTACCGATTTGCGCGTTTTCTAAAATTAATACTTCATTTTTATTAGGAGTAATTTTAGCATCTGCTACTACGATGTACGGAATACCCGAAACTTTTAATTCTTGCTTCTTAATATCATATTCTGCTTTAGAGGCATTGAAACGTAATGAATCTAAATCTTTGCGGGTGGTATAAAAGTAAGAATCTTCTAAGGGTACATCTTTGTCTTTCGACATGGTTATTTTTTGCGTATTTAAATCCCATACAGCGCGCGGAATAGATGTTTTAAACTGAGCGTATGGAAATTCAATGGCGGCATCTCCGGCTACTTCGGGGCCTATATCTGCAAAGTTATCTTTTAAGTTGAAGTTTAATTTTACATCTGTTCCGGCTAAGGCTGGTTTGGTTGGGTCTGTACCCAATACTTTAAACAAGGCATGGCGGGCGGTAAAGGCATCGGACGTAAAATTCATTTCTTTGGATAACAATTCTGTTCCTCTTGTTTTTAGCGAACCATCACCTGCCACTCCGTTTTTAGAAACGATGATGGAACCGTTTAACTGAGCGGTGCTATCGTAAAAATTAAAGGCCTTGCCGGTAGTGCGTAACGTCATTTCATCTTTTTTCGGTTTCCACACCATGCTGTAATCGGGGAACGAACCTTGCGGAAATGCTACTGCACCAACTTGTTTTCTATCCATCCACGCACGATTTCCTTTTGCAATAACAGAGTCGGGGTAAAAAATGAAATCGGAAGAATTGATGTGTGCTGCCAGGTAGTTAACTCCTCCCTGGCTTCGAATTCCTTTTTTATCGAGCGTAATTTGTCCGAAAAATTTTCCTTCACCTTTATATAAATTATATCCTGCTTTCGGAACAGCATGTTCAAACCCTAAAGATTTATCGGGCATGGTGTGCAGTTTCTCTTTAAAGTTTGGGAACATACCATTGGTAACAAAGGTACCATCGAAGTTAATGGCGGCAGGGTCGGCATCATTTAAACTATCGAGTTTAAAAGGAGGTACCACAAAGAAAACGGAGCGATCGTATGTGCCATTTAAAATTTCTTTTCTATCAAAATAAATTACGCCACCACTGGTTGCATCGAGCCGAGGGAAATCTGCACTTTTCAATCTTCCGGATTTGTTGTTGGGTTTGCTAATGTACAAGGTTCCGCTTGCGCCTCTTATGTTGGTTAATCCGGCTGCGGCAGTGCTGGTAGAGTCGGCACCTTGCATGGAGTTGTCTATTCTTCTTCTTACGGTTTGGCCTCGTTTATTTTTTTCGGTAACAAAGAAACCAATAAAATCTATTTTATTAAGATTAATAAAAAAGCTGTCGTACTTAAGCGTAAAATCTTTTCCGGTTATTTCAAAATTTCCGGCAGAAACTTTTCCGTTGAATTTTAAATCTCTATTCTGAAGAAATACGATTGTTCCGCTATCGGGTTTAATAAAGCAATTGAGTGAATCGCTTAATTGAAAAGCTTCTACGCCACGAACAGTTAATTGGTTTTTAGCAAAGTTTAAGGTGGCGTTGGGTAATGAATCGATAACAGAATGAATTTTCATGTTGTCGTAATCGCCCATCTTTTTTTGCGAACGCTGAAAGCGAATGGCTTTTTCTTTTACGCGAACAAAATCGCTTTCAGGAAAATAATCGACCATGCCTTTCTCTGCTAAAAAATCTACTGCTTGTCGAATAATCATTAAATCTTTGTTTGCGAATAAAGCCAGATCGCTTACGTAAAACTCTTTGGTTTTCCGCTTTTTAACATATTCGGTAACTAACAAAAGCGGATGAAAATTAAATAGCTGAATTTGTAAAGCCTGGTAATCAGCCGGATCGTAATAGTCTACGCTTTCTACAATCATAGGCACGGTAGATCTCCCCCCACTAATGCTCATGTTTAAACTATCGGCCGCTAAATTCCAATCTACTTTGTTTACTGCGAAATCGAGATTAAAATAAGAAGATGAAAAAGGTGCATACCGCATGTTTCCTTTAGCAGTAAACAATTGAATATTTTGCAGACTATCGGTTATAAACCTATAGCTAAAACGTAATGCCGGATGCGAAACCGAATCGTTGCCATGAAATAAACTTATTCTGGCATTATCAGAATGGATAGATTTTTCACCAAACGTAAAATAGTTGGTGTACGCTTTCAGCTGTGGATTTCCGTTTTCCTCAATTTTAAGAAAGGAGCGATTAAAATAAAGTGCCTGTGTAGATACTTGATTTCCCCGTAAAGTTACACCACCTATCAACTTAGCTTTAGCTGGTAAAACATTCTGAATTTCGATATCCGATGGATAAGAAATAAAAACCGGATAACGGGCCGCTACGGAATCTTTGCGGGGTAACGAGCGGAATTCTAACCTACCCGGTATATTTTCGGCTAACTTACCTCTATAGGTTAACATGGCCATCTCGCTTTTAAACTCAGGCTTATTGGTTTTAAAGAAGTAAGTGCCTAACTCACAAAAAACAGAGTCGGCAGAAAGTTTGGCCGAAGTAAAATTAAATTTACCTCCTTCGCCATTAAAGGTTTGTGTAAAAAAAGAATACGAACCTTTTGTGTTTTCTATCGAGGCCGAATCGTAGCGGGTTACAAATGTTAATGTGGTTTTATCGAAAACGATAATGGGGCCTTCAAAAAAAGGAGCGGATGCAGTGGGTACAAGGGCTTTCCAGCGTGGTTCGTTAGTAACGGGTGGTAGTTCTGCATATGCCTCATCGTTGTTTATTTCATCGGTGCTTGTATCGGCCCAATCATCATCCGGAATAGTATCGAGCGGAGGCGGTGGGGCATCAATTATTTCGATGGGTTTTGCGGGTGCAATAAAATCGAACCGATAGGGTTCTGCACTTACTTTAAGCTTGTATACTTTCTCTTTGTGTAAAGCATGATACAAAAAGAAATTCTTACTGCCTTCAAAAAAAGCAGCCGCTTGTTTGCCAGAATAATTTTCAATTACTAATCCACTAACGTTTAAAAAAGAAGTAAAAACAGCTGCATCGGTTTTTTCTGTGGTTTGCGCATGCACAATTGCACCCAGGTAATTAATAATGTTCGGCTTTAAGCCAAATGCCTTAAGGTGCATTTGTTTTACTTGTTTTTGGATAAGTTGTTGTTCGGTAAGCCCGAGGGTATTCCATACTTGCACGAATGCCGTACCCGTTGCGATGGCTTCTACACCTCGTGTGTTTTCTAATACCCAACGCAAACTATCGTGAAAGGCCGTACCGGGTGGCACTGCATTGCCTTTTTTGCTTTGCGCGTTGGTATGCGTATGACAAAAAATTAGGAGGATAAATATGATGAAAAAATGCCTCACCGGTAGTTACACAATTAAGCAGACAAGTTAACGAAGATTTTGATTGAATAAACAGGCATTTACCTTTCACATTTTCTTACATAAAACGGCAGCCCATGTTTCTAACGTATGGATGTGTTGCAAAATAAGGTTTTCTCCTTTGGCCCGGTTTTCAATATCCGCAATGTCGTGTTCGTAAAAACCACTTAGCAACAGCAAGCCATCTTTTTTGAGGTACGTGCTATAATAGGGCATTTCCATCAGCAAAATGTTCTTATTGATATTGGCTAAAATAATATCGAATGGTTCATTAAATTTTAAATCGCTGATTTTTCCTTGCCTTATGCGAATGTTCGGGCAGTTATTCATTTCTGCATTTTCCTTTCCATTTTCTATACTCCAGGCATCAATATCAAAAGCGTCTACAAAGCTGGCTCCGTGTTTGGCTGCCATAACAGATAAAACGGCTGTACCACAACCCGCATCCATCACTAATTTATTTTGATGGTTAATGTCTAACTGATGCTTAATCATTAAATGAGTGGTGGCATGATGGCCGGTACCAAACGACATTTTTGGAGTGATGATGATATCGTACGTATACTTTTTTTCGGGCTGATGAAATGCCGCTCTAATAATGCAACGATCGTCTACAATTACGGGCTCGTAGTTTTTTTCCCACTCTTCGTTCCAGTTCTTTTTTTCGATGGTATCGAAATGCCAGCTTAGTGTACTTTGTTGTTGGTAGCGTTCTAGTATGGATAAAAGATCGGCTTTGTTAAACTTATCTTCTTCGGCATAGGCTTCTATGCCGGTTTCTGTTTCCATAAAAGTATCGAAACCAGTTTCGGCTATTTCGGCCATTAAAATTTCGGCATAATCGGTAGCACATGTAATGCTTAATCGGGTATGGTACATACGGCAATTTAGTGAGTTACCCAACGGATAAAAAAAGTAAAGCCCCGATTGGAGCTTTACTTTTATTGGGTTTTAACGATGGTATTATTTTACAGGGCCGTTTGCACCGGCATTAGGATTTGGCAAAACCATAGCTTTAAATCTTAAAGTCGTTTGTTTAGGCCATGTATTAGCCGTTACAGTAATGGTTTTGTTTTGCGCGTTTGGTTTTCCTTTGCTATCGAATTCTGCTTTAACAAATCCTTCTTTGCCAGGTTGAATAGGTTCTTTAGACCACTCTGGCACTGTGCATCCGCAAGATGGTTGCGCGCTTTGAATGATAAGCGGTGCTTCGCCCGTATTTTTAAACTTGTAGGTGTACGAAACTTTTTGTCCTTCCTGAATTGTGCCAAAGTCGTGTTCTATTTTTTCGAATTGAAGAACGGGTAATGGCCCATCGGGTTTGGTTTCGGGTTGTTGAACGGGTTGTTCGGTTACCGGAGCAGGCTGGGGTGTTTTTCTACCTTCTAACTCGTTTAAGCGGGCTTCTAGAGACGCAATTTTCTTTTCTGCTTCCTTGTCTTTACAAGAAAAAAATGCTGTTGATAAAACGGCCAACAACATCAGGGTTTTCATCATCTTCATACTCATTTCAATTAACTGTTAGACTTGTTGGTACGAAGTTGTTCCAACAGGTCGTCTACATCTTCTAATAATTTTTCGGCTTTAGATTTAGTAGCATCAACTACCTTCTGGCCTTGATTTTTTGCTTCTGTAGTAAGCGGTGTTTCTTTACCTTCTATCAAATCGTTTATAAGATCCTGCAACATTTTACGGTATTTATCCAGCCTGAAAGAAAGCTTTTCGCGTGTAACAGAGCCTTTATCGGGAGCATATAAAATGCCGATAGCCGCACCGGCAGCTGCGCCAAGCAAGAAAGCCAACAGGGTATTTCCACCTTTTTTACTCATGCATTACAAAGTTAGGTTTTGAAAGGGCGCAAAATCAAAAATTTAACGTTTTTTAACAAGGCAAATCCATTAACAAATTATAAAAAGAGATAATTGATGCCTCTGGCACAAAGAAGCAGATGTTCTATCAAATAATTCCTATCGTTTCGTTAAAATTGCGGTTTATTCAACAAAAAAAATTATGTCTTCAGCTACAGCTACCGAAATCCAACAAGAACATCAGGTAAAGATTAAGTCCGTAATTTCGGAAGTAAGTAAAGTTGTCGTAGGCCAGGAATATATGGTAAACCGCCTGCTTATAGGCTTGTTTACCAACGGCCATGTTTTGTTAGAAGGTGTACCCGGTTTGGCTAAAACGTTAACTATTAGCACAGTAGCTAAAGTTTTACACCTCGATTTTTCGCGCATACAATTTACTCCAGACTTATTACCTGCCGATTTGGTTGGCACTATGATTTACAACCAGAAAGAAGGAAAGTTCGAGGTAAAGAAAGGTCCTATTTTCGCCAACATTATTTTGGCAGACGAAATAAACCGTTCTCCGGCCAAAGTACAATCGGCCCTTCTCGAGGCCATGCAGGAAAAACAAGTAACCATTGGCGAAACCACGTTTAATTTAGATAAGCCCTTTTTAGTGTTGGCCACGCAAAACCCGGTAGATCAGGAAGGAACATACTCTTTACCCGAAGCACAAGTAGACCGTTTTATGATGAAAGTAACGGTTGATTATCCTACCAAGGAACAAGAGCTGGAAGTCATGCGCAGAATCTCGAATATGCAATTCGATTTTACTGTTAATCCGGTTTTAACGAAGCAAGACATTTTCGCTATACGCGAGCAGGTAAATAAGGTTAAAATAAGCGAGTCGCTAGAGAAATATATTATTGAATTGGTTTTTGCTACCCGCAAACCAAAAGAATATAAGGTAGATGAACTGGCACAATACATCCAGTTTGGGGCCTCACCCCGCGCCAGCATCAACTTAAACCTGGCCGCCAAAGCGGCAGCCTATTTCGAAGGCCGCGATTATGTATTGCCGGAAGATATAAAAGAGGTAGCGATGGATGTAATGAACCATCGTATCATTTTAAATTATGAAGCCGAAGCGGATAATGTAAAAACTACCGACATTATAAAAGTTATCTTAAACAAAGTACCGATAACCAAATAAAGTTTTGTGGGCAAACTATTGTTAGCCCACTATTTTGGTAATGTTGCGATAAAAGCCAGTTAACGTTTGTAACAAAATTTTAATATCCGGCCAAAAAACAGGATAAAATTTTGAGCACTTAATTTAGATTTTGCTGAAAATCAGCAGGTTGTAAACCTTGTGTGTTAACAATTTGGTAATCTAGGCTTTCCGATGGGGTAATATTAAGAAGCGACCTTTGCGCAAACAAAAAATTATGCTGCGCAAAATTTTATTCGCTCTTTGTTTTTCAACAACATCAATGGTTTTAGCCCAAACCGGAACCATTAAAGGAACAGTAACCGATGCAAAAACCGGTGAGCCCGTAATTGGGGCTAACGCTGTAATACAAGGCACTACCATTGGTGCGGCTACTGATATAGAAGGTAAGTTTACCATCAACAACGTAAAGCCCGGCACATACAACATCTCTATATCCTTTATTACCTACAAAACACATGTTATACCCGATGTAGTAGTAGAAGCAGCAAAAATCTCATCCATAGAAATACAATTACAGGAAGATGCTACCGAATTAAAGGAAGTAGTTGTAACCGGAACACGCGAGATCAATAATGATTTTGCTTTGCTTACAGCCATAAAAGACAGCAAGCTTGTAGTGAGTGGTATTTCTGCCGAACAAATTCTTAAGTTACCAGATAATGATGCAGCTCAAGTAATGAAAAGAGTTCCTGGTATAACCGTTGTTGATAACCGATTTGTTATGGTGCGTGGAGTACCTGAAAGATATAATCAGGTTATGATCAACAATGCTATTGCTCCCAGCACAGAAATTGACAAGCGTTCTTTTTCTTTTGATTTAATTTCAAGTAGTGCAATAGATCAGTTACTGGTATTTAAGTCTGGATCTGCTGATTTACCCGGTGATTTTGCAGGTGGTGTAATTAAGGTGGTAACCAAGCAAACACCTAATGAAAATTACTTTAATGTTGGATTAAACTTTGGATACAGATCGGGAACAACATTCAACGACTTCAACGAATCAACGCGAAGCAATACAGATTTTCTTGGATTTGATAATTCATTCAGACCACTTCCAAATGGTTTCCCATCAACAGAACAAATGAAGAATTCTTCAACCATAAGTCAATTAAGAGTTGATGCAGCTAACCAGTTAGAAAATTCATTTGGCTTTGACAGATATACAGCACCGGTAGATTATGGTTTTAGCATAGGGTTAGGCAGAAAATTTTCAATTGGAAGAACTCAGGTAGGTACAATTGCTAATGCCAGCTATTCAAATTCTTATCTTAACTTTTCTTCAAACATAATTCGTTATGCAAGTTTCGACAAAGACCCTTCCACTATTTCTGATAAACAATTTGAGTTTTTTGATAATACATCTAATCATGAATCAAAAATCAGTTTAGTAAATAATTGGTCAATTAAAACCGGAGACCGCAACCGAATTGAGTTTAAAAACTTGTATGTTTTGATTGGAGAAAACAAAACAATATTTAGATCAGGTAGCGACATAGGAACACAAGGTGGAGCTATGAATAATAATGGTTCGTTTCAATATGTAAGCAGAAGCATTTATTCGGGTCAGTTGCAAGGACAAGTACTTTCTAAAAATAAATCAGTAAGTATAGATTGGGTAGCTGGTTTAAACAGAATAACACGTAACGAACCAGATTTTAGAAGATACAGAACATTTTACAATCAATCAGAAGAAGCATATCGTGTAGAGTTACCGCCTAGTTCTAATTTATTTGATGCAAGCCGTTTTTATTCAACCTTAACAGATTTAGGGTACTCTAATGGTGTAGATGTGCAGAAAAAATTTGGTAACACAGATGAAAAGAGAGTTCCTACTATAAAAGCCGGATATTTTGTTGACTATAAAGAAAGAAATTTTTCGGCACGTTATTTTTCATACCTATATCCGGGATCATTTGATGGCCAGTTTGGTGAAAACTTAAGGTTTCAGCCAATAGATCAGATTTTTAGTAAACAAAATTTATATACTATAAATCCTAATGGCACTGTTAACACACCGGGCCTAGCTTTGGAAGAAGGAACAGATGAAGGCGGTAAAGACTCATACAAAGGAACTGCATTAACAACGTCTGGATACATATCTGGAACTTTGCCTTTAGGAAAATTTGATTTAGCGGGTGGGTTAAGAGTAGAGTACTTTGATCAGGAATTAAATACATACAATGGAGATACTGTGGTGACTAACACAGTACTTACACCGCTTCCATTTTTAAATGTAGCTTATAATTTATCAGAAAGATCTTTGATTAGAGCTGCATATAGCAAAACAGTTAATAGACCCGAGTTCAGAGAAATAGCGCCATTTTCTTTTTATCAGTTTGAGTACAATTTGTTAATTCAAGGAAACACAGATTTGAAAACAGCTACCATTCAAAATATTGATTTACGTTGGGAGACCTATCCTACTCCTGGAGAGTTGATAAGCTTTGGTGGTTTTTATAAATCATTTAGAAACCCTATAGAATTTGTGCAGGACAATAACAGTGGAAATCTTGGTTTTAGCTATCAAAATGCACCCGAAGCATTCATATATGGTGTAGAATTAGAAATTAGGAAATCACTTGCTAGTTTAAGTGTTTCAAAATTCTTTCGCAATACGTCAATAAACCTAAACGCCTCTGCTATTAAAAGCGAAGTTGATATGGGAACGGGTGTTACTTTTCAAGAAAGAAGAAGACCTTTGCAAGGTCAATCACCTTATGTGATCAACTCAGGAATATTTTATAACGATGCAGATAAAGGTTTTGCAGTTAATCTTGCGTATAATGTTTTCGGTAATAGAATTTTTTCTGTAGGAAGTGTTTTGTTTCCATCATGGGTTGAGCGACCAAGAAATGCTGTTGATTTGCAAATTTCTAAACAAATCAAACAAATGGAGCTAAAGCTAAATGTTCAAAACTTGTTAAATGCTCCATACCGATTCATTCAGGATAACAATGAAAATCAAAAAGCTGATGCAGATGTGGATGACTCGATTCAGGAATATAGAACGGGTACACTTTTCAACATTTCATTTGGCTGGAAGTTTGTTAAGTAATTGTTACCACTATGTAAAATTTAATGGGGCCAATGGGCCCCTTTTTTATTTACTCATAACGATAAATTAAAAATCAATTAACAGCTAACCAGCATCACTAAAGTACCTTTGTGAGGTTTTTAATTCAACCTAAATAAGATACCATGAAAAAATTTTTCAGCCTTTTTATTATCATAACAACACTAGCTTTTTTTGGTTGTGATGATGAAGAAACAACTCCGGCAGCTCCTTCAATAACGCTTGAAGCATCTAGCACACAGGATTTACCAGGAGAAACTGTAATTGCAAATCTCGCTATGAAAGTTCCGGGTGGAGCAAAAACATTAATTATTAGCGGTAGTTTTTCTGAAACTATGCCTTTAAATGGCGAAACAGAATTAGACAAGCCAATTGAATTAGACATACCGGCAAATGCAGTAATTGGTTCTACTCTTACAGCTGTTTTTGCTGTTACAGATAAAAATGATAAAACATCTGCACCGGTAACATTCTTAATTACAGTAAACAACCCTGTTATTGAATTATCTGGAAATATCAGCACGAACCTTACACTTGATGCAACTAGATCTTATTTATTAAAAGGGCAAACCTTTGTTAAAAACAACGTTACATTAACAATTCCTGCGGGCACAGTAATTAAAGGTGATAAAGCAACCAAAGCAACTTTAATAGTTGAGCCAGGTGGACGTTTAGTATGTAATGGAACAGCTAACAGCCCTGTTGTTTTTACTTCTGCGCAGGCAGTAGGCGCTCGCGATAAAGGAGATTGGGGTGGAGTTGTAATTCTTGGAACGGCTTTCGTAAATCAGGCATCTCAACCAAACATCGAAGGTATCAGCCCGGCTGTTCCTTATGGTAACACTACAAGCCCTTCTACAAACGCAGATCAAAACAGCGGAACTTTAAATTATGTAAGAATTGAATACGCAGGTATTGAATTATCGCCTAACAACGAAACTAATAGCTTAACAATGGGTGGTGTTGGTAATGGTACAACCATCAATTATGTACAAGTATCTTTCGGTGGTGATGATGGTTTTGAGTGGTTCGGTGGAACTGTGAATGGAAAATATTTAGTATCTCATTCAACTTGGGATGATGATTTCGATACTGATTTCGGTTGGTCTGGTAACGTTCAATTTGGTTTAGTGGTACGCAATCCTTTCTTTGCTGATCAATCAGGTTCAAACGCATTCGAAAGTGATAACCAAGGTAATGGTAACTCTATTACAAATTGTGATGCAACAGCTTCATCTGCTGGTACTGCAACAGCTTGTACACGTGGGGTGTTTTCTAACATTACTGTGTTAGGACCTAGAGAAACAAACTCACGTTCTATATCAGGTTCTTACCAAAACGCATTACATATCCGTAGAAGGTCTTCAATTTCCATCTTCAATTCGTTTATCTCTGGCTTTAGAATAGGTTTAAGAATAGATGATGATGGAACGTACTTCAACCTTGCTCAAGGTAATGCCGTTCATAGTAACAATGTCTTATCTAATTCTAGCACAGCTGGTATTGCAACTGCTACAACTGCTACAGATGGTACATACGTTACAGGTATACGTTTTGATGTTGCTAACGATGGTACTATTACAACAAACACTGCTGTAACCGCAGGAAATGCTACTAGTATTTCAAACTACTGGTTAACTAACAATAGTGCATTCAATAACGTAACCAACACACAAACCTGGTCTGATTTAGGAGTAAATCCTGCTCTATTCTGGGCGGGTCAGACTTCAGCAAATTATCCATCTAATCCTAACTTTGCTTTAACTGCGGGGGTAACAGGTGCAAACAACTTAAATGCTGGAGCTAGCTTTGCCAACGCTAAAGTTTCTGGAGCTTTCTTTACTCAAACAACCTATAGAGGTGCATTCAGTTCATCAGCAGACTGGACAGACGGTTGGACAGAATTTCAACCTTTGAATAAAGTTTACTAGAATTTTTTAACTCATTTTGAGAGACTCACTATCTTAGTGAGTCTCTTTTTTTTCAGCTCACTAAACTTTTCATTGACTATGAAATTTCTTTATCTCCTTTGGTTCTCATTCATAATTCTTGCTTGCTCGAATAAGCCAAATTACGACCCTTCCTCTTCATTAAATGGTAAAGAGAAAGATGAGTTTGTTTGGAAAATCATAAGATATACGGCCAAAGCACCCGATGGACTATTGTATGAAGAAAGATTTTACCCTGCTTACGACTCTTTCTATCGCTACCAGGCAAGTAGACACAGGCTTGAAGCTTACTTTGTAAATGATAACAATGAACATTATTTCTTACTATCAAGGCCTGCCCCCAGTATGGTTGAAAAACGCGTGGCCATTGGTGGCAAAGTTGTATTTGATAAAAAAGGAAATCTTTCTGAATACGAAGAAATTTTTAGAACATGGAAGTTAATCCCAGATACCTTAAAAAGAAGAAGTTACATGTTGTTTGATAAAATGGTGAGAAATCAAGATTTGACTTCTTTTCTAACAAAAAATTCTAAAGGAGAAGAATACATTGAGTTTCCAGACGACTTAAACTATTTCGATAAGGAAAAAAGAAGATGGATGCAGAAATAAACTAATTCACCTTCCTCTGCTTCTCTTTCTGAAACTCAACTGCTTTCTTTACTTTATCTAATACAAGCACAAGGCTATCTTGTGCTTTTTTATTGAACACAAGTTTTTGTTGCAGTAAAACAGAATCGGCACGGTTGCTTTGTAAGGCTTTAGTTAGTTGAACAAATTCATTAGTGTTATTGACTACTTTTTGGTTTAATGTTTTTTGCTCGCTTAACGTTCTTTGTTGTTGTTTTTCAACTGCCTCAACGGCACGTTGCGCTTCATCAATCTGTGCTTGTATTTTATAGCGATAAAAATTTACACCAAATGTTTTTACCAAAAACTCTAGCGGTTTTGCGGCTCGCTCAACCGAATCTTTATTTTTTGAAGTAGCCTGTAAACCAATCCACGCAGTAGCTTGTGCAGTGCCACCTTTGGCATAACCCACTAAAGGAGTTTTGTATAGCTGACCGTTAATAGTTGGTTCGTTTACCACCAACACATCGTCTTGTGTTTTTACGCGGCCAAATGTTTTTAAATATCTTTGTAAACTATTTTGCACCTCATCTTTTGGTGCATCCAACGAAGTAACGTAGCCAAAAGCCGGCTCGCCTTTTACTTTATGGCTTTGCGAACTTACTTGAACAGTTTGCCCAAAACTTACAAACGGAGCAAACAAAAGCAACAATAAAACCTTTTTACCTTTCATCGTGTTATCAAATTCAGAACAAATAAAACTACTTTGAGCTTAACAAAAAAACATATCCTCGTAACAGGTGCCTCCGGCCTGATAGGAACGCGTTTAACGGCTTTACTTACACAAAACGGATACCCAGTTTCTCATCTAGGTCGTAAAGCAAAAAGTGGTGCCATACCCACCTATGTTTGGGATATAGCCAAACAAACAATCGATACAAAAGCTTTACAAGGTGTTGATGCCATCATCCACTTGGCCGGTGCCGGTATAGCCGATAAACCGTGGACAAAAGCAAGAAAGCAAGAGTTGCTGGAAAGTCGTACACACTCTACACGGTTATTGTTTCAAACATTAAAAAATGAAACCCATCAGGTAAAACAATTGATCAGCGCATCAGCGATCGGTTATTATGGCTTTGCACCTCAAGAACATATTTTAAACGAAGATGCTCAACCCGGTAAAGATTTTTTAGCAGAAGTTACCCAAGCCTGGGAAAATGAAGTAGATAAGTTTACAAGCCTGATGCAACAAACTGCTAAACTTAGAATAGGGATTGTATTAAGCACACAAGGTGGCGCTTTAAAACCCATGCTGTTACCGGTTAAGTTTGGTGTTGGTTCGGCATTGGGTAGTGGCAAGCAAATGATCAGTTGGATTCATATAGATGATATATGCAAACAATTTTTATTTCTGTTAGAAAATCCAAATTTGCAAGGTGCATTTAACGGTGTGGCACCAAACCCTTTAAGCAATAAAGAGTTTACAAAAGTGATTGGCAAAGTTTTGAACAGACCTGTTTGGTTGCCTGCAGTTCCTTCTTTTTTATTGAAACTATTTTTGGGTGAAATGGTCAATCTCGTTATTCAAGGCAATGCAGTTTCTTGTGACAAAATGCAACAAGCAGGATTCAATTTTACTTTTACCCGAGCAGAAGACGCCATTCAACATCTTGTCCTTAACAAATTATAGCAACGAAATAAATTTCAATTCGTTTTACTAACTTGTTGCGTTTTGATTTTGAAAAACTATGTCGAAAAAGAAATCTAAAAAGGTTGATGACACCTTACTAAAAGAAGCCATCGAAGAAGAACACAGAATTCGTAAAGCTTTTGTTGATAAAGACTGGGCAGAAATAAAAAGTTCCGACTCATGGGCCATCTTTAAAATCATGAGTGAGTTTGTAGAAGGTTTCGAAAAGCTTGCTAAGATTGGCCCTTGTGTTACCATTTTTGGTAGTGCGCGTACAAAAGCCAATCATCCATATTATAAAATGGCCGAAGACATTGCGTATCAATTAGTACAACATGGCTATGGAGTAATAACAGGTGGTGGCCCCGGTATTATGGAAGCCGGTAACAAAGGAGCACACAAAGCAAAAGGTAAATCGGTTGGTTTAAATATTTTTTTACCATTCGAACAAAAAGGAAACATCTATATCGATCCGGATAAATTAATCACCTTCGATTATTTCTTTGTGCGCAAAGTAATGTTCATGAAGTATTCACAAGGTTTTATTGTAATGCCCGGAGGGTTTGGTACGCTAGATGAATTAACTGAAGCCTTAACCCTTATTCAAACCAAAAAAATTGGTCGCTTTCCCATTGTGTTAGTGGGCAAAGAATATTGGAAAGGCTTTGTAGAGTGGGTAACCAAAGTGTTAATTGGCAAAGAAAAAAATGCCAATGTAGAAGATTTAGAATTGTTTAGCCTGGTAGATACACCGGAAGAAGCTGTAAAAGTGATAGACGAATTCTATTCTAAATACTTGTTATCGCCTAACTTTTAATTTTTTGGTATGATCACAAACCGTATACTATTAGCGTGGTTGTTTTTCTTAACAATTACGTTGATAGTATATGTTTTTTATAATGAATCGAAATTTAATAAAGAAAATCAGCCTAAAAGCTTTTCATCAACTTCAGATTTTTCAGGCAATGGTTTTGTGGCCAAACCTTTTCATATTCCCGATTCGCTTTCCTTTGCAGGCGAACCACTTCCGCTACACATAAGCGATGTGCGCGAGCGAGTAGATAGAGAATTACAAATTAACTCTTACCTGCACAGCAGTACGTTGTTCATCATGAAGCGAGCTAATCGGTGGCTACCTGTTATCGATAGTGTATTACAAGCAGAGGGTATTCCATCGGATTTTAAATATTTACCCTTAATCGAAAGTGCATTACTAAATGTAGTTTCGCCAAAAGAAGCAGCAGGCTTTTGGCAAATTGTAAAGCCAGCCGGCAAAGAGTATGGTTTAGAAATTACCAAAGAAGTAGATGAGCGTTACGATGTGGTAAAAGCCAGCCGCGCAGCTTGTGCTTATTTAAAAGAAGCGCATCGCAAGTTTAACAATTGGACACTCGCAGCCGCATCGTATAACCGAGGAATGAGCGGTTTGCAAAAAGCCATGGAAAACCAAAAAGTAAATTCGTATTACGATTTATTTTTAAATGATGAAACCGCGCGCTACGTTTTTAGAATGGTAGCCATGAAAGAGATAATTGAAAACCCCGAAAGGTACGGTTTTGATATTAAGGAAGAAGAATTGTATACACCAGAGGTTGTTAGGTATATTCAGGTAAAAGAAACGATTAAAGATTTACCTCAGTTTGCTTTGCAACACAATACCAATTATAAAACTATAAAAAGATTAAACCCCTGGCTACGCGAAGATTATCTGCCCGTTAAAAAAGGCAAAACGTATACACTGGCGTTGCCCAGGTAAGGGAGGAAAAACTGATAATCAGATAAAGGAACTTCGAATACTAATCTCTTTCTTTAAATTTTAAATCATCTAATTGTTTACTTACCAAAGTATATCCCCACTAGCGCACATGTTGTGTGTTGGAATGTGGGTAATTCATCCGTGCCAATTACCGAATGCGTTTGTTTGGTAAAAGTGAAATATATAGTTCAACATTCGTGCAACGGAAGTAACTTCCGCGCCAGATGTGACAATACATAGCAAAGCATAAACACCTCGCAAAGAAATTCTTTAAACACGTTTATGCAACTCGTACTCCGGCATTTCATCGTAGGTGCGGCCATTTAATAAGCGGCCATTTGCCTTTTTATTTCTTCCTCCCCATTGCTTAAAGAAAAAGGCAACGTCTGCTTTTTCGCATTGCTCTTGAATATCCAATACCCAATCCGGATCCATAGGTCGGGGTCTATGCCCACTTTCTCCGCCTACAATTACCCAATCAATTTTTTTAAGATTTAATTTTTTTAGTGGACCAATTAGTGGTTCGCAGGATAAGAACTTAACCTTCGCTTTTGTTTTTCGCAAAAAACTGATTCTATCTATTACATTTTCATTTTCTACAGAAACGCCCATCCAAATATTATGTGTCCATTTTAATTCGTTTTGTAATTCGTATAATCGCTCAGCTCTTTTGGTTAACACCTGAAAAACATGCTGAGGATTTTCGTTCATTACTTTAAAAACTTTCTTAATAAATTCTAATGGAATGTCTTTATGAAAAAGATCGCTCATTGAATTAACGAATACAACTTTAGAAGATTTCCACGTGTAGGGAATATTGAGTTGGTCTTCGTGAGTTCGCACCTTAAAGCCATCTTTGTATTTTTCTATGCCCATGGCTTTTAATCTTTTAGACATAACTTCGGCATAACAAAATTTACACCCTGTTGAAATTTTTGTACACCCTGTTGTAGGGTTCCAAGTCATTTCTGTCCACTCGATACTTGATTGTGCCATATTTATAAATCCATTGATAATTGAGGCTTCACTCTTTGTTGAATCTTCTTAAAGTATGCTTCTCCGGTCGGATGTTTAGAGTAAAATGATAAATAGTACAGTGGAAGATTTTTCTCATTTGAACGAATTTGATGAAATCTTTTTGCCTTTTGGTAACCCATTTTACTCATTTGCTCCTGATATTGAGTCGCTAAAAATTTCACAAAGTCTTTACGGTTGGCTATTCCATCTTTTTCAAAAAGCTCTCGCCAATTAGAAATTCCCAGATATTCAGCTATCCTAGTATTTTCATCATTAAGGTAAGTATCAAAATTCCGATTACCGTCCATATGCAAAGCTTGCAAAATCAAAAAATCCATCAGTGTTTGACCTAAAGATTTTATTGTTTCAAAATTTAAATTTAATGAATATGGGTCTACGAAGCAGAATGGCAGTAATGTATTTCCTCTTCCAAATGGTGGAATGGCTTTTAGCACTTTGGAAACGTTTTTATTACTATCTCCTTTAATTAATTCAACATTAAGATGACTAAAATCCCTATTAACTCTTTTCTCCAAGGCTTCATACCTCTCATCGTCTTGTTCACACAAAATATATTTTGTAAATGGAATTGGTGTTGACATTGCCAGTAAAGCAGAGTTCAAATATGTTTTGTTGTTCTCTTTTATTTTAGCATATCCTGCTCCGGAAAATAAGTCGATATAAACTAGTTGATTCCATTTGTTTTTCATTCCTGAAGTAAAGATATCACAATAACTTCCAACCAGCCTATATTTTTCTAACGACCATTCTCTAACTATCGGTGTATAAAGTCCGTCAGGCTTTACTTCAATCTGTGAATTAAATTTATCCATACTTTTTAATCTTGGTCATGAAACCATAATGCTGTCAACATATTTGTCTTAGCAACAAGTGCTAATTTTTATAAGGGCCCACTATAAAAATAATATACTACCTCAACTTTTACAAGTAGCTGAGGGTTATTTCTAATTGAATCAAACTTTTCAATTGACTATTAAAGAACTTTAAAGAACAAATTAAAAAGGTTTGCCATTGGAAATGCCAAGAACCTTATTAGTAATAAATAGTTTATAAAGTAGCTGTAAAACCCTACCTCTTCAAAAACCCATATTCATACACTTTGGGTTCTATTTTGGCTGCGAGTTGTTTAAGTTGCTCGCGCAGGGTGTTGATGTGCCCCATGTAGGTTTCGTCTGTGCTTTTGTTGTTCATTTTACCTGCTTCGTTTCTGCCCTGGAAATACTCGCGTATATCGTATAGGGAAGCGTTAACGTTGTGGTGTGGCTGTTGGTGGTAGTATTGCCACAAAGCGCGGCCGGCATTTAATACAGCCTGTGCTTGTGCCGAAAACACAAGCGGAGTGCTGCGGTGTTGCTGTGCGCCAAACAAATCGGTGGTGGTGCTTGGTTTTAGTTTGCCCGCTATAAACTGACTCATGAAATTACTCTCGAACTTATCGCGTGCGTTTACTTCTTTTTCGGTGAAGGGTATCCAATGGTTGGTGCCGAATTTAGATTGAATGTTGTTACTAAAAAGAGTGAAGACTAAACAATCATTCTGAAATTCTTCATCTTTCTGCCAACCATCGTTCGGATATAAGAATTGGTCTCTATCATTTAGCCAAGTAGCTTCAATACATTTCCTAACAGCTAAATAAATTGACATCTCAATCAAATTTTTTACAGTAATAGGAGCTGTATGGTCTTTATTATCATCTGATGTAATAACAACCTGATTATTATGTTGAAAGTCTGTTTTGTTGTTATGCATTATACCAATAACAAAACCACTTTTATCTAAATACTTTCTTAGCCAATCATTTATTTTACCTTTTTTGACATCATCATAGCTATATATTTTCTTTATCAATATTAACTCTCCATCCTTATTGAAGACATCTGCTTTAATTGATTTAAATTCATCAATGATATTTGTATTCCAAATAAAAAAACCAATAGGAAATTTACCTTTTACATTATCAAAAGTATCCGCGGGAGTTAAAAACAACTTTGTTAATTTAGGTCTATATTTTTTTCTAAATTCATCAAAATTTGAGGATTGTAAAATTTTAGTTTTTGAAAAATTCCCTACCCAACAACCAGAAATTTCAAAGTATATTCTTATTAAAAATTGTACAAAAATCTCATTACTTGCCTTACCTAAATCTTTCTTATATTTTATAATAGTTTGATTATTGATAGCTACTCCACTCTTATGACTTTTTCCTAATCCAGTTCCTGCCTCCGCATAAGGCGGATTGATGTACATCACTAACTTTTTTCTTTTCTCGGGGTTGTTTATAATGTCTTGCAATCCCTGGGGTAGTTTGGTAAACTCATCGTTTAAAAAATCGAACTGAAATACATGGTCGTGCAAAAGGTTGGCTCCGTTGTTTATGCGGTCGTGAATTACTTCTACATCTTGCCTGTCGAGGGTTGAGGCCCAAATGTTATACTTGTTCGTTAGTCCGTTTAATAAATTGCCTGTGCCTGCGGCACAGTCCCACACGTAGTATTCGTCTTGCCAATCTTCGCCCAATACATCGGTTAAATATTTTTGCGAGAGTTCTACCCAAATTTGGGGTGTAAAAAAACTGCCTTTGCGCTCGCGCACATCTTGTGGCACTAGCAGGTCTCTACGCTCAACTATATAATCCCAATATTCTTCTTTGGGTGGGCGGTCGTATTTATTCCAGAATTGCGTGTGGGCTGCTTGCTTATCGGTAAACTCGGTTCGCTTGCTGCTAAACATGCCGGCTTCGTCTATTTTTCTGTCGAGCTCGTAGTGGTCGTGTTTCAGCAATACAAATAGTTTTTCTTTTAAGGTGTTGTTTTCTTGCGAGAGTAAATCGGCCAGGTAAAAATCGCCATCGATTATGCCATTTTTTTTGGCGGCATCCCAATTTACAGCAATGGTTGGTTTTACAAATTGCAACCATTTGTTGTAAATAACCATGAAATTGTTTTTGTCTATTCTGGTTTTGGTTAAACCAAATTTGCCAACAACAAAATTTCTTTTAATAAATTGTTTTAGTTCTTTATCGTCTGTATCAAAATAAAAAAGAGTTGCTTTTTTAGTGATGATGCTTTTTACTTTTTCGAGTACGAGTTTAAACTCTTTGGTATCGTGGTTAGAGGGCGTAACGTTCCAATTAAAATCGTTGATGTAAAAAATATCGTGGATGTCGTTATAGGGTATAAAGGCAATTTTTTCGCCATCGAAGGCGCCCAACATATCGGGTGGTAAAAATTTATCGAAGGTGCGGGCTTTACCAATGGTAAGGATAAGTTGCACGATAGATTTATAAATATCGGATGCTCCTTTTTTAGATTCGGCCCATAGCAAAGATTTTTGTTCTTCGGGGTCTTTTTTAGTTTGCAGGGTGCTTACACAGAAATCTACATTGCCAATAATTTTGGTGCAATCGTATAGCCAAAAGTAGTCTTGGGCTACTTTGTTTTTAAGTTCTTCTTCTCTAATGTTTTGGTATTTCATGTGTGGGGGCACCGTGCTAAGGTGTAATATAAAACGAGAAACAATTTTAACCTAAAAATGTGGATGTTTATTCATAAAACGAAATTATTAATCAGTAAACCAAATTATGAGAAAGATTGAGTAATGTATATTTCAATAGGTTCAGGATTAATTCATGTAAACCTGATTTTTATTTCGAACCACCCATAGCTTAGTTACTAATTTATAATAAATTAAATTATATGTTAGCATCAACAATCTGTTAAATACCTTACATGCAGAACTTACCTACAATTAAACTCTCCGAACTAACTTCAATTTATTCCACAGTTTCGCTGATTAACAAATTTATCCATTACCCGATAAAAGAAAGAATAACAATCACCATCGATTTTAAAGGTGAATTTGTAAACCCAATTTGTTTAGGGTTGGTTGCATCTGCTCTTCAATTATTAAAATCGAACTACAAAGAGGTATTGATAAATCTGGTAAATACAGATTCAATAATATTTGGTTATGCAAAAAGGATGGACTTCATCAATTACTGCGAATCAAATTATTTTATCAACACAACAAAATTTACTCTATCAAACAATTTGATTGAGATTACTTCCTTCAATGAAACAAATGATAACAACGTAGCTGAAAGGATTGTAAATCTGATAAAAAATAGATCAAGAGGTGTTAACCAAGACATCATCGAACTACTTCATTTTTGTATGGGGGAAATAATTAGTAATGTAACTACGCATTCTAAAAGTAAAACAGGGGGGTTAGCTGTCGCGCAATTCTATCCAAAAAATAATGAACTTAAAATTTTGGTATGTGATAATGGTATAGGTATTCACGAATCACTTACTTCAAATGATAAATACGCTGCGCTATCAGAAAGTCAGGCATTATTTGAATCTTTCAAAAAAGGAGTAACAAGTGGAGACGGAATGGGAATGGGTCTATTCTATACTTCTAGGTTTATGGAATCAAACAAAGGTATATTAGAACTATACTCTAGTAACCATCGTTATTATCAACGAGGTAGCTACAAAGGTGTTTATCCTCACTCCAATTGGCA
Source organism: Flammeovirgaceae bacterium (assembly GCA_021298355.1). GTDB lineage: Bacteria > Bacteroidota > Bacteroidia > Cytophagales > Cyclobacteriaceae > Chryseotalea. Next base: position 75,136 of record JAJTEH010000004.1, read on the forward strand.
AGGTGTTGCCCTTTATTTAAAGGTAAACACTGAAATTGAAGTCAACCCAGAATTTGTAACCGAAGGTTACACAGGCTATAAAGCAACATTTGATTTTTTCTTTGATTAACCTAAGAACTTGCTATAAAAAAATAATTAAATTAGTTTTGTAACATGAAAATCAGCTTTTCAGATATTGGACATTCCCTTACAACAAGAAGTCTTGCTAAAACAATACGCCCGATTATTGTAGAGAATTTAAAACAGTCGGCTGATAAAATTGAATTGGATTTTAATGGCGTAAAGGTTATTACGAATTGCTTTGCAGATGAGTGCTTTGCAAAGTTGCTAATAGATTTTGATTTGGAATTTATAAAAAGCAAAACATCTTTTAGAAACGTTAATCCGTTTATTCAATCAACAATTAAAATAGCATTCTCAAATAGACTCAGCCAGTCTGCATTATCAAAATAGTTTTAAGCTGTTTTAGTGAATCTTTAAATCCAATTACAATTGCCATTTCTATAAATAACAGAGTGGCCAGAAAAATGGATTTCACTAAGTAATCCCCCACTGGCGCACATGTTGTGTGTTGGAATATGAGCAGTTCATCCGCACCAAATACCGAATGCGTTTGTGTGGTAAAAGTGAAATATATAGTTCAACATTCGTGGCACGGAAGTAACTTCCGCGCCAGATGGGGGATTATTACTTAAGTATAGAAACAATACTAGTTAAAAGAGAAATTTGTAGGAGATTTTGATATTCTGTTATTTTATTTATTGCTACTAAAATCAACGAATTTGTTTTTTTTAAAATCCAAACATCCAAATTTTAAGTAGATAATTTTGGAATTGTGTTTAATTTTAAAATCTATATTAATCAGAATGGGCTTTATAGAAAAGTATATTGTCGGAAGGGAAATCAAATGGAAATGGTTTGGCTTTACACTCCTTGGAGGTTTTATTCCACTAATAACAACGCTAATCTTTGGACCGAGTTCGGAAGGCTACTTTAAAAGCGAAGACATTGTGTTTCTAGGTCTTACAATGTGTATTTCTAACATAAATATTGTAGGAGGAATAGAATTCCCTCAAAAAGACGTCTTAATTTTATTATCTGTTGCATTTATGGTAGTGTTCTGCTTATGTTTGGGTAAGATAGCTAGCAAATCAGAGGTAACATTTATCTTTGAGTCATTTGTTTATGTAGCGGCTGTAATTTCGATTTGGCTGAACTATCATGTCAACAATTATGTATTAAAGGTAAATAACAAAAATGGTAATTGATTTAATAATATCAATTTTCTCCTTCTTAGTCTTAATAGCGGGAGTCATAGTAACCTTGAAAATTAGAAAGGAAACAATAAAAATTAAAATGGAAACTAACAATCAAAACATTGAAGTATCTAGAATTTTTGAAGAACTTCAGAATAAAGCGAATGAAGTAAATCCAGAATTGATACAAAAAATTCAAAGTTTTAATCAAAATAGTTCTTTAGAAATCTATAGGGATTTTTTATATAATTCCTATGAGATTAGTGTAACTCACAAAACATCTAATAGTGTTTCAAACTAATTAAAATTTTATAACTATGCCTTCATGGGGTCAAATCTTAAACGAAATAAATATTTCGTTACAACGAGGCGATAGAAACGCATTTGATTCTGTACGACTAAAGTATATAAAAGCATTACAGGCAAAAACGGGCAGAAACTTAATCGTTTATGCCTCCAAATGGACTTCTGGAGAAGCGCAACCAAATATGGTTTCCATTAACGATGAGGATGTACACGCATTTATGGAGGCAATTAGCGGACTTAATGGAAACGATTTAGACCTTATGCTTCATACTGGTGGAGGTTCAGCCGAAGCTACTGAAGCTATTGTTTCCTATTTAAGGCAAAAATTTCAAAACATCAGGGTAATTATTCCTCAAGCCGCTATGTCAGCTGGCACTATGCTTGCTTGTGCTGCTGACACAATTGTCATGGGGAAACACTCATCTATAGGACCTATCGACCCCCAGTTTATTTTAAATACCCCAAATGGTATTCAAGCAGTTCCAGCACATTCTATTATTGAGCAATTTCAAAAGGCACAAGAAGAAATATCTCGTGACCCCAAACTTTTAAATTCTTGGCTTCCAATGTTAAGTCAATATGGTCCTGCACTTATTGTGATGTGTCAAAAACAAATTGAGTTTTCTGAAACTACTGTAAAGAGTTGGCTGTCAAATTATATGCTAAAGGGAGATGATAAAACCGCTGAAAAAATTGCAAAGTTTCTCTCTACCCATGATAATTTTAAAACACATTCTAAGCACATAAGCCTCACGGAAGCTAAAGAACTTGGCTTTAAAATTCAGGAAATGGAGGCTGACCAAGATTTACAGGATAAAATACTTTCTGCATTTCATGCAGTATTGCTAACATTAAGTAGTACTAGTGCTGTTAAGATTATTTGCAACCATAATGGTAATGCATTTGTGAAGCAAGCTTTTATTCAAGCACCAATACAGGCAAATCGTTAACATAGTTGTTAATTATGCCCTCAATCGTCCTCGTTTGCAACGAGGATGTATGTGATTATCATTTGTAATACTTACTTGTTTACATCTGGTTAGCATTTCCTACTTTGTCATTCACAAAACTATTAGTTCATTGAACAAAACCTATAATAGCTTATTCGATACTCGTAATGTCTTGCTACTTATGTCTAAGGTCTCTTTCGAATAACGCGCAATAACTATATATACAAACTAAGTCAACATCTGCGCAATGTCTTCGCGGGTTAGTTGTTTCATGATGCTTTCTTCTGTAGTAATTAAATCGGTAGTCAATTTTAATTTCTTTTGTTGCAGTTGCAGAATTTTTTCTTCTACCGTATTGCGCGTAATAAATTTATACGTAAACACTTTTTTCTTTTGCCCGATGCGGTGCGCTCTGTCTACTGCTTGTGCTTCTACTGCCGGGTTCCACCACGGGTCGAGTATAAACACATAATCTGCTTCTGTTAAATTTAATCCTAATCCTCCGGCCTTAATCGAGATTAAGAATATTTTCAGCTTTGGGTCTTTGTTAAATCTTTCGACTTGTTCTTTTCTATCGTTGCTGCTTCCATCTAAATAAGCAAAATCAATTTTATGTGTTTTTAAATATTGGCGTACTAGTTCTAAATGTTTTACGTATTGGCTAAACACTAAAACCTTATGGTCTTCCGCTAACGCACTTGCCAACATGTGTGTAATGTCTTCGAATTTACCAGAGTCGCCCGCGTAATTGGCATCAACCATTTTAGGATGATTGGCCAATTGCCTGAGTTTAGTAAGGCCTTCTAAAATCATGAAGCGGCTGTTGCCTATTCCTTCCTTATCAATCAAATCTAAAATCTTGCCGCGGTAATAGGCTTTTGCTTCTTCGTATTTTTCTTCTTGGTCGCGGCTCATCTCTACATATTGCACGTTCTCTACCTTCTCGGGTAATTCTGTTGCCACTTGCGATTTGTGCCTGCGCAACATAAAAGGTTTGATGATGGTGTGTAAACGTTTCGAGCGTGCTTCATCTCCCTTCTTTTCTATGGGCACTAAGAATTCATTTTTAAAATAACTCTGCGGCCCCAACAAACCAGGGTTGATGAACGTCATCTGCGACCATAAATCAAGCGTAGTATTTTCTAACGGTGTACCGGTTAAAGCTAGTTTTTGACGCGATTTTAATTCGTGTACGGCTTGCGCAATGTTTGAGGTTGGGTTTTTAATTACTTGCGACTCATCGAGTATGATGTAGTTGAAATAAAAGTTTTTAAATAATTCTACATCTAAGCGCGTGATGCCATAGGAAGTAATAACAATATCGTATTGCTCAAAACGCTTTACATCTTTATTGCGCTGCGTGCCAGTGTAGGTTAATATTTTAAGTTCGGGCACAAACTTTTGAGCTTCCATCTCCCAATTATATACAAGAGACGTTGGCATAACAAGCAATGAAGTTCCGCGACCTGCTTCTTTTTCGGCTTGCATCAACGTGAGGGTTTGCACGGTTTTACCTAAACCCATGTCATCAGCCAACACACCACCTAACCGATATTCATTTAAGAAACTGAGCCAGTTGTAGCCGGCTTTTTGATAAGGACGCAACTCACCTTTAAAGCCGGCAGGCAAAGGATAATTTTTAATACCTGTAAAGCTGCTTAAGTTTCGGAGTTTGTCGGAGATTTGAACCTTCGCCAGGTTTCCATCTTCTAATTCTTTTACTAAGGCCAAGTGATGTTTACGCAACACCGGTTTTTCATTCTTGCCTTCTGTTTCGCTTAAAGCAAACAGATCAGAATATTTGGTTAACCACGCTTCGGGTATAATCGCGATTTCTCCGTTGGGTAATTTAAACTCAACTTTTTTGCGCATAATGAGTTTGCGCAATTCTTTGAACGGGATATCGAAATCGCCAAAACGAATTTTAGCGTGGATGTCGAACCAGTCGATGTTTTCTTTTACTTCTACTTCGAGCACGGCCTTGCCTACAAAATATTTTTTGTCGCGGCTTTCGGGTTGGCTTACTTCAAAACCAAGGTTTAAAAGATTAACTCTGTTTTCATTCAACCACGAAAAGGCTTCGGACTTAGGCACTGCAATTCTAAAATCTTTAAAGGGCAAGCCTAACTTTTGTAGAGTATGTAAAAATTTTTTCTCGATATCAGGCTTGCGTGTAACGCGATGAAAAATATAATTGTCTTCTTGCTTTTCTACCGAAACATTTACAGCACCGGTGGTATCGCCACGGAAACGATATTTCCCATATTTAAAAGAAAGATCGAAAACTAATTTTCCACTCTCATCTGTTTTATCTTCTGCTGGTGTGTTTGGTTGTTCGAACAAACCGGCAATGTGTTGAGTTTGCGCAGTATGTAATTCTGATAATGTTAGAATAGGATGCGGATCGTGGTCGTGTTTCTGAATTTGAAATCCTTGCGCTTCAATTTCATCGAACGATGCAATGAGTGGTGCCACGAAACGATTATAATATGTTTCTTCTAAATTTTTTGGGATAACTACAAATTTTTTAGAAAGAAACGGGATCAGCTTTTTTCCATCAATTGGTTTTTCGAAACCATATAGCTTACCGTTAAGAACCAACCACGCAGGTGTTTTACAAACTAAAAAGGCACCGGGGTTGGGTAGGTCTAATTTTTTATCGGCATAATATACGGTTGGAAAATAATTGGTGTTTTCGGCATTGCGCAAGAAATGGAATTGAACGGTGGTTTTCTTTTCCATTACTTCGAGTCTTCTATAGGTAGGTTCGCCATCGTTACCCATTTCGAAAACCATTTTTCCTTTCAGCAAATCCAGCACTTGCGCTCTGCGCTTTTCCATGTAATCTTCGATTTGCTCTTGCACCAATTCGTTGCCTTTGTTTTTATCGAAGGTTTTGCTGAAGAATTCTTCGGGTTTAATTTGCTTGGCCGAAAACTTTTTTACTACGGCATCTTGTTGCATGCTGTCCATGATTTCAATCAGCTTGAAATCGCGGTCGTCCAGGCCTTTGGCAAATTCGCGTGCATTTTTATGCGAAATGTTTTGGTGTTGGTAGGTTAATTTCCCTTTGTCGTCAAGGTGAACAATGTACGACTCGAACACATACCCCAAATACTCGTGTTGAAAAACCGAGTAAACAATTTGAAAGGGTTGTGAAGCGGAAACTTTCATAAAATAGTAAAAAGAGAGTAAAAACACCGCTTTTCTGTTGGCACAAAACTACGGGAACCTGAAAGGTAAGAAATTGTAGCAGTATGAAATGTTAATTATTTGCGCAGATGGTACATCAAACTTACTTCTATAAATAGTCGACTTTTGCGCTTTTGGCAGCTAAAAGGGCCGGCTTGATTGAAACCAAAAAGGTGATACAAGCCACAAGTATTACGGCAATCAGAAAATCGCTAGCTATAGGTTTTATTGGGTAGCCTTCGGTAACAGCATTGTTTACACCCATCGATACAATGTTAAAATTCATTTGTAGCCAACAAATTAATCCACCTAAAACCAAGCCGATTGTTGTGCCTATACCCGCAATTAAAACACCTTCGAACAAGAAAATCTTCTTAATAAAGTTTTCGGTAGCGCCCATAGAAACCATTACGGATAAGTCTTTCTTTTTATCCAGGCTTAACATCATTAAGCCAAAGAAAATGTTGAGTGCGCCAATGCCTAAAAGTAAGGCTAAAGCCATAAACACAAACAATTTTTCCATTCTTAACAACTTGTATAAATCGGCATGTTGTTGTTGATGGTCTAAAATAATGAAATTCTCTCCCAGTTTATTTTGTAAAGCGAGTTGTACTTCGGCTATTGAGGCGTTTTCTTTACATGTAATTTCGAGTGAGGTACGTTTGTTTTTATAGTTCATTAACTTTTCAGCTACACGCAGAGGTACAATTACGTAATGGTCGTCATATTGTTGTACAATAGAAAAAGAAGCTGCGGGCACTACGTTTTCCTGGCTGTAAAGTGAAGAAGGATCTACCGATGCAGAAGCTGTATTTTTAATATAATATAGTTGTAAAGGAAAATACGGTTCGTTAATCATAACCGATAAATTATACGCTATGCCATAGCCAATTATTGCAAAATTGGTTGTGCCTTCCTGAAGTTTTAATTCGCCTTCGTTAATGGTTCCTTTTAAGCGCCCATGTTGCAGATAATTTTCGCTTACACCTTTAAGGGTGATAACCTGGTTGGCCTGCCGGTAGCGGAGGTAGGCGTAGTCTTCTATTACTTCGGTTACTGCCTCTACTCCGTGGGTATTGTTAATGGTAGTAAGCAACGAATCGGTAACAACAAACGATTTACCTGTAGCGGGTTTTAGTAAAAGGGGGGCATCGAAAGATGAATTCAGAGAGAAGAGCAGAACTTCTATACCATTAAAAACAGACATAACAACAATTAGTGCTGCTGTTATTATGGCTACTGCTGTTACGGCTAGCCAGGAAATTATGCTGATAAAATTTGTTTTTCGTTTAGAAACGAGGTAGCGCCTGGCAATAAAAAACGAGGCACTCACGATTCGGCAGGAGGTATGTGTAAATTATTGATGAGGTCGTCCAGGCGCTGGGCGCGTTCTTCTACTTCATCGATAAAGAAAGCGATTTCCGGAACAATGCGCAGTTGTTTTCCAACCTTATCGCCCAGTAGTTTTCTAAATTCTTTTTTGTGGTCGGTAAGGATTTGCAGCACTTTGTTTTTGTCGCTGGCCAGCATCATGCTTAAGTAAATTTTTGCCAAACTTAAATCGGGGCTCATTTTTACTTCAACTATACTAATAAAGGCATTGCCTAAAACACTTCGCTTGTCGCGCAAAAAAATATCGCTCATTTCTTTCTGAATAAGCTTGGCAACTTTTTGCTGTCGGGTAGAGCTCATATGCGCAAGTTAGTATATATGAAATTGTTGCCTGCCGTTTAGTCCATTTTTTTTGAAATTTATATGCCTCTCCTTGCTTTGCTGTATATTTCGCTAAAATATACACGCAGTGCTTCGGTTTTTCAGAGTTAACGATCCGTATCGGTTATTGGCCATATTTGTGTTGTTTGTGTTGTTGTCTTTACCTGTTCTATTGGCAGACGATGGCTTAAGCCGCACGGCACTTTTTGCCATTGTTTTAGGGCAAAAAATGTACGAGGGGTTAACCCCTTATGTAACGTTAATAGATCATACTCCTGTTTTATCGCTTTGGCTAAATAGTGTAGTGTTTGCGGTTGCAGGTAAATCTGCCTGGACGCGCGAGTTATTAGCGTTGGTGGTTTTGTTGTTTCAAGGGGCGTATGTGGCAGTAGTGTTTATCCAGAAAAAAGCGTTTGAAGAAAACACCTATTTACCAGCGCTTTTATTTGTTTTACTTTGTTTAATTTCTTCAGATTTATTTACCCTTACACCAACTTTGCTAGGTTCCGGATTTTTGTTGTTGGCATTAAATAGTTTGATTAAAGAAATTGAATTCAGGAATTATCAGGATGATGATCAGGTATTAAAAACAGGTTTTTATCTGGCGCTTACAACCTTAGCAGAAAATAGTTTTTTTGTTTATTTCCTGGGCACGTGGCTAATCCTTGTTTTGTTTGCACGGCTTACAGCTCGTAAACATATAGTGTACGTTACCGGCTTTTTATTGCCACATGTTTTGCTTTTTACTGCTTATTGGTTTATGGGCAACCACCATCAGTTATTAACCCATTTTTACGGATATTTTTTTGCTAAAACAAAAGGTTTATTAACGTGGAGCGAACTGTTGCTTACTGCTTCAATACCTGTGTTTTTTCTTTTGATTTCGTTTTTTAGATTAACCGGGGGTTCGCGCCTCACCAACTACCAGTCGCAATTGTTTCAGGTAATGGTGCTTTGGTTGTTGTTTGGGGTGGCTTACTTATTTTTTGTTTCTGAACTCAGGCCACAATGTCTGTTGCCTATGTTTCCACCGCTATGCTTTTTAATTGCACATTTTTTACTGACCATACAACGAAAACGTTGGGCCGAAGTATTTTTATGGTTGCTCTTGATTGGCCTGCCCGGCTATGCATACCTCTTGCAAAAAGGTAAAGTACCGGGAATAAACAACGCTGGCTTATATGTTAAAACAAATACGGAAGAAAAAAGGCCTCGCGCTTTTTTACTAACCGAAGAAAACTCGCTGGGCATTACCTACGAGCCTGCCACAGGTTTAATGAACGGCCGCCAGAAAATGGACTTATTTACGCCTGTGCCTACATACAACAGCCTTACTATTTTAGCACAACAACTAGAGTTGGGTAAACCTGCTGTAATTGTAGATCCGCAAAACAGGTTACACCAATACTGGCAACACATACCCAATTGGAAAAAAAGATATCAGAAAAAAGGAACCCGCTATTATCTTGTGCCATGAGCGAACTAAGAAAATCATCCATGGAAGAACTCGGAAGAATTTCTATACCTGAGTATAAACAGAAAGAAAAAATTCCAGTAGTAATTGTGCTTGATAGTGTAAGAAGCTTGAATAATGTAGGTTCTGCATTTCGAACTGCCGATGCGTTTGCCATCGAAAAAATAATTCTAACAGGAATTACCGGCACACCACCACATCGCGAAATACAAAAAACTGCTTTAGGAGCAACAGAATCTGTAGCATGGGAATATGTTGTAGGTATACAAGAAGCTTTGCAAAAGCTGAAAAGAGAGCATTACGAATTAATAGCAATTGAACAAACCAACAAAAGCAGAAGTCTTCACGAATTTATCCCAAAGGCAAATGCCAAATACTGCTTTGTGTTTGGCAACGAAGTAGAGGGTGTTAGCCATGAAGCACTTAGTTTAGTAGAGTACAGTTTGGAAATACCGCAAAGCGGCACAAAGCATTCTTTAAACATTTCTGTGTGCGTAGGCATTGTATTGTGGCATGCATACAAGCAAATAAAATTTACCTAACCGTGCTGATGTTTAAAGTTTATTCATTCTCTTCCACACGCTTTATACCTCGCCTATAAAAAAAGCCTGCAACATTGTATTAAAGGGTACTTTCTATACAGATATACCAAGAAGTAACAGAAACGGAACAAGCCTAAAACAGAAGAAATGTTTAGCCTTGAAAGCGCGTCAATGTATTTCATCCAGATTAAAACACGTAATTCGAGATAAGAAAACAGAAGTTTATCTATGTTTTTTTAAAGAGCATTTAAGTTTTACTAAAGCATTAGGAAAAAAATAAGAACTTGCTGCAAAAACAGATCTAGCGTGAATTCAGATCGATACAACCAGCGTGGCGTTTCGGCCGGTAAAGAAGAAGTGCATAAAGCCATTAGCAAACTGGATAAAGGCTTGTTTCCTAAAGCATTTTGTAAGATAACACCAGATTATCTTGCACACGACCCCGATTGGTGCACCATTATGCATGCCGATGGAGCGGGCACAAAATCCTCTTTGGCTTATTTGTATTGGAAGGAAACAGGCGATTTATCAGTTTGGAAAGGCATTGCACAAGATGCAATCGTAATGAACACAGACGATTTACTTTGTGTTGGGGCTACCGGCCCAATGTTGCTTTCTTCTACCATAGGAAGAAATAAAAACCTTATACCAGGCGAAGTAATTACAGCTATAATAAATGGTACAGAAGAAGTATTACAAAACTTGCGCGATTATGGGGTTGATATTATAAGCACAGGAGGAGAAACGGCCGATGTAGGAGACTTAGTAAGGACAATTATAGTAGACTCTACCGTGATAGCCCGAATGAAAAAAGCAGAGGTAATCGACAATGCTAATATTGAAGCAGGAGATGTTATAGTTGGTTTGGCTTCTTTTGGTAAGGCAAAATATGAACAACAATACAACGGAGGCATGGGTAGCAATGGCTTAACTTCTGCCCGGCACGATGTGTTGCATAAAATGTATAAAACAAAATTTCCGGAAAGTTACGACCCGCAGGTGCCGGAACAACTGGTTTATAGCGGTGCATTAAAAGTAACGGAGGCTGTACCTGGTTTACCAGTTAATGTAGGGCAACTGCTTCTTTCGCCCACGCGCACGTATGCCCCAGTAATGGTTGCTGTTTTAAAAGAACTTAGAAAAGAAATACACGGCATTATTCATTGCAGTGGTGGGGCACAAACAAAAATTTTACATTTTATCGATCAACTGCATATTGTTAAAAACAATTTGTTTCAAACACCACCTTTATTCGAAATTATACAGGCGCAGAGTGGCACAAGCTGGCACGAAATGTTTAAAGTGTTTAACATGGGGCACAGAATGGAAATTTATCTTTCTGAGAAAGCAGCCGGTACGGTAATAGAAATTGCGAAGAACTTCGGTATAGAAGCTCAAATAATCGGGTATGTAGAAAAGGCCGATAAGAAGAAAGTAACTATCACTTCTTCATACGGACAGTTCGAATACTAAGCAGTTCTTGTTCCTTTTTCTTTTTGTAAAGCCTGCCGTATTTGCCTCATGGCTTCGCGCTTAAATTGTTTGTAAGCAGTGGGCTGCTCCTCTCTGTTAATAAGTTGTTTGGCATAAGCCAATACCTGATTGGCCTGCTGCTGATCAAGTGTACCGAACACTTCCAGCAATTGATTTTGGTTTGAAAGAATCATTTTTGTAGTGGTTGATACTAATGTAAACGGTTTTTGAAACACAATGTTTAACGTAGAGGAATCACTACAATTTCTTAATGTAAGGTTAACCTGCTGATTACGAGAGAAAACTGCAACCCCTTGCAATGGCCCAAACAATGCAAGAGGTTAAACGCAGTTTTTAATTAAGCCAACCTTCACAACGATTGTGAAATCATCAATTCAGACTTTGTGTCTGAAATAAATTTTGAAGATCCGAAGCTCTAGTAGCCTCGTACTTTTTTACATAAGTTTTAATATTTTCTTCCAGGCTTTCCCAATTTCTTTCTTCCACAATAGCGGCAGCGCCTAAAAGATTTCCCAAATAGTTTACTTTACTGGTAACTTCTTCAACTAAAAAAATTACCGGTGTATTTTTATTTACCGATGAGTGTCGCAACGAACGGATCAACTCAAAACCAGTGATAACAGGGAGGTCGGTGTGCGAAACAATAAGATCGTAGCGTTCTACCCGTGCGGCCATGAGCCCATCTAGGCCGCAAGAATAGTGGTTAACACTGCCATTTACCGATTCCAACACCGATAGGATTTGACCAATTCCTTTATCCTGCCTGTTAATCACCAGAATTTTCACGATAAACTTTTACTATTAGGGATTAGAACCTTTTTTCCGAAATATCCAACTCTTAAGAAAAACAGTTTGGAGATTTTAGAATCCGAAAAGCCCCCTGAAACAAGGCTTATTTAAAAGAATTTGATTTTCAGGCATTTATAAAAAGAATAATACTCTTTAAGGCTCAAAAAATGTTGAAAAATGAGTAGAAACCCCTATTACTCCATTTTCAACAGGCCATGTTCGTAGGCATACCGAACTATACCCACTACATTTTTAACTTCAATTTTTTCCATGATTTTTGCCCGGTGGTTTTCTACTGTGCGCTCACTTATCGAGAGGTTGTTCCCAATTTCGCGGGTTGAGTTTTCTCTGCAGATTAACCTGATAATTTCCACTTCGCGTTCGGTTAAAGCAACTGGCTTTCTGAAGCTAAATGTATTGGCTTGCCCTAAAATGGCACGTTGTTTCTTTAAAATGGAGGCAACTATTTCGTTATGATAAAAATCTTTGTCTACCACGCTGTAAATGGCTGTTTCTAATTCGCGGGGTTCGGCATTTTTAAATAGAAATGCACGTGCGCCTATATCCATCAAATGCAAAACATACCGATCGCTGTCGTGCATAGAAAGAATGATCACCTTAACTTCCGGATATTTGTTGTAAAGAATTTCGCAAGCTTCGGAGCCATCCATTACCGGCATTTTTAAATCGAGCAGCACTACATCTGGTTTTTTTTCTTTAACCAACTGCAACAATTCTTTTCCGTTTTCTGCGTCCTTTACTTCTTTTATACGATTGAATGTGAGCAAAAGCCCGGCAATGGCTTTTCTGAAAAGCGTATGATCATCTGCTACATAGACTACTAAAGATTTTTCCATACTACTATAGCGGTAACGTTATCAAAAACTCGCTGCCTTTTTGTTTTTCTGTTTTAATGGTAAGGGTACCTTCTAATAACTTTGTGCGCAAGTTAATGCTGTGGAGGCCAACTCCTGTTTTTGTTTCATCAAAATTTTCTTCTTTCGGCAATTCAAATCCTTTACCGTTATCCTTTACTAACAAAACTAATGTATCCGACCACCACAGATGCAGTACAATTTCAGTTGCTTCGGCATGTTTTAAAGAATTGTTGAGTAATTCTTGTATAATTCTAAAAACCTGCACTTCTCTTTCTTTTTTAAGCGAAGTTTTTTCTCCTTCCTCTCTAAACAAAACATTTATTTTTCCACTCTGTGTAATGCGTTCAGCCATTTCCTGCAGGGTCTGGCTTAAACCAAATCTTTCTAAATTAACCGGTAATAAATCGCGGCTAATGCGCCTTATGGTTTCGATGGTTTCATCGAGCATTTGTTTGGAGTTGGCAAACAAGTTGTTTTCATTTAATTGGCTCTCGGCTGCATGTAACGTTAAGCGTATAGTAGATAACATGGCACCAACGCTATCGTGTAAATCTGTTGCTATTCTAGCTCTTTCGTTTTCTTGCGAGATAAGCGTGGCTTCTAACATTTTTTGTTGATAGGCAACTTCTAGTTTTTCTCTCTTCAGCCTTTCGTTTAACATTCTTTTTTGGTAGGCAATTACAAACACAATAATGGTAAATGCCAAAAGCAATACAATAGCTAAACCTATCAAAAAAACCAGAAAAAACTCTTTATTATAAACGTTCACGAGAAGTTGCTTTTATGTTTTTAACATGCAGTACCATAGAATAACTGATTAAAGCGTAAAAGATAATCGTAAATACGTTAAATAAAGACCAATACAAGATCGTGTTTTCTTTCAGCACTTCAACCAGATAACCATACGATAATGTAATAATTAAATAGCCGCTAAAGTTAAACAGAACAGCAGAGGCAACCCAAAACTCAGGCACGGTTAGTAAATTATCGGAAGGCAAATACTTTAGAAGATAACCAAAGTATAAAATGGCAAATACGTTTAAGCCAATGTAAGAGATAACCGAATAAACAGAAAACAGAACATGGTCGTTAAGGTAAACAAGTAAAAGAACCCATAATACGAAACAGGTAACATTCAGCACATAAAATAAAATTCTGGCAAACTTTGTGTTGTTTAGCTTTAAAAAAAACAAACTGATTACAAAAACAGATAGCAATTGATAAGCTTCACCAATTTGGTTAAGATATGCCCCATTCAAAAAACGAGGTACACTCTCCTGAAGGATATTTGCAATGGTAGAAATACCAGCTAAAGCACCTATCAATTTAAAATTACCATCTGTTGAGGAATAGTTAAATAAGAAAATAAGGAGAAGAACAAAACTACTTATGGATTGAATATAACTTAGAACATTTAAAAAAATCATAAGTCGTTTTCTTCAAAACAAACCGGTGGACAACGTTTACCAAAATCGAGTAAAAATACGGGTTCAGTTGTTGTCTCTTCATTGTTTGGTAAAATGTTCTTTCCGTCTTTATCTACGCCAACCAAAATAAATTGTAATTGACCTTCATCATCAATACTATTGTATATTCTGATGCCTGCGCAACCGGGTTCATTCAGGAGTTCCTGAATAAAATTCTTATCAAAAGTTTCGGAATACAAAACTTTTGGATTGCCCTCATTTTCTTTGCGATAGCGTGCTACCCATTCGCGCGCTTGCTTTTTGGAGATTTTTCCACCTGCTGCCATACGTGTATTTTTTTAGATTTACACCAAATATAATGATTAGGTTTGCTGAAAATCCAATTTTACGTATGAAGAATTCTTTTTCTTCTCCAACCATAGCCGTACATGCAGGCTCCCATGGCGACCCTCAGTTTAAAGGTGCAGCCACCCCTTTGTATCCGGCATCGGCTTATGATTACGAAGGCAGGCCAACGTTATATCCGCGCTACTACAATACGCCAAATCTGGTTGCAGCGTCAGAAAAAGTAGCAGCGCTGGAAGGTGCAGAAGCCGGACTGATGTTCAGCTCCGGAATGTCGGCAATTATAACAGGTATTTTGTCAGTTGTTAAACAAGGCGATCATGTTATCTTTCAAAGCGATTTATATGGCGGAACCTACTATTCTGTTTCAACTGAGTTACCACGCTTAGGTATAAGCATTTCCATGGTTGATGCAAGCAATCCGCAAAATTTCGCGCAAGCCATTCGCCCAGAAACTAAATTGATTTACATCGAAACGCCCTCTAATCCAACCTTAAAAATTACTGACATTAAAGCGGTAGCCAACATTGCAAAAGCAAAAGGAATTTTAACCATGATTGACAATACGTTTGCCTCGCCTGTCAACCAAAACCCGATTGCCCTAGGTATTGATATGGTTGCGCATAGTGGCACAAAATACATTGGCGGCCATTCCGATTTATGTTGCGGATTTTTAGTTACATCAAAATCGCTTTTGCAAAATATACTTTCTAAAGCAATAAACTACGGAGGTTCTGCCGATGCCAACACTGCATGGTTAGTAGAAAGAAGTTTGAAAACAATTGTGCTTCGTGTAAAACAACAAAATCAAAACGCACATTGGTTGGCAGAAAAATTAGCAAGCGATAATCGTGTAAAAGCAGTGTATTATCCGGGTTTAGAAAATCATCCGCACTATGCAATTGCAAAAGCACAAATGTCCGGAGGTTTTGGTGGCATGGTAAGTTTCGAAACCAAAGAGAATGCGCATGAATTTATGAGTAGATTGAAAGTGATAAAACGAGCGTTAAGTTTAGGTGGGGTAGAATCTACCATGTGTTCGCCTATGAAAACATCGCATTCTAAAATGACGGCCGAAGAAAGAAAAGCAATTGGCGTTGCCGATAATTTAGTTCGCTTCTCTGTTGGTATTGAAGAAGCAAAAGATTTGTGGGAAGATATTAACCAGGCTTTGGCTTAATCTTCTACTTCAACAATCATTTCTATTTCAACAGCAAAACCAAGTGGTAGTGCGTGCATGCCTACAGCTGAACGTGCGTGTTTGCCTTTCTCTCCAAAAACTAAAACCATTACATCGCTAAAGCCATTCATTACCTGAGGCTGCTCGGTAAATTGCTCGGTGCAATTAACCATGCCTAAAACTTTTACAATGCGTTTTACTTTATTCAAATCGCCAATCTCGGCATGAAGCGTTGATAACAAAGAAATAGCAGTAAGTTTGGCAGCGTCTGCTCCTTGTGCAGTTGTTAGGTCTCGTCCTACTTTTCCTAAAACATAAGTGCCATCTGGTTTAGCAGGACCATGCCCGGCCAGAAAAATTAAATTACCACTGCGAACGGCTTTAACATAATTGGCTACCGGTTTACCGGGCGCTGTTAAAGTTATGTTAGCTTCTTTTAATTTTTGATAGACATCTTGCGACCAGCCAACTTGCGCGACTAAAATAAATAGGAAAAGAATTACATTTCTTGCCATAGGGTTGACAAAGCTTTAGTTTACTTTGTTTGAAAGTAAACAAATTATGGCTGATAAAGAAAAAGTACGTTGCGGCTGGTGTCTGAAGTTTCAACAATACATCGATTACCACGATACCGAATGGGGCGTACCGGTGCATAACGACCAAACACACTTCGAATTTTTAATTTTAGAAGGCGCACAAGCCGGCTTAAGTTGGAGCACCATTCTTAAAAAAAGAGAAGGGTATAGAAAGGCTTTTGCCAATTTCGATCCGCAAAAAGTGGCCAGGTTTACAGAAACCAAATTGGAAAAGATTTTGCAAAACCCTGATATTGTACGCAACCGATTAAAAGTATACGCAACCGTTAACAATGCCAAGCAGTTTTTGAAGGTTCAAAGAGAATTTGGTTCTTTCGATGCTTACATCTGGAGTTTTGTTAATCATAAACCAATTGTTAACAAATGGAAATCGCTAAAAGAAATTCCGGCAACCACAAAAGAATCGGATGCGTTGAGTAAAGATTTAATAAAGCGCGGATTTAAATTTGTTGGCAGCACCGTAATGTACGCACACATGCAAGCGTGCGGATTAGTGAATGACCATTTAGTTGAGTGTTATAGATATAAACAAGTTTAATTTTTTATGAATAGAATGTTTGAATCGTTAAGGGAAAAACCAAAATCTATTTTTTTAGTAGATGCTGTTGGCGCATTTGCTTCGTTACTTTCTTTGTTAATTTTTATTTTTTTAACAGATGAATTAGATGCAATACCAACGCGAATAAAAGTTGGATTATCTATATTGATTTGTGTTTTTATTGGATGCGGAATGGCATTTTATTTTTTAGCTAAATCAATCCCCACGTTTCTGCGTATTGTTATTACTTATAATATTTTGTATGCAGGAATTTCTTTCATTTTGCTATTAATCTATTTTGATGAGATTAAATGGATTGGAAAATCCTATCTCATAATCGAAATTCTAATTCTGATTGGCGTAGTAGTATTCGAAAGATATTTTCTTTCATTTCTTAAACAAAAAAGCTAAGCACTTTTTCCGGTAGCTAATCGCTTACGAATACGGCTAAGCGATTCGGGCTGAATTCCCAAATAAGAAGCAATATATTGTAAAGGCACACGCTCCATTACTTTGGGTCTCTCTTTCATCAAGCGTAAGTATCTTTCCTCTGGAGAATTGTACAACAAGGCTTTGTTGCGTGTTACTACAAATACTAAAATGTATTCGGCCATTTTTCTACCAAACTTCTGCCATACCGGATATTTTTCGTAGGCAGTCATTAAATCGTTGTATTGCAATTGCAGTATTTCTGCGTCTTCCATAGCAACCATGTTATCTATACTGGGCTGCCTGGAAACAAAACTCACATAATCGGCAATATAATTTCCTTCAAAAGAAAAGTTTACTGTTAAATCTTCTTCTTTAACGGTGTTGTATATTCTGAAATAACCGGAGTTGATAAAAGTAACGTGGTCGCATATTTCGCCTTCGCGTAAAATATACTCTCCTTTCTTAATAAATCTTCTTGTTAAAATAGATTGGTGGTAACGCCACTCTTCTTCGTTAAAGGTTACAAACTGACTAACAAATTTTTTGAGCAGGGAGAACTCGTCCATCCCCAAAAATAGGAAAAAACTCCTGCACCGGACCATAAATTTTATGATCCGGTGTGTAAGCCAGGAGTGTTCCGCAGGCATCAAAACGTGAACCTTACGAACGGAACGGGAAAAAATCCTTGTTGGTATTCTGTTACGATGCGGTTTGTTCTTGGATTATACGATTGCGAGAAGATATTTTGATTGTTGGTAACATTTTGCAAATCGATGGCAAGTTCTAACGTGCTCTTAGCATATTCTTTTCTATACGATATACGCAAGTCGGTTCTAAAGTATGGATCTTGTTTTTCTGAAAATGCTCTGGAATCATCCAAAATAGTTCTTCCTAATTGTTGCGAAGCGGCCAGATCAACAGGGGTTAAGTATTTACCTCCGATAGTGGTTAAACGAATGTTGAAGACCAAATAATTTTTCTTTCTTCCTACGCGCCATTCTTTTCCGGCTAAGGCATTTACAACATACTGCGTATTAAAGGCCGAGTTGCGCCTTACCCCATCGCTACCTTTGTATTCCGAATCGAACAACGAACTGGTGATAAGAAAGTAATACCCTTTGTTGAAAAATCTTTCGATGGTTAATTCAACACCATAATTTCTGCCACTACCATTGCTTACCAAACTGTCTTCATCCGATGGAGCAAAACTGGCACCTGTATTAATAGCTGCGAACGAAGATGGATTTCTTTCTACCGGAATTCTATCTAGATATTGGTAATACGTTTCAGCTTTTACACGCAATACGTCAGAGATATTCCAATCGTAGGTAACAACTGCATGCTGACTTCTGGTGAAATCTAATTGAGTGTTATTTAACTGAACAGAATTATCTGGTAATTTTGTTTGTACGTAAGAGGTGTAAATGTTTTGTGCCTGATTGTGCACACCATAGCCTGCGCTAAGAGCATGTTTACCATTAAAATTGTATTGCATGTTAAAGCGAGGCTCTACCACAAACTGTTCGTTTAAAGAATAGTATTGTGCATGTAAACCAGCGTTAATAGAGAATTTACCTGTAAAGCGGTGTTTCCAGTTGGTGTAAGCTTGGTAAAGTATTGTTTGATCTTTAGCATTTACACGGATTGTATCGCGGTTAATGTTGGCGTAAATGTCTCTGTTGTAAAGAGAAAGGTCGGTGTAGTCGATATAAAATCCTGAGGTTAAACTATTTTTAGAATTAAACTTTGTGCGCGTAAAACCGGTGAAGGATAATTTGTTTGTTGTTAGTTCACTCTCGAAACGTCTGAATTTGTTTATCACATCGTTGTTGGTGTTTCTTACTAAAGAATCGCCTGTAACACCTTCGTCTGTATAGCTATGGCCGGCTGTAAGTTTGATAAATGTTTTAGGCGAAATGTTTTTTTCGTAGCTGGCACCTGTAACGGTTGTTCTAAAACGCGGATACGTATCCTGGTTTTCGTTTCCGTATAAATCAGTGTCTTTCGTTAAATCGGCTTCGCTTCCTAATAAATCTATTTCGCTTATGCCGGCAATTCCGAAGATCGTCCACTTGCCATTTCCTTTTGTTGGCAACGAAAGTTTGTAGTTTAAATCTTGATATAAGGGTACGTTAGAACCTGTACCAAAATCAATTCCTAAAGCATTAAATACGCCCAACGTAGAATAACGATAGTTAGCAATAAAAGATGATTTAGAGTTTTTCTTTAGCGGTCCTTCTGCACCTAACTCAAAACCACCAAAGCCAACCTGTGCGGTGTATTCATATTGTTCGTTGTTGCCTTCGCGCATTCTAATATCAAATACACCGGCTGTAGCATTTCCATATTGCGATGGAAAAGCACTGGTGATGAAATCGGACTTATCGAGGTTGTTGTTGTTTAATATACTCACTGGCCCGCCTGTGCTAACCAATGCACCAAAGTGATTGGGGTTAGGAATATTTAACCCTTCTAATTGCCACAACATACCAATGGGCGAGTTACCACGTACCACTATATCGTTGCGCGAATCGTTACCTCCTACAACACCTGCAAAGTTAGCTGCCATACGCGAAGGGTCGCCTAATGCACCCGCATACCGTTTGGTATCATCTACATTAAAAGAACGCGCACTTACTACAGCCAGATCGTTATTGGTAGCAGTTTTATCTTCTTTCGTGTTAGCGGTTACAACTATTTCGTTAAGTTGGTTTACTTGTTCGGTTAACGAAAAATTCAGGATCACTTCTTTACCTGCGGTAACGATAACATTGGGTATAATTTGTTCTTCGTAGCCGATATAACTTACCTTTAAAGTTTGCCTGCCCAGGGGCACATTGCTAATGCGGTAAAAGCCATCAACATCGGTGGCACTGCCCAACAGTGTTTCGGTACCAAGTACGGTAATGTTTACACCAATAAGCGGAGTTTTGGTTACTTCATCCAACACCCTACCGCGTACGGTTTGTGTACTCTGTGCATAGCTAAATGTTGCCAGCAACAGTAAAAAGTTAAACAGAATTAAACTTTTTTTGTGTTTTTTAATTTGTGTGTTCATGGTTCGTTGTTTTGATGGTACAAAGGTGAACACGGCCTTTGTGTTAATACCTTGATTTGAGTTATACAAAAAGTAAATACCAATTGATTTGGGTCAAGAAAATTAAGGGATAGAGTTTCGAACCTGTAGAATAAAGTATAATTTTAAGCATACAAAACCGTTTCAGCTATATGGAAAGTGTTAATAAGTTCTTCAGAAAATCGGTAGTGGTAACACTCGTATTGTCTTTGTTCGCATTAAATGCCTGCGATAACGATTCAGAATTATCAGGAGATGCAGCCATAAATAAATGGATTTATGATAATATGAAATATTATTATTTATGGACAGACGAAATTCCAACGAGTACAAATCAAAACCTGCTACCCGAGCAATATTTCGAAAGTTTGTTATCTGATAAAGATAGATTTTCTTGGATACAAGAAGATTACGAGGATTTATTGAAATCATTACAAGGTGTTAATAAGGAGGCAGGATTCGAATTTGTTTTATACTTAGATGGCAATACTCCGGGCAACATATTAATGCAAATAGTTTACATTAAACCCAATTCTCCGGCATCTTCTACAGCATTAAAAAGAGGAGACATAATTACCGCTATCAATGGAACAACCCTAACAGAGGGTAATTACCAAACATTGTTAGGGCAAATGAGCAACAACTTTTCTGTTACCTATCGTGCCATTAATTTAAACACCGAAACTTTTGGGGCAGCCACAACTTTAAATCTTGTTCCGGTGGAGTACTCCGAAAATCCGAACTATTTATCGTCTGTTATTACCATAGGCAATAAAAAAATTGGGTATTATCTCTACAACTTTTTTGCAACTGGCCCAACTTCTAACTCAAGTGAGTACAACAACCAGATGGATAATATTTTTGCAGAATTTAAAGCACAAGGCATTACCGATTTAGTGCTCGATTTACGCTTTAATACCGGAGGCGCAGAAACAGCAACACGTAACCTGGCTAGCCTTATAGGGCGCGATGTAACAACTAGCGATATTTTTGTTAAGCGTAAGTACAATGAAGCACTGATGAACGACTTAACGAATGACCCTGAATACGGCCCTGAATTTTTTAACACTCGCTTTATTGCAAAAGCGCAAAACGTAGGCTCGCAGCTCGATAATTTTATCATCTTAACAAGTTCTCGTTCTGCTTCTGCCAGCGAGCTATTAATAAATGGGTTGAGACCCTTCATGGATGTATTTCTGATTGGCGATGAAACCGTAGGTAAGAACGTGGGTTCTATTTCTATTTACCAACCAAACGACCCAAACAATACCTGGGGTATGCAACCAATTGTTGTGCAATCTTTTAATGCCAACGATGAATCAGACTACAGCAATGGGTTTACACCCAATATTTTATTAAAGGATAATGATTTGATGTTGTATCCTTTAGGTAGCCAAAACGAGCTACTGCTAAACAGAGCTTTAGAAGTAATAGCAGGCGCGCCAACACTACCGGCTAGAAAGAAAAATACACTTTTCGAAAGAGAAGAAATAGACAATTCGCATAACTATAAGAGAGTAAAAGCGCCTATGCTGTTCGATGTGAAAAATATATCTTTGCGACCTTAGTCGCAAAGATTTTTTTCATGGTAACACTCTTCGAGCACAATGGTAAACAAATTCTTATTGTAGATTATAGCCATGCCAAAGGAGATGAGTTGATCGCAGTTTTTGATGAAGCAAAAAAGCTGGTTTTCGAAAACGATTTGTATGTATACTCCCTCACAATCTGGAACGAGAAATCGTACGTAAGCCCAAACTATTTAAACCACATTAAAAAAGAATTACCTGTGGTGGATTACCGTATAAAAAAACAAGCCATCATGGGTGTTTCCAGAGTTCAGAAATGGATTTTAAGAGCAGTAAATGCCTGGTATGGAGAAAAACTAAAACTTGTAGAGTCTAAAGAAGAAGCCTTGCGTTATTTCGATGAAGACTAATACATGGCTAAATGAAATTAAGATGGTTTGGTATTTTTTTTCTTAAAGAATTTCTTCTTGCCTTTAAAATTTTTACTCTTTGCTGGTTTTAACGCTGGATTATACGCAGGGCCTTCTCCTAAAAATTCGGGCAATGGAAGTTTAGGTACTTCATACCCAATCAACCTTTCGATGCTTCCAAATCTTCTTTGATCTTTTTCTGTAATCAAAGTAATGGCTGTACCCGTTCTTTGTGCACGTGCGGTTCGGCCAACGCGGTGCACGTAATCTTCCGGATCGGGCGGCACATCAGCATTTATTACCAAATCAATTCCATCTACATCAATCCCTCTCGATAAAACATCAGTTCCGATTAATGTGCTGATTTGTTTCGCTTTAAAGTTGCGCATAATTTCTTCGCGCTCTGATTGTTCTAAATCAGAATGAAAGGCGCTGGCTTTTAACCCTTCTTTTCTAAAAATTTTGTCTAACGCTTTGGCATTATCTTTTGTAGAACAGAAAATAATAACGCTGGTGTATGTGTCGGTGGTTAAAAGGTGTTTGATTAATGGAAATTTTTGTGTTTCGTACACGCAGTAAGCTTGTTGCAAAATGCCTTCAGCAGGTTTGGCAAGCGATATGTTTATCTCTTTCGGATCTCTTAAAATTTTGCCGGTTAGTTGCTTTATTTTTTGGGGCATCGTGGCCGAAAACATTAACGTTTGGCGTTCTTGAGGCAGGTAAGAAATAATTTTTACGATGTCTTCGTAAAAACCCATATCGAGCATTCGGTCGGCTTCATCTAAAATAAGATGTTGTAAATGTTTTAAGTTGATGGTGCCCGCAGCTAGCAAGGCAATTAGTCTGCCGGGTGTTGCGATCACAATATCTGCGCCTTGTTCTAAAGCTTTGCGTTGCACATCCCAGGTGGCGCCATCGCCACCACCAAAAATAGGAATGGAACTAACCCCGGTGAAATAGCCAAAACCTTCAATTTGCTGATCGATTTGTTGCGCAAGTTCGCGTGTAGGTACTATAACTAAAGTATTTAAATGCCGATGATCGCTGCCCATCATTTTATGAATAACGGGTAAAATAAACGCTGCGGTTTTGCCCGTTCCGGTTTGGGCGCAGGCGAGTAAATCGTGGCCTTGCATGATTAGCGGAATAGCCTGTTGTTGTATAGGGGTAGGTTGGCGAAAGTTCATGGCATCGAGGCCATCGAGCAAACGGGGTTCAAACTGAAAGTCGTGGAATGTCAAGTAGGGAATCTTTAATAATCAAAAATACAAAATACGAATGGGAAGATGTAAAATGAAAAACCCCGAATGGGATTTCCAATCGGGGCTGGTGTTTATCTTCTAAATAATCTTAGTTAGCTAAACGTACCTTTACGGCATTCAGGCCTTTTTTACCTTGTTGTACCTCGAAAGTTACAACATCGTTTTCGCGAATTTCGTCAACTAAACCTGTTACGTGTACGAAAAACTCTTCGCCTGTTGATGTTTCTTTTAAAAAACCAAAACCTTTGGTTTGATTAAAGAACTTTACTGTTCCTTGTTTCATTTGTAATGTGATAATTTTTGATAATAATGCACAAAGGTAGGCAGAATAGTTGGTAATCGACTAAAAACTTTTAAATCGGCTTTTTTACCCCTTAAGCGGCCTTTTGGACTGCCTCCAACTGGATTACCTTATTATTAGTTAACCTTATTACACGCAAAGCCGCTAAAACTTTTATTACTAAATAAGTAGGGTCTATTTCGTGCCAACGCACACCGCCAAAGTTTGCTCGCGAACCATGTTTGTGGTGGTTGTTGTGGTAGCTTTCGCCCATCATTAAAAAATCGGTAGGTAAAAAATTGCGCGAAGTATCGCCTACTTCAAAATTTCTGTAGCCATACTTGTGTGCAAACCAATTGATAATGGCACCGTGTATGGGACTCATTAAAAATTGTAAGGGCAACAATAACCACAACCACCACTGTGTTGCAAACAGGGCATATACACCCACGTATATTGCACCCCAAAAAATTCTGGATGGCCACGAACGCGCAAACTTGTCGAAAGCTTCCCACTGTGGCACACCATCCGTAAAGCGTTTATCAGGAATAAATTGTTTGTTGGCAATAGAAGAATAAATCGTTTTTGTTTTCCACATCATGTTCCAGATGGTTTCATCGTATTTAGGAGAATGCGGATCGTCTTCGGTATCGGCAAAAGCATGGTGCATGCGGTGCATTACACCATACCCATAAGGGCTTAAATAGTTAGATCCCTGAAAAATCCAGGTTAAAACAAAAAATATTTTTTCTGTGGTTTTGTTCATCGTAAAGGCTTTGTGCGAAGCATAACGATGCAGAAAAAAAGTTTGAAAAAAGAGCGACAAATACCAATGCGCTACAAAAAAGGAAAGAATAATCCACATGGTGTAAAACAGGTTAAATCAATAAAACGCACTTACGTGCAAACCTGTAAGACAAAGCCACGTGGAAGTTGTGACAGAATTTTTAAAATTTATTTTTGATAGAGGCAGAAATATCCTTTTTAAGCTGCTGAATCAGCTCAGAGGCATTGTTGTAGTCGCACGCCTTCTGAAAACTTTCTACCCAGGCTGGTTTATCGGGCAATTCGAAATGGATTTTAGATTTTTCGTCTTGCAACTTCTTTTTAGCACGACTTAACAACTGCCGGCAATGGTCTTTCTTCTTATTTAAAATTTCTTGAAGTGAGTCGTAATCATGGTCGAATACTTCTTTTAATATGAAAACGGCACGTTCTAGCGGTTCTAATTTATGATGGATAACCTTTACAGCATCTTTAAAATTGATTTCAAAATCGAGTTTGCTCAGGTTTGCTTCTTTTACTTTATGCAAAAACTCAGGTATTTGAATGCTATCCCAATAGGTTGTTTTTCTTTTCTTTAAAGATTGTAAATGATTAAGACAATGATTGGTTACAGCTTTAACTAAATACGCTTTGGCATTTTCTACCTTATGTGTATCAACGCTCAACCATTTTAAGAAAGTTTCCTGCACAATATCTTCCGCATCGGCCTTACATCTTACCAGATTATAGGCGATACTTTGCAAAAGAGGCTGATAATGGTTAAAAACCAGGGATGGACTCATAAAATATATTCAAAGATACAGAAAAGATACGTTTGGCAGTTGAGCAAAAAATACCATCCCTTTTTTAAAGGCTTCAATTAAAGCCAGGTTATTTTGTATTCGTCATACTCATCGCCATTGGCAACACTTTTGGCATATTCTACCTTGGGCGAAAGCACTCCGGTTTTACGAACGATTTCATCTAATAAACCGAATTGTAAAGTGCTGTTAAAGGTTTGCGTTCTGCGCATTACGATATGTTTTTTTCCGCTCTCCAAAATTTCCCAACCGCGCTTTAAGGGGTCTTGAATCATGGTGCCGGCTACTTTTGCCAACCCTTGCATAGCTTCTTCGGGGCTAGGTTTTTCTGAAATCAGTTTAAAACTAACCATAGCATTAAAGGCTGTGTTTCCAATTTTTCTGCCTAATCTTTTGGTATTGGCCTGTCCTATTTGCGATTCAATCGAATTGCACATGTCGTTATAAACTTGCATGGGTACCATATTAGTTGGAGCTGAAAGATCCAGGCCTTTGGCCATAACTTTTAATTTTAGATAATCTGCTTCGTTGTCTTTGTACAGATCGAGGATGTCGTTTACGAAGGCTGCTGCCAGCGTAACATGTTCAGTAGAATTATTCATAGACGTGGGATTTTTATATCGCAAAGAAACCAACTAAACCCTAACAGAAAGGTTTAAATAAGGCGAAAACATACATGGCCCAATGAGGTAAAACTTTTTTAAAAAGAGATTTGAAAGATTTGGAAATTCAGGAGGTAGCATTAAATTTGCGTCCCGTTTGAACAATGAACGGATAAAAAAGCGGGAGTAGCTCAGTTGGTAGAGCACGACCTTGCCAAGGTCGGGGTCGCGAGTTCGAGTCTCGTTTCCCGCTCAAAGCCCCTCTCCACCGAGAGGGGCTGTTTTTTAAGAGGTTTCGCAACCTGCCCGGGTGGTGGAATTGGTAGACACGCAGGACTTAAAATCCTGTGGGCAGTAATGTCTGTACGGGTTCAAGTCCCGTCCTGGGTACAGTAAAAAGCTCCGCTAATGTGGAGCTTTTTTGTTTTGCTATTAGCTTTATTTTTTATCGCACAAATAGTGGTGCATTGTATTTTGTTTGATCAGACATGTATCTCTATTAAAGTGTTATTAAACATTGTCTTGAATCTCTGGCTTAAAGTATCGCCTTGTCAAAAAATTTTCTCTTTCGTTTTTTGCTAGCAGCATCTTGATTTATTGTTCTATTCTTTTTCAATTTATCTAAGTTAATAGTTGAGCAAGCCCTCCGGCAACCTGTGTTTAACCATTAAGTTTCGTTTATTTTTAAAGTATCCATTGCCACTTCCATAAAGGTACCATGAAGAAAGAACAGAAGTTTTTCTGCTTATTTACATATACTTTATGTTTACCGAACTAACCTTAAAAATTGTTATCGAGCATTACATAGTACCTTATTTGTTTGAATGAAAAAGATTGTTTTTATTTTATTGATTACGATTGCATGTAAGCAAAGCAATAAACAAGGTGAAATAACGAATTCAAAGTTTGTAGAGCCTGCCGAGTGGGAAACGTATGAAGGCAGGTGGCAAACTAAAAACGGGATACTGTTAATTGAGCTAAAACTAAATACAACTACGAACAACATCGATGCAGCGTATCAGCTGCACGAAACATTATTATCAAATGAAAAAGCAAGTAGCACAGTTAGTAAAGGCAAATACATTTTTTATAAAGGCATGCCCAATAACGAAGTAGGGCTCTGTTTACAAAATCTAACAGAGAATATAACAGGAGGGCACTTTCGGATAAGGAAAGAAAGTTATTCTTTACCGAAAGAAGAAATGTGTTTTATCTCACGAGGGGCAGACGAGTTACTACCTACTGATCAGAACTTTAAACCTATTTCAACAGATAGAAAATATACTTTACACAAAAGAAAAGGATACTTCACCATAGAAGGATATTTAAGTTTAGATTCAACCCGTTTTGTATTTTATGAAAGAAACACTATGCAGTATTGGTCGGTAGCTGATTTAGGCGAATGGGATAGTGTTAATATGTACTATAAGAAAAACAGTAGAAATATGTACGAAAGTGTATATCTGAAAGCACTTGCTTATGTTGTAAGAGATACTGCATCGGCTGATAATCAATCTTTAGTGATAAAAAGAATTAAAGCAATAGGAGAAGAATAAATTTCAGTTTCTATCTTGTTCAGTACACTTCCGCTAAGTATTTTTTTTTGTAATCGAAATTTTACCTTGATAGATAAGGTTTAGGGTTACCTTATGCCTTATAGAATATACAGTAGGCAAAACTTATTCTTAGGATTACCAATTAAACCAATTTTCCTTGTAAGCCACCAGTATGTAACAGTAGGATTTTCGAGCCCGATTTAAAATATTTTTTCTTGATTAAATCATCTATGGCGTACAACACTTTGGCAGTATAAACATGTTCTAGTGGCAATTGCTTTGCGTCCCAATTTGCTATAAAATCAAGTAACGTATCATTGTACTTGGCATAACCACCAAAATGATAATCGGTTAACACATCTGCTTGTTTAATTTTCGATTCAGTTAAAGAAAAAATTTCATCTTTCAGAAAATCTCCTTTTAATACACTCACTACTTTAATTTTTTTATCGGGCATGGCTAAGGCAAGTCCTGCTGCGGTTCCTCCAGTTCCGCCTGCTACAAACAACACATCAAATTCTATTTCGTTTAGAAGCATTTCTCCTAACGCTTTTGTTCCTTTAATCGCAAAAGCATTCGTGCCACCTTCCGGAATAATGTAAATGTTTCCGAATTTTTCTGTTAACCCTGCACGAAATTGATTTTCATTTTTATAACGATACTCTTCACGCGAGACAAAGTGTAATTGCATTCCTTGCGAAGCGGCAAATTGTAAAGTAGGATTATCAACTTCACTCAACTCATTGCCACGTATAATGCCTATGCTTTTTATGCCAAGTTCTTTGGCTGCTGCTGCGCTGGCGTAAATATGATTAGAATAGGCGCCTCCGAAAGTTAAAATGGTATCGTAGCCTTGTTCGATAGCTTGTATAAGGTTGTACTTCAGCTTCCACCACTTGTTTCCACTAACGAACGGATGGTTGAGATCTTCGCGCTTTACTAAAACGTGTACACCAGCGTTGTTCCACTCTTCATGTTGTAAAATCTGTACGGGCGTTGGCCGGTATGTAAGCATTTCAAATTTTACTTACAATGTTTTTTAATTTCTGCTTTGGCTTCCGGAGAGCCAAGCTCATCGGCTTTTTTAAAATCTAAGCAGGCATCGTACTTATTTCCGATTAGGATTTTTACCAAAGCTCTTTGGTAATATGTTTCTGCATCGGTTGGATATAATTCGATTGAAGATGTGTAATCTTCTATCGCCTTCTGGTAGTTTTGTTTTTCGGTATAGCTCAAAGCGCGGTTATCGTAATACATGGGGTTGGTGGGGTCGAGTTCGATGGCTTTTGTATAATCAGCAATAGCGCCATCGTTATCTTCTATATTAAACTTTACCACACCCCGTAGGTTTAGCAATTCCGGATCTTCAGCATCTAATTCTATGGCTTTATTAAAATCTTCCAGCGCTCCTTTGTAATCTTCTTTAGCACTTTTGGCAAGCGCGCGGTTTTCAAAAACCAAAACGTTTTTAGCATCAAGCGTAATGGCCTGGTTGTAATCGGCTAATGCTTTATCTAGTTCGTTGATGGTATAATAAGCAACCCCTCTGAAGTTATACAAGTTGGCGTCTGTTTTATCGAGTTCAATGGCTTTGTTGTAATCATCTATGGCGCTCACAAATTCGCCAAGCTCGGCTTTAACAACGCCCCGGTTATAGTATTTATCAGCATCGGGTGGGCCAATTTCTAAGGCTTTAGAAAAATCGAAATATGCACCTTGTAAATCTTCGATGTTGTATTTTGATAATCCTCTATTGGTATAAGCCAGTGCAGCTTTTGGTGCAAACTTTATGGCTTTGTCAAAATCTAAAATGGCGCCATCATCATCGCCCAATAAAGATTTGGCCTCACCTCGTGTATTCAAAGCATCTACAAAAGTAGAATCGATTTCGAGAGCCAAGGTTGCATCTGTAATGGCTCCATATAAATCTTCTAAACCCATTTTGGCTTCGGCACGCAATTGCAAGGCAGTTTTATTCTTACCGTCTTTTTGTAAAATGTTGCTTAAATCGGCTTTAGCCGTTTTATAATCGCCATCGTTGAGTTTCTTTTTAATGCTTTCTACATCCTGACTTAAAGCGATTTGGCATACCAACACGAACGATATAAAAAGGAATAAGTGCTTCATCTTAAAAAATTTTTACTAAGGTAATAAATTTGATTGCTTGTTTACCTCCTGTATGAACTGGTTTTAATTTTTGTGCGTTTTCAATTGAGCATTTTATACCTTCGCACCGCAATGAAAATAAGCAAACACTACTTGGCCGCTATGTTGGCTTTTACTATGTGGGGGTTTTTCTCTATTCCGTTAAAAGCGTTAGCGGGCTATCTGCCGGGTTCTATTCTCTATTATCGCATTGTATTTTCTGTGTTGATATTGTTTTTCTTGTTGATCTTCTTCCGCAGAAAATCCATTGCTGAAAGTTTCAATCATTTTAACCTTCAATCTGCTCGCAAAAAATGGATATTGGTTATTTTAACTTTGGCAGGTGGCGCTTTGCTTACCATTAACTGGCTCACGTTTATACAAATCGTTAACCATATCAATGTAAAAACCGCTGCGTTTTCGTATTTGGTTTGTCCGGTGTTAACGGCTTTGCTGGGGGTGTGGTTGTTAAAAGAAAGTTTAACTGGCTTACAGTGGTTTGCTGTTTTACTTTGTGTAATCAGTTGTTTGATGATTGGGTTAAACAGTTGGCTAGAACTTGGTTTTAGTTTTCTTACTGCTCTTACCTATGCTTTATATTTAATTTCTCAGCGCAAGAATCAAGGGTTCGATCGGTTATTGGTGTTGGGTATTCAAATTCTTTTTGCCTTGCTGGTGTTAACTTTTTTACCAACAGGTATTGTGGTAGATACACCTACATCAATTTCGTTTTATTTACTTACAGCGTTAATCGCAGTTTTTTTTACTGTAATTCCGCTATTCTTAAACTTATATGCGCTTAACAAAGTTAACGCTGCAACTATAGGTTTACTAATGTACATAAACCCATTGTTAAATTTTGCTTTGGCGGTGTTTTGGTTTAAAGAAAGTGTAAGCGCTATGCAGGCCCTTGGCTATGCGATAGTTTTTATAGCGTTGGTAATTTTTAATATAAAATGGATTTTAAAAAAATCGTATCAGTTAAACTGATAACTCAAACCAATTCTTAAAGAATAAA
This sequence comes from Flammeovirgaceae bacterium, assembly GCA_021298355.1. Classification (GTDB taxonomy): domain Bacteria; phylum Bacteroidota; class Bacteroidia; order Cytophagales; family Cyclobacteriaceae; genus Chryseotalea. The sequence goes on from JAJTEH010000004.1 coordinate 105,712, forward strand.
CATTGGGTAAAAGTCGGTGATTGGCTTTTTGTTCTTGTTTTGATGGACCACTTACACGAGGATCATCCGATTTAAATTCTTCTACCCGCAAGGTATAAAGCGAAATCGGGATGTTAACGTTAAGCCTCACGCGATCGCTCAAATGAAATTTTATGTGTGGGGCTAAGGCCACAGTAAAACCAAAATTTGTGAATCGTTCTTTATACAAAAAGGTTATTTGTGGTTCGTTGGTTATGGTGTAATAAAAAGGATTAACACTTAACCCTGTGTGGAAAGTGATGTTTCCGTTCTTACGCGAGATGCGCTCAATTACTTCGTACCGCACGGCATAAGCATCAACACTTACTTTGTAATCCGGATTTTCTGTAAAACTATGGCGGAAGGGGAATCTTAATTCGTCTGCCGATTTGTTAGTTTCAGGAAGAAATACTTCTATCTCGTGGGTAAATTTTCTATCGGCATGGTATTGTATGGCCAAAGAAAAACGATTGGCTTGAAATACACTTTCGTTTCTTTCGCCTGTAGCGTTTATATATTGTTTGTTGTATATATCTGTGTTGTGATATACTTTAATCGACCACGTATCTTCTTTTTGAGCAAATGTTGGAGAGAAAACCAGGAAGAAAAAAAACAGGGAGGAGAGTTGTTTCATGTTAGTTCAGCAGAAAGGTAAAAGGTAGGTAAAGTCGTTTTTGCCAGGCGCGTTCCGAATGTTCTTCGCCCGGAAAAGCTTTTGTTATCCATAATTTCTTAGTGTATCCTTTGCGCGTTAAAATTTCATCTACTTGTTTTTGCAAGCCCGGATATAAAGCATCAAGGGTTGCTGTGCCGTAATCGAAATAAAATTTATTCTTAGCCGGTTTTGGTAATCGTTCATTTAAATAAGAATAGAAAACAGCCGGTATCGGATTTTTATCTAACGTAAATACACCGGGCCAATGGGTTGATAAACAAGCCGCACCACCAAACACATCCGGATATTCGCAAACGGCATACATCGAAATTAATCCGCCCATGCTGGAACCTGCAATAAATGTATGTTTAGCATCTTTATAGGTAGAATAATTTTTATCGATAAAGGGTTTAAGTTCTTCAACTAAAAATTTTAAGTAATTATCAGATTGCACGTGTGCTGCAAACAACCCCGCGCCATTATTTCTGAAAGTTTGATACAAAGAATCTTGCTGATGTTTCGGCAATTTCTCAAAGGCTTTCTGCGGAAAATATTCACTGTGGCGTATCGCTCCGCCATTCCATATTCCCACAATAATAAAAGGTTTTACTTTTTTGTTTTGGATGAGGGAAGCCGCAGTTTCATCGGCCATCCATTCTTGTTTATTCCAGGTTAAGGTAGAATCAAACAACATTTGTCCATCGTGCATATAGAGCACCGTGTATTTTTTGTTGGGCGAGTAGTTTTCGGGTAGCCACACATCTACATGGCGTGGTGTAACAAAGCGGGAAGAGAAATTTTCGTGGCGAATCAATTGGCCACCGGCCACCTTAGGCAACTGCGCAACCGCAACACCGGAAATGCAAAGCAATAGGATAAGAAAAAAAAACCTCATAAACAGACAGACAAGGACGCCAAAAATTTGTTTAGTAAATATAGGCTTAGGAAATTACGAAGACAAAAGCGTTCTCAACAATTATTTCAAATCATACCTTTTGCGTTATGCCAACAACACTTGATATCCAATCCAGATTATCTGTTTTTATCCCGCTTTATTATGCGGTTTGGGCCGATGCCGTGCTTACACCCAGCGAAGTAAAAGTTGTGGAGGATATGATTCACACACAATCGTGGCTATCTGATGAAGAACGATTACGATTACTTGAATCTATTCATCCTCAAAATCCACCATCAACGGATACCTTAAAACTTTGGTTGGAGCACATCAAAGCCTTGCACCCTAAGCAAGATGCTACGTTGTTTGCGTTGGGTATTCAATTGGCTAAACAAGGTGGTTTCTTTTTTAATGGCGAAGCCACACAACTCGAAAAAGCGTTTTTACAAGTTGAACAAAAACTCGGTTGGATAAGCCGCGAGTTGGTTTACAATTTCGTGCCTGAGTTGCGGCAATCGGTAACGCAACAACAACATACGGTTGCATCATTTAAAATAGAGCAATTGCAAAACGTTTTAGATGGAGAACACGCCACCTTGATTAAGCAAGTAAAAACGTTTTTGTCCGATCCTGAATTTGCTTACCTCGACACAGATAATTTAACTGAACGAAGAGAAAAAGTTTTGCATTGGTGTAAACTTTTAGCCAGACAAGGGTATGGTGCGCTTGCTTACCCCAAAGAGTTTGGCGGAAAAGCTGATATGGCCGCTTACTTCACCGTTATGGAAACACTCAGTTACCACGACTTAAGCATGGTTGTAAAATTTGGTGTGCAGTTTGGGTTGTGGGGTATGAGTGTGTATTTTTTAGGAACCGAAAAACACCATCGACAGTATCTCGCTAAAATCGGAACTTTAGAATTACCCGGTTGTTTCGCCATGACGGAAACCGGACATGGATCTAACGTTAGAGGTATAGAAACTACAGCCACGTATCAACATGCAAACAGAAGTTTCATCATCCATACACCACACGAAATCGCTCAAAAAGAATACATTGGTAACGCTGCCCTACATGGCCGAATGGCAACTGTATTTGCTAAAATGATAATTGATGGCAAAGATTATGGCGTGGCGGCCTTTGTTGTGCCCTTACGCGATGAAAAAGGAAACACTTTACCGGGCGTTACCATTACAGATTGTGGCAGAAAGATGGGATTGAACGGGGTAGATAATGGTAAAATCAGTTTTAATCAAGTAGAAATTCCATACGATAATTTGTTAGATCGTTTTGCAGGTGTAGATGATGATGGAAAATTTACCAGCCCCATCGCCAGCGACAACAGAAGATTTTTTACCATGCTGGGAACTTTAGTGGGTGGACGAATCGGAATTCCACGCTCGGCCTTATCGGCCAGCAAAAGTGCATTAACCATTGCCATTCAATACGGAGATAAACGCAGGCAATTTGGCCCCGAAGGCGCAGCTGAAGTGCCGATTCTTAATTATCGCACCCATCAACGCAGATTAATTCCATTATTAGCGAATGCATACGCTTTGCATTTTTCTTTACAATACCTTACACAGCGTTTTGTAAACCGCACCGAAGAAGAAATGCAAGAGATTGAAGCACTCGCAGCAGGCTTAAAAGCATTTGCCACATGGAATAATACGCACACCTTGCAAACTGCAAGAGAATGTTGTGGAGGCAAAGGCTATCTTTCCGAAAACAGAATTGATGATTTAAAAAACGATTCCGACATCTACACCACTTTTGAAGGAGACAATACTGTTTTGTTACAACTTGTTGCGAAAAGCAGGTTAACAGAATTTAAGCAAGAATTCAGCAACATGAATGCGTTTGGTATTTTAAACTATGTAGCCAGCCAAGCGAAAACAACGATTACAGAAATGAATCCTTTTGCAGTGCGCAACACAGAAGACGATCATCTTTTAGATTTCGATTTTCATCTCAGTGCATTTAAATACAGAGAGCGCGATATTTTAACTTCCGCAGCGAAAAGGTTAAAACGCCACCTCGATAGCGGAATGGATTCCTTCGATGCTTTTAATGTTTGCCAACATCATTTGGTTGAAGCCGGCATGGCGCACATCGAAAGAGTGGTGTTAGAACAGTTTCAGCAAGTAGCAGAAAAAACAAAAGACGAAGGATGTAAAAAAATTCTGCAACAACTTTGTCAGTTGTTTGCTATTAATTTACTAGACCAACACAAAGGTTGGTATTTAGAAAACGGCTACATGGAAGGAGTAAAAACCAAAGCAATAAGAAAAATGCTGAATCAATTATGCTGGGATGTACGACAAGAAGCAGTTCCGTTAACACAAGCATTTGGAATACCAGATGCACTATTGTCGGCACCTATTGTTGTTAACTAGTTGTTGGTTTTTGGTTGATTGTTATTCGTAATTTTATGTTTTTTGGTTTTTCGCTTAGTAATTATGAGTGTAGTTTACTTGTTGAATTTCAAATTCCGGTTACCTAATTACGAAGAACTAACAACGAATAACGTGTACGAACAACCAAGATCGAAAGAATTCAATCCAACAAATTAAGTACGGCAAAAAAATGACAAACACTTCCGGCCAACACAAACATATGCCAAATGCTATGGTGAAATAGCCAACGTTCTTTTAAAAAGAAATATGTTCCTCCGGTATAAGCAACACCACCTAAAACTAACCAAGTAAAAGAGGCAGTACTAACGTTCTCGTATAAGGGCTTAATAGCAAGTAATACAACCCACCCCATACCCACGTAAAAATATGTGGATAAGCGAACGTATCGGCCAACTGAAATAGATTTAACAACTGTGCCTCCAATGGCTAATGCCCATATTACGCCAAACATGGTCCAGCCGATCCACCCACGTAATGCGGTTAAGCAAAATGGTGTATACGTTCCGGCAATTAACCAATAAATAGCAATGTGATCGAGCTTATGAAAAATACGTTTGGCTGCATCAAACGGAATGCTGTGGTAAAGTGTAGATGCAAAATAAAGTGCGACCAGTGTAAAACCAAAAACCGAAAAACTTACGATGTGCCATACTGTTCCATGTAAACTTGCTTGCACAATCAATAAAACCAATGCAGCGATGGCCAATAGTGCACCAATACCATGCGTAATGGCGTTGGCAATTTCTTCTTGTTTTAAAATGCGTTCTTCTCTTTGCATTAATCGAAATATCCAAATTGTTTTAACTTAAATCTTTCTTTTCGCCAATTGTCGGCTACTTTAACATGTGTTTCCAAATGTATTTTTTTTCTGAAGAAAGATTCCATGTCTTTGCGCGCTTCGATGCCTACTTTTTTCAAAGAACTTCCGCCTTTGCCAATTAAAATTCCTTTTTGCGAATCGCGCTCTACAAAAATTAAGGCACGAATGCGAATAATGTCTTCTGCTTCTTTAAACGATTCAATGGTTACTTCTGCACTATAAGGAATTTCTTGTTCGTAGTTCATGAAAATTTTTTCACGAATTATTTCAGCCGCAAAAAAACGCTCCGAACGATCAGTTAAATCATCAGTAGGAAAATAAGGTGGATGAATGGGAAGCTTTGCCGATACCGCAGGCAAAATTTTATCGGTGTTTATTTTTTTAATCGCACTTACCGGTATGGCTTCTGTTACTACAGGGCATTGCGTTTTCCAATACGTAATTTTTTCATCAATCTCTTTCTGTTCTTTTGCCAAATCGATTTTGTTCAACAAAAGAATAACCGGGCATTTCAGTTTATTGATTTTATCAATCATGTACGTTTCGGGTTGGTCATCCCAAGCGATCACGAGCAACACCACATCGGCATCTTCCAGCGATACTTTTACGAAATTCATCATGGCTTCGTGCAAAGCATATTTTGGTTCTAGTAAACCGGGCGTATCGCTATACACAATTTGCATGTCGCTGGTGTTGATCATGCCCATGATGCGATGGCGCGTAGTTTGTGCTTTTGGCGTAACGATAGAAAGATTTTCGCCAATCAAAACATTCATCAAAGATGATTTTCCGGCATTGGGTTTTCCAATTATACTTACGAAACCTGATTTAAATTCTGTCATTCACTTATTTTAAAATACAATACTCGATAAATGGAGTTGACAACCAAATAAGATTGAAGTTACTGTATACAACTAAATTTATCTTCTTTTACAAAGGTACGATTTGTTTTTGTGGCATGTTCGTTCTACTTTTGCACTCACATCGCAGGAAGGTGTCCTGAAAATTCAAAAAGGAAATTCTCGTTAGTTATGTCTCGAGAAAACGAAAGCGATGAAACATCGCGGGATGGAGCAGTTGGTAGCTCGTTGGGCTCATAACCCAAAGGTCACAGGTTCGAGTCCTGTTCCCGCTACTCGAAGAAAAGAGCGATATTCGTATCGCTCTTTTTATTTTAAGATAATCCTTATGGCAAACATCGTAGCAATAGTTGGAAGACCAAACGTTGGTAAGTCTACCCTCTTCAATAGATTAGTTGAAAAGCGCGAAGCTATTATGGACGATGAATCGGGCGTAACGCGCGACCGCCACTATGGGTATGCAGAGTGGATCGGTAAATATTTTACAGTAATTGATACCGGAGGTTACGTTACAGGTTCGGAAGATAAATTTGAAAGTGAAATTAGGAAGCAGGTAAAGTTGGCCATTGATGAAGCAACCGCGTTGATTTTTCTGGTTGATACACGCGATGGTGTTACCGGAATGGATAAAGATTTTGCCAATGTGTTGCGCACCACGAAGAAACCCATCTTCATCGCTGCCAATAAAACCGATACACCCGATAAAACTTTATTAGCCAATGAATTTTATGAGTTAGGTTTAGATGCACCCATCTATCCGGTATCGGCAGAAAACGGAAGTGGCACCGGAGAGTTGTTGGATGATTTGGTGAAAACATTTCAAACAGATGGTGTGGAAGATCCAAACGCGGGCATTCCTAAAATTGCAATTTTAGGAAGACCCAACGTAGGTAAATCGTCTCTGCTCAATGCCTTATTAGGAGAAGACAGAAGCATCGTTACGGATGAAGCCGGCACCACGCGCGATTCTATCCACTCGCATTATAAAATGTTTGGTAAGAATTTTATTCTGATCGATACGGCCGGAATCAGGAAAAAAGGAAAAGTTAAAGACGATATTGAATTCTATTCTGTACTTCGCTCGTTGCGTGCATTGGAAGAATCGGATGTAGTGATTATCGTGATCGATGCCCAGCAAGGCATGGAATCGCAAGATGTAAACCTTATTAGTTTGGCCGAAAGACAAGGCAAAGGCATTGTTATCATGGTTAACAAATGGGATTTAATTGAAAAGGACACCAAAACCGTAGAGAAATTCCGTAAAGATATGCTCGAACGCCTCGCACCGATCGATTACATTCCGATGATTTTTTCTTCTGTATTAGAAAAACAGAGAATCTTTCAGGTGGTAGAAAAAGCCATGAAAGTGTACGAGAATAAGAGTAAGAAAATACCTACCAGCAAGTTAAACGATGTATTGCTGCGCGAAATCCAGCACAATCCTCCCGCCTCTGCACGTGGTAAATTTGTGCAGATAAAGTACGTTACACAGGTTGTAGCGCGGTTTCCATCGTTTGCGTTTTTTACCAACATGCCACAGTTCATCCAGCCTTCGTACGAACGCTTCCTGGAAAACAAAATCAGAGATCATTTCGACTTCGAAGGCGTGCCAGTAAGACTTATTTTCAGAAAAAAATAAATTTTCTTACCCGATAGTATGTTGAGTGCAGAAAGCGATTATCTTTGCGCCAAATTAAATACCTGTAAACTATGAAAAAAGTATTCGCACTTGTAGCTGTAGCAGCTTTCGCAGTTGCTTTCGCAGCTTGTGGTGGAAAGAAAGTTGAAGAAGCCGCTGCAACAGTAGATTCTACTGCTGCTGCTGTTGTTGATTCAGCTGCTGCTGTTGTTGACTCTGCTGCTGCTGTTGTTGATTCAGCTGCTGCTGTTGTTGCTCAGTAATCAATCGACATTCGATTGCATTCCCGGGAAGGCTTTAGAATTCTAAAGCCTTTTTTTATTGCCTTTTTCTAAGCAGATTTCTTTCTTTACCGCATGAAGGTTCGTAGCGAGCAAAGTGTAAGGTCGGTTTTGGAGCAATACATTCTTCCGCCTTCAGTGGATTTTGCTTTCGCATTGTGGCAACACTTTCCGTTTACGTTGCAGATTACCAAAAGCAGGCAAACTAAGGTTGGTGATTTTCGCTGTCATCATCATTCAACAAATGCTACGATTACCATCAATCAAGATTTAAACCCTTATGTTTTTCTCCTAACATACGTTCATGAGGTGGCACATCATCATACCCATTTACAATTCGGCCATAAAGTAGAGGCGCATGGTAAGGAATGGAAAGAAATGTTCATGCATTTGATGCAGCCTTTGCTTCAGGAAATTCATTTTCCTGCTGAAATCTTACATCCATTAAAAGCACACATGCAACATCCTAAAGCCAGTTCTTTTACAGACGCAACCCTTACACACGCATTAAGATTATTCGACAAAAACCAGAAAACGATTGTGCTATTATCTTCCATTCCAACCGGAAGTATTTTTCAATTACAAGGCCGATATTTTAAAAAAGGTAAACTGCGCAGAACGCGTGTGTTGTGCGAAGAGTTAAAATCAAAGAGACAATATTTAGTGCCGGCAGATGCGCCTGTGTCGGATGTTCAATTATCGATGTTAAATTTTTAGCCCGGCAATAACCTGCGGTTGATTAAACTTTCGATGTGCTGGCAAAGTGCCAAGGGTTTAAACGTGCGCCAATTTTCTATTTCCAAAGTACCACCCATGTTGATATACCGATCGATGCCATACTTACTCATTTCTTGTTGCACATGCCAAGGGAAGTTGATGGCCGCAATCCAACCATCTTCTAATTCATCGAACCATTCTTCGTAATAACTATCATCGGAGCCATGAAAATTAAAAATATTTTCGCCTATTAAAATAAATTTATCGATGCCTTCGTGCTGCAATAATTCTAAGAAGTCGCGCTTGAACGTCATGATGTCGTTGTAAAGCGTATCGTTCCATTCACCAATTAATTCAAGAATGGCAAAACCGGAACTATAATGCGCATATAATATTTTAACATACAACGTTTCTGAACCAAAAAAATCCCAGGCCGGATCGATGTAGTATCCGTAAATGGTTTCTGCATATACATCATAGTTATATTCCTTGCCGTAGAAAGGCGAGCGTTCATCGAAAGATGAATCGTAAACAGATAACCAACGATCGAAGGGTACGATGGTGTGCATGTTAATAAGGCAAAGAGATTTTACCCAGGGTATATGGTTTTACGTTACCGATGGAGATGGTGTGGCCACCTAAAGTTTCGTTCGCCAACGTGGCAAATAAAATGGCTTCTTTCGCATCCGGATTAAAACCCAGCTTTTGTACATTCTCAACAGATATTCCTGACAAATTTTTTTTTATGGCATCTACCAAAGTTGGGTTGTGTGCTCCGCCACCACTCAGGTAAACCTTGCATTTTTTATTTTTTGTGATGGATGATATTTGTTTACACAAAGTATAAGCTGTAAAATAAGTAAGCGTGGCCATTACATCGTAAAAATGCAAGTGTTGTGTTGCTGATGCTTGTTGTGCTTTCTTTAAGTAGGCTAAATTGAATAACTCAGGCCCGGTTGTTTTAGGAAAAATTTGTTTGAAGAAAGGATTGTTAAGCAATGCTTTCAATAACTTTTTATTGACGATACCCGATGCAGCATACTGCCCATCTTTATCGAAACTGTCGCCTTTAACGGTTGCCTGCACCAGTTGATCGAGTAGGGTATTGCCCGGCCCGGTATCGCTAACTATAACTTCTTTTGTTTTTCCATTGCCTGGCAGAAAAGTAAAGTTAGCGATGCCTCCTACGTTCACTAAAATTCTGTTTTCATTTTTCTTAGTAAACAATAAGTAATCGCCATAAGCTGCCAGGGGTGCACCCTCGCCTCCGGCAGCAATGTGTTTTTGTCTGAAATCACTAAGGGTTAAAATTCCGGTTGCCACTGCCAAGTGGTCGCCATCACCAATTTGTAAGGTACTATTATAATCCGCATGCGGAAAAAGCGATTGAGGCGCATGAAAAACTGTTTGACCATGAGAAGCAAGACAAGTAATGTTCTCTGTTCTTACTTTCCATTTTTTCAATGTTTGTAAAACAAGATTAGCATGTAGCTGAGCGATATATACGTTGAGTGTGCTCAACTTTTGAAAATCTACCAAAGGTTGCGCAAAAACTTCGCGAATGCGTTTTTTTACTTCATTAGTGTAAGCTACCGTTTCGAAAGCCCGAACACGGCATTTTGTTTTAATTCCATAACCTGAAAACTCGCATAATGCAATATCTAACCCATCTAGCGAAGTGCCGGACATCAACCCAACAATCAGTTTTTTACTTTTCGGATTGAAGGCGTGTAGCAGTGCGTTATTTTTTTTCATGTAGGTAGGCTTCGATGGCTTTGCGAACCGAGCCATGTTGGTTTAATAATTTTTCTGCAGTTGTGGTATCTACACCGGTTTCTTCACAAATCATGTTGATGCCGCGCTTAACTAATTTATTATTCGTCAGCATCATGTCTACCATTTTGTTTCCTTTTACTTTACCGAGTTTGATCATAACCGTTGTGCTAATCATGTTCAACACTAACTTTTGTGCAGTGCCGGCTTTCATGCGCGTGCTTCCGGTTACAAACTCTGGCCCAACTTCTACTTCGATGGCGAAATCAACTTCTTTACCCAAAAGAGAATGGGTGTTGCAGGTAATGCAAGCTGTTTTAATTTTATGTTTTTTCGCATCTTGTACACCACCGATTACATAAGGCGTTTTACCCGATGCAGCTATGCCAATTAAAAAATCGTTTTCGTTGATTTGATGATTCAATAAATCTTTCCAGGCTTGTGTTGCATCATCTTCAGCATTTTCTACCGCTTTGCGTATGGCTGTATCTCCGCCTGCAATAATGCCGATAACTTTTCCATGCGGCATGCCATAAGTTGGTGGAATTTCTGAAGCATCCACAATACCTAACCTACCGCTCGTTCCTGCACCAATGTAAAATAAACGACCGCCCATTTTCATCTTTTCTACAATACCATTCACCACTTTTTCAATAACAGGAATTACGGCTTCAACAGCTAAAGCAACTTTTTGATCTTCGCGGTTGATGTTTTGCAAAAGCATGTGCGTACTCATGCCTTCGAGGTTTTGGTAATGCGAAGATGATTCGGTGATTAAATCGTTAGCCATGTTGTTAGCTTTGTTGATGGTACAAAGTAAGGCCAGCAATCGGACTTTCAACAATGTGTTGAACAGAAATATTTTTAGATGCAGCCACTTGCCGTAATTGATTGGAGAAATAAAAAGCAATCGACCCGGTAAAATGTACTTTTGCGTGTTCGTAACGTGCGTATTTCATCACGTTGCGTTCTAAAAATAATTCGAAACCATATCTTACCAGATTTTGGCAATAGGCTTCTTGCAAGTGTTGAAAAATAAAGTGAGAGAAACTTCCTAAAAAACGACTAGGCATATCAGCGTTATATACTTTATCGATGATTTCTTCTTTCTCGAATGGAAATCGTTGTTTGAATGCATCCCATAATTTCTCAGGTAAATCTTTGCGTAAATAATCGGCAACAATTTGTTTCCCTAACCACGCACCCGAACCTTCATCGCCAAGAATATAGCCAAGCGATGTTACATTTTCAACAATGTGTTGTCCATCGTAATAACAAGAGTTTGCGCCTGTTCCTAGTATACAAGCAATGCCTTCTTGCTTACCGCATAAAGCGCGAGCTGCAGCTAACATATCGTGCCATACTTCGATATGTGCATGAGGAAAAAACTTTTCGAATACGGTGCGGATTATTTTTCTGTTTTTATCGGATGAACAACCCGTTCCATAATAATAAATGCGCGTTGGAGTTTGAGGCATTTGTGGCAAAAGCATTTCGCGTAACTCTCGCTCTAAATGTTCGGCTGGTTGTATGTATGGATTAAAACCTAACGTTTGTGCTTGTGCAATGGAACCACCATCGGCAATAATGCGCCAATCAGTTTTAGAAGCTCCGGAGTCGGCAATGAGTATCATGAATTTATATTAAGCTTGTAGCATTCCAATTTTAGTAAACTTTTCGAAAACGGCATCCGTATGCGGTGCGTCACTTAACTCTTGTGTTAAATCCTGGCCAGCCCAATGTTCGTAGTGCTTTCCGTTTTTCCATAGGCGCGAAGCACTTACATCGTATATAAAACCTTTATAAGCAATCCAGATTTGCGGTTTATCTTGTCCGTTGCGCAAAGCAAGTTGTTGTAAAGTAAACTGCGGTAATTCTTTCATTTCAGTTTATATAAAATTTAGCATTCGAATAAGTTTGTAAATTATTATCTTTCACGGATTAAATCCCAAACTAGTGAAAAAACTTATTCTCTTTTCTTTCTCAATTTTTCTTCTTTTATCAGCCTGTAAAAAGCAAACTATTGAGTATACAAAGCTACCGGATGAAGAGCTGAAAAAAATAGCAGATTCTCTGGCACAGCAATTTATTATTACGGATGGGCATGTGGATTTACCGTATCGTTTAAAGGTTAAGAACTTCAGATTAGAGAAAGAATTTCTGGGTATACCCATTAGCACAACAGAAGGCGATTTTGATTTTGAACGCGCTAAAAAAGGTGGATTAGACGCGCCCTTCATGTCGATTTATATTCCAAGTCGATACCAATTACAAGATGATAAAGGCAAAGCCTTGGCCGATTCGTTAATTGATATGGTGAATGGAATTATGGCAGCACATCCGGATAAATTTGGTGCAGCTGGTTCACCACAAGAAATTGAAGCCAATACAAAAGCCGGAAAAATTTCTTTACCAATGGGCATGGAAAACGCAGCTCCCATTGGCAACGATGTTAAAAACATTGAATACTTTTTTAAGAGAGGTATTCGCTACATGACGTTAACACACGGCAAAGACAATCAAATCTGCGATTCGTCTTACGACACTACACAAACCTGGAATGGGTTAAGTCCGTTTGGCGAACAAGCCGTAAAAGAAATGAACCGCATCGGTATGTTGGTGGATATTTCGCATGTATCAGACTCTGCCTTTTATGATGTATTGAAAATGGTAAACAAACCAGTAATTGCCTCGCATTCATCTTGCCGGTATTACACACCGGGTTTTTTGCGCAACATGTCGGATGATATGATTCGTGCTTTAGGAAAAAATGGTGGGGTTATTCAAATAAATTTTGGCGCATCGTTTTTAGATTCTGTTGCCAGAACCAACAGCAAACTTCTTGATTCGTTAGAAGCTGTTTTGGCAGAAAAGAAATTAACCTCGCGCGATGCCGAAGCGCAACCCATCATCGATGGTTTTATCAAAAACCATAAAGAATTATTTTCTGATGTAGAAAGAGTGGCCGACCATATAGACCACGTTAAGAAATTAGCGGGAATAGAACATATAGGCATTGGTTCTGATTATGATGGCGTTGGAGATAGCTTGCCTGTAGGCTTAAAAGACGTTAGCCAATATCCTAACTTGATTTTTGTGCTTTTAAAAAGAGGCTATACGCCAGAAGAAATCGAGAAAATTTGTTACTTGAATGTGAAACGTGTTTGGCAACAAAATTTAAATTGAAATAAATAAGATCAGAAGGGTATGAGAAAATGGTTCGGTGTTGTGTTAATGCTGGGGCTTTTAATAGAAAGCCATGTAATGCTGGCACAAAAAGTAATGTGGCAAAGAGCAAAAGGAGGTACTGTTTGCTATGGGAAATTAGAAGATCATAATTTTGTGATGCCTCCGCCCGAAGTATATGAACTAAGCAAAGGGTTGAGAACGAAGACGGCTACTTTTAACGTTACCTATAATGGTTTTAGTGCCGAAGCACAAGCAGCATTTCAAAAAGCTGTTGATATTTGGGAAACGCTCATTATCTCTCCTGTTACCATTAATGTTGTAGCAAATTGGGAACCTCTCGGTAGTGGCGTTTTAGGTTCTGCAACAGCCGGTACCTTCCATGCAAATTTTGATGGCGCACAGCAACTCAATGTTTTTTATCCGGCAGCTTTAGCCGAGAAGATGGCAGGTAAAGAACTGAATGATGCGAGTGACCCGGATATATTTGCAAACTTTAATAGCTCCAATAGCGCGTGGTCGTATAATTTAGATGAAACAGTATCAACACCCGGCAGATATAGTTTAGTAACGGTAGTACTACACGAATTAGGTCACGGGTTAGGATTTTTAGATTCCTACTCGGTTTCTGGTAGTAATGGTTCAGTAGGCTTACAAGGCACAAGTGTGCCAGTTCCGTATGATTTGGCATTAGAAACAGGCTTTGGTGCAAATCTGTTTGTGGGATTTACTTCGCCATCGGTAAGCTTACGCGAGCAACTTGTTAGCAACAATTTGTTCTATCGCTCACCTGCTGTTTTGCAAAACAACGGCAATTTGCCGGCTAAGATTTTTGCACCAACTACTTTTTCTAATGGTTCCAGCATTGCACATTGGGACGAAACTACCTTTAATGCAACCGCAAATGCTTTAATGACACCGCAGGTTGCTCCGAACGAAAGAATCTTTAACCCCGGACAACTCACCCTTGGTTTGTTGGCAGATATGGGTTGGGAATTTGTTTACATTAACCATCAAAGATTAACAGATACAGAAAATACAACAGGGCCTTATTTAATTGAAGCCACGTTTCAGGCGGATTTCGCGCCCATACAAGCACCAACGCTAGTGTATACTATTGGAAGTGGAAACCTGGAGTTACCCATGACTTTTGATGCAAATACCGCAACCTACAAAGCCACAATTCCAGCAACAGGAAGCCCATCAACCTACCAATATCATATTAAAGTAAAGGATAATGTAAACCGAACGTTTACGGAGCCGGGCAAAATTACGCGCGTAACAACAGGAACAGTACAAAATAATTTTCAGTTTAAAACCGGAACTGATTTAATCAAACCAAGAATTGTACATACACCAAAACCATTTTTAATTGATGCTGAAACAAGTTTACTCATTCAAGCCAGAGTATCGGATAATGCCAAAGTAAACTCTGTTAAATTAGAATATTTTCTTAACGATGTAGCGCAACCTTTAGTGGATTTAGTATTTCAAAATCCGAAAGAAGATTCCGTTTATCAAATCAACATTAACATTGCATCATTAACCGATGGGCAAAAATTAAAATATAGAATTGTAGCAACAGATAATGCTGCAAACACAAATACCGGATTATCTCCAGCTTCTGGCTTCCATGAAATAAATACGGTGGGCTTACTACAACCTGTTGATAAGTATGCCAATAATTTCAATACAAGTGTGCAAGATTTTTTTGCTGAAGGGTTTACCATTTCAACACAATCCGGTTTCTCCAATGGAGCCATCCATTCCGAGCATCCATATGTAGATGGGCAAGGATTCCCCGGCAATCAAAGAAACTTAATCTACCAAACAAGAGTACCGGTTATCATCAGTGCCACGAATGCTACTTTTGTGTTCGATGAAATTGTATTAGTAGAACCTGGTGCATCGGGGTCTGTCTTTGGCGATGCTAATTTTTTCGATTACGTAATTGTGGAAGGTTCTAAAGATGGAGGCCTAACATGGACAGCGCTCGGTCCTGGTTATGATTCACGCGACAAAACTGTATGGCTCAATAAATACAACAGTGCAACAAGCGGTAATAATAGCACGGCAGTTGGTGATCCGTCACTTTTTCAAACCCGAACGTATGATTTGCTTACAAAGTTTAATGCGGGTGACCAGGTTGTTTTTAGATTTAGAATGTATATAGATGAAGTAGCACATGGCTGGGGTTGGGCCATTGATAATTTAAAAATTCAAATAGATGATACGCCACCTACTATTCTTCATCAACATATAGATTGGATTGTTGGCTCAAATCCTCTGCCTGATTTAAAGCTCAAAAGCACAGATAATAATTTTGTAGTATCAGCAGTCCTGAATTATGAAAAAACCAGCTCCGTTTTTCCCGGAAATATTGAGAGCGGATCAATCACATTTTCAGGAGAATTAAATGATGAAACATTAACATTCGATAATATCTTCCCCAATCTTTCTAACGGAGATCTTGTTAACTATTACTTCGAAGTAGCCGATAATTCAGCTAACGTTAATAGATTACCACTTCCGCAATTTGGCAATTTCCAAATAAAAGTTGCTGCGCTAGAAACTATCAACACAAACAACAACAATTTTAACAGCGCAAACTCACTAAACGATTTTGCTGGTAACTTCCTTAGTTTACTGCAACCCAACGGATTTACAAATTCATCTGTTCAAACCGTACATCCGTACCCAAATGGATTTGGCCCCGATGGTTCTAGCGATTTTACACTCACCCTGCTCAAGAAAATTGATATAAATGAAGATAACCCTTACATCAATTTTAATGAAATAGCAATCATCAATGCAAATGATTACGTTGTTGTAGAAGCATCTAAGGATGATGGACAAACTTGGGTTGCATTAACTGAACAATATAATGCCTCTAAGGAAACAGTTTGGACACAAGCTCTTAATGCTAATGCTAATGGAAGCAGTTCAATGTTCCGAAGAAGAGTTGTAAAACTTACCAAAGAAGGAGAAATTACGTCAACGGATAATGTTATCATCAGATTCAGATTAAGATCAAATCAAACTGGCAATGCCTGGGGCTGGGCAATAGATGATTTAGGCATTCAAGATATCACAACTGAGACACCTTTATTATTACAAAATGAATTGTTAATCGGCCCAAATCCGTTCAATCAAACTTTGTCCGTTCAACATACCTTTGCAACCGAGCCTTTAGAGTTTACCATTACGAACCTAAACGGTGCAAATCTTTATCGTCATCAGTTATCTGAACAAGAATTACGTAACAGAGCAGAGATTAATACCGGAAATATCCAACCCGGAATTTATATCCTGAAAATCAGCAATGGAAAAGAGGCCATCTACAGAAAATTGATAAAACAATAATTTCCAGCGAAACTCGATTTTAAAAGCCCGAAAACCTCGGGCTTTTTTCTTGTATTAAATTTTAACGAAGGTTCGGCAAATCCGAAACTTAACCCGTACTTTTGCCCAATTTTAACCACCACGTTCTCCTTATGCCACGCGACAGAAGCATCCGTTCCGTACTCATCATCGGTTCTGGCCCTATTATTATCGGCCAAGCCTGCGAATTCGATTATTCAGGCTCTCAGGCTTCGCGCTCCTTGCGCGAAGAAGGCATAGAAGTGGTGCTTATCAATTCTAACCCGGCCACCATCATGACGGATAAAGTAACGGCCGACCATGTTTACCTCAAACCTCTAACAAAAAAATCCATTCGGGAAATTCTCGAAAAACATAATATCGATGCCGTTCTCCCCACCATGGGCGGACAAACTGCACTTAACTTATGCATCGATTGCGATAAAGCCGGAATTTGGCAACACTACGGTGTACGCATTATTGGTGTAGACATCAAAGCCATAGAAACTACCGAAGACCGCGAGAAATTCCGACTGAAAATGTTGGAACTAAACATTGGTGTTTGCAAAGGAAGAACTGCAAAATCCTTTTTAGAGGGAAAAGAAATCGCACAAGAAACAGGTTTTCCATTAGTCATTCGTCCATCGTACACGTTAGGCGGAACGGGTGGAGGTTTTGTGAATACACCCGAACAGTTTGATGAAGCCTTAAACAGAGGCTTGCATGCATCACCTGTACACGAAGTGCTGGTAGAACAATCTATTTTCGGGTGGAAAGAATACGAATTAGAATTGCTGCGCGATAATAATCAAAACATCATCATCATCTGCTCGATAGAAAATTTCGATCCGATGGGTATTCACACAGGCGATTCGATAACCGTTGCTCCTGCCATGACGTTGGCCGATACAACCTACCAACGCATGCGCGACATGGCCATTAAAATGATGAATGGCATTGGCCAGTTTGCCGGAGGGTGTAACGTACAATTTGCTGTTAACCCCGATAATGAAGAAGAAATTATCGGTATCGAAATTAATCCGCGTGTGTCGCGCTCATCTGCGCTGGCTTCTAAAGCAACGGGTTATCCCATAGCTAAAATTGCAGCCAAACTTGCCATCGGATATAATTTAGATGAACTGAAAAACGCCATCACAGGTACAACCACTGCTTACTTTGAACCAACGCTCGACTATGTGATTGTGAAAATCCCGCGCTGGAATTTCGATAAATTTCAGGGAGCCGATCGCAAACTAGGTTTACAGATGAAATCGGTTGGCGAAGTAATGGGCATCGGTAGAAATTTTCAGGAAGCCTTGCAAAAAGCTTGTCAGTCGCTTGAAATCAGAAGAAACGGAATTGGTGCCGATGGAAAAGAACTGCGCAACCAAGACGAATTGCTTCATTCATTAGCCAACCCAACCTGGAACAGATTATTCCACATACACGATGCCATTAAAATCGGTATTCCTTTAAAAACCATTGGCAAAATTACACGCATCGATAAATGGTTTTTAAAACAAATAGAAGAATTAGTAGAGATAGAAAAAGAATTACAAGGCAACGACATCAACTCTATATCTGAACCGTTATTGCGTAAAGCAAAAGAAAAAGGATTTGGCGACAGACAAATAGCGCACTTGCTGCATTGTTTAGAGAGTGAAGTATTTAACAAACGCCATAGTTTAGGCATCAAACGCGTTTACAAATTGGTAGATACTTGCGCAGCTGAGTTTGAAGCTAAAACACCTTATTATTATTCTACCTTCGATGCTGAAAACGAATCCATACCAAGTAATAAAAAGAAAGTAGTAGTGTTAGGTTCGGGACCAAATCGCATTGGTCAAGGCATTGAGTTTGATTACTCCTGTGTACACGGTGTGTTAGCTGCTAAAGAAAGTGGATACGAAACCATCATGGTTAATTGTAACCCTGAAACAGTTTCCACTGATTTTGATATTGCAGATAAATTATATTTCGAGCCTGTGTTCTGGGAACACTTGTATGAAATTATTTTGCATGAAAAACCAGAAGGAGTAATCGTCCAATTAGGCGGACAAACTGCGTTGAAGCTTGCAGAGAAACTGCACAAATACGGCATCAAAATAATTGGAACATCTTTCGACTCATTAGATTTAGCAGAAGACAGAGGAAGATTTTCTACTTTATTAAAAGAACAAAATATTCCTTATCCTGAGTTTGGGGTAGCCACCGACCCAGATGAAGCCTTAGAAGTCTCAAAGCAAATTGGTTTTCCTTTGCTGGTAAGACCATCGTATGTGTTGGGTGGCCAGTCGATGAAAATCGTAATCAACGAAAAAGAATTAGAAGCACACATCATTGATATTTGGAAACACTTGCCTGATAACAAAGTGTTACTCGACCATTATTTAGATGGCGCCATAGAAGCCGAAGCCGATGCAATTTGCGATGGAGAAAATGTGTACATCATCGGCATCATGCAACACATCGAACCCGCGGGTATTCACTCAGGCGATTCGTACGCAGTATTGCCTCCTTACAACTTGGGCGATTTTATCATCAAACAAATTGAAACCTATACAACACGCATCGCACAAGCTCTAAAAGTAAAAGGGTTAATCAATATTCAATTTGCTATTAAGAACGATAAAGTATATGTAATCGAAGCCAACCCACGCGCTTCACGCACCGTTCCATTTATTTGCAAAGCCTACGATGAGCCGTACGTTAATTATGCAACTAAAGTGATGTTAGGCGCAAAGAAAGTAACAGACTTTAAATTTAACCCTACTAAGAAAGGCTACGCGATAAAAGAACCAGTGTTCTCTTTTAATAAATTCCCTGATGTAAATAAGGAGCTAGGACCGGAGATGAAATCGACAGGAGAATCTATTTATTTTATCGATGATTTAATGGACGACTACTTCTTGAATATCTACAGCGAACGAAATTTGTATTTGAGTCGTTAATAGTTTTAGCATAAAGAATTTTATTATGGTAAAATTTTTATTGGTTTGCGCATTGATTGCCTATGTGCTGTATAAATTCGGCACATCGGTTAAAACCCATCAAAGAGGGCCGATTGATTTTAATAATCAAAACAGCAAAAGCAATTCACAAGATAATTCGAATAATAAAAACAAAGGCAAGTTTGATGGTGGCGAATACATCGACTACGAAGAAGTGAAGTAATTTCTATTCCATGCAGTTTACCAAATACCAGGCAACAGGAAATGATTTTATACTGATGGATAACCTATCAGGTAAACTAAAATTTACGGCTGCCGAAATTCAAAAATTATGCGATAGAAAATTTGGTATTGGTGCAGATGGATTAATCTTGATTGAAAAATCTGAACAAGCAGATTTTTATGTGAACTATTACAACAGCGATGGTTCGCAAAGTTTATGTGGCAATGGCAGCAGAGCAGCCGTACATTTTGCCGCAACACTTGGTTTAGTAAAACAACACACTGTTTTTGATGCTTACGATGGCTTGCACGAAGCCGTTTTATTGAACGATGGTGTGGTGGATTTGCAAATGCGCGATGTAAACCATATAGTGAAACGTGATAGTGGTTGGTTTATCCACACTGGTTCGCCACATGTTATTGAATGGGTAAATCGTGCAGAAGATGTTGATGTTTATACAAAAGGAAAAAACATTCGCTATGCTGATGAGTTTGCTCCTGCAGGCACCAATGTAAACTTTGTAGAGAAGCAGCATACCAACACATTATTTGTGCGCACCTACGAGCGTGGTGTAGAAAACGAAACCTTATCGTGTGGCACAGGCGTAACAGCAGCAGGATTAGCAGCCGCTTTAGAAGGGTACACATCACCCGTGCAAATAGAAACCAAAGGAGGAGATCTGTCGGTTAGTTTTGAAAAAGAAACAAACGAAATCAATCAAACTATTTTTAAGAATGTTCATTTAATAGGCCCGGCAAAAATTGTATTTTCCGGAAATATTTAATGGTAAACAGGAGGCAAGAAATGATCGTTCGTTTTTTACTCTGGTAATGTATAAGCTATTTTAATGTTATCATCGGCATCATGCTTAAAGAAATACAAGAAGCAACTGAATACCTAACCAGCAGAGGTATTGTAGAACCAGAAGTTGGTATTATACTGGGAACAGGACTTGGAAATTTGTTCGTTAAAGAAATTAAGAAACAAATTGCTATACCCTATAACTCTATTCCAAAATTCCCCATCTCAACAGTTGAGTTTCATAAAGGGCAACTGATTTATGGCGAATTAAAAGGCAAAAAAGTTTTAGCCATGCACGGTCGTTTTCATTATTATGAAGGATATTCCATGCAACAAATTACACTGCCCGTGCGCGTAATGAAAATGTTAGGCGTAAAACACCTGCTAATTTCTAACGCAGCAGGCAATATGAATTTAAATTGGAAGAAGGGACAATTGATGCTGATAGACGACCATATCAATTTAATTGGCGACAATCCGCTGCGCGGAAAAAATTACGATATGCTCGGCCCGCGTTTTCCGGATATGAGCGCACCTTACTCTAAAGAATTAAATAAGAAACTAAAAGCCATTGCTAAAGATAAAGGCATTACACTTAACGAAGGTGTATATGTTTCGGTAATGGGTCCTAACTTAGAAACAAGAGCTGAGTATCGGTTCTTACATAGAATAGGAGCAGATGCTGTGGGTATGAGTACCGTGCCCGAAGTAATTGTGGCAAATCATACGGGCATTCCATGCTGTGCCATTAGTGTGTTAACAGACGATTGCGATCCTGATAATTTAAAACCTGCCAACATTGAGGAGATTGTAAACATAGCCGGTAAAGCCGAACCTATGTTAACAGAATTGTATGTTGAACTGATCAAACAATTATGATATGAAGAATTTAGTAACAGTATTAGCATTTTTGCTTTTCACTACAGTTTCAGCGTTTGCTCAAACGGTTTATTCATCTGATAAAGGCGAAAAATACCACACTGCTGATTGTCGCTTATCTGGCAATGCCGATGGCATGGCAGTAGCCAATGCAAAAAAGGCAGGTAAGAAACCCTGTGAAATGTGTAAGCCTGATCAAGTAGGAAAAGCAAAACTGAAACAATGCGAAGGTAAAACAAAAGAAGGCGTGCGCTGCAAACGCATGACGGGCAATAAGAATAAGAAGTGTTACCAACATAGTACAAAATAGTGAAGGCACTGATTCACCCACAAGGCCCTGCATTTTCTAAAGTAATAGCAGGTGTTTGGAAATGGACAAGCAAAGATATAGTGGCTTCTTGTATTCCTGCTGTGCTGGAAGTGGGGATAACAACCTTCGATCACGCTGATATATACGGAAGATACACCATTGAAGAACTTTTCGGTTCGGTTTTAAAAGATAATCCGGGTTGGAGAAAAGAAATGCAATTGGTAAGCAAATGCGGAATAAAATTATTAGCCGAAAGCAAACCCGAACATCGCATCAAACATTACGATACATCGTTTCAGCATATCGTAAGTTCTGCCGAAAATAGTTTACGTTTGTTACACACAGATTATTTGGATTTACTGCTAATCCACCGACCCGATCCGTTGATGCAGCCGGAAGAAGTAGCCAAAGCTTTTGATCATTTACAACAAAGTGGAAAAGTCAGATTTTTCGGGGTATCAAATTTCACAGCATCTCAAATAGACGTATTGCAGAGATTTTGTATTCAGCCTTTAGTAACTAATCAAATTGAAGTTTCATTGTTTAAACCTGAGGTGTTTTTTGATGGCACAACAGATACCATGATGCGTTGGAAAATGGGATTGATGGCCTGGTCGCCACTAGGCAGCGGTAAATACTTTAGTGATGAAAAAATAATGAATGAGTTAAATCCGTTCGCTGAAAAATATGAAGCCAGTGTAGCTCAGATTTTATTGGCTTGGTTATTCAAACATCCATCCAATATTTTTCCTATAACAGGAACAACAAAACCTGGGCGGTTAATAGAAGCATATCAATCTTTATTTATTGATATTGACAGGCAAGATTGGTTTGCTATGTTGAAGGTGATAAGAGGTAAAGATGTAGCATAGATTAAAAACAAGACAACACATTTTGATATTTCACAAATGATGAGGGATACTATAAAAATAGTCCACGATTTAAATCGTGGACTATTTTAATTTCATATTTATTAGTAAGATAAAAACTAAGGCAAATACAGAAAACTTTTATTGTTAAGAAGCAATTTACAACTTATCCTAGGTAACTTATTAAAGTTACTGGATCGGCAACTTATCCGGAACCAATATCGCATTAGGAAAAATGCGTTTTACGTTTACATAATCTTTTTGGGCATCTAATTGCGAATAATAACGGCCGGCTTTTACTTTAAAGGTGGGTTGAGTAAAAACCATTTCAGCTTTTAGTTGTGGTAAATTTATATCTAAAGACTTTTTAGCCTGCATGGCTTCTTCTTTTTTTTGCCCCACGTAAACTTGTATGGTAAAGCCATCTACAAATTTTCTGCCTACATAAAAGTAATCGATGCTGTCTTGTATTTGCTTTAGTTGTGCATTGATGGTATTGTTAGCAGGCACATATTTTTTTTCTGATGCTATTGGTACAGGCAAGGTTTCAATTGCTGGTAATGAAGAAAATGTTGGTTTTAGTTTACTCACATCTTCTACATAAATTTCTTGAGCCGTAGATACGGGCTTACTGCCGGCACAAGCCCACAATAACAAGCCGGTGCCTAAACAAAATAGTACTGAAAGGAAGGTGTAATTTTCTTTTTTCATCATTCAATTACTACGCATCTGTTGTTGATGATATCGTCTTCTACTTTTTTATACTTCACATCGCGTAACACACGACCATCAGTGTATTGCACACTTACTTTATCGTTTCGGTTTGCAATTTTTTCTGATTTAACGGGCATTACTTTTTCTTGAGGAGGACGTGGCCCTGTTGGGGGTGCTTGTTGCCCTCCGCTTAACAGCGATTTACTTTCTTCTTTTTTCTCGTTAAGTTTTTGCTTCACCCGTTGTGTGCGCGCTTCTTGTACTTGTTCAGATTTCTGAACAGGAACATCTGCTTTTAATAAGAAGGAAACAGTTTCTTCATTTACTCTTGCCACTAATTTTTTAAACGCTTCGAAACCTTCGAACTTGTAAATCAATAGTGGATCTTTCTGTTCGTATACTGCTGTTTGTACGGATTGCTTTAAATCGTCCATATCACGCAAGTGTTCCTTCCATAATTGATCGATGATGGCAAGCGCAACCATCTTCTCCATAGCTTTTAATAATTCACCATTATGGGTTTGCATGCATTTTTGCAAGTTGGCAGCAACGCCTATTTGTTTACTACCATCGGTAAAGGGAACTAAAATATTCTCAACCGTAGCACCGCGTGTTGTGCTAATTTCTTTTATGATAGGGAAAGTTTTTTCAGCTACGGTTTTGTTCTTGCGTTGGTACTGATCTAAGGCCTTATCATATAGATCACCGGTAATTCTACCGATTTCTAATTTTTCAAAATCAGTTTTATCTAATTCGTAATCTAAACCTAAAATACCTAACGCATTCAGGCGTAAACTATCATAATCATTAGCGTTTTTGGCATTGGTTACAAGTTCTTCGCATGTATCAAAAATCATGGTAAGAATATCCAACTCTAATCTTTCGCCAAACAAGGCGTTCTTTCTGCGCTTATAGATTACTTCGCGTTGCGAGTTCATCACGTTGTCGTACTCCAACAAACGCTTACGAATACCAAAGTTATTTTCTTCTACTTTTTTCTGGGCACGTTCGATAGAACTTGTAACCATCGAGTGTTGTATCACTTCTCCTTCTTTCAACCCGAGCCTGTCCATAATGCGTGCAATGCGTTCAGGCATAAACAAGCGCATCAAATTATCTTCTAATGAAACATAAAATTGCGATGTACCTGGGTCGCCTTGTCGGCCTGCACGACCGCGCAACTGTCTGTCTACTCTTCGCGATTCATGTCTTTCTGTACCGATAATGGCTAATCCTCCTGCGGCTTTCGATTCTGGAGTAAGTTTAATATCAGTACCCCGACCAGCCATGTTGGTGGCAATGGTTACTGTGCCCGGCTTACCGGCTTCTGCTACAATTTCTGCTTCGCGTTGGTGTTGTTTCGCATTAAGTACGTTGTGTTTGATTTTACGTATTTGCAACAAGCGGCTTACAACTTCCGAAATTTCTACTGAGGTTGTACCCACCAACACAGGTCTTCCGGCTTCTGTAAGTTTTACAATTTCATCGATTACAGCATTGAATTTTTCGCGCATGGTTTTAAAGACAAGGTCTTCTCCATCTTTTCTGATGGCTTGTCTGTTCGGTGGGATAACCACTACATCTAATTTATAGATGTCCCAAAATTCGCCTGCTTCTGTTTCTGCAGTTCCCGTCATACCTGCTAATTTGTGGTACATGCGGAAATAGTTTTGCAGCGTTATGGTGGCGTAGGTTTGCGTTGCGTCTTCTACTTTAACGTTTTCTTTTGCTTCGATGGCTTGGTGTAATCCATCGGAATATCTGCGTCCGTCTAATACACGGCCGGTTTGTTCGTCAACAATTTTTACTTTGCCATCTACAATAATATACTCCGTATCTTTCTCGAACATGGTGTATGCTTTGAGCAATTGATTAACGGAGTGTATACGTTGTGATTTTACTTGGTATTCTTTAATCAATTCATCTTTTTTCTGCAGGCGATCTGCTTCATTTAATCCTGCATCTTTTTCAATTTTATTTAACTCTGTGCCGATTTCAGGTAAGATGAAAAAACGCGCGTCTTCGCCCTCACCTGTAATCAGGTCAATTCCTTTTTCAGTTAAATCAACACTGTTATCTTTTTCATCAATAATAAAGAACAAAGGAGCATCTGCCTCCGGCATCATTTTTTTATTGTCTTGCAGATAGAAGTTTTCTGTTTTCTGCATGATGGCTTTAATACCCGGTTCACTTAAAAATTTAATAAGTGGTTTGTATTTGGGCATACCACGATGCGCACGAAACACGGCTAATCCACCTTCTTTATCGTTTCCACTTTCGATTAATTTTTTAGCATCGTTGAGGTATTGGTTGATTAATTTTTTCTGTGCTTCTACCAATTTAAAAATGCGTGGTTTTAAATCGTAGAATTCGTGTTGATCGCCTTTCGGTACAGGTCCTGAAATTATGAGAGGTGTACGGGCTTCATCGATTAATACAGAGTCTACCTCATCGACCATCGCATAATGATGCCCGCGTTGCACGAGTTCATCTGTTTCGCGTGCCATATTGTCGCGTAGATAATCGAAACCAAATTCGTTATTCGTTCCGTAGGTAATATCGGCACGATAAGCATTTTTACGCGCAAGTGAATTGGGTTCGTGTTTATCGATGCAATCAACAGTTAAACCATGAAACTGAAACAAGGGAGCCATCCATTCGCTATCGCGCTTAGCGAGGTAGTCGTTAACCGTTACAATGTGTACGCCACGCTCGGCCAATGCATTTAAGAAGGTAGGAAGAGTTGCTACAAGTGTTTTACCTTCACCGGTTGCCATTTCGGCAACTTTACCTTGGTGCAAAACAATACCACCAATAATCTGTACATCGTAGTGTACCATATCCCAGGTGATAAGATTACCCGCTGCCATCCATTGTTTAGCCCAACGTGCTTTGTCGCCTTGTAGGGTAACGTTAGCGTGGGTTGCCGACATGCGGATATCAAAATCTTGTGCGGTAACTTCGATGTATTCGTTTTCTTTAAATCTTCTGGCTGTTTCGCGCACAATGGCGAACGCTTTGGGCAGAACCTGTAATAAAACTTTTTCCAGTTCTTTATTTCTTTCGGCTTCGAGTTTATCGATTTGAGCGAAGATGCCTTCTTTCTCGTTAATGTCTAACTCAGGATTATCGGCAATGTTTTTATGTAATTCAGCAAGTTGCGCATTGATTTGGGCAACGAAATTGCGAATGGTTTGGCGCACTTCATTGGTTTTTTCGCGCAGTTGGTCGTTGCTGATGGATTGTAGTTTTTCGTATTCGGCAATGGTTTCTTTCACCAAAGGTTCAACAGCTTTTATATCGCGTTGCGACTTCGTACCGAAAATTTTTGCAATCAGTTTTAACATAATTGAAAGAGGTGGTGCATTACCTGGCACCGGCTAAAAAGGGCTTAAAGTTAATCTGTTTTTTGGGAATGGGAAGGTGCAAAAATTTGTCCAAAAGGCGTTTTCGGGCTTTTTGGCAGATAATTCTTGCCAGAGATTTAGGTTTTAGAAGAAAATTCGTTTGGCAATAAGGTTAGCCTTATTTGCACACGTTAAACCTATTTAGAAAACCAGTGTTTCTGCCCTTACTCCGGGGTATGTTTATGGGTATATAATGGGTAGGCAATTGGTGTGTGGGCAGATTATATTCTTTAAAAATGATTGATAGCGTTACCTCAACGAATTACTATTCTTTATTTTTCTGAATAGGGGTAAAGCGCGTGTTGGTTGTCTCGTAGAAAATAACCAATCATGAAACTCCCTTTTTACAAACTCGTCTTTATTGTTTTCATTCTTTTAAGTAAAAAAGCAAGCGGCCAATCTTTAACCCAAACCATTCGCGGTACTATTGTAGATCAGGTATCGCAAATGCCTTTGCCCGGGGCTAATGTTATCATCCTTAATTCTAATCCGATTCTGGGAGAAACTTCGGACGCTGACGGAAACTTTAAAATCAGTAAAGTGCCTGTTGGTTCGTATACGTTAAAAGTTTCTTTTATAGGGTATAAAGAATTGATTTTGCCTAACATACTAGTAAACTCAGGCAAAGAAGTTGTGTTGCAAATTAATTTAGAGGAAGATGTGGTGCAGATGCAAGAAATTGTAGTAACAGCCACACAAAAAGATAAAACCATTAATGAAATGTCGGTAGTGAGTACGCGCACTTTTTCGGTAGAAGAAACCAGAAAATTTGCTGCTGCTGTAAACGATCCTGCGCGCATGGTAACTTCGTATGCCGGAGTAGTTTCGGCAGATGATGGTAACAACAGTATTTCTATCCGAGGTAATTCTCCTTTCGGTTTATTATGGCGCATGGAAGGTGTTGATATTCCTAACCCCAACCATTTTGCGAATGCGGCAACCGCAGGAGGAGGAATTTCTATTTTGAGTTCGCAATTGCTCGCCAATTCAGATTTTTCTACCGGAGCATTTTCGGCAGAATATGGCAATGCTTTATCGGGTGTGTTCGATTTGAAATTAAGAAAAGGAAATAATGAAAAAGCAGAATATACTGTGCAGGCCGGATTTTTAGGAACGGATGTAGCGGCTGAGGGTCCGCTAAACAGAAACAAAAAAGGTTCGTATTTAGTGAATTATAGATATTCCACACTTTCTTTGTTATCGAAGTTGGGTGTGCCGCTCGGAGATTTTGTAACCAATTTTCAGGATTTATCTTTTAACATACACCTGCCCGTTAACAAAAATAATAGCATCAGTGTTTTTGGTTTTGGTGGGTTGAGCGACCAAACCAGCGAAGCAAAAAAAGATTCATTAGGATGGAAAGATAATTACGACCGATACAACTCCATCTACAAATCTAATACAGGCGCTGTGGGTATAAAGTATAATTCAATTTTAAGCGCGAATACATTCTTACAAAATGCAGTTGTATTTTCAGGAGTTTCTATTGTAAGCGAAGAAGAAATTTTATTGAAGGATTATATTGCCACAACGGATAACATCAATAAACTGGGTAACAGTAAAATTACCTGGAGCAGTGTGTTGAATCATAAAGTAAATCCTCGGTTGAGTTTACGTTCAGGTTTTTATTTCAATACCTTACAGTATAAAGTCAACACGAGAGAAAGAGAAGAAACCAACAATACTTTAGAAACCTTAATGAACAGCAAAGGCAGAACAGAAAGTATTCAGGCATTTGCGCAAGCTAACTACAAGGTAAACGATAAACTAATCATTAACGGTGGGCTACATTATCTTCAGCTTATGCTTAATAACAGGTATGCTATTGAACCACGACTTGCCTTTCAATATACGTTAAATGATGTTTCTTCTGTAAACTTTGGCTATGGTTTACACAGCCAAATTCAACCGTTGGGAACGTACTTCGGGCAAACAGAAGAGAATGGCATAACCACACTTCCAAACAAAAACTTAAAATTAAGCCGTGCGCATCATTTTGTGGCCGGTTACGATCGCTCGCTTACTAAAAACCTAAGAATTAAATCAGAAATATATTACCAACATTTGTTTAATATTCCGGTAGAGCGTGAGGCAGGAAGTACCAACTCTATTATTAATCAACTATGGGGTTTTGTTTCCGACCCAATGGTTAGCAAAGGATTAGGAAGAAATTATGGTGTTGAGTTTACTTTAGAGCAGTTTCTGCACAACAATGTTTATTTCTTATTGTCAACTTCGTTGTATGAATCGAAATACAAAGCGATTGATGGTGTGTGGCGCGACACGCGTTTTAATGCTAACCGCAATGTAAGTTTTACTGCGGGTAAAGAATTTATTTGGAATAAGAACCGCACCTTTGGAATTAACATTCGTACCATTTACAGTGGAGGTTTCAGAACAACTCCGGAGGATGTGGCTGCATCAATGGCGAAAGGAGAAACGGTATGGCAAGAAGATAAAGCCTTTAGCGAGCAAGTGCCAGATTATTTCAGAACAGATATACGCATTAGTTTAAAAAGAAACAGACCGAAATCTACCCACACAATGTCTTTAGATTTGCAAAATGCAACAAACCGAAAAAATGTGTTTGGAGAATTTTTTGATCCGTTAACGGGCAATGTAAAAACTGCTTATTTAACGCCACTTATACCTGTATTTGCCTACAGGATAGAATTCTAAAAATAAAGAATAAGCCTACCGTTTTTTAGAAATAATGATGGAATACCTACTTATTCGTTTTCGGAAGCGAATAAGTACGTTCTTCATCAAAAACTCTGAATTCGTTTAACTCGAGATTGTAGTTGTAGATAATTAACTCAGCCGGAGTTTGCACGCGAGCCATTTTGTAAATTGCATCTCTTTGTTGGGCTACATCTTCTACACGCATAGCAATTTTTGGAGCAATATCTTCGCAGCTAAACCCTCGAATTAAAAAGGGATATACTTTTTTTAACTCGTTTGGTAAAAAGTGATAAGAGTGCTTTTCCGGATATTCAGTTTGATGAATGTCGATTTTGTATTTATCGGCCAAATAGTTTTTTCCGTTTAGTAACGAAATCAGAGCATTTTTATAATCTTCGATGTCGTCTTGCTTACTGAAATAAGCATTAAACTTAAGGTTGTAGCACACTTGCACCAACCAACTTACATGAAAAGGTGTAATGATCAATATTTTGGTTGCCGGCTTAAATTTTAAAAATGCTTCGGCCACTAACAAACCAATTAAACGAGGCTGTACAACATCGATAATGGCAAGATCATAGTCTTCATTTTTGGCGATCTCGAAAGCTTTAAGAAGGTTATTGTACTGATGAACCTTGGCGGCAATTCCCAGCGAATTAATATATCGTTCTGTAGATCGCTGACTGGGCTCGTATGACTCATAGAGAAATACACGTTTTTCCTTTTCCATAATTTCTATTTATGTAAAGGTAGGCTCAGGGATTTTTTCTGTGTATTTCTAAAAATTCAATCTTTATATAGATTATGCCACTTTAAACACTTTCATAGAACTTAGTGGGGTATAAAAGCAAAAGAGCTGATTAATCAGCTCTTTTAGTTACACTTTACTTTAACAATCGATGTTATTTTTCTTTTGAAGCAGCTGTTTTCTTTTTGATGCTAATGCTTAGGTTTTCAGCTTTATCTTCGTGGTCGGCTACAATGGTTCCACCTTCTTCGATTTCACCTTTCAGAATTTCTTCTGCTACCGGATCTTCCAAATATTTCTGAATGGCTCTATGTAATGGCCTTGCACCAAATTGGCTGTCGTACCCTTTTTCAGCTAAGAAATCTTTTGCTTTCTCGGTTAGTTCAACCAGATAACCCAATTGCGTAATTCTATCGAATACTTTTTTAAGTGTGATGTCGATGATTTTGTGGATATGTTCGCGTTGTAACGAGTTAAACACAATCACATCATCCAGGCGATTCAAAAACTCAGGACTAAAGGCACGCTTCAACGCATTTTGGATGGTTGATTTCATGGCTTCTTCTTCGTTCTCTCTTTTCGCAGAAGTAGTAAAACCAATTCCTGTTCCGAAATCTTTTAAATCGCGCACACCAATATTGGATGTCATGATGATGATGGTGTTTCTGAAATCTACTCTTCTTCCTAATCCATCCGTTAAAATACCATCGTCTAACACTTGCAATAAAATATTGAAAACATCGGGGTGAGCTTTTTCAATTTCATCGAGCAATACAACTGAGTACGGTTTGCGTCTTACTTTTTCTGTTAATTGTCCGCCTTCTTCGTAACCAACATAACCTGGAGGTGCACCCACTAATCTCGATACAGAAAATTTCTCCATGTATTCGCTCATGTCAATGCGTACTAAAGAATCTTCTTTATCGAAAAGATAGGTTGCTAAAACCTTAGCTAATTCTGTTTTACCCACTCCGGTCGGGCCTAAGAAGATGAAAGAACCTATTGGTTTCTTCGGATCTTTTAAACCAACTCGTGTGCGTTGTATAGCCTTCGTTAGTTTTTTAATGGCTTCTTCCTGGCCAATTACTTTTCCAGCAAGTTCTTGCCCCATCGTTAGGAGTTTGTTGCTTTCTTTCTGGGCAATGCGTTTGGTTGGGATGCCCGTCATCATCGCGATTACATCAGCCACGTTTTCTTCGTTAACCGTGTATTTCTCTGTTTTGGTTTTTTCTTCCCAACGGGTTTTAGCAACTTCTAATTGTTCTAACAGTTTTTTCTCTTTATCACGCAGTTGTGCTGCTTCTTCGTATTTCTGGCTTTTTACAACTCTGTTCTTTTCTTTCTTAATATCTTCAACAGCTTCTTCCAGTTTAATTATTTCTTCCGGAACATGAATGTTGTTGATGTGCACGCGCGCACCTGCTTCGTCTAAAACATCAATAGCTTTATCCGGCAAATAACGGTCGCTTATATAACGATCCGATAATTTCACGCAAGCCTCGATAGCTTCTTTCGTATACGTAACATGGTGGTGATCTTCGTATTTTTCTTTGATGTTATCCAGAATCTGAATGGTTTCCTCAGGCGTAGTAGAATCTACCATTACCATTTGAAAACGTCTGGCTAATGCGCCATCTTTTTCAATGTATTGTCTGTACTCATCTAAAGTTGTTGCACCAATGCATTGTATTTCGCCACGGGCTAAAGCAGGCTTAAACATGTTCGAGGCATCTAACGAACCTGAAGCGCCTCCGGCACCAACGATAGTGTGCAACTCATCAATGAACAAGATAACATCCGGAGATTTTTCTAACTCGTTCATCACGGCTTTCATTCTTTCTTCGAATTGGCCGCGGTATTTTGTACCTGCCACAAGCGAAGCCAAATCAAGTGTTACCACGCGTTTGCCAAACAAAACACGGCTTACTTTTTTCTGGATGATGCGCAAGGCTAAACCTTCGGCAATGGCAGTTTTACCAACACCGGGTTCGCCAATTAATATCGGATTGTTTTTCTTTCTGCGCGAAAGAATTTGAGCAACCCTTTCAATTTCTTTTTCGCGACCAACAATAGGATCTAACTTACCATCTTCAGCAAGTCTTGTTAAATCGCGACCGAAATTATCTAATACTGGTGTTCTGGATTTTTCTGTTCCTTTTTTCTCGCCACCGCGTGCACCTTGGCCACCGGCACCAAATATTTTTGATGAATCATCATCGCCATCATCTGTATCGGATGATGCGGATGGGCCTTCGGATTGGTATTCGAGCATTTCTTTAACGGTTTCGTATACAACATCGTAGCGGCTTAATAACTGCGATGCGAGGTTATCTTTATCTCTCAAAATAGAAAGCAACAAATGCTCTGTACCGATTAACTGTGCCTTAAAGATTTTTGCTTCTAAATAAGTAATCTTTAAAACTTTTTCTGATGCTTTGGTTAAAGGGATGTTGGTAAGATTTTTAAGGTCTGCTGTTTGTGAGGCAGTTCCTTTCGAAATTTTTTCAATCTCTGCTCTTAGTTCATCCAGGGGTACGCCTAACTTTTTTAATACACCTACTGCTACGCCTTCGCCTTCGCGAATTAAACCTAACAATAAATGTTCTGTACCGATGTAATCGTGGCCTAGTCGGAGGGCTTCTTCGCGACTAAGAGAAATTACTTCTTTTACACGATTCGAAAATTTTGCTTCCATATCTTAACTAAACGAGTATGATGTTCTGTAAATGTAATCTTTTGAATTAACTTTTTTTTAATCCCGGCTATTGAATTTATTTCGTTATCCGCAGGATTTTTTAAATAACGTTGTGCACTTTGTATTTGTTCATTCTGCTTGCAAATAGGCTTTGGCCTGTGGGCCCTGGCAGAAAATCAAATCCAGAAGACTGAGAGGTTTTACAAAGTTGTTGCCAAAAACTTGTGTGTATATAGCCTTTGGATAGAATGATTCCTCAAGTGGTTGATTTTTAGGTGTAAACACGTTTCTACAGTCTATGATGTTTTCGCCATAATACATTTCGTATTGGCTGGTCTCTTCCAACTTGGCACTGATGCGTAACCATTTCAGACACATTGTCAGCAATTCAACATTCAAATCGAAAAGAAATTCATTTTTCTTAAACAAAATGGCATGAAGATCATCAGCATAAAACTCGAAAAAGGCAGCTTTAGCATAAGCCGATTGAATGGTTCGCCAATGGTTGTTTAACCATTTTTGGTTGTAATCGATGCGAACGGATTCGATAAGTGTTTTACCGGTTTTGTTGGTAACGGGTAGAAGCAAAACATCGCGTCCATGTTCGGTGTTGATGTAGCAGCGCGAGCGGTAACTTTGTTTAACGAAATATTCCTTTTTCTCAATCAAAATAAGTTCTGCATTGGCTAGACTTTTAAAATAGGCAATACCCGGTAAATAATGTGCTTCAATTACAATTGGCATAGCATCATCCTGAAAAATTTCCTAACCCTTGTCGAATGATGATTGGTTCATGCTGCGTTAAATCAACTACGGTTGATGGAATGTTACCACTAACGCCACCATCGATTACCAAATCAACTTTGTTTTTAAAGTCCTCATAAATTTCTTCTGGCTCTGTTGTGTATTCGCGAATTTCATCATCATTTTTAATGGAGGATGTTATCAACGGATTGCCCAATTGCTCAACTAACAGAGTAGGGATGGTGTGATCCGGAATTCTGATCCCAACCGTTTTTTTATTGACATCCAAAATTTTTGGAACCTTTGAGCTTGCCTCCAGTAAAAAGGTGAATGCACCGGGCAGATTTTTTTTCAGAAGTTTAAAACTAGGGGTATCCAGATTTTTAACGTAATGCGAAATGTGGCTTAAATCGTGGCATATAAATGATAAATCTAACTTCTGCGGTTTGATATCCAGAATTTTACACAAACGTTCAACCGCTTTTCGATTCATTAAATCGCAACCAATGCCGTAGATGGTATCGGTAGGATATACGATAATGCCACCATCACGCAAAACTTGTATGGCTCTTGCAATTTTTCTTCCTTCCGGATTGATGGGATGTATTTTTAGTAGTTCGGCTGGCATTTCAGTTGCAAAGTAACAAAATACAACAGGCATTTGTGCATTTGTTAAAATACGATATAACATGCCCTTGTAAACCATTGTTATATTTGCATAAAGTACAGAACCGTATGGTAAAGCCACCTAAAAAACTGATTTTCTTTCTTTTGTTTTCTATGCTGCTTATCTCATTTGGGTTTTACAGTTATCAAATTGTATTTACACCAAATATATTAGTTGGTAAAGAAGACAGGATAATTGCTATTCCCAGAGATGCCGATTTTAAAACTGTGCAAAAATTATTGCATGAAGGAAATTACGTTCAGGATTTAATGTCGTTTGCATTTTTATCGCGCATGATGGGCTACGATAAAAAAGTAAAGCCGGGCAGATTTGTTTTGAAAGCTAACATGACAAACCTGCAAGCCATACGCACCTTGCGCCAAGCCAAACAAGTACCGGTGAAAATCACATTCAACAATGTACGTTTGTTAAAAGATTTAAGCGAAAAAATTACTTCGAATTTGGGCATGCATCCGGATGAGTTTGAAGCTGCCGCTGTAAAATTTGCCATGAACAACACCTACGGATTTAATAAAGATAATCTGATGTGTATGTTTATACCAAACACGTACGAAGTATATTACAACGTTACTCCGGACGCATTACTGGAAAGGATGTATAAAGAATACACTTTGTTTTGGAGCGAAGAAAGAAAAAAGAAAGCAGAAAGCCTTGGGTTAACACCTATTGAAGTATCTATTCTGGCTTCTATTGTGCAAGCAGAAACGGTAAAACAAGATGAAGCGCCAACCATTGCCGGTTTGTATCTGAATCGCTTAAAACAAAACATGCCTTTGCAAGCCGATCCAACGCTGGTTTTTGCATCAGGAGATTTCTCTTTGAAAAGAGTTTTAAATGAACACAAAGAAATTGATTCGCCATACAATACCTATAAATACACAGGTTTACCACCAGGCCCCATCAATATGCCACGCATCAATTGTGTAGATGCGGTATTAAATTACCAACCGAGTAACTACCTCTATATGTGTGCGAAAGAAGATTTCAGTGGGTATCATAATTTTACCGATAATTACCGCGAGCAAATAAACAATGCTAATCGCTACCAGCGTGCATTAACAGCAGAAATTAAAAAAGGTGAAGCACTAAGAAAGGCAGGATTGAAATAATGTATACTTCTCAATTTCAAATCAGGGTTCGTTATGCCGATACAGACCAAATGGGGTATGTGTACTATGGCAACTATGCTACATTCTATGAAATTGGAAGAGTTGAGAGTTTGAGACAATTAGGATTAACCTACAAATCTTTAGAAGAAAATGGCGTGATGATGCCTGTGTTAGAAAATCATTCTAAATTTTTAGCACCCGCCCGATATGATGAATTATTAACCATTGAAACAACCTTAACAGAAATGCCTGCTGTTAGAATAACGTTTTACTATAAGATTTTTAACGAACAGAAAAATTTAATTCATGAAGGCGAAACCAAACTTGCCTTTATTGATATGAAAACCAACAGGCCCTGCCGCATGCCAAAAATAATGGCTGATGTACTTCAACCTTACTTTGCATGAAATACAAAACAAAAAAACTGATACTTAAATATTCGCAAGTACAACGTGTTGTGTCATGGCTTAAGCATGTTCATGTAGGCGGGAAAGCAAAAGTATCGTTATATAAAGTGCTAAAAATTTTCATGTATAACATGAAAAAAGATGATTTATTGGATAAAGCCAATGGGGTTGCATTCAATTTTATCTTGGCTATTTTTCCAACTATCATCTTTTTATTTACACTAATTCCCTACATCAGCGAGTGGGTTCCGGAGGTAAACAAAGAAAGCATCTTAGCATTTTTAGCGAGCTTAATGCCACCCAGCATATACGATTCCGTTGCCACTACCATTGAAGATATTGTGGGTAACTCCCGTGGAGGATTGTTAACCTTTGGTGTTTTATTCGCTTTGTATTTAGCAACCAATGGGATGGTGGCTTTGATGCGCGCCTTCAATGCCTGTTACCGAACAGTAGAAAACAGAGGATTTTTTAAAATGAGATTGATTGCAACCGGGTTAACGTTAAACTTAGCCTTTGCACTTTTTTTAGCAGTTATTCTTTTAATTGTTGGTCAGTTAGTATTGGATTATATATTAGGACACTTACAAGAATTCCATTGGCTTAATCTTGATAACTACACAGTTTACATGATTTTGGCTTTGCGATTTATCGTTATCTTTTTAGTCTTTTTCTTTTCTATTTCTTCAATCTATTATTTCGCACCGGCTGTTCATTACGGATGGCGTTTTTTCTCCTTCGGTTCTATACTCTCAACGTTAGGTATCATGAGTGTATCGTATGGTTTTTCTTATTATGTAACCAACTTTGGAAGTTACAATAAAGTATATGGTTCTATCGGAGCTTTAATTGCACTTATGGTTTGGGTGCAATTAGTAACCATTGTGTTGTTATTCGGCTACGAAATTAACGCTAGCATACATGCAGCCAAAACCAAAGAATTACTTTGGAAAGCGCGCCATACAAAAAAGAGATAATCTTACAATTGTTCTGGTGTAAGTGCAGGTTCAGTTGTTTCCGTTTTGTCGGTTACCCAGAAATTGTTGTAACCTTCTCCTACCTGAATACCAATTCTGCCTATAGCCAACATTTCGAGAATAGCAAGAAAGTTAAAAATCAAAGCAATGCGCGAACGTGAATACTTTTCTATAATCTCCACGAATTGTACTCTTCCTTTTGATTTTATTTCCTGAAAAATAACTTCTTTCTGTGCTTCGATGGTATAAGGATATTGAATAACCTGATGCACAGGTTTGTTTTTAGTGGCCTCAAATCTTTTTAATACTTTATCAAAAACAGTCATCAACTTAAAAACATCAACATCCTGCAATTCTGCTTCAACATTGGTGCTTTCAGCCAGAGCGCGAAGCTCTTTCGCCAAGTTTCCGCGTTTCTCTTTCATCAATTCTGTTTCTTCCATTTTATGGAAGTTTTCCAGAACTGATTTATATTTTTTATACTCTAAAAGATGACGAACTAATTCTTCGCGCGGATCAATTTCATTGCCCTGTTCATCAATTTGTGGTCTTGGGAGCAACATTTTTGATTTAATGCGCATTAAGGTAGCAGCAACCAAAATGAATTCGCTGGCTACTTCAATATTCAAAATTTCTAATTGGCGTATGTAATCCAAAAAATCATTGGTAATTTTTGAAATAGGAATATCGTGTATGTCGAGTTCATCTCTTTCAATGAAAAACAACAACAAATCGAATGGACCTTCGAACAAAGGCAGTTTTATCTCAAAATTTTCCTGGCTCATGTATTTTTCGGAGTGGAGGGCAAAAATAGAGGTATTTTCTGATACCATCTTTGAATAAATGCCAACCTTATATTAACTATTTTTGCCATCTGGCGTAAAAATTGAAATACGCCAGAAAACACTTACTTTCAAACTCTGTTTAAAGGTTAAACAAAATAACCAGCCATGCTGATAACACCCGGTCCACTCCTCGCCAAAATCAATAATCCTGATGATTTGAAAAAATTAAATCAGGATGAACTCGTGCTTCTTTGTCAGGAGTTGAGGCAATTTATTGTTGATAATGTATCTGTATATGGAGGGCATTTTGGGGCTAGTTTAGGCGTGGTGGAACTAACAGTTGCTTTGCATTATGTGTTTAATACGCCTTACGACCAACTCGTTTGGGATGTTGGCCATCAGGCATACGGACATAAAATTTTAACTGGCAGAAAGGACGTTTTCCACACCAATAGAATTTATAAAGGCATTTCAGGATTCCCGAAAAGAAAAGAAAGTGTTTATGACACGTTTGGAGTGGGGCACAGCTCTACTTCAATTTCAGCAGCCTTAGGGATGGCTATCGCTTCTAAATATCAAGGTTTAGAAGACAAACAACACGTAGCCATTATTGGCGATGGCGCCATGACAGGCGGAATGGCATTCGAAGCCATGAATCATGCCGGTGTATCTGACTCAAATATTTTAATCATCCTCAACGACAATTGTATGTCGATTGATCCTAATGTAGGAGCATTAAAGGATTATTTAACCGATATCACGACATCAAAAGTTTACAATAAACTGAAAGATGAGGTGTGGAATGTGTTAGGTAAATTCTCATCATTGGGCAAAAATGCGCAAGAGTTGGTGAGTAAATTGGAGAATGGTATCAAATCCACTTTGCTAAGTCAAAGTAATCTTTTCGAATCTTTGAATTTAAGATATTTCGGACCGGTTGATGGCCACGATGTAGATCACTTAGTAAGCGTTCTGAAAGATTTAAAAAATATAAAAGGACCGAAAATCCTGCATTGCGTTACTGTAAAAGGTAAAGGCTACGGCCCCGCAGAAAAAGGAAATGCTACTACCTGGCACGCACCCGGTACTTTCGATAAAATCACAGGAGAAATCCACAAAAAAGTTTATGAAAAACCACAGCCTCCTAAATACCAAGATGTGTTTGGTCATACGCTGGTAGAATTAGCTAAGGCGGATGAAAAAATAATGGGGATTACTCCGGCTATGCCTTCTGGTTCATCCATGAACATCATGATGAAGGAAATGCCAACGCGTGCTTTTGATGTCGGAATAGCTGAACAACATGCTGTTACTTTTTCAGCAGGTTTAGCCACACAAGGATTAATTCCTTTTTGTAATATTTACAGCTCGTTCATGCAACGTGCATATGATCAGGTAATTCACGATGTATGCATACAGAATCTACCTGTCAATTTTTGTTTAGATAGAGCCGGTTTCGCAGGAGCAGATGGTCCCACTCACCACGGTGCTTACGATATTGCTTACATGCGTTGCATACCCAACATGGTGATTGCTTCACCCATGAATGAGGAAGAATTAAGAAACATGATGTTCACGGCAGCTCAGCCAAGAAAAGACCTTGCCTTTACCATTCGTTATCCACGCGGACAAGGTGTGATGCCTAATTGGAGACTACCTATGCAAGCCATCGAAATTGGCAAGGGTAGAGTAGTAAAGGAAGGAGAAGAATTGGCAATCTTAACCATCGGCCACATTGGCAACTACGCTGTAGAAGTAAGCGAGCAATTAGAAAAAGAAGGTTTAACCATTGGGCATTACGACATGCGTTTCGCTAAGCCTCTTGATGAGGAGATGCTGCATCACGTCTTTAGTAAATACAACAAAGTAATTACTGTGGAAGATGGTTGTATCATAGGAGGTTTTGGAAGCGCGGTGCTTGAGTTTGCTAGTGCACATTCCTACAAAGTCGAAGTAAAATTATTAGGTATTCCTGACCAGGTGATTGAGCATGGGGAACAAATAGAACTACACAAAGAATGTGGTTTCGATGTTGAAGGAATTTATAGAACGGCAAAAACCATGATCGAAACTTCCGTTAAAGTATAATGAAGCCAAAAATCCATGTTTCAGTTAGCGGCAATGGCCCTGCCATTGTCTATCTGCACGGATTTTTAGAAACACACGAAATCTGGAATGATTTCACTTCTTCAATAGGTAATTATACTCATTATGCTTTCGATCTTCCGGGTTTCGGTAGAAGCGATTTACCACCTGAAAACTTTACCCTCGAAGACGTAGCCACACTTATAAATAAAGAAACGGAAGCTTTAAAACTAAGCACGTTCCACTTGGTTGGTCACTCTTTAGGTGGTTATGTTGCCCTTGCCTATCTGAAGTTATTTCCTGAAAAAATTAAAACGGTTACTTTATTTCATTCTACACCTTTGCCTGATACAGCGGAAAAAAAGGAAAACAGAACCAAAACGATACAGTTCATTAAAGATAATGGAGTAGAAATATTCGCAAGAAGTTTTGTAAAGCCACTTTTTGCAAATCCCAATCATGAGGCCATTGCTTTTGCAGAAAAACTAGCCATGCAGGCTAAGTTTTCAACAGTAACAGCTTATTTAGCAGCTATGCGCGATAGACCCGACAGGCTGGAAGACCTTAGAAAAAGTAAGGTTCCATTACTTGTAATTGCCGGAGAAAAAGATCAGGTAATAAATTTACCAGCATTACAAAAAGGCCTAGAAAATCGCCCAAAGACAGTTTTGAAAATAGTAGTTGGTGTTGGTCATATGGGAATGTTGGAATCTATCGTTGAAACACATGACATTTTTGCAGAATTTTTAGGAGATTATAGTTACCAAAACACTTAAATTCTGATAAAGAAAATTTAAAATGAAGTTTTGGTATTGACTGATATTCAAAACAATACGTACTTTCGTTGCCTGAATTAAAAAATTGCTCGGAAAACGTATTTTTTAAAGTTTAGGAAATTTTATATTTGTTAAAGAAACCCCAACACTCAACCCAATAGCATATGAATGTACAATACGATTTAGCAGCACAATACGCACCGTGGAACGAGGCGGCCATGAAAATTGCCTTTGGATGCTGGGCTCTGGCTGCACTAGTTGTTATCGGTTATATAATTAGGCTGGCCACAGTAGGCGAGGCTAAAGACAAATACGATTTCATAAATCGTCATGAAATCAAGGCATTATGGATTGCCACCATTATTCTCCTGGTAGGTGGTTGTTTTTTTGCTAATGCCAATGTTGAAGAGCTAAATACATTGTGGGTTGTAGTTCGTTTGTTTACTACGGTATCTATGGGTCTTATCATTGGGTTGATTATCCAGAATTTACTTAAGTTTTACTATCCCTTCTTTATTGAGAAAAGACTTAGAACACTTCGCTATAAGCCAAGATTATCTCCAAGTGGTAAGCCAATGAAACTGTTAAGCGAAGAAGAAGAAGACGCTTACCTTGACGAGGGAATGCAAGCTGAAGAAAATGTATTTTCTGTTGACTATGACGTTTGGAAGGATGAAGAGACAGGATATATCAAAATTGAACGTTACGCAGGTCACTTACATGCATTACAGTGCCCAGAATGTAATTACCAAACTTTCAAAGTGGTAAAAGAAGAAATTATAAAAGCACCAACTTCAACTGAAGAGGGTGAGCTATTAAAGCACTTCCAGTGTGGCTATTGTGGTTATAAAGCAAAGAAAACAGTACACCTCCGTGCGTCAACAAAATTCGAAGAAACGGCAGCAGCATCGGCTTAAAAAAGCCAGCCCATAAAAACAGAAAAAGCCCCTTTTGGGGCTTTTTTTATTACTAATAATAAGAAAGTTAAACTCTTCCTTCTTTCTGTTTGGTTTTAAATTTGGCGAGTTGGTTTCGTAATGCTTCAGTAGCCATATCAGCAGCAGCCTCGAATGAACGCGCTTTTTCCGTAGCGAATAACTGACTGCCCGGAACCCGCACTTTGATTTCTACTGTCTTGTTTTCCACACCTTCATTATTTAGTCTTAAAAATACTTCACCGTCAACAACACGGTCGTAAAATGTTTCTAGTTTCTCAACTTTCTTCTGTATAAAATCGATTAGTTTTTGGTCTGCATCGAAGTGGATGGAATGAACTTGTAACTTCATAATCTAAAATTTAAAATTGAAACTGAAATAAAAAATGGGTTGAATGCAACCGTAATGTGTAGTATTATTTACATAAGATTTATAATTTTTGTCATGCTTTAGGATGAGCTTGTTCAAAAGCTTTTTTTAGTTTTTCCATAGTGTTATGCGTATATACCTGCGTTGCCGCTAAACTAGAGTGGCCAAGTAAATCTTTCACGGCATTAATCTCTGCCCCTTTATTCAACAAGTGTGTTGCATATGTATGTCTTAAAACGTGTGGACTTCTCTTTTCTGCATTAGTAAGGGATAAATATTTTTTTACTGTTGCCTGCACCAAACCAGCGTAGGCAGGTTCGCCATTATTGGTTAGCAACAAAAAATTTTCGCTGTGTTTTCCTACTTCTTTATTTCTCGCTTGTTGATACTCCCTGATGATAGTAACGAGATAGTTAGAAAATGGGATTATCCTCTCTTTATTTCTTTTACCCAATACTTTAATGGTTTGTTTATGCCACTGTATATCATGGTCTTTTATACCTAACAATTCGCTTAAACGCATTCCACTTCCATACAAAAGTTCAATAATTAAACGATCGCGCAATCCTTTAAAGGTATCTTCAAAAATGGCGTGGTTAAGCAATTCTTGTATTTCACTTTCTTTAACAAATACAGGTAGTCGCTTTTGTGTTTTTAAAACTTTAAGTTTCTCCGCAGGATTTGTAGAGATTATCTCTTGTTTCATTAGAAATTTATAGAAGGAACGTAAACAGGCTATTTTTCTATTAACTGATCGGGGATTGATGTCTGTTTCAACCAGGTTAGCGATCCAACCTCTTAACATAGGAAAAGTAGCTAACTCAGCCTGTTGGACTTCGAATGTTTGGTGTAAAAAATCAACGAGTTGTTTCAGGTCTGTTTCGTAAGATAAAACAGTATGCTTGCTCAATCTTTTCTCAAACTCCAGGTATCTCAAAAAAGCATCTGTCATGCGGAGGCGTTTATACCTGAAACAATGTAAAAAAATAAATCCCCTTTAGGAAGAACCTAAAGGGGATTGTGGAAATATTGTTGATAAAAAGCTTACTGAGCTTCCTGATTGCGAATATTCTGAATGTAAGCCGCACGAATGATTTCGTTTCTTCTACGAACTGAAGGTTTTGTAAAAGAAGTTCTGCTTCTTAACTCACGTAAAATGCCGGTCTTTTCAAACTTCTTCTTAAATCTTTTTAAAGCTTTGTCGA
The DNA here is from genome assembly GCA_021298355.1 of Flammeovirgaceae bacterium. Lineage (GTDB taxonomy): Bacteria > Bacteroidota > Bacteroidia > Cytophagales > Cyclobacteriaceae > Chryseotalea. The sequence continues at coordinate 148,693 of JAJTEH010000004.1, forward strand.
TCGACTCGTTCTCTTTAATGTTTACAATTAGCATGTGCGTACTTATTTGGGCTGCAAATATAGGCAATACTCAATATTAAAAACAAATTATTTTAACAAAGATCGGGAAATCACCAACTTTTGAATTTCCGAGGTTCCTTCGCCAATCGTACAAAGTTTGGCATCGCGGTAATATTTTTCGGCCGGAAAATCTTTTGTGTAGCCATAACCACCAAAAATCTGTACGCCTTCGTTAGCAATTTCAACCGAAATTTCTGAAGCATATAACTTAGCCATTGCCGACTCTCTGTTAACGTTTTGCCCTTTGTTTTTAAGATCTGCCGCACGGTAGGTAAGCAATTTTGCCGCTTCTACTTTTGTAGCCATGTCGGCCAACTTAAAGGCAATACCCTGAAATTTAGCTATAGGTTGGTTAAACTGATGGCGCTCCTTTGCATATTGCAGCGCAGCTTCGTAAGCCCCAGTGGCAATTCCTAAACTTAATGCAGCAATAGAAATTCGGCCACCATCTAAAACCTTCATTGCCTGTATAAAACCTTCTCCTTCTTTTCCTAACATTTGAGATTTATGAATGCGACAATCCTGAAAAATTAGCTCAGCTGTTTCTGAGGCACGCATTCCTAATTTATTTTCTTTTTTGCCAGCAGAAAAACCAGGAGTTCCTTTTTCTATAATAAAGGCCGTCATACCATGAGAATCGCCCACTTGCCCGGTTCGAACAATAACTACAGCAACGTTGCCCGATCTGCCATGTGTAATAAAATTCTTAGCGCCATTTAGTACGTAATAATCTCCATCTTTTACTGCTACTGTGCGCATGTTGCCGGCATCAGAACCCGTGTTAGGTTCGGTTAAACCCCATGCACCAATCCATTCTCCGGTGGCTAACTTTGGGAGGTATTTTTGTTTTTGCTCTTCGTTTCCGAAGCTTAAAATATGGCCAGTGCACAAAGAATTGTGCGCAGCCATAGATAATCCGATAGATCCATCGATTTTGGCTAATTCTACAATGGCTGTAACATATTCCAGATAACCGAAACCTGCACCACCATAGTTTTCCGGAACCAAAACACCCATTAACCCAAGATTTCCAAGTTTATGAAATAAATCGATGGGGAATTCCTGTGTTTCATCCCATTCCATCATGTATGGCTTAATTTCTTTTGCACCAAAATCGCGAATCATCTGAGCGATCATTTTTTGGTTCTCTGTTTCTCCAAAACCAATAGCTAAAGGGTTTTCCAATAAAGTTTCCATTCTTTCCATTTTCGAAGTTCGAATTTAGAACATAAACGTAAGAAAGCAAACGAATGTTAGTTTGTATTCAGGTTTTATCTTATAAATAACCGTGTTTATCGAATTATAATTAAAAGGGTATTTTCGCGGATTAATTTTGAACCGTAATAAAAATGAAAGAATGTTTTAGATCAACTAAGACGAAACATTCGAATACCTAAAAATAGAGATTGTAAGAGATGAAGATTGCTGTAATTGGCACAGGATACGTTGGCTTGGTAACCGGTACCTGTTTTGCTGAAACTGGAAACACCGTTACTTGTGTGGATATTGACCAAGCAAAAGTGGCCAGCTTGAACGCTGGAAAAATAACCATATATGAACCTGGTTTAGAACAACTCTTTGAAAGAAACATTAAACAAGAGCGTTTATTTTTTACAACCAACCTCGAAGAAGGGATAAAAGATGCTAAAATCATTTTTTTGGCTTTACCTACACCACCCGGAGAAGATGGCTCCGCTGATTTAAAATACATTTTAAAAGTAGCCGATGATTTAGGACCGATCTTACAACATTATACAGTAATCGTTGATAAGTCTACCGTGCCAGTTGGTACAGCAGATAAAGTGCGAGAAAGAATTGCTAAAAATGCCAAGGTGGAGTTTGATGTTGTTTCTAACCCGGAATTTTTACGCGAAGGCGTTGCTGTAGAAGATTTTATGAAACCAGATCGTGTTGTGATTGGAACAACATCAGACAAAGCCCGCAAAGTGATGGAACAACTTTACGCACCATTTGTGCGCCAAGGTAACCCTATCATTTTCATGGACGAACGCTCGGCAGAATTAACCAAATATGCAGCTAACGCTTTTTTGGCAACTAAAATCACATTCATGAATGAGATTGCCAACTTGTGCGAATTGCTAGGCGCTAATGTTGATGCAGTTCGCAAAGGAGTTGGAACCGATAGCAGAATAGGCAAGCGTTTTCTTTTTCCCGGTATTGGTTATGGCGGAAGTTGTTTTCCGAAAGATGTACAAGCCTTGGCTAAGTCTGCGGCAGATACACAATACGATTTCAAAATTTTGAAATCGGTGATGGATGTAAATGCCTCGCAAAAAACTGTTTTATTCAATAAGATGAAACGCTTCTTTGGTGGTTCGTTGCGCGGAAAAAAGATAGGCGTTTGGGGATTATCCTTTAAACCTCATACCGATGATATAAGAGAAGCACCAGCATTAGAGAATATTGATTTACTCTTACAAGAAGGCGCAACGGTTGTGGCACACGACCCGGAAGCAATGGAAAATGTGAGAAAAATTTTTGGCGATAAAATTACTTTCGCCAAAAATCCGTACGAAGCCATACATGCCGCAGATGCTTTATTCATTGCAACCGAATGGCCAGAGTTTAGAACGCCCGACTTCGATAAAGTTGCAGAACTGATAAAAAACAAAGTTATTTTTGATGGCCGAAATTTATACGAGTTATCGCAAATGAAAGAATTAGGTTTTACATACTACAGCATAGGAAGAGAGACAATAGCATGAGCACAAAAAAAAGAGTTTTAATTACCGGTGGTGCCGGATTTCTAGGTTCGCATTTATGTGATCGCTTTATCAAAGAAGGGTACAGCGTAATAGCAATGGATAACCTGATTACAGGTGACTTACGAAACATCGAACATTTATTTAAACATCCTGATTTTGAATTTTATCATCACGATGTTTCAAACTTTGTACATGTACCGGGAGAATTACATTACATCCTACACTTTGCATCACCGGCAAGCCCGATTGACTACCTGAAAATTCCTATTCAAACTTTAAAAGTGGGCTCATTAGGTATTCACAATTTATTGGGATTAGCCAGAACAAAAAATGCACGCATTTTAATCGCATCAACGTCTGAAATATACGGAGATCCGCTGGTGCACCCTCAAACAGAAGATTACTACGGAAATGTAAATACCATTGGCCCACGCGGTGTGTATGACGAAGCCAAAAGATTTCAGGAAGCCATGACCATGGCCTACCATACGTATCATAATCTTGAAACACGCATCGTGAGAATTTTTAACACCTATGGTCCACGTATGCGTTTGAACGATGGTAGAGTATTGCCGGCCTTTATTGGCCAGGCATTACGTGGCGAAGATTTAACTGTATTTGGAGATGGCTCGCAAACACGCTCATTCTGTTATGTAGATGACCAAGTAGATGGAATCTATCGCCTGTTGTTATCCGATTACCAATATCCTGTAAACATTGGTAATCCCGATGAAATAACCATTTTGCAATTCGCAGAAGAGATTATCAAACTAACCGGAACTAATCAAAAAATAATTTTCAAAGATTTGCCAAAAGATGATCCCAAGCAACGCCAGCCGGATATAACAAAAGCCAAACAAATTTTAGGATGGCAACCCAAAGTTTCGCGTGCCGAAGGATTGAAAATAACATACGATTATTTTAAATCTTTGCCTACAGAAGTTTTGTACCAACGCGAGCACAAAGATTTTGAGAAATACATTCGATAATAAATGAAGAAAACAATTTTAGTAACCGGTGGAGCCGGATTTATTGGTTCGCATGTTGTACGAAGATTAGTTAATCGTTATCCTGAGTACACCATCATCAATTACGATAAACTTACCTATGCCGGTAATTTGGAAAACCTTTCAGATGTTGATCAAAAACCTAACTACATTTTTGTAAAAGGAGATATTTTAGATGGAGATAAACTGAAAGAAGTTTTTTCTCAATATACCATATCTGGGGTTATACACCTGGCTGCAGAATCGCATGTGGACAGATCCCTACATAATCCGGATGAGTTTGCTATTACCAATGTTATAGGTACAATTCGATTGTTGCAGGCTGCTAAAAATGCATGGAATGGGAATTGGGAAGGTAAACGATTTTATCACATTTCAACAGATGAAGTATACGGATCCGTTGAACACGGGAAATTTTTTACAGAGGAAACTCCCATCGATCCACAATCACCTTACTCATCTTCAAAGGCCAGCAGCGATCATTTTGTGAAAGCATATGGCAATAGTTATAAAATGCCTGTTGTCATAAGCAGGTGTTCCAATAATTACGGGCCCAATCATTTTCCTGAGAAACTGATTCCGCTCATGATTCATAATATTTTGCAGAAGAAACCACTTCCGGTTTATGGCAAAGGTGAGAACGTGCGAGATTGGTTGTTTGTAGAAGATCACGCAGCGGCTATCGATACCATTTTTCATAAAGGTAAAACAGGCGAGGTTTATAACATTGGTGGAAACAACGAATGGAAAAACATCGATCTTGTTTATTTCTTGTGTAAACTAATGGATAGCAAATTAAAAAGAAGCGAAGGTGAAAGTGCTAAACTTATTACTTTCGTAACCGACAGACCGGGACATGATTTGCGATACGCCATTGATGCGACAAAACTAATGACACAATTAGGTTGGAGACCATCTGTAACATTTGAACAAGGGTTGGAGAAAACAGTAGATTGGTATTTAAGCAACCAGGAATGGCTGAACCATGTAACCAGCGGAGCCTACCAACAGTATTATCAAAACATGTATCATAACCGTTAGTCATGAAAGGCATTATTTTAGCAGGAGGTTCGGGCACAAGGCTTCATCCGCTTACGTTAGCTGTTAGTAAACAACTTATGCCTGTTTACGATAAACCGATGATTTATTATCCGCTATCCGTTTTAATGATGGCCGGCATAAGAGAAATACTGATCATATCCACGCCACATGATTTGCCCATGTTCGAACGTTTATTAGGCGATGGAAAAAAATTAGGTTGCGACTTTCAGTATGCAGTGCAGCCCAGCCCTGATGGCTTAGCACAAGCCTTTATTATAGGCGAAAAATTTATTGGTAACGATAAAGTAGCACTGGTTTTAGGCGATAACATTTTTTATGGATCAGGTTTAGCTAAGTTATTACAAAGCAATGCCAACCCACAAGGAGGTGTTATCTTCGCTTACCATGTAACGGATCCTGAACGTTATGGTGTGGTAGAATTTGATGCAGATAATAAAGTAGTTTCAATTGAAGAAAAACCTCAGCATCCAAAATCGAATTACGCAGTACCAGGTTTATACTTTTATGATAACCAAGTGGTAGAAATTGCCAAAAACCTGAAACCCAGTCCGCGCGGTGAATTAGAGATTACAGATGTTAATAAAGAATATTTAAAAAGAGGTCAGTTACAAGTAGCCACTATGAGTCGTGGTACCGCCTGGCTAGATACAGGAACTTTTGATTCGCTCATGCAAGCCTCAAATTTTGTTCAGGTTATCGAACAGAGACAAGGGTTAAAAGTTGGTTGTATCGAGGAAGTAGCTTATCGAATGAAATTTATAGATGAAAATCAGTTATTGACCCTTGCAAAACCTTTAGAAAAGAGCGGTTATGGCCAATACTTGAAAAAATTACCTCATTATTTATCGTAACAAATCCGCAAAAAGAGGTAAAATAGCCTTCATACTTGCACCAGAAGCAATATTGTATTACTTTTGCGCAAGTTTCTTGAAAGATTATCGAGAGGGGACGACAGTCCCCTCTTTGATTTTAAACTTTTATGGATTTAGCAGCACAAATAAAAAGTCAGGCAGAAAATCTGTTACACAATCCCAACCTTTTTGTGGTTGATGTAACAGCCGTAATGAAAAGAAAGCCGGGCAAAATTGTAGTAACCCTCGATGGCGACCAAGGTGCCACTATCGAAGATTGTGCAGAACTAAGCAGAAAACTATCAGATGTATTAGATGCCAATGCCGAGTTAGCAGATAATTATTTGTTAGAAGTTTCTTCGCCTGGTGTGGACCAACCGCTAAAAATGCACAGGCAATATGTTAAAAACATTGGCCGTGTAATAAAGGTAAAACTGAAAGAAGAAAACAAACACGAAGAAGGAACTTTACTTCGTGTTACCAACGAGGAAATCGTGTTAGGTAAAAAAAGTGGCAAAGGAAAAAAAGCCGAACAATTGGAAAATACCATTTTGTTCGAAAATATAGAAAAAGCAATAGTGACAATATCTTTTAAATAAGCAAGCAATGGACGCACATGAATTAATTTCATCATTTGCAGAATTCGCGAAACAGAAAAATATCGATCGTCCGACCATGATTCGCATTCTGGAAGACGTGTTTCGAACCATGATCAGAAAAAGATTCGTGGAAGATTCTAATTTCGACATCATCATCAATGCCGATAAAGGTGACTTGGAAATCTGGCGTGTACGCGAAATCGTAGACGACAACTCTGAGGACATCTGGGATCATGATAAAATCAGCTTAACTGAAGCAAGAAAAATCGAACCTGATTTCGAAGTGGGGGAAGAAGTTTCTGAGCAAATGTCTATCGAAGATTTTGGCAGAAGAGCCGTAACAACAGCTCGCCAAACACTTATACAAAAAGTAAAAGACTTAGAAAAAGATATCCTCTTTCAAAAGTACAAAGATCTGGTAGGCGAAATAATTGCCGGTGAGGTTTACCAGATTTTGAGCAGAGAAGTATTGTTAATTGATGCAGAAGGAAACGAAATTTCTCTTCCTAAAAGCGAACAAATTTCTAAAGACAGATATAGAAAAGGAGAAAACGTACGCGCTATTGTTCATAAAGTAGAAATGATTAACGGAAACCCGAAAATCATTTTATCCAGAACATCTCCTGTGTTTATTGAAAGGTTATTCGAGCAAGAAGTGCCTGAAGTTTACGATGGTTTAATCACCATAAAAAAAGCAGTAAGAGAGCCAGGTGAAAGAGCAAAAGTAGCTGTAGAATCTTATGATGACAGAATCGACCCGGTAGGAGCTTGTGTGGGTATGAAAGGTTCGCGTATTCACTCCATCGTTCGCGAATTGCAAAATGAAAATATTGACGTTATCAATTACACCGATAACCTTGAGCTATATGTACAACGTGCATTAAGTCCTGCCAAGATCACATCTATAAAAGTAGACAAAGAAAGAAATAGAATTTCGGTGTTCTTAAAACCCGATCAGGTTTCGTTAGCCATTGGTAAAGGCGGACTAAACATAAAACTTGCCAGCAAATTAGTAGGCTTTGAAATAGATGTATTCCGCGATGTAGAAGAGGGCACAGCAGATGAAGACGTAGATTTAGATGAATTTGCAGATGAAATCGAAAGCTGGATTATCGAAGAACTTAAACGCATTGGGCTGGATACCGCCAAAAGTGTATTAGCATTATCAAAAGAAGAATTGGTAAGAAGAACAGATCTGGAAGAAGAAACAGTTGAATCGATTACCACCGTATTAAGAAAAGAGTTTGAATAACATTAATAGCTGAAAAAGTTAAGCGTAAATTATTGTATGGCAGAAGATAAAATGATAAGGGTAAGTCAGGCAGCCAGAAAACTAAATGTTGGTTTGCATACCATCATAGAGTTTTTAGGAAAAAAGGGGCACGTTATAGAAAACAACCCCAATGCTAAACTTACACCCGAACAATACGCATTGCTATCTAAAGAATATGCTTCTTCTGCAACAGAAAAGCTGGAAGCTTCGCATTTGCATATAGGCGTTAAACATGCAGACAACATCGTTATTGAAACAGAAAAAGAAGTTGTTAAGAAAAAAACAGAAGAGGAAGACCGTATCCTTATAAAAAACCTTGTAAATGCCGAGAAACCAAAAGAAGAAGCCAAGCCAGAAAAGGTTGCCATCGATAAACCTAAACTCGAAGGCATAAAGGTACTCGACAAAATTGATCTGGATAAAAAGCCCAAAGCCAAAGAAGAAGCAGAAGAAAAACCTAAAGCAAAACAGGAAGAACCAAAACAAAAGCCAGAGCCTGTAGTAGAAACACCAAAAGCCGAGGAAGTAATAAAAGTACAAGAACAGGTACAAGAACAACCTAAGCCCGAAGGTAAACCCGAAGTAAAGATTGAAACACCTGTAGAAATAAAGCAAGAAGAGTCGCAAGATGTAATAAAAGCAAAAGCAGACAAACTTCAGGGTTTGAAAGTACTCGACAAAATTGCCTTGCCTACACCGGCTGATAAGAAGAAAGAGAGCAATCCGTCATCTAACGTGCGCGATGAAAAAGGGAAACGTCCGAGAAAGCGTATAGCTAACGTTAATCCTAATCAGCAACAACAGGGTGGAGGCCAAAATAGAAATCAAAATCAGAATCAACAAAACAGAGGTAGAAACCAAAACCAACAGCAGCAACCAAGACCATCAAAGGCCGAACCTACCGAGCAGGAAATTCAGGAAAAAATAAAAGCAACACTGGCCAAGTTAAGTGGAGGCACTAAAAAAGCAACCGGTGCAAAATACCGCAAGGAAAAACGTCAGGCTAATAGCGATGCTGAAGAGCAACGCATGATGCAAGAACAACAAGAATCTAAAGTGTTGCGCGTAACAGAATTTATCTCTGCCAACGATTTGGCATCGATGATGGACGTTTCTGTAAACGATGTTATCTCAACTTGCTTAGGTTTAGGAATGTTTGTATCGATTAATCAAAGATTGGATGCAGAGGCCATCACCGTAATTGCTGATGAATTTGGATACGAAATACAATTTATTTCTGCTGAAGATGAATTAGCAACAGTAGAAGAAATAGATGCAGAAGAAGATTTAGAAGGCCGCGCCCCTATCGTTACCATTATGGGTCACGTAGACCACGGTAAAACCTCGTTACTAGATTACATACGCAACACAAGAGTAGTAGCCTCAGAAGCAGGTGGTATTACCCAGCACATCGGAGCTTACTCAGTAAAAACAAAGAGTGGAAATAAAATTGCGTTTTTGGATACACCCGGCCACGAAGCCTTTACTGCCATGCGTGCACGCGGTGCTAAACTTACCGACATTGCCATAATTGTAGTAGCTGCCGATGATGATGTAATGCCTCAAACCAAAGAAGCCATCAACCACGCACAAGTTGCCGGTGTACCTATTGTAATTGCTATTAACAAAATCGATAAACCTACTGCCAACCCGGACAAAATCAGAGAGTCTCTAGCCAAAATAAATATATTGGTAGAAGAGTGGGGTGGTAAATACCAGTCGCAAGAAATTTCAGCTAAATCGGGTAAGGGCATCGAAGATCTATTAGAAAAAGTTTTACTCGAGGCAGAAATATTGGCATTAAAAGCAAATCCATTAAAACCCGCAGTTGGTTCTATCATAGAAGCATCGTTAGATAAAGGGCGTGGATATGTTGCTACTATAATGGTACAGGCCGGAACATTACGCATTGGCGATATAATGGTGGCAGGCGCTAACTACGGCCGTGTTAAGGCTATGTTTGATGACACCGGAGCAAGAGTGAAAGAAGCAGGCCCATCATCCCCGGTTGTAGTACTTGGTTTAGATGGTGCTCCACAGGCAGGTGAAAAATTCCAGGTAATGGAGACAGACCGCGAAGCCAGAGAATTAGCAGGTAAGCGTTCTCAATTGCAACGCGAACAATCCATCAGAACTCGTAAACACATAACATTAGATGAAATTGGAAGACGTTTGGCCATTGGTTCATTCAAACAATTAAATGTAATTGTAAAAGGCGATGTGGATGGATCGGTAGAAGCACTTTCAGATTCGTTGTTAAAATTATCAACTGCCGAAGTACAAGTGGCAATTATCCACAGAGGTGTAGGTCAAATTTCCGAATCGGATGTATTGTTAGCATCAGCATCCGATGCCATCATCATCGGCTTCCAGGTAAGACCTTCGGGCGCTGCCAAACGTTTGGCCGAAAGCGAAGAAATAGAAATTAAGTTCTACTCTATCATCTACGATGCTATTAATGAACTTAAGGCTGCCATGGAAGGTATGTTGGCACCGCAAGAAGAAGAAGTTATTGTGGGTAATGCCGAAGTACGCACGGTATTTAAAATTTCCAAAGTTGGAACCATAGCTGGTTGTATGGTTACAGATGGATCGATTAAACGAAACAACCCTATCCGTTTAATACGCGATGGTATAGTAATATATTCCGGAAAATTAGGATCGTTAAAAAGAATGAAAGACGATGCCAGCGAAGTAAGAACCGGTTTTGATTGCGGTATAGGTATAGACGGATTTAACGATATACAAGATGGCGATGTAATTGAAAGTTACGAAATGCGCGAGGTAAAACGCACCTTATAATAACCAAACAAACAAAGTAAAGCCGGCCTAAGCCGGCTTTTTTGTTGGTAGGGTTTTGTAAATCCTGTATATTGAAACTAACTCCCAAATTGACTTTTGTGCGCTACAGCTTACTTATAATTTGTTTATCCCTCGCATCAGCAACTTCTGTTGCTCAAACCCAGGTAATAGACAGCTTATTGAGAAAACTGGCAAACGAAAAAAATCCGAAAGCAAAAGTTGAGTTATTCAATGCATTATCCTTTCAATATTTCGATTATAAATTAGAAGAGGCTGACAAAACAAGTTTGCAAGCCATGCGCTGGGCGCAAGAATCTAAAGACGAACTATTAATAGGAGCAACCACATGTTACCGAGGCTATTACTATTACCTTACCGGAAACTTAAAGGAAAGTTTACGCTATTTCGAAGAAGCCAGAAAAATAGGAGAAAAGCTTAACGAATACCACTTGCATACTTATGCTTTAACCCAATTAGGAAACACGTACAGAGATAAAGGACGTTACGACAGTAGTTTTTACTATTACCAACAAGCGGAAAAAGCAATACGTAAAAAACCAGACCTATTTTATCAATCAATTTTAAAAATAAATCTAAGCAGATACTACCTCGCTGTCGATAAACCCGAAGAAGCACTTCGGTATGCTATACAAACCGAGGAGCTAAGAAAAAATCTTAACGTTACTACTTTTCAGGCCTATGGATATTTACAAACCGGCTTTTGCCAGGTAGCCCTAAGTAGTTTATCCGAAGCCGAAAAAAGTTTTGCAAAAGCAAAGCATCTGTTACCCGAAGATCCGGCCATCACAGCCGAGTCTCACTTAGGAATGGCACAAGTATTTTACAGACGCGGAAAATTTAAAGACGCCATCGAATCTTATACCGTAGCGTTATCGCATCACAGAAAATCAGGGTATCAGTTTGCTTTAAGTTATATCAACCTACGGATGGGTGAGGTTTTTCAGGAAGAAGGATTTTATGACTTAGCCGTTAAATACCTGAACGAATCTTTACAAGTGGCAGAAAATAACAAGTACAACCGCATTGTTGCAGATGCCCACTACTATCTGGCCTGGACATTTTACCGAAGCCGCGACTTAAAATCGGCACGAACTTACATATACAAAGCCAGAGCCGAGTACTTACACCTGGCCTTACAATCGAAAGCAAGTTGGTGTTTAAACTTAATTGGCCTTTTACAAAGCGAAAGCAATCACTTCGATTCTGCTTTCTACTTTCTACATGAAAGCCTTAAAAATAGTCGACAAAATAAAAACTTACCCAACGTTTCTGCTAATCTTTTTAATCTTGGCGAAACATTTTTAGCTCAACAAGAGTATAGCAGAGCGTTACAATATTATTGGGAAGGGTTAAAAATCGATTTATTAATTGGCGATGAATATGGCCAATGTTTGTACTACAATAGAATTGGAAGAATCTATACCAAAACCAATCAGTTCGACTCGGCAAAATTTTATCTAGAAAAAGCAATTGCATTAGCCGTGCCCACATCAGGTACCGATATTTTTAGAGTAACATACATTGATATGGCCGATTACCTTCAAAAAACAGGTAAGCCAGAGCAAGCACTCGCTTATTATAAGAAATACAATTTGTTTTCCGACAGCTTGTTTAACAGACAAAAAGCACAAAGCCAGGCTGCATTCGAAGCATTATACAACATAGAGAAAAGAGAAAACGAAATTACCATTCTGCAAAGAACAAACGAGTTGAACCAGTCTAAGCTAATGGTACAACGCGGTTGGGTTGTTCTGTTCTCTGTAATTGCATTATTCAGTTTAGCTGCCGGAATTTTTTATTATCGCTTTGCTCGAAAACTTAGAAAATTAAACAACGAAATTCTAGAGCAAAACGAAGAGATACAAGCACAGTCTGAAGAATTAAGAGAAGCCAATACAGGGTTGGTAAGTTTAAACAGAGCCATTGCGTTTCAAAAGAAAACAATAGAAGAACAAGCCGAAGAACTTCGGGAAAAAAACAGATACATTTCCGAAATTAATTCTGAGCTAGAACGCAAAATAGAAAACAGAACAACTGAACTCAAACAAGCCTATAAAGAATTAGATACTTTCTTTTATCGTTCTTCGCATGATTTCCGCAGACCACTAACAACTTTTATGGGTTTAGCTGAAGTTGCCAAAGTAATTGTGAAAGATGATGCCGCACTTGAGCTATTTAAAAAAGTAGATGAGAATGCACACAACCTCGACAGAATGCTGAAGAAACTTCAATCTATTTCTGATTTAGGAACACAAGAATTAATTTTTAAAGAAGTTTTTATTCGCGATTTGGTAGTGCAAGAAATCGAAGAAGTTAAGGAAGTTATAAACCAAAAGAAAGTACAGGTAGAAATAAAAATACACCATAGTTTAACGGTACACTCTTATGCAGCCTTACTGCACATTGTGATAAGAAACATAGTAGAAAACTCAATTACGTTTAGTAAACCTCAAGGTGGAAACATCATCGTACTAGCTAAAGAAAAAGATAACGGAATAGAAATAGAAATACAAGACGATGGAGTGGGTATTGCATTACAATATCAGCCGCGCGTATTCGATATGTATTTCAGAGCTAATGAACATGCAAAAGGAAATGGGTTAGGTTTATACATTGTAAAAAAGGCAATTCAGAAATTAAATGGTAAAATGGATTTGATAAGCGAAGAAAACGTGGGTACGAAATTTATTTTTTGGATTCCTAATCATCCCTAATCTGTTCACTTACAAGATATAGCGCAACTAGCTTTACGGAATACTTGACAAAAACTACCATACAAACTTTTGTTTTTATAAGTGATCAACATTGTAGCGGCAGTTTATTTTTAAAGTAACGCAAACAAACATTTACTTGTTTTGTTTGTGTACATCATCCACTTATTAAGATTATTCACATTTTTTTAATTTTCGAAATCCACCTCGTCACCTAACATCGTATCTATCCTAAAAAAAATGAAACTGTCTATTGCTCAAACTGCACCTGATTTTACTCTGATTGATATCTTTAATCGTGAAATTAAATTAGAATCGTACAGAAGAAAACGTTTGTTTATTGGTTTCTTTCGCCATGCAGGTTGCCCTTTCTGTAATTTAAGAGTACATGCTTTAACAAAAGTTCATAAAGAATTACAAGAAAAAGGTATGGAGATGATTTTCTTTTTCGAATCGAAAAAAGAAGTGATGTTGCGCAGCATGTTTCATAAAGAAGTATCGCCTATTCCACTCATTGCCGATCCGGAAAAGAAAATGTATGCAGCATATGGTTTAGAAGAATCGAGAAGCATCGCTATTAAAAGTCATTTAAGCACTTTTGTACAAACCGCATTTAAAGCAAGCCGTGCCGGAGTTCCCATTCACTTAATGGCAAGCGGAGAATCGTTTAACACCATACCTGCCGAATTTTTAATAGATTATGATTTAAGCATCAAAAAAGTACACTATGCACAAGGGTTAAACGATAGGTTGAGCATGGATTTGGTAAAACATTTTGCCGAGGTTGGCGAAACAGAATTGCCACCCATATCATAAACGCTTTACACCATCAAAAGATAAAATAAAGTTTTCGCCAAAAGCCTGAGCTGGCGTCATATAACCAGAACGTTTTTCTTGCAAAAGCCGAACGGCAATTTCTACCGAAGTAGCAGCAGTTAAAGAATACCCGTTAGGAGTAAGCAAACGAAGTTCTACAGCTTTATTTTTATCCCATACCTTACCATATAAATAGGTTTTACTTTTGTTTCGCTTTTCGGTAGATGGCCCTGCCGGTTTGTTATCAATTTTTTTCAGCATGGCTTTTTTAATAAAAGGCAAACGTAAAATACCTTGTATATAATTCGAAAATTTTGCCATGCGAATAGAAGCCTTCGGCACACCTGTATACACTTCTATATTCGGAATGCCTGTGCTACGATAAGCAGTTGCAATATCGCCCCACGGAATATTTAATGTTTCCATAGTAAAAGCACCAAAGTTGAAGGTAGTTGTTTTGCCAAGCGGAAGGGTAGTAAGTTTTCCGTTTTGCCGAACAACCGAACCATACCCCATGCCCATCGTCATGGTTTTGGCAGTACCTCTGGATAATCCACCACCGGTAGAAACAAAAGCAAGCTGCAAGTGTGTAGCCGTTGGTAATTCTTTTTTCAACATCAGTGCTAAACAATCGCTCGGCACAACATCAAATCCGGCACCGGGTAAAATGCAAATGTTTGCTTGTATAGCTTGCTCATGCAAAAGTGCGAGATCTTCAAAAACTTGGTACTCTCCGGTAATATCCGTGTAATGTGTTTGTGTTCGCAAACAAGCTTCGGCCATGGTACGCGCAGTTTCCTGAAAAGGCCCACCGCAATGTATCACAACTTTAACGTTAGCAAGCAAATGGTTTAAACCATTCGTGTCTTTTAAATCGAGTACTTCGAAAGGATAACCAGTTCGGTTGGCTTGCTCTTGTAATTTCTCTCGGTTTCTTCCGGCTAAAATAACCGATAGGTTTTGTTGTTTACACAAATCTACAATTAGACTACCCGTGTAGCCATAAGAGCCATAAACCAGTATTGTATTCGACCTTTCCATAGATTCTTTATCAGGAATAAAGATAAGTTTTATCAAATCATTTTATCTTTAATTCTTAACTGATATGGAAACCATCGAACCTACCCAACAACCTGATAACCCCAAGCAACCTGAGCAAGAGCGTACAACAGCACAAGGTAAAGCTTGCCTAAACTGCGGAACTCCCCTAACCGGAAAATTTTGTGGTTCGTGCGGACAAAAAGATTTACCCGCCCGACAAGATTTGGGCGATTTAATTGTAAACTTCATCAGTTCGTTTTTCAGTTTCGAATCGAAGTTTTTTAAAACATTTAAAGATTTGGTTTTAAAGCCGGGTAAAATTGTAAACGAATACAATGCCGGAAAAAGAGAAACATATTACCACCCGGCAAGAATGTATGTCTTTCTTAGTTTTATATTCTTTCTTACGCTATCATTTGTTGTGAATACAGATGAAATAGAAGTTGGAAAAAACGGAGACCTGAACGAAGTAGAGCAAAACAAAATCGATAGTATAAAAAACGGAGTAGATAGTGTTAGAAGAATACAAGGTTTAAAATTTGAACCCGTATCAGACGATCTCGAGGCAGAAACAGTAGAACAATACGATTCCATGCAAACTGCTTTACCTGAGGAAAAACGCGATAATTTTATTTCACGGTATTTCAACAGAAAATCATTAGAAGTAGAATCTAAATCGAAAGGAAAAGAAACAGAACTGGTGCGCGGTATGCTGGATGATATGTATAGCAACATACCACAACTGATTTTTTTCTTGATGCCGATCTTCGCATTATTCTTAAAACTCTTATATGTGCGCAGAGATTTTTATTATTCCGAACATTTAATCTTCACTATTTTCTATTACGACTTTGCTTACCTCATGGGCACATTCATTATTCTTTGCCAGCAAGTAAGTTGGTTAGAGTGGCTTGGCTATGTGTTATACCTTTGGATGTTTATATTCTTATACAAATCGATGCGCAAAGTGTATAAGCAAAGAAGGTTTAAAACGTTTTTAAAATTCTCGATGGTGTTAGGATTATTTTTTATGTGTGTGATTTTGGGTGCTGCGGGCTTGGCTTTAGTAGCCTTTATTAAATTGTAATGAATTTATAACGATATTTTTTTACTCTTTAAAGTTATCCGAAAAATATATTTGACTAAAGTGCATATAGCTGAATGTAGGATTATTAAATTCATTCTTATTCACTAAACATAAAAATTTTATGAGTAGAAAAATTAGAAAAATGCTAGGTGCATTGTGTCTTGTATCTATACCATTAATAGGATTTGCTCAAGCACATAACCAGAAAATGGTCGAGATAGTAACATCTATTGCTGGTAGTGGAATTCATATAGAATAGTAAGCATACATTTAATGAAGACAACATATGAAAAGACTACTTACCATATTATTTCTAATAACTTTTACACTGATTGGGTATGGACAATCAAACACCTATGAAGAAGTTGTAAGAAAATGCAAAATTGACTTTCAAAACGTTTTAACAAACACTCCTGATGATAGTATCTATACAGTCTTAGACAAAATAGGACAATGCTTTATTGGCCTTAAATTCCCGGAGTTTAATCAAACTTCTATTGACGGCAGACAATACAAATTAAGTGACTTAAAAGGAAAGGTTGTTATGTTAAACTTTTGGTTCATTGCTTGTGCTCCTTGTGTTGAGGAGATGCCATTATTAAATGAACTACACAATGAGTACAGTGACAATGACTTCGCTCTTCTTGCATTTGCTTTGGATAGCAAGGAATCTATTTTAGATTTTAAAAAGAAAAAGCCACTAGATTATGTAATTTTCGAAAATTCAAAAAAGTTAATAGTGGATACATTCCTTTTAACCTTTGGTTTTCCAACAAATATTATTCTTGATAAGGAAGGTAAAATAGTAGAGTTTAAACTTGGAGGAGAACTTGACAAAGAAAAATTACTAAGGATGAAAGCAAAATTCGAAAACATAATTCAGGCTGAGATGAAAAGATAAACGCGTACTAACAATATTTTTGCGCTATGGCCAGGCGATTAGTTAAGTTTTTTTTAACTAATATTCTGTTTCGCAATACTGCGTGTGGCTTTGGAAGCCGGCCTCATCAGTAACTCAGATGGTGTTGCACAAGTTCAGAAATATGTTAGTACTAGGGCTACACCGTTTAAGTAACTAACAATTTTACAAGGCTAGCTAAAATGAGATTAGCTAGCCTTATTATTTTAATCTTGTTGTTAAAATATTTCAACTAAATTTCATGTATATGTTTTTAAAAGGTTTCCTATTAGGAATAATAAATATTGGTTTGTTCTTTTTATTTTATTATTTGGATTTGCTCCCGTCAGAAAGATTTACCTTAACATTATTTAGTTTTATCATCTTTTTTTTAGTTACGCTATACTGTATAAATTTCTATTTTAGTAAAACTAGAATAGGGTTTTTTAAATCGATTGGAATATTTTTTACAATCTTAAGTATTTCATCATTCCTGTGTATAGGATTTGATTACTGGTTCAATAAATGTTATGATACAGAATATAAATATATTCTAGCCAAAGAGAGAATGGAAGAAATTAATAAAAGAAGAGATCGCAATGGTGTTGGTGTGTATGAAAATTTTAATCCTGATATTGTTGATAAAAAGCATGATTTAGAATCGTATATTGAAACATTTTGCAATTCGCTTGTTTTAAATTTATTTGCCTCTCTACTAATTTTTCCTTTAGGTTTAGTATACAATAAGATAAAAAATTAGATTAATTTGGACTCTCTCTTATAACATTCTACATACATGTTCTATTTACCCCTAGCCGAACGTATGCGGCCTACTACATTAAACGATGTGGTAGGGCAACAACACCTTGTAGGCGAAAGTGGATTATTACGCATCGTATTAAAATCAGGCTTAATTCCATCCATGATTTTCTGGGGACCACCCGGAGTGGGCAAAACAACATTGGCAAATATTATTGCCAACGAAGCCAAAAAACCTTTTTACATGCTAAGCGCCATTAACGCTGGTGTAAAAGACATTCGCGATATTATCGAAAAAGCAAAAGGCAGCCCACGTTCTATTTTATTTATCGATGAAATTCATCGGTTTAACAAAAGCCAGCAAGATGCTTTGCTAGCCGCAGTTGAAAAAGGAATCATCACCTTAATTGGGGCCACCACAGAAAATCCATCATTCGAAGTAAACTCAGCATTACTATCGCGCAGCCAGGTTTATGTGTTAAAAGCTTTAGAACAAAATGATTTACGTAAGTTACTACAAAAGGCAATAGAAAAAGATGAAAAGCTGAAAGAGAAGAAAATTAGTATAAAGGAAGACACAGCACTTTTTCAATTAAGCGGAGGAGACGCCAGAAAAGTGTTGAATCTTTTTGAATTAGTAGTTGACCATGTACAGAGTAATGAAGTTATACTAACAGATGCCCTGTGCATGCAAGTTGCGCAAACCAAAGTAGCTTTATACGATAAAGGCGGAGAACAACATTACGACATTATATCAGCATTTATAAAGTCCATCAGAGGGAGCGATCCTAACGCGGCCGTATACTATTTAGCCAGAATGATTGAAGGAGGAGAAGATGTGAAATTTATAGCACGCAGAATGTTAATTTTAGCAGCCGAAGATATTGGCAATGCTAACCCAACGGCATTGGTAATGGCTAACACTACCTTTCAGGCAGTACAAGCTATTGGATATCCCGAAGCTAGAATTATATTATCGCAATGCGCTGTTTATTTAGCTGGTTCGCCAAAAAGTAACGCTAGCTATATGGCCATTGAAACGGCATTGAGTAAAGTAACAGAAACCGGAGATTTACCTGTGCCACTAGCCATTCGCAATGCGCCAACTAAACTGATGAAAAATTTGGGTTATGGAGAGGGATACCAATACGCCCATCATGGAGCCAACAATTTTTCTACTATGGAGTTTTTACCGGAGCAAATTGCCGGAACAGTTTTTTATCAGCCCGGCAACAATGCACGTGAAGAAGAAATGAGAAAGTATTGGCGTGCCTTGTGGAAAACTAAGTATGGATATTAAAAAGATTAAATGCAACAACTAACTTTCGATGCACCCGCGTGGGCTTTGCCCATTATGGCCATAACAGCTTTTATAGCTGCACGTTATCTGTATTCCGAAAAAAAGAAATGGAGTAAGTTTACCCTATATACTTTATTAACAATACGCACATTATTTATTTTTTTATTGCTATTTCTTCTTCTAGGACCTATACTAAAATTAACTAAACATACAACACAAAAACCAGTTGTTGTTTTACTAGCCGATAAGTCGGCTTCGGTAACAGCCTCTGCCGACAGTGTAAAAAGTAAAAGCACATTTGTACAAATGCAGCAACTCGCTGAGGTTCTGGCTGCCAAAGGTTTCGAAGTAGTAGAATCAGAAATTGATGTACAGGTTACCAAAACAAATCTTTCGAACGCAATAAACAAAGTATGGCAACAAAACGAAGGAAAAAAAATATCACATTTAATTTTGGCAAGCGATGGAATATTTAATGATGGAGTTTCGCCATTGTATAAAGATTATCCTTTTCAGATTTATACAATCGGTTTGGGCGACTCCACTATAAAGCGAGATTTAAGTATTAAGAATCTTACGTATAATAAAATTGCATATCAGGGTAACAAGTTTCAATTAGTAGCAGATGTTAGCACACAGGGTTTTGTTGGCGAAAGTGTAGAAGTTAGTGTTTATCAGCAAGGGAAAAAGCTTGATGAAAAAACAATTGTGGCTAATGAAAGTGGTTTTGCAACGGCAGAGTTTCTACTAAAAGCAGATAAAAACGGGCTGCAAAAATATGAAGTAGTTGTTAAGCAAAACACAAACGAATACAACAAGAAAAACAATTCGCAAAATGCTTATATAGAAGTTATAGAAGGGAAGAAGAAAATTGTTGTTGTCGCAGCATCGCCTCATCCGGATGTAAAGGCCATACGGGCGGCCTTAGAGAAAAACGATAATTATCAACTTTCTGTTTATGTACCAGGTATAGCAGAAGGTAATCCGGAAAAAGCAATTGCCGAAGCCGATTTGGTTATTGTGCATCAATTACCAAACACAAAAGTTCGCAGCAATTGGTTAAGCCTGGCAAATACAAGTAAAGCAGCTTGTTTATTTTTGTTCGGAGAACAAAGCGATTGGCAAGAAGCTACCCGAATGCAATATTTTACCTTAGAAAATTTACCACGCCAAAAAGATGAAGTACTAGCTGTTATAAATCCTGCATTTTCGTTTTGGACTTATAGCCAAGCGTTAACAGATGCTACACGAAGCTGGCCTCCACTATCTGTACCATTTGTAAAATACGCAATAGCACCTACGGCCAATGTGTTGTTTTATCAACAAATAGGAAGTGTACCTACAACTAAACCACTTTTGTGGATAGACCAGCAAAAAGATAAAAAGCAAGCCTTTTTGTTAGGAGAAGGATTTTGGCGTTGGAGGTTGCAAGAGTATAACCAAACAGAGCAACACACCTTAAACGATGAGTTCTGGAGTAAATTAGTTCAGTATTTATCTACCTCAGACGATAAAGTGCGTTTTCGTTGTTTTCCTGTAAGTAAAGAAGTATCACTTAACGAAGAAGTAGTAATTGAGGCACAGGTATATAACCCGCTCTACGAACCTATATATGGTCAGGAAATAAATCTTGAAATTACGAACGAAAAACGTAACAAAAGTAAGTATCAGTTTACAACGTCTGCCAATAACTCACGGTTTGTGTTGGGTAATTTACCCGAAGGAATTTACACGTATACTGCTACCGTTCAACTCGAAAATCAAGTGCGGGTAAATGGAGAATTTGTAGTGGCTAACGAAGGAATTGAGTTGATGAACACACAGGCAGATTTTAACTTGCTTCGAAATTTATCTGCTAAAACGAGCGGCACATTTTTTTTACCAGAACAAATTGAAAACTTACAAAAAGATATTGAAAACTGGCAGACCAGTAGAGTTTTACTGGCAGAAGACACGTACGACCCGCTTATCAACCTCGCGTTGTTTTTCGTTTTGTTGATTATCCTTATAAGCAGCGAATGGTTTTTAAGAAAGTATAATGGTTCGTATTAAATCAGCACAAACTTTATTGTAATTCAAGAGTATTTCATTTTTAGCTTTATAAAATTTTATAAGTCAATAAAGTATAGATTAATTTTTAACTACGTTTTTTCCTTATAAAAAGGATAACCTATGAATAAGATCAACTATAAATTAGCCGCTATTGTTTGTTTGTATTTAGTAGCGATAAGTTGTACTAAAGAAGATGTAAGAAAAAACCATTGTACCGAAGCAACGGTAATTGGAAAGTTTGGAAGTGCCGGTGGCGGTGTAGCGTTAAGTTTAAGTTCTCCAGCATTTAATGCTGAGGCTTCTCGCACAATTTTTAACGATCAGCAAATTTATACAAATGTAGTTGAGGCCTTTGGGTTGGATGAAAAGTACAACGTTGTAGGCACAACTATTTATTTCACAGCACGCCTGGCTACTGATATAGATTTGGCCGGGTTTCCGCCAAGTTCTGCAGATGGACTTCCGGCTAAGTCATCCATCGTTATCATTGATATAACAAATAAGAACTGCGAAGTAGAGCGTATGAAGTAATAAACACTAAATTTTTTTTAGTGAGATTCTTTATAAAACTTTTCAGAATAAAGAATGTCCACGCTTTCAAGCACAGAGCTTCTTTGTTTTCTGTTTATTTAACTAGAATTTTTTTAAATCTTACTAAAGAAGCGTGCGATTATATTTTTTTAGTAAGGAAGAGTTAACCGCTAAAAGGTAAAAAATCGTATGGCATTAATCTTCCAGACTGGTTTTTAACTTCTGCCAGGTGTTTTCTTTTATTACAGGCGTAAAATTTTTCGGATTGTTTTGGTTGTAATCGCTAAGATAAGCGGCCCTATCTTCGGCATGCGGATGTGTACTTAGCCACGTTAGGTAATCTGAAGTACTGCTATCGTTTTGCGCCATCTTAAAAAGAAATTCTGCAAAATGCTGAGGGTCTATAGCAGCATTAAGCAGGTAGTCTACCGCTTTTAAATCAGCTTCTTTTTCTAATGCACGATCGTAAGCAGAAGAAGATAACATGCCGGCAGTTTCTTTAATAACTTGTCCTCCGGTTTCGCCAGTTGTTATTGATATTAAAACGGATACACCTGCTTCTTTAATCAGTTTTTTCATAATATGATTTAGTTCTATGTGCGCGATTTCGTGTGCTAATACTCCGCACAATTCCTGATGGTTATCTGCTTTTCGGATTAGGCCTGTAAACACAACCAAGTGTCCATCAGGCAATGCAAAAGCGTTTACTTCATTGTTTTCCAGAATGTGTACTTTTAGCTTTTCTCTTTTAATGTTGTTGCTTTCGCAGATGCGAATAGTCAGACTATCTACAATAGCTTTTACAGTAGAATCTTGAACTTCAACATCTTTGTTTTTAAAAACATCCCAGAAAATATCGCCTAGTTTTTCTTCGGTTTTTTTAGTTGTTTCTTTTACGTTAAGTGTAGTGAGCCAATCTATTTTAGAAAGTAAAAACCATAACCCAAAAAAAACACAAATAGCTAATGTTGCTTGAAGTATAATTTTTTTTATCATACCGGTTTACAAACTAAGTTGGTAACATCTCCAAAAAACCACCACGATACATGTTTGCCTTTTCGTGTAGCTATTGCTGTGTAAATGGTAGCGATAAATTCTGCCAGGTTATATAAAAAAGCAACGACCATATAGGCAATGTAGCGGTTCGAGATTTGTTCATCGGAAAACAGGATAGAAATTGTCCACCAAAAACCAAAACTATTGATAAACAACATAGATACTTGCGAGAGCAAAGCTTGTGTACAATGCCACCGTACAAAGTAAGTTCCTTTTCTGTTGCCCAAATAAAAAATAAAAGTGGCAATAAGGTTTATTATAGGTAAGGGTAAGCCTGCAATAAATGCCACAAGAGACATCAGGTAACTATTCGAAGCAGCTTCTGCTTCGTGTTCGCTTGGGGTGGTGAGCAGTAAGGTGTTGTTTGTCATACATCTTTATAGATATTCCAGATCCAATTTAAAATAACTAAAAGGCTAAGCGGTATTGCCCACTTTGGTTGGCGTAAGGTTTTTTCTGTGTGCCGATAAAACTGATACAAAGATTCACTGTTTCTTAGTTTATCGTAGCCTAACCAAATGGGCAAAATAATTAGCACCAATGCTATTATGAAACCAAGGGGATTTAACAACATAGCCTCACTAACATTACCCTGCGTAAGGGCAACAATTGCGCGCGTAGAGCCACACGATGGGCAGGGTATGCCGGTAGTTTGTTTCATTAAACAAGTACCAAAAGCACGTGCTTGTTGTTGCGTTTGTTCCTGATATAAATGAATAATTAACCAGGCGTACCCTGCTAGGCAAGCCAAACTAAGCAGTAAATACAAACTTTGTTTGTTGCCAAACATGTTTATAAAAACTGTTGCAGTTTTTGCATATTTTTTTCGCGTGTGGCGCCTTGTATTAAAAACCAGTCGATGATGGTCCAAATGCCAAAGCCACCGCAGGTAAGTAGTTTACCAATGCCAAGGCCAGTGTCGCCAATCATAAAACGATCGATACCCAAACCACCTGCGATAATAGAAACGATAAGAGAAGTTGTAGGATCTTTGTATTGTTGGGTAGAGATCATCACCCATTTAGAATCGTCCATGGCAACGAGCCTGTCGCGAATGGAGTTTAGCTGATAGCTTTCGAAAAATTTTGAGTTTGACATGATAAACATGTCTACTTTACTTGCATCCATTTTTTATGTGTGTTTAGAGGGGTCTTACTCGTAAGGCTTTTCAGTTACTCCCCTGTTATTAAGGTTACAGGCTACCTGGTTGCTTTTTTACAGAAATAACGTTTAGGGTATATTAGTGCTTATAGAAAACGTATGTGCCGGCTACTTTATCGTGCAGGCCTTGCTTTTTGTCGTCCCAGCCGGCCATCATAAATCCAATGTATAAAATTAAGGCTGATAAAATTTTAGCGAAATACCGACCTATTGCATTTCCAAAACTTAGTTGCTTGCCGAGGTGGTTGCCCACTTGTATACCAACTGCCATTTTACCCGGTGTAGCTTGTTTAGAAGAACTTTCGAAAGCAGCATAATAGATGGCTACGATAATGGGTAAAATTACATAAGCAGAAAAAAGAGTGAGTATAATATTATCGGGATTCAATGCATCTACAAAAAAATAACCCACAATAAATAAAGCTGCATAAATAATAATTGAATCGATAATGGTGGCCGCTACGCGAATCCAAAAACCGGCATAGTCTAGTTTTTTTTGTGCAGAGTCCGGAGTGTCTAAAATGTCTATCATGGTTTAAGCAATTGTGTTGATGATAATTTGAAGGTACAACAAAAGATATAATTTTCGAAAAAAAAAGACCTTGCTTTGGCAAGGTCTTCTGATGTGCATTTCAATCGGTTGTTATACTGTTACCGGTTTTTTCTTCGGATCGGTAGTTGGGTTTTCTTCTTTATCTAAATCTAAAACAGTTGGTGCTGCTATAAATATAGATGAGTAAGTACCTACAACAATGCCTACAAATAGTGCGAAGGCAAAACCACGCATTACTTCACCCCCAAAAAACAATAATACAATTACCGTTAATAAGGTTGTGCCTGCTGTAATAATGGTACGAGATAAAGTATGGTTAACAGCATCATTAACAATTTTAGCACGATCGTGCGATGTGCCTAAAGCGAAATATTCGCGAATACGGTCGAAGATAATAACGGTGTCGTTAATGGAATACCCGATAATGGTAAGTATAGCGGCCACAAAAACCTGATCTATCTCAAATGAAATACCGAATAAGCGGGCAATAGCAAAAGCAGCAAATACAAATAACGTATCGTGTGCTGTTGCAATAATAGCACCTGCGCTATATTGCCATTTTCTGAAACGAACTAAAATATAAATAAAGATTCCGATGAGTGAGAATAAGCTGGCTTTCCAGGCAGAATTTTTTATGTCGTCAGCAACGGTTGCTCCAACTTTTGACGAACTCGAAATCGTAAAATGTTTGTCATCTAAGCCCGATTCATTTTCCACAAAGGTTAAACCCGAGAATTTAGAAACACCATTTACTAATGCTTGTTTAACTTTTTCATCGGTTAAATCAGAGTCATCATCAATCAACCACGATGTTGTAACTTTTACAACGCTATTGCTACCGTAGTTTTTTACTTCTGTACCTGCGTTTTCAAAGCTCTCGCTTAATGCTACTTTCATATCAGTGGCTACAACCGGTTTAGTAAAGCTAACTACATACGAGCGGCCTCCCTTAAAATCTACACCCAGGTTTAAACCTTGTACAAAAATCAGTACAAACCCGATTAGTATAATAACAGAGGAAACAATGTATGCAGGTTTGCTGTATTTAACGAAGTTAAACTCTTTGCGCTTGCGTATAGCCCTTGCAATAAAGGTATCGAAAGAAACGTTGCTGTCGTCTCCTTTTTTGGCGATCATCCAATCTACAACTACACGAGATATGTACACCGCTGTGAAGAAAGATGAAATGATACCGATAATTAGTGTGATGGCAAATCCTTTAATTGGACCTGAGCCTAATAAAAATAAAAATAACGCTGTAATAAGTGTTGTAAGGTTAGAGTCGAGAATGGTAGCAAATGCTTTATCGTAACCTTTCTTAATAGCTGCTCTAAGTTTAAGGCCATTTGCCAATTCTTCTTTAATGCGTTCAAATATCAACACGTTGGCATCTACTGCCATACCCATCGTTAACACAATACCGGCAATACCTGGCAGCGTTAACGCTGTGCTAAGTGTTGGCTGCGCTAAAATTCCAAGAATAAAAAATACGTTAAAAAGCAAAGCAAGGTTAGCAACCCAACCGCCTTTGGCATAATACGCCACCATAAAAATAACTACTAAGGCAAGGCCACACACAATAGAAATCAAACCTTGATTTTGCGCCACCTGGCCAAGTGTAGGGCCTACTATTGCTTCTTCTACAATTTTAGTGGGTGCAGGTAAAGAACCGGCCTTTAAAATGTTAGCTAAATCTTTTGCTTCGTCAGGAGTAAAGTTGCCCGTGATTTGTGAGTTACCATTGGGTATTTCATCGTTAACAGAAGGTGCTGAATAAACGCTATTGTCTAGCACGATGGCTATTCTTCCGCGTGGCGATTTACCGGCAGCTTCGGCAGTCATCTTCGCCCAGATTTTTGTTCCGGCAGCATTCATGTTCATGCTTACTGCAGGCTGTGCTTGCGGACCTAAATCGTTGCGGGCATCGGTAATTACCTCACCCGTTAGTTTTGCTTTACCGTTTCGGCCTAAATCTAAAAAGTAAAGTTCTAAAGCCTCGTTGCCGTTTACATCCTTATCGGGTTTGGCGGCCCAGTATAGCCCAACGTTGCGTGGTAAAATATTTTTGATTTCTTGTCTTTTAAAAATAGAATTGATCTCGGCCGTATCTTTTAAGTCGTAGCGGAAAGCACCTTGAGGCACGCTAAGCGAGTAAATAGGCGAGATGTTTAAATTTTGTAAAGAATCTAAGCCACTTTTAGTACTATCAGGGCTGGCAGCCAATTGTTTTTCTAGTGCTGTGCCAGAAGAATCGGCCGCTACATTGGGTTTTGCAGATTTTGCATTGGTCAAGGCTTTTGCTTTTTGTTCGCTTACCAGTAAATCGTTAATGGCGATAAACGAATTGCTTAATGTAGAAGCTTCCACTACATCCCAAAACTCTAAGCGTGCAACTCCTTGTAATAATTTACGAACGCGTTGTGGATTATCCGCTCCGGGAATTTCTATCTGAATTCGGCCTGTGCCTGGTAAACGCTGAATGTTTGGCGATGATGTACCAAACTGATCTAAACGATTTTTAAGAATGGTGTACGAACGATCTATTGCACTTTCAATTTCACCGTTCACTACTTTCATAACCTGCTCATCGGAATCTGAAATATTGATGCGACCCCGTGTAGATGCGTTTGCAAATACCGATGCTAATGTTTTATCAGGATTAGCCTTGCGGTAGGCAGCAAAAAACAAATCACCAAAATTTTCCTGGCTGTTTTTCTGTTGTTCTTTGGCGGTTGCAATAGCCTTTACAAAGGCAGTGTCGGCTGTGTTGCCGGCCAAACCACGTAGTATATCTACAGGAGAAACCTCAAGTGTTACGTGCATTCCTCCTTGTAAATCTAAACCTAAGTGAAGTTCATTGTCTTTTACCTCTTTATAGGTGTACTCTAACCCTAGAAAATTATAAACAGGTTTATTCCATACAGAATCAATATAATTTTGTTTTTTAGTTAGGTTCACAATCCCATTTGCATCAGTAGCATACGCAATAGCATCTTGCTGCACCACGCGCGACTGGTAAGTAAAAGACAGATAAAATAGACACAACGCTGTTATAACAACCGTAAGCGTTATGACGAAACCTTTGTTTTGCATACTCTCAATAAAAATTTATGGTTTAAAATAAAATACAGAAATGGGCAAACAACATGGCGTTGTTGGCAGATGATAAAGAAAAAAATTAGGGGGCGTTCGGTGAAATTAAGTACCGAAAAACAGTTTGAAAGAATTTACCGGCAGAAACAATGGTATTTTTTACACGCTCGGTTTTGGTTTTTGTTTGTTGTACAAGTTCTTCTATCAGGGCGAAGTCAGAAACAGTCTGGCTGCTTACTTGTTGAGTTTGTGGTGCTGGCAAAGAAATAACCGCTGTTGATTTTTCTGCTTGTTTTTCTTCCTGCGTTTCTTTTTTTACTTCAGTTGGCTTTGCATAGGGTTGAAAACAAAACAACTGGCATACCACAAGCACAAAGGCTGTGGCCAGTCCAAAAATCAGCGTAGCGATTCTTTTTTTGTTATTCATCGGACGGCAAATGTAAAGGATTTACTTTAATACCCAAATGGTTAAGATCGCAAGGCGGTAGAAGCCATTAAATAACTAAGGCGTGCTTTTAAGGAAAGAGCCAAAACCTCGATGGCTCTGTCGAAATGGCTGTTGTTCGGGATAACCAAATCGGCACTGTGTTTCAAAGGTTCAATGTATTTTTCGTATACCGGCATAACGTGGTATTGGTAGCGGTAAAGTACATCGTCTAAGTCGTAGCCGCGTTGTTCATTATCTCTGCGTATTCTTCTGCTCAGTTTTACATGATCTTTAGCTTCGATAAAAATTTTAAGATCGAGTTCGTTTTCTATCTCATTAAAATATTGAACGAAAATTCCTTCTACTATAATGATGGGTGCCGGTGTAAGCTGTATGGTTTTTGGTGTGGCTTTTGGATTATTAAATGTGTATTCCAGCTTTTCTACTGTACCGCCAGACTTTAGGGTGTGCAGATCTCGGTGAAATCGTTCGTGGTCTATGGCCGATGGTAAATCAAAATTTTTTACGCCATTAGCATCTTCAGATTGTTCATCTCTGGAGCGGTAGTAATTATCTTGTGAAATAAGGCAAATTTCTTCGGGCTTAAACTGTTTCGACAGGTTTTCGATCAGGTAGGTTTTTCCCGAACCGCTTCCTCCGGTTATACCAATGGTGTATGACGTTAGCACAAGGTTTAGTTTGGCATCAAAAGTACAAAATATGGCCGCGGTATTTTATCGGCTT
The DNA here is from genome assembly GCA_021298355.1 of Flammeovirgaceae bacterium. Lineage (GTDB taxonomy): Bacteria > Bacteroidota > Bacteroidia > Cytophagales > Cyclobacteriaceae > Chryseotalea. The sequence goes on from JAJTEH010000004.1 coordinate 177,323, forward strand.
TTTAGAAATTCAAGTAATTTTTCGAGTGCACGTGCCCGGTGGCTAATGCTGTTTTTTTCAGCCATATCCATTTCGGCAAATGTTTTTGAATATCCTTCAGGTAAAAAAACCGGATCGTACCCGAAACCCATGTTACCCCGTGGTTTTTCTAAAATCTCGCCTGGCACAATGCCTTCAAATAAAATTTGCTGGGTAGGTTCTACCCAAGCCAGAATTGTTTTAAAACGTGCCTTGCGATTATTTTTTCCTTCCAGATTTTTTAAAAGTAAAGCTATGTTGTCTGTAGCTGAGCGTTGTGGACCTGCATAATGTGCAGAGTCTACACCAGGTGCGCCAGCAAGGGCAAGTGTTTCTAGGCCGGTATCATCAGCAAAACATGGTATATTATAATGATGGAAAACAAATTGTGCCTTTTGTAATGCATTAGCTTCCAGGGTTGTGCCGGTTTCGGGTAATTCTTGCAGGCACCCGATTTCATGTAGGCTTAAAAGGCAGAAGTCAGGCCCTAGTGCCGACCTGACTTCTTCCAGTTTATGTACGTTATTTGTTGCGAAACAAATGGTCATCATAACTCATCGAACCAACATACTGCACCACCTGTTGGCGGGTAAAAATCGTACTCGCCAATTTGGTTTAGTTTAACTCCAAAAATTAGTATGGAATTAGCGGGTATTTCTGTTTGTGCTCGTGATCCATATGCTAGTCCGCTTGGTATATACAATACGGCAGAGTCGCCAACGTGTAATTTCTCGAATGCAATTTGCCAGCCTCTAATTACACTGGGTAAGGAGAGTTCTACATTTGTTCCTTTATCAAACTCTGTGTTATCCGCAAACAAAAGTCCCTTATAGTTAGCCTTAATACAATTAGCGGTGCGGCTAGGCGAAACTATGCCGCTGCCTTCTTCCAGCACTTTGTATCGCAAGCCACTGGCATCTTTTACGGCATCAATGTTTCCAGCCAGAAGAAACTCGTCTATTTTGGCGATGTCTATTTCTAACTGAGCGTTGTAGCTTATAGGCGGATCTACCTGATCGCACCCAATAGCTAATGCAAAAAGAAAGATGATAGATAAACCCTTACTCTTCATACTTACTTTAAATCGGTTATTTCCAGATCAAATACCAGAATTTGGTTTTCACCAATTTCGGGGCTAATTCTTCTTGGGCCATAGCCAAGACCCGATGGTATATACACGGTTGCTTTAGCTCCTTTGTTCAGAACTTTTAAAGCTTCGTGCCATCCTTGAATAACTGAACTTTGATCGATGGTAACAGGGTAGGCTTCGTACGGCTCTCGCTGAGGGTTATACACACCTTTTTCTTCTGCCAGTTTTTTAATGCTTGTGTCGAAATACACGCCATCCAATGTGTAGCCTGCGTAGTTTACTGTTGCTGTCTGGCCACTTTTGCCGTTTTCGCCTTTACCTGGTTTGGTAATAACATACCGCAAGCCCGATTCTGTTTTAGAGGCTTGTATACCTTTTTCGGTAAGGTATTTATCAATGGCTTCAATGTCTTTGCTCAATTGCTCGGCAGATTTTGCTTCGGCAATTTTTTGTTGCTGTTGCTGGTATTTTTCTACTGTAGTGATTTCTCGTATTTTAAATGTATAGGAGAGCGTTAGAGTAGAGTCGAAGTTGGGCGGAACAGGGCCACCGGTCATTTGCTCGAAAAATTCTTTAATAGTTAATGTGGTGGTTACGCTATCGCCAGGTTTTAACAAACGAAACATTTGCATAAGGCCTTTTTCGTTTGCCATCATAGAGGAGTCCTGAATCATAACAGGCGCGGGTTGGCCGCTTTTAAAGCTATCGTTCCAAACAGAGTCTTTCGAGTCTTTTAAAAGAAAATCTACCATCAATAATTGGCCGGGCTTGGCTAGGCTATCGGTTTGGCCTTCCTTTATAACGTTAAACTTAAACCCGTTGGGTGTTTCTTTTTCAGACGAACAGGCTGCCAGTGTAATGGCAAATAGAGATACTAATAGGTAATTGATTCTCATGAAATTGGTTTTAAATCGTACGTGTTAATTGTTCTTTATAGTGTGGCAACAAGGCCAAAAATTTTTCGAGTGTTTGTTCAAGGCTTAAAGTAGATTGGCCACCGGCTGCATTTTTATGACCCCCACCTTCAAAGTGAGCGCGTGCAAATTCGTTTACCGAGAATTCGTCTAACGAGCGGAAGGATAGTTTTACATCGTTTTTTCGTTTGTACATAAGGGTTGCCATGCGTACGTGCTTAACAGAAAGCGCATAGTTTACAAGACCTTCGGTGTCGCCAGTTTGAGAGCCGTAGTGTTTTAACTCTTCATCGGTAATGGTAATGTATGCCGTGTTGTATTCGGGTAATACAACTAACTTTTCTTTTAATACAAATCCCATAAGCCTTAGCCGCTCTATCGAATTAGTTTCGTATACGAGTTTCGATATTTTGGAAGGATTAGCCCCTAAAGCAACCAGTTCTGCGGCAATTAAAAATTCTTCTCTACGTGTGTTGTTGTGTCTAAATCCGCCCGTATCCGTCATTAATCCTGCATATAAACACGAGGCTATGTTAGAATCGATAATGTTTTTATCGCCTAATTCGCAAATGAGCCTATACACCAGTTGCGCAGTTGAGGCTGCCGTAACATCCCATTGAGAAAAGGAAGCAAAGTTTTCGGGTTCGAGGTGGTGGTCTACCATCACCTTAATGGCCATAGCATTTTTTACAGGTTCAGTTAAGTCGTAAATGCGGCTTAAAGAAGAGAAATCCAAACAAAAAATAATGTCGGCCTTAGCTATTTGTAGATGTACTTGCTCGGCAACTAATGGTTTTTCTGGAGAGAAAGCTAAAACCTCGGTATGCCCGGGCATCCACGAAAGAAAATCGGGATAGTCACTGGGTGTGATTACGGTAACGGTGTGTCCTTTCTTTTTAAGATAGCCAGCTAACCCCAACGATGAGCCCAGCGCATCGGCATCGGGCTTAAAATGCGTAGTAACCACTACATTTTTAGGCGTTGCCAGTAAGGAGCTAAACTCAGCTAATTTTTCCATGTTTTGTAAGGCGCAAAAATAAACACTTAAACCTCAGCAAAAGGCATTTTTTACCTGGGCTTAGCAATTATTGCGGCAAATATTTACTAAAAAGCCATTTTTGGAAGGAATAACACTATTTTTGCAGCCGATTTTAAAGTACAAAATTACAAACAATGGCAACGAACAGAACTTTTACCATGATTAAGCCCGATGCAGTAGCTGCAAATAATACCGGAGCAATAACAAAAATGATTGAGGAGGCAGGCTTCCGCATTGTAGCAATGAAAAAGACAGAGCTCAGCAAAGAATTAGCAGGCAAGTTTTATGCAGTTCATAAAGAACGCCCATTTTACAACGATTTATGTCAATACATGAGCAGTGGCCCCATTGTACCCATGATTTTAGAAAAAGATAATGCAGTAGAGGATTTCAGAAAACTAATTGGGGCAACAGATCCTGCTAAAGCTGCGCCTGGTACTATCCGTAATTTATTTGCAAAGTCTATCGAGGCTAATGCCATTCACGGAAGCGATAGCAACGAGAATGCAGCAATAGAAGGCGCTTTCTTTTTCTCTCAGTTCGAGCAGTTTTAACAAAGCAATAACAGCTATACGAATAGAGCCATGCCGAAAGCATGGCTTTTTTTTACCAATAGAGATATACAAGAATTAAGAGTATGGGATATAAATACCACGTCTGTATCAAAACAAAGCCAGAGGAAGCCGAAAGGTTAAAACCCGCATCCACAAAAAGGAAGTAAGCTACCTTAAAAAGAAAGTTACCTAGTGTAAAAAGAAAGTTGGCTTCCGTAAAAAGAAAACTCGCGTCCGTAAAAAGAAAGTTGGCTTCCTAAAAAAGAAAACTCGTGTCCGTAAAAAGAAAGTTGGCTTCCGTAAAAAGGAAACTCGCGTCCGTAAAAAGAAAGCTGGCTTCCTAAAAAAGAAAACCCGCGTCCGTAAAAAGAAAGTTGGCTTCCGTAAAAAGAAAACTCGTGTCCGTAAAAAGAAAGTTGGCTTCCGTAAAAAGAAAACTCGCGTCCGTAAAAAGAAAGTTGGCTTCCGTAAAAAGAAAACTCGCGTCCGTAAAAAGAAAGTTGGCTTCCGTAAAAAGAAAACTCGCGTCCGTAAAAAGAAA
>JAJTEH010000032.1 GCA_021298355.1 Flammeovirgaceae bacterium
TAAAAAAACTATGGGGAGAAAATTACAAAATTTGCCCCAATGGGGCTTCTGTCTCTATAAGAAAATTCAAATCAATATTCCTTAAGTTAACGACTATGGTGACAACACCGACCATAGGCAAAATGGTCGGTGACAAAGACATTATAATGGTCGGTGACAAAGACATTATAATGGTCGGTGATAAAGACATTAAAATGGTCGGTGACAAAGACATTATAATGGTCGGTGACAAAGACATTATAATGGTCGGTGACAAAGACATTAAAATGGTCGGTGACAAAGACATTAAAATGGTCGGTGACAACACCGACCATAGGCAAACGACTATGGTGACAACACCGACCATAGGCAAAATACGCTTTATAACTTCTGATTTTCTGCCAACAGACCACCGGTTAGTCGTACCAATTCGGTTTGGGTTTGCAGGGCTTCGAATATGGCGGTGTAATTTTCTAAGGCTGCGTTTCTAAAATTTTCTTGCACGATACGCAAATCTATGGCGCTTAGTGCTCCGTTCTTATAGCGTTCGTTAGCTAATTGCAAATTCAACTCTGCTGCTTTGTATTTTGTTTCGCTGATCTTTACTAATTGCATGCGTAGGATGTACACATCGAAGTTGGCGGCCAGATCGTTTTCGAGCGATAGTTTGAGTTGGTCGGTGCTCATGGCGCCTATTTTTTCTTGTATCTCTGCTGTTTTTATGGCGCGTTTTATTTGTGTGCCGTTAAACAAGGTCCAGCGTATGCTTATGTTACCGTATACTCCGTAAGAATCTCCGGTTTGGGTTTGGTATTCTGGTCTGAAGCGCGTTTGTATAACGGGCTGGCTGGTGTCGTCATTTACAAAACCGATGGTGTTTTTTTCTACTTCGCCTCCACTAATTGGCCTAAACTGAGCATTTAATCGATCTAAACTTCCGGTGGCTCCTAAGTTTAACGAAACTGTTGGCGCTTGCAATGCGCGTTGCTGGGCTTTGGCATTGCGCAATAGCTCTTGGTTGGTAAACTGGTTGCGCAGGTTTGTGTTTGTGCTGGCCATTTTAGCGCGTAGATCATCGAAGCTGTAGGTTTGCTGATCGAAGTAAAGTGAATCGGTAAAGGTGTATTGCTTGTTTAAATCTTCGTTTATTAGTTCGTTTAAATTTCGCACGGCATATTTATAATTTATTTCTTGCCGTAATACGTTTGCCGAATCGGTTAGGTAGTTGTTTTGTTCTTGTAATACATCGAAGGTAATGGCGCTTCCTAGTTCTTTTCTAAGTTTTACATACCCGTATCTTTCTTTCGAAAAGGCAAGATTGGTTTGTAACACTTTCAGTCTTTCTTTTTCTACCAATACGGTGTAGTACCCCAAAATCATTTGTTGCACGGCATTTTCCATTACCAGGGTGGCGTTGCCTGCGCTTAGCTCTTCTAATTGGGTGAGTCTTTCTTTGCGTATGTTTACGGCAAGGCCATCGAATAAAATAAATTGTACATCTAGCTGACCGTTAATGTTATCTGAAATGTTTCTTCCGGCTACGGCAAAGGGGTTAGCTGGTTTGCGTTGTACGATGTTGTTGTTGTTGTTAACGATTAGGTTAATGGTAGGATAGCGCCCGGCCTGGCCCCAGTTGTTGTTTAGTTTGGCTGCATCGAGCGATAGTTTGGTGATGTTTACTTCGAAGTTATTAGACAGCCCTTTTGCAATTGCTGCTTCTAAACTGAGGCGTTCTTGCGCCTGCACAAGGGCAGCGGTAAACAATAGGGATAAAAAGAAAAAGTATCGTTTCACAATTTTAAAAATAACGGTTAGCTAAACTAAATTAGGTTAGGTGGTTGTGTTTACTGTTTTTGTTTCTATGCTGAAGTACGAGTATATGGCCGGGATAACGTATAAGGTTAAGCCGGTTGCAAAAACCATTCCTCCTATAACTGCGAGGCCCATCGACACACGGCTTTCGGAACCTGCGCCAAGTGCTAAAGCAATGGGGAGAATGCCGAGTATGGTAGAAAGGCTTGTCATTAATATTGGGCGAAACCGCGATGCAGCGGCTTGCATAACGGCATCGAATAGTTTAATTTTTTGTTCTTTGCGTTGGTTGGCAAATTCTACAATTAAAATTCCGTTTTTAGTTACGAGGCCAATCAGCATAATTATACCGATCTGCGAAAATATATTTAGTGTTTGATTAAAGTACCACAAAGAAATTAAGGCTCCGGCTAAAGCGAGGGGCACAGTAAACATGATGGTGAGCGGATCTATAAAACTCTCGAATTGTGCCGCTAATACTAAATAGATAATGGCCAAAGCAATAGCGAACGCCATGTAAATGCTGGAAGAAGATTCTGCAAACTCGCGCGATGCGCCATCTAAGCTGGTTGTATAGGTTTCGTCTAACACTTCAGCGGCAATTTTTCTCATTTCTTCTATTCCCTGGCCTAAGGTTGCTCCGGGTGCCAACTGTGCACTTACTTTAGCAGAAGAATATCGATTGAAGCGATACAGTTGTGGCGGGCTGCTGGTTTCTTCCATCTTTACCAAATTATCTAGTTGAATTAACTCGCCTCTTCTGCTTTTTACATAGAGCGATTTTAAATCCAACGGTTCGTTTCTATTCGATCGTTCTACTTGCCCGATTACCTGGTATTGTTTTCCATCCATAATAAAATACCCGAAGCGCGACCCACTTAACCCTAATTGTAACGTTTGTGCGATGTCGATCACATTCACCCCCATTGTGCGGGCTTTATCGCGGTCGATGGAAATATTGATTTCGGGTTTATTAAATTTTAAATCTAAATCGACAAAAGAAAATAATGGGCTTTGTGCTGCTTTGGCTAAAAACTCGGGCAATACTTTTTTTAGTTTATCAATTTCGGGCGCTTGAATAACAAACTGAACGGGGAAGCCTCCGCGCCTGTCGCCAATGGTTTGTGATTGTGTAAGAAACGTTCTTACACCGGAGTATTTTTTTACTTTGCCTGTGATGTCGTCAACGATTTGTTGCTGAGAACGATCGCGCTCTGTTGGCGATTGAAGAATAACACGAACAAAACCGGAGTTAACGCCTGAGTTACCAAAGCCGGGTGCGGTAACACTTACCATGCCTGCTTTTTCGGGAACTTCTTGCTCGATAAAGTTGGTGAGTTCGCGCACGTAACCATCCATATAGTCGAACGTGGCTCCTTCTGCTGCTTGGGCTTGCAAGCGGAATTCGCTTCTGTCTTCCATCGGTGCCAGCTCTGATGGTAAGTTTATTCCTAACCAGTAAATTAAAATTCCTGAAAGAATAAGAATAACAAAGGCCATCCACCGTATTTTCATAAACGCTTGCAAGGAGTTGGCATACGCGTTTGTTAGTGCTTCGAAGAAGGGTTCGGTTTTTCTGTATAGCCAATTGTGTTCTTCTCTTCGTTTGAGCAGCTTTGCGCTCATCATGGGTGTGAGCGTTAGCGAAACAAAAGCCGAGATGGCTAGAAATTACTGCGAAGTATATTTCTGTTGATCCTTTTTTGGCTGCTTCTTCGGGATCTTCGCCTTCTTCTATTTTTACGTAGATGTTTTCTAATACCACAATGGCATCATCCACTACTAAACCGATGGCTAATACAATACCTAAGAGTGTTAATACATTAATGGAAAAGCCTAATATGTACATTACAAAGAATGCGCCTATTAACGATATAGGTATAGTAACTACGGGTATAATTGTTGTGCGCCAATCGCGCAAGAAAATAAAGATGATGGATAGTACGAGGCAGAATGCAATGATGATGGTTTCTTCTACTTCTAAAATAGAGGCGCGGATGTATTGTGTGGAGTCGAAACTCATCTGGTAGGTAACATCTTCGGGTAAATCTCTTTTTATTTGATCGAGTTTTTTATAGAGCCTTTCTGAGATATCGATGTTGTTTGCGCCCGGTTGTGCTACAATGGCAACGGCTACACCGGGTACGCCATCTCTTCTTAAAATTGTTCTGTCGTTTTCGGGGTATAGTTGTGCATAGCCTATATCCTGAAAGCGCACGATCTGGTTGCCGTCTTCTTTTATAATGAGGTTGTTGAAATCGTCTACTGTATTTAACCTACCCATTGTGCGCACGGTTAGTTCGGTGTTTTGGCCTTCTACGCGGCCGCTGGGTAGTTCTACATTTTCTCTGTTTACGGCTTGCAACACATCGGATGGCGCAAGTTTAAACGAAGCGAGTTTTATGGGGTCCATCCATAAACGCATGGAGTATCGTTTTTGCCCCCAGAGTTGCACGGAGCTTACGCCTGGTATGGTTTGTATTCTTTCTTTAAAAAGTATTTCGGCAATGCGCGAGAGTTCGAGCGGATCGCGTTTGTCGCTGCGCACGGTAAGAAAAATAATCGGGCTTGAATCGGCATCTGCTTTTTCTATAACGGGCGGGTCTACATCTTGTGGCAATCTGTTTAAGGCTCCGGAAACTTTGTTTCGCACATCGTTGGCGGCTGCTTCTAAGTCTACGCCTAAATCAAACTCTACTGTGATGTTGCTTCGTCCTTCGCGCGATACGGAGGTGATGGTTCGGATACCGGCAATACCGTTGATGGCTTCTTCGAGTGGTTCGGTTATTTGTGCTTCGATAACATCGGCATTGGCGCCTATATACGATGTTTGCACGGTGATTACCGGAGGATCTACGCTGGGAAACTCGCGTATACCCAAAAAGGTAAAACCAATGATGCCGAATAAAATAATAACCAGCGACATCACGATGGCGAGTACCGGTCTTTTAATACTAATGTTTGATAAGCTTGCCATTTCTGTATTGCTTTCGTCTCTATTGCTTATTTGTTTGTATTGTTACGGCCATGCCTTCTTTTAACTGAAGCATGCCGGTTGTTAACAGCGTATCGCCCGGGGTTAACCCTTCGGTTATTTCGAGGGCTTTATCGGTGCGTATACCTGTGGTTACTTTTACTTCTTTTGCTTTTCCATTTTTTTTGATGAACACTTTATGTCCATTCATTTCGGGTATTACGGCTTCGGTAGGAACAAGTATTGCGTTTGTTTTTGTTTCGAGTATCAGTTCTACTTTTACGAATTGCCCCGGCATTAATATACCTTCGGGGTTGGCGGCAACAGCGCGCATGCGTAAGGTACGTGTGCTGGCATCTATTTGTGGTTCTACTGCGTATACCTGACCGGTAAAGGTGCGGGTATCGTTTTCTACCTTAAAATAAATTTTCTGGCCTGTGCGCACTTGTGTGGAATACCGTGCCGGTACCGAAAATTCTATTTTGGCCGGACTTAAATTATACAACGTTGCAATGGCCGATGCGGGTGTTACGTAGGCACCATCGCTAACATAGCGCAGCCCTATTGTGCCCTGAAAGGGTGCTACAATGCGTGTGTTTTCCAGGCGAGCCTCAAGCAAGCGTATGTCGGCCGTGTTGGTATTTAAACGGTTTAGGGCGTTGTCGTACTCTTCCTGGCTGATGGCGTCTTTCTCGAGGAGTTTGCGTTGGCGAAATTCGTTGTCTTCGTTTAATTTCTTATTGTATTTTTCTTTTTCTAGTTGTGCGCGAATTTCATCGTCATTAATCTGCACGAGTAATTCTCCTTTGTTAACTTTTTTTCCTTCCTGAAAAAATATCTTTTCTATTTTACCTGCAGCTTCGGGTTTTAACTCTACTGTTTCGTTGGCTTGCACGGCTCCGGTTAAAACAAGTTTGTTATCGAATTTATCGGGTGTGATGATGATGGATGATACTGCCAGTGCAGCCGGGCCTTTGGTTGTGGCTGTGGTGGTTTTATTTTTATTCGAGAACCAACCCAGTTTAGGTAAGGACAAAAGAAAAATAATGATACTGATGCTGAGTATGGTGATGATTTTTTTATTCATGTTGTAGCGGAGTGTTGAGGGTTAAAAATTGCTGATGCAGGTGCAGCACTTGTGGTAAAAGTGGTTGGGTTTCGTTGTTGTAAATTATATAATCGGCTCTTCCTATTTTATTTTCTTCGGGTAATTGTTTAGCTATTATTTCTTCTACTTGCTTGCGTGTGCGGTGTGCATCGCGCACTAGCACACGGTTTATGCGCAATTCTATCGGTGCGGTTACAACAATTACTTTGTTGCATGTTGCGTAGGCGCCCGATTCGTACAGCAAAGCGGCTTCGCGCATAACGTAAGGAGCTTGCTGCGCCAGGTACCATTGCCGGTAATCTATACCTACCCGAGGATGCACCATAGCATTTAACTTTGCGAGTTGTTCGGCATTGGAAAAAACTGTTTCTGCTAAGTAGGTTCTGTTTAGCGCACCATCTGTATGGTAGGCCAAATTTCCGAATTCTTTTTTTATCTGCTCTACGAGTATTCCATCGGTGGTCATAATGGCTTTCGCTCGGCTGTCGGCATCGTATATGGGTACACCCAGTGTTTCAAAAATTTTACACACTATACTTTTGCCCACACCTATGCCTCCGGTAATTCCTATTTGCAAAGGTTGCGTTTGCACGTTATTGGTATTTTGGTTGAAGTTAACCTGTTTTGGTTTACCATTGAAGCTGAACACTATCAACGGCAGTTACCGTACTAAAGGGCGGTAATCCGGTGATGTGTGGCGCAAGCGTTACACGACCAGGTGATAGATTAGAGAGATCGATACCTGCTTTAATTTGCTGATGATTATAATGGCTGGCATGTAAAGACTCTGGCATGAGAAATTCGAAGTGAATATAGCTTGAAGGGAGGGCTGGTTTTTTACCTTTTGGCACATTAACTAAAGAAAGTTTAACCGAATCTTTAACGAGTACCAACTTTTGTACTTGAAAAGAAACTTGTACGCGGGCAGGTTCTGACGTTACGCTTTCGTGTGGCCATTGTATGGGCCAAACCGATTCTACATTCTCATCTATTTTTTTGTTGTTGGTGGTTACTACATATTTGTTTTTGATGGATGCAATCCACGAAGCAGGACCTTGTACAAAAACACAATCCGGTACAATGGATGCTGTGCTACTAATGCCATAACCCGATCTAAAATTAAGTTGTTTGGGATCGATGATAAGTTTTACAAATTTACCTTGTATAGGTTCTATGCTTACAAACAAGGTGTCGTTCACTACATATTTTATTTGCAAATCGTTTAGCTGTGGTGTTAGCCATGCCGGCAACGTGCTGCCAACAATTTTTTTTACTTCGTTGGGTCTTTCTAAAGGAATAACCAAAGCCGGAGATTTAACACCGAAGTTGTGGCGAAGGATACTCCAGCCAATTCCGGTTACATTGATTTTTACTGTTTGGGGTAGTGGCTCAACCGGAATAAAGTTATCGGTATTGTATTGCCACTCGATCGGGAAAGTAAGAGTGGTGGTGTAGGTTTTGTTAAGGGCATTAAAAAACCAGAAGACTGTAGAGGCCAACAGGCACAGTACTACAGCCTTCCAGTTTCTTTTGTTAAATCGAAGTAAGTTTCCTATCGATTGTAAGACGCTCATTTATTTTTGCCTTGCGCTGCTTTGCTGGCTTCCATGTTTATGGCTGTTTTAGAAAAGCGGATGCGGCCACCTTTTTCTACTTCAATAACAAAGGTATCGGTATCTATCTCGGCAATGCGGCCGTGCGCTCCGCCAATCGTAATTACATAATCTCCTTTTGTAATTTCGTCTTGAAATTTCTTTGCTTCTTTTGCTTTTTTCTGTTGCGGGCGAATCATGAAGAAATAAAATACCAGGATGATGGCTCCGAAGAAAACAAATTGCATGTAGGCGTTTCCTTGTTGTTGAGCTTGTAAAATAATGGATAGCATGTTCTAATTGTTTAGTGCGCGAAATTAAGGCTAATTATCGATAGAAAATACAAACATCTTAAGCTTTCATGGCTTTCACGATGTCGGTAAACTCTCTGGATTTAAGGGATGCCCCACCAACTAGTCCACCATCCACATCGGGGCAGGCAAAAAGTTCTGCGGCATTACCTGCATTTACACTACCTCCGTATAAAATGCTGATGGCGTTGGCTACGGCTTCGCCATATTTTTGCGCTAGGTGTTTGCGTATTACTTCGTGCATATCTTGCGCCTGTTGTGCGCTGGCTGTTTTGCCTGTGCCAATGGCCCACACGGGTTCGTATGCTATTACAACTTTTGCTATATCTGCAGCGCTTAGGTGAAACAAACTTGCTTCTATTTGCTCGCGCACTAAATTTTCGTGTTGGTTATTTTCGCGCACAGCTAAGGGTTCGCCACAGCAAAAAATGGGTGTTAAGCCATTAGCCAGTGCTATGTCTGTTTTTTTTGCCAACTGCGTATAGCTTTCGTTAAAATATTGCCTGCGCTCGCTGTGGCCAATAATAACATACGGAATGTCTATAGACTTTAGCATGGGGGCGCTTACTTCTCCTGTGTAAGCTCCGCTAGCCTGTTCGCTGCAATTTTGTGCACCTGTTTTAATTTTTCCATTGCCTACCATTTGTTGTAGTGTAGGCAAATACGGAAATGGGGTACAAATTATTACTTCTGTATGGGTGTGTACTTCGGCTTGAATCATGCCGCTTAACTCGGCTGTTAATGCTTTTGCTTCTTCAAATGTTTTGTTCATTTTCCAGTTGCCGGCAACGATTTTCTTTCTCATAAAACTAGGCTATTGATGATTTTTAATTCGGGCCAAAGGTAAAGAATTGAGGGGAAAATATGCTTACGGTTATCGGGGTTTGTAATGGTTGTTGGTTTAGCGTATCGGAGATTTACTTGTAAAGTTTAGAAATGGAGATATCTATTTAGATTGCTTTTTAGGTGTGTTTTGGTATGGTGGTATAGTTTAATTTAAGGAGTGGTAAAATAGCTTAAGGATTGCGGCTATTTACTTTTTTTAAGAATTCAGCAATTGTCAGAATTTTTGTTTTCCCAATTTCCTTCAACTCCAATAGATCGTAATCTCCAGTAATTAAATAATCAGCTTTTGAGTCCTTTGCTAATGAGAGTAAAAAATCGTCTTTAGGGTCTCTGCATAGTTTAATTCTGCTTTCTACATACGTTATTTCGCCATACACATCAAATAGGTCTATTACTTACGCAATATCCTCATTAGAAAAATATTTTTTGAATTTTGGTCTTTTAACTACTGATATAAACTCTTCAAGCAACTCATGACTGAATACAAATTTTATTTTTTTGGTTTTTACTTTTAATTCTAATGCTTTAAGGTCTTTTGTTATTAAAAGCTAATCCAAATATTTGTGTCAACTATAACCCTATCGGTTTTTTTTGCCATACCTTTTAGACCTAACTAATTCAACCTCCTTTGTTATGTCATTCAGTAAAACACCTTTTTCTTTAGCTCTAAGTTTATCAAGCAGGTTCTCAAAAGATTTTATCGGATTATTGTTCCGAATATGAATAAGATTAAGATCTGCCAAATCTTTAATAATTTTCTTTGCCTTCGGGTTTACTATATCAATACTTAGTGTCTCCATATTCAAATATACAATGCAAATGTTAAAGTAATTTGCCTTAAACCATGTTTGTGTTTATTTAAGGTTAATGAAATTAAACAATTTTTTGATGGCCTGTTTTCGTTTATTGACTGAGATTTAAAAATATCGATTGACTTTCTCGATTAAAAAATAATCGAGGTAATAGTAACAGTAGGGAATTAGGTAAATTACTTTCGTTAATCTCAAACTGAGGCTATGTACTTTTTATTTCATTCTAATTGCTATTTCTCTTTTAGCTTCTCTTCAAGAAATTTTGCTGTATATCCTTTGCCAGATTTGGCGAGGTCTTCGGGGGTACCGGCAAATACAAGTTGCCCTCCGTTTTTTTCTCCGCCTTCAGGGCCCAGGTCTATAACCCAATCGGCACATTTAATTATTTCGAGGTTGTGTTCGATAACCACCACACTGTGCCCGGCATCTACTAATGCATGTATTGCTTTTAACAGTTTTGAAATATCATGAAAGTGTAAGCCGGTTGTGGGCTCATCAAAAATAAACAGGATGTGGCCTTCGGGGGCGTTTCTTCCGAGAAAGGATGCGAGTTTTACGCGTTGTGCTTCTCCTCCACTTAAGGAGTTAGACGACTGCCCAAGTTTAACATAGCCTAACCCAACTTCATAAAGCGGAAGAATTTTTTCGTAAATGGTTTTCTTGTCTTTAAAAAATGCGAGGGATTCTTCTACTGTTAGGTTTAATACATCCGAAATGTTTTTTCCATTTACTTCTATTTCCAGCACTTCTTGTTTAAATCTTTTTCCGTTGCAGGTTTCGCACGTAAGATAGATGTCGGCCATAAATTGCATTTCTACCTTTATTTCTCCTTCGCCCTGGCAGGTTTCGCAGCGGCCTCCTTCTACATTAAACGAAAAATGCGAAGGTTTATAATTTCTTTGTTTTGCCAGAGGCTGATCGGCCCATAGGTTACGTATGGCATCGTACGCTTTTACATAACTAACCGGATTAGAGCGCGATGATTTACCGATTGGGTTTTGGTCTACAAATTCTACTTGAGTTATTCGGTTTGCCTCACCGGTTAGTTTATCGTATTTACCGGGTGTTTCTGCTACCGATCCGCTTAATCTGCCAACGGTTGGGTATAATATTTTAGTGACCAAGGTAGATTTTCCGGATCCGCTTACGCCCGTTACAACTGTTAAAATGTGTAAAGGAAAACTTACCGTTAGATTTTTCAGGTTGTTTTCGCGTGCGCCTTGTATGGTGATAGCATCTTTCCATTTTCTTCTTTTGGCCGGAACAGCGATGGTGTCTTCTCCGGTAAGGTAGCGGATGGTGTGCGAGTTTGCTTTAGTTAAATTATCGGTTATTACACCCTGAAAGACAAGTTCGCCTCCGTGGGTACCTGCGTTTGGTCCGATATCAATAATTTGATCGGCTGCGCGCATAATTTCTTCTTCGTGTTCTACAATAATAACGGTGTTGCCAATATCTCTTAATGATTTTAACACGTCTACCATGCGGGCAGTATCGCGGGGGTGTAGGCCAATGCTGGGTTCGTCTAGTACATACATGGAACCTACCAGGGCAGAGCCTAGTGATGTTGCTAATTTTATGCGTTGGTATTCGCCTCCGGAAAGGGTTGATGTAACGCGGTTAAGGGTTAGGTATCCTAAGCCAACTTGCTCCATATAGGATAACCGTGATTTTATCTCGGTTATGATGCGCTCCGAAATTTTTTCTTCGTAGGGTGGTAGTTTTAACTTGTTAAACCATTGAAGGGCATCGGTTATCGGCATTAAAACCAGATCGGTGATGTTGGTGTTGTTAACTTTTACGTATTGTGCATCTTTTCTAAGGCGTGTGCCTAAACAATCGGGGCATGTTGTGCGCCCACGGTAGCGCGAAAGCATAACGCGGTATTGAATTTTATGCGTTTTGGATTCGAGGTATGAAAAAAAACTGTTGATGCCATCGAAATATTCGTTTCCATTCCACAGTAGTTCGCGCTGGCTTTTTGTTAGTTCGTTATAAGGCCTATGAATAGGAAAATCGAATTTTATTCCATTTTTGAGCAGTGGTTTCTGCCATTCGCTCATGGCTTCGCTACGCCAGGGGGCAATGGCGCCTTCGTAAACCGATAATGATTTGTCGGGTATTACCAGGTCTTCATCTATTCCCAATACTTTACCGAAGCCTTCGCACGTTTGGCAGGCTCCGTAAGGATTATTAAAGCTGAAGAAGTTTATGGATGGTTCGGTAAAGGCCATTCCATCTAATTCAAATTTATCTGAAAAGGTTAATTTTTTTCCATCTTCTGCATATACATGGCATATGCCTTCGCCTTCGTAAAATGCTGTTTGCACAGAATCGCCTAAACGAAAAACGGCATCTTCGTTATCGGGTTCAACGGTTGTGCGGTCGATCAGTATTTCGATAGTAGGTTGAGTATCTTCTTTTCTGGTTTTTGCTTTTTTTGATGTTTGTTGGGATAGCCATTCTTCGATAAATACAACTTCTCTGTTTATTAGCACTCTTGCAAAGCCTTTGCTTAATAGAAGGGTAAATTCTTCCTGTACTTTTCTTCCCTTTTTAATTGTAAGCGGAGCCGCGATTTGAATTCGTGTGCCTGTTTTAAATTTCAGTAATTCTTCTACCACACTACCAACCGTATCTCGCTTTACTTCTTTTCCGCTGTGTGGTGAGTAGGTTTTTCCGATGCGCGCAAAAAGTAATTTCAGGTAATCGTAAATTTCGGTTGTGGTGCCTACGGTAGAGCGTGGATTTCGGGTGTTTACTTTTTGTTCAATTGCAATGGCCGGAGAAACTCCCTTTATATAATCTACTTCGGGTTTTTCCATTCTGCCCAGAAACTGTCGGGCATATGAACTCAGGCTTTCTACATACATGCGTTGCCCTTCGGCAAATAATGTATCGAATGCCAGCGAAGATTTTCCTGATCCGGAAAGGCCTGTGATTACCACCATTTTATTTCTGGGAATGGCAACGCTAAGGTTTTTAAGATTATTTACGCGTGCTCCCTTAATGATGATAAATTCTTTGGGATCGAGGTCGTCCAGGGGAACGAGGGTTTTGTTTTTCATGCAGCTATAAAAGCAGGCTTACCGGCTAAAAGTTTAGAAAAGAGAAAAAAGATTGAATATAAAATACCAACACCACCTGTTGGGTGGTGTTAGTTGAGTATTTAGTCAAAATCCGGATCGTAGCTGGCTTCTTTGCCTCCGCGCTTTCCTCCGCCTTCGTAATCGTCATCATCGTTGCCATAGCCATCATCGTTATCGTTTCCATAGTCGTCATCACTATCGGCAGATCCACCGGGCATGTCTTCCTCTTCTCTTTTTTCTACATCGTATTCACCTTCGGAATTTTTAACGGCAGGAACCTTAATTAAATAAGTGGCATCTTCTGTTTCCAGGGGGAAAACAAAGATTGATTCTTTTTTAGCGTTGGTTATGCGGGCAATACTACCTTCATATCCGTTTGGATATTGGTCTTTGAGAATTTCTTTCAAATCGTCTGTCAGGGTTTCCAGACTTTTAATAATGCGCTTTTTGCTATTAGCCATAGGTTTTTTTAAAACAGGAAATCGGCTTCAAATAGGGCAATAAAATTGTTTGTAGGCAAGATTTTTCAAAAAATTTTTTGTGTGAACTGATAAAGTTTTTACCTTTTCGAACTAATAACCAACAAAACCCCACACTATCGAGCAAAATTCTACGTTACCTAAAAGCAAACGCGCATGATAAACAAAGGATGGAGTGACAGCGAATTGGTGTCACGCTACCAGAATGGTAACGAAGGGGCTTTTGAAATTCTCCTGCATCGGCATAAGTCTAGAGTGTATACGGCCATTTACATGATTGTAAAGGATCGATACAAAGCTGAAGATTTGTTGCAGGAAACTTTTATTAAAGCAATAAACACAATTAAAAGCGGGCGGTACAACGATGAAGGAAAGTTTTCGGCCTGGATTGGGCGGGTAGCACATAATCTGGCTATCGACTCGTTCCGCAAGCAAAAAAGATATCCAGAAATTGTGTTAGAAGATGGCAGCCGGGTTTTTAATTCTTTAGAGTTTGCCGAGAGCTCTACTGAAGAAATAAAAGTATTACAGGAAACACACGCTCGCCTGCGCGATTTAATAAAAGAATTGCCGAAAGAGCAAAAACGTGTATTAATTATGAGGCATTACTTGCACATGAGCTTTCAGGAGATTGCAGACCGCACAGGGGTTAGCATTAACACAGCTTTGGGCAGAATGCGCTATGCATTAATAAATCTTCGCAAAAAAATGGAAACCCAAAGAGCCTATGATAAAAACTTTTACCCAGAACGATCTGATACGGTATCTATACCACGAGACTTCGGAACAGGAGACCCGGGAGATTAACCAGGCTCTCTTGGCCGATCCGGAACTTCAGCAACAGTTTCAACAATTATGTGCCACTACTCAAGTTTTGGATGAAGCACAACTTCAACCAAGTTCTCAAGCTGTGCTTGCTGTAATTGGATATCTGCGTGCACAAAACGCACCTGTAAAACACTAAAAAATTCTTTTAGTGTAAATCGGTTTGCCCTGTTAATTTGCAGGGTGAATATCGTATTGTTTCATCAGCATTTTCACAAACCTGAAAAAGGGGGTGCTTTGCGCTCTTTTTATCTGGCAACATCTCTTGCCCAAAATGGTTTTTCGATAACGGTAATTACCAGCCATAACCATAAAGAAATTTATACGGAATTTACAGATGGATATACAGTAGTATACTTGCCCGTTCCGTATAAAAACGAATTTTCGTTTTTGAAACGCTTAATTGCCTACAGCCTTTTTTGTATACAAGCAATTGCCTATGCGCGCAAGTTGCCAAAAGCAGACGGGCATTATGTTATGTCTACCCCGCTTACGAGTGGTTTAATCGGTTTATATTTTAAAGTGTTTCGTAAAACTCCTTATCTATTCGAAACGGGAGATCTTTGGCCCGATGCGCCCATACAATTAGGTTTTGTTAAAAATCCTGTTCTTAAATGGTTGTTGTATCGTTTAGAGAGTCTCATTTATGCTCAGGCATCGGCATTGGTGGCTTTATCCGATTCGATGTTGGCGTTGTTACGAAACAAAGCCCCCGGTAAAACCATTTACTTGTTGCCAAACTTAACCGATCTGGCTGTTTTTAAACAAGCGGCATTGCCCACACCACAGCGTTTCTCGGTACAAAATCCGTTTACCATTTGTTATACAGGTGCTTTAGGTTTTGCCAATGGTTTACATTATTTGATAGATGTAGCCCGCCTTTGTTCTAAAGAAAATTTGCCCATACAATTTGTTCTTGCCGGGGAAGGTGCCATGCTACATACCCTACAAGAAACTATACACAAATTACATTTACACAATGTAAAATTGTTGCCTGCCACAAACCGGGCGGGTGTAGTAGAAATTTTAAAAAATGCACACGCGGTTTATATATCATACAGGCAAGTGCCCGTTTTAGAAACAGGATCGCCCAATAAATATCCGGACGCATTGGCCGCAGAAAAACTGATTATAACCAATTTTAATGGCTGGATTGCCAAAGAAATTACCGCAAACCAATGTGGATTTACTTATTCAGTAGAAAAACCCGAAAGCTTTTTGGAAAAAATTAAACCTTATCTGAATAACACCTACTTATTACAACAGGCTCAGTATAATGCCGGAATTATAGCTAAACGTTATTCTTTAGAAACAGAAGGTAAACGGTTTACCACGTTCTTTTCAGAATTTAAAAATTAAAGATTTAGTTTTTCTTTTAAGCTACAATAAATTACACGTATAGCAGATTTTGTTCGTTTATAGATTGTAGTTAACCTCCCCTGAACTGAAAAATTTAATTTACACCTGAAACTATGAAAAACATTATTTTACTATTTGCCTTATTCTTGATGTCAAGTTCATCATCTTATGCACAAGTTGTTGGTACTTTCTTTCCTGCCATGACAACCGAAACAGCCGAGGATAAAGTAGTGGAATTACCCGCAGCCATAAAAGGAAAATATACTTTATTAGGACTTGCTTATTCTAAAAAAGCAGAAGATGAATTGAACACTTGGTTCAACCCGGTATATGATAAGTTTGTACGCAAAGCAGGAGGCTTGTTAGAAGGCATTGGTTACGATGTGCATGTATATTTTATACCCATGTTTACAGGTGTAAATGCCGCAGCAACGGGCACAGCAAAAAAGAAAGCATTAAAAAATGTTGATCCACAATTATTACCAAACATACTTTTTTATAAAGGCGATTTAAAACCATACAAAGAAGCATTGGATTTTGAAAAGCGCGATACGCCTTACTTTTTTGTTTTAGATGCTGAAGGTAAAATTGTGTTTGCTACCAGTGGCAAATTTTCATCACAAAAATTAGATGAGATAGAAGAAGTGATTGAATAATATTCTTGATTGAATAATAAAAAGCTAATTTCTCTTTTGTTCTTTTTTTGAATCAAAAAGGGTTTGGCCATACAAACCAAAACCATGTTGCTTCAGTAAACAGACAACGATTTAAATAGTTGTCTGTTTTAATCTAAATAATTATGTTTTTTAAATTGAACTTAAATTAAATAACCCCCTGCGCTTGCATGGCTCTGGCTACTTTTAAAAATCCGGCAATGTTAGCTCCGTGCATGTAGTTGCCGGGCTTTCCATATTCTTTAGCAGCTGCTAAACACGTTTCATGAATGTTCTTCATAATGGCATGAAGTTTTGCATCTACCTCTTCGCGCGTCCAGTTGGTGCCCATAAAATTTTGTGTCATTTCTAAACCAGATGTGGCCACACCACCCGCATTGCTAGCTTTACCCGGTGCATACATTATACCGTTATCGATTAATACATTTATACCTTCCGGTGTGGTAGGCATGTTGGCGCCTTCACCCACTAACAAAACTTTATTTTTAACTAAGTTATTAGCATCCTTTTCGTTCAATTCGTTTTGCGTTGCGCACGGGAAAGCACAATGTGCCGGAATACTCCACAACGGATTATGGTCTGTTGCCTTTGTTTCGAAATATTTTACTCCGGCAAAAGCATCGGCATATTCTTTTATTCTTCCTCTGCGGTTGTTTTTTAAATCCATTAAAAAAGCCAGTTTTTCGGTAGTAAATCCGGCTTCATCATATACATATCCGTTAGAATCGGAAGCTGTAACAGCTTTACCTCCCAATTGAATTATTTTTTCTATCGCGTATTGTGCTACATTGCCCGAGCCGGATACTAAACAGATTTTATCTTTCATGCTCTGCCCTTTGGTTTGCAACATATTTTCTGCAAAATAAATTAAGCCATAGCCTGTTGCTTCCGGTCTAATTAAACTTCCACCCCAACCTATTCCTTTTCCGGTAAATACTCCGGTAAATTCGTTCTTAATTTTTTTATAGGCCCCAAACATATACCCAATTTCTCTTCCGCCTACACCAATATCTCCTGCAGGCACATCCAAACGGTGGCCTATATGGCGCGATAGCTCGCTCATAAAAGCCTGGCAAAATTTCATGATTTCATTCTCACTTTTGCCTTTCGGGTCGAAATCGCTTCCGCCTTTACCTCCACCCATAGGCACACCTGTTAAAGCGTTTTTAAAAATTTGTTCGAAGGCTAAAAACTTTAATACACTTTGGTTAACCGTAGGATGAAAACGCAAACCACCTTTGTATGGCCCGATGGCGCTGTTCATTTGCACGCGATAGCCGCGGTTAATGTGTACTTCGCCTTTATCATCTAACCACGAAACGCGAAAAGAAATCAATCTTTCGGGTTCGGTAGTTCTTTCTAAGATTTTCAATTTTCTTAAATCCGGATGTTTTTCCAATGCCGGTAAAACAGATAAAGCCACTTCTTCTACAGCCTGAATAAATTCAGGTTCGTGGCTATTGCGAAGTTTAACAAAGTCGAGCAGGTTATTCGAATTCATGTTTTTTTCTTTTAAGCAAGATAACAGACAAAGGCATTTGCAAACGATTGTTATTCCAAAAATTAATTAAATTGTGGCTTTACCCTGAGTCTATGGCCACACAAACATGGTTTACGCATTACCCGCCCGGAATGCCCACCGAGATTAATCCGGATCACTATCAATCTTTATTACAAATTTTTGAAGAAGCTTTTCAAGCGCACGGATCTAAACCTGCCTTCGAAAACATGGGTAAGGTTTTAACTTTCGCAGAAATTGATTCGTTATCCGCTCGTTTCGCAAGCTTTATTCAGCAAAAAACCAGTTTAAAACCTGGAGATAGGTTAGCTATACAAATGCCTAATTGTTTGCAGTACCCTATTGTGTTTATTGGTGCGCTTCGTGCTGGTTTAATTGTGGTGAACACAAACCCTTTGTACACACCACGCGAAATGGAATATCAATTTAAAGATAGTGGAGCAAAAGGAATTGTGATTATTGCGAATTTCGCGGCCAACCTCGAAAAAATTATAGGTCAAACCAAAATTGAAACAGTAATTGTAACAGAACTTGGCGATTTGCTAGGCGGATTAAAGAAACACTTGGTAAACTTTGTAGTGAAGCGTGTGAAAAAAATGGTGCCGAGTTATCACTTACCTCACGCCATTCCATTTGCTAAAACACTAAAAGGAAACACACCACATCAAATAGCTAAATCGCAAAAAGAAGATACGATACTACTTCAATATACAGGAGGCACGACAGGTTTATCCAAAGGAGCTTGCTTAACCCATCGAAACTTAACTTCAAACTTATTGCAAAGCAGTAGTTTGCTAAGATTAGTTTTCCCACCTCAGTCGGTTGCCATTGTTCCTTTGCCTTTGTATCACATTACCGCTTTGCATGGCGCATTAGTGTTTATGATGTTGGGCTATAAAAGCGTGCTCATCACCAACCCGAAAGATATTCCGGGTTTTATTAAAACATTGAAAAGCCAACCTTTTCATATTTTAATTGGTGTAAACACTTTGTTCAATGCATTGGCTAACCATTCGGATATCAATCAAGTTGATTTTTCAAACTTGAAAGCATCGATTGGTGGAGGCATGGCCATACAAGAAGCAGTAAGCGAAAAATGGAAGGCACTAACGGGTCATCATATAACACAGGGTTATGGACTTAGCGAAACATCGCCTATGCTAACCATTAATATTCCGGGCAAAGACAGGCCGGGCTATATTGGTGTTCCTTTTCCTAATACTGATATTATGATTGCCGATGATAATGGCAATCCGGAAGCCGATGGTTATTTTAAAATAGTTGACAGAAAGAAAGACATGATTCTGGTTTCCGGTTTTAATGTTTATCCGAATGAAGTGGAAGCCATTGTGGCGATGCACCCGAAGGTATTGGAAGCCGCAGCGATAGGTGTACCAGACGAACATTCTACAGAAGCGGTAAAATTGTTTGTTATTAAAAAAGATAATTCTTTAACAAGTGAAGAATTATTTGCCTTTTGTAAGGAGAATATGGTGAATTACAAGCGCCCAAAATACATAGAGTTTAGAGAAGAATTGCCTAAATCTAACGTAGGAAAAATTTTGAGAAGAGCATTACGCGATGCGTAAAAAGTAATATTACCAAACTGACTTTCATCAGGTGATATTCGAGTGCCGTGCCGTAACTTGTTTACTGTACGGCACTAAATTTTTATACCTATGCTAAGCAACGAAAAACTCATCAATGTAAAAGATATGTTGGTGAAACCTGAAACCGACATCAAACTAAAATCTTATTCTACGCAGTACGAAGGAGAAGCCTTGAATAAGAAAGATGCTGAAAAACTTTTGGAAGAAGGTCGAAAGCATTTAGCAGAAATTCAAGACGAATTATACGCACACAATAAATACAGTGTATTAATTATTTTTCAGGCGATGGATGCGGCAGGAAAAGATGGCGCAGTGAAACACATCATGTCGGGTTTTAATCCTCTTGGTGTAAAAGTTTACAGCTTTAAAGCCCCCAACTCGCATGAGTTAGATCACGATTATTTTTGGCGACATCAACTAGCATTACCGGCTCGCGGTGAGATTGCTATTCATAATCGTTCGCATTACGAAAATGTATTGGTAACCAAAGTGCATCCGGAATATGTATTGAACGAAAATATTCCCGGCATCGATAGTCTTGATAAAATAGATAAAGAATTCTGGAAACAACGTTACAAACAAATCAGACGATTCGAAAAAAACCTGAGCGATAATGGAACCATCATTTTAAAATTCTTCTTGCATGTTTCTAAAAAAGAACAGAAAAAAAGATTTCTAGAAAGAATTGACGACCCATCTAAAAACTGGAAATTTTCTTTAAGCGATTTAAAAGAAAGAGGATTCTGGAAGGATTATCAGAAAGCGTATGAAGAAGCTTTGAGCGCAACATCAACTGAGTATGCGCCTTGGTTTGTAATTCCGGCAGATGATAAATGGTTTGCACGCTTGGCTATTGCAGCGGTTATCTACCGACAATTTGGTAAACTAAACTTAAGTTATCCGGTTGTAAGCGAGCAGCAGAAAGAAGAATTACAAAAAGCCAAACTAAAATTAATGAGCGAGGAAGAATAATTGTTATTCAAATTCGTTTAAAAACTTATCTTGCCGTTTATGAAGATAGGTGAAAAGATATTTCTGTTATTTTTAACAAGCACTTTGTTCTTTTTTCAGTCGTGTTCGGATGAGACTGATACTAAGGCTACCCTTTTAGAGTATCATTCTTTTTCTTCGATTGAAGATTTTAAACAAACCTTATTCGCCATTGCTGGATTACCAGATGATACAGAAAGAGAAATCAGATTAGAAGCCTTGCTGGATAGCATGGTTAGCAATAATCAGGTTCCATTTGCCATCAACGATTCAGTTATATTTATTTATCAAGGTAACGCATCGCAAGTAAAATGGGTTGGCGATTTTAATGGATGGAATGCCAATGCCGGTTACAGTGGAAAACAAGTAAGCGGAACCAATGTTTGGATTGCTGAGAAGAGCTTTCCGCCAGATGCCAGGTTAGATTATAAAATAGTTGTAAACAACAGCACGTGGATTTTAGATCCGCTTAATCGTTTTATTCAATACAGTGGCTTCGGTCCTAATTCAGAATTGCGCATGCCCGCATGGCAATATCCACAAGAAACAATTCGTAACGCTGCTGTATTAGGTGGAAACGTTTCGGATAATTATCGTATCAGTTCCGAATACTTAGGCTATGATGTGCAGTACAAAATATATACACCAAAGTTATATGCCAACCTTTCCAACTTACCGGTTATTTATGTAACCGATGGTCACGAATATGCAGATACACAGTTAGGATCGATGGTGATAACACTCGATAACTTAATTGCTCAAAGTGTTATTCCTCCTGTTATCGCTGTTTTTATTGATCCTAGAAATCCGGATAATATTGGCAGCAACAGACGCATGACTGAATACACAGGCAATCTAAATTTTGCAAATTTTATAGGAGAAGAATTAGTTACAGAAATTGATGCAAATTATAAAACCAGTGCCAATCCCAGCGATAGAATTATTTTAGGTACATCATTAGGTGGTTTAAACTCAGCCTTTATTGCTTTGGAAAAACCCAGTGTTTTTGGAAATATTGCTATGCATTCTCCTGCCTTGTGGTATAACAACCAAAGTGTTTTAAATCGATATAATAGTGCTGATAACATCTCAAACCTAAAATTTTATATCAGTACCGGAACCATTAATGATACAGAAGAAGAAGCTTCCGAATTAAAATCTATACTGGTAGCAAAAGAAATCGATCATTACTACATCGCTGTTAACGAGGGGCACTCTTGGGGAAATTGGCGAGCGAGAATAAAAGATGTGCTGGTTTACTTTTTAGTGGAGTAATGTTGTGATAATTTTTTTGGCTAAGTTCATTCTTCTACCACTATTGCTAATTTTTTATTCTTCACATCTACAGCAATGCGCGTTATATTTTTTAATTTTTTATCAACATTGAAGTTTTCAATTTTTTGCCAACCATTATTAAAGCTGAATAAGTTTTCTCCATCGCTCATCAATACCAACCCATTGTTAAGCCAAAGTAAATCTTCGCGTTTAGGTAAAGTTTTGGCAAAAGCTGTATTTGTTTTTCGCTTTCTATCGTAAATGAATATTTCGTTTTCGCCACTATCATTTTTTTGCACATAACTAAAAGCATCTTTTCTGGGGACTTTATGTAACGAACGGCCAATGTTTCGAGCCAGAATAGAATCTTTTTGTGTTTGTAAATTGTATAAACGCAACGTTGGCGTAGCATTTTCACCTTCCAAAACAAATAATGCCAATTCATCAGCCGTTAACCAAACATGATACCCAACAACAAGTTGATTAATCAATACCTTAACTTCTTTATTGTCGACTGAATACAAACCTAAATCTTGTGCGCCATTATCGCGTTGGATGATGCATGAAATATTTTTGCCATCGGGTGCAAGCGTGGGAGAGTATTCTCTTTCAGGGGTTTCGGTAAATTTTTCTGTTACCTGCGTTATGAAGTTATACGAAAAAATATCGGCACGTCCATTTTCCCGAATCGAACTGTAATAGAGGATGGGTAGCGTTCGGTGAAAATGCGGCTGGTTATCGTAGCCATTTCTGTTTGTAATATTAACACCGTTGGTAATTCGAACTTTGTTTTTTTTAACCGATAAATCGAAAAGCCAGATTTCTGTGCCGGGTTGGGCATAGGCAAACACAGTAGCCAGGGTTAAAAGCAAAAGGAAGATATGTTTCATCATAATCAGATTTCTAGTAGTTGTTGTACTCTTTTTTTTCATCAGTAAAAAGCATCTTCAAAGTGTATAATTTCTTTTTTCGTTCCGTTAGTAATTGCAATTACATCAAATCTAATTGGGCCTTGCCATTTTTTTTCAATCAGGTAAGCTTCGGCTCCCTCCATAATTTTTGCAGCTTTTTTTCCGGTAACTGCCGCTTCGGGCATTCCGAATTTTAGTTGTGCTCTGCTTTTCACTTCAACAAAAACCAACACCTTTTCTTTTTTAGCAATAATGTCAATCTCAGCGTGTTTATATCGGTAATTTCTTTCCACAATTTCGTAGCCTTTTGCACTCAGAAAATTGGCGGCATCCTCCTCGGCTTTCATGCCTTTTGTTTTTTTGTCGGTCATGGAATTGTTCTACCTTTGTTGCTAAAATAAGGATAGAAAGTGTCAACAACTAAGAAGTACATCGAAGGTTTTACCCGTCAGCTGGCGGATGCGCTAAAAATTGGCGAAGGATTAGATTTAGTAAGGCCGGGTAGCGACATCCGAAATGTAGTAATTGCAGGCATGGGTGGTTCGGGCATCGGGGCTAATTTGGTGGAGTCGTTAACGTTTGGTCGTATTCCTATTCCCATAACAGTAATCAAAAGTTATAACATTCCGCAGTTTGTTAGTCCGCACACTTTGTTTGTGGCCAGCTCTTACAGCGGCAACACAGAAGAAACCATTGCGGCATTAAACAAAGCATTACTAAAGCGTGCGCATTGTATAGTTATTGCCAGTGGTGGTAAAATTTTAGACATCGCGAAAGAGTATAATTTGTTTTACATACAAGTGCCGGCCGGCTCTGAAAGCCCACGAGCCATGTTGGGTTATAACATGATTGCCCTGCTTTCTTTGTTGTACCACACCAACTTAATTGGCGCGGCTTACATTAAAGAAACAGAAAATGCCATTGAGTTTTTAGACAGGGGCGAAAAAGGCATTCAATCAGAAGCAGAACTTATTGCGAAGAAATTAAAAGGTAAGTTACCCGTAATTTATTGCGACCAACGTTTACATGCCATCGCCTTGCGTTTTCAACAACAGATAAATGAAAACTCTAAACAATTTGCACACGTTAACACTTTCCCCGAAATGAACCATAACGAACTGGTAGGTTGGCGTTTTCCGGAAGCGTTGATGCAAATGATGCAACCGATTTATCTCTATTCCGACCACGACCATGAGCGAGTTGAAAAACGCATGGAAATATGCAGAGAAATGTTAGAGAAAAAATCGCATACGATTATTGATATAATTGGTGAAGGTGCTTCGCTGTTAGAACAATATTTTTATCTGATTCACCTAACCGACTGGATATCTTTCTACCTAGCTAAAGAAAACGGAGTAGAAGCAGACACTATCGAGCCTATTATCTATTTAAAAAATGAATTGGATAAGATTAAGTGAATTCCAACATCAATAAAACGGTAACACTCATTAACAAAGGGATGTTTCCCTACAAGGAAGCCTGGGATTACCAGGCTTTTTTATTCAATCAAATTTTAGAAATTAAATCGGCCAATCGAAATCTTGCCATTGAAGAACAAAAAGAAACACCTAATTATTTGATAACCTGCGAGCATCCGCCTGTTTATACATTAGGTAAAAGTGGCGATGAGAAAAATTTATTACTGGATAACGCTCAGCTACAGAATGTAGGAGCTACTTATTTTCACATCAACAGAGGAGGCGATATTACCTTTCATGGGCCGGGGCAATTGGTGGTTTATCCTATCCTCGATTTAGAAAATTTTTTTACAGACATCCATCAATACATGCGGTTGTTAGAAGAGGCGGTAATCTTAACGTGTAAAGATTTTGGTATAGAAGCCGGCAGAATAAAAGGCTTAACCGGAGTTTGGGTTGGCGAAGGAGATTCGGCCAGAAAAATTTGTGCGATGGGCGTTAAAACCAGCCGATGGGTAACCATGCACGGATTGGCTTTGAATGTTAATACTGATTTAAATTTTTTTAACCACATCGTTCCGTGTGGCATCAGCGATAAAGCCGTTACCTCCATGCAAAAAGAAAGCGGTGTGGAATTAAACTTTGCTGCTGTGCATACTGTTTTTGTTAAGCATATCGCCATGTTATTTGGTTTTATCTTACCACCAGAAAAAGGTTTATTCGAAACAAAATAATGGCAACTTTACTACACCTCTATTTTTAAAGTATATGATTAAAGATCTGGAAATTCCTCAAGTTGTAAACGTTACAATCGCTGTTGCCCGAAAGCAAGCCATTGGCGAAAGCGATGAGTGGTTGGTATATCTGATAAACAACAACGAATTTCCAATAGAAAATACGTTAGTATCCAGCAATGGGTATGGCGAGAAAAATGGCGAACAACAAAAAACATCTATCCTCAGGCATTATTTACAAACTATTCCAGCACATAGCACAGCGTTAATTGAACCCATCGATAAAAATGTATTTCACCTCAATAACGAGTATTGGGTAAGTTATTACATCGGCAATAAAATATTCGATAAACGTTTTATATTCGTACCCGATACCATTTGCGAAGCCAACCTCAGGTTTGTTAAAGAATTAAATATGGAAGCCGTGCTGCATTCTTAACATGATAAAAGAACTTAAAAACATCCTCTTCCTTGACATCGAAACGGTAGCCACTACCAACAACTTCAATACCCTAGACGAACGCCTGAAAACGCAGTGGCAGCGAAAGGCATCTTACTTAAAAAGAGAAACCCATCAAAGCGATGAAGATCTTTTTCATGAACGTGCCGGTATTTATGCGGAGTTCGGAAAAATTGTTTGCATTGCCATTGGCAAAGTAGTCGATCAACCTGATGGAAGTTTGGCTTTAAAAACCAAAGCTTTTTACGGACACAGCGAAAAAGAAATACTCACTTCTTTTTCTGAAACCATACAAAAACTACCTAAGAACACTTTGTTGTGTGCACACAACGGTAAAGAATTTGATTATCCGTATTTATGCAGGCGCATGCTCATCAACGAAGTTGCCTTACCGCACATTTTACAAATAGCCGGAAAAAAATCGTGGGAAGTAAACCACCTCGATACGCTCGAACTTTGGAAATTCGGAGATTACAAACACTTTACCTCACTCGATTTACTCGCTACAATTTTCAATCTTCCCTCCTCTAAAAATGATATGGACGGAAGTAAAGTCAATTTCGTATATTACAAAGAAGATAACCTGGAGAAAATTAAAAACTATTGCCTGGCAGATGTTTCCGTTCTTGCACAATTATACATAAAGATGAAAGCATTGCCGGTTCCCCTCCCTTTATTACAGATTAACAGTTAACATGCCAAAAGAAAAAAACACGAATAAGAAAAAAGGAAATACCTTTTTAGAAAAAGCAAAACAGATTGTAACACAAATATTTTCTGATAACCCCGGTAAGGCTTATACCATTAAGCAAATTGCCAAGAAAGCACAAATCAAAAAGAAAGAAGATCTTAAACTGATAACTAACTATATTTTTGATTTAGAACAAGAAGGTTCTATTCGCGAAATAAGCGATGGAAAATACGCAGCATCGCGTGCCCTAAATACCATCACCGGAGTTGTAGATCATGTTAGTTCGCGCTTTGCCTACGTACGCATGGGGGCAGATGCTCAAGATATTTTTATCAAAGCAAAAGATTTAGGTTCGGCAGTAGATGGCGATACGGTTGCCATTTCTGTTTACAAAACCAGACATGGCGAACATCCCGAAGGCAAAGTTGTTGAAGTGATTCAACGCGGGCGCAATAAATATGTGGGCAGAATAGAAGTTTCTAAAAACTATGCTTTCGTTGTACCCGATTACAGAAAAATGCATCAGGATTTTTTTGTTTACCCTGAAAACATTAACGGAGCTAAAACCAACGATAAAGTAATTGTTGAAATTGTAAACTGGGGTGGTGCAGAAAAAAGTCCGGAAGCAAAAGTTGTAGACATATTAGGCAAGGCCGGAGAAAACGAAGCTGAGATACATTCTATCATGGCTGAGTTTGGTTTACCGTTTCAGTTTCCGGAACAAGTATTAAACGAAAGTAAAAAGATAGAAGAAGGCATTACCGCAGAAGAAATAAAGAAGCGTTGGGATTTTAGAAATGTAACAACCTTTACCATCGACCCAGAAGATGCCAAAGATTTTGACGATGCCTTGAGCTACCGCGAGTTGCCATCGGGCAATATTGAAGTTGGCGTGCATATAGCTGACGTTACGCATTATGTAAAAGAAAACACCGCCTTAGAAGAAGAAGCCTTCGAACGTGCCACATCGGTTTACCTGGTAGACAGAACCATTCCGATGTTACCGGAAAAATTAAGCAACGAACTTTGCTCTTTACGACCTAACGAAGACAAACTAACATTCGCAGCAGTTTTTGAGCTAGATGATCAGGCAAAAATTATAAAAGAATGGTTTGGCCGCACCATTATCCATTCTGATAAAAGATTTTCTTACGAAGAAGCACAAACTGTTTTAGAAACAGGAGAAGGTCCATTCAATAAAGAATTGAAAAAATTGAATCAGTTAGCTTATGCTTTAAAGAAAGATAGATTTAAAAAAGGAGCTGTTAACTTCGAAACCACAGAAGTAAAATTTAAACTGGATGCAAACGGAAAACCATTAGCGGTAATTCCTAAAGTGCG
The DNA here is from genome assembly GCA_021298355.1 of Flammeovirgaceae bacterium. Taxonomy (GTDB): domain Bacteria; phylum Bacteroidota; class Bacteroidia; order Cytophagales; family Cyclobacteriaceae; genus Chryseotalea. The sequence continues at coordinate 26,810 of JAJTEH010000032.1, forward strand.
AAAAGATGCCCATAAACTAATTGAAGAGTTTATGTTGCTGGCCAACAAGCGCGTAGCTACTTACATATATAACATGAAGAAAGGCGAACAAAAAAATACGTTTGTTTACCGCACGCACGATCATCCCGATCCGCAAAAAGTACAAGACTTTGCTTTGTTTGCTAAACAATTTGGGCACACACTCGCTATCGAAGATAAATCCATTTCAAAATCTTTAAATAGTTTGATGGAAGAAATCGAAGGTAAACCCGAGCAAAATGTGTTGCAATCTTTAGCTGTTCGCGCCATGGCCAAAGCAAAATACACCACCGAAGCCAAAGCACATTTTGGTTTAGCTTTCGATCATTATTCTCATTTCACTTCTCCTATCCGCAGGTATCCGGATATGATGGCGCATCGCTTGTTGCAACATTACATCGATGGAAAAGCATCGGCTGATAAAGCAGTGTACGAGAAAAAGTGCATTCACTCTTCAGAAAGAGAAAAACGTGCAGCAGATGCCGAGCGTGCTTCCATTAAATACAAACAAGTGGAGTTTATGGCCGCTGCCGAAAAGAAAGATTATGCAGGCATTATTTCTGGTGTTACCGAGTGGGGAATTTTTGTAGAAATCATCGAAACAAAATGCGAAGGCATGATTCGCTTGGCAGATTTAGATGATGATTATTACGAGTTTGATGAACGCAATTATTGCGTACGCGGCAAACGCAACGGAAAGAAATTTACACTTGGTGATAGCATAAAAGTAAATGTAAAGAAAACCGATATCGATAAACGATTGATTGATTTGGTTTTTGCAGAAGAACAAAAACAAATAAACCGAAAACCAAGCACTAAAACATACAAGGAAGAAGAAGTTAATAACAAATTCCGATTGAACCTTATGCTTTCTCAACTTACACAAATAGAAAAAGAAATAGCCAAACAAAAGTGGGGTAAAGAACCTGCCAGTTTATACGAACCCATTCGGTACATCATGCAATTGGGTGGAAAGCGCATGCGCCCGCTGTTGGTGCTATTGGCTTATCAATTGTATAAAAAAGAGGTGAAGCAGGTTTTGCCATATGCCATTGCCGTTGAAGCCTTTCATAATTTTACCTTGATGCATGACGATATTATGGACAATGCACCGCTCAGGCGTGGCATGGCAACCGTTCACGAAAAATGGAATACGAACACAGCCATTTTATCGGGAGATGTGATGCTTGTAAAAGTGTACGACATGTTTTTATCCTTGCCTGATAAAAAATTGAAAGAAGTATTATTCGCTTTTAATCAATGTGCAGCCGAAGTGTGCGAAGGCCAACAATGGGATATGGAATTCGAAAGCATGCCGAGTGTTAGCGAAAAGCAATACATAAACATGATTAAATTAAAAACGGCTGTGTTATTGGGTTTCTCTTTACAGTTAGGTGCGATGTTAGCTAACGCAAAACCCGCACAGCAAAAAGATTTGTATCAGTTCGGTGTAAACATTGGGATTGGTTTTCAGCTTAAAGATGATTTACTAGATGCTTATGCCGACCCTGATAAATTTGGCAAACAAGTAGGAGGTGATATTATTGCGAATAAAAAAACCTATTTACTCATACAAGCCTTAGAGCGCGCTAATCCATCACAATTAAAAGAATTGCAACATTGGTTAAGTGTAAAACTATTCGATAAAGAAGAAAAGGTAAAAGCTGTAAAAGCCATTTACGATGCCACAGGCGTTCCTGCATTAACAGAAAAAAAATCAAAGGCTTATTTTAAAAAAGGATTCGATAGTTTGGAAAACATTAAAGGAGATAGAAAAGCTAAAGAAACACTAATTCAATTTACTCAAGATTTAATTGTACGGCAGAAGTAAGCTGTTCTAAAATTATTTTATTCTTCTCGCTCTGTAAATTTCTTTTCCTTTTTCGTTCCACTCTGCCAATATGTAGGCTTTTTGTGTAGCATGAAAAGGCTCTTTAGGGTAAGCAATTATTTTCTTTCTTCTTCCATCCGGATAATATTCAATCCAATCGTTCACACGCTGATCGTATTTAAATTCTCCAACAACTGCCGGTTTGCCGTTATCGTGAAACAAATAATAAAATCCTTCTTTCTCTCCGTATTCAATGGGTATAATTTCTTTTACCTTCTTTCTTTCTAGCGGATCGTAGTAGGTAATTTGCGATTCCTTCGGCCAACCTTTAAAATATTTTTCTTTATCCAGCAATACAGTGTCTTTGTTGTAGCGCATCCATCGGCCGTGGCGTGTTCCTTTAAAATAAATACCTTGTTCTAAAACCTGGCCACTTAACAAAAAGCGTTTGTATGGGCCATGTAACAACACTCCGCGTTTACTATCAAATTTATTGGGTGCTACTTTTCTAACCTCTCTTCTATCAAAATCGAAATAATATACATCGCGCACAAATGTGTTTGGTTTTTCGGGTGTTTTTAAAAAATAGAATGTTTCGAACGTAGTGCGATCGCCCTGGCCTTTGCGTGTAAAACCTTTACGTGTTTTAACGCCATAGTAAACTCTTTTCTTAACCTTTTTCTTTTTTGGAGCTTCTTCTTCTTCTGGTTGCGATAAATCTAAAACAAAGGCTTCGCTAATGGTAAAGGGCCTGTCTTCGGGCTCGGGTGTTTCTTCCTGAGCAAACGCAGGGCAAACAAAAGCCAGTACAACCAAAAAAATAAAAAGTAAACGCATATTTCAAAAACGAAGATACATCAAAAATATTTTTGTTAACCCACTTTAGGTTTGTGTTGTTATACAGGTATGCATAAAGGAAATAAATCTTATTTGCCGCAAAAAGAATGTGTTGTGTGTGGTAAAGCTTTCACCTGGCGCAAAAAATGGGAGAAAAATTGGGAAAACGTAAAGTATTGCAGCGAGGCGTGTCGTAAACACAAACCTTAATTTCTCTTATAAAATAAAAGAGTTGGCTTTTCGCCTTTTGCTTCTTCGCTTAGCGTATAGTATCCGTTGCCGGAGTGTGCAAAACAAATGGCTTCTCCTTGTGGCTCTGGAATGTAGGGTTGTTTTACAGGTAAACGGGCAAACATACTTTGCCACGATTCTTCATTTAGTTTTTTCCAGTAGTATACTGTTTCGTAATTTTTTAAAAGAAGTTCGTTTGTTTGCGCGTTATAATCGGCTGCCACAATTTGAGTAATGGGTTGGGTGGCTATTTTTTTTGCGGTTAAAATACCTTTTGTTGCTTGTGGGTAAGGTAAAATATATACACTTATTTCGGGTTCGCGTTTACTAAAAATGTAAATGTCTTGCGTTTTTTCATCCACAAAAAACGCTTCGGTGTCGCGGGGGCCATCTTCTAATGCAAAAGCGATTGTATCAAATTCGGTTATACGTTTAGTTTCGTCTTTACTTAATTTTGGTTCTTTGCATTTGTAGATGTATTTGGTTGAATAAATTGAACGATTATCACCAATTTCGCCTATGTATAAATAGGAGGTGTCGGCATGCTTTGCAACCGCTATTTCTTCCCAATCACGATTTTTTAAATTGTCGAAAGAAATTTTCGCCACGTATTTTCCTAACGAATCAAGTAAGTAAGCATCTGCATCGCCTCCACTATCGTTGTGGGTCCAGAGGGCACCTGCATTTACTTCCGATGCATCTATACCAGAGGCTTCATTAATATATTTTTTATTGATTTTTCCTTTCTCTACAGCCAACGCGAATACCGTAGGACTTTGTTTCTGACACGACAAAAGCAGAAGGCTAATCAATAAAATCTGTTTTGTTACTTTACTAGTACTCATGGGTTTCAAAAATAAGATGTTGTGTGAAAAAGTGTATATCGTATTCTTAGTTTTAATATGTAAATTAATACTTTAAAACAGTACAAAAATATGCATTCGTCTTTGGTAAGCCTTACGCCCAATTTAGTGGTAGACGATATGGCTGCTACACTTCAGTTTTACACACAAGTTTTAGATTTTCAGGTTATAGCCTCTGTGCCCGAAAGTGGTTTAGCCGAGTGGGCTATGGTTAAAAGAAATGATGTTGCGCTTATGTTTCAAACAAGGGCAAGTTTAGCTGAAGACATGCCTACGCTTGCTGTACGTAAAGGTATAGCAGGCACATTCTATTGTAAAGTAACGGATGTTGCAGAAGTTTATGAGAAAGTTCGCGCACATGCTTTGGTAAAAGTAGAGATGCGTAAAACTTTTTATGGTATGCTGGAATTTACAATCGAAGATCTGAACGGTTACTATTTTACGTTTGCACAGGAAGTGAGCGAATAATCGAACTAAATTTACTTATTCTTTACTCACAAAAAGAACCTTTGGCTATCCATACTATTTTGGCTGCTGGGTGCAACAATTGTTCTTGAACGGCCGGGCTCGCTTCGGGTACGCGCATATCCAGCTCGCCTTTCATAATCAAAATACCTCCTTCTTGTTTTCCGAATGATGCAATGGCAACTACGTTACCTGTTACCGTTAATTTTTTCAAATACAAATCGTGTTTATTTAATGTTTCAGGTGCATGTTGTACATTAAATTTTGTTAAATCTAAACTGAATCGGATAAAATGATACGAAACCATTTCGTACGGGGCTTTTGCCACGCAGGCGTTGCCATACGAAAAGGTTACAGGGAGATATTCTTCGCCCCAACGTTTAGCTATAATACCCGGATCGTTTTTTAACCATTCTTTTACTTTAGCCACCGAGCCTGTTTTAAATATAAAAATGCCTCCTCCTCCATCAAAAGGGCCTGCCACTACTAGTTTACCTTCATCTGCCATTTTCTGGATATTTGCCATGTGCCCACTCATAATTCTATCTGTTTCTTCTTTCGAGATAGGGTTGTTGTTGGTTTTCTTATGTAGAAAAACAAAGGTGAGTGAGTCGCTGGCAAAACAAAGCTGGGCGCAACATAAAAGCACAGAAAGGAAGGCTGTTTTCATTTTTATGTGGTGCTTTTGTTTTTAAATTGTTGTAACGTTTTTTGAATGCCCGCTTTAAATTTATTTTTAAACGGTGGTATATATGCAATAAGTAATCCTTTAAAACCAAAGGCCATATACAACCATTTGTGTAAATCAAATGTGTCGGTATGTCTGTATATCAAACCATCTTTTATAACAAAGTTGGCTTGTATATGGTTGTTTATTTTTCTTCCTGTTACACTAAACGTGTAGGTAGCTACCCAATTGGCTGTTGCTGAATGGTTGGTTGTAGCTTCAATTTTAAATTGCAGATCGAGGTCTTTTCCTCTTTGTATAAGCATGCGCCACATGGCTTTTGCATCTTCGGCATTTAGCTGGCCAAATACGGGATCTTTAAAAACCACCTCCGGATGGTAACAGGCAAGCATAGTTTCTGTTTGCTTTTGCTGAAAAGCCGAATAAAATTTTTCGATGAGTGCGTGCGTTTCCATTTATTTATTTTTCCATTCTACTGTGTTGATAAGGTGCATAACCTCTTTCTTCATAAAATCTATCGAAGGCTGAAGCGAGTCGTTGTTTACTTTGGTTTTAAAGTACAACGCTCCGCGCAAAAAATTTTGAGTAGAGTCGGTAATCGTAAACTGAAACTGGCTTGGCACATCTCCTTCCAGTTCTGCTATAACGGCTGTTTTTCCTTTTGGTGTTTTAGATATCACTTCGTTTATCGCGTAGGCTTTTATTTGGTGTTTGGAGGTTAGCACGTAGGCATCGTTTACCAGTTCGCGCAATAGTTTTTCGTTGTTGTGTAATTCTTTATAGGTAACGTGTATGTATGCTTCTAACGAAGGATAATTTATTTCTATCCAATAACGCTCGTTAATGCTTGAGGTATCGCGGTAAAGGCGAGCGTGTTTAGAATACTCGAAAGTATAAGGAAGCGTATCGGGCGAGGGGCGATATTCTGCTTTGGGTAATTCAATTTTATTATAGCCCAATGGTTTGGGTAAATAATTTCTTTCGCAAGAAATAAATAGGAAAAAAAATAAAGCTGTTGAGGCATAGCCCAACAGCTTTACAAATTGTGTTTGTTTATTTTTAAAAGGGTAGATCATCTGTACCTGCTTCCATGTTTATGGAAGGTTCTGCAGATGTAGTGTTGTTCATATTACCTGCCGAACCTCCGCTGTTTCCTTTGGGTGTTAACATGGTAAAGTTATCGATTATTACTTCGGTTGTATATCGGGTTTGTCCGTCTTTTTCCCAAGAGCGGGTACGCAACTTACCTTCTACATACAGCATATCGCCTTTTTTAACATACTTCTGTATTATTTCTGCTTGTTGCGGAATTCGGGCCACTACATTGTGCCAATCTGTAATTTCTTTTTTCTCTCCGGTTGTTCTGTCTTTGTAGGTTTCTGATGTTGCCATAGAAAAATTGGCGATCATACCTCCGTTTTCAAAATTTCTGATTTCAGGGTCTTTTCCTAATCTCCCTATTAAAATCACTTTGTTTACTCCAGCCATGGTTTTTGATGGTTTGTTTATGTAAAGGTATATAGGTTTCGTGTATAACTTCCAAGCTATGTCTTATCGCGACATTAATTGACCTACTCCAGAATTTCTTCGTCTTGTAAATATTGCAGAATCAGCCTTGGTTTAGGTAATGCTTCAATTTGTTTTAACGTGTACGCTTTGCCTTGTGGTTTATTTACGTTTGATGTCAGCATAAAACGTGCATAAATAGTTTGGTGCGATAAAAGATGTTTATACACTTTAGAAATTTTTTGCGGATTGTATTTTGCTACTAATTCTTTTTCTTTTTTCTCTTTTTCCGTTTCAACTAGTTCGAAGTCGTACAAGCCATGCCAAATGTCTTTTTCAATTCTTTGTTTCATATAAATGGCTTTGCCTTTCTTTTTAACTAAATAATAGAAATAGCGATTTCTGGTTTTACTCTTTTTTTCCTTAACTGGTAATTGCTCTACCCGTTGATGTTGCCAGGCTTCGCATTTCTTTTTTAACACACACTTTTCGCAGTCCGGATTTTTAAACACGCATTGTAGTGCGCCAAATTCCATTATAGCTTGGTTAAAAGTTGCAGCTTGTTCTACAGGCATTTCTTGTTTTGCTTTATCAAAAAATGTTTGTCGGGCTTTTGGTGTTTGTATGGGTACATCTATGTTAAAAACCCTGGCCAATACGCGGTAAACATTTCCGTCTACAACCGGCACGGCTTCATCAAAACAAAAGGAAGCAATTGCCGCGGCCGTGTAATCGCCAACACCGGGTAGTTTTCTTAAATCCAAAAAGTTATCCGGAAAAGTGCCACCACTCGCCACCACTACCTTTGCACATTTATGTAAATTTCTTGCCCGGCTGTAATAGCCCAAGCCTTGCCATAAACGCAAAACATCTTGCTCTTTTGCTTCTGCCAAACTTCTTACTGTCGGAAAATTTTCAACAAACCTGTTGTAGTACGGTAACCCTTGTGCTACACGTGTTTGCTGTAAGATTATTTCCGAAAGCCAAACTTTATACGGATCTTTTGTATTGCGCCAAGGTAAATTGCGCTTTTGCTCGGTATACCAGTCTATAATTTTTTCTGCAAAAAAATAGCTGTTCTTTTTGTTCATACCGGCAAGATGCGGCAAAAGGCCGAAACGACCATAAGCCGGTTAAAAAATTGATAATCAGCCTATATCTGTTTGCGAATGTAATTCGCTGGCTTAACTTTGAGCCTTCATTTACAAGGACTTAAACTTACATACTGTGACCAAAGCAGACATCATTAACGAAATTGCAGACAAAACCGGAGTAGATAAAGCCGATGTTAATGCTACCGTAGAAGCTTTTTTAAGTGTTGTAAAAAACAACATGGCTTCGGGCCACAACATTTACATTCGTGGTTTTGGCAGTTTTATCAACAAGAAGAGAAAAAAGAAAATAGCCCGTAACATTTCGCGCAATACGGCTATCGTTATAGATGAACATTATATTCCTGCCTTTAAACCTGCTAAAATCTTTATTCAAAAGATTAAAAACAGCGATAAGGTAAAAGAAATGGCCGAAAAGGCTTTGCCGCCAGATGAGGAAATGGATTAATGACCCTTGGCAAACCGCCTTATGCTAAAAAATCGTATCCTTTTATTGCTTATCAGCATCCTTGTAGTTGTACTGCTTTTTCAACTTCCTAAATCTGTAGTTGAAAACGATGCGCCTGTTGCTGTAGACAGCCTTCAGCGGGTTAATCCTGAACAAGCCAACACAGGAAATTCAATGCATAGTGGCATCCCTGTTGCCTTCAAGAAAATCATAGCTGATTACCGTACTTTATGGGCAAATGCAGCCGAAAAAGAAAAAAAGGCTATCTTTGCCGACTCTTTAGCAAACCGCTATCTCGAGGCTGGAGTTTTCGACAGCGCGGGTTGGTTTGCAGAAGATGCTGCTTCGTTCTTTAACACTGTAAACGCATGGGAAAAAGCGGGTGATGCTTATTTTCAGGCTTTCACTTTTGCCATTGATGCGCAAAAACAAAAAACATTGGCCGAGAAGGCACAAAACTTTTACCAAAAGGTTTTAGAAAAACAACCAGACAATCTGGTTGTGAAAAACAATCTCGCCATGACGTATTTGTCTTCAGCAAACCCCATGCAGGGCGTTCTTATGTTGCGCGAAGTATTGGCACAAGATCCTAAAAATGAAACAGCACTTTTCAACTTAGGAATGCTGTCGATTCAATCGGGTCAATATGAAAATGCCATTGAACGTTTACAACAGCTTTTGGTAATTAGTCCTGAGCATATTCAGGGAAATTTGCTTTTAGGATTGGCCTATATGAATACCAACCAGAAAGAAAAAGCCAGATCGCAGTTCGAGAAAGTAAAAAAAATGGATCCGGATCCTGCTGTACAAGCAACTGTAGATTCGTATCTGAAGGATTTAAAATAATTGTTTAACCGGCCCAGGCGAAAAACCAAAGCCACAAATTGAAAAATTGCTATGCCAAGCGGAAAGAAAAGAAAAAAGCACAAAATGGCTACACACAAGCGCAAGAAGCGTTTGAGAAAGAACCGTCATAAGAAGAAATAATTGATCTTATTTGGTAAGCGGCAAAGCGTTTTGTTTTGCCGTTTTCACCATTTCAGACTAATTGCTATACAATCCTATAACATTAAATCTAAAAAGTTTTGAGCAACGAGCTAATCATCAGCGCGACTCAGGACGGATGCCGTATAGCCCTTCTGCGAGATAAAACACTGGTTGAATTTCACAATGAAGAAGGTGGAAGTAAATTCGTAGTAGGCGACATTTACCTGGGTACTGTTAAAAAAGTAGTACAAGGTTTAAATGCCGCTTTCATAGAATTAGGCTACGATAAAGATGCTTTCCTTCATTACCTCGACTTAGGACCACAATTCAGTTCTTTGTCGAAATTTACCAAATTGGTTAAAGCCAAGAAGATTTTTGGTAAGTTGGAAAAATTCACGCTGGAAGAAGACATTGACAAACACGGTAAAATTGCCCAGCAACTCACCAAAGGTCAGGTTATTCCGGTTCAAATTGTAAAAGAACCCATCTCAACAAAAGGGCCACGACTTTCGTGCGAGTTATCACTGGCAGGCAGATACCTGGTAGTGGTGCCGTTTAGTAATGCGGTAAGCGTATCTAAAAAAATTACTTCAGGCGAAGAACGCAAACGCCTGCAAAAACTCATTACCTCTATTAAGCCTGCTAACTTTGGTGTTATCATCCGAACGGTAGCCGAAGGTGTAGATGTAGCAGAACTTGATAAAGATCTGCGCAACCTTATTAAAATGTGGGAAGATGGCATTGCCAGACTTGCCGATGCAGAACCTGCCGAAAAATTAATCGGAGAGTTAAATAAAACTTCTTCTTTGTTGCGCGACTTGCTTAACGAGTCTTTCGATAGCATACAGATTGATGATAAAAAACTGTATGATGAAATCAAGACATATGTGCGCAACATTTCACCTGATTTGGAAAAGATTGTAAAACTCTACACAGGTAAAACAAAAATCTTCGAACACTTCGGTATCGAAAAACAAATTAAGTCTGCCTTTGGCCAAACAGTAAGTTTAAAAGGAGGCGGGTATTTGATTATTGAACACACCGAAGCTTTGCACGTAATTGATGTTAACAGCGGAAACAAATCTAACCGCGAGGATAGCCAAGAAGACACCGCTATTTCTGTTAATGTTGAAGCCGCCAAAGAAATTGCCAGACAATTGCGTTTGCGCGATATGGGCGGAATTGTAGTAATCGATTTTATCGATATGCGCAATCCCGATCATAAGCGCGCTATTTACCAGGCAATGAAAGATGCCATGCAAGAAGATAAGGCGAAACATACTGTGTTGCCTTTATCTAAGTTTGGCATTATGCAAATTACGCGCGAGCGTGTGCGCCCGCAGATGAATATCGTTACCAAAGAAGTTTGCCCTACCTGTAACGGCACAGGCAAGATTACCGCTTCTATTTTGGTGAGCGACCAGATCGAAAAAACATTGGAGCATTTGCTGGTAAAACAAAATGAAAAAGGGTTGGTGCTAGCTTTACATCCATATCTACATGCTTATTTTACTACTGGTTTTGTATCGCAAAGAATGAAATGGTTCATTAAGTACAAACACTGGGTAAAGTTGGAAAAAGATTCGAGCATGGCGATGACAGAATACAGATTTGTAGATAAAGAAGGAGAAGAAATTCAACTTACCGCATAAAAAAAGCCCCGAGATATCGGGGTTTTTTTATTTTAGTGTATAATTCTCGTTATATGAAAATTTTTTCGATTTCTGTTTTATTCATTCTCTCTTCTTCTTTGGTTTTTTCTCAGGTCGACACTATTGAATATAAGCTAAACACCATCAAAGCGGGTGATAGTGTTATCTTCCAATTCCAGGGTAAACCTTCTATGAATTTTTCTATGCATAAAAATGAAAAATGGAGGGGTGCCAAATTCAGAATGTGGAATTCAAACAACGAATCGTTTACCATAGAGCGTGTTGATAAAGGCGAAATCTATTATATAAACGATTCAGCAGGAAACAAACTCGCTACGCTTACTACAAAAGGGAACGGCATGCCCGATAAAATTATGATGGTAGAAGGCTCTGTTTTTGTTTACGAAGAGCGTAGAGATGGAAGTTGGAAAGCCACCTGTAATGGAAAAGTTTACCAGATTGTTAGGCCAGAAGGGTTAAAGAAGAAACCAAAAAACAGAGACGTAATTCTGTATAATCAAATGTCTGATGAAAAGTTAACTACATTATTTCAGCATATTTCGCATTTAGGTTTATTGCATTATACCTTCATAAAAGAATATGAAAAAAACTTTAGTAGATCTCTTGGCTTATTTTTTCTGCCATTATAGTTTATACTAAGCAAAACATTTTAAAGTTGCCCAAAAAGATTACCAGATGATGGCCTAGGTGCATCGGCCATTTTTATTTTTCCGTTTTCATCTATGAGCATGTACCGCGGAATGCCCGATATTAAGTAATCGTCTAAAATAGTGGGCTTCGCTTGCCAAATATGCAAACCTTGTGGTGCTTCTTTGGTTTGCAAAAATTTTTCCCACGCTGTTTTCGATTCGTCAACGGATACATATAAGAAAACGATATCGTCTCTGTTTTTTAATTTTTCTTTCAGTTTAATCGAATACGGAAACTCTTGCCGGCATGGCCCGCACCACGTTGCCCAAACATCTATGTATACTTTTTTACCTTTCAATTGACTTAGTTTTACGGTATCTCCTGTTGGTGTAATGCCCGTAAAATCGGGTGCACTATTTCCTGTTTCAATCTTTTGCCATTTATTAAAATGTTTTTCTAAACCTGTTTGGTAAGTTGATTGAGGAAAAATCTTTTTGAAATCATCATATATGATTTTAACAGATGGCTTTGTGCCGATAAGCGACATCCAATATTCTACATTGTGCGCCATAATTAACTCCATTTCTTTTGGCTTAAGGGTAAGTTGTTTAATGGCTTGGCTTGTTAACAAAGGTTGAATAGAATCTGCCTCGGCAACATTACTGTTTTGTGGTAAATTTTTATATACTTCCAATTCCAAATAACTGTTCATCACAACGCCATAAACCAACAAACCGAGTTCAACCATGTTATGATCGAACTTTATTTTACTGTGTATCTGTTTTTTCTTTTGTTCGAAAGTTGCACTGTCTAATTCATACTTTTCTGTAAGTTTTGCTTGCCTTAACGATACGATATGATAGTTTACACTTTGCTTTAAAACTTCTTCTAGTTTCGGGCTTACTTTAACCGAATCGAAATACTGTTCGGTAAATTTTTGTGTTTCCTTTTCTAAAGAATCCAGTCTCGCTTCGAAAATTTCATCAGGCATTTCCCAATAATATAAACCCCCAAGCGATTCGTACTTAACTTGAATTTGTTTAACTCTATTCAGGTAATTATTGCCCTCGGCCCCTTCTCCATAAAATGTAATGTTGTTGTTTGCCAATTTCATTTGCAATTGATAACCGGGTTCTAAAATCATCAGCCCGCTTATTGTGTTGAAATCGTAATAGGCAAAAGTGGGTTTCTGTATATCCAGGTTTATCTTGCCATATCCTGTGCTATCTAACAAAACCGAATCCAGTAATGTGGGTGCAAACGAAACTACATCGAATGTATTAATGCGCAATTGCTTATAGGCTGTATCGATTGCAACTGCTTCGATGTTGATATTCATGTTTTTTTGTTCTTTAGAACAACTCATGAATACAGCAAAAGAAAGAAGAATAGAAATTTTTAATAAGGAGGTTTTCATATTGTTTAGTTCATTCCTTCAACATTTAGTACATAAATAAATGGCCAGTATTTTCCGGTTACCAAAAACGATTTTGTTTTATCGTGCCAGGCTATTCCGTTTAATACATCCATTTGCGGGTTAATCATTTTCGCTTGGTTGCTTAAATTTTCTAAGTCTAACGTTGCAACTACTTCTCCATTTGCCGGATTGATTTTAACAATTCTATCTGTTTGCCAAATGTTAGCGTAAATATACCCGTTGATGTATTCCAACTCATTTAATTCTTTCATGGGTGCATTTTCGTATTTTACTTCAAGGGTTTTTATCGACTTTAAAGTTGTTGTATCTAAATAAAATAGTTTATGGCTGCCATCGCTCATAATTAAATTTTTACCATCGCTGGTTATTCCCCAGCCTTCGGTTGAATATTCAAACTCTTTCAGCTTTTTAAAGGTTTTTACATCGTACACAAAACCCTTTTTGTTTTGCCAGGTTAACTGATACACTTTATTGTTTAGAATGGTAATACCTTCGCCAAAATATTCGTCAGATAATATCACTTTCTTATCGGCCTTGCCAGAGTTAACATTTACGATGCCTATCCACGAGCCCGCCTGGCCTGTACTTTCGTATAGTTCACCGTTATGCACATAAAAACCCTGTGTAAAGGCTTCTGTATCGTGTGGTATAGTACTTTTTATTTGATAAGAAAGCGCGGGTGTTTCAGGCTGTGTTTTTACTTCTTCTTTTTTTGTACCTCCACACGCTATTACCAAAAACAAGGTGGATAAAGATAAACTATACCTGAGCCAATTCGTTTTCATTTTCTTTCTGATTAAACGCTTCTACTATTTTTTTTCTTTTATTATCCGCCTGTATGCCGAAAACCATCATGGTTGGCCAATATAAAAAGTAGGAAAATCCGGCAATGGCGCCTACAAATTGATAGTTGTAAAACAAAATCGCTAACAAAACAGAAATCAAAGGAATAATAGCCATCAAAAAATTTCCCTTTCGACTGGTTAATGTATCAAACTCTTCTATTTCATTTAAACTTAATGATTTTCTATTGTTCCAAGCATACCGATACATCAAGGATAAAATAAAAAATACCAACGAAACACCCAAGCCATAGATAATCATTAACGCGCCCATATCTGCTCCTTTTACCGATGCAATTAAATCTTGCGTAAGCCAATCTATTTTAAAAGGAACACTTATGGCAAACAGCGCTAGTTTTGTTAAAAATTTAAGCGGATACACAAAGAAGAGTACCACAATTAAAAACATAGTGTTTAAGATTATTACATTTTTATTTCGTACTCCGTAGCGGTAATAAAATAAAAAATGTTCGTACCAGATGTAGGCCAACCACGCAAGGCAAAGAATAAACGGAAACAACTCGAAAGTAAATTTTACTAACTGATTAAACGTTTGTGGTGGCGAAGTAGAAATTAAAAGTAAGGTAATGGCTAGCGCAAAAACGGCATCGCTAAAATTTTCGAGGCGACCGGGTTGCTCGCCACGCGGGCGAAACTCTTTGTTCATGCCCAGGTTGTGCTTGACTATATCGCGTAACATACGTTAGGGAGAGGCTATCACTATTCTTTTACGCAAGGTCTTTACAAATCCTGATGTATCAAATAGTTGAACGAATAAAGTGTAAAATCCATCGCGTGCTTTTGTGCCATCGTTTTGGTCGCCATGCCAAACCCACGAGCCTGCATTGGCCAATGTTTGCTGGTTGGCAATTGTTTTTATCAATCTTCCTTCGTAATCATAAATTTCTGCTTTAGCCGTTAATCCGTTTCTGTTTAAAACATAACTGATCGTGGTAAATGCCGGATTGCCCCGTAATGGTTGAAAGATCTCCGGCTCTATTTTGATTTGCTCAGCTTGAGAAGATTTTTCCAGATAATTGGCGTTGGCTAAACCCGGTGAGGCGTAGCCTGATGCCTGAACCCCCGATTGCCAACTTTGTTGCGATAAACCATCGTTTTGCGGATGTGTTCGCTCTAAAGAAACGCCTTCGGTTTCGCGTAGCAACGGGTTGTGCCAATCTTCGTGGTACGATATTTTTTCTTGTATTTCTTCTGCATCATTCATCAGTATAAGTATGCCACTTTCATCTGGCATTGGGGGTAAATCAACTGTGATAAAGGATAGATGATTGCTTAATGGATACTGTGTGCGTAGGGTTTCCGTGTTTTCTGTTAATACGATGTATTCGTTCGGTTTGATAATTTTATTTTGTGTGATAATGGTTTTTAGTTCATCTGGTTCACCTTCTTTTTCGTTGGCGATTTTCCAATTTTGAAGATTAATAAATTTATTGGATGTGTTCCATAACTCTACAAAATCTACACCTCCCACTTGCGGATTAAACAAAATTTCGTTGATGATGATGTCTCCGTTTTCTGGAGGTTGAGGCAAAGCAAATTGTGTTTCTACACTTTTGCTTGTATTGCCTGCGCAATCTGTTAAGCTTGAAATATTTAGTGTATATAAACCTTCTGAATCCAGATTTTCTGTTGTTTGTAGGGTTAATCCTTTCAACCTTTCATCTGTAAAATTTACGGACGAAATTTCTACGTTGGGTGATACTGAAAAGTTTGACTGCGATGGTATTGTTGCATCAAGTTTTTCATTAACCGTTATTTGAATCGTGTTTTCACTTGCGGCAAAAACATCTAAAAGAACTGGTGGCAATTGGTCGGGCAAACTATTTTTTACAGAGTTGATTGCGCCCGGTGTTCCGCCTGGTGCGGCTTCGCTGGCTTTCCAGTTTTCTTCATCGGCACAAACATTGTTGATATCGATGCGCTCGAGCGACCAGCCACCACTGGCTTTGTCTTCATCTTTGTACCACGTGCTAGAGTAGCTTAGTTTATCCAGTAAATTTTGCTGATCATCCTGTAAGAATAAAGTTTCTTCGGCATTATTTAATGTTGGAAAATTACTAACACCAATAACAGGCAAATTAGAGAAAGGTGAAACATTAGATGAAGAAAGAAGAATAACATAATTTCCCGGGCGAAGAATGTATTCGCCTAAATTTCCTGTGGTTGTTCCATCCGATATTTTCCAGTTTTTTAAATTGAAAATTTTGTTGCTTCTGTTGTGTAGTTCAACCCATTCTGCATCGGGCAATGCAATAGTTGGCGAAGGGTCGGGCATGCATTCGGTTAGTACAACATCGTATAAATCAGCGTTATCGGGCTGCAAAAAATAAAAGGTTTTGCTTAAACTCGTTGCCTCATTGCCTGCCAAATCTTGTAAACCCGAAATGGTAATGGTGCTGGTGGCATCGTTCGGAAAAGCATTGGCAAAAGTACACGTAACCGTTTTTTTGTCTTGCAATAAAATTACTTGTGTGGGTGGTGTGGTTTCATTTAACGTATATCTGCTCTCATTTTCCGCAAGGGTTTGATTTACCTTTTCAGAAAATTGTATGCTGATGGTTTTTGCATCAACAACCGTAATATTCGAAATTTCAGGTGGCGCAGTATCAAGAATAATCGGTCCCACATAAATATTATCGAAAAAATGCTTACCATGAAACGATGTTGTGGATTGGCGAACTAACAAACCAAAGAAGTTAGATGTTGTGATTTCATTATCGGTTACTGAGCCTTCAATGTGCGGTTTATTTTTAAGTACTGTTGTGTCGCGTTCTAAAGTCCAAACGTTGTTGGCATCGCGTATAACTTTTATATAAACGTTGTTGCTGTTTTTATCGGTTGACTTATCTTTCCCATCAATGATTTTGACAGGAGTTGAAACATTGGGTTTCTTTTTGAATAAACTGATTTCATCAGCTGAATCACCAATTCTAACAAAATACCCAGAATTTGAAACTGAAATTAAATTCTGTTCTGTACTTGTTAAATAAACATCAACATAATTGTTCGCACTCGTTAAAAAATCTAACTGCACATCTATTTCCCATTGAGCTCCTTGATTTGGCTGAGAAGCAGTAACAATTTGAAAGAATGAACTAGCTACCGTGCTGGCAGACTTCAACCTTTGGTTTTCAACTGTCCAATGCAAAGGATCGGATAAAATCCACGGTGGATTTTCAGTTAACTCGTTATCAGAAAAATTTTCGTTTACCTGAGCAAACGCATACATAGAGGGGAGTAAAAACAAAGTGATAAATATTCTGTTCATGTTTTTACTGTGCTGCATCAAAACTAATACTTTTGTGTTTTAATTATTAACCTTTATGAAACTAGCTATTGTGGGAGCCACCGGCCTGGTTGGGCAGGAAGTGCTAAAGGTGTTGGAAGAACGCCAATTTCAATTTGATGAACTTTACTTGGTTGCCTCTGCCAAATCGGTTGGCCATACAATAAAATTTAAGGGTAAGGAATACACCATTAAAAGCATGGAAGAAGTTTGCAAGCTGGCTCCGGATGTGGCTATTTTTTCGGCCGGTGGTGGCACCTCGTTAGAGTGGGCGCCTCGTTTTGCTGAAATGGGTACCGTTGTAATCGACAATTCTTCTGCATGGAGAATGGACCCCACCAAAAAATTAGTGGTGCCCGAAATTAATGGCAATTTGTTAATGGCAGAAGATCGCATTATCGCTAATCCTAATTGTTCTACCATACAAATGGTTGTGGCGTTGGCTCCTTTGCATGCAGCTTATAAACTAAAACGAATTGTTGTTTCAACTTATCAATCTGTAACGGGCACAGGTAAAGATGCTGTACAACAAATGATGGACGAACGTGCCGGTAAACCTGCGCAAAAAGTTTATCCTCACCCAATCGATATGAATGCTTTGCCTCACATCGATGTTTTTCAGGATAACGGTTATACCAAAGAAGAAATGAAGATGGTAAACGAAACCAGAAAAATTTTGGGTGACGATAGTATTGGTGTAACGTCTACAACTGTGCGCGTGCCAACTATGGGCGGGCATAGCGAAGCCGTTAATGCCGAGTTTCATAAAGATTTTGATTTACAAGAAGTGCGAAATTTATTAAGCAAAGCACCGGGTGTTGTGGTGCAAGATGAACCTAAGCAAAATGTTTATCCGATGCCTTTGTTTGCACAAGGAAAAGACGAAGTTTTTGTGGGTAGAATAAGAAGGGATGAATCGCAACCTAACACGTTAAACTTATGGATTGTGGCCGATAACTTACGTAAAGGCGCGGCAACTAATGCCGTGCAAATAGCAGAACATTTACTTAAATCTGTTTTGGTTAAATCTTAAGTTAAAAGTATCGCTGAAGAACTAAGCGTCTATTTTCAAACAAAAGAGGTGCGTTAAATGCGCACCTCTTTTCATTTCAGCATACTTAAAAAATTTGCCCCCAGATTATCTACAATAATTTTGCGGTAGCGTACCGATTTTCTGTATTCGATTGTTAAAAACTCATTCCAGGGTTTATCCCAATCGCTTTGCTTGTTCATGATAAAGCCCAGCTCCTCGCTCGATCCAACATTTACATTATGTCTTTTTACAGGCAATTGTTTTCGGCTGGCGTTAATAAACTCTGTAAAATCTAAAATGGTAAATATTTTAGATGACTCTGTAAGTTCTTTCATAATATCAATACCCGAATTGGCATAGGTAATTTTTAAGTTGGGTGCATTTTCTTCTTTTATCTCTTCCATTATTTTACTGTGTGTAGAGCCCCCCAAAACTTTTGCTGTATACCCATTTAATGAAGTGGGTATTTGCGAAAGAGAAGAAATGGATGGTGCATTTTTATGTGTTAGCAACACTACTAAGTTAGACATAAACGCAGGTGTTCAAAATTACTTTCATGTTCGTTCTAATTTGGTAGCTGCCAAATTAGATTCTCCCTATGAAAAAAAATGTTGTTTGCTGTTCACTTACAAATGAGTCTGAACTTTTTAATGCTTATTTTATCTGAATTATTCTATTGTTTTCGTTACAGCAAAAAATTGAAACCGATCTGTACATCGTTAATTACATATACTTTTAAAGATGGTGATCTATTTAAAGAAACAAAGCATTACTGATTTATTTTTAGCTAAATAAAAAAGGCTGCTTGATCAGCAGCCTTTCGTTTACTTTAGAATACTAAGAAAAGTGGCCCCGAGGTTGTCTACAATAATTTTTCTGTATCTAACCGATTTTCTATAGTCGGCCGTTAGAAATTCGTTCCAAGGTAAATCCCAATCAGTTTGTTTACTCATGATGAAGCCCAACTCTTCTGAAGCTCCGAAATTTACGTTTTGTCTTTTTACTGGAAGTTGTTTGCGTGTTGCATCTATATACTCTGTAAAATCGAGCACAGTAAATAACTTAGGCCCACCCGAAAGTTCTTTTAATATTTCACCTCCGGAGTTTGCATAGCTTATCTTAAGGTTAGGTGCGTGTTCCTTTTTTATTTTTTCGATTACCTTAACATGGGTAGATCCGGCAATTACTTTTGCATTATACCCTGAAAGTGTCTTCGTTAATTCGGTTAAAGATGAAATTGAGGGGGCATCTTTATGGGTGAGCATTACCACGGGGTTAGTCATAAATGACGGTGTAAATTTCAAAATCTTTTTACGCTCTTCTGTTACCGTTACATTGGTAATGCCCATTATGTTGGGTGTGTTTTGTGTGGTCGATAAAAAGTTAGGAAAGATTTGTTCTTTGGCTGCGTAGTTAACGGTTAGTGTTTTTCCATATTTATCTTTCACAAATTTGGTAAAGTCTTCTAAAATATCGGCACAAACTCCTTTCATTTTGCCGGTTGCTTCATCTTTGTAAATAAGGCCGGGTTGTTCGTAATAGATAACGGTAAGTGTTCCGCCCGCTGATTTAACTTTTGCCCAGCTATCCCCTGTGTATTTCTGTGCCTTCGCTTGTAATGAGCATAAAGCGAAAACTACTATCCAGATGTTTTTCATAGTTTTTAAGTTATTGGTCGATGCTAATATAGCTCGTCCGTTGGAATAAAAAAATTGATTATCCTTCACTAGCAGGTATTTGCGCAATTGCTTGTGCCGCCATGTATGCGGTTGTCCAGGCCGATTGAAAGTTAAATCCTCCGGTTTCGCCATCAATGTCCAACACTTCGCCTGCAAAAAACAAGTTGGGTTTAACTTTGCTTTGCATAGATGGTAATTCAATTTCGGATAATGGAATTCCTCCACAGGTAACAAATTCTTCTTTAAATGTGGTTTTACCCAGAATGGAGAACCTACAGCGCAAAACTTGCTCCATTAGTTTATTAGATTGGCGAAGCGCAATTTCCGACCATATTTTTGTTGGTTCTATTGCTGCCTCTTCGCATAATTTTTCCCACAATCTTTGTGGTAGGTTAAATAGCGGATGCTTAGCTATAATTTGTTTTGGGTGTTGTTGGCGATAGGCCTCTGTTTTTGTTTTAAAGCTTTGTTCGGTTTCGGTGCCGGTCCAATTTACTAATGCATAAAAGGTATACTTTCTTTCAAATAAATATTCTGCTGCCCAGGCCGAAAGTTTAATAACGGCCGGACCACTTAACCCCCAATGGGTTATCAGTAACGGACCTGTATAAGCAAATTTACTGCCTTCAATTTTTACTTCTGCCTGTGCTACACTAATGCCCATTAATTCTTTAAATCTTTTTTCTTTTTCGTTGAACGTAAACAAAGATGGAATCGGTGGTTTTATAGTGTGGCCCGTATCTTTTAACCAATCGTAATGTTGTACACCTGCATTTCCGCCTATGGCGATCAATACTTTTTTAGCTATAATTTTTTCTTTTTGGTTGATGGTTATTTGCCAGGTATTACCCTTAAAAATTACTGAGCTTACTTCTGCTTTCGTGCGTATTTCTATTTTTCTTGCAGCTGCTTCTTGTAAAAAAGTTTGAACAATGGTTTCCGATGAATCGGTTACCGGAAACATGCGGCCATCTTCTTCTGTCTTTAGTTTCACTTTTCTTTTTTCGAACCACGCCACCACATCTTTAGCCTGAAAATGCTGAAAGAGTTGTCTTAGTGTTTTCTCTCCTCGTGGATAATGCTTCGATAATGGTTTTGCCTCAAAGCAATGGTGTGTAACGTTGCATCTACCTCCTCCTGATATACTAACTTTTGTAAGTAGCTTGGGTGTTTTTTCCACAATCACAATTTTCCACGTTGGTTTTGCAGTTGCAACTTCAATTGCGGCAAAAAATCCAGCTGCTCCTCCGCCTACTATCACAACATCGTATAACATGTTTCTAATATTTGGTTAATAAATTATCCAAATGCTTTTTGTTGTTTTGCAGATTCATGGAGTTCATCAGGCAATATTGGTTATTTGGTTTGGGCTTTTTTGCACAGGCATTATTTGGCACGCGTTTGCTCATCCAATTGTTTTTATCCGAAAAAGCGGGTCGCGTGGTTTCGCCTGTTATTTTCTGGCAAATTAGTTTATTCGCTTCATTTCTTTTTTTCGTTTATGGCGTGTTGCGGCAAGATGCCGTTATTTTATTGGGTCAAACCCTTTCTTATTTTATTTACATCCGCAATTTACAATTGAAAAAAGCCTGGATGGAAATTCCTTTTCTGATTAGAGCGGTCGTTTTTCTTCAACCTTTTGTTTCGTGGTCGTGGTTGTTATACACAGGCAAAGCATCTTTAATTTTAAATGAAACCGGTTATGCTGATTTTGTGGTGATGCTCGGGGCAGTAGGGCAATTAACCCTTAATCTTCGGTACTTATACCAGTGGTATTTTTCTGAAAAACAAAAAGAATCGGTTTTGCCTTTTGGTTTTTGGGTTATTAGTGCGTTGGCCTCCATGTTAATAGTGTGGTATGGTTTTCATCGTAACGATCCGGTGCTACTCGTATCGCAAAGCATGGGTTTACTTGTTTACTTGCGAAATATGTTTTTGTTGAAGATGAGGCAAAAACAGTAATTTTAATAGATGAACAATTTTGTTACCGCGCTACTTCACCCGGAAGTACAACATTATTTACAAGAAAATGCGCTGGCCGATCCTGTAGAAATTGCCCTGAAGAATATTGTTATTCAACACATTCGTTCTGCAGAATTAGCCAATCAAATCAAACAAAAACAAAAGGCCGAGAAAAAACTTCCGCTTTACTTCAATACTCAACATATCATTTATCCTAAAGGTATTTCCATCGAACAATGTTCATCCGAAGCTACGGCATTAGTAAAAGTAAACTTGATGAAACAGTTTATACCAAACGACTTCATCAGTTTTGCAGATTTAACAGGTGGTTTCGGGGTTGATACTTTTTTTATCGGCCAACATTTTGAAAAAATAGTTTACGTAGAACCCAATGATGAATTGCTGGCCATCGCCCGACACAACCATCAGGTTTTGTATTTTAAAAATGCAGTATATCAAAACATAAACGCTGAAGAGTTTATCCATCAAACTAAGGAAAATTTCTCTTTACTCTATATCGATCCATCCCGAAGAAGAGAAGACCAAAAAGTACACAGCCTGGCAGATTGCTCGCCCGATGTTGTGGCTTTACTACCAACCTTGCTAAGAAAAGCCAAAGAAGTTTGGATTAAAACTTCTCCTTTACTTGATATTGATGCAGCTTGCCAACAATTAAAATTTGTAAGCGATGTGTTTGTTATTTCAATTAAAAACGAATGTAAAGAAGTGGTTTATCGTTGTGTACAAGAACAAACTCTTTCCATAAAGAAACATTTTATACTGGCTGATGAGAAAGGTTCTATTCTCTATCAAAACTTTTTTACCAAAGAAGAAGAAAGTGCCATTAAAATCCAGTATCAAAACACGCAAAACTTTATATACGAGCCCGATGTTGCTTTATTAAAAGCAGGCGCTTTTCAATGGATTGCTAAAGAATTTAATTTGAATAAGATTGCTTTGCATACTCACTTATATACATCCAATAAGTTGATTGAAAACTTTCCGGGTCGTGTTTTTAAAATTACACAGTTGTTAAAAGCTGATGCTTCGGAGGTTCATGCCTATATTCCCGACAGAAAAGCAAACATCATAACGCGCAACTATCCGTTAAAGCCGGAACAACTCAAACAAAAATTAAAACTGATGGATGGTGGCTCGCACTACTTGTTGGCTTACAGCGAAGAAAAAAAGAAACAACTTGTGTTGGCAGAAAGAATCAAATAAACCACTGCAACAAAAATAATAAAGCAGCAATTGAGCCATAGAGTTTAATCACTTTCAGTCTGTCTTGTCGGTGTTCCCACCACAACACCACCCAAGGTTTGTACAAACCAATCAGCAATAAAATTACGCTGAATATTGCTGTAAACTGAATTAACAAGTGAACAAAATACATGTTGTTAAATTACTAAAATTAAGATTAGAATAGTTAGGGTTGTTTTACACCCTATCTTTATCTTTGCGCTCTTTGTTGTAAAAAGTGAAGGCGAGCGATTTTTTAAGTATGTACACAGCGGATGGTTTCGTGAAAACCGTAGCCGCAGGAGTTGCTGCACCCTCACCACAAAATGTTCGCATCAAAGGTTTACACGGCAGTTTAGATAGTGTATATGTTGCAGCGAGTTTTAAGTTGCATCCTGCCGATTATTGGATTGTACTACAAGACCGCGAAGAAGCACAGTATTTTCTTAACGACTTACAAAATTTGCTTAATCGCGAGATTTTGTTTTTTCCGATGTCGTACAAAAGGCCGTACGAGTATGACGAGGTAGAAAACGCAAACGTATTACAACGCACCGAAACACTCAACAAACTCGCCACTAAAACAAAGCCCGAAATTGTTGTTACTTATCCCGAAGCCTTAGGCGAGAAAGTAATTACCAGACGAACACTTTCTTCTAAAACATTTACCGTTACAAAAGGAGAAAACCTCGATGTGAATTTTCTGGAAGAATTTTTACACGAATCGGGTTTCGAAAAAACAGATTTTGTTTATGAAGCCGGACAATTTGCTGTACGCGGAGGTATTGTAGATGTCTTTTCTTTCTCGTACGAGTTACCCTATCGCATCGAACTTTTCGGAAGCGAAATTGATAGCATTCGTTCGTTCGAACCGGGCTCGCAATTATCCGTTGATGTGGTAGAAACCATCAACCTCGTTCCTAATTTACAAAGCGTTCTACATAAAGATGATCACCAGGTTATCACAGAATTTATTTCGCCTAAAACTATCTGGTGGATAAAAGACACCCAACAGATTTTCGATTTGGTAGATAAAAACTTCGAAAAAGTTTTGTGGGCCTATAATCAAAACAATAAATCGAAAGCCAATCTCATTCTTCCTCCGGAAGATTTGTTCGCCACAAAAGAGTTTTTCATTTCAGCTTTCAAACAATTTACTTGTGTTGAGTTTGGCAACAGAACATATTTAGAGGCGCAACAAACTTTCGAAATTCAATCTTCCGGTCAACCTTCGTTCAATAAAAATTTCGATTTACTTTCGGCTAATCTGGCGGAGTTACGCGATAAAGGATTTCATAATTTTATTTCGGCAGAAGCCGAGCGACAACTCGATCGGTTGCACAGTATTTTTTCAGAAATTAACGCTCAGGTAAAGTTTCAGGGTTTGCACTTTTCGTTGCGCGGTGGTTTTATCGATGCCAATACCAAATTAGTTTGTTATACCGATCATCAAATTTTCGAACGCTTTCATCGGTACAAAGCCAAAGAAAAGTTTACCAAATCGAAAGCCTTAACCCTGCGCGATCTTTATACTTTACAACCCGGAGATTTTGTAACACACATTGATTACGGTATTGCCAAATTTGCGGGGCTGGAAAAAAAAGAAGTAAACGGACACGAACAAGAAGCCATCCGTTTAATTTTCAGAGATGACGATTTGCTCTATGTAAGCATTCATGCGCTGCACAAAATTTCTAAATACACAGGCAAAGAAGGCACACCGCCTGTGATGAACAAACTAGGCACACAAGAGTGGGAAAACAAAAAGGCCAAGGTTAAGAAACAAGTTAAAGACATCGCGAAAGAACTTATCGCCTTATATGCCAAACGCAAGAGCGCACCAGGCTTTGGTTTTTCTCCTGATAGTTACTTGCAGGCTGAGTTAGAATCATCTTTCATTTATGAAGATACGCCTGATCAGGCCAAAGCTACAGAAGATGTAAAACGCGACATGGAGCAAGCACACCCCATGGACAGGTTAGTGTGTGGCGATGTTGGTTTTGGAAAAACAGAAGTGGCCATACGCGCTGCTTTTAAAGCTGTGGCCGATAGCAAACAAGTAGCTGTTTTAGTGCCAACAACTATTTTGGCTTATCAGCATTATAGAACGTTTAGTGAACGATTAAAAGGGCTGCCTGCTCGCGTTGAATATGTGTCTCGCTTTAGAAGCGATAAAGAAATTAAAGAAACACTCAAACGTGTTAAGGAAGGTGAAGTAGATATTTTAATTGGCACACACCGTGTGGTAAGCAAAGACATTGAGTTTAAAAATTTAGGTTTACTCATAATCGATGAAGAACAAAAGTTTGGTGTTAAAACCAAAGACAAGCTAAAAGAAATGAAAGTAAATGTAGATGTGCTAACACTTTCTGCAACGCCCATTCCGCGCACACTTCATTTTTCTTTAATGGGCGCACGCGATTTAAGTATTATTGCTACACCTCCACCTAATCGCCAACCGGTTACAACCGAGTTGCACACGTTTAACGAAGTATTAATTCGCGATGCTGTAAGTTATGAGTTAAAGCGTGGGGGTCAGGTTTTCTTTGTACACAATCGCGTAAGCGATATTGAATCTATTGCTAACATCATTTACAAATTAGTTCCCGATTGCCGCATCACCATAGCACATGGTCAAATGGAAGGGCACCAGCTTGAAAAAGCTATGTTAAAATTTGTTGAGGGAGAATATGATGTATTGGTTTCAACTAACATTATCGAGTCGGGTTTAGATATTCCCAATGCCAATACAATTATCATTAATCAAGCACACATGTTTGGTTTGTCTGACTTACACCAGATGCGTGGGCGTGTGGGCAGATCTAATAAAAAAGCATATTGTTACTTGTTAACACAGCCTACTTCTGTTCTTTCATCCGACTCGCGTAAGCGTTTAGCTGCACTGGAAGAATTTACTGAATTAGGTGATGGCTTTAAAGTAGCCATGCGTGATTTAGATATTCGCGGAGCCGGTAATTTATTAGGTGCAGAACAAAGTGGTTTCATCAATGATTTGGGTTATGAAACCTATCACAAAGTTTTAGATGATGCTATTCAGGAATTGAAAGAAACAGAGTTTAGAGATTTGTTTGCTAATGAACTGGCCGAGAAAGCAAAAATTTTGGTGCAAGACTGTGTGATTGAAACCGATCTGGAAATTTTAATTCCGGATGCTTACGTAAGCAACATCAGCGAGCGATTGGGTTTGTATGCGAGATTAGATAACATAAAGGACGAGGAGCAGCTCTCTCGTTTTAAAGAAGAAATGAAAGATCGTTTTGGAGCTATACCAGAACCTGTGGAAGAATTGATACATTCCGTACGTTTGCGTTGGTTAGGAGAAAAACTAGGTTTCGAAAAAATCTCGCTGAAAAACGAAAGAATGCGGGCTTACTTTGTTAGTAATAAAGACCAGTATTTTTCATCGCCCGTATTCGGTAAAATTTTGCAGTACGTGCAAAATCATAACAAAGTATGTAAGCTGAAAGACCAGGCCGGCAAAGCCATGTTGGTTATCGAGCATGTAAAAAGCGTAAATCAGGCCATTGAAATTTTCTCTCACATGCAGGATTTCGAATTCAAATCTTCTAAAGAAATTTCATCCAGATAAGGTTCCAGGCCTATTGGTTTGTCAAAAGCATTTATCATCAACACCTTTCTGTAAGTTGGCGAATAAAAAACTTCTGCGAAAAATCCACCAGCATCGTACAAAAAAACCTTACAATCCGCCACCATGCGCTGTACCAAGTACGTACTGTTATACGTAATTACATCACACTTTTTGTCGAAAGTCATCACCCTAAACTCCGATAACGTACACATATACACATTTTTTAAACAATCTTCGCTTACATGATAGAATACCGTGCCAATCGTTTAAATCCTTTGTTTTAGAATTTTACCGACATTTTCGGCCTTTCGTCTATATATTTTATTCCCAAAACAGGAAATGTTGTTCTCAAAAACAATAGCTTATAAAACAGTGCGTTAAGAGATTGTTTTAACAGTCATTATTTAAGCGATTGTCTTTTGGAATTGGTAATCAGTTATCATTATATTAGCGTTCCTTTTTAAAATTTATTACAATGAAATACTCGTTCAGAGTCCTTTTAACAACAGTAGGTGCCTCAGCCGCACTTACAGGGTGTTCACTTTTTGGCGGTGGAGGCGGTAAGCCTACTGCGCAGAACCCCGGACAGTTGAGTACTGCCACAGGTTTAGCTTACAACAATGAAGACGAAGGTGGTTTTATGGTTAAGCCTTTTGCGGGCCAACCCGATGCGCCTAACATGGTTTTTATTGAAGGTGGCCGTGCCGTTATGGGTTCTTTTGAAGAAGATGTTATGGCATCGCGCGATAACATAGAAAGAACCGTTTCTGTGGCTTCCTTTTATATGGACGAAACTGAAATAGCCAATATTCACTGGTTAGAATATTTACATAATCTGGCAAAGGACTCTACGCAAGAGGCCTACCAGCGTGCTTTACCAGACACAACTGTTTGGAGAAGTAAGCTTGCCTTTAACGATCCTTATGTAGACCATTATCTGCGTTATCCGGGGTTCCGTTATTTTCCGGTTGTAGGTGTTACCTGGTCGCAGGCTTCTGCTTATGCCGAGTGGAGAACCTTAGCCGTTAACAGAGCGCTGGCTCAAGAAGCTGGAGAAGAATACGCAGAAACAGATGGAAGAATTCCTTTGGAGTCTGGTATTGTAATCCCTAATTACCGACTTCCAACAGAAGCCGAGTGGGAATATGCTGCACAAGCCATGATAGGCACACAATGGGTAGAAGAAATGCAAACGCACCAACGTGTTTATCCATGGGATGGCCATGCTGTTCGTAATCCGTACGGAAAGCAAATGGGCTTTATGCTGGCTAACTTTAAACGTGGCCGTGGCGACTATGCCGGTATTGCGGGTCGTTTAAACGATGGTGCTTTAATCACTTCATACATTTATGAATACCCTCCTAACGATTTTGGTTTGTATAACATGGCCGGAAACGTAAGCGAATGGGTACAGGATGTTTATCGCCCGTTATCTTATCAGGATTTTGACGATCTAAACCCTATCCGTAGAGATGGTTTCTTAGATCGGGCTGATGGACAGGGCAATGACAATGGTTACAACAATATTTCTAAAAACCCTGAAAATTTTTATTCATTGGTAACAGACAAGGCTAGAGTATACAAAGGCGGTTCTTGGAAGGATGTAGCCTATTGGATGTCTCCTGGTACAAGAAGATTCCTCGATCAGGATAGCGCAACTGCCACTGTTGGTTTCCGTTGTGCGATGATCCGTGCTGGTGCAAATTATTAGTACGCTATAAAATAAGATATAAAACCTCCGGAGTTTCCGGGGGTTTTTTTATGCTCTGGCCAATCCTGCTACAAAAATTTTTTTGGCCCCACCTTCTTTCAATACTTCATAACATGCTTCTATTGTGGCTCCAGTCGTAATGACGTCATCCAGAAGAAGAATGATTTTTCCTTTTATTGCATCAGGCTCTCTCAAAGCAAAAACTGTTTGCATGTTCAACCATCGGCTTAATCTATTCTGTTTCGTTTGTGTTTTTGTTTTCCGAATGCGCACTAGGTTTCCGCAGGTTAACGTTATACCAGATGGTTCGAAACCTTTAGCTAATTCTTCACTTTGATTATATCCGCGTTGCCTTTTGCGCGAAACATGTAAAGGCACCGGTATTATCATATCTATGTTCATCTCTATCAATTGCATCTGCCAATGTGTATACATTAGAACTCCTAAACGATTGGCTATCTCCGGTTGATTGTTGTATTTACATGCGTGTAGAATTTTTTGCACTTTCGATTTTTTTCTAAAATAAAACAAACTGTTCGCACCGGAAAGGTTGGGCATGCGTAAGCTTAACTGATCGTACAAGATATTTTTTTGCCAACTCTCGTAAGCAGTAAACGGAAAATCCAGTAGACAATTTGTACAAAAAATCTCTTCGCCTTTAACCAGAACATCGTTACACGTGAGGCAAGCTTGCGGATACACTAACGATAAAAAACTGTTGGCGAACTCTTGAAAAAATTTCTTCATCTCTAAAGTATATATTTGCAAGAGTTACAAGGGATTTACCAAAGTATAAAAAACACATGGGATTAGTAGAAGATTTTAATGCCTATCGCAGCAAAATGAATGAGCGAATTCAGGATACTGACAGTCTGATCATAAAAAGAATTTTTAATCTGGATACGAATGCCTATGCTCCAGGAGGAGCGCTTGATGTTAAAGCAAAAGAATTGATTGGCTTAACATGTTCGCTTGTATTACGATGTGACGACTGCGTACGATACCATCTTGGACGGTGCAAAGAAGTGGGCCTAACTTCTGCCGAAGTTCAAGAAGCTATGGGTGTTGCAACTTTAATTGGTGGTACTATAGTAATTCCGCATTTGCGTAGAGCCTTTGAATTTTGGGACGAACTTCAGAAAAATGTTTAAGCGCGATCTGGATTTCGACCGAAAGTGGGCCGCTTTAATGAAGTACTTACAACAAACTGTTGGTAAAAGGCCTAAAGATTTAAATGCTGTTTTGTTTTTAATAGGCCTGCAAGAGTTGGGACGGGGGGCGGTTTATTTTTCAAAAGAAGAAAAACAAGACTTAATGCATATTGCTATTTGCAAAGTGCTTAGCCTGTCGGGGTATTACGAATTAGAGGGTTTAGATAATGAGGGGTGGCCACACTGGAAATTGATAAAAAAATTGCCTCATGTAGATTTATTATCTCAGGAAAAATTACTGAAAATGCACGTATTAGAATTTTTCGAAAAAGAATACGGTTGGGTATATGCCGGATATTCTGCCAATATAAGCGAGGGGGGTGAGGAAGATTCTGAGATGTTGCCAAACACATGAAAATCATCAGTTATAACATTAATGGCATGAGGGCCGCTTTGCAAAAAGATTTTGCCAACTGGTGCTTGGCCACAAATGCAGATATTGTTTGTTTACAAGAAGTAAAAGCTTTACAAAACCAAGTTAATCTATCTGCTTTTTCAGATATGGGGTATTCTGTTTTTTGGCATCCTGCCGAGAGAAAGGGATATAGTGGTGTTGCCATCCTGAGCAAAGAAAAAGTTAATGCTGCTACCATTGGTTGTGGTGAACCCAAATACGATTCGGAAGGGCGTGTGTTACAAATAGATACCGAAAACTATTCTGTGCTTACTGTTTATATGCCGTCTGGCTCATCAAGCGAAGAGCGCCAAAAATTTAAACTAGAGTGGTTAGCGTTTTTTTCGGAATACATAAAAAATCTTCTTTTAAAAAATCAGAAGCTTATCATCAATGGCGATTTTAATGTTTGTCATCAACCGATCGATATCCATAACCCAATTGCAAATTGGAATACGCCCGGGTTTACACAGACCGAGCGCGACTGGTTCACCTCTTTTTTAACTCTTGGATTTACGGATGGTTTCAGGCATTTTAATAAGCAACCGCATCAATACTCGTGGTGGTCTTATAGGGCAGGGGCGAGAAACAAAAATCTGGGTTGGAGAATAGACTACCAGTTGGTTACCAACACACTGTTGCCATTAGTAAAACGTTGTGTGCATTTATCGGAAGCGCGCCACTCAGACCATTGTCCGGTTTTGCTAGAGGTAATTTAAGATGTATTTTTAGTTGCAGCTAACATACTCCTTTCGTTTGCGTTTCAAACATGTAGAAAACTGAAAAAATGAGGCAGGATTTTATTGACATACAAGAAAAAGTAAATGCGTTTAAAAAGCGCTATTACTTCAATGTATTTGTAAAAGGATTTTTAGTTTCTATCTCTTTATTGCTTTCGTACTGGCTTGTTCTTGCGCTCTTAGAATATGCCCTTTGGTTACCCTCGCATGTGCGTTTTGTTTTGTTAGTGTCTTACATCGGTATTGCTGTGTGGTGTTTGATTAAATATTTGTATAAACCTTTTCGGTTTTGGTTGTTAAACAAGGGGCTTACCGATATAGAAAGTGCTGGTATTATAGGCCAATACCTACCAGAGGTGAAAGACAAACTTGTAAACTTTTATCAGTTACAAGAAATAGGCAATAAAACCGCTCTAGCTCAGGCCAGCTTACAACAACGCGCTACCGATTTTGCACCAATACAATTTGCGGCAGTTATAAAACTTCAAGAAAACAAAAAGTATGGCCGATACTTAGCCATTCCTCTCTTAGTTATCATCCTGCTTTCAATGTGGAATAGCGGCTTCCTTACAACAGGTACTAAACGCATCATTCAATACCAGCAAAAATTTTCTCCTCCGCCTCCATTTCAATTTCACATATTGGGCTTCAACTCCAAAGCATATTTTAATGAAGATTACACGGTGCGCGTACAAGTAACAGGCCAACAACTTCCACAAGATTTATACCTAATAAAAAACAACCAACGTATAAAAATGCAAGCCGAAGGAAACAATACCTTTAGCTATACAACAGAGAGATTGCAACAAGGATTTGTTTTTCAGGTTGAGGGTGCCGGTTTTTTTTCTACCCCATATGAGGTAAAACTTTTAAGCAGGCCAGAACTTACAGAATATGAAGCCGCCCTTATTTATCCGCGTTACCTAAAAAGAAAAACAGATAACATACAACACGCATCAAATCTTGAAATTCCTGAGGGAACAAAAGTACGGTGGTCTATACGCACAATGGCAACAGCCGATGTTTTCTTAAAACTTGCATCTGTGCCCGATCCTGCTGCGTTTCAAATTAGCGATAATCAACTATTTACTTTAGAACGAAGCTTTAAAAACCCCGACCAATTCGAAATTTCTCTGCAAAACAATGAAGGAGAAAACAAAGAAAAGATCAAGTACAACATCAGTATAATTAAAGATCAATCTCCACAAATCAGCGTTACGCCAAAAAAAGATTCCGTGCTATATCAGCACATTATGTTAGGAGGAACCATATCCGATGATTATGCCAATACTAAACTTGTTTTACATAGCCAGTTAAAGAAGATCAACGGTAAAGTTGTTTCACGTGAAATAACTCTTCCTATTGCGGCAGAGTTAACCGAACAACGCTTCTTCTATTTTTGGAGACTCGATACATTGGCTCTGCAAGCAGGAGATCGATTAGAATATTTTTTAGAAGTATGGGATAACGATGGCGTAAATGGCCACAAAAGCACGCGCACCGCAAATTATTTGTTTGCTATGCCATCGCAAAAAGAGTTGGAAACCAACATCCGACAATCCGAAAAAGTAACCTTACAGAAGTTAAACCAGAGCTACGAAAAAGCGAAGGACCTCGACAAAAAAATCGAAAACTTATCTAAACAAATTAAATCCGATCAAAAACTAGATTGGCAAGACAAAAACCGACTCGAAGAAATTATTCGACAGAAAAAAGAACTCGAAAACCTGATACAGGATATTAAAAAAGAAAACCAAAATTTAAATGACAAAAAAGAGGCCTTCACCGAACAAGACCAGCGCATAAAAGAAAAAGCAGAGCAAATTCAAAAACTAATGGATAGCCTGCTGGATGAAGAAACCAAAAAGCTTTTTGAAGAGCTTGAAAAACTTTTGAAAGAAAACAGCGACCAACGCCAAATGCAAAATCTGCTGGATAGAATGGAAAAAAATTCATCGGTGCTTGAAAAAGAATTAAACCGAACATTAGAATTGTTTAAACAGTTTCAGCTCGAAAGCAAAGTAGAACAGGCCACCGAACAATTAAAAGAATTGATTGAAAAACAAGAAGCCCTAAACAAACAAACCCAACAGCTCGACAAAAATGCTAAAGGAGAAAAAGAGAAAAACGAGGCCAAAGAATTAAGCCGGGAACAAGAAAATATAAAACAAGATTTTAAGGAATTAGAAAAGAAAATAGATGAAATAAAAAATCTGGATGAAGAAGTAAGCGAGCTGGATTTAAATGAGCCAACTCAAGAACAGCAAAACCAAATCGAAAATTTACAAGAACAAAGCAAAAAAGAATTAGAAGAAGGCAAACCTACCAAAGCCAAAGAACCACAACAAAAAGCTTTGCAAGAGATGAATAAAATGCAAAAGCAAATGGAGGAAATGGGGGGAGCTATGGGCATGGAAATGGATTCCGAAAATCTGGAAAGCCTCAGACAGATTGTTCATGGGTTGGTTAAACTATCTTTTGATCAGGAGAACATCCTCGAAAACTTTAAAGAATTGGGGCCAAGCGATCCGCGATTTAATGTATTGGCGCAAGCTCAGATTAAAGTTAAAAATGATTCTAAAGTGCTGGAAGACAGCTTGTTAGCTCTTGGAAAGCGCGATCCTTTTATGGGTGCTTTTGTAACCAAAGAAATTACTGAGCTAAACGCACACTTAGATAAAGCTATAGAATACAATGGCGACAGAAGAAGACCGCAGGCTTTATCAGAAATGCAGCTTAGTATGACCTCTATCAACAACCTTGCGCTTATGTTAGACGATCATTTCAATCAAATGATGGAAATGATGGCCAAAGCAAAGCCGGGTGCGGGTAAAAGCAAAAAGAAAGGAAAACCACAATCGCTTGCGCAAATGCAGCAACAACTCAATCAAAAAATTCAAGAACTTAAAAACAGCGGCAAAGGAGGCAAAGAACTTTCGGAAGAGTTGGCAAAATCTGCAGCAGAACAAGAGCGCATAAGAAAAGCCTTAGAAGAGTTCCAGGAAAAAATGAAAGGCCAGGGAAAAGATATACCCGGAACAGGCGATTTGCTCAATAAAATGGAACAATCGGAAATTGATTTAGTAAACAAGCAATTAACCGACCAACTAATAAAGCGCCAGAAAGATATTGAAACCCGCTTATTAGAGGCTGAAAAAGCCATGCGCGAACAAGATGAGGAACAAGAACGAAAAGGCGAAACAGCCAAAGATTATAAGAAAGAAATACCGAAGGCATACGAAGAATATTTGCGACTAAAAGAAAAAGAAGTAGAATTGCTAAAAACCGTCCCTCCCAGGCTTTACCCTTACTACAAGCAAGAGGTTAACGACTATTTTAAACGAATACGAGACCAGAGCCATGAATAACATCAGTGTTCAGATACCTTCTATTGCCGATAACATTCGAATGATCGAGAGTTTCATTGATAATGCTAAAGAGCGATTTCATCTGAACGAAGACATTTATGGTAACATCATGATTGCTGTTACCGAAGCCGTGAACAATGCCATTAAACACGGAAATCAATCTGATTCCTCTAAAAACGTTCATCTAAGTCTTTCTTTAGACGAAAATCTGCTTCGTTTTATAATTAAAGACGAAGGACCAGGTTTTGACCACCACAGCCTGCCAGACCCAACTGCACCAGAAAACATTGATAAACCAGGAGGGAGAGGCATTTTTTTAATGAGACATTTATCCGATGATGTAAATTTTAAAGACAACGGCCGAACTGTTGAGTTAAGTTTTTACATGAACGCCTGATGCCCTCCATTAAATTCTCCAGCGAAAACATTCCTTTTCGGGTTAAAAACAGCCTTGAAGTAAAGGAATGGATAAAGGAAGTTCTAAAGAAAGAAAAACATCAATTAGATAGTCTTCAGTATATCTTTTGTACAGACGAAGCGCTCCTGGAAAGAAACATCTACTATCTAAAGCACTATACTTATACCGATATCATTACTTTCGATTTATCCGAAAAAGAAAAAACAATACGAGGAGAAATTTATATAAGCATAGACAGGGTAAAAGAAAATGCCCAAACCTTTAAACAAACCCTCGAAGAAGAATTACACCGGGTTATTATACATGGTGTTTTGCATTTGTGCGGACATGGCGATAAAACTAAAGCAGATAAAAATCACATGCGCCACCTTGAAGATTACTACCTGAAAAAAAGAAAGTGGATAAGGCTTTAAAGGAAAATCATAAAACTGAATCAATCCGCTAACTCGCTTTATCTTTGTAATTAAATAAGATAGGTTCCACGTGAAACATTCCACTATGTGGATAAACTTGTGGATTTGTGGAATTCTTTTCTTTCCAATAAAGAAAGTTGGGGTGTTCCACGTGAAACATTAACAAAAAACGATGTTTAAAGAATACGATATTGTTGTAGTAGGGGCGGGGCATGCAGGCTGCGAAGCTGCGGCAGCAGCAGCAAACATGGGTTCTAAAGTTATGTTAGTAACCATGAACATGACTACCATAGGGCAAATGTCTTGTAATCCGGCAATGGGTGGTGTTGCCAAAGGCCAAATTGTTAGAGAAATAGATGCGCTTGGAGGATTATCCGGAATCATAAGTGATAAGTCGATGATTCAATTCAGAATGCTAAATCGATCTAAAGGCCCTGCCATGTGGAGCCCCAGAACCCAAAACGATCGCATGCGATTTGCAGAAGAATGGAGATTAGCACTAGAAGCCATTCAAAACATAGATTTCTGGCAAGAAATGATCCGCGAAATCATTGTAGAAAACAACGGAGTAGTAGGCGTAAAAACAGCTTTAGGCTTAGAAATAAGGTGTAAAGCTGTTGTATTAACAAATGGAACATTCTTAAACGGATTAATTCACATTGGCGAGAAAAACTTTGGAGGAGGAAGAACTGCTGAAAAAGCAGCCACTGGAATTACTGAACAACTGGTGTCGTTAGGATTTGAATCCGGAAGAATGAAAACAGGCACACCACCACGTGTGGATGGCCGCAGTTTAGATTATTCGAAAATGGAAATTCAGCCCGGAGATGAAAAACCTGGGAAATTCTCTTACCTGCACGAATCTACCCCTCCTCAAAAACAATTACCCTGTTGGATAACCTACACTAACGATACCGTACACAACAAACTAAAAGAAGGTTTTGAACAAAGCCCTATGTTTCAAGGAAGAATTAAAGGCCTTGGTCCAAGATATTGCCCTTCAATAGAAGATAAAATAAACAGGTTTGCAGAAAGAGAACGCCATCAAATATTCGTAGAACCTGAAGGATGGAATACAGTAGAAATCTACGTAAACGGATTTTCAACCTCTCTACCCGAAAAAGTACAATACGAAGCATTAACTAAAATTCCTGGTTTCGAAAATGCGCGCATGTTCAGACCGGGCTATGCCATTGAATACGATTGGTTTCCTCCTACACAATTAAAACTTACTTTAGAAACACAACTAATTGATAATCTGTACTTTGCAGGACAAATCAACGGAACAACAGGTTACGAAGAAGCTGCTTGTCAAGGATTAATGGCCGGTATAAATGCTCACAGGAAAATAAACGATGAAGATGCATTCGTTCTGAAGCGATCAGAAGCTTACATAGGCGTTTTAATAGATGACCTCGTAAACAAAGGCACTGAAGAACCTTATAGAATGTTTACCTCACGGGCAGAATACCGCATCTTACTAAGACAAGATAATGCCGACTTGCGCCTTACCGAAAAAGGGTATCATATAGGTCTCGCATCAGAAAACAGATATCAACAGTTTATTCATAAAAGAAACCAAACTGAACTACTTGCACAAAAGGTTAGCAACCTCCGTGTTAATCCGGATGAAGTAAACAAAGCAATTGAGGTAGTGGGCAGCATGCCGATTAAAGAAAAAACTCCTCTTCTAAATCTTATAAAACGCCCACAACTTACATTTAAAGATCTCTTACTTCATTGCCCTTCTTTACAAAATGAACTGGCCGGATATGCCGAAGAAGAATTAGAACAAGTAGAAATCAATATTAAATACGAAACTTACGTTGACCGCGAACAAAAATTGGCTGATAAAATTGGTGCATTAGAAAACTTCCGGATAAAACCAGATTTTGATTACGATAGAGTAAAAGCACTATCATCAGAAGCCAGAGAAAAACTTAAAAAAATTAAACCCGAAACAATTGGCCAGGCTTCTCGAATTAGCGGAGTTTCTCCGGCTGATATTTCCATTTTAACTGTTTACATGGGCAAATGACAACCGTACAAACCTGTGCCGCCTGTGGCAATACATCTTTCTCGCCTTTTTTAATATGTACAGACTATACTGTTAGCCGAGAAACTTTTCCGATTATGAAGTGCAATTCCTGTTCTTTGCTTATCACTTCTCCAAGGCCAGAAAATGATGCCCTATCTAAATACTATCAATCAGAAAACTATATCTCCCACACAGGTAAGGCCAACAACCTTATTCACTTTCTTTATCTGCAAATCAGAAAGATAACATTAGCAAATAAGAGAGAACTTTTAGAATCGTTAACAGAAGATAAATCGTTATTAGATTTTGGTTGCGGCACTGGCTCATTAATCAACTACCTACATCAATACAAATGGAAAGTAGCCGGTTACGAACCTAACCTTGTAACGTCAACAGACAGTAATGAAAATGTACCCATCTATAAAAATCAAGAAGAAATTAGTGGTTCATATAGTTTAATATCGCTTTGGCATGTTTTAGAACATACACCCAACCCGGCTCAAACACTTGTTGAGATTAAACCCCATCTAAATACGAATGGAAAACTAATTATTGCTGTACCCAATCACACATCATACGATGCCACTTATTACCAGCAATTTTGGGCAGCTTACGATGTACCCCGACATCTCTACCACTTTAATAAATCGTGTATGGAACGGTTGTTGCACACGTGTGACTATACTATCGAAAAAATTCTGCCTATGCCTTTTGATGCCTATTATGTAAGCTTATTAAGTGAACAATATAAAGGAGTTGGTTTATCTAAATTCTTTAAAGCCCTGTATAGAGGCTTTATATCTAATGCTAAGGCACGCAAAACCGGTGAATATTCAAGCTTAATTTATATTGCCCGGCCATGAATAAATTATTAATCTTTATTATTCTACTATTTTGCTGGTCTTGTGCCAGCCAAACTACACCTACAGGAGGTCCTAAAGATGAAACCCCACCAAAACTTCTTAAAACAAGTCCGGCTAACGGAAGTATAAATAATAAAACATCAACTATCGAATTAGATTTTAACGAACTCATCATTCTCGATAAACCAAAAGATCAAATCATTATTTCACCTTTTGAAAAAGACGTAGAGTATACATATAGAAAAAACACAGCCATACTAAAATTTAAAAATCCACTTAAAGACAGCACAACCTATACCATAACTTTTAGAGAAGCGATAAAAGATATTACAGAAAAAAATCCGGCAATAGATGTACAACTCGCCTTTAGCACAGGACCTTATATAGATTCTCTCTCGGTTTCGGGTGTTTGCTACGACATTATAAATGGTAAATATCTAAACAACGTAACAGTAGCGTTACAACCCTTATCGGATACGTTTAATTTGTTTAAACATAAAACCAGGCTAATAACTAAAACAAATCCTGAAACAGGTCAGTTTAAATTTACCAATCTTAAACCGGGTAACTATCAGCTATATGCATTTACAGATAAAAACAACAACCTTATTGTAGATAGCCAAACAGAGTTTTATGCGTATAAAAAAGAACCGATACGCTTAGTAAACAATATAGATTCGGCCATACTGCCCTTAGTTAAATTAGATAACCGACCCCTCAAAATAGTAAGCATGCGCGATGTACAAAACTTCTATTCCGTTAAACTTAATAAAGGATACGAAACAGTTAAACTTAAAACAGACAATCCATCCATACTACTCACAAACAACGATAACAATACAACAGTAAGATTATACGCACTAACCAAAACAGATAGTGCCTTAGTAAATCTTGAGATAACAGACACTGCGCAGCAAACACTCGATACTACATTTTATGCAGTATTTAAACAGGATTACGATCCAAAAAGAAAAGAAAAATTTAAAACAGAATTTAACGATGTCAACCATTACTTAAAATCTAATCTATTATCAACAAAACTTACCTTTACAAAACCCCTTCTCTTTATAAATACTGATAGCCTGTTTATACGATACGATTCCATTTCACGTGAAACTATTTCTCTATCTGATCTAACGTACGATACAGCCAACCTTACCCTAACGCTTAGAAAAACACTTGTAAACTACAAACCCGAGAAACCTGATAAATCTAAAGAGCAACCCGCTAAGAAGAAAACAACAAATCAACCTATACTTTACTTTGGTAAAGGGAGTTTAGTATCGATAGACAATGACAGCTTATCCGTAAAAAAACTAGAAATAAATCAGATTAAAGAAGAAGATTTAGCTAAAATTTTTATTCAACCTGAAAAAGAAAACCAAATTTTCGAACTTCTTACAACCAAAGGAAACGTTGTATTAAAAAATAAAGGTCTAAAGAATACTTCCTTTGAAGAAGTAAAACCAGGAGATTATCAATTAAGAATGATTGTAGACCTAAACAACAATGGTAAGTGGGATCCTGCGTTTCCAAACTTACAACGTGAAGCAGAACCTGTATACTATTATTATAACGATGAAGGCTCACCAACATTCTTTGTTAAAGCTAATTGGGACTACGGACCACTGTTGATAAAACCTACTTTATCTGTGGACAAATTGAGTAAAGACAATAAGAAAACCACTAAACAGTAAAAAGTTTTACAAAACGAAACAACCATGTTTGTAAATCAATAGTTAACCACACGATAAAACATTAACTTTATCAACATCGTTTTATTAACAAACTACATACCTGTTAATACTTATAGCAAATACCACAAAATCAATACTTTATAAACTTACGATATACACAAATTAAAAAACTAAACTGTGAACAAAAACTATCCACATATCCACAGTACTAATTATAACTACATATATATATATATAATAGAATTAATAAAGAAATACACTTCGTGCATAATCATCCTTTTTATTTTTAATCAAGCGTACGCACAAGATGAAAATAACATTCAACTCGCTAACGAATATTTAAGCAAAGGAGAAAAACAAAAAGCATTAGAATTATATCAGGACCTGGCGCGCAAAAGCGAAAACATTTCATACATCCACAACAATTACTTTTCCACTTTGCTGGAACTACAACAATACCGCGAAGCAGAGGAGTATATTAAAAAACAAATAAAGCGCGAACAAGGCAATTTTTTGTTTGAGCTAGACTACGGCCTGCTCATGCTGCGAACGGGCGATGTAGCCCGCTCTGATAAGCAATTCAGGCAGGTTATTACAGGTGCAGCAACTAATCCTAACTGGACACGCTACGTAAGCGATTATTTTACAGTACGATCGTTAATCGACTACGCCATTTTGACCTACCAGGAAAGCCGTAAAACATACAACAATGCCGGTATTTATGCTTTGGAACTTGCCAATCTGTATCGTTATAAAAGCGATAGGCCCAAAATGGCTGAAGAATATTTGAATTACGCCACTCAAAACCTGGGCAACAACCAATACGTGAAAAGCCTGCTACAGGCCATGCTAACAAAACCCGAAGAGTTAGAAGAACTAGAAAAAATTCTGATCCTCAACATCCAGAAAGATCCGGCCAACGAAGTATACAGCGATCTTTTAATTTGGCTATCGCTTCAGCAGAAAAATTTTAATACTGCGTTTATTCAGGCACGCGCATACGACAAACGATATAAAACACAAGGAGAACGATGCATGGAAGTGGCGGAAATAGCGTTAAAGAATAAAGATTACGCGTCCGCTAATCAAGTATTTCAATATGTGTTAAAAAATTTTACCGATCCGGAATTTAATCGTGCGGCAGCCCTCGGTTCTATTCGTTCGCGCGATGCTATGTATAGAAACCAACCTGAGATCAATAAAGATTCCGTTCAAAAATTAGTTCGCGATTACAAAAAGTTTGTTCAGCAAAATACTCCACAACCAGCAGCATTCGAAGCGGCACGTCATGCAGCTATGTTACAGGCAGAAATGTTACAGCAAACCGATAGTGCACAAAAACAATTGCAACAAGTAATTGCGCACCCACAGGCATCGGCCTACATAAAAGCAAAATGCAAAATAGATTTAGCCGATTTATTTATTTTAAAAAACGAACCGTGGGAGTCTGCCTTACTATATGCACAGGTAGAAAAAACACAAAAAGAAAATCCGGTTGCTTACGAAGCAAAACTTAAACATGCAAGACTGGCCTATTACCGCGGAGATTTCTTGCTGGCCGAAGAACAACTAAACATTTTAAAACAAGCCACTACCCGCGAAATAGCCAACGATGCTATAGAGCTGAGCATGCGCATAAAAGAAAATTTATTGGCCGATAGTGC
>JAJTEH010000033.1 GCA_021298355.1 Flammeovirgaceae bacterium
GGTGGCTCCGATTAACTCTTCTCCGGTTGCAGAATCTTTTATGTATCCGCTAAGCGTAACTTTGTTTTGAGCTAAGGCAACAGTAGATGTTACCAACAGCAAAATGCTAAACAATTTAAATTTCATATTTTTTTTTCAGCGAAATTCAGTTGAAAATCAGAGTGCGAATAATTTTTGTGTATGAACCAAGCAATTTGATGTACGAATAAAGTGATTTCTGATTTGTAAAGCCTTAGCTATTATAGTTACATTGACATTCTATAAATTTCAAAGTACCAATAAACAATCGCTGAATGTAAACGTTGAGTTTAAAATATTGTCTTTTTCTTAAAGATATTTGATAAATCAAATATCGGTGTTACATTAGTAATATTCTATGTCTAAGTTTAGAGTATTTCTTTTAATTGCTTTGTTCTTGTTTTCTTGGTCCAAGGTTTGGTCTCAAAGTGATAAAGTTTTAGATAGCCTTAAAATTTCGATAGTAAAATCTGAGAATGATTCAATGAAATCAGTAGCTCTAGCAAGATTAGGCTTTTATCTCCATGATATTGATTCTGATAGTTCACTTTTTTATTCATCTAAAGCTTTAAAACTGGCAGAAAAAATAAACTTTAAATTAGGTATTGGAGAAAGTTGTTATTCACTAAGCCATTATTATTGGATTACTGGATTGTATCGTGAAGCTTTAAATCTAGCTTTAAAATCTTTATCTCTTTTCGAATTGGATATAAATAATAATGCTAAGAGAATTGCCGATACAAACATTCTGATAGGCAATATATATAGTTATTTAAATGATTATGAACTTGCAAAAAGGTATTACAAAAAGACAGAAAATGTCTTATTTAAATTTACAGATTTAGCATTAAAAACTCGTTGCTATAATAATCTTGGGTACATATACATGAAGCAAGAAAACTATGATTCCGCATCCCATTACCTAAACGAATCTTTAGTTATAAATAGAAAAAATTTAAACATAAGAGGTGAAGCTTACAATTTGAGTAACTTGGGAGAAATAGCTTTGAAAGAGAAAAGATTCGATGAAGCTATATCTCAATTGAAAGAGTCAAACTCCTTAGCAGAAGAAGTAGGTGAATTACGTTTAAAAGCTCGTAACTATGGAGAGGTATCAAAAATTTATATTGCCCTTAGAAAAATAAAATTAGCACAATCATATGCTCAAATGTCTTTCCTTACTTCAAGACAAATTAATGCAAGCTTCGAGAAAAAGGAAGCAGCTAAACTGCTATACCAAATTATGGAAAGCAAAGGAAAAAGTGATTCCGCTTTAATGTATCACAAAATTTATATGAAAATTGAAGACAGCCTTCTCCGCAAAAGATTGACTGTTGAAACCCAGTTATTAGTGAATAATTATGAGTTACTTAAAAAAGAGGCAGAAGTTAAATTGCTTAAAAGTGAAAATGAATTAAGTAAAGCACAACTATCAATCGATGTACAGAAAATTAAGAATCAAAAAGTGATAATTTTTCTATCATTACTCTTATTAGCTATTTTGTTCCTACTAATTTTTGTCAATTACAGAAGATATAAGTCTAATTTAGAATACTCAAAAACTTTAGCAGCAGTAAACGAAAAAATAAGTTCCCAAAATGAAGAAATAATATTTAAATCAGAAGAATTACAGACACTTAACGAAAAACTTTCAGAACTGAATGAAAAATTAGAAATTAAAGTAGAAGAAAGAACAAAGCAAGTACTTGATCGTAATTTACAATTAGAAGAATATGCTTTTATCAATTCGCATAAATTGAGAGGCCCAGTCGCCTCGATTCTAGGATTGATTCATTTATTTGAAAAGCAATTAATTTCGCAAGATGAATTTAGTGAAACATTATTGAAATTGAAAAATTCGTCTATAAAACTTGATCGCATAATCGCTGAAATTAATGAAGTCTTGAATAGGTCTGATAAATAACTGTTGTTATTTTATATTCAATTAGGAGCTAAACAAAATTTCCACTTACATGTTGTTACATTCTTTTGCACAGTTGAAATGTGACTAATTCAGCAAAATACTTATTGTCACAATTAACAAAACAGCTGTGAACGAAAACAGGTAAATAACTGATATACAGTTATTTATAATTGCTGGACAATTTAACTTTTAAAATAATCAGCGTTTAAACCAAAATTATCGTGTTTTTTAAATTCTTTCTGGACAATTCAACTTACGGTTTACGCCTTTTATTTCTTTATAACAAACCATCAATCGCTATCTGTGTAAACTATTAACTCTACTCTTCTATTTTGCGCCCGGGTATTCTCTGTATCGTTATCAGCTATAGGCTTTAGTTTTCCCATACCCTCACTCGAAATTCTGGATAGCTCAATACCTCGTTGTACAAGGTAGTTTTTAACCTCATCCGCTCTTTTTTGCGATAATCTAAAATTGTACTCATCGGTGCCTATGTTATCTGTGTGTCCTTCAATTCTCAATCTTAACATTTTATTTTTCCCTAAGGTTATAGCCAATTCTTTAAGATACTTTTTTGTTTTATCGTCTAATTTGCTTGAGTTAAAATCGAACGAAAAATGGAGTACAACTTTCTCTACAACATTAATCTCTTGTTTTAAAACTCCTGCCTGTGCATTGGTTATAACATTTCGTTCAACTTCTATTAATGAATCTCTACTTTGTGCATTCATTATCCAAAGTTTTTCCTTTTCATCTTGGGGTATTGTATCGCGTTTAACTATAGTTTCGTTTTTATTTTCTCGCATACTGCTTTGTTTAGCAATTGTATATTCTCTTCTTTTTTTTGTATTCTTTATTTGTTGCCTTTGGTCTTTAGATTTCACCGACTTATGCCACTCTATTCCTATCTCAAAAGCCCCACGATTGCCAACATTAACATTTTGTAACGGAAAATCATAAGATAAACCAAATGCAAACTTTTCTGTGTGAACCTGCACTCCTACTATAGCTGTTCTTGATTTTGTATAAAGTGTTATTAATTCAATTCGATCGGATTGATATAATGGATGTATGTTTATCTCTTTCTGAATTCTGAATCCGGTGTTCCAAGTAGGGTTGGCTATTGTATATGTAAATAAAGTTTCTCCAAAAATGTTAAAATCGTTAATTGAAGCTACCTGCATACCACTTAAGAAAACATAGGTTGAAGATAACCTACCATTATCTCCTAAAAACGAATTAGTGGGCCTATTAAAATCATAAATGGAAAAACCCGCATACTTTATTCTTCTTCCTTTTTTATCTGTTTCTTGCCAAAATAACCCAGTACTATACGTAGCCAGTGTTGATTTAAAAGATTCAACATTTTCGTTATTCGAAATGTTTGGATTAAAACCTCTGTTGGGTACATATTGAGAGCTTGTAAAAAACCCATTTGTATCTACCATGCGTGTTTGTAGCAAAACTCTTACGCCTAACGATAAAGTCGCGAACTTTTTTACTCGTATGTGCATTGCGTAGCTAACAGATGCTTCTTCTGTTTTAAAAATCTCTGCTGCTTTATCTTGCAACAATGTTATTGCTACTGCAGACCAATGTTTTGATTTTTGTAGCCTTAGTAATGGATATTCGAGTGAAGCAGAATTACTTACAATTTCTGTGTTTCCTCCAACTTGCTGATTTCTAAAAATGTAATTTGCTATTGCTTGTTGGTT
Source organism: Flammeovirgaceae bacterium (assembly GCA_021298355.1). Lineage (GTDB taxonomy): Bacteria > Bacteroidota > Bacteroidia > Cytophagales > Cyclobacteriaceae > Chryseotalea. The sequence goes on from JAJTEH010000033.1 coordinate 3,658, forward strand.
TACACCAACCATGCCCGGATTTACACGCTGATTGGTAAAATTGTATTGCGAAAACTGAAAGTGCTGCCCATTACAGATTATGGTACTAAAGAAATACAAATTCAAGATAATGCAGTATTGTATTTTCTTAACCCTTTTCATTAATGCACAATAAGTAATGTTCCCTCTTTTTTACCGTTTAGTAAAATGCTTTCATTATCATTTGTGGTTCCGCTTACCCGCCAAAAGTAAACTCCTGAAGGTTGTAAACTGTTTTTTGTATACCCATCCCAACCGATTGTAGTTGCTTGAAGTACATCTGTTGTTTCAAAAACAATAAGTCCTTCCCTGTTATAAATGATAAAATGAAATTGTTTAGTATTATCTAAGCCATATATATAAAAAGTATCATTTTTGCCATCGAGATTTGGAGAAAATAACGTGGGTATAAATGCAGTTTGCTTTACTTCTAGTTCTATGCTAGCTATGTTTACACAACCTATTGAATCGGTTACACTTACCTGATACGTTGTTGTTTCTAATGGTGTTGCCAAAGGGTTATAAATGGCATTATCGGAAAGACTTTGTGCCGGCTGCCACTTAAAATTTGTGGCGGAACTTAAAGCTGTTAGTTGAATAGTATTACCTTTAAGTATGGTGGTGGTTTGACTATGTACAGAAAGATCGGGTTTGCTTAAACGAATGGTAAACTCCTTTTGATATGAACATCCCAACGTGCTTTGTGCTGTAACTGTTAGGAGAAATTCATTTGTTACTTCAAGTGTAAGTGTATCGATGTTTCTTTGTTCAGGTGTGGTATTCCATACTATGCTCTGCCAACCCGGTGTAATTCCTACTTTTACTTTTTCGTTCTCACATGCATATATCGTTTGTTTTTCTTTGGTAAAGTTTTCGTTAACTTTTACATACCAAATTTTACTTTGAAGACAAGTTGCCTGTTCTAATGAAATAGAAAGTAGGGTATCGCTTTTTATGGCGTTAAAGTGTAATTCATTGTCTTTACCCATGTATCCTTTTGATAAAGAAAACCAATGCACACTAGTTTGTTCTTTTAATGTAAGGGTTTCTTCTTTGCACGCTTGAACTTTTTCAGTTATCAAATCAAAACATGGAGTTATATTAACTTTGCAAACACGTTTACTTCCATTAAAAGCATTATCTACAGTTTGAATTTCCAGTCTGTCCTGTTCAGTTGTTGTTCCATTAAACTGAAATGCTGTTATTGATCCTACCCTACCCCTAGCCACAATCATTCGTTTCTTGGTTGACTTATTAAAGTTGGAGGTTATTCGTGTTAACTGAGCATTGCCTAACCAAACATCGTATGTAAGCGATTGCACAGGCGTAAGGTCATCCTGACCAGCCCTCCAAATCAAAAATGTTTTATTCAATAGAGAAATGGCGTAAGCAACTGGCGGTGCTTCAGGTGCTTTGTTTAAACCTGAATTTTCAAAACTGTAAAGTTTAATCCAAGGGTATCGTAGCGAATCTACAATTTGCAGTAAATCCAAATCACCGTCACTGTCTGCATCGCCAAAACTTTGTGTTTTCAAACCACTAGTGTCTAGGCGAATGTTATCGTCAAAGTAATGGCGAATTAAATTTATAGGTTTTTCGTTAGTATCACTTCCTTGTAAGTTGTGATCTGGCAGTCCATTGGCATTGAGATCAGCCACAAATAATTTAGTGTTCTTCCAAGATGGAAATGTTTTATTCACACGAAATCCATCGCCTGTATTTAACCAAATTTTATGTACAAAATAATTAAACTCATCTTTTCCGGTAGCTACTACATCGTTTAGTCCATCTCCATTATAATCGATTGTAGAAATATCACCCGATACAACTTCCGGAAAAGAATAATAAGAGAATTCAAAATTCTCTTTATGCTTTAAAAGTAGCAAGGTTGGTTTTCCATCTATACTATCCCCCGAAATAAGTAAATCTGTATTACCTGTTCGATCAAAATCTGCAATTTCAATATCGGATATACCTATACCATGTAGTTTAAATACTGTGTCTACCCTATCGGCATAACTTTCTAAAATTGTTAAAGTGCCTGTAGAATTTTGTTTTTTAACTTGCACGAATTCTTTTCTTCCATTATGATTTAAATCTGTAATAGCTACCAAACCCATTAAATTAAGTTCAATATATTCGTTTTGGTTAAAAAGAAAATTCGATTTGTTTTCCATAACAATCACAGTACTATCATTTGTTTTTGTAATTCCGGTAAGTAGGATATCTATTTTATCATCATTGTTCCAATCGTATGGGTGAATGGTAGCTTCTTTAAATACTGTGGTGTACGAATTTTTTTGGCTAAACTGGTTTTCACCTTCGTTGCGAAAGGTTATCAGATTAAAAGTTTGATCTGCCGAAACACCAACCACCACAAAATCTAAAAGTGTATCTTCATCTAAAGCAATCCACTCAACCTTAATTTCGCTTAGTTGCTCTTCTAGTTTAAATTTGGTTTTTAAGCTAAACTGTTGACCATAAGAAATATAAATAGTCATACTTAGCAGTGTTAGAATGCAAATTCTCTTTTTCACTTTTCTTCTGAGTTTGACTTTATAATTTGAAATGTAACGGGTAATGATATTTTAGCAAATACTGGTTTGTCGTTTATAGTAGCCGGATGCCACGGTGGCATGTTTTCAATTAATCGTATAACTTCTTTATCGAAAGATGTACCAAGCGAGTTTTCTATTTTTATTGATATGGGTTTACCTTTTTTATCTATTGTAAAGGAAACTGTTACAATGCCTTGTATTGAATCTTTTATGCTTTCTTTAGGGTAGCGAAGTTCGGTTGCGAAATAAGAATATAAGTGAGCGTAACCCGAAACGGGTTCTGCATTTTTGTATATAACTTCAACAGAAACCGATTGGCTAGCGCTATCACGTTTAACTATACTATCTCTATCCTTCCCTAAGCGAGTTTCTTTCTTAAATGAATTATCTTTTGTGTTTGGTAAAACAAAGTTATCCTTATTTACTCCTAATTTTTTTGCTGAATCAGAATCTAAAATCACAGCTTGCTTTTCTTCACCTGGCGGTAGCAATTCTTCAGTTTCAAAGCTTGCCGTTGTTGGCTTATTGTGCAGCCAACTTACAAATAAGCCTATAAGGATTGTTAAGCCGATACTGAATAATGCGCCCTTTATCAGCTTAGCCTTACGATTAAACTTATATTGCTTAATAACTTCATCGAAATTGATGTATCTATCTATTTCTTCATCCGTTATAGTCGGCTTTTCTTTACTTATTTTAAATTTTATTTTCATTTCAAGGTATCAAACATCGATCTCATTTTATTTAGTATTCTATAGGTTTTTACTTTTGCGTTGTTTTCAGTAATTCCAACTATTTCTGCTATTTCTTTGAAAGGTCGCTCCTCGAAAAAACGCATAACTATAAGTGTTAATTCGTCTTCTGTTAATTGTTCAAGAATTTCCGGTAATCTGGTTTCCCAATCCAAAATGTTGTTAACGTCTGTAAATTCTTCTACTAACTTTTCTGCCAGTCGTTCGTCTAATAAAATGGTTTGTTCTCGCTTTATTTTTCTATAATATTCGTTGCATACATTTATGGATATTTTATGGAGCCATGCCGAAAAGGCATATCCTCGGAATTCATATCCGGAAAGATTACTCAATGCTTTTAAAAATACGTGTTGTGTTAAATCAGCTGCTAATTCTTTATCGTTAACACGAAATAAAATAAACCGAAATACTTTTTTAAAGTACACCTGGTACAATACTTTAAAAGATTGCGGATCGGCCATAGCTTGCTTGATCAGTGCATCTTCTTCGGCTTGTTTGTAGGGTATGGTAAAAGCGGGAGGCATCAATACCTTTTGGTTAACGAGATAATGCAGAATTATCCAAAAGATACAACGAATTGATGTTTTTTTTTCTGATTACGCGTTACAGGATTTTAAACCCGCCTTACGCTAGGGTAAAATGAGATTTAAATGAATGTACTATTGGTACATGTTTACGGTTTAGTATTCGTCAGGATTTCTTTCGTTTGATCTACAAACCATTGCCACTTATGATGTTGAAATTGTACTTTTACAGAAATTATGTTTTTCTGATCAGGTTGTGTATTTTCTTCTATTGTTAACTCTTGCGCGAACTCATGCTTGCACCGTTGCAGAAATTGATACCAGGCATCTTCATTTACTTTGTTTAACCTGATAGAAACAAATTGCACAATTAAAACTCGTGTTACATTATTAATCGTTAATATTTCTTTTGTATCTACTAGTTTTCGGTTGGCCGTAATCTTACTTGCTTCTTCATAGAATAGCTGAAATTCTGATGCTGCACCGACTTTGCCTATATAAATAAAAAGCTGTTCGCCCTCCTTACCCCAGTATTTTACTGTTTTGATAAATGATTTGTTATATTTTTTCTCAAGGCTGATTACTAGTTTCGAAATTTCAATATCAGTACCACAGCATTCACTGTATAAGTTTATACAAAATATTTCAACTTGACTTTCCAATGGATTTTCTGGTTTTGAATTGGATGACGATTTTAAATTAAGCAACGAAATAAGTAAGGTGAAGACTACATACGATCTCATTAAGTTGTTGTCTGATAAAGTTTAAATTGCTTTAGTAGCATTCTTGCATTCAAATACCTTAAGTTGGTTGTTTTAACGGATTAGTTTTTCAAGTTTATCTTATATGCTAAATACTACATCCATCATTTCATCATCGAAATGTTTGCGCAAATGAATAATTTTAAACAATTAAAAACTACACTATTGAATATTCTATACCTGATTTTTGTAATACTTTCGTGAAATTTTCGTGAGCTCTGTAATAATCCGAATGCAGGGATATTTCTGTATGAAACGAAGGAACATACACAAATCTTTTTACTTTTGCTTTTATAGATTCTTTCAGAATTGTAAGATTAGTAACTGTGTCTATTTCCTTTCTTACCAATTTATTTTTTTCTGTAGGTGTGTTAGTTTTAGATAATGCAGAAATTACAATTTCCTGATCTTTTAAAACTTCACTTAACGATTTCTCATTATTAGCATCTGCTACAATAAATTTAGATGGTAAACCCAAAAATTTATCGACACTGTTTTTATCTTGTAAAACTACCGTTAGCTCATAACCTTGTCTTACTAGTTCTTTAGCAATTTCTTTCCCTGTGTTTTCTACTGAACCAAATAATATTACTTTATTCATGTAAGTATAGTTTTTAAGATGAAAAAATTTAAAGTGATTTTAATTTCTTTATAAAAGCATTTATTCCAAAAATTGAAACGTTATTTCTACCGCATTAGGGTTTCTCTCCGCTAAAACTTATTAGCGTGTGGCTGTCACCCATAGAAGATGTTGTTAGTATAAGTCCGATTCCTAACGCATAGTAGTACTGAGTAAAAAAATTTAAAGACATAAGATTTCCGTTTACAAGCATTTTACTATCGGCTTCAATTTGTATAACATTATGGTAAATCACTTTATTTACCTCCTTGCTTATTCCTTTCTCTTTTACTTTCATAGTAAGTATGTTATCAAATCCATTGGCCTTAAATTTAATCTCCCATTCTTCATGCAGGGTAAGGTTATCTTTTAAAAATAAATGTAGTGTGCCTGCTTCGTAGTTATCTGTGTAATAGCCCTCACCTGATTTTCTAACTATCTGTTTCTTTTTCATCATGGAGTTTATCATAAAGTATTCATTCTGATTTTGTGGGTTATTGCCCAGCACTTTATTACTGTAGATAGTTCCATCTTTTAATTGGTACGTCCATTCAAAACCTTCTTGTAATGGATAGTAAACGTTGTTTCCTGTGTTCATATGTTAACTTTTATTTTGATTTCGTTTTAACAATGAAGTTAGAGGTGTGTGCATAATATTGTAAGTGTTCCCTTACCTGTTAAATGTGTAGGTTAAACAGGAAGGTCTCTTACGCCTAGTTTCATATAGAGACTTATATAAAAATGAATGAGTCTGTCTGGATCTTCCGGATAGAACCTCCCTCCTGTTAGTTTTGTTACTTCTGGTGTTTTTTGAGTATGAAATTTTGTGATCATCGCATCAATGTGTAAAAAACCACTTCCTTCGAGTTTAAACTTTAGAGCTAATTTTCTTCTTACATCATAAACCATGCTTAGTGGATTTACTTTTGAAACAACTTTAAGTAGAAGTATATCATTATAGGAAACACCGGGCTGTATGTCTTTCCAATCTGTTACTATATGCATTTCGTTAGTTTCTCTATCAACGTAGCAGTATTTGTTGTTGTAAATACGCTCGTATCTTTTAATAAGTGTATCTACAGCTTCTTGCTTAGTTGGTAATTGAGTATTATCTAATTCTATCAAAAACACACGGTTTGTTCTTTCCTGCGCTTGCGGATTTGTAGTTTGATAATTACAACTTGCAAAAAATAATACACAAAAAAGAGTTAATGCTATTTGCATCATGGCTTCAGTTAGATAGGGATAACAATCTTTCTTCATTTCAATTTTTTATTTATTGAATTTATATTCTTACTAAGTTTATCGTATCGGTTTAGCTTTTTAAAGATTGAAGTGAATAGGTACATCCATGTGTTAAAACAAAATAGTCGTCTAGTTCATTGGCTTTATTAAATAATGCTGCAATGTTGGCAGCGATGTTTTCTCGCTGTTCAGAGAAAACATCGCTCAAGTGTACGCGATACGACAAATAAATTTCTTTACCGTGGATACCTAAGCCAAATGGTTTTACATCTTTTGTTAGCATATCGGTTAACAAGTGCTCCATGTTTTTCCCTGTTAAAAGATTAATTGGAGATGTTGCATATAAATACGTTCTGTTATATACAAACAGCCGAACTTGTGCAGAGCCTACATGAAACTCCCAAAACTCATAACCTTGTCTGGCCAATACAGGATTTACACCTGTTAATGAAATTGCTTTTTCGCAGAATACTGCTATATCTGTTAATGGTGGTTCAACAAATAAAGCTCGATTTATTTCGGTTCCACAATTCGGACAATATTCGTGCTCTTCGTGGCATAATGCTCCGCACGATTCGCAAACACTATGAAAATCTCTTCCTTGAATTTCTTCTACTAATTGTAATTGTTCTATTACTGAAGATACAGGAACACCAAAGCCCATGTTATCGGCATCTGTAAATTTACTGGTGGTAATGCCTATAGCCATACCATGTTCGTTTATCATTGGGCCACCGCTATTACCTGGGTTAACAGCAGCATCGGTTTGTATATAGCTTCTACCTTCCATCAACTGGCTTGCCGCGCTTACAACACCTGCTGTAACTGTAAAGGGCATACCAAAAGGAAATCCGGCAACATAAACAGTCTGGCCTTGTCTTATTTCTTGCGTGGCCAAATAAAGTGGCTCTACATCAAATTCCTTTTCTGCTCGTAAAAATGCAATATCGTGGTAAGGATTAGTTAAAATTACATGCGCCAAATAACGCTTTCCACTATTATCTTGAATGGCTACTTCTTTATAACTACCTACTACGTGGTGGTTAGTGATAAAAATGTTTTTATCTCGTAAATAAAAGCAAGTGCCAGAACCGGCAGCTGTGCAAACTTTAAATATGGCTGTTTCGAATGGATATGTATGCATGGATTTGTTCAGGTTTAGTTGGCAAATAATTTTTTAAGAGAAGTTGATAATATGGCTGAAGCCTCTTTCCATGTTTTTCCGGAAGACTCTGCTAAACCTTCTAGTAATATTTCGTTTACATGTGCATCGAGATTATTTTTGTAGAATAAGTCGTATATATAAAAGTGCATGGCGTTACATGCAGCTAGGTAATTCAAATTTTTATGGTAGTATTCGGCATTATTGTATGCATCTTCAATACCTCCTTTTATATGATGCAAATTTGTACGCCACTTTTCCGGAATAAAGGTTACTGCCTGGTATAAATTTTTAGCGAGTGCATCTTTACCTCCTTTTTTAAGTTTAGAGAAAAAGTCTTTTCCTTTCTCTAATCCTCCTGTGGCCGAATGTGTATTTTCTATTGCTGTTTCTAATTCGTTTTTAAGAAATCCCTGAGTTTGTAAAAGAAGATCTATTCTTTTTAAACCAATTATCAGGTAGTCGCTTGCATAGCCATACCAGCGTTGCGACTCAAAATAGTGTATATACGATAAGGTTTCGTCAATAATTGCGTTCGTTTGTTCCCAGGCTTTATCTACCTGGTCTGGTTGTAGATACGTAACCTTTGGTTCAACTATATTTTTTGCTTTAAATTTTTCTCTGAATTCATCGTCATACCAATCTGCATATTTGCAGATTTCACGCAACACTTCGTATACTTTAAATGGCTCTGCCATTGGCAAAGGCATGGTGTATTGAAACTCTAGTTTATCCTTATTCAGTTTTATTTGTGCGAGCGTAAGAGGATGAAAGTTTAATTCAGCTACTCTGCGAAGTAAGGGAAGTTTTAACGATTCGCTAATATCCATGAACGGACAAGTAACCTTGAAATATGAATCATGCATGCTAATGTTTAAAACAACGGAACCGTGTGGTATAGAAAATTCGGTTAATGATGCATTGCCAAATACTTTTATAATTTCCGGATTTACATAATCAAATAAATTTAAAATGGTTTTATGGTATTGCTTGTTATTCCAGGCCATCATTACCTCTTCCCATTTATCTGTATTTAGCGTTCCTTGCAAATTGCCGTGTAGATTTCGATAAAACTTTATTGATTCCGTCATATGATTAAGGTGATTTAAAATTTTAAGATGGTAGAGATTAGTTATACTAAGTATTATATCCTACTGCTTTACCACATTGTTATTTATGCGATACAAATTTGAGAGGTAGATAGTTTTAATGCTGTTGATACCGCCTGAGTTACAAGGCTGGTGAAGAACGAAGACGATTGAGGTAGCAGATAATTATTGCTCATAGTTTTGTATCTATTGAGCAAAGAAGAGAAAGTTCTCTATAAGAAATTTACCTAACCATTTAATGGTAGAAATTTGATGATGAAAGTAGTTTTTGACTTATGGAATGTCAGAAGTCTTTACCCGGAAAATTTAATCTGTTTAAAAATTCATCGCGTTGGCGTCTGGAAACGGGAATGTGCGCGCCATCTGCCATGATAATAACGCCACCATCACCCTTGATATAGCTTTTTATGTGGTCTAAATTTATGATGTGCGATTTATGTATACGTAAAAAACCCATTGTATCAAGTAGCTGTTCGTATTCGCCCAGGCTTTTAGAGGATACTACTTTCAAACCTGTTTTAAGATGTATTACAGAATAGTTAATATCGGCTTCGCAACGAATAATTTCGCTTAAATCGATAAAGGAATATCCTTCGCGGGTGGGTACTGCAATTTTGTCGAAGTTGTTTCGTTTAAGGTTATTGATAAGTTGATAATTGGTTGGAGCCCATCCTGCTTCTTCGAGTTTTGTTACAGCCTTAATTAAATCTTCTGCACTTACTGGTTTTAGTAAATAATCTAAAGCATTTAGTTTAATGGCTTTAATGGCATACTTATCAAAAGCTGAAACAAAAATTACTTTGAAATCGATTTGATCGAAGTAATTAAACAATTCAAAACCGTATCGTTCGTTTATTTCAATATCTAGAAATACCAATCTTGGTTTTTTACTTTTTATAGTTGAAATAGCTGCCTCCAGGTTGTCGCAAACATCCACGATAGAAATTTTAGGGCAATGCCTATCTACCAATATTTTAAGACCTTCTCTCCCACTCAATTCATCATCTACAATAATGGCTTCAATTTTCTCAGACATGGTTTAATTTTAAATAACTAAGAACAGCATTTTATCATTAATATTCAACCATTGAATAATTTATTTGTTCAAATTTAATTTTTCTTATACCAAAAAATGTCGTTAAAGAATTTTTAGCTAAGGCTAAAATGTTAAACAAATAATCATCAAATTTTTTTCATTAATAACCTTATTCCTGTAGGCATAAATTTTAATGTAAGTCTACTTCCAACAAACACTTAATTATTCTACACCATATTAGGGGGATGAAGCAAATCTCTGAGTTATCCTAAGAATTATTGTATAACCTATACATGGTCTAACTTTATACTCTGAATTTTCACTAAAATTCTTTATCAAATAAACCAGCAAATTAGATATGATTCAACACATGTTTAAATCCTCGCTTCAATCACTACTACGAAACCCTTTCTTATCAACCATTCCATTTATGGGCATGGTAGTAGGGCTAACTACAGCCATTCTTACTTTTATCTGGGTTAGTTATGAGTTTACCTATAACAGGTATCACGAAGAAAATAGTAATGTTTTTGCGATTTTACTAAACGAGCAAGGCGATGGCGAAATAATAACTGGCGATGAAGTGCCTTTACCTTACGAATATTTAATAAAGGAAGTGCCGGAAATTCAGTCAGCAACTCGAATAGATAATACATATTTAAAACTTAGTATTGATGATAACTCACAGATCGAAAAAACAGGAGTATTTGCAGATAGCACGTTTTTCGATGTTCATGCTACAGAATTTATTAGTTCTCAATCCGAAAATCCTTTACAAGATTTAAATGCTATAGCAATATCAGAAAGTGCTGCAAAATCGCTGTTTAAAACCAACGATATAATTGGTAAATCTATTTTAATTAATAAAAATAAAGAATTTATAATATCGGCCTTGTTTAAAGATTATCCGACCAATAGCGATTTGAAACATATAAATTTTGTTATACCCTTTAATGCAAAACCAAGAGATGCAGAGGATATTTGGCACAACATACATGTTAAGCTCTATCCAGAATCAAACTTGCAAAAAGCAGAGGCATTGTTTAATGCCAAGTTAAAAGAGGTATTAGGCGAAGAAGCTCCTGTAAGTACACTTCTGTTTAACATGGAAGATTGGAGGTTGCGTTGGAATTTCGAAAATGGCAAACAAACAGGCGGAAAAATTACGTATGTAATTGTGTTTATGATTTCGGGCGTTCTTATTCTTTTTATGTCTTGTATAAACTACATGAACATATCAATTGCCAAGGCCACAAAGAAGGCTAAAGAAATTGGAGTTAGAAAAATTTCGGGTGCCACACAAAAACAACTGGCAGTCCACTTCATGTTCCGGAATATCTTATTCATCATATCTGCCACACTATTCTCATTGTTACTGGCATATACCATTATTCCACAAGTAAGAGAATTAACCAATACACCCATTTCGTTAGATTTTACAAATCCGTTAGTATGGTTTGGTTTAATTTCTATTGTAATCGTAACTTCCTTTGTTGCCGGGGCTTATCCTGCTTTTATTCTTTCATCGTTAAAACCAGTTAATGTTTTAAAGAATAATCTTTTTACAATTTCCGGAGGTGCAAAATTGAGAAAGTATCTACTTTCTTTTCAGTTGGCCTTATCGGTGTTTCTTATGTTTGGCTCATTTACAGTGTGGAAGCAAATAGATTTTTTACTCAATAAAGATGTTGGATACAAACGAAGTAATATCATTAACGTTTGGCACGGTGGAGATTCGCAAGATCGATATCAAAAATTAAAAAACGAATTAGAAAGCCACTCATCAATAGAGTCGGTTGCGTTTGGGGGCGCAAGTCCATTGGAAATTAACGGATGGATAGAAGTTAATAAAGTTGATTTACCTTTAGCCAGCCCATTAACTTTTTACATGGCGAACATCGATACAGATTTTATTAAAACTCTTGAGCTTAAAATAACCAGTGGAAGAAATTTCTCGCGAGAATTAAGTTCAGATTCTGCAAATTTTATTATTAATAAGAAAGCAGCCGATGTATTAGGTTTCGAAAATCCTATTGGCCAACGTGTTAAATGTTTTTCTTACGATGAAGAGTTAGGTGAAGGAGAAATTATCGGAGTTGTTTCAGACTTTCAACACGATGATATTCATAAACCCATTAACCCTGTTATCTTGTCTTTAGGAAAAAGCGAATACCTTGCCAATGTATTTGTGGCCTACAAACCCGAACAGTTAAATACGGCTCTAACCAAACTTAAAAACACTTACACAAAACTTTTTCCTGATAAGTCTTTAAACTATTCCTTTCTCGATGCTGATTTTAACAATCAGTTTTATGCAGAAAAGGTGTTAAAGAAAATTGCTATTAGCTATACATGTATAGCTTTAGTTATTGCTTGCCTAGGCATTTTAAATTTAACCTTATTTAATGTACAAAAACTAACCAAAGAAATAGGAATACGGAAGATACACGGAGCAAGTGTTTTTCAACTATTTAAACTAATAAACAACGATTTTGCTTTTCCGGTTTGCATGGCTCTTGCGGTTGGTTTGCCCGCTGCTTATTTTATGATGGTACGTTTCTTAATAAATTATCCGAGTAGAATAAACATACATCCATATTATTTTGTGATTACAACCGTAAGTGTAATTGCGATTGTGTTTCTTGTGTCTTCTTATTACGCCTATAAATCTGCCAGAAAAAATCCTATCGATTCTTTACGGATTGATTAGTAACTTAAATTGTATATAGCATGAAAGTATATAAAAGATCATTCTTTAAAAACGAAACTCAAGACTTACACTACTTTGAAGCATGGATAAACAAGATTGAGAATGTTAATAAGAGGAAATACGAAAGAATTTTAATTGAAACCTCTCTTGGCAAAACACATATTTGGGGTATAAACACAAACGATACTAACCTAAACACACTCGTTGTTTTTCCTGGTGCAAGAACAACAGCACTTTTTTGGGATTTAGACAAAGGGTTAGATAATTTAAATCTAAACCTTCGGATATTCATGGTCGAAACCAATGGGCTTCCAAATTTTAGTGATGGTTCAACGCCAAATATTAACACGCTAGAGTATGGTTTGTGGGCAACCGAAATTTTTAACGAATTAAAAATCGACAAAGCTTTTATTGCTGGTGCTTCTTTTGGAGGTTTAATCTGTATGAAAATGGCCCTTGTAAGCGCCAACAGAATTAAGACAGCATTTTTACTTAATCCAGGATGTTTACAACCCTTTTCATTAAGCTTAAAAAATCTTTATTTCAACATTTTACCAATTGTTTTACCCACAGAAAATAACGTCCGTAAATTTTTAAATGCTGCAATTTTTTGTAAACCAACACACATGCTTTCTGATTTTGCAGAACAAATGTTAGTGGATTATGAAGTTTTTGCTATACGTAGATACAAAGACAATACACAAAAACCTTATTTCATGAAAAACGAATTAGAAAAAGTAACCACACCTACTTATTTAATTCTGGGAGATAAGGATCTTTTATTTCCAAGCCACAAATCAATAGCTAATGCAAAAGAACTCATAAAGCCATTAAAAGAAATTAAATTATTTAGAAACGTAGGTCATGGCATTGAAACCTATAAAGAAGCTATGCTTTACATCGGAAATGTAATCAAGAGTTATCAGTAGTAAAGGCATTGAAAGTATAAGTAATTTCTACTTAAGAAATGGCACAGCGAAATTCTACTTATTTAAAAGAGAGTCATATTGCGTAAATGTTAAATACGATTTCATTCCTTCCATATAATTTATTTTCCATTCTTCTTTATCTTTTATGGCTTCTAAAGTATACTGTATTGAATTGTCGCCCCATGTCCAGGTGTAAGTTGCTTTATCATTAACGATATCAATAGTATGGATCGAAATATTTTCCCAGTACCAGTATGTAGCCGGATATTCTTGGCAATTACACCAATCATCTACGTTGGTGGTCCAAATTGGTATTCCGCTTTTTGTATCTCTAAATTGAATGTTAGCACTTTTAATAGAGGAGTCTAACGTGTGTGCAATCTGGTTATAATTACGTATGAAATTATCAGTGAAGAAATTTGTTGCCTTTAAACTTTCTAAGCGTGCGGTATGCTTTTTCCAATCTATACCTGTAAAAATACTATCGTTTACATATAAATAAGAGAAATCTACATAATTGTTATCTAAATGCCATTTGTAAACTTCTTTGGTTAGCGCGAGCAAGTGCAGACTGTCTAACTCTCTGGAATGTTGTAACGATAAAGCATTACTTTGATTTTTATTATTGGGTTTGTTCGCACAAGAAAAAAGTACGAGGCACAATAGGAAGGAATTTCTCATCTATACAATTCGATTAAATAGAAAAAGGTGGATTTTACATTATCCACCTTAAATGGTAAAATTTAGTTTAGATTAATTTGGTGTAAGGAGCATATCTACTGCATACAAAGGATTATTTTCCTCGCTAGAAAGTGGATATACATTATTTGAAACCGCATAAACACCTTTAAGTATAGAAATTCCGCTTAAAGAATTTGGGCTAGTTAAAATTGTAGCAGGAATCTGAAAAAGAGTTGAACCTGCTACTTGATAAAACGCAAGTACATATTCTTTATCCTTTTGCAATGCTATTTTATTTAAGAGCTTAGTATAAAAGAATTTCGGTATTTTAGAATCAGCACCTTGCACATCTACCTCTATACTTGTAATAGTTTGTTTAGTTCCAGCATCATATAAGGTAACTGTGTATTTACCATCTTGGGTTGGCGCACAACCTAACTCACTTACAAACACATTGTTTTCAATAACTTTAAAAGTATTACCTAAATTATAGCTAAATACAGTATTACTGAAAAGTTTTATTGTTGGTTTTTTTAATTTGATTAAATCTCTAAAAGGATAAATCTCAGAATCAAAGATGTTAGTAACCTCTATAATTAATGTAAGCGTTTTCTCTAATGCCCCCGATTTTACTTTTATCTCTGCTGTTATTTGTGGGGCCTCTTCATAATCAAACTTTACCTTATCTTTTATCCACACTTTTCCCTCTTCATCTATTTGTATGGAGTTAGGCACCGACAATGACGTTATCAAATACGTAAACTCATCGCCATCGCTTGTTATATACTTGCTTAACTCTGCCAGCAGTGTATTTTCAGCTGAGTTTTCCTCGGTAGATACATTTGCATTTTCAACTTCTAAAATTTCGGTTATGTTTTTTAAAGCCACAAAAGCAAAAAGTGTATCTCTTGTTCCTTTATTTTGTAGTAATACTTCGCATGTTAAGAAAGGATTTGTTTCAAAATCGAATTTAGAAACATCTTTAACTTTTAGTTCACCCTTTGTTGTTACTTCGAAAGAACCTGCAACAGATTCTGTTAAAACACTATAACTAACCGTACCAAAATCGGTTGTAGCTTCTAATGGTGCAAGCAACTGGCCTGCCTGCGGATTTTCATTGATTTCTAAAGCAATATCCTTGCTGGTAATAACGGGTTGTTTTTCCATTTCGTTATCATCGCAAGCTAAAAATGAAAAAGCGAAGAATGGTATACATAGAATAGTTAAAGGATTACAAAGTTTTAGTTTTATCATACTAGAATTACTTTTAATTTATTTTACAAATATGCTGTCTTCAATAGCATAAATATTCCTTTACTTATTCTATACCTTATACAGATGATTAAGTGTTGTTTTGACTTATTAAATAAAAAATACGTTTTTCTTTTATGCTTAACATCCTCGAATAAATGATTTAAGAATACTCTTTAGTACTTGCGATATCTTTAGTTATCTATATTAAAAAAAAGCAATACCTCTATTAGAAGTATTGCTTTGTTAAAAAATAGCGTTTTTCTTTTGGTGTTATTTTGTGATTATCAGTCTGTACGAACTAGTACTGTTTCTAGTAATAATAGTGGCTGTGTATGTTCCGGCAGGTAGTGTACGCATATCTATTTCCTGCAAACCTTTTTGCAAGCTTACTTCCATTACCACTCGCCCCGAAATATCGATTAGTTTTAATTGACCTCCCGACATCCCAAAAACTTCAATGTTTAAATTATTAACTACCGGGTTAGGATAGATAGAGACAAATTCATTTTGTGGTTGCTCTACTCCTACTACAATATCTGTAACGGTAAAGCTTTGTGTTACAGCTTCGGCAGGATTGTAATTTGTATCTCCTGCTTGTTCAGCTTTAAGCACTACCTGTCCCATATCTCCAGTTAGCGTTACAGTGTTTCCTGTTAGGGTGGCTGGCCCGCTTTCTACTGAAATAATAACAGGTAAACCCGAACTTGCCGTAGCTGTTACCGCAAAAGGTGCCGCAGATTTTTCTTTGTTAGGCAGCGCTGCAAAAGTTATAGCTTGATTAGCTTTTGAAATAGTAAGCAAGCCTGCTTCGTATACAAAATCGTAATTGTTGTCGGTACCACCTGCAACACTAATCGTGTGTGTAGTACCCGCATTTGCCTGTGCAGTAGCAGATGATGCAATGGTTGCTACGGGTTTTGTATCGAGCTCTGTTTCCGTTTCGTTATTTTTAAAACCAGTATACAAAATAGAAACAACAGGATTGGCTGCGGCATATTCACGAACTTTATTTTCGGCTTTCGCGGTAAGTTTTGCTTTTGTTATAGATGCAGTTGTTTTGAAAGGAGTAACGGTATAGTTTCCTCCATCCAAACCGCCTGGCGTATAGTTTACCGTTATTTCATTATTTGGTGCAACATCTTTACTTGCAAAAACTGCCGTTCCAACACCGGCATCTATAACATCGGTTGATATTTTACCTGTAAACAATGGCGTTCCTTTTATTGTAGCCTTGGTTGTTCCATCGTATTCCTTATTATCAACACTAACTCCCGATGCAATAGTAAGTGGTTTAGCAGTTATGCTAGCTTTGAGATTACCACCAACAACGGTTAAGCTATAGTTTGCAACCTGGGCACCTTTTATACTTAGGCCCGATACCGATACATCTTTACCATTACCTACTTTTTTATCTAAGAACTTAGCGGTTACGGTAGTTGTGTTTAAGGTTACATCGTCCGGAGAGATTACACCTACCAATTCTGCTGTACCACTTATTTCAGCATTCGTATTTCCATCGTACACTTTATCCTGAATGGTTAGATTACTTAACGTAAGTGGTTTAGGAGTTATACTTGCAGAAAATGCTTGTGGCTGTGTAAAGGCATAGTTGGCTAAATCAGTTGCAGATCCATTTAATGTATAACCGGTTACATTTAACATGTAATTGGCCACATTTACATCTGAATATTCGGCTGTGGCGTTTGTGGTGTTTAACGTAACAAGAGTAGCATCACTCGCCACTAAACCCGACAAGGCTCCTTTGTTAGTAAACGTAACTGTTTTGGTTCTGTCGTATACTTTAGGGTTTACAACAATGCCTGTTACCGTTAGTGGTTTTTCGGTGATGTTCGCTTTTAAACCTGTTGGTTGTGTTACAGTGTAGTTTCCTTTAGCTCCTCCATTTAAACTTACACCGGTTACCGTTACATCTAAGTTTGTTCCCTTGTTTTTGCTGGGGAAAGTAGCCGTTGCGGTTGTTGTGTTTAAACTAACATCGTCTGGTCCTACTTTACCTGTTACAGTTCCACCAACTAATGTGGCTGTGTTGGTACCATCATACACCTTGTTATTGGCGCTTAATCCGGTAATGGTAAGTGGTTTTGCGTTTATGTTTCCTTTTAAATTACCCCCGGTAACACTTAAGCTATAATTGGCTACCTGTAAACCAGATATGGTTAAGCCAGAAACAGTTACATCTTTGTTTGTTCCAACGTTAGCATCTGCAAAGTTGGCTGTTACATTGTTTATATTAAGTTTTACATCGTCAGGAGAAATTACACCAACTAATCCCGCATTACCGCTTATTTGTGCTGTTGATGTTCCATCATAGAATTTTTCCTGTATGGATAGATTACTCAAAGTAAGTGATTTAGGAGTAATGCTGGCAGAAAATGCTTGTGGTTGTGTAAAGGTATAGTTGGCTATATCAGTTGCAGATCCATTTAACGTATATCCGGTTACATTTAACATGTAATTGGCCACATTTACATCTGAATATTCGGCTGTTGCGTTTGTAGTAATTAATGTAACTAGAGCAGCATCACTCGCCACTAAACCCGACAATGTTCCCTTGTTAGTAAACGTAACTGTTTTGGTTTTGTCGTATACTTTAGGAGTTACAACGATGCCTGTTACAGTTAATGGTTTTTCGGTGATGTTCGCTTTTAAACCTGTTGGTTGTGCTACAGTGTAGTTTCCTTTAGCTCCTCCATTTAAACTTACACCTGTTACCGTTACATCTAAGTTTGTTCCCTTGTTTCTGCTAGGGAAAGTAGCCGTTGCTGTTGTTGTGTTTAAACTAACATCGTCTACTCCTACTTTGCCTGTTACAGTTCCTCCAACTAATGTGGCTG
>JAJTEH010000071.1 GCA_021298355.1 Flammeovirgaceae bacterium
TCCATTCCAACCTTTAGTTTGCCAATAGGTACAAACTATAAAGTAAAAATTTATAATACGAATACACCAAGTGAAGCAGATTGGAGTGATTTACCTTTTTCGATGATAGGAGGCAATCTATTAACCACAAGTTCTGCAAGTCGTTGCGGTCCTGGTTCAGTAACGATATCAGCTACAACCTCAGATGCTTCATGTACCCAATCTATCTTACACAAATGGTATACCTCTGCAAACGGTAGTTCATTTATTTCTGGCACACAAGTTTCAGTAGGTACTTGTGCTGTTTATAAAACACAGTTAACAGTATCAACAACTACTAATTACTGGGTTAGTGCAACCATAAATGGTGTTGAAACAGCTCGCCAACTTGTAACGGGGTCTGTTAATCCTATTCCCAGTACACCTGTTGCAACAAACGGAAGCAGATGTGGTACAGGAACTGTTTTGCTAATGAGTATTCCTGCGGCCAATGCTAATTCTTTACGGTGGTATTCAAATCTAAGTGGTGGAAGTCCATTAAAAACTGGTCTTAATTTCACAACCCCAGTTATCAATTCTTCTGCAACTTATTATATTTCTAGCTACGATTCGTTAACAAATTGTGAAGGTACTTCTACAAGAGTAGCAGTTAGCGCAGTCGTGAATTTAGTGCCTACATCTCCTACCGGTATAAGTGGAAGTAGATGTGGTTCTGGTTATGTTAATTTAAAGGCTACGCCTGGCACTAACGGAACAACTGTTAAATGGTATACCACGCAGGAAGGCGGAGATCCAATAAGCACAACAATCAACTTTTCTACACCATACATTTCAAGCTCTACTTTATTTTATGCGAGTTCTTTTAATGCTAATACTCAGTGCGAAAGTACAGCCCTGCGGGTTCCAGTATCTGCTACAATACATGGAATTCCAGTCCAACCGGTTGTAAGTGGAAATATTGGTTTTGAGAAAAATTCATTGATATTAAGTGCAAGTGGAGCCCCAGTTGAAAACACCTATTCTTGGTACTCAGTTGACGGAAATTTATTATCAACTAATTCAATTTTCACAACATCCCCAATAGCCGCATCAACAAATAATTATGTTTATGTAACAACAAGTGATAATTACTGTTCAAGTTTACCACTTTGGGTTGATGTTGTGATGCATCCTTTACCGGAAGTCACTTTTAATAAGCCTTTCACTACCATGGGTGAAATTGTAACGCTTGATGCAGGTAGTGGTTATCAATCTTATAGCTGGAAAAAGAATGGTATTGTACTAAATTCTACCATTCAAACTATAGAAACAAATACACCCGGAGCCTACTCAGTTGAAGTAACAAAATCGGGAGTAGCAGGCAGCGCAATTTCTGAACAATTCTATCTTAAAAATGGGTTTGCCAATTTTGATCTTAACTATATTGTATCTAATACAATTCAAAGATCTGGCGTAACTTCTGCAGAGATTGCTAGTCTTGATTGTAATTCTTTAAAACAATCAGTTGTATACTTTGATGACCTTGGCAGAGTAATTGAGAATGTTTCGGTAATGGCCTCACCCACTTCTAAGGATATTGTTGACATAACAGCTTACGATGAATTCGGAAGGGAGTCAATCAAATATTTGCCGTATACAACGCCTAATAATCTCGGAGGATTTAAACCAAATCCGGTTGGAGTTTCAACATACGCGAATTCTCCGCATTATAGTTTTTATAATGATGAAAATTCAATGGTCGTTAACGATAATAAACCATACTCTACTATCCTATTTGAAAGTTCGCCTTTAAATAGAACAATAAAGCAATATGGACAAGGTAGTTCTTGGGAAAACAAATTTATTGAATCAAAATATTTGATCAATAACCATAATACGTCTTCAAGTTTGTTAGGTGAAAAAGTAATTGCCTTTAAAATTGATGAATTTAAAAAAGTACAAACCAAATCTATTACAGATCTTAATAGTTTGTCAGAGTGGGCGCTTACCTATTACCTATATGATAATTTTGGTAATTTAAGATATGTTTTTCCACCCGAACTAAGCAAACTGATTCACTCAAAATCAGATACTGATTTGGTCGCACAGAGTGATATTGCTAATTGGGCATTTGTATATACATACGATGCCATGAATCGTATGGTAGCGAAAAAAATACCCGGAGCGGATCCTGTTTTTATGGTGTATGATAAGCGAGATAGGTTAGTAGCCACACAAGACGGAAACCAACGCTCTACGACACAATGGACTTTCACCAAATATGATGCCTTAAACAGGCCTGTTATGACAGGCCTTGCCACCCTAGCAGGAACAAGAGAACAAGTGCAAACGCAGGTTGATAATTTTTATAACGCACTCAATGCTACCACAGCCTGGTTCGAAACGTATGTAGGCAATGTGGCTGGCAATGTACATGGCTATAATAACTATTCCTTCCCGCAAGAAACGGATGTAAGCAGGTACCTGACCGTTACCTATTACGATAACTATCAGTTTAAATCTTTACTCGGTACTACCTATAATTACGTAAACGATAATTTGTCGGGGCAGATAATACAGGTACCTTGTGGTTGAACACAGTTAATTATTACGATGAAGATTACAGGCTGATACAAAGCATTAGCGATAACTATAAGTCAGTGCTGGTAGCTAACCGTTCAGGCTCCGACCGCATTAGCACTTTATATGATTTTACTGGTAAAGTGCTTCGTACTTTATCTACCCATCCTTTGGGCTGGACAAGAGCCACAGGCGTGCAGCTAACGGCTACCAGCATTACTAAAACAGCACCTACAGGCAGCTGGACTAACGCTGGTGTGTCTTCTATTGCCACCTTAGCAGCAGGGCAGAATGGTTTTGTAGAGTTCACTGCAAGTGAAACCAACACTTCCAGAATGCTTGGTTTAAATGATGTAGATACTGACTTAAATTTTAGTAATATCAACTATGCCATCAACGTTAATGCATCTGGCAGAATTTTCGTTTTCGAAAACAACACAAGCCGAGGCGACAGAGGTGCGTATGTAACAGGCGATGTATTGCGCATAGAGCGCGTAGGTACCACAATACTCTACAAGAGGAACGGTACAACTTTTTATACCTCTACTGTTCCTTCTACTACATCGTTAAAAATCGATGCTTCGCTAAATACCATCAATGCAACCATCACAGGTATTCGCTCATCGTTTGGCCAAATGGTTGTTGCCAGGCGTTTCGATTACGACCATGCCGGCAGGTTAATCAATACGTGGCATAAGTTAAACAACCAACCCGAAATTCTTTTAGTCAACAACACCTATAACGAGCTGGGTCAGTTAATCGATAAAAAACTACACAGTACCGTTGCAGCCGCCACCGATGCCAAACAAAGCGTAGATTACCGCTACAACATCCGCGGCTGGCTTACTACCATCAACGGTGCCAATATAAAGTCGCCTGCTAACCCGAATAATGACGACAACACTGATTTCTTCGGCATGGAGCTACTCTACGAAAACACTTCGGCAGACTTAGGCAACTCAGCGCAGTTTAACGGAAACATCAGCGCTACCAAGTGGAGCAGCAACCTGGGCTTTGGCACGAAAAATCAATTGGGCTATAGCTACCAATACGATCCGTTAAACAGGTTACTATCCTCAAGCTATAAAGAGGCTACAGCAGGCGTGTGGTCTACACCTACCAATAATAAGTTTAGCGAAACAGGTTTTAGTTACGACCACAACGGTAACATACAAGCCTTAACCCGCAACGATGCCCGCACCGGTATTGTAATGGACCAACTCACTTACAGCTTTACGGCAGGCGGCTTTCAGCAATCGAACATGCTGCGCTCGGTTACCGATGCAGGCGATAAAAACACAGGCTTTAAAGACGGACAATTTGCAGCCAACGTGGCAGACTATACCTACGATGCCAACGGCAACATGTTACGCGATTTAAACAAAGGCATTAGTACCAACATAGAATACAACTTTTTAAACCTACCCAGGCTGGTTACAAAAAGCGGCAGCAGCATCCGCTACATTTACGATGCCACCGGAAGAAAACTCTCGCAAGTGGTAACCTCTAATAGCAACACCAAACAAACCGATTACCTGGGAGAGTTTGTGTATGAGCAAGACGCTTTGCAGTTTTTAAACCACGAAGAGGGTCGCATTGTAGTAAGCAACGAGAAAGACATATACACCTACGATGGCAGCCACCTTACGGGTATCACAGCTACAGCCAGTGCCACTCTTACGCAGCAAACCATCAATGGCCAAAGTTATCTAATCGTTAACGTAGGCAGTACAGGTTTAACCTCACGAGGCGTGAGTAGCCTTGGCGGAAGCAGACCGGTTGTAGCAGGCCAACGTTACCGCGTGCGCGTAAAAGGCTATACACCAACAAGCGAGCAAGTGCGCTTACTCATTCAGTTTAATGGCACACCGCAACCATCCCTAAATGCCTTCTTCCAGCAAGGTGCGCACAACGAAGCTTGGGTAGAAAGTATTTTTACCATAACACCAGGTACAACAACACTTAATCTAGGAGTAGCCTGGTCGAGTGGTACTGGCCCGCGCACGTTCTACATCAACGAAGCAGAGATAACCTTACTGGAAGAAAAAGAACCGGAATACCAATACCACCTCAAAGACCATTTAGGCAACACGCGGGTAACGTTTACTTCTAAACAAGAAACAGAAAGTATAAAGGCAACCATGGAAGATGCCAATGCCGCAACAGAGCAAGCGCAGTTTATTTATTATAACGAAGCGGTTAAAATTAACTCAACCCTTTTTGATCATACCAACGTTGGCACTACACAATACGCTACTCGTTTAGCAGGCACACCTAACGAACGATACGGTTTGGCTAAGTCTTTACAAGTAATGCCAGGCGATACCATCAGAGCAGAAGTCTTTGCTAAATACTTAGATCCCACCACAAGCAACTGGACAACAGCCTTAAGCAATTTGATGTCATCCATTGCAGCAGGCACAGCACCTGCAGGAACGTTGATAGACATGGGCAGTGGTGGTTCTACAGGTGGCGCCATACCACCAAACTTAACTGTGCTTGGAAAAAACAATGAAACAGGCAATGCACCTAAGGCATATCTTAACTTTATTGTTTACGACAAAGATTTCTCTAATCCTCCAATAGACCAAGGTTATATACGCATGACAGAAGCCGGAAGAGAATACGGACAAGATGGTTTGCATGAACAATTAGCATTAAGCATCCCCATCAACCAACCCGGATATGTGTATATTTACTTAAGCAATGAAGAACCCGGAAAAGAAGTGTATTTCGATGACTTTACCGTAACACACAAAAAATCTCCTGTAATTCAGGTGGATGATTACTATCCCTTCGGTTTAACGTTTAACTCATACTCCAGAGAGAACTCGGTTAACCAGGATTATAAGTACAACGGTAAGGAATTACAAGATGAACTTGGTTTAGATTGGTTTGATTATGGAGCAAGAATGTATCAAGCTGAAATAGGTCGCTGGAATCATATTGACCCTAAAGCAGAGTTATATTTTAATTGGTCACCTTACACCTACGCATTAAACACTCCACTTAATGCAATTGATCCTAATGGTCATCTTGTAATTTTTGTTAACGGAATGCATGATGGAAAGCAAGGAGGAACGCGTGGTTACTGGCAAGGGAGTGTTCCTGTCTATAAGTATACCGTGGATCAAACGATTAGAGGCACAGGAGACTGGCAGAGAATTACAAGAGAACAAGTAGGGACTCGAACTGTGGATTTTGCTGGATCTGTTATGAACCATTTTGGTGATCAAAATGCAATGTATTTAGACGGTGCACTAGGGGGTCCAGGTGCTTTGACTAGTTTACCAAATAATTACACGGCACCTGGTAGAAGACAGCAAGGTTACGAAGATGGCAAAGCTTCAGCAGCTCAAATCATAGAAAGCTTGGAAAGATCAAACGGAGTGATCACGGAGAGTATTAAGGTTGTGACTCATAGTATGGGGTCTGCGTATGCCAAAGGTTACATTAAGGCATTAGTTGAGTATGCTAAAAAGCATCCAGAGAAAGCGCAAGGTTTGCGGATTACTGAATTTGATTTTGGTGCATTCCAGCAGAATAAGCAGAGTGCTGTCGAAGGTGTTCCTTTAAAACAATATGATAATCGAGGTGATGTAGTTGTTGGATATGGACTTTTTGGAGAGAGTGAATTTGCTAAACAAGAAGGGGCTGAAGAACGGGTCATGGATAATAGTGTTGCAAAAGGTCATTCTATTATGGACTTTATGGATAAGATAAAACAATTAGAAGAAGGTACATATGAGTTTAAGGATGGAAAGTTTGTCAAGATAAAATAGGGTATGAGATTAAACCCCCTAAAAATTATTCTACTTTGGATTACTGGGATGTTCATCATCGGCTGTTTTGTTGTGGTGCCAAAGTTTTTTTCTTCATGGGGTGGAGAGCAAACCCCGTTGACATCCCTTGCTTATTTTATTTTAATAACGACATATGGAGTTCTTTTATTAAGTATAGCTACTGCTTTAATTTACTTCACGTGGTTTAAAAAGTATTGGTACGTGAATGTTATTTTTCTTTTGGCGACTTTACCAATAGTTAGCAAAGTTTTTTTGGTTGGTTCAACTTATAAGTATAGCATTAAAGAGAAGACAGAATATATCAACAATGATACAATTGATATAAAGGAAGAATACTATAGCTTCACCCCAAAACGACTTAGAAGCACAAGCTATTGGAAGAATGGTCTCAAAGACAGCGTGTGGACAGTTTATGATGAAAACGGTGATATCATGAAGCAGGAAATATATAGAAATGATGAGTTGTTAAAAGTCTTAGAAAATCATTAGGACAACTCTCATGCTGTTTTTATTACTCAAACAACTTAGTCTGATCAGGATTTTGCCCGCGCCTGTGAATGTCCTTCACGTTTAAGATGGTATGCTTGTCCACGATGTAGGTGTCATATCCTTCATCGAATTTTTTAGAAACTTCCAAGTCAACTACAAGGCTGTCACCGTTGCCAAATTTTTCACCATCCATGATGCGCTGGAGAAAGTGGCCATCTTCAATGCTGGCAGAAATCGGACGACCATCGTAATAGAAAGTAAACTTGGTAGACTTCTTGGGAGCTACATCAAATTTTTTAACA
>JAJTEH010000034.1 GCA_021298355.1 Flammeovirgaceae bacterium
AATACAGAATATAAGAACCCTTTTGTTGAACTTTTTGATAATTCCTGGGTTTTTTGATAGTATTACTTTTCTATTTAAAAGGTAAACAAACTGAATATGTTGAAATCGATATTAGCGATGGTTTTCTCGCTTACTACCATGAGCAGTTTTGCCCAAAGCGCTAAACCTGCAGAAGCCGATATGCTTACAGGAGTTTGGGAAACAGGCAGCGGCAAGGCCCGCGTAAAAATTGATAAAGTTGGAGAAGTATTCACAGGCAAAATAGTTTGGTTGCGCGAACCCAATAACGAAGAAGGAAAACCGAAAGTAGACAAAAACAATCCGGACGAAAGCATGCGCACCAAGCCATTGCTCGGCTACAAAATGCTGCAAAACTTTGTGTATGCCGGAGATAAAGTGTGGGAAGACGGAACCATTTACGATCCGGAAAGTGGCAGCACTTACTCTTGCACCATTACCATGACAGACGACAATACCTTAGATGTACGCGGCTATATAGGTGTAACGTTATTTGGCCGCACCGATACCTGGAAAAGAGTAATGTTAAAAAAGAAATGCCGAGTTAGCAGATGGCTCTAAAAGATATTGCACCTTTAAAGTGTTTGACCAAAGTCCGAATAAATTAATTTCAGTAGGATATGATTTTCAAACCGGATATGATTTCACCTTTCAGAATATACAGGGCAACGGTACTACTACGGTAAGAAACCGTTCCAACCACGGATTACGATTAGGTGCGAATGTTCCTGTTATTTCTACCACGGCCTGGCTTGTAAATGTTGGCTTTTCGTATTGGGAAACCCACTACGATTTTGAAAACGAAACCGCGCATCCGCTGGCACAAGCTTTAGAAAACACAGGCTTGCGAACCATAGGCATAAGCGGAACAGTTTTTAAACCATTGAACGAAAAGAACTTTGTGCTTACTTCTTTCAATGCCGATTTAAATGGAGATTACACGTTGCCGGGCTTTCAATCAGCAGGCCTTACGCGTATATCCGGAACGTTAGTATACGGTTGGAAAAAACACGACCGACTATTATACGGTTTTGGTATGTCGCGCTCTTATCGCATAGGCGAAGCCAATTATTTACCTGTAATTTTATATAACTATACTTTTCCATCGCGCAAATGGGGCGTTGAAGCCATATTTCCGGCCAGAGCTAATCTTCGCAGAACTTTTAATCCGCGCACAATTGCCATGTTCGGCTATGAGTTAGAAGGACAAACCTACCGCATTAACCAACTAACCAACAGTGGCATTGCCCATGCAGAGTTAAGAAGAAGCGAATTGCGTGCACGCATTACGGTAGAGCGTTCTATAAAAGATTTTCTTTGGGTATCGTTGCAAACAGGCTTTAGGTACGATTGGAATATTAACGTTGATGAAGGAGATCGTTTCAGAGGTTTTGGAGACGATGCCTACCGCTTAGAAAACGATTTGGCCAACTCCTTCTTCATTAATTTCTCTATCAATTTAGTTAGCCCGTAAATAAGGGGAAGCATCAAATTTTAATGCATCAATAAAGGGACCACAATTTTATTTGTGGTCTTTTTGTTTGCCGTAAACGTATCAACAAACCGAACTTTTGCAACGTGCGATTTGAGATATACTGAAAATCGTTTGCGCTAACAACACAAATTGGGCCATCATCAAAACGTATCCTTTATAACCATACCGAAACCTTACCCTACCAATTTCGTTTCTTGCCTGGCACAATCATTGAAACGAATTGTGTAACTTTATTTAAAAACCAACCATATGAAAACCTCCCTCATCTGTTTGATGGTGGTGGCAGCCTTTTCTGCACAAAGTCAGGGCATGCTTAACCGACTCAAACAAAAAGCAGAACAAGCAGCCGAGCGCGCAATCGACAAAAAAATTGAACAGAAAACTTCACGCGGAAGCAATGCCGGAAACACAACTGGCCCCGGTGGCGCAAATGGCAACAACGCTTCTAACAAAGGTGGCGGTGGATTGATTAGCACGCCACCCGATGTAAACCAAAATTTAGCCGATGCCGATGCCGCTTACAAAGCAAAAACCTATGGCGAAGCTCGCTATGCTGTGCAGCAAGCCATGCTTGGTGTTGAAATGGAAATCGGTAACAAAATTTTAAAATCGTTACCCGAAACAGTTGCCGGTTTACCCAAAGAACCAGAAGCCGACCAAGTAACCAGCACGGGTTGGGGTTGGGTGGGTTTAACCATCCACCGCGAATATTATCAGAACGATAAAGAACTGCGCGTAACCATCGCTAACAACAGCGCCTGGATGGCCGCTTACAACATGTATATTTCTAATTCTGGTTATGCACAACAAACCAATGGCGAACAAAACTGGAAACAAACAAAAGTAAAAGGGTACAGAGGTGTAATAGAATACAGCGAGGCAAGTGGTTACAAACTAAGTGTTGGTTTAGGGCAATCTTCTCTTATCATGTGGGAAGGCATCAACTTTGCATCAGAGCAAGAAATGATGAAAGCAGCAGAAGCATTCGATATCGATGCGATTAAAAAACAGTTAGGAGAGAAATAAATTGGTAGCCATGAAAAAATTATCATCATTCATCATATTAGTATTCGTAACAACTTTTGCGTTTGCACAATTCGATAAAAATTTAACAACTGCAAAAGCCGAATACAGCAAAGGCAATTTAGATGGTGCCCGTTTTGCTATGCAACAAATGATAACCGAATTGGATATTCAAATCGGCAAAGAAGTATTGTTGCTTTTGCCTGCACAATTCGATGCTTTAAAAGCGAATACAAAAGCAGATAACGTTACAGCTACTACAGGGTTGTCTGGTTGTTTAATACATCGCGACTATGGAGCAAATCCGAAAACTGCACGAATCGAAATCATGAGTAACTCACCATTAATTGCATCGCTCAATGCCATTTTATCCGTACCGTTTATGGGTAACTCAGGTGATGGCTCGCAAAAAGTAGTGCGTGTAAACGGATACAAAAGCATTTTGCAGAAAAGTGTAAACACCGAGAACAACAAAGAAAATTACACCTTGCAAATACCCATGAACTCGACTTTGATAACGTTGTATGCCGATAACAGCAACGAAGCAGAAGTTTTAAAATGGGCCAATACAATACCTGTTGAAAAAATTGCGAAAATGATTCAATAGCAAACACTAAAAAACAACATGGAACGTCTGGTGTTAAAAGCATCAGACGTTTTTATTTTTATATACTTGAAGAAAATCATGATCATACTTGCAGCCGTTATCGCCACGTTGGTGGTGTTATTTATTTCGATAGGGTATTACCTCAGCGCTCCAGTTTATCAAGGACCCGTTAGCGATCACTTTACTGGCAAAGAGTTTATCAGCCCCGGTGGTGTAAAAGCAAAAGGGTTAGGAGAAGTATTGCAATGGATGGTAAAACGAGAACAAGGTCCGTGGACTGAAATAAAA
Source organism: Flammeovirgaceae bacterium (assembly GCA_021298355.1). Taxonomy (GTDB): domain Bacteria; phylum Bacteroidota; class Bacteroidia; order Cytophagales; family Cyclobacteriaceae; genus Chryseotalea. The sequence goes on from JAJTEH010000034.1 coordinate 3,432, forward strand.
GATAATAAAGGAACAACCCTACCAACAGAAAGAATTGATTCGGGCTTGCATATTACGTTTATCAATCACACAACGTTTTTAATACAAGTAGATGGCATAAATATTTTAACCGACCCTGTGTGGAGCGAAAGAACGAGCCCGTTTACCTGGGCCGGCCCTAAACGTATGCGACAACCAGGAGTTAAAATGGAAGATTTACCGCCTATCGATTTTATTGTACTCAGCCATAATCACTACGATCATTTAGATATTACAACGGTACAAGAATTAGTTAAGAAACATCAACCTAAAATAATCACACCACTTGGCGTAAAAGCATTTTTACATGAAGAAGAAATTAAAGGTGTGCAAGACATGGATTGGTGGGATGAAAAAAAATTAACAAATAACATCAGCATACAAGCAGTGCCCGCGCAACACTTTTCGGGTAGAGGTATGTTTGATAGAGATAAAACATTATGGTGTGGATATATTTTCAAAAGAAAAACAGGTAATCTTTATTTTGCCGGAGATACCGGTTACAACGAAACAACTTTCAAAGAAATAGGAGAGAAGTGTGCGCCCATTCAGGTTTCGATTTTACCAATCGGAGCGTATAAACCAACGTGGTTTATGCAAAACATTCATACTTCACCAGAAGATGCTGTTAAGATTTTTGTAGAAACAAAAACTGAGTGGGCGGTTGCTTCGCACTTTGGTACTTTTCCTTTAGCAGACGATGGACAAACAGAACCAATAGAAGAATTAAAGGAAGCGTTAAATAAGTATAAGATTAATCCGGAAAAGTTTTTGCCGTTGAGGGAGGGAAGTAAGTTAGAACTGAAATAGTAAATTCATTTGAATAAAAAGACGAAATATTTTATAGGCAACATATACCTAAAAGTTAGTACTATTTAGCGACAGAATATTAGAATCAAATAATGCACTAAAGAGTTTGCCAATTAATATACCATTCTTTATCGCGGTTATTCTTACTTCTCCCAATATGCAAAATTCCTCCATCTCCCCATTGTAATCCGGCTTTAGCAACGCTATCTATTTGAAAAGCGAATTCAATTTCATTATTATTTGATTGTGACCAGTTAATTTCACCTTGTATTAAAGTAGGCCAGCCACCAATCTTTATTCCGTTTACATTAGGAAAATAATCTTCATACACATCCGTGTATTTTTCTGGCAAATCAATATTGCAATCATCGTAACAAGGGTAATCATTCTCTATTAAATTATCTTTTAATTGAAAAGCTTTAATACTAAACTTTTCCTCAGGCATACGTATAGGGTGAAGATTATCAATGCTATTGTACGTTAGTATTAGGAAATCTTCAATGTTGACTTCTGGGTTTTCTAAATTATCAGCAGCTATAAAGCATGTTATGAATGCAATTTCCGAAAGTATGGCTGGTTTGTAGGGTAAATTTGTTAGACTTAATTGGCAGACAGGCACCATATTTTTACCACCATGTTGAGGCCATGAAGCACCCTTTTCTGCAACTAATACTTTTCCTATCCAAGAAGAGTACGGATTATTATCTGGTTTAAAACCTCCAACTTGAAAAGAAATTGCCTTTCGGCTTACTTTAGCTTGAATTTCCTTTAACTTCATAATTATTGATTATTAAATTTATTATGATGAGGACACCAAATAAAGAGCACTATTTTCATTTATAATAATGGAATAGTTATGCTTAATAAAATTAGATGAATTTTCCTGATGCACAGAAAAACAAGGATGAATGTCTTTCCAAATTATCCTTTTGTTTAATTCAATTTTTTCTTGCTTAAAAATTTGTATGAGTACATAATGAGATTTAAACTGAAGCAACTTTATTTGCGCATGACTTAAAGAAACTGTTAAAGTTCTTTTACATTCAACAAAGAAAAAACATCTACAACAGATGCATCCTTTCCGAAATAATGATTTCTCAGACAATCTATTTTTATCAATACCTGGACCGCGGAATTGTTTTCAATTTTCAAGAGTATTGGACTTTTTTTAAACAAAGTATATTTTAGAGAGGTTGATATATTGAGTAGAGCAGATTGAAAAACAGAAATTGTTGAAAGGAATATGGGGAGGATAAAAATAATCAGTACGATGATATAGTAATGGTATACAATTAATAAAGCATTCAGCAGCAATAAAAAAAATGTAATTAACAATATGAAAATTTTTAAATCCCAAACCTTAGCATTAGGGCCAGTTGGTTTAGTTTCTTTTATAATCAAAACAAATTGAAAAACAGAATGAAATAAGTATATAACAAAAAAAGTGAAACAAAGAATTTCAACAATATTTACTTCCATGGTTGTTAGAATGAAAAAGCTACTGAAATTAGATTAAGATAATTGATGTTAATTTTATTAAACTAAAGTGATGGATTATTTTACATCGCGTTAGATATATAAAGTCTTACACAAAACTATTCCTTTAAAATTTTAGTGGAGATAACTATAAGTTCAATCTACTTATAAGAATTTATTAGTTTGAGCTTTATGTCTTGTTTTAGTATGAGTTGCGAACAATTTAGTTTTTTTCTTCCATGAAAATAGTTTCAAAAATGAGGAAGATCTAGTAGCATTTATTTATTTTACAATAAGTAGATTTTTAATTGTATAACACAATAAATTTTTCATCATGAAATATTACCTGTGCTGAATTGTAATTAGGGGGAGTGACGCAATTAAGAAAAGCGAAACTTAGATAAATATGCAATGTGCTTGATTACTTCACCTTAAACGCATCATACAACCGCTGCGCTTCGGCTTGTGATGTGGCTAAATCTTCGTTAATCAGCACAACATCAAACTTATCTTGAAAACCCATTTCGAATTGGGCTTTGAATAACCTGCGCGATAAACTTTCTTCTGATTCTGTTCCTCTGTCTTTTAATCTTTCTTTTAACACTTCCATACTCGGCACTTTTACAAAAATGGCCAAAGCATTATCGCCAAAATATTTTTTCAGATTCAAACCACCTTTTACATCAACATCAAAAATCACATTTTTTCCTTCGGCCCACAAGCGTTCTATTTCCGATTTTAATGTGCCGTAAAAATTGCCTTCATACACTTCTTCCCACTCAATAAACTCATTGCTTTCAATTTTCTTTCGAAACTCTTCCGGAGAAAGAAAGTAATAATCTTTTCCGTGTTGCTCAGTGCGGCCGCGTTTGTCGCGGGTGGAGGCAGAAATAGAAAAACCTAAATCTGTATTATTAGCCAACAAGTATTTTACGATGGTGGTTTTACCGGAACCTGATGGAGCGGAAAATATAATGGCTTTGCCCGGCATTATGCTCGAAGGTTTTGTTGAATTTGTTTTTTAATCGATTCGATTAATTCTTGCGGAGCTTCGCGTGTGCATTTCTTTTTTAATAAATCGCGTATGGCCACTTCTAAATGATAGTTTTGGTAACACGGCATGCACGAGTCCAGGTGCTCTTTCATGAAATGTTCTTTTTGCGCTTGTGTAGCCTCGCCATCTAGTATGGCTTGCAATAGTTGTAAGCATTCTTTTTGATTGGAGCAATCGTGCTTCATCTTGCTAGGGTCGTTCATACATTCTCCGGTTAAGCTGTTTTATATCCCATGGACTTGGCGTATTCACTTAATTTTTCTTTCAACAAGTTGCGTGCGCGGTGCAATCTGCTGCGCACAGTACCAATCGGTATGTCCAGAATTTTAGCCATCTCTTCGTACTTAAAACCTTCCAGATCGCATAAAATAATAACGGTTCTGAAATCAACATCCAAAGCGTTTAATGCATTGGATATTTCGTCTCCAATCATGTTGCTTAGCGATTCTACGCGCAAGTCTGGCGTAATTTGTCTGTCAACATCTTCAGAGTTATAATACGTTTCTACTTCCTGGTAATCAACTTTTGCCGGCTCTTTGCTTTTCTTTCTGTAATCGTTAATGAAGCTATTCTTCAAAATGCGGAACAACCATGCCTTGGCATTAGTTCCTTCTTGAAAGGAGTCGATGAAGCGATATGCTTTTAAGTATGTGTCTTGCAATAAATCTTTGGCATCGTCACGATCTAGCGTTAAACGATATGCAAAGTTGTACATGGCGTTGATATGCGGCATAAACTCCTGATCGAAAATCCGGCTTTTCTGCGCATCTGTATAATTATTTTTGATGATTTCTTCTTCCATGAAGCGGTAAAAATAAAAAGAAGCGCGGGATATTCATGCGCTTCTTAGGTGTTTATTCAGTAAGATTATCAGATTTTATCTGCTCATACAACAAACAAGTCCACGATGTTTAATCGCGGACTTGTTCAATATATTCAACTTGAATGATTATCGTTTAGCCAAGAAAGGAACGGATTGGGCTAAATCGATAAACTCGCGTTGGTAGCCTTGTGCATCTTTTCCTTTTGCTTGTTTGGCTAATTGCACTACTTGCTCGTAACCAAAGTTTTCAATGTTTTCAGAACCTCTTAACAACATGCCAAAACCTGCTACCGCTGCCGACCATTTTACATTTCTGCTCGCTTCGCTCATGTTAGTTTCTTTGGCCGATAAAACATTCACCAATAATTTGCTGGTGTCTTCATCCGGTTTTTTGTAGCGGAATTTTACAGTTAACAATTCTCCATTTTCATTACCATTAGCAACTTTCTTGTTTTGGTATTTTAAATCATCTACCAAGGGTTTCTCTTTGCTGTTGGCCGGAATTATTTCATACAAAGCAGTTACGGTGTGGCCAGCGCCTAACTCTCCTGCATCTTTTTTATCGTTGTTAAAATCTTCGTCTTTTAACAAACGATTTTCATACCCAATTAACCGATACGATTTCACATAAGCAGGATTAAACTCTACTTGCAATTTCACATCTTTCGCAATGGTAAAAAGCGTTCCGCCAAATTCGTTAACCAGTGTTTTACGCGCCTCCATAACGTTATCTATATACGCATAGTTACCATTTCCTTTATCTGCAAGTATTTCCATTTTAGCATCTTTATAGTTGCCCATACCAAAACCCAGCACCGTTAGAAACACACCACTTTTTCTTTCTTCTTCAATCAATTGTTCCATGTCTTTATCGCTGCTGGCGCCTACATTAAAATCGCCATCGGTAGCGAGAATAACCCTGTTGTTTCCTTCTTTAGAAAAATTTTCGCGCGCTGTTTTATACGCTAACTGAATACCGGCACCACCTGCAGTTGAGCCACCCGCTTGTAATTGGTCTAAGGCTGCTATAATTTTTTCTTTTTCTGTGCCAGAGGTAGAAGGTAAAACAAGACCGGCTGCACCTGCATACACTACAATAGCGATGCGATCTTGAGGGCGTAATTCATTCACCAACATTTTAAAGGAAGTTTTTAATAAGGGTAATTTATTTTGGTCGCTCATCGAACCGCTAACATCGATTAAGAAAACCAGGTTGGATGGAGGCAAATCGCGCGTATCCATTTTTTTGCCTTGTAAACCAATCAACACCAATTGTCTTTCGCTGTTCCACGGTGCTTGTGTTAACTCAGTTGTGATAGAAAAAGGATGTTCGCGATCGGGCTGGGGATAATCATATTCAAAATAATTGATTAACTCTTCAATACGCACTGCATCTTTCGGAGGCATTTGTCCGTTGTTGATAAACCTGCGTACGTTGCTGTAACTAGCTTTATCTACATCAATAGAAAAGGTTGAAAGCGGTTTTACTATCGGATCTTGAAAACCATTCTCTACAATGTTGGCGTATTCTTCTGTGTTGGGTTGTGGTGTAGGTTGATGATGAATATAATGCGAAGGCGCAGGATGATAATAAGCTCCGGCATCTTGTTCAGCCTCCATTTTTCTTAACTCTTTTTTACTTACCCTAGGGCTGTGGCCTGTTACAACTACTTCATTTAGTTGAGTAAAGTCTACGCTCATGGCCACATCAATTACCTTGCGCGCGCCCACTTTAACTTCCGTTGTTTGCAACCCAATAAAGGAGAATTGTAAAATGCTTTTTGCATCGCGTACATAAATGGTGTATTCTCCTTTTGCATTTGTAGTGGTGCCATTGGTTGTACCTTTTTCAACTACATTAACACCCGGTAGGGCGGAGCCATCTTCGGCACTGGTTACTTTTCCGGTAATCATCACAACCGGACTTTTAAAGGCTGTTGAAAAAAATAACAACAGCAACAAGGTTAAGCATGTGGATTTCATAAGCTTTCTGTTTATTTGCTGATGAGATGCAGCCTTGTGCGGTATTCCATAAATTTTTTTAATAAATGTTATCGGCCAAACCCATACAAGAACTAAACGATGCTGAATTAGTAGCAGCCTACAAGGCCGATGCCAACCGTTTGGTAGCTGGTGAGTTGTTTAAACGATATGCATCGTTGGTGTTAGGGGTTTGTAGAAAATACTTAAAAGACAAAGAAGAAGCGCGCGATGCCGCCATGCAGGTTTTTGAGAAAATGATGGATACTTTGCTAAAACATGAAGTAACGCATTTTAAAAGTTGGCTTTATGTAAGCACGAAAAACCATTGCCTGATGCACTTGCGATCGGCAAAAAATATTCATAAAGAAGAAATTAATGAACGCTTTATGGAAACTGTGCCAGAAGAGCATCTGGATGATGAGGAATTTAGTGTTGAAGGAAATTTGCATCAGCTAAAAAAATGTATAGAAGAATTGAATGCGGAACAACAAAGCTGTATTAACTTGTTTTACTTGCAGGAAAAATGCTACCAGGAAGTAGCAAACCATACAGGATACGATTTAAAAAAAGTAAAGAGTTACATACAAAACGGAAAACGAAATTTGAAAATCTGTTTAGAAAGAAATGGATAAATATCAGCACAATATTGAACGCTATGTAAACGGCAGCATGACGAATGCCGAAAAACATGCATTTGAAAAAAAGATGCTGAGCGATCCGTTTTTGGCCGAAGCTGTAGAAGGCGCACAACAAGCAGAAAATTTTTCGTTGGAAGTAAATGATTTAATTAAAGCAATTGATACAGAAAAGAAAAACAAGAGAGGCTTTATCTGGTGGCAACTAGCAGCAGCAGTTTTGTTAGTAGCAAGTAGCTCCTATTTTGTTTGGAACTATTTACAAGAAGATAAAAAAGAAATAGAAAGCATTGCACAAGTAGAATCGAAAAACGAAATCATACAACAACCAGATACCATCCAATCGATGGGTAAAGATTTGATTGCAGAAAATAAAATAGAAACAAGTAAGAAAGATGAGCCTGCCATAAAAGTAGAAGAAAAGCCAGAAGAAAAAGTTAATGCGCAAGCAGTAGATGTTATAACACACATACAAGCAGGAGAAATAGCCGAAGCAGAAATTAAAACGGAACCAACTGTAGAAGCAGATGAAAAGGCTGTGGTATCGGCTGCACCCATTGCAGAAACTAAACCTTCATTAAAACCGGAAGACTTAAGAGATAAAATTCAGGAGGAGATTAAAAAAGAAAGCAAAGCCAAACGCAGTGCATTTGTTGCGAACACAGTAAAAGTTAGCGGTAAAGTAACTTCTGCTGAAGATGGATCTTTTATTCCCGGTATTAACGTAGTGGAAAAAGGAACAACAAACGGAACTATATCGAAAGAAGATGGTTCGTATGAGTTAACGCTAACAACAGGAAATCCTATTTTAGTTTTTTCTTTTATTGGTATGCGAACATTAGAAATACCTGTTGGAGAAAGAAATGTGATAGATGCTGAATTAAGCACCGATGTTACACAACTGAGCGAAGTAGTGGTTACAGGCTATGGTGGAGGAGCAGAAAAAGAAAATACGGGTTACGAGCAAGCGAGACCAGTAGCTGGCTGGGCAGCGTATCAACACTATTTAGATAAACATATTGTATATCCAGAAGAAGCAAAGCAACAACAAAAAGAAGGCCGTGTAACCATTTCTTTTCAGGTAAACACTGATGGCTCGTTATCCGATTTTGAAATTATGCGCAGCGCAGGTTTTGGTATGGACGAAGCGCTACTGGAAGTAATTAAAAAAGGTCCGGCCTGGCAACCCGCCAAAAACAACGGACTTGCAATAAAAGGCAAAGCAACGGTTAGGTATAGGTTTAGATTGAAGTAGACATAAGACGTAAGTAGCAAGACATAAGAAATAGTTAAGCAAAAATTAAAACTTATACACTTAAATTTAATTTCTCATATCTTATTTCTTAAATCTTATGTCTAATATCTTACGTCTTGTGTCTAAACCACCTTCTTCCTGATCAACTTTGCATATGTTCTACTTACCGGAAAGGTTTTGCCGTTGTTCATTTTCACCACCATGCCACCGTTAAAATGTTTTTCTATTTCTTTTAAAGAATTAATGTTGATGATAGTGCTGCGGTGCACGCGAATAAAGATTTCAGGGTTTAAAATCTCCTCTAATTTTCCAATGCCTGATGAGCTAACAAACTGATCGTTTTTAGTTGTTAGAATAGTATAATCTCCGCTCGCTTCTAAATGTTCGATTTCTTCTACAGGTAGGTTAATTAATTTTTCGGATTTTTGCACGAAGATGTGCGAATCGTAACTTGTTCTGTTTTCAGTTTTAATGCTGCGCAATAATTCTCCCACATTGTTTTCGCTGTTCATACGCGCTAAAGCGCGGTCAACGGCTAGTTTAAATCTTTCCTGATCGATAGGCTTTAACAAATAATCAACCGCATTTTTTTCGAATGCTTTTATCGCATATTGGTCGTAAGCCGTAGTAAAAATAACGAAAGGATCGTGTTCGATTTTATCTAACACATCAAAGCCAGTCATGCCCGGCATTTGCACATCTAAGAAAATCAGATCCGGACGCAATTCATCAATTTTCTCTACAGCTTCTGTTCCTTTGCTGCATTCACCAATTAATTTTAAGTCGTTGTGTTGTTCTAAAAATTCGCGCACTAATTCGCGTGCGAGAGGCTCGTCATCAATAATTAAACACGTTATGCTCATACGGCTTTGGTTAATTCTTCTTGTATAATTTCTATTATTTCGGTAGTAGGTGTAGAGGCAGGCAAATAAAAACTAACGGTGTAGCCTAAATCGCTGGAGTGAATTTTTAATCCTGCCGAATTGCCAAAAATGCTTCTCAACCGTTGATCAGTATTTTTTAAACCAACACCGGTGCCAGGCTGAGTAATTCCATCTAAAACTTGTTTGGCTTTGCTACCCAAGCCATCATCTTGTACTTCAAAATAAATTACATCTTGTAAACGCTTTACGGTAAGCATAATTGTTCCGCCTTCATCTTTAGGTGCGATACCGTACTTCACAGAGTTTTCTACAAGGGGTTGAAGAATCATAGGAGGTATCAATACACCTAAGCAAGAAACATCAACTTCTTTTACAAACTTTAATCGTTCGCCAAACCGCACTTGTTGTATGCGCATGTAGTTATCGATAAAATCTAACTCTTGTAAAAGCTTTACATTTTGGTCGCCATGCGAATCCAGGGCATAGCGGAAAATATCAGAAAGTTGCGTAATTACTTTGCGTGCTTGTTCTTTGCTCGAACCTACTAGTGTGTTGATAGAATTTAATGTGTTAAATAAAAAATGCGGATTGATTTGCGATTTCAACAACGACAATTGCATTTCTCTGTTCTTTAAAGCTAACTCACTTTTTTCCTGTTCTTTTTTCTGCACATTATAAAAATACCGGATGATATAAAACACCGCGAGCGTTACTACGTATTGATTATGGAAATCAACTCCTTCCCATTTTAATAATCCTATTAAATGAGCTTTCCACTGATCGTAATACACATATCCTTCAACATAGTCTTCTAAATAATACGATAAAGAACCCATAATAAAGAAATACACCATAGCACCGGTAATGTGGCCAATTACCTGAAAGTATATTTTAAACTTAAATAAGAAACGTGCATATAAAAAGATTAGAACGATTAAAACACAGAGGGCTTCGTATAAGTAAAGCGCATTCCAGAAAATAAAAGTGTGCGGAGTTTCGAACCGATATTGTAAGATCGTGCTAACACCAAAGTTAAGTGCATACCACAAACAGAGCAGCAAGTAAGCTCGTTTCCATATACCGGGTATATTTTCTATAATGTTCAACAAAGTGAAATTGTACTTAAATTTACACTCCGAAAAGCAAACAACGGTTAATGTTTTGATTTAACCGTTAAACGCCCTTAAACGGAGTTTATCGCAAGCACTACACTAAAACAACTGTGTTTGTTCATATTTAAACGATGAATAGCCGAATATTGCTTCTGTTAATCCTTATAGGCTGTACTTTGTGTAAAGCACAGGCGCAAAACATAACCTTATCGGGGGTAGTGGTTGATAAACAAAATGGAGAAGCACTTCCATTTGCATCTATTGGTATAAAAGGCAAAGCCAATGGTACAGTAGCCAATTTGCAAGGGCAATTTGATTTTCATATTCCAAGAGAATTGTCAAACGAAATTTTAGTGGTGAGCATGCTTGGGTATGCCAATTTCGAAGCGCCAATTTGGTCGTTTACCAATCGGGATAAAGTTAGAATAGACATGCAACGCTCTGTTGTTGTGCTAAATGAAATAATTGTGCGCGACTCGCTAAGTGGTGGAGAAATTGCGCGAATTGCCTTACAACGCCTGGCCACCAATTTGCCACAAGAAGCCTACTTAACAGATGCCTTTTACCGAGATATTAAAAAGGTTGGCGGACGTTACATCTCACTTCTTGAAGCAGCTATAAAAATTTATGACGAAGACAATAAAGAGCCTCGCAATAAAAATAAACTTAAGGAAAGAGTAAAACTGATTGAGCTAAGGCAAAGCCTGGGGTACGAAAGTAAATTTACAACCTACTTCGATCAGGATAATTTATTAGAAGATTTATTGCTGAATAACAACATTCGATACAGGCAAATAGATGCACGCGATGAGTTGTTTGCTGTATTGCAACGCAAGCCCGATTCGTATTATAACCAGCACGAAATATTTGTGGTAGAATATGTGGGCGATTATCAACTTACTTTATATGTAGATAAAACGGATTACGCCATCATACGCCTCGATTATAAATCGGGGGCCGATGCAGAAATTATTAGTAAACGCAAAGGATTAATTAGCCGCTTTATGGGCATAGATAAAACCATAGAATACAAGCGATACGAAGGCAAAATGTTTGTAAGTAGTTTACGCATGGATACACGCATAAACTGGTATGATGAACGCACCAACGAACTAAAATTTGAAACAGAATTATTTCAGCAGTTAGTCATCAACAATATTGAAATTCCGCCTGGCGAAAGAATAAGCGCAACCGAGAATATGAAAAAGTATGGGTTGCAGTTTCAACATTATCAATACAACAAAAAATTCTGGGAAGAGTACAACGTAATTAAACGCACTCCGCTAGACTTGCAAATTATTTCCGACCTTGAAAAAGCCGGACCGCTAGAAAAGCAATTCGAAGAATTTTAAAATTATTGAAGTTGCGTTAAAGCATGCTTCATTCGTTTCATGGCTTCGCGCAAATCTTTTTCGGATGCTGCGTACGATAAACGAATGCAGTTCGGATCGCCAAAGGCACCACCACTAACCAACGAAACGTGGGCTTGTTCTAACAAATAGAGGCAGAGTTCATCGGCATTGTTAATTTTTTTGCCTTCAAAAGATTTTCCAAAGAATGAACTTACATCAGGGAAAAAGTAAAATGCACCTTCTGGATAATTGGCTTTAACACCCGGTATTTCTTTTAAAAGCTGATACACAATTTCTCTTCTTTCTTTGTAAGCATCAACCATTTTTAAAGTAGGTTGCTGGTCGCCAGTAATGGCAGCCAGTGCTGCGCGTTGTGCGATAGAAGAATTAGCAGATGTAATTTGTCCTTGTACTTTGTTGCATCCATCGGCAATCCATTTAGGCGCAGCAATATAACCCACGCGCCAGCCCGTCATGGCGTACCCTTTTGCAAAACCATTTACAGTAATCGTTCTTTCGAACATACCCGGAAAAGAAGCAATGCTGGTTTGATCTCCGGTAAAGTTTATGTGTTCGTAAATTTCATCTGCAATAACCAAAAGATTAGCATGTTGTAAAACCACATCGGCAATGGCTTTTAATTCAGCTTTAGAAAAAACCGAACCTGTAGGATTACATGGTGATGAAAATATAATGGCTTTCGTTTTGGGTGTAATGGCTTGCGCTAATTGTTGGGCAGTAACTTTAAAATCATTATCGATGGAACCATGTACTAAAACAGGGGTGGCTTCTGCCAATCGAACCAAAGCATCGTAACTTACCCAATAAGGAGAAAATACAACCACTTCATCACCGGGGTTTAGCAATGCCAACATGGCGTTAGCTATAGATTGTTTAGCACCGTTTGATACAACAATGTTTTCGGCCTTATAAGGTACGTTATTTTCTTTGTTGTATTTGGCAGCTAAGGCTTCCCGTAAGTCTTGATAACCGGCAACTGGCGGATAAGTAAAATAATTTCCCGAATCGATGGCTTGTTTAGCAGCTTCGCAGATGTGTTGAGGGGTTTTAAAGTCGGGCTCGCCCAAACTTAAGTTAATTACATCAATGCCTCTGGATTTAAACTCGCGTGCTTTTGCGGCCATAGCTAGGGTTGCAGATTCCTGAATGGCTTCAATTCTGTTGGATAACTTTTGCATAGTAGTGATTGAAATCGAAAGGTAAAAATTGTAACCGTAAGTAAAAAAAACAAAGAATATTTAAGAGAATAAAGTTCGCGAAGAAATGCTTCTGCCTAATGTAATTTCATCGGCATATTCTAAATCTCCACCTATGGGTATACCGCGCGATATAACCGTAATTTTTACAGGAAATTCTTTTAATTTTTTGTGCAGATAGAAAGAGGTGGTATCGCCTTCCATGGTTGGGCTTAAGGCAAGAATAATTTCTTTGATGATGGAATCGGGTTTGCTTACGCGCTCAATCAAACTATCGATGGTTAGCTCTGCCGGGCCAATACCTTGTAGCGGAGAGATTACGCCCTTTAATACGTGATACAACCCGGTGTACTGCCCGGTGTTTTCAATTGCCATAATATCTTTTGTGTCTTCAACAATACACAAAATGCTTTTATCTCTTCGAATACCGGTGCATATGCTGCACTCTGCTTGGTCGGCAATTACATGGCAATGTTTACAATATTGAATGTTGCTTCGAAGTTTAGTGAGCGCTTCGGTTAAGGCAAATGTGTTTTCTTTTTTTTCTTTGATTAATTGAAGTACAATGCGCAAAGCAGATTTTTTGCCGATGCCCGGTAATTTAGAAACCTGGTTAACGGCTTCTTCAATTAATTTAGAAGGATACTCCATTTTTGGTTACACAATTTTTGCATCGATACCAGCTTCGCAAATAGCATCGCGCATAGGCTTTAAAAATTCGAACGAGCCGGATTTAACAGCGCATTTTCCTTTGTAATGAATAAGCAAGGTACATTGTTCTGCCTGTTCGGGGCTGTGCTTGCACACACGAATGAGCGTGGCAATTACATGATCAAATGTATTGTAATCATCATTGAAAACCACCAGATCCATAATGTCTGTTTGCTCGGTTATCTCGAGCACTTCTGTATCCTCTTCAACTTGCCAATCGGTTTTCATCTTACAAAGATAAGCATTGATATGAGCAGAATAAAAAGGATTTTTAGGGGTGAAAAGTTTTTGGGTTGATGCAAATTTTCACTTAAAAAGATGTTTACATCGTATAGTCCACGATTTAAATCGTGGACTATCTTGATTTTGAATTAACACTAATGAAAGTGTAGAGCTCAATCTACTTCAATTATTTTCCTAAACTTGCAACATGACTCCAGAACTTGTTGCCGGCATAATGGCCCTTTACTTTGCTGCGTTAATCGGCATTTCTTATGTTACTTCTAAAGGTGCAAATACAGAAACTTTTTTTACGGGCAACCGACAATCACCTTGGTATCTAGTAGCTTTTGGTATGATTGGCGCCAGCCTTAGTGGCGTAACTTTTATTTCAGTGCCGGGTAATGTAGGTAAAATTGGGTTCGGGTATTTTCAGTTGGTGTTGGGGTATTTGGTTGGCTATTGGGTAATCATGGGAATTTTAATGCCCTTGTATTACCGCTTGCAACTGGTTTCTATCTACACGTATTTAGAACAACGCTTCGATACCATTACCTATAAAACAGGAGCATTCTTTTTTTTAGTTTCGCGCACCATCGGTTCTTCTCTGCGCTTGTATTTAGCTGCCACCGTTTTACAATTATTTTTATTCGATGCTTGGCATATTCCGTTTGCTGTAACGGTTATCACCACCATTTTATTAATCTGGATTTATACTTTCAGAGGTGGTATTAAAACCATTGTGTGGACGGATACCTTTCAAACGTTTTTTTTAGTATCAGCTGTGGTCATTTGTATTTACATGATCTCACAAAAACTAGGTTGGAGTTTATCCGAAATGATCAGCCAAGTTAGCAATAGTGAGTATGCCACCATATTCCATTGGACAAACTATAAATCCACACTTTGGTTTCCGAAACAATTTTTAGCAGGAGCTTTTATTGCCATCACCATGACGGGCATGGACCAAGAAATTATGCAAAAGAATTTGACTTGTAAAAACATAGGCGAAGCACAAAAAAATATGTTTTGGTTTAGTTTAATTTTAGTTTTTGTAAACTTACTCTTCTTAACGCTCGGTGCCTTGCTTTACCTATATAGCAACGTTAAAGGCATTGCGCTTCCGCCAACTTCCGATGCTTTGTTTCCTACATTAGCCTTACGTGAATTTGGTTTAGTAGCAGGTGTATTTTTCTTGCTCGGAATTATTGCCAGTTCGTACGCCAGCGCAGACTCGGCCCTGGCAGGTTTAACCACTTCTTTTTGCATAGACTTTCTCAACTTCAAAAACAAAGAAGAAAAAGTGCGGGCTAAACAAAAATGGTGGGTGCATGTAGGCTTTTCTGTTTTGTTTCTGTTAATCATTTTAGTGTTTAAAGAAATCAATGAACGCTCTGTTATTGATGCTGTTTTAAATGTGGCAGGGTATACCTATGGGCCGCTACTGGGTTTGTTTGCTTTTGGGTTAAGCAATACCAGAAAGGTAAAAGGTATTTTGGTTCCGGTTGTTTGTGTGCTATCGCCAGTGGCATCGTATGGCGTAAATTATTTTGTGCCGATTTGGTTTAACGAGTTTAAAATAGGCTTAGAGATTTTAATTGTAAACGGCTTGATTACCTACGCTGGTTTATGGCTGGTTTCTAAAAAATCTGTTCAATCATAAAAAAAGAAAGGCGGCCTTGCGGCACGCCTTTCCCGATTAAAACCAACCCCACTTATTTTGAGAGGCCCGAAGGCTCGTCTTTTCTTTCTACCTATTAGGCGAAAGCTATGCCAAGTGGGAAAATGTGTTTTTTCGCAAGAATTTCAGTTTTACTTTCTTAGTTTGGGAATAGTAATTCTAAGTTTGAAATCAAAGTTCAAGAGCGGGGTCCCAGTACTTCTTCTTAAAATCTACAACTTGGTCTTTTTTAATGCTATGCCCTTCTTTTTCCAAAAGTTGCTGCATGCGGTTTCCACCAAAATGATGTTTACCTGTTAACAATCCATTTCGGTTGAGAACCCTATGTGCCGGAACATTTTTCGGGCAACCGTGTAAAGCCCAACCCACCATGCGCGCGCTACCTTTTGTGCCCAGGTAATTGGCAATAGCGCCATAACTGGTGAGGCGGCCTTTCGGGATTAACTTCGTTACTTCATAAACATCGGCAAAGAAGTTACTCAAATCTTTTTTTGGCTTTTTTGGTGTGGGCATGTTTGTAAATTTGCAGGCTTAAAACTAATCGCTACAACATTGAAGTCATTTTGGATTTTTCTGGTTCTCGCATCGCTTACATTTACACAGGCTTTTGGGCAGGAAATTTTTATCGCACCCGAATATCTGCAAAAATGGTATGCCGAAGGAGAAAACATAAAAATACCCATTAGAAAAAACGGATGGAGTAAAATATGGGTAGAGGCAGATATCAACTTTGGTGAGTTCGGTATCGATTCAACGGATAACTTTTATTGGAAACCGGGTTTTAATCTGGTTGATAGAATAGAAAAGCAGAAAGAGTTTACGTTTAACTTTTTTGCCTCTAACAACGAAACACAAAAGGTACAGCGCAACATCACACTAAAAGTTTCGCACCAAAACCGCGCACCTGTTGTAGAAGAACTTCCTGTATTTTATGTAAAGCAAGCCACCCTTAACACCTATCAAATTCCTGCAGATTACGTGAGCGACCCCGATGGCGACCCCATTGTTTTTAAAAGCATCGTATCCGAAATGCCCGAAGATGCCACACTAAGTTCTCAAGGTTTACTCACCTGGAAACCTTCAAAATCTCAGTTTAACGGATTAAAGAACAATCCGCAGTTTGTTACTTTTATTGTGCAAGATCAGCCCGAGAAAGCCGAAACAAAAGCACGCATTAAAATAGCGCAAACACAACAAGACCTTCCGCCCGAAATACTAGTTGTACCGGCCGATACTTTTCTTACCATAAAAGAAGACGAAACCATCAACCTGAAATTATATTTATCAGATCCTAACGGGGATGACAACATCCGCAGTTCCGGATTTGTAGCTACCGATTTGCGTGTACCTAAAACAGCTTTTCAGGAAAACACACTTTTGCAAAATGAATTTATCTGGACACCCGGCTACGAGTTTGTAAACGAAAGTCAGAAACAGATAGAAGTACAGTTTACCTTTTTTGTGTTAGATAAATCTAACAACCGCTCTCAAAAACGATTAAAAATACGCGTGCTCGATGCAGAAAATTTAATTGAGAAAGACGCCCTGCAATACATGAAGTATAAGAGTACGTTATGGTCGGCTGCGCAGTTAATTACCATTTTAGATCAAACCCAAAAGCAATTAAACGTAGATTATAAGAAAGCAAGAAAAGGCAAAAAACACCGCTCGATTTTAAACGCATCGTTAGGAGCGGTTACAGGTGTATCGCCATTAGCCTTCGAGGCCGATCAGGCCAAAGTAGTAAGCAGCATTGGCGGAACAACAGTACTTACTTTAGGCACCTTAGAGGCAACAGAAGTAATAGGCCGCTCGAAAGAAGCGATTTTAGAAAAGATTAAAATTGATATTGAATTAAGAAACAAAGTGCAGTCGGTAGGCGATGAATTTGCCAAGAAATATGCGTTAAAATCGGCCAGAAGAAACATAGATTTCGAGAAAGACATAGACAAGTTACGCGCAGCCATGAACGACCAGCGCCTTGTTTTGTTAGAAATAGATGCGCAGGAAAAGCGGCAAAACAAAGAAGATCTAAAACTATTAAAAAAGACCTTTATCGATTTTGCCGAAGAATAAAGAAGAGGGGCAAGGCTTGCAAGAGTAAAACAGAAGTTATACTTTTGTGACCCAAAAAATCGGTAAATCCGACCAAAACAAGTACAGAGGAGTGGTAGAGCGGTTTATTGCACCGGTCTTGAAAACCGGAGACGTGAAAGCGTCCGGGGGTTCGAATCCCTCCTCCTCTGCGAATCGATTAACAAAATCAGCTAAAACCCCGAAATCTTAAAAATTTCGGGGTTTTTTGTTTCTGGGGCTACCCAAAATCAACCAAAAAATCCCATTTGC
>JAJTEH010000035.1 GCA_021298355.1 Flammeovirgaceae bacterium
TAGAAAATCTTTGCACTGCTGCATGATCATTTTTTGTTCTTCATTGAATTCTTCCGGAATGAAGACTTCGTGTGCGTGTGTTTCGCGAATCAAAAATTCTCCGCCTTTGATTGCCGATGTGGTTTGTGTTGTTGTATTCATATTTTCTTCAAATGTTATGACATAAGTAGTAAGACGTTAGACGTAAGACTCTTGGCGCAACGTCTTGATTAAGCCAAAAGTCATTTTTTGCACCTCCGTAATTATTGGAAGTATATCTTTTAATTTGTTTTCCGAGATTAGGTTAAGATCAAAACATAAATAGAGTAGTGATTCTAATTCATATGCAGAACCAAGACTAATGTTTAAGAAGTAGCTAAAATCCTTATCTGTATTCCTTCCGCAACCTTCAGCAATATTGGTCGGAATCGATATAGAGCATCTTCTTAATTGAGACGTAATGCCAAACTTTTCTTCGGCAGGAAAAGAAACACTTAACTCATAAACACTTTTTACAAGTTGTCTAGAAATCTGCCAAACCTTAAGTTCTTTAAAATTATGCATCTACTAAATACTTACGTCTTTTGTCTTTCTACTTATGTCTTACATCAACTATAACAATTCATAAATCCCTGCTACGCCTTGGCCTCCGCCTACGCAAGCTGTTACCATTCCATACTTTTTATTTCTTCTTCTTAATTCATTAAAAAGCTGAACGGATAAACGCGCGCCCTGCGATCAATGCCTAATTCTTTTACAACAGCTAAAGATTGTGCTGCGAAGGCTTCGTTCAATTCAATCAAATCGATGTCGTCTAGTTTTAGTCCTGCATTTTTTAATGCTTTAGGAATGGCTGCAACCGGGCCAATACCCATAATGCGTGGCTCCACACCGGCTACTGCATAACTTACCATGCGGGCAATGGGTTTTACATTTAATTGTTTTACCATGCGCTCGCTCATTACAGCAACAAATGCGGCACCATCCGATGTTTGTGATGAGTTACCCGCTGTTACTGTACCGCCTGCTGCAAATACAGGTTTTAATTTCGATAAGCCTTCGAAAGAAGTATCTGCGCGAATGCCTTCATCTTGCTTCACCACAAACTCACGCGTTTTCTTTTTCATGTTCTCATCCACGTACACTTCTTTCACAGTGATGGGCACAACCTCATTCGTGAATTTTCCTTCCTTCCAGGCGGCTGCAGCTTTTTGGTGCGACTCAACCGAAAATTGATCTTGTTCTTCGCGTGTGATTTTATATTGTTTTGAAACTTCTTCTGCTGTTAAACCCATGCTGGTGTAGTACGTTGGGTTTTTGGTTGCAATTTCGTAGTTAAGTGCTGTTTTAATTCCCATCACAGGAACTAACGACATCGATTCAGTTCCACCGGCAATGATAACATCTGCCTGGCCGGCCTGTATGCGCTGACTAGCGATGGCGATGGTTTCAACACCAGAGCCGCAATAGCGGTTTACAATCATACCGGGTGTATCAATTCCTAATGATAATAATGATATGATGCGACCCATTTGCATGCCTTGTTCAGCTTCGGGTACTGCATTACCAACAATTAAATCATCAACCATTTTGTTCTCTAAACCCGGAATGGATTTTACTAAATGTTTGATAACATCTGCTGCCAGATCATCTGGTCTTACAAATCTGAAACCGCCTTTCTTGGCCTTGCCAACTGCGGTTCTATATCCTGCAACTATGTATGCTTCCATATTTTTCGTTTAGTCGTTATTAATTAGACATAAGTAGCAAGACGTAAGTAGTAAGATGGGTAACAAAGTATGTCTTAAGTCTTAATACTTATGTCTTACATCTTTTTTAGTTTCTCAACGGTTTACCGCCTGTTAATATGCTTTGAATTCTTTCCAGTGTTTTCTTTTCTCCGCAAAGCGATACAAAGGCTTCGCGTTCTAAATCCAGTAAGTATTGTTCGCTTACTTCTTGTGGAGATGTTAAATCGCCTCCGCACATTACGTTGGCAATTTTCATCGCAATCTTCATGTCGTGGTCGGAGATGTATCGGCCCATTTTCATCCCGTTAACTCCGGCTGCAAACAAAGCCAAGCCTGCACGGCCTTGTACTTTAATATTCGTTGCCTGAACGGGCTGTGTATACCCTGCTTCGTACAATTCTATGGCTTTAGATTTTGCATCGAGCAGTTGTCTGTCTTTGTTGATGGTGATGCGATCTTGCGCACGCAGAACGCCCATATCGCGTGCTTCTTCGGCAGACAAGGCTACTTTCGCTGTGGCAATATTCATAAATGCATTTTGTAAAGCATTTAATTCTACATCGCCTTCTTGCATGCGGTCGCTCACGCGCTTGGTAAATTCTTTTGTTCCTCCACCACCCGGTATTAAACCAACTCCCACTTCAACTAAACCAATGTAAGTTTCAGCAGCAGCCTGTGCTACATCGGCATGCATGGTCATTTCACATCCGCCACCTAAAGTTCTGCCTTGTGGTGCAACCACAACCGGAATAGAAGAATAGCGCAAACGCATAACCGAATTTTGGAAAGCGCGCACCATGAAATCTATTTCATCATAATCCTGATCGATAGCATACATAAATACCAAACCCAGGTTAGCGCCTAATGAAAAGTCTGGTCCTTGATGACCCACCACTAAACCTCTGAAATCTTTTTCGGCTAAATCAATGGCCTTGTTCATGCCTTCAATTACCGAGCTACCCAATGTGTAGCTCTTGCTGTGCCACGAGAAGTTTAAGATGCCATCGCCTAAATCCGTTACTTTAGATTCAGCATTCTTCCAAACTACATTATCACTTAGATTTTCGAGGATGATGAGACCTTCTTTACCCGGAATGGCTTTGTATGATTTTGATGGAATATCGTAATACTTGCGCTTTCCGCCTTCTACTTTGTAGAACGATTTGTTACCGGCAGCCAACATTTCATATACCCAAGCGTTAGGCTTAGAACCGGAAGCTTCCATGGCCTGCACGGTTTTTTCTACACCAACAGCGTCCCATGTTTCGAAGGGGCCGAGTTCCCAACCAAAACCTGCGCAAACAGCATCATCAATTCTAAATAATTCATCGCTAATTTCCGGAATGCGGTTAGAGGCATATTGAAACAAACCATAAAAAGCATCGCGATAAAAGTCTCCTGCTTTATCTTTTCCGGCTAACAAAACTTTAAATCGATCTTTTAAGTTATCGATGGTTTTGGTTGTTTCGAGTGTGGCAAATTTTACTTTCGCTTTGGGTTTGTATTCAAACGTTTTTAGATCTAACGTGTGTATTTCGCTTTTGCCCGAAGCATCTTTTACTTTTTTATAGAAACCTTGCCCGGTTTTATCGCCAAGCCAATTGTTTTTTTCTAGTTTGCTTACTTCTTCCGGAAGTTTAAAGGTATCGCGTCCTTCATCATTGGGTAAGCCTGCGTATAAATTATTCGCAACTTTAATAAGAGTATCCAATCCTACTAAATCAGACGTACGGAATGTGGCCGATTTTGGTCTACCGATTACGGGGCCGGTAAGTTTATCTATTTCATCTACATTCAAATCTAGTTTGCGCATAGAGTCGATTACTTTAAGCAAACTCCAAACACCTACTCTGTTACCGATAAAGGCAGGCGTATCTTTACAGAGTACAGAAGTTTTGCCTAAGTATAAATCGCCATAGTGTAATAAGAATGATGTAATAGCCGGATCGGTGTGAGGCGTAGGTATTACTTCAAATAATTTTAAGTAGCGTGGAGGATTGAAAAAGTGTGTTCCGGCAAAGTGCTTTTTAAAATCATCGCTTCTTCCTTCGGCCATTAAATGGATAGGAATACCCGAAGTGTTGGAAGTAACCAACGTGCCAGGTGTTCTGTGTTTTTCTACTTGTTCGTATACTTTCTTTTTGATGTCGAGGTTTTCAACTACTACTTCGATGATCCAGTCGTAGTTTTTTATTTTCGGCATATCGTCATCAAAGTTGCCCAAGGTAATGCGCGAAATAAATCGCTTTGTATAAATGGGTCCCGGGTTAGACTTAATGCTTCTGTCGAACGAACCTTGAACGATTCTGTTCTTTACGAGCTTATGGTCGAGCGTTAATCCTTTGGCTTTTTCATCCTCGGTTAACTCTTTAGGAGCGATGTCGAGCAACATCACCTGGCAACCAATATTGGCAAAATGGCAAGCGATGGCTGAGCCCATCACGCCTGATCCCAAAACGGCAACTTTTTTAATCGATCGATTCATACTTTGTTTTGTGTTTCGTGCTTATTTGTTTTTAGTTTTCGTGAACAGGTTCTCTTTCCACGACTTGTTGGATTTTAGTAATGACTTCAAAAAAAACATCCAGCTTTTCTGGTTCAATTTCATGGCGAACCATTTGGTTAAACTGAAGTACGGTTTCTTTTGCTTTCTCACGCATCTGCTTGCCTTTGGCCGTAAGCATTACGCGGATGGATCGTTTGTCTGTTAAATCGTTTTTGCGCGCGATTACGCCACGTTCCTCCATGGTGTTTAATAATCGAGTTAGGCTTCGGGGCTCTAAGCCCATTAGAGGAGCAATTTTAGTGGCCGGAGTTCCTTCTTCTGCATTGATTACGAGTAATACGTAGCCCATTGCCATGGTGGCATCGTACAGGGCTGCCTGTTGATTATACATGCGGGCAATGCTATGCCAGGCAGCTTTAATGTGATGGTCTACTGTTTCTTCTCTCCGCATACGATTTCGGAAGTAGAAACGAAGGTAAGTAAATTTTGTTCTGCATGCAGAGCATTTTAAAGAATTTTTAATCGATTTTGTTGCGAAGGTGATGAATATGGGTTGATAACCTGCTTTTTATCAGCGCTTTTCAGGGTTTATTACGTTTTTTTTGATTTCTAATTTAAAGGTTATGAAAATCCTTGTTCCCACCGATTTTTCTGATTGCGCCCGCCATGCACTGGATTTTGCCGGAAATCTGGCTTTTCAAACAAAAAGTCAACTTAGTTTATTGCATGTTGTTTTGCCCTTGCATGTTTCAGATCCTGGCCTGGCCGATTTGGTAGAGGCAGAGATGATACACCGCAAGCAACAATTCGAAGACGACCTAAAAGCCTGGAGTGCCATTGTTTACGACAAATACTTAGTACATAGCGATACAGCGGTTTTGTTTGGTGATTTGGCTAAACAAGTGGCTTTACTAACAGAGCATGAAACCACTGGCTTAATTGTAATGGGAACGGAAGGAGCATCTGGATTAAAAAAACTTTTGTACGGAAGCCGAACGTCACAAGTAATTGAATATTCGAAGGCTCCGGTGTTAGCGGTTCCTTTTCAGGCATCCTTACAACTGCCGAAACGAATTGTTTTTGCAACAAACTTTTTCGATAGCGATTTTAAAAGTTTGCATCAATTAATTAACATGGTAAAAGGATGGATGCCGGATATATACCTCTTACATATTTCGCAAGATCACGTAAGACAAGAGCGAGATTATATAGAAGAGTTTTCTAACCAGGTGAAAAAAGAAACACAATATCCGCGCTTGTTTTATTACGTATTGCCACATGATGACAACGAAAAGGGAATCAATCTCTTTGTAAAGTCTATGAATTGCGACATGATTGCTTTGGCTACACGCAAAAGAAATTTCATGGAGAAATTAATCAGCTCGTCATTAACCAAAGAAATTGTGCAACAAGCCGCGTTGCCGGTATTGGCTTTTCATGTAGATAGCGCATCGAATGTTAAACTAAAAACAGATTATGAACATTCTCATCCCCACTGATTTTTCTGCACCCGCAGCTATCGCTGCGCTATATGGCATGCAACTGGCCAAATCGCTTAACGGAACAGTTACATTGGTTTGGTATAATGCTATCCAAACCAGTAAAAAATCTTTAGCGAAATGGAAAATGCTAGAGAAAGAAATGAAAGCATTGGCTGAAGAAGATGCTGCCCACCTGATGGCCGATTTAAAAGCAGAAGTAAGACAAGGTCCGCCATTAAAATTTGCCACCATTTCCGGAACAAACTTTTCTGTTGCGTTGGATGATTTCGCCAAACAAGAAAATTTTGATTTAATTGTGATGGGAACAAAAGGCGCAACCGGCATGAAAAAAGTTTTGGTTGGAAGCAACGCAGCAGCCGTTATCGACACTAGCAGCATACCTGTTTTGGTTGTGCCCGAAACGTGCGAATACAAACCGTTTAAAAGAATAGTATACGCAAGCGATTTACAAAAACTAGAAGCAGAAGCGAAAACAATGGCCAGGCTTGCTTCTTTATTTAAAGCAGAGTTGCACATTTTGCATGTGGCCCATACGTTAACGCAAACCAAACAAGCCAAAAATCTTTTGCCGGAGTTGGTAAAAGCGTGTGGCTATTCTAAAATAATTTTTAAAGAATTGGTAGACGAACAAATCGATTCTGCCATAGACAGGTACATAAAAGAAGTCGATGCCGATTTACTTTGCATGTTTACCCATAAACTGGATTTCTACGAAAAACTTTTTGGTAAGAGCGTAACACGCGAAATGGCTTTTCATAGTTCGGTGCCCTTATTGGCATTTAACAAAACCAATGAAGAGTAACCAAGAAACATAGATTGCACGAAACACAACAATTGTATTTCGATAGTTCAGTAAATTTTATAACTTCATTTACAATTTGTAAAACTATGATAAAGAAAATCGGGATTGGCGTAGGCATTTTGGCCATTATATTGTTAGCCGCATTTTTATATTTGAATTATAGAGGTAGAACGTTAAGCCCTCCGGGAAGCGTAAGCATTGAGAACAATGATTTTAAAGTAAGTTTGAATTATAGCAGGCCATCGGTTCGTGGTCGTTTAATTTTCGGTGAAAAAAATTTAAACGCATTACAACCCAACAACGAGTATTGGAGGTTAGGTGCAAACGAAGCTACAGAAATTACCTTTAATAAAGATGTTAAAGTAAATGGCGCTTCATTAAAAGCCGGCTCGTATCGTTTATATGCCATACCAAAAGCCGATGGTTTCGATATGATAGTAAACACGGAGTTAGGAAGGTTTGGCGCTTTTGAACCCAACCATGGCGCAGACGTACTCACAACTTTTGTTCCTTTTACCAAACCAACAGCACCGGTTGAACAATTTACAATTGAAATGAAAAATCAAGATTCTGGTGTAAATGTTGTGTTTTCGTGGAGCGACCGTGTATGGATTTTACCTTTAACCTTATAAGCAACAGATAAAAGCTTTTACTGTTCTCTTGGATAATGTTAGTTCAAAAAGATCTCTTGCATTTAAACTGTTTTTCAGTATTCTTTTACAGATAACGAAATACGAAAAGAAGAATCAAGGCAATTAATAATGCTAGCGCCAACCAACGCATTCCTTTAGATTGTGCAGGAAACTCGTATTGGCAAACCGGACAAACATTGGCTTTTTCGCTAACCATCATGGCACAAGACGGACATTCTTTCTGGCCTTTCATTTCTTTTTTAAATAAACTTTTTGAACATGTTCTGTAGCAATGTTTATAACTCCCTGTGTTGTATTTATTTTTTTACCCGAAGTAACTTCAAAGTATAAATATTCTTTATGCAGCTCGTAACAAGAGGTTAAAAAAATGCCTTCCGTTTCGAAAACAGAATAAAGTTTATTGCCAACCAAATAGTTTTTTAACACAACTCCGTTTTGCTCATCGGTTTCATATATTCCTTTTTCTTTATCTACCCGTTTTAACAGATAATCTTTTGTGATGGGCCATTTTGCCGAGAGGTAATCTGTTTTCCATGTATATATTTCTGCATCGTTGGTTTTTTTTACGGTAAGGGTTACCTCTACACTGTCTTTTAACTTTCCGTAACTGTACATATACAGTGTACCGTGCCATACACCTTCGCATGGCTCTGCAAAATGTTTTTGTGCAGTACAAAAAGATGCTGTTAATGTAAAAAGCAAACCACAAATCAGTATCCTCATTTTATAATCAATTGGTGTTTCAATATACTTTAAAGTAGGCAATAGGCATTCGCTTTTGTTTTGTTTACACAAGCAAAGGTCATGTTCGGGGTTGACAAACATCACCCATCTGCCTAAGCACCATCAGGTACAGCGCGGCAATTCTGCCCTAATCTTGTACTGTACTAAGGCACTAACCCCAATGTATATGACGAACATTATTTCTAAAGGAATACCAATTGTATTTCTACTCATGATAAGTCAAGTTGTACTAGCACAACAAGTTGATATATACAAAAGCTACAAAACAACGCTTACTATTTCGGGCACATCTACCCTACACGATTGGACTATGACGAGCGAGGCGTTTACGTGCCAAGGTAATTTTAAGGTAGACAATAATAAAATTACTGATGTTAAAGGTTTAACGCTGCTTGTGCCAGTTAGAACATTAAAAAGCGGAAAGGGCGCAATGGATAAAAATGCCTACGCTGCATTAAAGGAAGATAAACATCAACAAATTCAGTTTTCGCTTGTGAGTATACAACAACAAGGCGATGTTTTATTGTGCGTGGGAAACTTAACTATTGCAGGAGTAACCAAACCTGTGGAGGTAGAAACTAACTGTGTGCTACAGGCAGATCAAACCCTTCAATGTAAAAGTAAAACTCAGTTTAAAATGACGGAGTACAAAGTAGAACCACCATCGTTTATGTTTGGCTCTGTTACAACGGGCGATAAAATCGCGATAGAATTTAAAATCAGCTTTAAGAAAAATAATCCTACCAATACACTTTAAACCGTTTAACTATGAAAACACAATTTTCCCGACTAAGCTTTCTGGCAACACTAAGCTTACTTTTTGTGGCGGGCTTTGCGTATGCACAACCTGCTATACAATACTTTCGCCCGTACGACCAGCGTGGTATAAACGTATTCGAAACTACAAAAAACGATACTGTTGTTTACGAAGGTTTTAAATTCAGAATTGGTGCCGGCTTTACACAAGGGTATCAAAACCTTTCTCACTCAAACAAAGCAAAAGCAATTCTTGCTGATGGTAACTTAACCTATGTTGAAAAAACGCCCGGTTCAAACACTTTTGTAAATAGAGCTACAGGAGTAGATATAGCGGGCACATTTGCAAAAGATGCCAATCGATATGGTGCCTATGTGTTTACACCAACCGTTGGTGCAGCTAAATCTTTAAACAATAGTAATGCTGTTTATGAGTTAGATAATGGTTTTCCGTTAGCACAAGCTAATTTAAATTTTGATGTACAATTAGCAGACGGTGTGCGCTTAAACTTAGTTTCGTATATGTCGTCTCACCACCACAACGAATTTTGGGTGAAAGGCGGTTTCTTTCAAATAGATAAAGTTGGATTTTTGAATAGCCCATTCTTTGATAAACTGTGGAAAAACCTAACCTTAAAAGTTGGGCACATGGAAATTAACTATGGCGATGCGCACTACAGAAGATCGGATGGTGGACACGCGTTGCAAAATCCTTTCATGGAAAACAACATCATGGACGAGTTTACAACCGAAATTGGTGGAGAATTATACTGGCAAAAAAATGGCATAATCGCCATGATAGGTTTAACGGATGGCGAAATTCAGGGTAACGTTACAAAACCCAACGATCGTAAACCTTCTTTATTCGGAAAATTAGGTATCGACAAACAAATCAATGATGATTTACGTGTGCGATTAACAGGTTCATTCTACAGCACAAAATCTTCTGTAAGCAATACCTTATTCGGTGGCGACAGAACCGGTTCTAACTATCAATACGTTTTAGAGCCAACAACAGCTACTCTTACAGCGAACGCTTTCTCTGGTAGATTTAATCCTGGTTTTAGGGATAACCTAACAACCTTTATGATTAACCCTTTTGTGAAGTTTGGGGGTTTTGAATTGTTCGGAACTTTTGAACAAGCGAAAGGAAATACTGCTGTAGAAAATGGAGAGATACAATACAGTGTACCCCAAACAGATGGCAATGGCGCATCGGTTGTTTTCAAAAAATTGGGCGACAGAAAAGCAAACCAAACCGCTGTTGATGTTTTATACAGATTTGGTAAATACGAAAACTTCTACATTGGTGCAAAGTATAATGCTGTTGATGCCACCATTGTTTCTGGCCAGGCTACAAACGCAGCCGGAACATTTGCCACAAACGGCATAAACCAAGGTGTTAGAACAGATGTAAAAATAGATAGAACTGCTTTTGCAGCCGGATGGTTTATCACTAAAAATGTGTTGTTCAAAGCAGAATATGTAATCCAGAACTATAAAGATTATCCCGAAGACCACATCATGCACAAAGGAAAGTTTGATGGTTGGTTGGTGCAGGGCATCATCGGTTTCTAAATGAGTGAAAACAAATCGCGAAATCCGACTGATCAATCAGTCGGATTTTTCTATTTTACAGAAATGATGCGTTTGCTGTTTTTCTTATCGTTGTTTCTCTGTTTTGGTTCATCTTTACCACCAGGCGAACTAATCCATCGCTTTATTGTGCTACCCACCAGCCAACTTAGCATACACGGAAAAACAAACGTGAACACATTTACCTGCGCTATAAAAACATATGCCGGCACCGACACCTTGATTTTAAAAGAAGGAGGATTGCTACAAAAACCAGTATTTATAAAAGGAAGAGTGGCCTTGCTAGCCAGGCATTTTGATTGCGGAATGAAAGTAATGACAACCGACTTCTGCGAGACATTACAATACAAAAAACATCCTGCTATCGTTATTCAATTTTATTCCTTTCAAAAACTGCCGAAAGATTTAAACAGCTCTTCACCTTTTAAAGGAACATTGGGAATTTCATTGGCTGGCGTTTCCAAATTATTTGAAATGCCATGCCGCATTACCCCAAAATCAAATGAAATAATTGAGTTAAGCGGTGAAAGAAGCTTTATGTTTTCTGATTTTAACTTAACACCTCCTGAAAAAATGATGGGGATGATTAAAACGCAGCAAGAATTAAAAGTTTCGTTTAAACTTGATTTACTTTTAGATACTACGTTCTGATTATTTTCCACGCGTTACTTCTATTTCTACTCTGTTGTTTAAATCAGCACGTGCATTTTTCTGCGGATAAATCATGTAAACGGCTCCTTCACCTTTGGTTTTAATTCTACTTTCATCTATGCCTTGTGTAATTAAATAGTCTTTAACAGCTTCTGCCATTAACTCAGTTAGTCGTTTTGCCGATCCATATTCTCGGTTGTTGTCGGGATGAGGCATAAAAAACTCTACACTTTTACCACGGCTGATGATGTCTCTTTTTTCTTTACCGTTGCAATGCGCATGGATTGCAATTTTATATTTCGGATGATCCTTTAACATTTCTGCCAGACCATCTAACTCGGCCTGCGATTCCGGCTTTAGTATACCGGTGTTCGGAAAAAAAGACACGTGATGAAACTCTATGTAATCTCCCAATTTTACTCGCTCAAGGGCAATTTCAAAAACATAAACACCCGTGCTGTCTTTAGTTGCCCCTGTTTTTTCTGGAGACAGGTAATCCACGGCTAAACTACTTTCTATATAACCCGGTGCCAGCGAAGTAATCAAGTATCTTTTCTCTCGGTTACGGGGTGCATCCAGATAAACCACTTCATGTGCAGCCAATAATAGTTGTGCATTAGATTTAGTAGATTCCAAAACAGAAAGTTTACCTGATATTTGTTCTGCTGTGCTCTCGTTTTTTAAAACAAACCGAAATGGTTTACCCTTAGGCTTGTTTATTACTTCGGGCAATTTTTTTTCTGCATTTACTACTAAAACAGAATCGGTTTGCGCAAGCAATGGTTTTACGGGCGTTTCCAGCACAACAGGTTCAGTAATTAGAGAGGTGGCCACATCGGTACGAGCATTTAAGTTTCCGAAATACACCCACGCATCGCGGTAAGAAGTATTTAACCTTGTGTAGAGTGCTTTTGCGTAGGCTTTTTTACTTTCGGTATTGGTAAAAATATAAACATAGTATAGCTGACGGTTAGTATTAAATGTATACACTGCATCGTGCCCTCTTTGGCTTGCACGGGTTTTAAAATTGATTGCGTTTTGTTCTATTTTAAAAGCACCGATAACCACATAATATTGGTTAAACCTGCCCTGCGAAAAAACTGTATTTGCACAACCGAGTGCAAAACATAAAATGATAATTCTTGTAACCACGTTAAAAACGGAATAAGTGAAAAAAAACTGTTCACACAGCGTTACAAGGAATTCGAAACTAGGGTATTAAAACCGAATTGCAAAATCTTTAAAGGCGACAGAAATCAAGTAGAAAAAAAAACGATCTGTTACTTACATACAACGATATGTAGAAAACATTTTAAAAGATCACATCATAAGCAAACCTAACAATGGTGAGAAAAATTACGGTTAAAAATAATTTTCTTACTAAAACATTTCCTTTTAGTAAAGCCAACTTTGTTCCGAAGAATCCGCCCGACATATTGGCTATTGCCATAGGTAATGCTAACCACCACAAAATATTTCCGGTTGTTATAAAGTATAAAATAGAAGCTGCATTGGTTGCCAGGTTAACTGTTTTTGCGTGTGCACTGGCATGCAAAAAATCGAAACCTAAAACGCTTACAAAAACTAAAACCAGAAAACTCCCGGTGCCCGGCCCGATAAAGCCATCGTAAAAACCAATAAGTAAACCACAAACAACGGCTTTTGGTAAAGCATATAAAGTTTGTGCGTGTTCGTTTTTATGCATGCCTAAACTTTTCTTTCGGTAGGTATACACAGCTACCGCGCATAAGGCAAGTAAAATAATAGGTTTAAAATTTTCGTTGCTGATGTGCCTAACTAAGCTTGAGCCCAACATGGCCGATAGAAAAGCAGAAAGTGCAATAGGAAAAAGAATTTTCCAATTCAATTTTACATGGCGCGCAAACTGAAATAACGAAATGGCCGTGCCCGAGAAAGATGGAATTTTTGTTGTGCCTAGCAACGTGGCGGCAGGGTATTGCGGAAAGGCCAGAAATAAAACGGGTGTTTGAATTAAACCACCGCCACCCACAATTGCATCGGTAAAGCCGGCTGCAAAAGAGGCAACACAAACTAGCAATACGTTGGAGGTTAATTCATCCATGATAAGGGCTAAAAATTGTTTTTTACGAATGTAAAAATTTGTTGTCGACCTTCTGCAGAAAGGATAACCACTACATTTTTCTTCTTCTTTTTATAGGTTATTCGCTTTGGAAAATCGTGCTGAAGGTTTTCTGCAGTAAATTCATTTTTAGTCCATACAATAACTTCAAAAAATACCTCTTTCTTATTGTGAGGCACATCGGCAATAAAATAGACTTTGTTGTTTTTTACTGCCAGGCTCATTTTTTCTGTTATCTCTTTTCGTTCGTTTT
Organism: Flammeovirgaceae bacterium; assembly: GCA_021298355.1. GTDB lineage: Bacteria > Bacteroidota > Bacteroidia > Cytophagales > Cyclobacteriaceae > Chryseotalea. Next base: position 13,295 of record JAJTEH010000035.1, read on the forward strand.
TGTTTTGGTACCCCACTCCTTCAAAAACATGTTTATCAGTACGTTGCCAGACTTCAAAAACATCGGAGTTGTTTTGCAAAGTCCACGTGCCCAACAACCATTTCATTTTTTTATGAAAAGCCAGTTGCTTTTGCTGAGCATAAACATTACCCAATGGTGAAATGAAAATTAAACAAATGGCGATGGTTTTCAACATTTTCGTTTTTTGGCAAATTTAGTTCTGTTTTTAATGATCGAAGCGCCATGTTCTTGTGCCCAATCGCCCAATAAACTTACTTGTTTAAGCAAACCTTCGCCAAGTGGTGTTAGTGCATATTCTACACGGGGAGGAATTTCCGGATATACCTTACGTTTAATCATGCCATCTTCTTCCAAATTGCGCAAGGTAACGGTAAGCATGCGTTGCGATACATCTCCTATTTTTACTTTCAATTCGTTGAAACGCAATGTTCCGTATGCACCCAAGGCATAAATGGTAAGCATGCTCCATTTATCGCTTATGCGGGTGATAACATCGCGCACAGGACAAAAAGAGTACCGTGTGTTTTTAGCATATTCAAAAATATTTTTCAGATCTTTTTCCATCGTATTAAACTGATAATCATAATTAGTTACCTGCGTGTTACCAGGTGTTGCTCGTGTGCCCGGCCGAACTTTTAGCTTGGGTAAGTTGCTTTTTGGTTACTTAAAGTAACTAACAAAAGTATGGAAAAGAAAATTCTTGTAACCGGAGCCACCGGCACCATTGGCAAAGCCTTGATTAAGGCATTAACAGAACAAAAAGCAAACTTTATTGCGGCCACACGCGATGTAAACAAATTACCGCAAGAGGTAAAAGGCATTGCTTTTGATTTTGAAGATGCAAGCAGTTTTGCTAAAGCAACAGCCGGGGTAGACCGCGTATTTTTATTGGCCCCTCCGCTTAATACACTGGCCGATCAGTTATTGTATCCGTTCATCGACCACTTGCATAAAGAAAATATTAAACGGGTTGTTTATGTTTCAGCTCTTGAAATGGATGCTTTGCCTAAAATGCCTTTTCATAGTAACGTGATTAAGCGCTTGCAAAGCTCAGGTTTTGATTTAACAGTTTTGCAACCCTCTTTCTTTGCGCAAAATTTTAAGAATTATGAATTCGAAAACATTACTAAACACAACATTATTTACGCTGTTGCAGGAGAGGGTAAAGTAGGTTTTGTAGATGCCGAAGATATTGGCCGAGTGGCCGCCACAGCTTTAACGGCTGATGGACATAGTGGAAAGTTTTACGAAATAACCGGCCCCGAATTACTGTCTTACTCTGATGCAGCCAAGGTAATAAGCGAGGTAATTGGTAAAACAATTGTTTATCCTAACCCTACAGCCGAACAGTTTTCGCAAACTTTAGCGCAAGCCGGTGCACCTCCTTTTATTGCTGATTACATGATTGATGTATACAGTTTAATTGCCAACAACAGAGTTAACAGAATTACATCTGTTGTAGAAAATGTAACAGGCAGAAAACCAACATCCTTTAAGGAAGTAATTAAAAGAGATTTTTTAAAACAATAGTAAAGAGTAGGGGCTTAGGCCTCCTCTTCTTTTCTGGATAAACGATTCAGAACCAACTGAACTAATTTAAATGCAAGTATGGCACCCGCAATAATCACAACGGTTAGGCCAATAGCCAAAAGTAGTGTTTCTGCTGCGCTGCGGTCGTTCATGTGAGAGGGCGGTTTATTGCTCAATAAAAAACCCGATAACCAGACATCATAATCTGACTAGCGGGCTGATGTAAAACTAGAGAACTCGATAGAATTAGCAAAGAACTATTAATGATATTTTAAGGGAGATCACGAATCAGTTGTTCGTAAAACCACAAAGCAGTTTGGTAGCTTTCTATACTAACGCGCTCGTCTATTCCATGAAATCCGATGGGGTCAATCATCGGAGAAAATTTAATAATGTTAGTAGAAATTTCTCCGAAATGCCTGGAATCGGTAGCGCCAATTACCAGAAAAGGAGATGAAATAGTTTGCGGATAACTTTTCTTTATGGCCATTTCTACTTGTTGAAATCCGAAACTTTTTACGGGTGTTACTTTCGATGCTTCTGCCAAGGTGGCCATCTTTTTAAAAACCACGCGTTCATCGTTAATAATTTCTTTTAATCTTTCTATCACCTGCTCGGAGTTGTTGCCGGGCAGTAAACGCAGGTTAATGGTAGCGGTAGCCACAGTAGGCACAACGTTATCTTTTACTCCGGCTTGTACAATGGTTGGAACAAGCGTAGTTCTGATCATGGCATTACCGGGCCCGCTTTGTTCGTACGTTCCGATAATGGCTTTTTTAAACAACCACGGATTAGCGAAAGCCATTTTTTGCAAGAAGGGCATGTCGGGGCCAACGCTTTGCATTAACCCGTGCATGGGTTCGGTAAACTCTGGTTCGAAGGGCTCGCTTCTTAATTTTACAATGGCTTTGGTAAGAATATCAATGGCCGTTTCTTGCTCTGGCATAGAGCTGTGGCCTCCTGGTTTTTCTACTGTTAATTCTAAAGATAAATATCCCTTCTCGGCCGTTCCCACTAATGCAACGGGTTTGGTAAGGCCCGGCATTTTTTCTTTGGTAATAATGCCTCCTTCATCTAAAATCATTTCGGCTGTTATTCCTCTTACTTTTAGAAGTTTAGCAATGGCAATGGCGCCTTTTCCGCCTATTTCTTCATCGTGCCCAAAGGCAAATAAAATAGTGCGGGCAGGAACAAAATTTTCGCTCAGTAACTTTTCTGCTGTTTCAAATTGTGCTACCAAATTTATTTTATCATCGGTTGTTCCTCTTCCCCAAACGAAACCATCTTTAACTGTGCCGGAGAAGGGATCGAATGTCCACATGTTGCGCGTGGCTTCTTCTACAGGCACAACATCCTGATGGGCCATGATAACAATCGGTTTCTTGCTTTCGTCTTTTCCTTTCCAAGTATAAAGAAAACTATAGCCCGCTATTATTTCGCGCTGCATGTGTTGGTGCACAAGCGGATAGGTTTGCTCCAGAAATTTTCTGAACCCTAAAAACGCAGAAGAATCGAACAAAGCAGGATTACCATACGAAATGGTTTTGTAGGTTAATGCTTTTGTAAAATGCTGAAGGCTGCTATCGGTAACGGGTGGCGCGGGTATAGCGGCAATTTTTGTTTGTGTAGAAGTAAACGTAAATGTATTGTACAATACAACGGCAACCAGTACCAGCAACAAAACGAGTAATCCGATAAAAAACTTTTTCATAGGCTTGGGTAAATGCTTAAATCGTAAGGAAAGATAAAAGCATTTACGCAGCCTTAAAAATTATTGTTCTTTTAACGCTTTAACCGGGTTTGCCATGGCCGCCACTAAAGAGTGATAGCAAACTGTGGCAAGTGCTACCAACGCGCCCAACACGCCAACAACAATAAACACTACCCAATTAAAAGGTATGTGATAAGCAAATGAATTTAACCAATGGCTAAGTGCGTAATACGTTATAGGAATAGCCACCACAAGCCCTATAAAAACCAACATCAAAAACTCTTTCGACATACTCATAACCAACCCCATTACACTGGCGCCCAAAACTTTTCTTACAGCGGTTGCTTTTCTGGTTTGTTCTAATGTAAAAGAGGCTAAACCAAACAAACCTAAACACGATACAAAAACAGCAAGCGAAGAAAAAACAGTAAAGAGTTGGCCGAGTTTTTTCTCCTGATCAAACAGTTTATCAAACGATTCATCCAGAAAACGATACTCGAATTCGTAGTTGGGTACAAGTTCTTTCCATCGGTTGCCAATGGTTGTTACCATTTGTTGCATCTCACTTGTTTTTACTTTGATGGCCATAAACTCTCCTTCGTAAATCGGTTGCAAATACATAACAAGCGGATCTATTTTATCGTGGAGGTGTTTAAAATGAAAGTCTTCCATCACACCAATTACTTTGCCCGGGTCTTCTCCTCTTTCTCCGAAGTTGATTTCCTTGCCAATGGCTTCTTCTTTTTTCCAACCGAATAATTTTAAGGCTGTTTCGTTAATCACAAATTCTTTAAAATGCCTTTTTGTATCCGGATGAAAGTATTCACCGAATTTCATTTTCATACCTAGTGCTTGTAAAGCATCGGCATCGGCAGAAAAATGATACATGTTTTGGGGTTGGTTATTCGGTGCACCTTCAAACCAAATGGTTGTAGTGCGCACCATGTTACCCGGTATTTCGCCCATGCGTGTTACGGCTTCTACGCCACTTAATCGTAACATTTCATCTTTGATAGACGCCTCCCCAATGCTATCGTTTGGTAAGTCGAGCACCAAAACTTGTTCACGATCGAACCCCATATTTTTATTCAACATAAATTCTAACTGCAAATAAATGGTGTAAGCACCCGCCATGATGATGAAGGCAATAGCGAATTGAAAAACCACTAAAGCTCTTCTTAACCTTTGTCCTTTACTATTGGTAACGAATGCTCCTTTTAAAACTACATTCGGATTAAAATCGGATAATACAAAAGCCGGATAAGTACCCGCTAACAAACCAACTATGAGGGTTACAGAAACAAAACTGATGGCTACCCACGGATTTTCTATAGGATTTAAACTGATGTGTTTGCCCGTAAACTCGTTAAAGTATGGAAGAGAAAGCAAAAGAAACATGGCAGCCAAAATTAACGCGAACAAACTAATTAAAACCGACTCGCTTAAAAATTGCATGACGAGTTGTTCTTTTCTACTACCTACTACTTTTCTAATCCCAACTTCGCGAGCTCGTTTCAAGGATTGTGCCGTTGTAAGATTCATGAAGTTGATACAAGCAATGATGAGAATGAAAAAGGCAACAGCTGCCATAGTATAAACCGTGTTGATGTTTCCATTCGCTTCTACTTCTAAACCGCGGTTTGAGTATAAATGTATATCTGTAAGTGGTTGAAGTTTAATTCTGTTGCGTGGTTGGTCGGGTGTTAGTTCCTGAAATTTATCCATGAACTCCGAAATGGTTACTTCAAATTTTTTATAATCAAAATTCACAGGCAAAACCAAATAAGTGTAATGGTTGGTAAGGTATTGCCATCCTTGGGGCGAGCCGGGTTTCATGGGGCCGAAATTGTCGGACGATACCATGATATCCATGTGCACGTGCGAGTTAGAGGGCAAAGGTTCGAACACACCGGTAATGGTATACACCGTATTATCGTTTAACAATTTTAATGTTTTACCTATGGGATCGGCATTGCCAAAATATGTTTTTGCTTTTTGTGGTGTTAGCACCAGCGAGTTTACTTCGGCTAAGGCTTTGGTTGGGTTGCCTTGTAAAAGGTTAATATCTAACACATCGAACACAGATGAGTCGGCAAAGAAAACTCGCTCTTTTAATTTGATATCTGCGTCTTCGTTGTGTACAAAAATTTCAGTTGGCCGTATGCGTGTAAAGGTTTCTACTTCTGCGAAGTTATCTTTGAGTAATTGTCCGATCGGAAAAGCAGAAATTGCCCAGTTGTTAGCTTCTAAATCGATGGCCATACGGTACAAGCGTTCGGCACGTTTGTTTTGCCTGTCGTACGTAAGTTCGAATTGTACGTAAAGGGTTATCAGAATACACACCGCCATACCCACTGCCAAACCCACAATGTTGATGGTGGTATGAAGCCTGTTTCGTTTGATGCTGCGCCAGGCAACCAGGAAATAACTTTTTAGCATAAGAAGGCTTTTAGTAAACACACGATTATTTCAAACAAGATGCCAGTAAAAAACCAACTTTCTGACGTAATTTTGAACTCGCCTGCATGCTGTTTGTTTGCTAACGAACAAAATTGTCCGATTTCGGGTAAGGCAACAAAACATTAATAGCTAAAGAAATATGAAAAAGTGGTGGAAACGCTTAGCACTATTGATCATCAGTATTCTTATTTTATTACCAACGGTACTCTATATTGTGGTACAACAACACCAGCAAGAATTAGTACAATGGGCAGTAGCCGAAGCCAACAAAAACTTTAAAGGCAAACTTACAGTAGGCGGAAGCTCCATCAGTTTATTTCACGATTTTCCTTATGTAGATATCGATTTAAAAGAAGTAGTATTTACCGATACAACTAACGTTGTACTATACAAAGCCAAAGATGTTTTTGTGGGCTTCCGGTGGATAGATGTTTTTAAAGGCAATTTTGATGTGCGTTTACTAGATGTGGCACATGCAGAAGTAAACATTGTGCAATACCAAAATGGCGACATCAATATTTTACTGGCAAAAAATTCGCAAAGCAGTTCCGAAACTACCGATACATCTTCTATACACATTCATCTAAAAAAATTACTTTTCGAAGATGTAACCATTAAGTATGTTCAATTGCCCGACTCGCTATTGGCCGGCACACGCATAGACAAACTGGAGGCAAGTATTTTCACAGATTCGCAGAAAGTTTCTGTAACATTAAACTCGCTTGCCGAAATAAATGTGTTGCTTAAAAAAGATACTTCTTTCTTTCATGATAAAACGTTGGCGATAGAAACAACACTAGATTACACAAAGGCCGATAGCAAATTACTTTTTACCGATACACATTTTACACTCGATAAAGCGGCCTTTGGTATTTCGGGCAACATTTTTTTGCGAGATACAACCGAGCTCGATTTAAAAATTGTAGGAGAGAAACCTGATTTTAGTATGGTAACCGCTTTTGTTTCGCCTGAATTTGTTGATGCTTTTAATCGCTATAACAATTCTGGAAATGTCTTTTTCGAAGGAAACATTAAAGGACCGATAATCGAAAACCAAATGCCCGGCTTAACCTTTCGGTTTGGTTGCGAGAACGGATTTTTTCAGAATACACTAAACAGCACAAAAATAGAAGAGCTACAATTCTCAGGAAGTTTTACCAACGAACCGCAACGAACCTTGGAAAGTTCGGTTTTTACCTTGCGCAATTTTTCTTTAAAACCAGAGAAAGGAAGATTTAGCGGTTCGTTAACAATTAAAAATTTTACCGATCCGCAAATAGCCGCCTTGCTGGATGCGGATTTGGATTTATCCTTTGTGCGCGAATTTTTAGGGTTAAATCAAATTGAAAATTTAGGAGGTCAGGTTATAGTAAAAATGAATTTCAACGAACTATTAGATTTTAATCAACCCGAAAATGCTTTATTAAAATTAAAAGAAGGAATAGAAAGCGAATTGATCGTGCGCGATTTACATTTCTCTATTCCTGATTATCCGCATCCGATAGAAAAACTTACTGTACATGCCGATATGAAAAACGGAAAAGTAGTGATGGATACTTTTCTTTTAAAAATGGCCGATTCCGATTTTTCTTTTCAAGCGTCAATCAGTAATCTTCCTGCCATTTTTCATAAAGCAAATGTGCCTGTTCAATTTACTTTTTCTGGTTTTTCGAATAAAATTAATTTATCGCGTTTATCGAAAGTAGATACGGTAGCATTGGTTGATGACATCATCAACGATTTTAAAATCAATTTAAAATTTGAAAGTTCTGTTGCTCAATTAAAAGAATCGCCTTTACCACATGGCGAGTTTTACATAGAAGATTTGTTTGCGAAAATAAACGGATACCCACATACTTTGCACGATTTACATGCCGATATTATAATTACCGATACAACTTTTCGTGTAAAAGATTTTAGTGGGGAAATCGATCAATCGGATTTTCATTTTAATGGTTTACTAACACGCTACGATTTATGGTTTGCTGATGTAAAGAAAGGCGATACACGATTTGAATTTGATTTAACATCTGAACAATTACGACTTGATAATTTACTTACGTATAAAGGCGAAAATTATTTACCTGAAGAT
>JAJTEH010000036.1 GCA_021298355.1 Flammeovirgaceae bacterium
GTTCTTGATTCGCGTGCACGTTCGTTAATTTTAGAGTTGATAGAACCATACCCAAACGAATTAAAACTCATGGCTCCGTTAATGGTGGCGAAGTCGGCCAGTTTTGCTGTTAAAGCTGTATTAAATGCATACCCGGCAGAGCGATCGAAATCGGTGAGGCGCATTTCGTTTGCCCATAAACAAATCTGATACCCACGTTGATCGTTACTTTTCGGATTTCGAATACCGATCATGATTGTTCTTACTTCGGTTAAATCGGGGCGGCCTACCACACGTATTAAATGTTTTCCTACTTGCCTTGGGCCAGCCTGCGGATAGGGTTGATTTAAAGAAAATCCTTCTCTGTCGCGGTCTATTTTTAAATCGAATAAATCATTTAATGCAATATCTATTTCATTTTCTTCGGGCCAGATGGCGCGCACATCGGTATCGGTTGGGTTGCTTATTTTTAATGGAATACTTACTTCGTAAAAATTCTGGTCGAAATCTGTACCCAGGCGCACAAAAGCTTGTAGCTCATCGTTAATGGCATTGCTATTGGCGTGTAAAAACAATTTCAGTTTACCGTAGCTAAAAAAATCTACCTCTAAATTTTTATAGATGGCACGTGCATCGCCATCTTTTAAGTTATCGGTACAAACCTGTATGGATTGTTCGTTTAATCTTCTTTCAACAGCTGAGGTTACATCTCTGTCGCGGATTACCCCCGGAGGTACAACGTATGGAGATTTACGTGCATCGCCTTGTGAGTTTTCTTCTACATTAACCACCGAAACAAAAAAATCTTCAACTGCGGGCTCTGGTGTTTCGCTTAAACCCGATTCTCTTAAACTTCCTTCGTATCTGCGCCAGCGGCTTCCTACCATCCTAAACTTGGCCATGCGTAAAACAACAGGCTCTTCAAAGTCGGTTAAAATTAAACGCGCATACCGAATGGATTTAAACCCATTGATTTCGCCAAACTTACTTTCGAATTGACGAACTGGAATACGAAAGAGATACCATGTTACTAATTCGTTAGGATCGCCCGAGCCAGTTGCACGAGTTGTTATTTTATCTACAATATATTTTCTACCGATGTCTAATTGTCCGGGGCGAAGGTCGATGTTGTATTCGTAGTATTCTTCGTTGGTGCTAATGGTGTTATCTGCATTTAGATCTTCGTTATCGGGTATGTTGGTGCTAGATGGCGTAACGGCATCTGCCCCTGTGATAATGGGAGAGTTACCATCTAATCCGTTAAAGCTTTTATATCGTTCAAGAATTTTTGCATCGCGGCTGTCTAAGTCTCCTCCCAAAAAATATTTAAAATCATCGGCTGAGGGATCGGCCTGTGCATCTACCGGTACTGCCCCATTGTATATAGCTGCTTCAAGCGAAATATCCCGAACGCCATCCAAGCCTACGTCTTGATTTGTGCGCGAAGAGGTTTCGTTATCAAACGCGTTTACCAGATACTGTTGTGTGGTTACATACCCCCAGTTGTTTCGGACTGCATTGGCCAGGTTACCATCGGGTGGCAAACCTTGTTCGAATGCATGGCGGCCATCGCGTTGCATGTCTTCCGATACGCTTCCAAGATGGAGAATCATTTTTCCGCCTGTGCGATTGGGTTGATTAAACGCACCATCTACGACTCGGCCATTACCACTTGGCAAATCTAAAAACGGATCTAACATCCAGAACTCGACATATTCGATATTGGCTTTATCGAAATCTACCTCGCTGCGCACAGCAGATGTAATGCCACCCCAATTTTGCCTTGGGTTAAACAACCTTCCGTTGGCATCCGTATTTCTGGAGTAATTATATACACCCCGCTCTGATGGGTAATACGCGAGATCGAAAATTTGTTCGAAGAATACACCTTGCTGGGTTTGAAAGCCGGGGAATATTTCGTTTGGCGCCACAGACCTAACGTAATGATTTTGCAAATCACGGTCGGTTATATTATCCGGTTTAAAATTTCCAACATCGCGGTAAAACTGGTTATCTATTTGGTACCATGCCAGGCGCGCACGTTTAAAGCCTGCGCGGTTATCGTCTACTGCTCCATTTGTATTATCGAATTGTGCCGGAATGGATGCATGCCTCCAACCGAGAACGCTCATTAATGAAAAGGGTGTAGCTGAGTTTTCGAAATCATCGATGTAACTGGCCCCATCGCCATCTGTTTTATTGGAAGTGCCGGGCAAAAGTTGGGCAAATTCTCCGGTAAAGGTAAAAGATGATGGTTCTTTTGTTTGAATGATGGGCAACGCATCCACCATTTTAGTGAGGAGTCTGCTGTTTTTTCGAATGGATACGTCCAAACCATACTGTACGTTTCGGGCGGGTTCAGTACCAATTAAATTTCGGGTAATGAGTTGGCGTTCGTTATAATATAATAACGTTCCGCCTATGTTAACATCATCGTTTAACCGATAATCTAATCGGGTTCCTAAAAGTGTTCGGGTTTGAAAGGCAAACGGATCGCCCTGTTCGTAATCTACTTTTAGTGCTTTACCTGAATTAAGAATAGCACCGTTTAAGATTGTTACTTTTCCGAAAGTATAGTCGACCGTGAAATCTATGCCTTCCATTAAAGCAATGCCTCCGGCATACACACGCACAGAGCCTTGTGTTAAACCAAAACCGGGGATTAAAATTTCTTGCGATGATCCCGCTGTGTATCTGCCCACTAAAAAGAATTTATTCTTTGTTGTAACCAACTCGGCTGCTGCCCGCGTATCGCGATACAAGGTGTCGAATACATATTTTGAAATTAAACTTTGCTCGGTAGCTTCGCCTTTAAAGGCATCGCGCAAACCGGTGTTGAAGGGTTCGAGAATAGGGAAAATGATTAAGCCATCGCGTGTGTTTACGGTTAATCCTTCAATAAAATCGAAGTTGCCATCGCGCTGTGGATCGTTTAGCGGGTTAAGCCGGTCTAATCCTAAAATTTCAATTAATTGTCTGTTACGAACCGTTACGCCATCTTGTAGCTGAGGGTTATCGATGCCTGTTCTATCATCCCGATAAATTATTCTTAATTGAAAATTCTCACGCGATAACTGGGAAACATTTAACGCATAAATGTTTTTCATCATCAAATCCCAGGTTGGTATAATTCTTTTGGAGCCATCTCGTATGGCAATTTTTCTTGGGCGAAGCATTTTTAAGTAGATTACTTCGCTGTCTTTTAAACTGGCGTAGTCTTCGGATAATTCTCCTACTTTAAACGACTGGCCGTTATACGTATACTCGTACGCTACAGCTAAGGCTTCATCATTCTGTAATTTTCTAACTAATGATATATACCCTAATTGTTGGTTGTAGGTAAATTCTGTTGGGGCTAATTTTCGCGCCCCGGTAATTAATTCAAAATCCAAACCGTTTACCATCTGGTTGGCACCATACAATTGATCTTCGAGGTACTGGCTAATGGTGTTGGGGTCTCGTGGAGGAGAATTAAGTAATAGATTATTTAAATTATTTGCATTATTAGTATTGGATGCGTTGGGGATACGATTGCCCACTGCAGTGTTATACACCCTTCTTCCCTCGCCTAAATCCATTAAGGCTACGGCATTGCGCAAGGTTTGGGTATCGTTGTTTCTGTTGATGACATATACTTCTACCCGGGTAACATTAACACCCGAAATTACATTGGGCGGGTTGGCCAACCATCGCGCATAATTCTCGCGGAAAAAATGTCCTAAAAAGAAATGTCGGTTTTCGTCATAGGCCGAACCGATAAGTTCGAATGGGCGGCCTTGCCCATTGTTACCGCCCGGTATTTCTATAGATGAAACTTTTCCTCTTTGTGTTGAGGCTACAGTGGTTGCTGTTAATTTTCCAAATTGCATTTGCGCTTTTATACCAAATAAGTTTTGTGCGCCTTGTATGAGTGTATTGTTTAGCGGCAAGCTAACGTTACCTAATTCTAATTTCTTTAAGATGTCTTCTTTATAGCCGGTGTATTCTACTTTAAAATTATTTTGAAAATCGAAAGAGTTGTTGTTATCGAAGTTGGCTGTTACGGCTAATTTTTCTCCTACCTTTCCGGTAACGTTCATGCTTATTTGATTATCGAAAATAAAACCTCCGTTTCGTTGTTGGCGGATAGGTATAGCCGGGTTATTAATTTTCTGAAACTCTCCACCGAAATCGAGTGTTACAAAACCACGAGGTACTAATTCTACATAGCTGCTGCCGAATAAACGGTCGAGTATAGGGCTTACATATAATCGGGGTGTAAAACCTTTACCCGATACGGCACTTTCTCCGCTGGCAGCTTTGGTTTGTGTTTTCCAATAGTTTTTTATTTGTTGTTGCTCCTGGTAGCGTTTAAACTCCATGAAACTCATCGTAGAAACCGGACGGAAATTTACTTCACCTATTTTTTCGTAAATGGTGTAGTTCATGCCGGTGTCGATGCTTACATCTATCTTTTTTAAAGCCGGATCTTTTAAAAACAATGGAGATTCTTGCGGGGTGGATGAGAACGGATCGCCATATCGATCTGAAAATCGAAATACAGGTTGTCTTCGGGCTCGGGTGGTATCGGGCTTTGTGCGTTGGGCAAAAGATAATTGTGCTGCTCCCAAAAAAATTGGAAGAAAGTAAAACCAGGTTGGAATAGGATTTACAATACGCGACAAAGCTGCTAAGCGTTTTTCAATGCTTGTTTTACCAAATCTTCTAAAGTAAGGTTATTTCCTGATTTTTTCAGGATGGCATCTACACTTTTCTCTGCCGAGGGTTTAGGTATGCCAAGGGTAACCAAGGCAGATAACGCCTGTTGCTTTATGCTATTGTGTATGCCTGTTGAAGAAACAATATTTTCTTCCGGAACTTCTTTTTTCAGTTTGTCTTTTAACTCTACAATTAATCGCTGGGCTGTTTTACCACCAATGCCTTTTACTTTTTGAAGTGTGGCAATTTCTTCGCGTACAATGGCTGCTTTCAATTCTTCTACATCCATGTACGAAAGCATAACTATGGCTGTGCTCGGGCCAACGCCATTTACCGAAATCAAATTCAGGAACATGCGCTTTTCGGCTTCTGTGCTAAAGCCGAACAAAACATGGGCATCTTCCCGAATAGCTAAATGTGTGTATAAAAAAATGCTTTCTTGGTTTTTGATGGCTCCAAATGTTTGAAGCGAAATGGTAACAGCATACCCAACACCATTTACATCGATGATAACTTGCGATGGTTCTTGGTGGGCTAGTTTTCCTTTAAGAAATGAGATCATAATAAACCGTAAAGATGCCTAAATCGCTGTAAAAAGAAAAGGTCTGCCGAAGCAGACCTTACCCTTTGAAAGCTGATGCGCACCTTAATCTCTGCTATTGGCTTTCTTTGCTTTTTTCTCAGCACGCTTTTCTTTCAACGTTTTTGCAGCGGGCTTTTTTTCTTCTTTGCGTTTATCTTGTCCTTTTGCCATAAGATGTGATTTTAATATTCTAAAATTATTAAACTAATTGCTTACTAACAAAATCCCAGTTTACTACATTCCACCAATTGGCTACATACTCGGCTCTTTTGTTTTGGTATTTTAAATAATAGGCATGTTCCCAAACATCTAGCGCTAATAACGGTGTGCCTTTAAAATCGCTTATACCCATTAATGGATTATCCTGATTAGGCGTTGAACCTATAAGCAAACCGTTATTGCCTTTTACCAACCAGGCCCAGCCCGAACCGAAGCGACTCATGGCTGCTGCTGAGAATTGATCTTTAAAATTCTGAAAAGAACCAAAAGCCTGATGCTGCATGGTGTTTGCTGTAATGTATTTCCATAGTTGCCACATCTATTACAGGCTCTAAAGCATTGTATCCGTACGGTAACGGAATTTGACTAAACTGAAAAGATGTATTTTGTTGAGCAACGAGGGGTTGCGCACACGCAAGTGCAGAGTTGGCTAGTACAGGTACGCCTACTAATGTAAGCGCAGTTGCCGCTGCTCCTTTTTTGATAAATTCTCTTCGGGTGGTTTTCATATAATTCGCATTTCTATCTCACAAAGTAAATGTAACAAAAAATAGGTAGCTTGCACTTGGTAATATATGCTATTTATGGAACCTAAACTTTACGATGAAATACCATCTCTTGATTTAGCAGATTTTATAAGCGGAGATGAAAGTAAAAAACAAAAGTTTGTAGCCGAACTTGGCGCAGCCTACAATAACATTGGTTTTGTTGCGATAAAAAATCATTTCTTAACAGATGATTTATCAGCGCAGTTGTATGATCAAATCAAAAAGTTTTTTGCTTTACCCGATGCTACCAAACAGCACTACGAAATACCTGGCTTGGCCGGCCAACGTGGCTACATTGGCAAAGGAAAAGAACATGCCAAAGGAAGAAACACTGGCGACTTAAAAGAATTTTATCATATCGGGCAGTTGGTAGAAGACGATGATCCTATCAAAAAAGAATATCCTGATAATGTATGGCCAACTGAACTACCGGCTTTTAAAGAAGTTGGTTTAGAAGTTTACAAAAGATTAGAGAAAACAGGTGTGTACATGTTGCGCGCCATTGCGTTATACCTGGGCTTGCCCGAAAATTATTTCGATGCGAAAGTAAAACATGGTAATTCTATTTTGCGCCCCATTCATTATTACCCCATCGAAAACCCGGATGCTGTACCTGCTGATGCTGTTCGCGCTGCCGAACATGGCGATATTAATTTGATTACTTTACTAATGGGCGCAAGCGCAGATGGTTTACAAGTATTAAGGCGTGATGGCAAGTGGATTCCTATCACCGCATTACCCGAACAATTGGTGGTAAATGTTGGCGATATGTTAGAACGATTAACCAACAAAAAATTAAAATCAACCATCCACCGTGTGGTTAATCCGCCACGCGCAGAAATGAATAAACCACGTTACTCAATTCCTTTTTTTATGCACCCAAGAAGTGAGATGAGCCTGGCTGCGTTGCCTTCTTGTGTGGATGCTGAAAATCCGAAACTGTGGGACGACATAACAGCAGGCGTTTTTCTCGATCAACGGTTAGCAGAAATTGGTTTAAAGAAAAAATAAGCCGTGGTTAAGCAAGTACGGTATTTCATTTTTCTGAAAGACGTATTGATGCTTTCATTAACCACCTTCGGTGGGCCACAAGCGCATTTGGGTTATTTCCACAAAACGTTAGTTGATAAAAGAAAATACCTAACCGATGCCGAATTAATGGAACTTAATTCGCTCTGTCAGATTTTGCCCGGCCCTAGCTCCACACAAACATTAACGGCTGTTGGTTTTAAAGTTGGCGGGCCTAACCTGGCGTATCTTACTTTATTAGTTTGGATTTTACCTTCGGTTTTGTTTATGACAGCGCTCGCTGTTGTTTTAAACTTTTATCAAGACAAACATTTCACTTTAAACTTTACGCGCTTTATTCAACCTATGGCAGTAGGGTTTGTGAGTTACGCAGCCTATACTATAACGTTAAAAACGGTGTATACTAAAAGCGGAGTTGCGCTTATGCTCAGTGCTGCTTTAGCTTCCTACTATTTTCAAACTCCATTTGTTTTCCCTATCGTTTTAATTATAGCAGGTGCCTTAACTGCACTGAAATACCGCAAACAACCGAAGATCGAAAAAGAACCCATTCGAATAAATTGGTCTAACTTTTTTTTATGGGCTGGTGTGCTAATTATAGCAGCTATTGTGGGTAAAATTACAGGTTGGTTGCCAGTGCGTTTGTTCGAAAATTTTTATCGAAACGGAAGCTTGATTTTTGGAGGTGGACAAGTACTAATTCCTTATTTACATACAGAGTTTGTGCAGTATGCGCCTAAACAATATTTAACAACAGAAGAATTTCTTTCAGGCTATGCAATTGCACAATCTATTCCCGGGCCGGTGTTTGCGTTTGCTTCTTATGTGGGTGGCTTGGCTATGCGTGAGTATGGATTGGGCGGACAAATTATTGGTGGATTGATGTCGTCTTTTGGAATTTTTCTTCCCGGTACCTTTCTGATATTTTTTGTAATTCGTTTTTGGGATGCGATGAAACGCTATCGAGGTATTCGTGCTTCATTAGAGGGCATTACAGCAGCGAGTGCAGGATTGGTTGCAGCAGCAGCAGTTCTTTTATTTCAACCGTTGGATAATACTTTTTTAAATTTCGGATTAACCATTGGTACTTTTTGTTTGCTGGCTTTCACTAAAATTCCTCCGCCTCTCATTATTATTTTGGGGTTGATACTGGGGTTCTTACTATAGACGTAAGTAGCAAGACACAAGATGAAAGATGAAAATAAAAATCTTATGTCTTTCATCTATCTTTAATAATTTAAGTTTTCCATTTTAGTGATCTCATTAAAATAAAACAGCATCGCTTTTTACTGCGATGCCATTCTCACTTAAACAACAAACAGAAACTATTTTTCTTCGAGCACGATGTTATAGATTAAACCAATAGGACTACCACCGTTTATGGTCCCATCTAATTTGCCATCAATCCATAAAGTTCCCTTGTCTTCATCTCCTAAACTACCAACAGCATATACTACACCTGCCTTAGAAATTGCCATGTCGTTTAAGAGTGAAAATTTCGTGGAATTATCTAAAACTGTTTTTACTCCATTCTTCCAATAGGTAGCGTGTTTTACATTGCTAAGTTCATCCGAACTCCAACCTACTACATATACATCATTACCATTAATAATTACATTCTCTGCTCTTGCATGGCCTGTTGAAGGCAGAACTGTTTTTACTCCGTTCTTCCAAAGAATAGCTTCGTCTTTTAAGGCTGAGCTCTTTTGATCTATGTAACCCGAAACATAAACATCATTACCTGAAATTTTTATATCCGTTGCAGATGAAGTGAATGCATTATTTTCTTCTGCGAGTTTTATCATGTTTTCATTTTTCCAATACACAGGATATCGCACAGGGCCATCATTAGCATTAAAAGTAAAAGGTAAGTTACCACACGCATACAAATCATTACCAGAAACGGTAAAACCATAAAGTTGGCCCGTATGTGATTTTGTTTTTACATTGTTTTTATAATAAACAATTTTTTCAGGTTCTTCGGCTGTACAAGCAAAAAGATCCTCTCCGGAAAATTCGATTAGGACGCCATAACTCTTTTCTGTTGTGTTTACTGTTTGGTCAAGTTTTCCGTTCTTCCAAATTACTGCTTTGGAAGGTTGAACGGTATAATCTAATCCACCAATGTAAACATTTCCGTTTTTTATTTTTAGCGATGTTGCGTATCCGTATTTGCCAGTTTCTTGCAGAAACGTTCTTTCTCCGTTCTTCCAATAAGCAGCTCTATAGTTTGTTCCATCGAAGGCTTCTCCGGAAAGGTGAACAATAAATTTTTCTAAATTCTCAGGCGGAGTATCGCCATTGTCGCAAGAGAATAAAATGATTAATGAAAAATAAATACAGAGAGATAATACGTTTTTTGTTCTCATAATTGTGTGTTTGTTTTACACGCAATTACGGATAGTTAAATATCTATTAACGTTCTTGTTTTGTATGAATAAGACGTAAGATTTAAGTGGCAAGACGTAAGTAGTAAGTTGAAAGATGAAAATCTTATGTCTTACGTCTTATATCTAAAATCTATCTCTGGTAATTTAAACTTTCAATTTTTGTTTAAGTTCATTCACTTCCGTAATGTCTCGGCTTACAACAGCGCAGCCTATTACATTTTCTTTATCGTCTTTAATGGGTTCTACAAATACTTCGAGAAATAATACTTTATCATTTCCTACTTTTCTTTCTTCTGTAAAATATAATTTTTCTCCGGCCAATGCTTTATCGTACCGTGGCATCCATATTTTTTGTGCTTCTTCGCTTAACACTTCGGTTATCATCATGCCTTCTGTTAATTGAATGTTTCCGGCTTTAAATCTTTCTTTTAATACGTTGTTGGCGATGAGTATTTTTAAATTTCTGTCTATCGCGAAATACGTATCATTGGTAAAATTAATCAGCGCGTTAATGATAAACCCTCTGCGGGATGTTTCGTTTTCTGCTTTGTGTCTGGTGGTTACATCGCGCGATACTACTGATAGACCGAAAACTTTGTTATGCTTATCCAACATCGGATTGATAAAATATTCGCGGTAAGAATCTTCTCCTTTTACGGTACTCTTTAACACAAATTGTAAATGTTCACCGGCAAGGGCGCGGTCGTAATAGGCTTTCCACTCATCGCGCACTGCGCCTAACGTTTGTAGGGCATCGGCACCTACATCTAAGCCTTCGTATTGCGTTCCTTTGTAGCGTTTACGCAGGGTGTCGTTCATCACAATAATTTTGTAATGCTTATCCATAGCAATAATAGAATCGGATGAAGCATTGATCAAGGCATCTAAATTATTTTGTTTGATTTCTACTTCTTTGCTTTGTTCGGCCATGATGCGCTGTGTGCGTGCCATTTCTTCTTGCGTAGCCTGCATTTCTTCCATGTTCTGGCGCATTTCTTCTTCCTGCGCTTTCATCTGCTCGGTAAGCATGTGCGACTGCTCCAGCAATTCTTTGTTGCGCTCGTTGTTTCGCGAGTTTAGAATGGTAGAGGCAATGCTCTCTCCTACTTTTTCTAAAAATTCAATTTCAAATTTTTCGAATTTTCTAAAAGATGCCATTTCTAAAACACCTACAACCTGTTCTTCATTTTTTAATGGAATAATTAATATAGATGTAGGATTGGCTTCGCCAAGGCCGGAAGAAATCATTACATAATCTTCCGGAACGTCTGTCATGTAAATGGTAGATTTTTCGATAGCGGCCTGCCCAACTAAACCCTGGCCGATATCAAATTTTCGTTGTACATATTTTTTTCTGTTCCAGGCATACGCACTGGCTAATTGTAAATGCTCGTGGTCGTTGTTTTCTTTTTCTACAGTAAAGATGAAGCCCTGGTTGGCTTTCATGTAGTGAATTAGTTCTATTAAAACTTTGTCGCACAATTGGTGTAAATCATTAACATGTGCGCGCAGTATTTCGCCAACAGAGGCCAAACCAACGGTAACAAATTTCTCTTTTTCTTCTCGGCTTCTGGCTTCAACTAAATTTGTGCGCATGGTAAGCAACGATTTACCCAGTGCATCCGGTTCGGAAGATGGGTAACTTGCTTTTAACTCTCCTTTGCTAATGTATTCTGCAAACTGTTGGTTGATTTCTATTAATCTTACTTGCTCTTGTAAGGCTAAGGCTTGCAGGGCCGATTCTTTGGTTTGTTTGTGCTGCAACACGGCCCACACTCCACTTAATGAGGCATACAAAGCAACAATGGCAACATGCAACAAAATATCTTCTAACGTATTGTTGCCACTTTCGGCAATAAAAACATGGAGTGTTTCATACTTACCGGCATTGATAAAAAGAAATACTTCGAACAAAACGTGAATGGTAACAGCAGGTATTAATACTTTGGGGTTTTCGTAAAAAAGTAAAACAGTAACAATAACAAAAAAGAAAAAATGCGAAGCCGGTAAACCATTGAGTTGGTATTGAAATAAAATAGTGAAGCCCGCTAACACAATGCTGTTTACATAACCATTCGACTTACCTAACCACCCCGAAAGCAAAACAATCGATAATAAAAACAAACCAACTGTTAATCCAACAACCCAGGTTTGATTAATGCCTGCCAACAAAACAACTATTACTATTAATGCCCAGGTTGCTTTAGTAGAAACAGCGTGTGCCTGATCGGTTACTTTTTGAAAAAAAGGAGCAAGGAATTCTTCCTGAGAAAGTTTCATAGAGGTTCGGTCGATTACAAATATGAATACTATTGCAGGATATGGCAATGGTTATCCATCAAATTATTCTAACTTTTGGAGCTTACGGAGCGAGGGTGATTTCCAGGCTGTAACCACAACGGTGAGTAACGTCATGCATCCACCAAAAACAACTGATTTTACAACTCCTAACAAACGTGCTGCCACACCAGACTCGAACATGCCTATTTCATTTGAAGATCCAATAAAAATATTGTTAACAGCTGATACTCTTCCTTTCATATTTTCTGGTGTTAAGGTTTGCAAAAGCGTACTGCGAATTACAACGCTTACACCATCGAACACGCCACTTAGAAAAAGAAATAAAAGCGAAACCCAAAACCAGGTAGATAAGGCAAAGCCAATCATGCATATACCAAAACCTGCTACACACCATAACAAAGTTTTGCCCATGTTTTTTTCTATAGGATAATGGGCTAAGGCAAAAGCTACAAGTAAAGCTCCCACAGAAGGTGCAGAGCGCAACACTCCTAACGCTTCGGGGCCGGTTTTTAAAATATCATTGGCAAATACAGGCAACAAGGCAACAGCGCCACCAAACAATACTGCAAATAGATCTAATGAAATTGCACTGAGAATAATTTTATTGTTGAAAACAAATTTCAATCCTGCTTTAATTTTTTCTACAATGCCTTGCTCAACTGTAGTTGGTGGCAGAGTTCTGCCCGGTATAAAAAGAATTAACGAAAAGGCTGTTGCTGTTAACAAAACATCAGCGGCATAAGCAGTTTGTACATCATAAAAACCATAAATCAATCCGCCTAAGGCTGGGCCTGCAATTAACGCAGTTTGCCAAAAAGAAGAATTCCAGGTTATGGCATTTCTAAAAACATCTTTGTTTACCAATTGAGGCATAAAAGCAAAGTTGGCAGGTGTAAGAAATCCTCTGGCTATTCCGCTTATAAAAATGGTAGCGTATACGGGTAACACACCGTGTTGTACCAACCACGATGCATCGTTCCAGCTCATGAGCCACAGAGCCAACGAACAAAGTAATAATGTGAAAATACAAATCACAATGATTCTCTTTCGTGCTACAACATCCGCCACATGCCCGGCATATAAAGAAACTGCAATAGATGGTAATGCTTCTGCCAAGCCAATTAAACCTAACGATAGCGGATCGTGCGTGATGGCATATACTTGCCAACCAACAACTACTGCCTGTAAATTAATTGCCAGGGTAGTAAAAAAACGAGTGGCCACAAAAAGCCTGAAATCTCGAACATATAGTGCAGCGTAAGGTTGGTTGGGCATAACGTATGCTATAAAAACGAATTTGTTTTTATTCTAAAAATTTAAACTATTGCTTATTCTTTACTTCTTCAACCAAGTTGATGGCTTGTTTTAATCGTTCTTCGGGAGTTCCTTTTATGATCGCGTAGGGCACCTTTACTCTTTTTAATTCATCTTCGTACAACTTAAAAAGCATGTCTCGTTCGTGTGGGTGTTCGCGTAACGGGTCTTCTTCCCACGGTATATCAACATAGGTTAACAAATGAAGATGATACTTTCGCCTGGTCATTTCTTCTTCAATCCAGTGATGGCATTTTTTGTATTTCACCACGCTCCAGATTTTCATAACCACCAGATTTGTATCGCAAAATAAAAACTGATTGGCCGATCCAGCGAATTCGTCCTCAATACGCATCTGTCCCTGTGCAATCATCAGCAAGTCGTTTTCCTGATAGGGCACTGCTAATTTGTTTAAATAGCCGCGGGCATATTCGCGTACCCACTCTGTTTTGAAATACTCAGCCAACTGCTGGCTAAGGGTTGTTTTACCTGTACACTCCGGCCCCACAATAGCAATTCTCATCACAGGGTTTACTTGTCGGATGAAATCGGCATTCATAGCACAATATGTAAACTAATTTTATTAAAACTGAAGGTATCGTTATCTTTCGTTTAAAATTCCCTTATAGTGAAAAGAAGAACAGCTATTAAACACCTTGGTTTTGGGCTAACGGCAGCTTTGGGTTTACCTCATTTTTTACAAAGTTGTGATACTGCCGATCCGGGACCCGAGATACAATACGATGGAGTTGTAGGTATTATTGGTGCCGGAGCTGCCGGGTTATATGCAGCTGATATTCTGAGAACGAAAGGGGTAAAAGTTAGAATTTTTGAAGCCTCTGCCAGAGTAGGCGGAAGGATTTACAGCATACGCTCTAACGATCCGGATTTTACCGCTTTTTCTGGTTCTGATTTTCCGCAAGAGTTAGGTGCCGATCGGTATTTCGGCTCAAATGGTTTATGGTCGGAATTAGTAAGAACGGTTGGGGCACGATCTATGGAAGTATCATCTACAGTAGGAACACCCCGTTATTACTTCGATAATACTTTTTTTAGTGATGCAGAAATAGATGCATTGGCGGATGGTAATGCGAGCAAAACTAAGTTTCTCGCCTACAGAAATTTTTTGCAGAATTTAAGTTCTATTTCTGGATCAACCGTTAGTGCGGCAGCAAGTTCTTTGAATCCGGCTGTGTTGCCACTGGTAAATTCGCAAGTAGGAAATTGGTTTGGTGCAGATAACAACTCGCTTAGTGCAACGGGTTTAGCAGAAGCATTAACCAAACGCGAAACTGACAATAAAGAGTTTGTGTTACGTAACAACCCCATGAGTGAAATTTTAATTTCACGGTATTTCAAAACGGTTGATTTGGTTGAAACGCGCAAACAAGTTACACGCATTACACAAAATGGTGAAACGATAGATTTATCAATCACCAATCGTTTAGATAATTCTACTGAAACAGTAACCGTAAATAAATTAATTGTTGCCGTTCCTGTTTCTATTTTAAAAGCTGGCGACATAGAATTTAGTCCGGGCTTACCATCGGCTAAAAATACAGCGATGGCAAAAATAGGTATGGGTGGTTCTATCCGTGTGTTGGTAGATTTCAGGCAAAACATTTGGGGGCAAGATGTAAATTATATTTTTGGCGGAACTAACGGACCTCTATACTTTAGTGGTGGTTTAGGAAGAAGCGATTTCAATAAAGTTTTAACTGTAACAATTAATGGAAGTAAGGCCAATCAGTTTACGGCCATGCCTAACTCAAACAACGAAATTATAGCTGCCTTAAAACAAGAGTTAGGAGAGATACTGCCCTCGGAAGGGTTACCGAATGAAGATGTGGTAAGTTTTATAAAAGGTATTCCTTTAATAAAAAACTGGGGGCAAGATGCTTTTATTAAAGGTGGTTATTCTTTTCCGCTGGCAGGTGGCACAGAGGCCGATCGAGAAACATTAGCAGAACCGATCGGCCAACAATTATTTTTTGCAGGCGAAGCCACCGATGTAAAAGGAGAATGGGGAACTGTTAACGGAGCACTTAACTCCGGAGAGCGCGCAGCCTTAGAGGTGATCGATGCAATACTTAACCCGGTAGTTTAATCCAACTAAAAATTCTGAATCAACGTAAAGTACAAAGGCATACCAACCGTAATGTTGAAAGGAAACGTTACCCCGATTGCCATAGGAATATACAAACCCGGATCTGCCTTTGGTGCGGCTAACCGCATGGCCGCAGGAACAGCAATGTACGATGCACTGGCTGCAAGAATGGCAAACAAAAATCTATCGCCAACAGATTGTGTTACATACCCACTTAGAATTGCAACAACACAACCATTAATGGCCGGTATTAGAATAGCGAATAAACTCACAAACCAGCCTTGTTTTCTAAAAGCTGAAAAGCGTTTGGCAGTAACCATACCCATATCTAAAAGAAAGATGGCTAAGAAACCTTTAAAAATATCTGTTGTAAACGGACGAATACCTTCCGCCTGTTTTTCATCTGCTACTAATCCAATCAGTAAACTTCCAACAATCATTAATACACTGCCATTGGTTAAAGAATGATGGATGATATTTTTTAGGCTTGTTGTTTTCTCGTTTTCCTTATCGTATTTCATTAACAGAATTACGCCTACAATTATCGCTGGCGATTCCATCAATGCCATAACAGCAACCATGTGTCCATCAAAAGCTTGCCCTTCAATTTCTAAAAATGTAGTTGCCGCTACAAACGTAACTGCACTAACAGAACCATAAGCAGCTGCAATAGCGCCCGCATCGGCTACCGATAATTTTCTTTTTAATACAAAAAAAGTATAAAGAGGAATTATAGATGCGATGAGCATGCCGAATAATAACGACATAGCTATTTCAGACGTGAACTCACTATGTGCTAATTCTTGCCCACCTTTAAAGCCAATGGCAAACAATAAATATAAAGAGATAAACTTTGTTGATGTGGGCGGTATTTCTAAATCGCTTTTTAAATAGAAGGCAGCAATGCCCAATACAAAAAATAAAAGCGTAGGATTGGTTAGGTTGGTTAGCAGGAGGTGGAAATCCATAATTTAGTTTTGGCTTAGGTTGCGCAAGCCTGCTGCCCAAAAGAGCATGGCTTTATTTTTTTCATACTCGCTCATTACTTTAATCAGTTTTGATTGAGCATTGATTAACTTTTCTTGCTGAATATTTACTTTAAATAAATCGCTTTCTCCATTATCTAAATTTAAAAATTCGGCTCGTAAAATTCGCTCATAGTTTTGCACCATATCGCTTAGTTGATTGATAATAATACCCGCGTTGAATAACTCATTGTAGGCAGCATCAATTTGGTTAAGTACCTGGCGTTGTTGCAAACTTTGCTCGAAACGTGTGGAAGATAATTTGATTTTTGTTTGCGCTAATTTCGCTCTTTCTTTTCTTATGAAAACCGGGAAAGAAAAATCTACGCCTAATTTATAATCTTCACCGAATCGCAATCCTGCTCCACCATCCGGATTAAAGGGTTGGTTAAGAAAGGAGTAACTCGCATCTAATTTTGGTTTTAAAAATTCTACTGCCAGTTTTCTATCTAATTCCAATTGTTGCAATTTGATGGTTAACTTTCTTAACTCCGGGTGGTTGTCGATAGCCTGATTTTTTAATTCGATTAATTCGTTGCTGGTTAGAGACCAATTTAATTCTGGTCTTACCGGAACCCACTCAGCAGAAAGTGCCAACGGATTGCTTAAACTATCCCACAGATAATTTGATATACGAATACCAGCATTCTGAAAATCGAGCCAGGCTTCTTGTTGTTGCACCATTCTTTCTTGATAGGTAATTTTTGCTTGCACAGTATCAATAGTAGCAGCCTCACCTTGTAAGGCATTTATTTTTACTCGTCTGAAAATTTCTTGCGCTATATTTACACCTCTGTTTTGAATGCGATAATTATAATAAGCAAAATACCACTGCCAATACTCTTTTGCTGCTTCTAACAAAAGTTTGTTGATGAGTTTAACTTGTTCTGCTTCGGTTAAATCTTGAAACAACTCAGCTTGCCTTAAAGCAACGCGTCTCTCATCTGTAATTAGGCCACGCCCCAATGGCATAGAAATACCGGCATACACTTGCTTGAAGTCAAATTCATCTGAAATAAAATTTTCAGGATTGAGGTATTTGCCTTCGTTGCGTAACACACCAATTTTAGGATCGAACGGCAACACAGAGGGAAACTTTATGTTGGCATCCAACATGTCGTAGTATTCTGTGTTCTTTAAATTTTTTTGCTGATACTGTAACTCTAACTTCGGATCGAAATTACCGCGCGCCAACCGAATTTCTTGCTTGGCCATATCGGTTAACAAGTTAATTTGTTTCGCAGTTGGATGATGTTGAATAATCAACTCATAAAAATTGTTGATGGTAAACGCTTTGGCCGTATCCGGAAGAAGAAAGAGCGAATCTTGCTGAGCATGAGCAAGCCCAGACATAACGCTCAGATATAATAAAAATGCAAGTCTCATTTGTTTTTACTACTCCTCTTCGTCTTTAGCTTTATCGGCTTTGTCTTTTTTATCCATTACATCGCTTAATGGCTCTTCGTATAAACTTGGCGGGAAACCATTTAACTGTCGCCATAATTCGTACCACACCGGTACATCGTTAAGCATAACCCAGGCTTTAATGCCAGAACCTACACGCAATTGCTTTGGCCAGTTTTCATCGTTAGTTTCATCAGGCAGTACTAACAATCGGAATTCACCCGGTTTAGAATTTACGTAATCGATTACTTTTACTGTGCCCCCAAAAGTACCAACCGAAACACTGGGCCAACCAGAAAATTGTAAGGCTGGCCAACCATCGAATTGAATACGAACATGTCTGCCTTTTTCAACTAGTGGAACATCCATAGCTTTCACATATAACTCAACTGCTAAATCGGCTGAGTCGGGCATGATGGTACACACTGCATCTCCTTCTTTTACAGTTTCGCCAATACCTGCGTGCATAGCTTTTACAATAAACCCAGCCTGGGGTGCTAAAATTTGGTAACGCTCGTTTCGGATTTGCATGTTCGCAAATTCATTCTTCAATTTTGCTATTGACCCTTGTGTGTCGAACAAATCGGCACGGGTAGAATTTAAATCTGATTCTGCCTTGCTTATCTTATCCAGGTATTCAGCTTCTACTCTATCTAACTCAATTTTTGCATTGGTAAAATCGGCTTGGGCGCCCTGGTATTTGTACTCTATATCCTGAAACTTAGTAAGCGGAATGTTTCCTGCTTCGTATAATTTCTTGTTTCGTTGGTATTGGTTTTCCGCGTTTTGAAAACGGATTTTTTCAGCTTCTAATTTTGCTTTGCTTTGGTCAATCTTGTTGCGCATTCCATCGCGCAAAGCAGAAATTTGTCTTTGCAAAGCTTTTGCTTTTGCATCTTTAGAAACCAAGCTCGATTCTTTGGCATCAATTTGCTCTTTCAGTCTTACTAATAAATTGGGGTCGAAGAATTTTTCTTTTACCTCTCGTATAGTAATGATGGTATCTCCTTTCTTTACGAACTGTCCTTCGCGTACAAACCATTTTTGTATTTGCCCTGCAATTACAGATTCTACGGTTTGTGGTCTGTGTGCCGGATTAAAGGCTGTAACTTTTCCTGTACCCCTGATATTCTGCTGCCAGGGAAGAAATAAAATGATTAATCCTACAATTCCCAGACCCACCATCCAACGGGCGAGTGTTCTGCCTGCATTGGGAGTTTGAATAGCTCGTAAAGAATAGAGCCTGTCTTGCGGAACTACTTTTTCTACTCGGTTCTTAGATAAATTCAGCATGGCTTATTCAATGTTATTTTCAAGTAATCCTTGTTGCATTAAATCAGAAAATTTTCCGTTGGCGGCAATGCTTCCATCTTTTAAGATAAGCACACGATCACACGATGCCATCACCAGAGGGTCATTAGAAACTACAATCAATGTCCATTTGTGTTCTTTGCTTACCAAACGTTGTATGAGTTGCAGTTTGTCCGGTTCTTTCATAAAGCTGAAGTAATCATTAAGAATAATCAACTCCGGATTTTTCGCAATACAACGGGCCAGTATAAGGCGTTGGTTAATGGAACTCGGAAAACCTTTTCCACCGGATAAAATATGGGTGTTTAACCCTTCGGGTAAGGTATTGATGAAATCTGATAGCCCCACCATTTCGATTGCGCGCAAGGCATCTTCAATACCTTCAGTAGGCTTACCAACAGTAATGTTTTCTAAAAGTGTGCCATCGAATATATCTTCTAAAGAAATATTTTTTGCGATACGATCACGCAAGTGCATCAAATCCAAATCCCGGATGGAATATTTATTAATGGTTACAACACCTTGAAAACCTCCGGTTAAACCTGCCATGATGTTAGTAAGCGTTGTTTTACCACTGCTGCCAGGGCCAGAAATACAAACTCTTTCTCCTGCTTGGATTACGAATGAAACGTTGTTCAAACCCGGTTCGCCATCGGGATATTGGTAATGTACATTTTTAAATTCTACATCGTAGCCACGCGATATTTTTTTCGGGAAATCAATTCCGCCAGATTTTTCTAAAGGTAAATCGGTAACGGATGCTACTTTATCTACGGCAGTTAACAAATCGTAAACTACATCCATGTACGTAATTAGTTTCTCTACCGAAGCTAAAATAAGAATGATGATAACTTCGGATGCAACGAACTGCCCTAGTGTAATTTGTCTGTCGACCACGAGAATTGTTCCCATGATTAACAACCCCGCTGTTACTGCGGCCTTAAATAAAATGATAAAGGATAGCTGTGTTATTAAAACATTGAAGTGTGTTTTTCTATACTTCAAATAGTTATTTACGTTGTAATCTGTTTTGCGTATGGGCAGATCGGTGTTGCCTGCTAGTTTAAACGAGTTAATGGCACGCGCTAATTCTTCTAACCACTGTGCTACTTTGTATTTGTATTTCGATTCGTTAATAGAAGAGTATAAACCTCTTGGACCGGTGAAGTAGAAAATCATGAACAACACCGTAACGAGAATTAGCGAAAAGAATACAAAGAAAGGGTGGTATAAAGAAAGTAAAAGCAAACCAAAAAAGATTTGTATTACAGCGGATGATAAATCGATTAGCAATTTTGGTAAACCTTTCTGGATCGTCATGATATCGAAAAAGCGGTTCACCAATTCTGGCGCATAATTGCTCATGATGCTTTCCGTTCTTATGCGCGGAATGCGATAGGCAAACTCTAAAGATGCTTTAGCGAAAATTCTTCTTTGTAAATATTCCACTAAACTTATCTGCACAATTTGCAAACCACCGGTAAGCAACACTGCCAAAATCAGCAATACAATTAAAACGTATACAGAAGAAAAGAATACACCCCCTGAAATTAATTCGATAGTGGTTTGTATACCTAGGGGCAAAATCAGACCTAAACCACCTACTACAACGGCATAAAACAAAATGTAATAGATATCTTTTTTCTCGGTGCTTAACAACCGGAAAAACCTACGCATGGGGCTCATTTTTTCACCTCCACTTTCTTCATCGTATGCGTATTCGCTAACGAGGCCACGATAAGGAACAATTACAAAAAATTCTACATCGCCATTTTCATCGGTATAAAATTCTCTGTTCTTTTCAGAGTATGGTACGCGTGTGCTTTCACGCGTTCCAATTTTTATCTCAGTTGTATCGCGTTTGGCTCCATAAATTACTTTGGGTATAAAATCACCTTCAGCTATATCAAATACAACAACAGGCGATTCATCTGTTAAAACAAACTCATGAAAATCTTTTAATGGCAGTCTGTATTCCAGCAGCATTAAACGGATTTTATTACCGGCTTCTACTAAATCGCGCTTGAACTCAACCAATTCATCGGTTTTGTACGTGCGTTTGTTGGTTTCGGTAAAATAAATATGCTTAGGGTCAAAGTCATGCTTAAGAAGCAACGAAGACTCCCTCAAAATCCTTACTAACTGATCGTTATTGAGCATGGCTTACTTCTCGATTGCGTTTAAAATAAATGATTCACAAAAAGTATAGAGATCTAAATAATGTTGTTTAGGATTATACTTAATATCGCTTAGCGATGGCAGGTGTTTGGCATAGTATAGCTGATGGTTAACCGAAAGTAAGGCTGTGCTTACGATTGAGTGTGGATAAGGATAATTTGGATTAACCTGATTAACAATCGCTGCTATTTTTTTGCAGATTGATTTATACGGAAGAAACAAACCTTCGCGGTTATCGGCATCAACTTGTTTGGTTAAATATGTTTTGTCGAATTCAGAAATAACGATGCGCTGCAGGGCGGGCTCGTACACAAAAGCAAAATTGGGATCGTATTGCTTTTCTTCAATCAATACTTTTAAACTGGCTTTTAACTGATCGATAGGATTGGTTAAGTTTTGAACGGCAAAATCCATCTTATAATCGAGCCAGGTCCAATACCAATCTATTAAATAAATGAGCAGGCGGTGCTTATTCTCAAAATAGCGATACACAGATGCCTCTGTTGATTCTATTTTATCCGCCAGTTTTTTGAATGTGAATTGTTCGAAGCCCAATTCATCAATCATGTGAATGCTTTCTTCTATTATGCGCTGGCCTAGTTCTGTGCCTTGTGGGTCGCGCAGAAAAAGATTGTTATTGAGTTTAAAAGAAATGATAGCCATTTACAAATATACAATAGTAACGCTATCGTAAACGAAAGTTCGATTTAAAAGTTGGAAGTAAACTTTGCTTTTAGCTAAATCCAGCTATCATTTTCTGGCATAATCCTCCAGATACGCGTAAAACGAGGTTAAATGCCCATTTTCGGCAATGGTTGCCCGCGCAATTATGCCATCTTCGTCTTTTTCCAACAAGGGTTTAAGTATTCTGTCTATTAAATCTCTGCCAAATTCTTCGGATGCCGACCGTGGTAACTCGCAGGGAAGGTTATCAATAGCCATTACGCTAATATTTTTGTTGTGGCTAAAAGCAGGTTGTTCTGTAAAGGTTTGGGCATCGAAATCGTATACCGGATGTTGGATATCTGTTGCGCGAATGGTTGATGGAATGGATCCGTTTATATCGCACGTAATGTCTGCAATTACCTGAATTTTAAATGCAGGGCTTTGCATTTCTTCTTTAGTAAACAATACAGGGGCTTGCGGATTCCAATACGCACCGGCCATTAAGATATCGGCTACTTTGGTAAACAACATAAAGTGCGATACGTAACGCTCCGGATGTTTGTGAAATTCCTCGCGAATAAAATGCCCACCTTCTTTACGCGTATGGTAATCGGCACTGGCTAATTGCACATACACAGGTTCATCAAACTGCCTTGTTAAAAAATCGTGCGGGTTTACTTTACGAATGCCAGCAGTGTCTAGTGTTTCCATAGCCCCTTTTCCAACACGACCTCCTCCTGTTAAAATAATTTTAATGGGAGGAAGTTTAACTTTTCTGAGTTCGAGTTTTAAATCGTTCACATCGAAACACTCGTACGCTCTGCGGATAGAAAATGAATTTGTTTTTTTTCCGTACGTCCACAAACCATTGTATGCGCCAACAATTCCGGCAAATCTTCCGAAGGCTACTAACCTGTTTCCTAATCTGTCTTTTAATACTTCGTAATCGATCAGTCGGATTTTCTTTTCGAGTACGGCCTGCAATAACTTTTTATTGTAGGGTTGTTTTTTAATAGTATGAGAAAAAAACAAATAGGTTTTATTGGCTAACAACATTTCTATGGGCACTTCTTTAATGCCCATAATAATGTTGCAATGATTTAACTCTTCTTTAATCTCAAATCCTAAATTGCTGTACTCACTATCTTGGAAACAGCGAATAGCACTGTGCTGCACAGTTATCTTCACATCTGGAAATAAATCGATTATTTCTTCCAGTTGTTTAGGAGTAAAAGGCACGCGTTTATCGGGAGGTGTTTTTCCTTCGCGGATAATACCCAAGTTGGTGGTTTTCATCCTCAAAGTTAAACAAACGTTTGAACCAATCTATCGTTAAACTTTTAAGTAAGATTCTTTTTGGTTAATTGTTTGCGCAATTTTTACAGCCTGATGAATATGCCTTTGCTGGTGAGCCAAAATAAATTCCAGTGTTTCGGCAATGTTTAGTTTAAGCATCTTAAAAAATTCTATCGGAACTAACTTCTTGTTAAAGTTACATACCTCTGCGCGGTTTATAAGTTCTACTAAATTTTCTTGCGTACGAAAAAATTGATCTAACACAGCATGGGTATAGGTATCTGGTTGTAAGACCGGATCCATTCTCTTAAATGTTTTTTGTTTTTTTTGATTGGATGGATGAATGCTTTGGATAGATTTTCTACCTAACCAAGTATGCTTAACAATTGCTGGCACATCTTTATCAGCTAAAAGAATGGCTTTCTCAATGGCTTGAATATAATATCGATTATATAGATTGATATGTTCGATGCAATGCCCAACAGACCATACAGTTGTACTTCCTCTTTCGTTTATTTGATTTTCATTTAATTGTGCTAAATGCTCTTTCGCCATGCTTTTCGTTACGGTTACTGTATCGCGTAGCTGTTGAAAATATTTTGCTTTTTCCATTCTTATTTTTTTTAACAAAGATGGCGTTCGGCTTAAACCTAAAAATTGATCGAAATCAATATTTAAGGTTTTAGTCTGCTCAGAGTTTCGGGTGTCATGCGCAAATAAGAAGCAATGTATTTTCTGGGTATGATTTGAAACAAGTGTGGGCTTCGTTGTAATAATCTGTTAACACGCTGCTCTGGTGTGAACGTGAGCAATTCTGTTTCTCTTTCTATTTTTCCCAGTAAAGCTTTTTCTTGTAGTATTCTCCAGGCTCTTTCTATAGAAATATTATTCCACATCAAATTATAAAAATCTTTTCTGCTGATGCCTATTAATTCTGTTTCGCGTAAAGCTTGTATAAAATAAGCTGATGGTTGTTGACTAATAAAGGAAGGATAACTACAAATTTAAGATGGCGGATAGGCAAACCCCACACATATTTCTTCTTCTTCTAACGGATAGTACAAACGCATGGCGCCACGTTTAACAAAATAGAGCGTATCTTCTATTTTACCGGGCTCGTCTAAAAATTCGTTACGTTTTAAAATTTTTTCTTTGCGCCACTGTGCTACGAATTCCGTCCACACCCCATCATCTAACGCAAAAGCAGAGTTCCAGATTTTTTTTAACTCTTCTTGCCACATCAGTTTTCTGATTTGCTTTGTTGGTATTCGGCCATTTCTAAGCCGGCTTTTACAACTCCTACAAGCCCCATGGCAATAGATAATACACCCCACGATAAACCTTGTAGGGCAGCGTTATTTCCAAATTGCCAAAACAAGGCCAGCGCAATTAAAATAAAAATGATAAATAGAAAATATACGATAAACCAAGTAGCGTACTTCTTATTCTTCCATATTTTTTCGCTCAATTTATTCTGTGTTTTCTTTGTGTCTTGCAGGGTTGAAAATGTAATAGCCAACCCCATAAAAACCAGACCTAAATTAAAATCTTCCACCAAATTATTTAACCTACTTACAATAGGACGATACAAAAAGAAAAGTCCAATAGCCAGTAAAGGATATTGGAGGTAACTAATTTTTTGAAAAAGATCGCGGAAGGTTTTCATTCAAAAAAATGGTTAAAAGGTAAAAATAATTGTAATATTGTGACATGAAATATATTTATATATGTTTCTCCCTTCTTACCCTTTCTATTTTTCTAAATTTTAGTTCAGCTGCCCAAGGGCAAACCAAATTCTTCGAAGGAAAACACATCCAATCGTTGGCAACAAACGGAAATGCTGTAATCGCTTC
Organism: Flammeovirgaceae bacterium; assembly: GCA_021298355.1. GTDB lineage: Bacteria > Bacteroidota > Bacteroidia > Cytophagales > Cyclobacteriaceae > Chryseotalea. The sequence continues at coordinate 24,902 of JAJTEH010000036.1, forward strand.
GGAATTAATGATTACCGTCAACAATCCATTTAGCAAAATGGATTGGCTAATTCACTTATCGGTAGATGGCGGTGTTACATGGGAAACATTATCTTCGCCAATTTTTTTTGCTTCATTTATAGCAATAGATGATAAACAAACTATATATATAGGAGATGTGGATGGCCTTGAAAAGACACTACTTAGAACAAAAGATAAAGGTAAAACGTGGAAACCAATACAGCCAACCGGGAAATCAGGATGCCATTTACTTACTTATGAGGATGGAGTTTTGTATGCATCTTTTTTTGATGGCATTGACGATAAAAAAGTATATCAATCTAAAGATCAAGGCGATACTTGGCAAATTTTAGTAGATGATATTTTTATTCTCCCTCTAGAGGAAGTTTACTTTCAAAAAAATGGTGATGATTATTTTTTACTTGGAACCCTCGAAAATAATTTAAGCGCAACTGGCTTAGCAAATCCAGGGATTATCCGATATAATTCCCTAAGCAATACAATAGATATGCTTCCCAATCTTCCTCAAGTTATCTATTCATTCTTTATAAAAAATGATAATCAAATTATTATTCAAGGAGGTGAGAATGGATTATCTGGTTTACAATATGTTTCTTCAAACTTTGGCCACACCTGGGATGAAAAATTTTCGTTTGGGGAATTCAGTGTTCTGACAAGGATAGTGCAAACTGATAATGGAAAACTATATGCACATACAACAGAAGGCATTTTTTGCTCTGATGATAATGCAGAAACATGGAAATTGATAAAAATTATTATGCTAGTCCGCATGCTTACCACTAAATTAAGCTAAGGATAAGATTATCAAATAGATTTGAGTTATAACGTCTGTTGAGTTTAAAACAGAACTCATCAAGATAGTGTTGCAGG
>JAJTEH010000037.1 GCA_021298355.1 Flammeovirgaceae bacterium
TGTTGGCATGTGTGTAGTTCATCCGTGCCTATAACTAAATGTGTTTTTATGAGAGAAGCGAATTATATAGTTCAACATTTGCGGCACGGAAGTAACTTCCGCGCCAGATGAGGATGATTTTACCTGTAATGATTCTCACGGCATGTGGTACAAGAGAGACAACAAAGTCAAAACCTAATCCAGAAGCCATTGAGTACAATCATTTAGCGGTTGAACAACAACAAATAGGAAATGTCGACAGCGCACTTTACTTCATCGACAAAGCCATTTCGGTTGACAGTACGCAATACGTATACTATGTTCTAAGACTAACATTTCTTTGGAACCTTAACAGAAATGACGAAGCACTTTTAACAGCAAAGAAAATTTCAAAGCTTCGTGACAACAATAATGTTTCATTTGAGGGGATTGCTTACGAGAAACTAGGCGATATCGATAAAGCGAGAGAATTGTATAAACAGACAATTGACAACTGGCCAACAAAAGAACTTAATAACTTTAATTCAAGAGTTGAATATTCACAACTTGTAACTATTATTTACGGAAAAGAAAAGGGATTAGAAGAGCTAAATAAAATAGACGAGAGCAAATTGCCCCATGAACAGGAAGAAGTACTAGAATACGTCCGACAATTAATCAAGAACTACAACGGAACTGGATATTGGTACTTTCAGTTTTCAAATGGATAATTAAAAATAAATTTCTAAAGTAGTCAATTACTATTCTCAACATTTGCAAAGATAAAATCCCCAGCTTTCCTGAATTTGTAACCTCAAAACAATTCAATTCTTTTATTGCAAATGCATTTGGAAGATATTTGCCATGCGTAACAAATACATCTCTTACGTCTTATATCTTATATCTTATATCTTAAGTCTAACATCTTACGTCTCTAAACAACAAACCCCGAACCTATCCCAACTTTCAACCTACCTGCACAAAAAAAATAACCATCTCCCTTACAAAAATTACAACAAACTAACGTTCTTCGTATAAGATGTTAGTTAAAAAAAGCTTCCTTCTTTAAGAAACCACATCCAGTATTCTTAAAAGTTCAACCTTTAAATTAAAAAAAGCAATGGCGAGCACCACAGAAACCGGCCACGCAAAAAATGTAGCCATCTTCGAAGAACTCATCACCATTTGCACAAGCTACGGAGCAACCTACAACCCAAGCAGAGCAGCCCTACAACTGTCGGCACTAAACACACTATACAATAATGCAAATGCAGCCATGCAAGCAGTAATGGTGGCCAAAACCAATTACAACAACGCAACAAACGCCCGCGAAATAGCCTTCAAAAAATTAAAACTACTAGCCACAAAAATCATCCATGCATTAGCAGTAAGTGGAGCTACCAAACAAAGCCTAGCCGATGCCAAAACAAGCAACAATAAAATACAAGGCAACAGAACAAAGACAAAAGAAAAAGCCACAACCCACAACCCTAACCCAGAGGCACAACCAAGCAAAACCATCTCCACATCACAACAGAGTTACGACAAACTCACCGACCACTTCGCACAACTCATCACCACACTCACAGCCGAACCTGCCTACACGCCCAACGAAAACGAACTAAAAGTAACAACACTCAACACCATACTCACCGAGCTAAAAGCAAAAAACACAACAGTATCAACCACCAGCACAGCCCTAAGCAATGCCCGCATTGCCAGAAACCAACTCCTCTACAATGAAACAAGCGGCATTCTCGTGATTGCACAAGATGTTAAACAATATATCATGTCCCTCTACGGCACAACCAGCCCCCAATACAAACAAGTAAGCACACTACGATTTAAAAAGTCTAAGAAAAACTAAAGCAAAAACAACCACGGCAGCAAAATGAAAAAGCATGCCAGCCATAAGCCACAGCAAAAGATAAATACAAGCAAACAACAGAAATAGTAAAGCTGGCAAAATAACAAACCAAGTTACCTACTTTATAAAACCAGCACCCGCCACTACGAATATAGCACCCGCCACTACGAAGTTAGCACCCGCCCCCACGAAGTTAGCACCCGCCACCACGAAGTTAGCATCCGCCCCCACGAAGTTGGCATCCGCCATCACGAAGTTAGCATCCGCCATCACGAAGTTAGCATCCGCCATCACGAAGTTAGCATCCGCCATCACGAAGTAAGCATCCGCCACCACGAAGTAAGCATCCGCCACCACGAAGTAAGCATCCGCCACCACGAAGTTAGCCTCCGCCATAACGAAGTAAGCATCCGCCACCACGAAGTTAGCCTCCGCCACCACGAAACTGACACCAAAATATTCAGCACGTATAAGGCGAAAGAGATTGTTTACTGCTCAATGTTTAAACCCAGCTGCCTTCTATTCACCAATTCAGTTAAGCATTTAATACATCTTCGCTTAACCTTTGCAAACAACTCCGGCAAACGCAATAAATGAATCGCGAATAACAAACAACCATCAACCAACCACAAAACGGTGCCCGGCTGCCGCCCAAATCCTTTTATTCCCCCCTCACTCGTCCTCGTTTGCAACGAGGATGTATGTAAGTTGCATTTGTAATGCTCATAATTTATAATCCCCAGCTGGCGCGAACTAGCTGTGTGTTCCATATTAAAATTAAAGGATAAGAAAATTGCTGTTAGGTGATAACACTAAAGCACGCGTTGCAAACCATAGCCGTAAGGTTAACATCTTTACTATGGTATTTTTTTGTTTCAAGCTGTTTATTTGAAATGTGTTGGAAGCACACCCTTGCTCTGTGCAATCCATTACAAGTGAGTATAACAAACAATTAATTTGTTTTTTCATTTAATGTGGTTAACGCTCAGGCCGCTGGGCCTCGCAACGTGTTTTTTACTCTGACTTGATAAATGATTCTTCTCTGATTGGTCTTAGTAACTCGTACTGTTTTTCTTTACCTGACGGCTATGGTTGCAAACGCGCTCCAGTAGTGGACAGCGTGAGATTGAATTTTAATTTAATTGGTACTGTTCTGAGTTATAAACTCAGGTAAGCGGTGGAGGGCGTTGGGCTAAACATATTTTCTAGTATAGCAATTGGTTGGCGGCTGAGGCTTTCCAGTTTGTTAGATTGCTTATAACTAAAGCTCTTTCTGTTGGGCTTACTTTTGTTAAGTCGATGATATGCTCTTTTTCTGAGTCATTGTTTACACTTATATAAATATGATTTGGGGAAATATCCATTGCGAAAATGTTGCGAAAATTTATCTTGGCTCCACTTCCAGTGTATATATGTGTTTTGGTTATTTTGATTACGGTTTTGTAGCTATAGAAAATACTTAGCAGAAGGCTTAGGATTAAAGGTACCAGGGTAAAGACTAGTATCAAATGATTAAATAGGAAATACACAATCGTACCAATTAAAATTACTTTTCTTATGATATAGAGCTCATTATAATTTTTCTCTACGACTACAAGGATATAGTTTTCTTTCAACTTGATTTTTGAGAAATGAAAGGAGAGAAGATACCAACCAGCTATAAAAATATAAATGATGCCTATGAAAACATCGTACTCTCCGAGTTTTAAAAAACCACTTACATGTATTATGCCGGATATGGCGTAGGTTGCTATTTGCAACAGGCGAAGATGCTTATTCATAGATGAATCTTCAGTTACTATCTGTATTGCTCTATTTTTATTTTTAGAGGTACACCCAAGTGGGGTACCATATTTATTCTTGATTGTATATTTTTCAGACAATAGCCAAGATAAACAAATCTACTTCTATAATTATGGTGTTCGTTGCAAACGCGCGCCAGTAGTAGGAAAAATAGAATTTTGAATAACCAACAACCAATAACGAAAATGTTCTTGCGGCAGGGATGGTAGGGGTGCGAAGCAGCCTAGCCATCCGGCTAGGCCGGAGCGAAGCGGAGCCCCGAACAGCCCGGCTGCCGCCCAAATCCTTTTATTCTTTCAATAATGACAAACCTATCGTTTGCTCTTTCATTCTATAATCCTCGGCTGTCAACCTGTCATTAATTTGTCAGTATTCACATGCAAAAACTGTATGGCATAGCGATTGACATAAGCGAGGGGAATCGAACCAAGTAATAAAATAGTATGGGAAAAATAATAGGCATAGATTTAGGAACTACCAACTCGTGCGTGGCCGTAATGGAAGGAAACGAACCTGTGGTAATTGCCAACAGCGAAGGCCGCAGAACTACACCTTCGATTGTAGGCTTTTTAGATAACGGAAAGGGCGAACGCAAAGTAGGAGATCCTGCCAAGCGCCAGGCCATCACCAACCCGAAGAATACCATTCAGTCTATCAAGCGTTTCATGGGTAAGAAATTTGCCGATGTAGATGGCGAAAAGAAAATGGTAAGCTACCAAGTGGAAAGTGGTAACAACGATACCGTGCGCGTGCGCATTGGCGACAGGCTTTATACCCCTCAGGAAATTTCGGCAATGATTCTGCAGAAGATGAAGAGCACCGCAGAAGATTACCTGGGCACAACGGTAACCGAAGCGGTTGTAACAGTACCCGCTTACTTTAACGATGCAGAAAGACAAGCCACCAAAGAAGCAGGACAAATCGCAGGTTTGGATGTAAAGCGTATCATCAACGAACCAACTGCCGCTGCACTTGCTTACGGTTTAGATAAGAAAAACAAAGACATGAAGATAGCCGTGTACGACTTAGGAGGTGGTACATTCGATATATCTGTTTTGGAATTAGGCGATGGCGTGTTCGAAGTAAAATCTACCAACGGTGATGTACACTTAGGTGGCGATGATTTCGACATGCGCATTTTAAATTGGCTGGCCGATGAGTTTAAGGCCGATAAGAACGTAGACTTGCGCAAAGACCCCATGGCGTTGCAGCGCTTAAAAGAAGCAGCCGAGAAAGCAAAGATTGAACTTTCTTCTTCGCAAGAAACAGAAATAAACTTGCCTTATATTACTTCTATTGATGGCGTGCCTGAACACTTAGTGAAGAAATTAACACGCGCTAAGTTTGAACAACTAGCCGATGATTTAGTGAAGCGTACATTAGAACCTTGCCGCAAAGCAGTGGAAGACAGCGGATACAGCATCAGCGAAATAGATGAAGTGATTTTAGTAGGTGGTTCTACCCGCATTCCTAAAATACAAGAAGAAGTAGAAAAATTCTTTGACAAAAAACCAAGCAAAGGTGTAAACCCTGATGAAGTAGTAGCGATTGGCGCAGCCATACAAGGTGGTGTGTTAACAGGAGAAGTGAAAGATGTGTTGTTGTTAGATGTTACTCCGCTATCCTTAGGTATCGAAACCATGGGTGGCGTGTTTACGAAACTAATTGCATCGAACACTACCATTCCAACAAAGAAATCGGAAGTGTTTTCAACCGCAGCCGATAACCAACCATCGGTAGAAATACATGTATTGCAAGGCGAACGCGAAATGGCACAATACAACCGCACGATCGGAAGATTCCATTTAGATGGTATTCCGCCAGCACCGCGTGGTATGCCTAAAATCGAAGTTACGTTTGATGTGGATGCTAACGGTATTCTACATGTTTCGGCTAAAGACCAGGGCACAGGCAAAGAACAGAAGATAAGAATTGAAGCATCGAGTGGATTAACGGATGCCGAAATTCAAAAGATGAAGCAAGAAGCGCAAGCCAATGCCGATAACGACAAGCGCGAGAAGGAAAAGGTTGAAAAGATTAACCAAGCCGACTCGATGATTTTCCAAACAGAAAAGCAATTGAAAGAATATGGCGATAAACTTTCTGATGGAAATAAAACTGCGATTAACAGTGCATTAGAAAAATTACGCGAAGCACACAAAGCACAAGACTTAGCCGGTATTGATGCTGCTCTTACAGCGTTGAACAATGCATGGCAAGCCTCAGCTTCGGAAATGTACCAGGGTGGTGCGCAAGCAGGCGGCCCTCAAGCAGGCGCTGATGCCAATGCAAATAGCGCAGGCGCAAATGGAAACCCTGATGTTTCGGATGTACAGTATGAAGAGGTGAAGTAAATAATAGAAGCCTCACCCCAAACCCCTCTCCAAAGGAGAGGGGTTTTTTATTTGTTTCTTTTTTATTGATGGATATTATTATTGATGGATATTTTTTTGAGCAGCGAAAAAAAATCTTTGCATAAAAGGATAATCATGATTGAACTACTCCTCTTCGAAGGAGAAAAACCTCACCCCAACCCCTCTCCAAAGGAGAGGGGTTTTTTATTTGTTTCTTTTTTATTGATGGATATTATTATTGATGGATATTTTTTTGAGCAGCGAAAAAAATCGTTGCATAAAATGAGAATAACCATTGAACTACCCCTCTCCTTCGGAGAGGGGTTTGGAATGAATGAACTAGTTGAGCGATTGAAGTTGGGGTGAGGTCTTTAAGCGATTGAAGTTGGGGTGAGGTCTTTAAGCGATTGAAGTTGGGGTGAGGTCTTTAAGCGATTGAAGTTGGGGTGAGGTCTTTTAATCGGCATACTTTGTTTTTTTATAGGCCATTCATGCTGTTTACAGACAATACCCGCTTACGTATTGTTACCAAGTGCTGCGTCTGTTCATCCATTAGCAAAATCAAAAGAATATGAAAAAGCTAATAGTATGGATTGCGCTTGCCTTGTGTGTATTGGCTTGTTCAGAAAAAGAAATAAGTAAAGGCACCATCAAATTATATTTAACGGATGCACCCGTTGATGCTGAAAATATCGCATCTGTTTTTATCAGTATACAAGAAATTCAATTAAAGAAGGGCAACGATTGGATAACAGCCGCCAGTTTTGATGTACCCTTGCAAGTAGATATTCTCGCATACCAAAACGGACAAACCTATTTTGTTACTGAGCAAGAAATTCCTACTGGAAAATATACAGAAGCAAGAATGATTGTATCGGATGGCAGCAGCGATCTGGCAGGCCTAGCCGACCTGAGTTATATTTTATATGAAGATGGAAGCACAGCATTGTTAGATGTGCCCAGCGGCACCAGCAGTGGCTACAAAGCCAAAGGAGAATTTGAATTAAGTGCGGGTGGAGTTGTAGGAGTTACGTTAGATTTTGATGTGCGCAAGTCGATCGTGCGGGCAGGTGTTTCGAATAAGTTACTTTTAAAACCAGTTGTGCGTATAGTGGCGAATCAAAGTGCATCTTCTATACTGGGTACATTTAACAAAGGCACGATTAGCCATAAAATTGTTATTTACTCGTATAGAGATGGCGAGTATCGCGCAGACGAAAACATGGCCAATGCTGATGGCTTGCGCTTTACCCGATCGGTGAATAGCACTTGTGTAAAAGAAGACGGAAGTTTTACACTGGCGTTTCTGGAAGCAGGCGAGTACGATTTGATTTTTACAACCGTTACCAGCGAAGGTTCGTTTGAAAATATACTAGGTATTTACAGCCTTGCCGTACAAGCAAATACTATTGCCACTGTTTCGGTAACAGAAGCAGACTTGCGCTAACAACATATTAAAATTGTTTTGTAAATTTAGCGTTGTGAAAAACAACCCTTCTTTCTTCTTCGTACCGAGTAGCAAAATGAACAGACACCAGCTGGAGAAGTGGCTATTCGTGTTTTTTTTGTTTTCAGTTCTGCTACCATCATCTTGTATAGATAACGAAGCCTTGCGTGGCAGAATTACCCTGGCCCTTACAGATGCACCAGCCGATAATACCTCTATAAAAAAAGTAAACATTGCCATCCGGCAGATAGGCATACTGCCCGAAAATTCTCAAAACTGGGTAGTATTAAAATCATTTGAAGAACCCCGCGTAATTAATTTATTAGAATACACACAAGGCGAAGTGTTCGATTTAACCGAGCAATACTTAGGGTCAAGCGAATATAAATCTATCCGCCTGGAGTTAAACGTGGCGTTAGAAGACAATGGCCTAACCGTATTTCCGGAAAACTCTATAGAATTTACCAACGGAAACATCGAAACACTTTTTATTGAAGGACAAGATAACTATGCACAAACAGATGCAGCTTTTGAAGTAAATGCCGGAGAAATTACGTTCTTAACGATTGATTTCGATTTGCGAAAATCGTTAATAGAAACACCGGATGGGTACAGATTAAAGCCCTTTATCCGGTTGGTAAACACACGAGGCTGTGGAGCAATTGAAGGTTACTTTCGTAATTCCTCTGTTAAACCAAGAGTGGCAGTATATGCATACAAAGCAGGAACATATGCCGCAACAGAAGCCACAACAGACATTCCTTTTTTTAATGCCGAAACAAGCGATAGAGTTAAAACAAATGAAACAGGTAAGTTTATTACATCCTTTCTGCCGGAAGGAAAGTATGATCTAATATTTGTTGAGTTAAACTCAAACGGAACAGTAAAAGAAGTGTTAGGTAAATTAGAAAGCATTGACGTGAATGCGCTGGAAACAAACCAAATACAATCTGTTTTTTTAGATGATTTAGTTCCGATTAATTAATGCCACGCCCGCCTCGTGCATCGTTTGGTTTCCTCAACGTTTTGTATATTTCTGAACACAACAATAATCTATGCTGAGGTATGCCCTTCTCCTGTTTTCCTTATTCTATGCAACTACATTAAGTGCGCAAAAAGCAAAACCACATCAAACTGTGGTTGATGCCATGGTAGCGCAACTCCGAACAGCCGTACCTAACAATAAAAGCAACATTCGCATTGCTATCGTTCCGTTTACCAACACAAAGGCAGACGAAAAAATACAATACACCGATTACATAACCGAAACCTTAACCGGTAAACTGGCACAACACACAAACACCTTTCAGTTGTTTGAACGAGGTCGCCTCGATGCCATATTAACAGAAAATAAATTAATGCTATCGGGATTAATGAAACCATCGGAAGCGATTAAGATAGGAGAGTTGTTATCAGTTGATGCTTTGTTCTCCGGAACAATAACAAAACTAAAATCGTATATCGAAGTTAACGGAAGGTTACTGGATGTGGCATCAGGAGAAATACTAACCAGTTTTTCCGGAAGAGTTAAAATAGATAAAAACATTGCTGTATTAACGCAACCATTGGCAATTAACAATCAGCCAAATGTGCAGGCGGTAACCACACAAACGCAGCCCAAAGAAAAAGGAACAGAGCCGGTTGGCGCAACAGAAAATGCTTGTCCGCTGCAACACACAGTAAAAGATAAATTATCAGATTTAAGCAGCGAAGAAAAGATAAACGAACTGGTTAACACTGCCACTACTATTCCGTTCGATTTGGCCTGCGGAAAAATTCATTACGATGTTATATCCAGGTTTATCCGATACAAAGTAGATAATAAAACCTACAGAGATTTTTTATTGAAAACGTGGGTGCAAATTCCGCATCCATCGCAAGACGATCGCTCGCTGTACATGTTAGAATACCTGGCCTTATTCAATGGAATTGATGATGAAGAATGGAAAGCCTGGCTTCAGGTAATCACAAAAGTTGAATACTATCATTATCGCTATATCTCACTTGCTTTTAAAAACGATGCCAAAGATGAAAGTCAACAAAAGAAACTATTCAAAAGAATAGATGAATATTTTGACTTACAAAAACAAGGCGCACTTGGAAAACCTACAGCCCTTACGTACAACCAAAGCTTTTTCGGGTTGATGCAAGGTTTGGATAACACAGCCCTTACTTTATCTATGTATGCGTACGAAAATTACCGCGAGGGTGCAACAGCAGAATTGGTAAACTCGATAAGCCAGCATATGCTTTACTTAAACAAGCTGTACGAAAAAAATACAGATAAGGCAGCAAAGAGTAAGGTAATGGATTGGATGATTGATTACTTTAAAAAATTTGAATACGAAAAAACAGCCGATCAATTATACGATGTTGCCTTTCGTTTTGCACCGGAAGTTCCACAAGAATGGAATGAAAAAATGGTAGCAGAAAAAAATAAGGAGAAGGCAGAGAAATTTTTGATGGAAGATTTACAAAAACTGATTCGCGCGTGTTCCGATTTATTTGCGCGGTATGCCACACAAAGTCCTTACCCGAGCCAGCAGCAAGACAGAATTATTTTTTGCGTTCGGTATCAGATTCCTATTGCAGGTGTAATACCTACTATGGATGAGGCAAAAAGCATTTTGAAAGGAAACGATATAGCCGAGCAAGAAAGAGTCATCAAACTTTTATTGTGGATGGATACCAGACCAAAAGCCATTGAAAACGAATTGATTCAATTTTTGAATAAGAAAAGCATCGACCAGAAAGAAAAACTCATCGACTTGCAAACCGATGTAATGGTTATACTGGGAAACATAAAATGCGAACAACCGCAAGCCATCAAAGCTTTGATCGGTACCTTAATGGCAACAGAAACCAACCAATCGTATGCAGCTAAAAAATCGCTACAACAAATTGGTAAAGCTGCGTTGCCACATCTTATCGAAAGACTAAAACAAACAACCATTCACGATGGCGGTTTGCGGTATCAACTAATTGTGTTGATCGGCCAAAATGGTGCAGCAGCCAAACAAGCATTGCCTTTGTTTAAAAAGATATACCAGGAAACCAACAATACAGACATTCGTTACGCCATCGAAGCCGCAGAACAAAGTATAAACGAGCAGTAATAATTCGTCATAATTTACTTGTACGGCACGCCACAGTTCCTAAATTTGCCCGCCTTAAATAAAGCATATGTTGGTCGTAAAATTTGGAGGAACCTCAGTGGGGAAACCCGAGCGCATGAAAAAAATTGCCAACCTGGTAACAGGCATGCCCGGTAAAAAAATTGTAGTGTTAAGCGCATTAAGCGGAACAACCAATACCTTGGTTGCCATAGGCGATGCATTACTGAAGAAAGACTTAGCGAAAGCCGAACAAGAAATAGCAGGACTAGAAAAACACTACCTTCAATTTGTAGATGAACTATATAGTGCAGATGCTTACAAAGCCATCGGACAAGAAATTGTAAGTCGTTTTTTTATTTTTATTCGCATGTTGGCAGCCGGAAGTTTCGATGATAAAAGTTACCGCGAGTTATTAGCACAAGGCGAGTTAATGTCTACCGAAATGTTTTACCAACATTTGCAAGAACGCAAGATAGCTGCGCGTTTGTTGCCGGCTTTGTATTTCATGAGCATAGATGAAAACGAAGAACCCGAACTAGAAAAAATTTCGAATCGGTTAAAACCATTAGTAGATTCTTTACAATCGATAGATTTGATTATTACGCAAGGGTATATCTGTCGCAACCATAAAAACGAAATCGATAATTTAAAAAGAGGAGGAAGCGATTATACGGCATCGTTAATCGGGGCGGCCATACGTGCGGAAGAAATTCAGATCTGGACCGATATCGATGGTATGCACAACAACGACCCGCGCATTGTTGATAAAACAAAACCCATTTCAGAATTAACGTTTGATGAAGCTTCGGAGCTAGCCTATTTCGGAGCAAAAATTTTACACCCTGCCACTATAGTTCCGGCACAGAAATACAACGTGCCCGTTCGGTTAAAGAACACGATGGATGAACAAGCCTTCGGCACCATAATTACTGAAAAAGTAAGTGCCGGAAGTTTTAAAGCAGTAGCCGCGAAAGATGGTATTACGGCTATCAACATTAAATCAACCCGCATGTTGATGGCCTATGGGTTTTTAAGAAAAGTATTCGAGATTTTTGAAACGTATAAAACTCCGATTGATATGATTACTACATCGGAAGTTGCTGTTTCGCTAACAATAGATCAAGACGCGCAATTGCCGGCTATCGAACAAGAGTTGAAAAAGTTTGGTACGATATCCATCGAAAAAAATCTGACCATTATTTGTATTGTGGGGCATCAGATTGCCGAACAGAAGGGATCGTTAAAAGCAGTGTTTGATGCGCTAGGCAACACACCTGTTAGAATGGTTTCGTGTGGTGGCAGCGCCAACAATATCTCAGTTCTGGTAGATTCTCAATACAAAAAAGAAGCCTTACAATTGCTAAACAAAGGTTTATTTAACCTTTAGAAACAGCCTGAATCAGCCAACAAACATAAATAAGCAACCGGTAATAAATAATTAATACCGGTTGCTTTTCTACCTTTTAAAAAATAGCCATATTTCGATATACCAAACCTTCCTTAAACCATGGGAACTTTAGTAATCGTAGTGTTTGTAATCGGCTATTTGTGCATTGCATTCGAACATCCATTAAAAGTTAACAAAACAGCATCGGCTATTTTAACCGGAGTTTTATGCTGGACATTCTTTATTTTATCAGAGCCATCAGCATCTGTAACAGATAGCCAACATTATCAGGAATTTATCCATCACTTAAAAATTGAAAAAGGAGAAGATAAAGTTGCAGCCTTATCAGAGCTTACACTTTTTAAGGAATATATCTTAACGCAACTCGGAAGTCATTTAGATGCTATCGCGCAGATTCTATTCTTTTTAATGGGTGCAATGACGATCGTAGAATTAGTAGATGCGCACCATGGCTTTAAATTTATTACGGATAGAATACGAACGAAAAGCCCGAAGAAACTATTATGGATTGTGTGTTGGGTAACTTTCTTTTTATCGGCAGTACTGGATAATCTTACTACGACCATTGTAATGGTTTCGCTTATTCGGAAGCTAATTGGCAATAAAGAAATGCGTTTGTTCTTTGCGGGCATGATTGTGATTGCTGCTAATGCAGGTGGTGCGTGGACGCCCATAGGCGATGTTACCACAACCATGTTATGGATAGGCGGACAAATTACCACTGGCAATATAATGGTAACGTTATTTTTGCCTAGTGTGGTGTGTATGTTAGTACCTCTGATAGTTTTAAACTTTACTTTAAAAGGAACTCTAGGTGATCAGCACGAACATCAAACGAAAAATCATGATGCTGAAGTTCGCAGTGGTAAGTTGATGTTAGTTTTAGGAGTTGGCGCTCTGATATTTGTGCCGTTCTTTAAAACTTTTACACACTTGCCACCATATGTTGGAATGTTGCTTGGTTTAGGTGTGTTGTGGGTTGTGAGCGAACTGATAAATCCGGAGTTAGATGAAGCTGTAAAGAAAAATTATACAGCAGCAGGCGCATTATCCAGAATAGATGTACCCAGCGTATTGTTCTTCCTGGGTATTTTGTTAGCTGTTGGCGCCTTAGAGTCGATGCAAGTGTTACACCACGCTGCCGTTTGGTTAGACAAAACCATTGGTGACCAACGCATTATTGTTACGTTAATAGGTTTGTTATCATCTGTAGTAGATAACGTTCCTTTAGTGGCAGCCAGCATGGGCATGTATAGCATGGATGTTTATTATACCGACCACATGGTGTGGGAATTTTTAGCTTACTGTGCCGGCACAGGAGGAAGTATTTTAGTAATAGGTTCTGCCGCTGGTGTTGCAGCTATGGGCATGGAGAAAATAGATTTCATCTGGTATGTAAAGAAGATATCGCTCTGGGCCTTGTTAGGATATTTTGCCGGAGCAATTGTATATCTTATCATACAACCCTATTTGGCCGTGCATCCTCCGCATTAATTGAACTTAAAAATGATTTCCATACATGATTATGTAGAGAACTTCCCTTTAAAACACTATCAAGAACACTTTCCTTGGCAAGTAATTTCTGAAATTGAAAATATCATTGTTCAATTAGTCAATAGCCGTAACGAAGAATTTGAAATTCAAAATGGGATTGCTGTTCATAAAACAGCAAGAATAGAGGGCGGAGTAGTGTTGAAAGCTCCGATCATTATCAACAAGGAGTGCTTCGTTGGAGCAAATGCTTATTTGAGAAATGGAGTATTATTAGGTAATAATGTTACAATTGGCCCAGGCTGTGAAGTTAAGTCAAGTATAATCTGCGATAAAAGCGTGATTGCCCATTTTAACTTCATAGGAGATTCAATCATTGGTAGTTTTGTAAATATAGAAGCTGGAGCCATATTGGCCAATCACCATAATGAATTAGACAACAAAGAGATTATTGTTTCGATTAATGGGGTTCAAACCAAAACGGGTATTACTAAATTTGGTTCTCTTATAGGCGATAACTCAAAAATAGGAGCAAATGCAGTGTTAAATCCTGGTACAATTCTACCTAAAAACACAATTGTAAAAAGATTGCAGTTGATAGATCAATTAAATAACTGAATGTATATACTTTAAAAAAGCTACTTCTTAAAACGAAAGATGATCGTAACATTAATGTTTAGGCATACTGCTCGGTTAACGAAAATCTTTATAAATGTGCTTTGTACTCGTCATAACGGTCAAGTACACGCTGTGCGTACCGAATGGGTTCTTCGCATTTGCAATAGCCGGCTAGTACAACAGGATCTTTATAGTATTCAGGTTTTGATTTAAGCAAAAGATATTTTTCAATCACAGCCCAATCATTCGGATCTTCTTTGTATCGGATCGCTAATTTGCGCGCATCGATAAGGTGCGATAAGCCAACGTTATACGATGCAAATACCAATTTCATTCTGGTAACCGAATCTGTTACCGATTTCTCCCAATGTTTTTCTAAACTCTTTAAAAATCTTGCTCCTGCCATAATATTTTGTGCAGGATCATCCGGATTGCTGGCACCAAAGCGTTGGGCGGTAGCCGGCATCAATTGCATTAAACCTCTTGCGCCTGCCCAACTTTCTTGTTTATTAACAAACTTAGATTCTTCGAATATAATAGCGGCCAATAAACGCCAATCCCATCCGATTTTATCGGCAGCTTTTTTAATGATTTCATCGTAAGCCGATAATCTGTTTCCTGCAATGGTTGCGTATTGGCTTGTTCCTCGTTTATAAGCTGTGCGCGGGCTATTGAAATATCGGTTGTAGATAACCATGAAGGTCGATTCCTTTTTGGTTTTCGCTATCCAGGTGTTTATTTGCTGTAAGAGTACAGGAGAATTTTTGCGCACTGCCCAAGCAATGGATTCGGCATCGCTTATGGGAATACTCACGTCTAACTCCGGGTGATAGACTTTGTTTACACGACCGATTATTTCATCCGTAATGGTGTAATCAATTTTGCTGTCGGCAACTTGTTGTATCAGCGATTCGGTGGCAGCATTCGCACTGTCTTCTACAATGTTTATGTCGATGTGTAGTTTACGTTCAATTTCTAGCAGCCTGTTTACAAAGCTAGAGCGTTTAAGCACGTGTATGGTTTTGCCATTGAGTTGTTGTAAATCGTAAATGGTATTTTGGTTAGAAGAATCGTTGCTAACTTTTTGTACCAAAACCTGATGTGTTTTTAAAAGAGTGTCGGTAAAGTGTACCCAGTTTTTTCTTTCCGGGGTAATGGTAAGCGGAAATGCCAGAATATCTCCTTCACCGGCATTCAGTAAACGAATGCCATTTTCTACTCCTGATATCAGTTTCAGTTTCAGTTTTAATTTTTTTGCTGAGGCAAAGCGCTGCAGCAATTCGTAATCGAACCCTTTGCCTTGGCCTCTGTATAAAAAATAACTAATGGAATTGTTATCGATTAATGCTGTTAACGTTCCTGTATATTGTATGGAATCAAAATCACGTTTAATGGCTGGATTCTTTAATAGCCAATCTTCATCTTTTTTCTCGGAACAAGACAACAATGTGCTGAAGCAAAGGAAGGCCACGACATAATTTTTGATCAACACCATGAAGAAATTTACGAAAAGCCTTTAAAAAGAAAAAGCCCCGTTTGGGCGGGGCTTTTTAGTAGTAGTAGGTAATAATTAGTTATGCAAAATTACGGTTGCTCCAAGCTCTTGACCTGTGCCACCGTTTACAAGACCTCTTGCATAAATAGTATAGATTTTTCCGGCCACCAGGTTTAAACCATTAATATCTAAAACAGGAGCATTATTGGAATTTACCTGTACTTGAAGATTATAGGTACCTGCTGGAATAGCGCTAAAGTTATTAAAGTTAGTGGTTGTAGAACCTACTCTTCTAGACGTTTCTGCGTATCGTCTGGCAGAGAAAACTATAGGAGTTCCAGGAGCACCGGCATTTACAACTTTTACTTCCGGAGCGTTAGGAGAAAAATGAAAGAATCTAATGTGAGCATTTCCTGAAGAAGGTGCTGCAAGGTTATCTTCTACAAAGATGATCCTTTGACCGGCTGCTCTTTTTAACGTGTCAATTAAAAAAGCAGAATAGCTTCGACCTTGTACCACGTTAACATTAGATGAGGCAAGCGAAGCACCAGACGCATTTTGGTTAGTGAATCTGAGTTGGGTTTGCGGTGTTGCCAAAATACCTCTGTAAGTAGGATTATTCAAATAAAGATACTCCAATGCCACAGGCGGGGTTGCTGTATTAGTAACCACAATATTATTGATTGCGAAATTGGTTACGGGTGGAACTTCAATCGGTAGTCTGGATCCAGGTGATGCGTTCACAATCATGCAGTTTGAATTCGTTGCATAAGTTGCTACACCAGGTCTAGGATTACCCGGTTCATAATCTTCTTCGGCAGCACAGCCAACAAAAAGAGTTGCTGTAAAGGCTACGAACAAAATTGAAAGTAAATTATATTTCTTGTTCATGATAATTAATTAAAGATGTAACGAATACCAACTTGAGCTTCCCACTTAGATACGAAAGGATCAATGTTATCTCTAAATGTAGAAGGTAGATTATCAAAACTAAACACAGGTCTACCTGTTGCAGTACCATCTACAGAGCCTCTGAAGTTTAACAATTGGGTACGATTAGGAACTTGCACTACTCCCCAATCTGAGTTTAACATGTTACCAAAATTAAACACATCAAAAGAAAGCTGTATGGTGTTTGTTTTGCCTTTAACATTTACATAAAAATCTTGTCGAATGCTAAAGTCTAAGCGAGAAGACCAAGGTGTTTCGGCACCATTTCTTTCTGCGAATTGTCCTTTTCTTCCGCTTAGATATTTATCATTGGTGATGTAAGTATTTAGGTCTTGCCAGATTTGAGCAGGTGTTCGGGTATCAGCCGCATTGCTTGGAACAAGTATAATTTCATTCTGAGTTCTTGGAATGTAAATTAGATCGTTACCATTGATACCATCGTTGTTAAGATCGCTTGCATATGTGTAAGAGAAATAATTTCCGGAGCGGGCAGTATAGAAGAACGATACAGAAGTTCCAAAATATTTAGCATACTTTTTAGCATATGATACACTAGCAATAAAACGGTGTTGTAATTGATTATCAGATATACCCAAAACAAATTCGTTAGGGTTACCAACAACTGCATTAGCAGTAAAGCTAGAGCGCGCTATTGAACTATTTGCACTTGTAACATCGCGTGCTGTTCCGTAGTTATAGGCAGCCATAAGGTCTAAACCAAAAGCAAAAGATTTGGTCGCTTGAGCAGTTAAACTGTATTGGTAAGCTCTGCTGGTATTATCAAGCAACGAAACATCAGTAAAGCGGGTATCTACTAAACGACCACCAGCAGCCTGTGATGTAGAATAAACTTCGCGGTTATCTCCATCTCTTCTTCCAATTGGTGTATTCAAGTTTAGATCTTTGTAAATTATAGCATTGATGTCTTTGCTTTAGATACCTTCTAACGATAGAACAACTCCACCAGGTAATTTTTTATCAACAGCTAAGTTGGCTCTGAATAACTGTGGGAATTTAAAATCAGGACTAACTACAGCAATATTAGCTGTAGAAGAAACTCCTGGAATAGGATTACCATTAGTATCAACCAAAACGCCTGAATCATTTAATTCAAATTGTGGCTGATCTGGATTAAATCTAATAGCAGATGCAGCTGCATCTCTTAGCGTTAACGATCCTGTTGAAACACCATTGTTACCAACCTGGTTAGACAACCATACGAATGGCGGACGCCCTGTGAATACACCTACACCACCACGCACTTGTGTTTTAGCATCGTTGGTTACATCCCAGTTAAAGCCAACTCTAGGTGAAACTAAGAATTGTGCCGATGGCATTTCGTTAGTTCTTAAACCAAAGCTTTCCAAAAATGCCTGATTTAAAGGTGCATTGTTTTCGTAAACACGTGGTATATCTAAGCGGATACCAGTTGTTAACTTAAAGTTTTCTTTGATCTGCCATTCGTCCTGAACGTAGAATCCTAATTGGAACGCAGAGAATTCTGCGAATGGAATTGCCTGATTAGGTAATTTAGAGAATGTTAACTGGTACTCGCGAGGTGCAACATCAGTTATAAAATCGTTTAATGAATTGTAAATGTAGTTACCAAAAAAACGAGGAGTAAAGCCATTCACAAATTTGTAGAACTCGTTGTGTGTACCTATAGTATAAACGTGGCTACCCGAGAATATGCTTAAATTGTTTGTAAGCTGGTATAAGTCCTGGTCTAATTTATTGTTAGGGCTAAAAGGCTCAAAACCTGCAGACATATACGTAGTACCACCATTTTCAATATCAATTAATGGAAAAGGTCTTGTTCCAGTTTGTGATTCGCGAAAATCTCTAACAGTAGTTCTTGTAAGAATTAAGTTATTCGACATGTTGTTTTTGAAAGTACTGTTCAATTCTAAAACTGTAGAATTTGTTGTGTTATTCTGAGTATAGTTTGCACTTTCGAAAGGTAAGGCTGTATTAGAATTTTGACGACCACCCTGCGAACCACTGTTACTTACCGGAATATCCCGGAAAGCTTTAACATAATTATGTCTTAAAGTAAGTCTATGGTTGTCGTTTATATTATAGTCTAATCGAACGAATATCTTATTGTTCTCTTGGTCGAAAGCGTAACCTTCGAATCTACCCGGATCAAAATCATATTCATTTATTAGGTGATTTCTAAATGCTAATGCATCAGTTTCTGTTACTCTGGAAATTGAACCGGTACCTGCAGAACCCGGAGGATCTGTAGATCTTACTGCACGGAAAGCTACCGGAGGGGCAGTTCTTACTTCTTTTTCACCATTTACGAAAAAGAATAATTTATTTTTTATTGCTGCGCCACCTATTCTAAAACCGAAAGTGTTTTGAGAGAAATCGTTGTTAGGAACTTCTAAGCCACGAACTTTTTCGCCAGCTAATGATTCATTTCTAAAAAATGCATAAGCAGAACCTGAAAGTTCGTTTGTGCCTGAACGTGTAACGGCATTGATACCAGCACCAGTAAAACTACCTTGGCGCACATCGTAAGGAGCAAGGCTAACCTGAATTTCCTGAATGGCATCTAAGCTTATTGGTTGAGTATTGGTTTGCCCACCAGGTGTGCCTGTTAAACCAAATACATCATTATTAACAGCACCATCAATGGTTAAGTTGTTGAAGCGGTTATCTCGGCCACCAAAACTGCTTCCATTGCTTTGCGGTGTTAAGCGTGTGAAATCGTTTAAACTTCTGTTAAGTGTTGGTAACTGAGAAAGTTGTTGTGTACCAATGTTTGTTGTTGCA
This sequence comes from Flammeovirgaceae bacterium, assembly GCA_021298355.1. Lineage (GTDB taxonomy): Bacteria > Bacteroidota > Bacteroidia > Cytophagales > Cyclobacteriaceae > Chryseotalea. Next base: position 19,290 of record JAJTEH010000037.1, read on the forward strand.
CCTGTTTTATCCGCATTAAAAATTTTGTCGCGGCTGGCTGTAATAACAACTTCGTCAATTTGCTTGGTTTCATCTATTAACTTGAATTTGAGCGTTACATTTTGCCCTAAACCAAGTTGTACATTTTCAAGCTTTTCTTCTTTGTAACCTACGAAACTTACAGTAATGGTGTAAGGTCCGCCAGATTTCATGTTTGGAATGTTAAAGTTACCATCAGGTCTTACTGATGTACCGTATCGCGTACCTGTTGGCATGTGGATAGCCACCACATTAGCTCCAGGTAAAGATGTTCCCTCGTAGTCTGTTACGAATCCGCTCATACTAGAGGTTGTTACCCCTTGTGCCCAAGCGCCTGCTGCGCTTAACACAAAGGCTGTTAGAAGTAAAATTCTTCTCATAGCAGTTTTTTATGGTTTATGCTCTTTACACAAGTAAAGGCTGGCAAAAGTAATGGTTATCTTACAAAGATTAGTTTGCCTTTGCTTTAAGATTGCGTAAAAAAAATTCACATAATGTTAATCAACCTTATTTTGACCATTCATCCAAAACATTCTAATAACTGCTAGTCCGCAAAGATACCTAAACGTGACATAAGCTGTCTGGGTGTATTACGATCTTGAATAAAAATTAAGATCTATGAACTTACTTAGCTTCATCAAAGAATTTCC
>JAJTEH010000038.1 GCA_021298355.1 Flammeovirgaceae bacterium
CGTGGCCACAAGCGATTATACTGTATCAGTAGTAATGGCTTCGGGCGGTTATCCGGGCGATTTTAAAAAAGGATTTGATATAAAAGGATTATCCACTGCGCAGACAAAAGTATTTCATGCCGGAACAAAGAACGTAAACCAAAGCATAGTAACAGATGGTGGTCGTGTGTTGGCCGTAACCGGAAGAGGCAAAACACTGGCAGAAGCTCGCGAAAAGGCTTACGAAACTGTTGGTAAAATAAACTGGGAAGGAGTAACTTTCCGAAAAGATATTGGGCTTGATTTGATGAGCTGGAAAAATGGGTAGGCCCAAACTATTCACAACAAAATAAATATAGATAAGACATGGGATGTGCTTGTGGAACAACAAAAGGAACGAGTGTTAAAGGTTGCCAAAACAACGGCACGTGTGGCACAGGTGGATGTAATAAAATGAATGTATTCGACTGGCTATCGGATATGGACCAGCCAGCATCAGAAAAGTTTAATATCGTTGAAATCAGATTTAAAAACGGCCGAAAAGATTTCTTCAGAAATGAGGATAACCTTGAGCTATATGCGGGTGACCCAGTGATTGTTGAAGTCCCGAATGGTCATCATCTTGGCCATGTTTCTTTACAAGGCGAGTTGGTGCGTTTACAAATGCAGAAAAAAAATATTCCGTTGGATGATGAAATCAAAAAAATCTATCGGAAAGCCAACACGCGCGATTTAGAAAAACTGGAAGAAGTAAAGAAACGCGAACTCCCCACACTTTACAGAACACGCGAAATAATAAAAGAAAAAAATCTGCAAATGAAACTCTCCGACATCGAGTTTCAGGCAGATAATACCAAAGCAACATTTTATTACTCTGCAGAAGACCGCGTAGATTTTCGTGAGTTGATTAAAGTATTGGCTTCAGAATTTAAAATCAGAGTGGAGATGCGCCAAATCAATTTGCGCCAGGAAGCAGGACGAATTGGTGGTATTGGCGTTTGCGGCAGGGAGTTGTGTTGCTCAACCTGGTTAACAGATTTTAAAAACGTAACAACAGGTGCTGCGCGTTACCAGAATTTATCGCTCAATCCAACTAAATTATCTGGCCAATGCGGTAGACTAAAATGTTGCCTTAACTACGAATTAGAAACATATATGGAAGCGTTACAACACATTCCTAAAGTAGAAGAACCTTTGTTAACCCTGCAAGGCGAAGCTGTATTACAAAAAACAGACATCTTCCGTAAAATAATGTGGTTTGGCTATAAAGATGAAAACACCTGGTATCCTGTTTCTACACAAAGAGTAAACCAAATACTTGAATTAAATAAACTTGGAAAAAAACCAGCTACTTTAGAGGTAGATCAGGAAGTAGCCAAAGAACCAATTGCAGCCCTTAACAGCGATTTGGTTAACATGGATAATAAGTTCAAAAACAAAAACAAGAAAAAGAAAAAGAAACCGAATCGGCATGGTAGAAACCCTCAGGGTTCTGGCGATAACCGCAATGCACAACCACCCCGCTCATGAAGAATAGTAAGTTTTTTAGTAGAATTTTTTTTATACTGATATTATTTTTCTCTTGCAACAACAATCGGTTGTTCGATCAGAACATTGATTTTAGCGAAACAGGTTGGGCTACATCAGTAAACCCAAAGTTTGAAGTAAGCATTACCGATAATAATATACCTTACACGTTGCTTTGCAACATTAGGCATTCGTCTGATTATCCCTACTCCAGAATTTTTGTGCGTTACACCATTGCCGATTCTACAGGCAACGTTATTGAGAAGAAACTAACTTCAGGATTTTTATTCGACCCCAAAAACGGAACACCATTAGGAACTACCGGCATTGGCGATGTTTACGACATAAGAATATTACTTGAAGAAAAATTACGTTTCCCATTTACTGGAAAATTTAATATAACGCTAGAACAACAAATGCGGGAAGATCCGCTTGTCGGAATTTTCTCTGCAGGAATTCGAATAGAAAAGCCAGATGTTAAGCCTTAGCTCTCCCTAACGAAATAATAGCGAAAGCTCCTTTAAGCACTAACAAGAATACCAGCGTACCAATAATTAAATCGGGCCATACTTTTCCGGTAAACAAAACAACAGCCCCGGCAACAAGTACGCCAAGGTTTACTAAAACATCGTTCGATGTAAAAATAATACTGGCTTGCATATGCGCTTCTTTGCTTTTGCTTTTTTGAAGCAACCATAAACAAAGGGCATTTCCGATAAGGGCAAAAATAGAAACGATTATCATCATGCGATAATCAGGAGTTTGATCGAACCCCACAAATCTCTTCACGGTTTCTGTTAACCCTACTAAGGCCAGTAAAACCTGGCCGTATCCGCTAAGCAAAGCAATTTTCTTTTTAGATGAAGCAGATTTTCCGATCACATACAAACTCATACCATACACCAAGGCATCGGCAAGCATATCGAGGCCATCTGCTAACAATCCCATCGAACGGCTAATTACTCCGGCAATGGTTTCTGCAATAAAAAAAAAGGCATTAATGCCTAATACCTGAAGCAATAACCTTCGTTGAATAGTTTCTTCTTTTACATCAATTGATAAAGAAACAGTATGTTGAACATCAACCAAAGTTGCACCGAAATTAAGTCTCTCTAGCTTTTTAGTAATTGTAGAAACATCTGCTGAATGATATACTTTTAATCTGCGTTCGGGAATGTTAAAATCAAGTTTATAAATGGTCTCAAGATCTTGAAATGCAAGTCGGATAATGTTTTCTTCCGATGGGCAATCCATACCCGGAATATGGTAAACTGCAACTTGCATATTACGAACGTGTGGCTACTATATAATCTTTAATGATTGTTTGCAGAAACTTTAAAGGTTCGGTAACGGGGCGATCTATTTTTAATACATCGCGCAAAGATGCGCTCATCTCTAATACCCTTTGTTTATGTGCATCATTTTTATATTGTTGGTAACGCTCTACTACTTGTTTTACAAGTAATATGTCCTCATCTTTCAATTGCTTTACTTCGGGAAATTGGGGCGTATAATTTTCTTTCGATTGTATGCCTAACACATCCGTAAGTTTTAAATCGAGTTTAGGTTCGAGTTTAATAACTGCAGTTTGTGCCACTACATCTCCAATGCGTTGCGCTTTAACCGAGGAAGCAATAAGAAAGGAAGCCACACCACCTAGCGAAAAATAAATATCAATCATACGAAAAGCCCATCGTGCAGCATAATCAGAAAAGGATGCCCGCCCTCCTTTTAGCTTTATTACTTGTATTTTCATGGCTTTCTTTCCAAGGCTTTGTCCGTTGTTAAATACTTCGAAAGCAAGTGAGTAGAAAATAAAAACACACCCTAAAAACACCCCAAAAACAACACCACCAGTATTGGATAAATAAAAAATATTAAAACCGATTACAGATAAAATACCGATTATAGCCCAAATGATTAAGAAATCTATCAGGAAAGCGATCATCCTATCGCGCAAGTCTGCCAACTCATATTCTAAGGTAACGTTCTGCGTAGTAACGATGTCTATATTTTTCATATAAATAGTAAGTTAACAACGGTGTATATACACAATAAAATTTAAAAATGACATCAGGAAAGATAGCTTAGCCATTTCAAAATTAAAGATAAAGATATACATTGAAACCATGAAAGAAACTCGTTTCATCGGCCAAAATAAAGAAAAGTGGAAAGAGGCTGAACAAGTATTGGCACAAACAGAAAAAGATCCGGAAAAACTTTCATCGCTATTTGTACAAGTGGTCGATGATCTTTCGTTTTCCAGAACGTATTATCCTTATCGTTCGGTTAGGGTATACTTAAACAAAATTGCCCGTTTATACTTTGGTATTATTTACGAAAACCAAAAAGAGAAAACCAATCGCTTTGCCTATTTCTGGAAAGAAGAACTTCCGCAGATTATTATTTTTTCCAGAAAAGAATTATTGGTTTCGTTAGTGGTTTTTTTGCTTGCCTTTAGTATTGGTATATTTTCGTCTGTGCAAGATCCGGAATTTGCGAGGCAAATTTTAGGAGATCAATATGTAAACATGACCATCGCCAACATAAAAAATGGCGACCCTATGGCCGTGTATAAATCTTCTGGCGAAGTAGAAATGTTTTTGCAAATCACCTTTAATAATTTAATGGTGGCATTTCGCACCTATGTGTTTGGTGTGTTTATGTCTATTGGCACTATTTTAATTCTTCTATATAATGGAATAATGGTAGGTTGTTTTCAGTATTTTTTTATTGAGCGTAATCTATTTGCAGAGTCGGCCTTAACCATTTGGTTGCACGGCACACTCGAAATTTCTTCTATTGTTTTGGCAGGTGGTGCCGGGTTGGTGTTAGGCAGCGGGTTGGTTTTTCCGGGCACCTACTCGCGCTTACAGGCTTTTCATTTATCGGCCATACGCTCGTTAAAGTTAATGCTTGGTATTACACCGGTTTTTGTAATGGCTGCGATAATCGAAAGTTTTTTAACACGCTATACCCAAGCTCCGGATATAGTTCGATTTATGTTAATTCTGCTATCGGCTTCGTTTATTGTTGGTTATTTTATAGTTTACCCTTGGTGGAAAAACAAAAGAGGCTGGGCTAAACCACTTCAAGACAAAAAGCTGGATGCCGATAACGATGCGCCTCTTGTATATACCACCGTTAAACATAACGGAGATGTTATTAAAGATGCGTTTGTATTGTATAGTAAGTATTTTACACCCATTGCCAGAATGGTTGTAGTAGTGTCTGTTTTAGTGGCAACAGCAAAATTTTTTGCTGTAAGCGAGCAAGCAGCTATGCGCTATTATATGGAATGGTGGCAATATCTGGGGAGTAATTTGTTTTCTTTTTTAACAACAAACACATGGGAGTTGGTTTTGATAAACACCATTGCTATAACACTTGTAAGTTATACAACCTTACGAGCTGTTAAATCAGATTTTACAAACATACCGGCTTCGCGATTTTTGTTTAAAGAATTTTTATTGATTTTGTTTACAATTGCCATACCCATCAGTTTGTTATTTTTATTGGAAGGGTTGGGTGTATTTTTATTTATAGTGGGCTATCTTTTTTGCATGATGCTTCTGTATGCTTTTTTTGTTTACAATGCCCAACCTGTTAAAGCTTTAGACGAAACCTTTTCTATAATACGCAATAATTTTGGGCAATGGTTTGGGTTAGCCATAGTTTTAATTTTACTATGCTTATCCTTCTTTTTAATTCTGTTATCTCCGGTAACGTATTTGTTTACAGAATTTTTAAGTTTTAATGTAGGAGAAACAGATAAATGGATAGATACAGTAATTTCTTTAACAGAATTATTCATTAAAACAGCTGTATTTCTATTCGCCATACCTTTGGTGCTTATTGCCGCTACATTATTTTTTCATTCTGGCCTTGAAGTAAGCAGAGCAGAAAACCTGGCGGAAAAAATAAGTCAGTTTAAAAATCGCTACCTAAAAAACGAATTATGAAGAACGCACTGTTTTTGTTTTTTACGGTAATCGTTTTACTTGTGGCGGGTACCCACACAGTTTGGGCACAAGAAGAATCAGATTCTATAGACTATACGTATTACAATGAGGAGGAAGAATCCGCGTATACAGTATTGGAGCCTGAACAAACCGAACAAGCAAAGCAATACAAAGCCGAACCCATTACAGTAAAAAAATTTGATGAAGCGAAGTGGAAAGAGATAGTAGAAGATGAAACATTTACAGAAAAGAAAGCCAAAGAAAAAAGCAAAAGTAAGTTTGATCCCAACCTTAGTGCATTAAGCCCTATGTTGCAACTAATATTTAAAGTTATAGGTTACGTTGCTATCTTTTTTATACTACTAGGCATTGTATATCTGATCGTTAAAAATGCAACCACCTCAACAGGTAGTGTTAAGAAAAGAACGGATTTGTTCGATACACTTTCCAAAGCAATAGACGACATAAACCAGGTAGATCTGGAGCTATGGCTAAAACAAGCGCTTGAACAAGGAAACCTAAAGGCAGCTATACGGGTATACTTTTTACTAACGCTGCGAAACTTACAACAAGCAGGTTTGGTAAAATATCAAAAAGATAAAACCAATCGCGATTACCTTTTTGAAATGGCCAATAAACCTCATGCCGAACAATTTAGAAAAGTAACGCAAACCTACGAATGGGTTTGGTATGGCGATCAGGAAATAAACAAACAACAATTCGATGTTTTTGAAACAACGTTTGTTTCGATCAACAATCAGGTAACAGGTAATACACATGCAACAGCGTAGAAGAACCATCATTGTAATTTTGGCTATTGTGGCAGGTGTAGCCCTGTTAATACTATTTGTTAATCAACAATTTAACCAAAACAAATATAAATGGTACGAAACCTACGACAGCAAAAGCGATCAACCATATGGTTTACTTTTCATGCGTAAAATGTTGGAAGATTATGCCAACAAAGAATTTTACTATAACAATAAATTACCTGCGGCTTTTTTATTAGACAGCACTCGCATTAAAACTAAATCTTCCTATGTATTTATAGGGCAGTATGTTTATCAAACAGAAAACGATGTACAAGCCTTATTAAATTATGTACATGCTGGTAATGATGCGCTATTTATCAGCAGAGAAATCCCAGAACTTTTGCAAAAAGAACTATATAAAGAGCAATGTCTGGAATATATAGAAACAATGGGCCAATCTGCCGAATCTGTTAACCTCGCTTTCTTACACGACTCACTGCGGATAAGCACGGCAAATCAGCCATATGCTTACACCTACATGATACGCGATAAACCTACAATTTATTATTGGACTCACCTTGATCCTGAAGTTTTTTGTTCGGAAAATTCGAGCATAACACCACTAGGTTTAGTGGCTAACGGGGGTGTAAACTTTTTTCGCATCTCACATGGTTCGGGTTATTTTTATTTTCATACCACACCATTTGCTTTTACGAATTACGCATTAATCCGACCAGAGTCTGTAGAATATGCAGCGAAGGTTTTTTCGCATATGCATACTGAGCATATTGTATTCGATGATTTCGCCAAATTGCCATCGTACGGATCGCGTAATACAAGCAGAAATGGACCATTGTCTATTCTTTTGCAAGAACCAGCGCTAAAATACGCCTGGTGGATGTTGCTGGCAACGGTTATTATATATGTTTGGATAGCTGCCAAAAGGCAACAACGCGTAATTCCGGTTATTGAGCCAAAGGCAAATACTTCTATGGCGTTTGTAGAACTAATTTCAACCCTGCATTTTCAGAATGGCAACCACCTAGAAGCAGCTAGGAAAAAAATGAAATACTTTTATCATTTCTGCAAAACCAGGTATGGCGTTAATCTTCAGCAAGGAAGTAAAGAACAATTGAAAGTATTAGCAGAAAAATCAAAAGTAAAAGAAGAAGAAATTCAGCTTATTCTCGATCATTTTAAACTCATAGATAAATATTCATATACCAGCATTGCTCCGGAACGGCTAATGGATTTGTATCAGAGTATAGAAAATTTTTATAAAAAGTGTATTTAACTATTTGCGCATGGAATCTTTATTAGACAGCCCCCTTCAACCCGAATTAAACAAACTAAACGAGCGTATAGCACGCATTAAAAAAGAAATTGGCAAAGCAGTAGTAGGCCAAGAACAAACAATAGAATTATTATTGGCCGGTTTGCTTACCGGTGGCCACATATTGTTGGAAGGTGTGCCCGGTATTGCCAAAACACTTACTGCTAAACTTGTTGCCAAAAGTATATCGGTGGATTTTTCGCGCATACAATTTACGCCCGATTTAATGCCAACCGATGTAACCGGCACTTCTATTTACAACACAAAAAACAGTGAATTTACGTTTAACAAAGGCCCTGTGTTTTCGAACATCGTGTTGATAGATGAGATTAACCGTGCTCCGGCAAAAACACAAGCTTCGCTTTTCGAGGTAATGGAAGAAAAACAAATTACCTACGATGGAAAAACATATCCTATGAGTTTTCCTTTTCTGGTTATTGCTACACAAAACCCTATAGAACAAGAAGGAACTTACCGTTTGCCCGAGGCACAGCTCGATCGTTTTTTATTTCGCATTAAATTAAATTATCCTAATGCCGAGCAAGAACTCGATATATTGAAAAAGTTTAAAGAAGATTTTTCATTAAAGGTTATTGATACTGTTACCTCTGTAGTAAGCGCAACAGAGTTGAAGGAAAGCCTTGAACTGATTGAGAAAATTCACATTAAAGATGAAATCTTAAACTACATAGCCAACATTGTAGTAAGCACACGCAATAACGGAGATTTATCGTTGGGAGCATCGCCACGTGCATCGTTAGCCATTTTACGTGCAGCTAAAGCAATAGCAGGCATGAGTGGCCGGCCTTTCGTAACGCCCGATGATGTAAAAGCTGTAGCCGGCCCGGTATTAAACCACCGCATACAACTTACGGCCGACCGCGAAATGGAAGGCGTAGAAGCAGAAGATGTTATTAAAGAAATTACCGAACGAATAGAAGTACCTCGCTAATGAGTATGTACAGAAACTTTTTTCTGTCGACCAGGTTTTTTCTGGTGGCCGGTATTCTTATACTTGCCTGCATGGCATCGTATGTACTGCCTCTGTTTTTCCCAATTGCAAAATTAGCTATAGTAGTTTTTGCAGTAGCCGTTTTAGCAGATGCTCTGGTTGTTTTTAATCCTGCTGTAAAAGTTCTTGGCAAGAGAACAATGGCGCCAGTACTCTCTCTAGGCGATGAAAACCCGGTAACCCTTACGCTTACCAATGCAAGTGCCTTATATCTAAGCGTTATTGCGATAGACGAAATGCCTAAAGAATTACAGCTGCGCAACACACAACATACGTTAACTTTAAAAAGTAAAGAAACCCGCGAGATAGCCTATACCATCAGACCCACCGTGCGCGGGCTTTACAATTTTGGTTCTGTAATGGTTTTTATACACACTCGCTTAGGTCTGGTAAAGAGGCGAATCGAAGCGCAAGCTTCCGGTAACATGGCCGTTTATCCTTCGATCATACAAATGAAAAAGTATGAACTAAAAATGTTTATCAAAACTGCGCGCGAGTTTGGCGTAAAAAAAGTTAGGCGTATAGGGCACAGTTATGAGTTCGAACATATAAAACCATACACCCGCGGAGACGACTACCGCTCGATTAATTGGAAAGCCACAGGGCGCACAGCCCAGCTTATGGTAAACCAATATGAAGATGAAAAATCGCAACAGGTATATTGTTTGATAGATAAAAGCCGTGTCATGCACATGCCTTTTGAAGGCATGAGTTTATTCGACTATGCCGTTAATGCCTCGCTGGTAATTTCTAACATTGTGTTGGCTAAGCAAGACAAAGCAGGGCTGATTACCTTTGCCGAAAGAACAAAATCTGTTTTAAAAGCAGAACGCAGCAAAGTACAGCTAAAGAAAATACTAGAAAATTTATATAACGAAGAAGAAAAACCGGTAGAAGCTAATTACGAAAACTTATATCTTACCGTTAATAAATATGTGAAAGGAAGAAGTTTGTTGTTGTTATACACCAACTTCGAAAGTACCTACGCCCTGCAACGTGTTTTGCCCCAGTTACAAAAACTAAACGCACACCATTTATTGGTAGTTGTGTTTTTCGAAAACACCGAAGTAAGCCAATACACACGCAACAATAAAGTAGAAAACTTAGAAGATGTGTATACCCATATTTTAGCAGAAGATTACACACTTACAAAAGTGCAATTGGCGCAAACACTCAGGCAAATGGGCATTCATTGTATGCTAACTAAACCCGAGAATCTAACTGTAAACTCCATTAACAAATACCTGGAGTTAAAAGCCCGTGGTATGATTTGAGATTATGATGAAAGAGAATAAAAAAGCTCACGAGAAAAATCCGTGAGCTTTTAAAGTATATAAAAATTTTCTGCTTTTTCCTTACACCGTCATAATTTCTGCCTCTTTCTTTTTCATCAGGGCGTCTATTTTTAAAATGTAATCGTCTGTTAATTTTTGTACTTGGTCTTCAGCGTTTTTTTGGTCGTCTTCCGAAACGCCTTTTAGTTTTTTAATCATCTCATTAATTTCTTTTCGTACGCTGCGTACACTCACTTTTCCGTGTTCGCATTCTTGCCCAACTTGTTTCACCAATTGCCTGCGTCTTTCTTCTGTTAGCATCGGTATATTGATGATCACTTGTTGTCCATCGTTCTGCGGATTAAAACCAAGATTTGCATTGATGATGGCTCTCTCAATTTCCTGAATCAAACTTTTTTCCCAAGGTTTGATGAATAACGTTCTGGCTTCGGGAGCCGTAACAGAAGCAACTTGGTTTAGAGGCGACATCGTTCCGTAATATGAAACCTGTACGCTATCCACCATACTGGGGTTTGCTTTTCCTGCTCTTATTTTGGTAAGTTCGCTGCCTACGTGTACGTAAGCTTTTTGCATTAAGTCTTTTGCTTCTTCTAATAATAAATCAAGTTCTTCCATATCATGTAAATCGTTGATTGCATTAACTAATTAATGTTCCGGCTTGTTCGCCATGCGCAACGCGCAATAAATTTCCTTTTTTATTCATATCGAAAACAATGATGGGTAGTTTGTTTTCCATACAAAGTGTGAAGGCCGTCATATCCATTATGTTCAAATTCTTTTCATACGCTTCCTGAAAAGAAAGTTTTTCGTAACGTACGGCATCGCTAAATTTTTCAGGGTCTTTGGTGTAAACACCATCTACTCGTGTTCCTTTTAATACCACATCAGCTTGCACTTCAATAGCGCGCAAACTGGCAGTAGAATCGGTTGTGAAATAAGGATTACCTATACCCGCACCAAAAATTACAATGCGCCCTTTTTCTAAATGGCGAATGGCTCTTCTTCTGATAAAGGGTTCGCACACTTGTTCCATTTTAATACCGGCCATCAAACGCGTGTACATGCCATGTTTTTCTAGCGCACTTTGCAAGGCCATAGCGTTAATAACCGTTGCTAACATGCCCATGTAATCGCCTTGTACGCGCTCTATACCTAGTGCTTCTGCCTGTCCTCCTCTGAAAATATTGCCCCCACCAATTACAATGGCAAGTTCAACACCTTGTTCATGTACGGCTTTAATTTCTTCGCAATATTGTTCCAGCACAGCCGGATCGATGTTGGTGGTTTTAGAAGAACCTTGCAGGGCTTCGCCACTAAGTTTTAAAAGAATACGTTTGTATTTCATGGTAGGTAATTGTGGTCGGAGTAATCGCGCAAATATGGCAAAGAAAAAGAGATTTTCTATTGTCTTGTATTGGTTTCCTTTAATTAATCGGTTGATTTCAATCAGCCTTTTTTAATCCATTACGGTAGGCATTCATCCAATCGATTCATACCTTATCTTTGTTGGCTATGGCAGGGCAATCGGCAAACGAAACTCCTTTAATGAAGCAATACAACGCAATAAAAGCGAAGTATCCCGGTGCTTTGTTGTTGTTTCGGGTAGGAGATTTTTACGAAACCTTTGGCCAAGATGCAGTAACGGCTGCACGCGTGTTGGATATTGTGCTAACCAAAAGAGGAAATGGTTCGGCATCTGAAATTGAGTTAGCCGGTTTTCCACATCATGCCCTGGATTCTTATCTGCCTAAGTTGGTTAGAGCCGGCCATCGGGTTGCAATTTGCGATCAGTTAGAAGATCCGCGTTTTGTAAAAGGAATTGTAAAAAGAGGTGTTACAGAATTGGTTACACCCGGTGTTTCTTTTAATGATAATGTTTTAGAAAGAAAGCAAAATAATTTTCTGGCCTCTATCCACCTCGGAAAAAACACCTGGGGCATGGCATTGTTAGACATCAGCACGGGCGAGTTTTATGTAGCAGAAGGCAACGAAACATATATTGCTAAGGTATTTCAAAACTTTTCGCCAGCCGAAGTGATTTACAGCAAAAGTGCGAGAAATAAATTAGAAGCATTATTACAAAATAATTACGCAACTTTTGCTTTAGATGAATGGGTGTATGCTTTTGATTTTGCACAAGAAAAACTGTTGCAACAATTTAAAACTGTAACCCTAAAAGGTTTTGGAATTGATGCCATGCCCGATGCTATTGTTGCGGCTGGCGCCATTTTGCATTACCTCGATGCAACAGAACACAAAGACACCCAGCACATCACCAGCCTGAGCAGAATTGAAGAAGATCGATTTGTGTGGTTGGATAAATTCACTATTAGAAACTTAGAAATTATTTTACCTGCGCAAGAAGGTGGTGTACCCTTAATCGATATTATCGATAAAACTGCTACACCAATGGGTTCGCGTTTGCTTAAAAAATGGATGGTGTTGCCCTTAAAAGATGTAGCCGCGATAGAAGAACGTTTACACGTTGTCGATACTTTTTTTACACAACAAGAATTAGCAGATAAACTAGCCGAACAATTACGACACATCACCGATTTAGAAAGATTGATTTCGAAAGTAGCAGTTGCCCGCATTACTCCTCGTGAGATGGTGCAATTGAAAAAATCGTTACAACGATTACATCCGGTAAAGCAAGCGTTGGGTACTGCAAAGGTGCAACAATTGGCGAAGCTGGCCGATCAAATTAATCCTTGCGATTTTTTAATTGAAAAAATCGATCGCGAGTTGCGCGAAGATGCCTCCATCCACAGCAACCAGGGTGGCATTATTAAAGATTTGGTTCATTTTGAGTTAGATGAATTACGCGGCATTTCTGGCAGTGGTAAAGAGTATCTCTTACAAGTACAAAAAAGAGAAATAGAAAGAACTGGGATTCAATCTCTAAAAATTTCGTACAACAAAGTTTTTGGTTATTACTTAGAAGTAAGCAATGCCAATAAAGATAAAGTTCCGGCTGATTGGATACGCAAACAAACTTTGGTTAACGCAGAAAGATACATTACCGAAGAATTAAAAATTTACGAAGAAAAAATTTTAGGTGCTGAAGAAAAAATCAGCGCCATAGAACAAAAAATTTTCAATGAATTGGTATTACAAGCTGCCGATTACATTGCGTTGATACAACAGAACGCACGCACCGTTGCCACCATCGATTGTTTGTTGGCTTTTGCAACCGTTGCACGTGTTAATCACTATAGCCGACCGTTAATTAACGAATCAAAAAAACTATTCATTAAAGAAGGAAGACATCCGGTTATTGAGAAGCAATTGCCCACAGGAGAATCGTATGTGCCGAATGATATAGAACTTGATACAGAACAACAACAAATTTTAGTAATAACCGGACCGAATATGGCGGGTAAATCTGCCTTATTAAGACAAACCGCATTGATTGTTTTATTAGCACAAATTGGTTGTTTTGTTCCGGCAGCAGAAGCGCACATTGGCATTATCGATAAAATATTTACAAGAGTAGGAGCGAGCGATAATGTTTCGCGTGGCGAATCAACTTTTATGGTTGAGATGACGGAGACAGCCAGCATTCTCAATAACCTGAGCGACCGAAGTCTAATCTTAATGGATGAGATTGGCAGAGGAACATCAACATACGATGGAGTTTCTATAGCCTGGGCCATTGTAGAATATTTACACAACCATAAAGACCATAAACCGAAAACACTTTTTGCCACCCATTATCACGAACTCAATCAACTAACAGAAGATTTAGTTCGCGTGAAGAATTTTAATGTAAGTGTGAAGGAAGCAGGAGATAAAATTATTTTCATGCGCAAATTAAAACCTGGCGGCAGCGAACACAGTTTTGGTATACATGTGGCGCAGTTGGCGGGTATGCCTAATAAGGTAGTTTTACGCGCCAACGAAATTTTACACTTCCTAGAAAAAGACAAACACAAAAACCAATCGAATAATAAATTTGAGAACGTTCCTAAAGTAACGAGCCAGATTTCTTTATTTGAGTCAGATCCGCGCTTTGTAGCAGTAGATGAATTAATTAAAAAGTTAGATATCAATACCATCAGTCCGATTGAAGCCTTACTCAAACTCAACGAAATCATTTCCTTGATGAAAAAATAGGAGAATAAGAAAGTCTTAATTTTTTTACACTTTAAAGAATACAATTACAAGTTTTAAAAATGACCTCACTTCTCTCCTGTAAAAAGGAGTGTATGCAATATGATCTTGTCTGCTGGCAATGAGGTAGCATTAATAAGTTTTAACAAAATGTTAAAACAACTTACTACCAAACTTTTTAACAAGGCTAAAGATCAACTAATTTCCGTAGTCGATGTGTCTTCAATCTAAGTGTTAAATTAAGAATGATGTCTTCCGCATTGAATAAATCAGCATGCTTACGAAACGCATTAATTCTATCTTTGGTCTGGAAGGGATGGTGCAGATAGAATTCAGCGTTGAGTGAGCATGCGGGGCCTAGCGGCCCTGGAGCGACAATCATGAGAAGTTTATCGAACAAATTAATCCAATTACCAAAGTAATTTTGCTTAGGTACCTTTAAAAACAAGAAGATAGAATAAAGTAAACAAAAGAATTTTCAATTTTTTTCATCGTATCTTTTTACCTCAGACGAAAAACCTCGTCTTATCCCTGCATGACATCCACAACCAACGAAACACATTGGATAACCCAGGCACAAAAAGGCGATAAACAAGCCTTTCGGTATTTGGTAGATGCATATTATCCCTTTGTATTCAATTTGGCTTTTCGGTATTTAGGCAACCAGGCAGATGCCGAAGATGTGGTGCAAGAAGCATGTGTAAAATGGTGGAGGCATTTTGCTCAGTTTAAACATCAAGCTAAACTCAGCACCTGGTTATATGCCTTAACCCTTCGCACCTGTATGGACTATACGAAAACAGCTTCTTATAAAAAAAGAAAAAGACAACAGCCCGAAACGCATGCCATGCAAATTGCTTCAACAGAAACTCCAGCAAAAATGCTAGAAGCAAATGAATTGGCAGAGCGTTTTAAAAAGGCAGCAGAAACCTTAAGCGAAAAACAAAAAACTGTTTTTGTGTTGAAAGATTTGCAAGATTTTACAACCGAAGAAACCATGCAGATAAGCGGGCAAACAGAAGAGCAAATTAAAAGCAATTTGTTTCATGCCCGTAAGCAAGTAAGTATGTATATGAAGATGATGTACCAAACACCCGAGCTATGAAAGCGCAACACGTGGAAGAAGAAATCTGGAATTGGTTTGAACTAACGGAAGCAGACAAAGAAAGAGTTTTGCTGCATTGTGCTGCATGCGAAACGTGTAAAGATTTGCTCGAAGAAGTACAACACTATGCTTCGCAAATTGAAACCCTACAGCGTGCAGAATTTACGCCTGGTCATCAGGCTCAGGCAGTTCAAAAAATAATGGAAGCAATAAACCATTCAGATAAACAGGTTGATTTAAATATATCTTTTCTGAGCAGATGGTTGTTGGTTCCTTTTCAAGTGGCCGCAATGGTGTTGATTTTATTTGCAGGGCAAGAATTATTTTCTGTTGAAGAAAGTAAAAACAATCAACTACCCAAATATTCTAAAGCTAGTTTATTAAATACTTCTGCCTTACTAAAAAATAATTTAAACAGGAAAAAAGAAAGGAAAATCAGCATAAGAGAATTGATTGAAAAGAAATTAAAAAAATAAAATCATGAAAAATAGTTTGATAGTTGCACTGGCGATGTTCTTGTTAACATCCTGTTCAGATGAAGCAAAATTTAAAACAGTAGTGAACGAAGATGGTAGTTTTGAGAAAACAATTACGGTTACTTCCTCAGATTCAAGTATGAAAAAACATCAGTATCTGGGAGTATCCGATTCATTAGTTTGGAATTATAAATTAGTGAAAAAAGCAACAAAGGATACTTCATCCCTTTCATCTACACTAAAAAAAGTAGAAGAAATTAGTTCCATACCTCTAAAAAAAGAGAGCGCGGATTCATCTATTGTTCATGAAAGAGTTACGTATGACCATCAGTTTTCTAAGAAATTTAGTAGTACGGATGCCTTTAACAAAGAGCAACAACAGCAGAAAAATAATCTGCCTATATCTGCATCGTTTAACAAAAGATTCCGTTGGTTTTATACATACTTTGATTATGCTGAAACTTTTGGCCCTATCAATTTTCTATCAACCCCAGTAGACGATTTTTTCAATGCACAAGATTTTGATTTCATCGCCAAACTACCGGCTGAAGGAAAACCTTTGAGTAAAGCTGATAGTGTTTTTTTGGAGAATCTGAATGTAAAAATTTCAGACCAATATGGCTCAGTAGCTTATTTCAATCATGTTTCAGAAATGGTGCTACAAAATTTAAAAGAAGAAGAAGCACGCCTAATCTGGAAAGAAAATGAAAAGCAAATCTTCGAAAAATTAACAAGCAAAGAGTCTTCTTATGATACAGATGTTTTGCCATTACTTGATTCTTTAAATATCAGAAAATATTTAGATGAAGATAATTTCGATAAAGCAAATAAAGCATTTGAAGAAAAATTGGCTTACCTGATGTGGGCCAGCGACTGCCATTTTACGATAGAAATTGAAATGCCCGGCACTATTTCTACCCACAATGCCGATTCTGTAACCAATCGTGTTGCTATGTGGAAACCTTCTTCTTTAAAATTTTTATTAAAACCCTATACTTTTCAGGTAAGTGCCCGCAAAGTTAACGAATGGGCCTGGGTAGTTTCTTCCGTGTTTATTGGTGCGGTAGTATATGTAAGCGTTAGGTACAGCAAAAAGCGAAATACATGAATTGGGCATTTACTTACTTTTCTTTAGCGGAATTCTGAATAACGCGTAATACCCAAAACCCCATGTTGTTTCTTTGTTGGTACTGCCGTAACCCGGTATATCGGTTGTAAGTAAATCGCGGTTTTGCGTAATGCTGTTCGAAAATTTAAAACGAGCCGTGCACCCTAACCAAAATACTTTCCAAACTTTAACACGCAAACCGGTGGTTAACTCTGCCCAACCAACCGATACATTGTTATTGCTTCGGGTAGAAATAAAATCGCCCCAAATTTCGCTTTGCGTTATCAGGGTAGATGTTTCATTAAAGGTAGATCGTGCGTACCTGAAACCTAACGAAAAAACATTTTTGTCTTTATCCTTCGTTAAAAAGTTTACATCGGCACCCACGCGCCAGTACCTGCCATCGTTTTCGTACGTGCTGCCATTATCGGCTTGCCAGTTGCGTGCCCAACTTCCTATTTCGGCAACAGCCAGGTAACGGTGTATTTCAGTTTCGGCTATTGCTTCCCACCCGTTAAAATGGGTTGAGGTATTTGATTTTATTGGTGAAATAATTTCATACCCAATCCGCAAACCTGTGGGTATCCATTTGCTTTTTACTTTTACAGAATCTTGTGCCCATACCTTGCCTCCGGCAAGCAACAGGCAAAGGCTAATGCACAACCTGAAAATTTGCGATGGGCGGGTCATAAATAGAATCTCGTTTTAATCTTGTTCGGGCATCGTTCGGAAACAACTCGGCACGATCGAAGGTGCTACTCAAAATAGAAAGATCATCAAAAACAGTTTGAACACCACAAGCTGGTAAAATTACTTTGGTGGTGCGTGTGTAGGCAAAAGTTATTGTTTTAGAGGAGTTATTTGGCAAAGTAAACGTGTACGTAGTTGTGTTGCTGTTGGGGTTTAGCGGCAAGCGTACAAAACTTAATGCTCCGGAATCGGCAAAAAGTTTTACTGCTTCAAAATCGGCAATTGATTTAGTAATAGTAAGCGTATCGCGCCTTAAATCGCCATCGGCTTCCACTTCTCTGAAGGCTATCCGTATATAATTGGTGCGAGGGCACCGATACACATTTATGTTACCTCCGGCAGAAGGTGTTGAATTAGGAACATTAACTGAATCGGCATCGGAACCCAACACCTTAAGTTCAGACAAAACAAAACGTGGATCGCACGTTTCTGAAATGAATTGAGCTTGTACCCGATAGCCAATATCAATCGAAGTAGATCTTTCGAATGTTTTAAGTTTTACTAAAGATTGCTCGGCTGTATAATCTACCAACACAGAAACGGTGCTTAAAACCACGGTGTCTTCCTCAAAAAGGTTAACCGATTTTCCTGTAACATCTGTGCGTACCAATGTAACCGTATCTAATTTGCCATCATATAATTTTCTAAACACAAAGGTTACGGCATCATTCCTTAGATTGAAGCAATCGGGCTCATCCAAACAAGCCACCGCAAGCAGTAGAAACAATAAATAACTGGCTTTTTTCACCCTTATCATCAATAATAAAATGCAAAGATAAGCGAAGAAATGAAGCCACATTATTTTTCGTAATTTTGCCCGATAAACTGAAAAGCAAGAGGCGTGAAAACCAAAGGAAATAAACAAACGAAAGTAAATATTGTAACATTGGGTTGCTCTAAAAACCTGGTGGACTCGGAAGTGTTGTTAACCCAGTTGCGTGGCAATGGTATAGACGCTACACACGAAGCAAAAGAGGATGATGCGAGTGTGGTGGTCATTAATACTTGTGGGTTTATCGACAATGCTAAGCAAGAATCCATCGATACTATTTTACGATATGTAGATGCCAAAGAAGAAGGCATTGTTGACAAAGTTTACGTTACGGGTTGCCTTTCGCAACGGTATAAAGATGATTTAGAAAAGGAAATTCCTCAGGTTGATGCCTGGTTCGGCACGCGCGATTTGTCTCGCTTGCTCAAAGTTTTTAAAGCAGATTACAAGCACGAATTATTGGGCGAACGCATTTTAACTAATCCAAGTCATTTCGCATATTTAAAAATTTCTGAAGGCTGCGACAGACCATGTTCTTTTTGCGCCATTCCTTTAATGCGCGGCAAACATATTTCAAGACCGATCGATGAATTGGTTTTAGAAGCAAAAAACTTAGCCAAAAACGGAACACGCGAATTGTTATTGATTGCGCAAGACTCCACTTACTATGGTTTGGATTTGTATAAGAAAAGAAACTTAGCTGAGTTATTACAAAAACTTTCGGATGTACAAGGTATCGATTGGATAAGACTGCATTATGCATTTCCAATGGGTTTCCCTCTAGATGTATTAGATGTAATGGCCGAACGCCCTAATATTTGTAAATACCTCGATATCCCGCTGCAACATGGCTCGAGCAAAATGTTGCAACTCATGCGCAGAGGTACAACCAGAGAAAAGACAGAAGAATTGTTACAAACTATTCGCAGCAAAGTGCCGGGCATTGCTATTCGTACCACCATGATTGCCGGCCACCCTGGCGAAGGCGAAGCAGAGTTTGAAGAAATGGTAAGCTTTGTGGAACGCATGCGCTTCGATCGCTTAGGTGTATTCACATACTCGCACGAAGAAAATACACACGCTGGCACCATGACAGACGATGTGCCGGATGATGTAAAACAACAACGTGTAGGTGAGTTGATGGAAGTACAACAAAATATTTCGTACGAGTTGAATCAACAAAAAATCGGCAAAACCTTTAACGTGTTGATTGATAGAAAAGAAGGAGGCTCATACATAGGCAGAACCGAACACGACTCGCCCGAAGTAGATAATGAAGTAATTATTCCTGCAGATGATTACATCAGAATTGGCGACTTCGTAAATGTGAAAGTAGAAGAAGCAACTGAGTTTGATTTACATGGCAAAGTGGTGCAGTAGCCGTTTATGGAATAGTAAAACTTTTGCTGTACACTTGTCGTTAGTCCATGCATACTTATTGATATCCTGAGAAGCAACAAACCTTTACCGAGCAAGCACGACACGTATTGGTTAAAAGTTTAACACAGCAATATCAATCCATTAGTTTATCCGAAGCAGAAAATCAAAATCTTCAATCCTTACAAAACAAAAATACATTTACCATCACCACAGGGCATCAACTCAATATTTTTACCGGACCGCTTTATTTTATCTACAAAGTGGTTACGGTTATTAATGCTTGTAAATCATTAAAAGAAAAATTTCCGGCTTATGATTTTGTGCCTGTATATTGGATGGCATCTGAAGATCATGATTATGAAGAAATAAAATCATTCCGCCTATATAATCAGAAATATACCTGGCATACACAGCAACAAGGTGCAGTAGGAAGATTTCATTTGAATGATTTAAAAAAATTACTTCCTCAAATTCCTGGAGAGATTGGTGTTTTTAAAGATGCCTACACAAAAGCAAATACGTTAGCAGAAGCAGTAAGACCAACAAAAAAACTAGTTGATAAAACCAATCAAGATTTAAAAACAGTTGGCTACGAAGCACCCATTCAAGGAAGAGACATTAACTTTTTTTATTTAAAGGATAACATAAGAGAAAGAATTGAATCGAATAATAAACAATACAAAGTTCTCAACACAAAGATTGAATTTACAGAAGATGAAATGCGATATGAAATCGCACAACATCCGGAAAGATTTAGTCCGAACGTATTGTTAAGACCAGTTTACCAAGAAATTTTATTACCGAATTTAGCTTACTGTGGAGGTCCGGCTGAGTTAGTATATTGGTTAGAACTAAAAGAAATTTTTAAACATCACCAAGTAACGTATCCTATACTATTACCGCGATGTTTCGCGATGATCGTAAATCAACCCACCGCTCGTAAC
The DNA here is from genome assembly GCA_021298355.1 of Flammeovirgaceae bacterium. Lineage (GTDB taxonomy): Bacteria > Bacteroidota > Bacteroidia > Cytophagales > Cyclobacteriaceae > Chryseotalea. The sequence goes on from JAJTEH010000038.1 coordinate 20,509, forward strand.
ATCGAAAAATTGCAATTGGATACAGAAGAAATCTTCTTAGAAAAA
>JAJTEH010000013.1 GCA_021298355.1 Flammeovirgaceae bacterium
AAACTAGCCGGGTGGCTGGAAGTTCAGACGATTCACAGAGTGAATGTCTAAATGCTGACCGAAGCGTCAGCATTCGAGCCTCTCCACCTGTGCAACGATAGATTAAAAGCCTAAAAAGGCAAAAGAAATAGCTGAAAACAGCATAAACCCTCTGCCGGAAAGCAGGTAATTGTTATGGAAAAAGTGACAACTTATTTCAAAGAATCCTGGGACGAGATCAAGAACAAGGTCTCTTGGACCAAGTATAGCGAACTTCAAAGCAGCGCTATCCTGGTATTAGTGGCTTCTACCATCTTCGCGCTTATCATAGGCGCTATAGACTGGGCTTTTCGTTCTGGTTTAGAGTGGTTCTATAGAGAATTTTAAAGGTATGGGCGAACTAAAGTGGTACGTTTTACGCGCAGTAAGTGGTCAGGAAAAGAAAATCAAATCTTATCTGGAAACTGAAATAGAGCGTTCCAAACTTGCGGATGCAATCCCACAAGTGCTCATCCCATCAGAGAAAGTGTACGAAATGAGAGGCGGAAAAAAGCGTGTTCGTGAGCGCAGCTTTTTCCCGGGTTACATTCTTATTTCGGCCGATTTGTCCAACGAAAAAGCTTTTCATACCGTGAACGAAATTCCCGGAGTGTTAGGTTTCTTGGGCAGCAACGGTGCCGGTGCTTCCAAAGTCCCAGTTCCTCTACGTCAATCAGAGGTGAACAGGATACTCGGCAAAGTTGATGAGATTGACAGCACCGAAGAAAAACTCGAAACCCCTTACATCAAGGGCGAGCAAGTGAAAGTAATGGATGGACCATTCAGTGGTTTCACTGGTTCTGTAGAGGAAATCTTCGAAGACAAAAAGAAACTCAACGTAATGGTTAAGATCTTCGGTCGTAACACACCTGTTGAGTTAAGTTACATGCAAGTAGAAAAGCTAGACTAAGTAGCAATGGCAAAGGAAATTACAGGTTATCTGAAACTTCAGGTAAAAGGTGGTGCCGCTAACCCGTCACCTCCAATTGGTCCGGCTTTGGGTAGCAAGGGCTTGAACATTATGGACTTCTGTAAGCAGTTCAACGCTCGTACGCAAGACAAACCGGGTCAGGTATTGCCCGTACTCATTACTATTTACAACGACAAGTCTTTCGACTTCGTCATTAAAACACCGCCTGCTGCTAACCTCATCCTAGAAGCGATGAAAAAGCAAAAGGGTTCTGCTGAGCCTAACCGCACTAAAGTGGGTTCTATCACTTGGGATCAAGTGAAAACAATCGCTGAAACTAAAATGCCAGACTTAAACGCATTTAAAATTGAGTCTGCCATGAAGATGATTGCCGGTACAGCGCGTAGCATGGGTGTAACTGTAAGTGGTACCCCACCGTGGGATAAATAATTGGTTCAATTAAAAAATCATTGAACAATGGCAAAGATTTCAAAAAACAGAAAAGCCGTATTGGCAAAGTTTAACTTCGACAAAGAATACTCACTTGATGATGCATCGAAAATGCTGAAGGATATCACCTTCACTAAGTTCGATTCGTCTGTTGACTTGGATATTCGCTTAGGTGTAGATCCTAAGAAGTCCGATCAAATGGTGCGTGGCGTTGTGGCTTTACCACACGGTATTGGTAAAACAGTTCGCGTATTGGTACTGTGCACGCCTGACAAAGTTCAGGATGCAAAAGATGCTGGTGCAGAACACGTAGGTTTGGACGACTACATTCAAAAAATTGAAGGTGGTTGGACGGACATTGATGTAATCATCTGTACACCAACAGTAATGGCTAAGGTAGGTAAACTTGGTAAAGTGTTAGGTCCTCGCGGCTTAATGCCAAACCCTAAGTCAGGTACCGTAACGTTAGAAGTTGGTAAAGCAGTGAAAGAAGTGAAAGCTGGTAAAATCGATTTCAAAATCGATAAAACTGGTATCATCCACGTAAGCATTGGAAAAGCTTCTTTTGCCGCTGATAAAATCCGCGACAACGCGTTAGAGATGATTCAGACAGTAGCAAAACTGAAGCCTGCCTCAGCGAAAGGTGCATACTTTAGAAGTATCACTATTTCTACAACCATGAGCCCGGGCATCGCAGTGGATAAAGCATCAATTGCTGGCATTTAAGATTTAACAACATGACCAGAGAAGAAAAAGAACAGATCATTGAAGAGCTAAAAGGAAAGTTTGCAAAAAACGCTCACTTCTATATTACAGACGCTAGCGGTTTAACCGTGGCACAAGTAAATGCTTTCAGAAGACTTTGTTTCAAGAGTGGTATCGAATACCGTGTTTACAAAAACACCTTGATCCGCAAAGCTTTAGAAGCACAAGAAGGAACCGATTTCTCTCCAGTATTTAAAACACTCCATGGTTTTTCAGGTGTAATGTTTTCAAAAGAAATTGGAAACGCGCCTGCAAAAGTTTTAAAGGAGTACCATAAAAAACTGGATGGCAAACCTGTTTTAAAAGCTGCTTCCATCTCTTCCGACTTATTTATCGGAGCAGAGAATTTAACTATGCTCGCTGAGCTTAAGAGCAAAAATGAGCTCATTGGCGATGTTATTGCATTGCTTCAATCTCCTGCCAAAAATGTTATTTCTGCCCTACAAAGCGGAAAGAATACATTGGGCGGCTTAATGAAGACTTTGGAAGAACGCGCTGCAACTAAATAATTAATCGAATTTCAAAAACTTTAAATTTTATTACAATGGCTGATGTTAAAGCACTTGGAGATCAACTAGTTGAACTCACAGTAAAAGAAGTAAACGAATTAGCTTCTTATTTAAAAGAAACATACGGAATCGAGCCTGCTGCTGCTGCTGTAGCTGTTGCGGCTGGTCCTGCTGCTGGTGGCGGAGCTGCTGCCGCAGAAAAGACTAACTTCGATGTAGTATTGAAAAGCGCTGGTGCTAACAAACTTCAAATCGTGAAGCTTGTGAAAGAATTAACTGGTCTTGGCTTGAAAGAAGCTAAAGATGTAGTTGATGGCGCTCCTAAGACAATCAAAGAAGGTCTTCCTAAGGACGAAGCAGAAAACTTGAAGAAGCAGCTTGTAGAAGCTGGTGCTGAAGTAGAATTGAAATAATTCCCTTCAGTTGGTGAAAGGCGCTGGGTACCGTCTTCAACCATCTTCACAGACCCTGTTCCATGCAAAAATGGTACAGGGTCTTTTCCCATTTCTACCCACAAATGTTCTTAAGAGTCCAGGCACTTAAATAGTTTTACCCTTGGCAAAGAAAAATTCTAATGGTCGCATCGATTTTTCATCTATCGAGCGAATAATTGATTATCCGGATTTTCTGGATCTTCAACTTCAGTCTTTCAAAGATTTCTTGCAGATAGAAACACCTGCAGAAAAAAGACAAAACGAAGGCCTTTTTAAAGTTTTCGCTGAAAACTTCCCCATCAGCGACTCGCGCGAAAATTTCGTGCTCGAGTTCGTAGATTATACCATCGATCCTCCAAAATACTCAGTTGATGAGTGTATCGATCGTGGTCTAACTTTCTCTGTGCCTTTAAAGGCAAAACTGCGCTTAACTTGTAACGATGAGGATAACGAAGATTTCGAAACCATCGAGCAAGAAGTGTTCTTGGGTAACATACCCTATATGACTGAGCGCGGCTCGTTCGTCATCAATGGTGCCGAACGTGTAATCGTATCGCAATTACACCGTTCTCCTGGTGTGTTCTTCGCTATGAGCAAACACACTAACGGAACTAAATTATATTCAGCGCGTATTATTCCGTTTAAAGGTTCGTGGATAGAATTTGCCACAGACGTTAACAGCGTAATGTACGCTTATATCGACCGTAAGAAAAAATTCCCTGTAACTACTTTGTTACGCGCAATTGGTTACGGTTCCGATAAAGACATTCTTGATTTGTTTGGTTTATCTGAAGAGGTAGAAGCAAACAAAAACACATTGAAAAAATATGTAGGCCGCAAATTAGCGGCAAGGGTTTTAAAAACCTGGACAGAAGATTTCGTAGACGAAGATACCGGTGAAGTTGTTTCTATTGACAGAAACGAAGTATTATTAGAGCGCGACCATATTATTGGCGCTGAAGATGTTGATACAATTCTTGATTCTGGTGTAAAGTCTATCATTTTACACAGAGATGATATCAATGTAGCAGATTACACCATCATCTTTAATACACTTGCAAAAGATAATTCTAACTCTGAAAAAGAAGCGGTTGAATACATCTACCGTCAGTTAAGAAATACAGAAGCTCCAGATGAACAAACAGCTCGTGATATCATCAACAGTTTGTTCTTCAGCGAAAAGCGCTACGATCTTGGTGAAGTAGGCCGTTACAGAATTAATAAAAAACTTGGACTTGATTTAAGTTACGACCACAGAGTTTTAACGAAAGATGATATTTTATTAATCGTAAAATATTTGATTGGTCTTATCAACTCTAAAGCTCTAATTGATGACATCGATCACTTGAGCAACAGACGTGTAAGAACAGTTGGTGAACAATTGTATACTCAGTTTGGTGTTGGGTTAGCACGTATGGCGCGTACCATCAAAGAAAGAATGAATGTTCGTGATAACGAAGATTTCAAACCGGTGGATTTGATTAACGCCAGAACATTATCTTCAGTTATAAACTCCTTCTTTGGTACTAACCAGTTATCTCAGTTCATGGATCAAACTAATCCATTGGCAGAGATTACGCACAAAAGAAGAATGTCGGCACTCGGTCCAGGTGGTCTTTCAAGAGAGCGCGCTGGTTTCGAAGTGCGAGATGTACACTACACGCACTACGGACGTTTGTGTACTATCGAAACACCAGAAGGTCCGAACATCGGTTTGATATCATCTCTTTGCGTTCACGCTAAAGTGAACAAGATGGGCTTTATTGAGACACCTTATCGTAAAATCGAAAATGGTAAAGCGAAATCAAAAGATGGTATAATTTACTTAACTGCTGAAGAAGAAGATACGCACTATATCGCTCAGGCGAATGCCAAGTTAAAAGATAACGGTGAGTTTCTTGATGAGAAAGTAAAAGCCAGATTTGAAGGAGATTTCCCTGTAGTAGAACCAAAAGAATTGCGTTACATGGATATTGCTCCGAACCAAATCGTTTCGGTTGCGGCATCGTTAATTCCTTTCTTAGAACACGATGATGCTAACCGTGCCTTAATGGGTTCGAACATGCAACGTCAGGCTGTTCCGTTAATGAGACCTGAAGCTCCGATTGTAGGAACAGGCCTGGAAGGCAGAATAGCCCTTGACTCACGTACCCTTATATTATCTGAAGGTACAGGTGTTGTTGATTTTGTAGATGCAACTAAAATTGTGGTTAAGTATGACCGCAACGAAGAGCAAGAGTTAATCAACTTCGATACAGAATACAAAACCTATAACCTGATTAAGTTCCGCAGAACCAACCAGGATACTTGTATTAACTTAACTCCTTTGGTTAAAAAAGGAGAACAAGTTGTGAAAGGTCAGCCTTTGTGCCAAGGATATGCAACTGAAAAAGGTGAACTAGCGCTAGGTAGAAACTTACTAGTGGCCTACATGCCATGGCAAGGATATAACTTCGAAGATGCGATCGTAATATCTGAACGTGTTGTACGTGATGATATTTACACATCCATTCACATCGAAGAATTTGAATTAGAAGTTCGCGATACGAAACGAGGTGAAGAAGAATTAACTTCTGAAATCCCGAATGTTAGTGAAGATGCAGTTAAGCATTTGGATGAAAACGGTATCATTCGCGTTGGTGCAGAAGTAAAAGAAGGAGATATTCTTATTGGTAAAATCACTCCTAAAGGTGAAACTGATCCAACTCCTGAAGAAAAACTGTTGCGCGCCATCTTCGGTGATAAAGCCGGTGATGTGAAGGATGCTTCTTTGAAGGCACCGCCATCATTAAAAGGTGTGGTTATCGAGACTAAATTATTCTCAAGACCAAAACGCGATAAGGATTTAAGAACAAAAAATAAGAAAGAGCTTGATGCTTTAAAGAATCGATACAGCAAACAGTTAACTGAGTTGCGTAACGATATGATTAAAAAACTCAGCACTTTGCTTAACGGTAAAACCAGCAATGGCGTTAAGCATAAGTTTGGGGATGAATTAATCAGCAAAGGCGTAAAATTCTCTGCAAAAGTTATCGAGAGCAATTTGTTCCCTGATAAAAACATTTACAGAGACGAAAGTAATTACGCAGTACCTGAAGAGGTTAACTTAATTGCCGATGTTTCTTTAGAAAACTGGACAAGCGATGATCATACTAATGAATTAATTGCTAACCTGACTAAGAACTACTTACTCAAGCGCAATACCATTGCAGGTGAATTCAAACGCGAACGCTTCACGTTAGAAGTGGGAGATGAATTGCCAACAGGTATCGTACAACTTGCAAAAGTTTACATCGCTAAAAAGCGCAAGCTGAAAGTAGGAGATAAGATGGCGGGGCGTCACGGTAACAAAGGTGTAGTAGCCAGAATTGTTCGTGATGAAGACATGCCTTTCTTAGAAGACGGAACACCTGTTGACATCTGTTTGAATCCTCTTGGTGTACCAAGCCGTATGAATCTCGGTCAGCTATACGAAGCGGTATTGGCATGGGCAGGTAAAAAGTTGGGTCGCAAATATGCTACTCCGATTTTCGATGGAGCATCAATGGAGCAAGTACAAAGCGAGCTTCGAGAAGCAAGCTTACCGGCATACGGAAGAACTTACCTGTACGATGGTTTAACCGGACAAAAGTTCGATCAGCCTGTTACAGTGGGTGTTGCTTATATGCTGAAATTAGGACACTTAGTAGATGATAAAATGCACGCTCGTTCTATCGGACCTTATTCGCTTATTACGCAACAACCTTTGGGTGGTAAGGCGCAATTTGGTGGACAGCGTTTCGGAGAAATGGAAGTTTGGGCGATCGAAGCTTTTGGTGCTTCGCACATCTTACAGGAAATCCTTACGATTAAGTCAGACGATGTAATCGGACGCGCAAAAGCATACGAATCCATCGTGAAAGGCGAAAACATGCGCAAACCAAATATTCCTGAATCATTTAATGTATTGGTTCATGAATTAAGAGGCCTTGCTCTTGAAATTACAATGGATTAATGATCGTTGATCGTTGTTAGTTGTTCGTTACTCGAAGAGATTCTGAACAACTAACAACTAAACACGAACAACGAATTAAAAGAATAGTACTAAAGACTAAACAATAAAAAGATGTCTTTCAGAAAAAATAAAAAAATAAACAGTGACTTCTCCAAAATCACCATCAGCTTAGCTTCTCCTGAGTCTATTCTCGAGAGCTCACACGGTGAAGTAACGCAACCGGAGACCATCAATTACAGAACCTACAAACCCGAAATGGGCGGTTTGTTCTGCGAAAGAATTTTCGGTCCAGTTAAAGATTGGGAATGTCATTGCGGTAAGTACAAGCGCATCCGTTACAAAGGCATTATCTGCGACCGTTGCGGTGTAGAAATTACAGAGAAAAAAGTAAGACGTGAACGCATGGGACACATCGAATTGGTTGTTCCGGTTGCACACATCTGGTATTTCCGTTCTTTACCCAACAAAATTGGGTATTTGCTTGGTTTAGCAACAAAGAAATTAGACCAAATCATATACTACGAACGTTATGTTGTTATTCAACCGGGTATTAAAGAAGAAGACGGAGTTAACCGCCTTGATTTCTTAACAGAGGAAGAATACCTTGATATCGTAGATAAACTGCCACGCGAGAACCAAATGTTAGACGATAACGATCCGCGTAAGTTTATCGCTAAAATGGGTGCCGATGCGCTAGAAATGTTGTTATCAAGATTGAACTTGAATGAACTTTCATACGAATTGCGTCATCAGGCGGCTACAGATACATCACAACAGCGCAAAGCAGAAGCTTTAAAACGATTAAAAGTTGTAGAAGCTTTCCGCGATGCAAACTCACGTATCATCAATAAACCGGAGTGGATGGTTATCAGAATGGTGCCTGTAATTCCACCCGAATTACGTCCGCTTGTTCCTTTGGATGGTGGCCGTTTCGCCACTTCAGATTTGAATGACTTATACAGAAGGGTTATTATCAGAAATAACCGTTTGAAAAGATTGATTGATATCAAAGCTCCTGAAGTAATCTTACGTAACGAAAAGCGTATGTTACAAGAAGCAGTTGATTCATTATTTGATAACTCAAGAAAAGTAAACGCAGTTCGCTCTGATGGAAACCGTGCCTTAAAATCTTTGAGCGATATGCTGAAAGGTAAGCAAGGTCGTTTCCGTCAAAACTTATTAGGTAAGCGTGTTGATTACTCAGGCCGTTCAGTAATTGTTGTTGGTCCTGAATTAAAATTACACGAGTGCGGTTTGCCAAAAGATATGGCTGCTGAATTATTCAAGCCATTTATCATTCGCAAACTTATTGAAAGAGGAATTGTAAAAACTGTAAAATCAGCAAAGAAAATAGTTGATCGCAAAGATCCTGTGGTTTGGGATATTTTGGAAAATGTGTTGAAAGGACATCCAGTTCTTTTAAACCGCGCTCCAACGCTTCACCGCTTAGGTATTCAGGCATTCCAACCAAAACTAATCGAAGGAAAAGCAATTCAGTTACACCCGTTAGTGTGTACTGCGTTTAACGCTGACTTTGACGGTGACCAAATGGCCGTACACGTGCCTCTTGGTCAAGAAGCAATTTTAGAAGCATCTATCTTAATGCTTTCGTCTCATAACATTCTTAACCCTGCTAACGGTGCACCTATTACGGTACCATCGCAAGACATGGTGTTAGGTTTATATTACTTAACAAAAGGTAGAAAAGGAACTCCTGAAAAACCTGTGTTAGGAGAGAAGATGACTTTCTACTCTACGGAAGAATTGGTAATTGCTTACAACGAAGGTAAGTTATCGAAAAATGCATTCATTAAAGTCCGTGTAAAAGTTCGCGATAAGAAAACAGGCGAGTTATCTTACAAGGTTATCGAAACTGTGGCTGGTCGTGTTATCTTCAACCAATATGTTCCTGAAGAAGTTGGTTTCGTAGATGAACTTTTATCTAAGAAAAAATTACAGACTATCATCGCTGATGTGTTTAAACACGCGGGTCTTGCTAAAACAGCTAAGTTCTTGGATGATATCAAAGAATTAGGTTTCCAGATGGCTTACAAAGGTGGGCTTTCAATGGGCTTGAACGATGTAAAAGTTCCGGCAGAGAAAGCACACTTAGTAGTGGAAGCACAAAAAGAAGTTGATGCTGTATGGAACAACTACATGATGGGTCTGATTACAGACAATGAGCGTTACAACCAGGTAATCGATATCTGGACACGCGCTAACACCATGTTGACAAACACTTTGATGAATCAATTAGAAAATGATGATCAAGGGTTCAATCCTATCTACATGATGATGCACTCTGGTGCTCGTGGTTCACGCGAACAGATTCGTCAGTTAGGTGGTATGCGTGGTCTGATGGCCAAGCCTCAGAAAAACTTAGCAGGATCAGTTGGCTCCATCATCGAAAACCCTATTCTTTCAAACTTTAAAGAAGGACTAGATGTATTAGAGTACTTTATTTCTACCCACGGTGCTCGTAAAGGTTTAGCAGATACAGCTCTTAAAACAGCGGACGCAGGTTACTTAACCAGAAGGTTAGTTGACGTTGCGCAAGACTTAGTAATATCGGAAGAAGATTGCGGCACATTAAGAGGATTAAAAGTTACTGCGTTAAAAGACAACGAAGATATCGTTGAGCCATTGGCAGAACGTATAGTGGGCCGTGTTTCTGTACACGATATTTACGATCCATTAACACAGGAATTAATTCTTGCCGCCAATGGTGAAATAACCGATGATATTGCCAAGAAGATTGACGAGACGAGCATTGAAGAAGTAGAGATTCGCTCTATTCTAACGTGCGAGTCGAGAGTGGGTGGTTGTGCAAAATGCTATGGCCGTAACCTCGCAACCGGTAGAATGGTTCAGGCAGGTGAAGCTGTTGGTGTAATTGCAGCACAATCCATTGGTGAACCGGGTACTCAGTTAACACTTCGTACTTTCCACGTGGGTGGTACGGCATCTAACATTGCAGTAGATGCAAACGTAAAAGCGAAATTCCCTGGTAAAATTGAGTTCGAAGGTTTAAGAACTATCGATAGCACCGATAACGATGGCAACAAAGTGCAAATCGTTATGGGGCGCACAGGTGAAATCAGAATTGTTGATAAGGAAGGAAGAGTGTTGATTACCAACAACGTTCCTTATGGCGCATTCTTAAAAGTAAAAGAAGGAGATACAGTAGAGAAAGGTCAGGAGCTTTGCTTCTGGGATCCTTACAACGCGGTAATTCTTTCTGAGTTTGATGGTGAAATCGCTTACGAATCCATCATCGAAGGTGTTACTTACAAAGAAGAATCTGATGAACAAACAGGACACAGAGAAAAAGTAATTACCGATACACGCGATAAAACGAAGAACCCAGCCATCATTGTAAAAGGTAAGAACGAAACCAAAGGATATAACATTCCTGTAGGCGCTCACTTAGCAGTTGATGAAGGCGACAAAATTAAAGCTGGTCAAGTGTTAGCAAAGATTCCTCGTACAATGGGTAAGTCTCGGGATATTACAGGGGGTCTTCCTCGTGTAACAGAATTGTTCGAAGCGCGTAACCCTTCTAACCCTGCGGTAGTAAGCGAGATTGATGGTGTAGTAACGTATGGTGGTATCAAGCGTGGTAACAGAGAAATCTTTATCGAGTCTCGCGATGGTGTACAGAAGCGTTATTTAGTGCCTCTATCTAAACACATCCTTGTACAAGACAACGACTTTGTGAAAGCAGGTCAGCCATTATCTGATGGTTCTATCACACCTTCTGATATTTTGGCGATTAAAGGCCCTACGGCTGTACAAGAGTACTTAGTGAATGAAATTCAGGAAGTATATCGTTTGCAAGGTGTGAAGATCAATGACAAGCACATTGAGTGTATCGTGAGCCAGATGATGCAAAAAGTAGAAATCATCGACTCAGGAGATACAAGCTTCTTACCGGGTGAAATGGTTGATAAGTTAAACTTCAGAGAAGAGAATGATTTAATTCTTGATAAGAAAGTAGTAATGGAAGCAGGTAGCTCTGATAAGTTCAAGCCGGGTCAGATTATTACAGCGAGAGAGTTAAGAGATGAAAATTCTCAATTGAAGCGTAAAGATCTAAAACTTGTAGAGGTACGTGATGCGCAAGCTGCAGTGTCTCGTCCAACTTTGCAAGGTATTACGCAGGCGTCATTGAAAACTGAAAGCTGGTTGTCTGCTGCATCGTTCCAGGAAACAACCAAAGTGTTAAGCGAAGCAGCGATTCGTGGCAAGGCAGATCAATTAAATGGTTTGAAAGAAAACGTAATCGTAGGTCACTTAATACCTGCTGGTACAGGTCAGCGTAAATTCAATGATTTGATCGTAACACATAAAGACGAATACGAAGCATTGAGAACAGCACCTGAGAGAACGTCTCGTAAAGAGAAAGAACTGCAGGACTAATTTGAAAATGAATTAATATGAAATTGTGCTGATGAATAAATTCGTCAGCACTTTTCATTTAAGGCCTCACCCGAACGCTCTCCAAAAGAGAGGGAAGGTTAGTTTTACTTATGACCAATTTTGAATTTGAGTTTTATAATTTTTAATAAAATTTATGTCAGACGAAAAAAATAAACCGAATCCTAACCAACAACAAATCAATATTGAATTGACTGAAGAAGTTGCAGAAGGAATTTATTCAAATCTAGCTATGATTGCACATTCTAATTCTGAATTTGTTATCGATTTTATTCGCTTAATGCCAGGTGTACCCAAGGCAAAAGTGAAATCAAGAATTGTGATTACACCAGAACATGCTATACGTTTGCTAGCTGCCTTACGCGATAACATCGAAAAGTATGAAGACTCTTTCGGGCCTATTAAGCAAACACAAGATGCACCTAAATTTCCAATCAATTTTGGAGGAACAATGGGGCAGGCGTAATTTTTAACTATCCTCATTTAAAGTCCGCGATTTAAATCATGGACTTTTTTTGTTTTATAGGATGAGTGTTAAACTAACATCTTGTTATTTTTTTCAGTAAAAAAAGGAGAGGCACCCCTTGCACCTCTCCAGCGAATTAAAACGAGTTTAACTCACTAAACAGTTTCAGGTTCTAATTTCCATTGTGCAGCCGATCTCCAAAGAGAAGACAACATCAGCTCGCGCATGAAAATATATTCCTTCGGTAATTTATCGTACATGCGTTCGAACAACTCAGCGTGCGATAGCAATTCTTGTTTCCATGCTTCGCGATCAATCGTCATCAGCTTATCAAAATCTTTTTTTGTAAATGAATCCAATCCATTCCAATCAATGTCTTCATAGTGTGGCATCCAACCAATCGGACTTTCCACAGCACTTGCTCTTCCTTTAACACGTTGTATAATCCATTTCAAAATTCTGATATTATCACCAAAGCCGGGCCATGCAAAATTTCCTTGTTCATCTTTTCTAAACCAATTCACATTAAATATTCTGGGAGGTGATGGTAAATCGCGACCAAACTGTAACCAGTGATTGAAGTAATCAGCAATGTGATACCCACAGAATGGTAGCATGGCGAATGGATCTCTCCTCACTTTTCCTTGCTCACCAAATGCAGCAGCAGTAGTTTCAGAACCCATAGTAGAAGCTGCATATACACCATACGCCCAGTTGATAGATTGATAAACCAAAGGAACGGTTGTGCTTCTTCTACCTCCGAAAATGAATGCAGCAATTGGAACGCCATTCGGATTCTCCCAATCAGGATCTAAACTTGGATTTTGTGATGCAGCGACTGTAAAGCGAGAGTTAGCATGTGCCACAGGTTTACCACTGGCAGGATCCCATTTTTTCCCACTCCAATCGATAATATCTTTTGGCACTTCTTTGCTTAATCCTTCCCACCATACATCGCCATCAGGTGTAACGCCAACATTGGTGAAGATGGTATTTTTAGCAATAGTTTTAATGGCATTCGGATTTGTTTTTTCATTTGTGCCTGGTGCAACACCAAAATACCCTGCTTCGGGATTGATAGCATATAGCTGACCGTCCTTTCCGGGTTTTATCCAAGCGATATCATCACCAACTGTTGTGATTTTCCAATCAGAAAATTCTTTTGGGGGTATGAGCATGGCAAAATTCGTTTTTCCACATGCGCTTGGAAAAGCAGCCGCTAAGTATGTTTTTTCTTTTTCAGGACTTTCAACACCCATAATCAACATGTGTTCTGCGAGCCAACCTTCTTCCTGTGCCATATTTGATGCGATGCGTAAAGCAAAACATTTTTTACCTAATAAGGCATTACCACCATAACCACTACCATAACTTACAATTGATTTCTCTTCCGGATAGTGAACTATATACTTGAGCGTTGGATTACACGGCCACTTCACATCTTGTTTTCCGGCTTGTAGTGGTGCACCAACTGTGTGTAAGCATTTAACAAAATTTCCATCATCACCTAAAATTTCTAAAACTAGTGTGCCAACACGCGTCATGATGTGCATGTTTACTACAACGTATTCAGAGTCTGTAATTTCCACACCAATTTGCGACATGGGTGAGCCTACTGGCCCCATGCTGAAAGGGATAACATACATCGTGCGGCCTTTCATGGCACCGTCCATTACTTTATTTAATTCTGCTTTCATTATTACAGGATCCATCCAATTGTTGGTGGGGCCTGCGTTTTCTTTTTTACGAGAACAGATAAAAGTTCTGTCTTCCACACGTGCTACATCGCTAGGGTCAGAGAAACAAGCAAATGAATTAGGTCTTTTTTGTTCGTTCAGTTTAATGAACGTTCCTTTTTGAACAAGAAGGTTACACATCTCATCATACTCAGCTTTAGATCCATCACACCATTTTACTTGATCAGGTTTTACTAATGTTTTTACTTCATCAATCCATTGTAAGAGAGCAGCGTTGTTCGTTTTCATAATTTTCGCTTTTGTTGCCTCAAACATAAATGCAGAAAAGTTAGTGCAACATGAGATTTGTCATGTATGGTTTTCATCAACGAAAGTTTAATGATACTTGAATTTAACAGGTAGTAAAATCTTAGAAATTTATCTGATACAACGATTGCGGAATTTCACTTATTTCTATTTGGTGATTAATATCAAAATCGAATGTGATAATGATTGGTGTTTTACCAAGTAAGCTTGAGTAGGTTTGATACGAATTAAACAATTTTTATATGCGCACCTTGCGTTCTTTGCAATCGGCAAAAAGATTAAAGTTGATTATTGCTCTGGTTATCCCTTCCATTATTTTGATTTTACCTACGAGTGTTTTTCCATTTGATGGAATAACCATTATTCAACAACGAGTTATCGCACTTTTCTTTTTGGCTGCTTTGTTTTGGGTGTTAGAACCGATTCCTATTTTTGCCACATCAGTTTTACTGATTACACTTGAATTACTTTTATTATCAGATAGTGGTTTAACATGGTTGCAACATCCTACTGATGCTTCATTTGGAACCATGCTTTCTTATAAAGAAATCATGGCAACTTTTGCATCACCTGTAATATTGTTATTCCTAGGTGGATTTTTTTTAGCTGAAGCAGCGAGTAAATATAGATTAGACCAAAACATAGCCGGATTGTTATTGCCCAAGTTTGGTAAGAATCCTAAAATGGTTTTGTTAGGTCTCATGAGTTTATCTGCTGTGTTTTCCATGTTCATGAGTAACACTGCTACAACCGCCATGATGTTGGCAATTATTATTCCTTTACTTAAAACATTTCCTGCTAATGATAAATCGAAGATCGCATTTATTTTAGGTATTCCCTTCGCTGCTAATTTGGGTGGTTTAGGAACACCCATTGGCACGCCACCTAATGCAATTGCTTTAAAATTTTTATCTGATGCGCATCTTACTTTTGGTAAATGGATGGCTTTTGGTGTGCCTATTGTTTTGGTAATGTTGGTATTGTGTTGGTTATTGATGATTGCATTTTTTCCTTCATCTGCCAAAGAAGTTAACTTATCTATTAAAGTCGATTTCCTAAAAACACCAAAAGCTAAATTAGTTTACCTGACATTTGTTATTACCATCTTGCTTTGGCTTTTAGATTTTGCACACGGTATGAATAGTTATGTAGTAGCCATGATTCCGGTGTGTGTGTTTATTACTACAGGCGTAATTAACAAAGAAGATCTAAAAGCAATTTCATGGGATGTGTTATGGTTGGTATCAGGTGGTATAGCGTTGGGTTTAGCCTTAGAGAAAACGGGTTTAGCAACTTTGGTCATTCAATCCATTCCGTTTGATCAATTTCATCCTTACACTGTCTTTATCTGTTGTTCTTTAATCGGTTTAATCATGGCCAACTTTATGTCGCATACGGCTACTGCCAACTTGTTGTTACCTTTAATGGCAACTATTGGAACAAGCATTGTTAACATGCAACAAGTTGGAGGTTCGGTTTATATGGTGGTGGCTACAACTTTTTGTATTTCATTAGGGATGTCGCTACCAATTAGTTCTCCGCCAAATGCATTGGCAAACGCAACGGGTTTGGTACAAACTAAAGATATGGCAAAAGTTGGTGTATTGGTTGGCTTAATAGGATGGCTATTGGTTTTAGGAATGATGACAATTTTATACCTGATTGATTTTCTTTCATGAGTAACGCCTTTCAAACAGCCAGAAAATTGGCAGAATTAAAAACAAGATATTTCTCTAATGAGAAGAGGATATTGATTTTGAAGCAAGGAGATGTTTTGCTAAAAGGAGAAGAACACAACGACAAATTATTTTTGATTCTGGAGGGTACATTAAGTTGTTATTTAAAAAATGAAGAAGATAAAAATTATGAAGTAATGAAAAGTACACGCAATATGTTTTTAGGTGTGTATAGTTTTTTTAGTTACGAGCAAAAATCATATCTCACCGTTATTGCAGATACTAACGTGCGGTTGTCGTATATAGAAAGAAGTGATCCGGTTGTGGAAAATGATATGTTTGCTACAGATTTTCTTCCTGTTATTGTAAACGAAATTTATTTGCGACAGACTTTAACACAACAAATGAGTCGTGAAAAGCAAGCTGCTATTCAAAAATTATATGAATCAGAAAAAATGATTTTACTCGGCCAATTGGCCGCAGGGCTAGCGCATGAGTTAAACAATGCCATAGGAATTTTAGAAAGAAACACTGCTTGGTTAATGGAAACCATTTCCACTAAATGGATACCGGAAAATGTAAAATCAATTTTCAATACAACCATTGTGGGTGGATTATCATTCAATTCTCAACAAATAAGAGAACGTGCGCATTGGTTGGAAGAAAAGTATAAGTTGTCGCCTAAACTCGCCAAACAACTGGCTAAAACTAATTTAACAGAAAGTGAATTAAGAGAAGTGATACAAGGAGGTTCTAAATCATATGATTTGATGAATGACACAACAGAACTAGCCGGTGTATTGCACGATATGCAAATTGCAGCACAACAAGCCACGCATGTTGTAAAATCAGTTAAAGATTTAGGCGCCAATAGAAAAGTAGAAAAAGCAGAAGTGTTTTTAGCAGATACTATTCAACGTGCCTTGGTGCTAGTAAAATCTTTTACAAAATCTATTTCCATTAATTTGGAAATTCAAACACAAGGAAAGTTACAGGCAACTTCGGGAGATTGGGTACAAGTTTGGATTAACTTAATTAAGAATGGTTGCGAAAGTATGCTTCAAGCCAACCAAGTACATCCAAAAATCAACATCAGGTTGTTTGAAAGGGATAATCATTATCAAGTAGAAATTACGGATAACGGAACAGGAATATCGCCCGAAATAGCAGATAAAATTTTTCAACCGAGTTTCACTACTAAAGTAAGTGGTCTGTCTTTCGGGTTAGGGCTGGGTTTGTCCATCGTAAAAAAAATAGTCGACTCCTATAACGGTGGTATACAAGTAAAGAGCAAACAGGGAGAAACAACGTTCATTATCATCATACCAAAAAATTAATTATGGAAAATGTAACAATCATTTTGGTGGAAGATCAGCGCGAGGTGCTACAGGCCATCGCCAAAGATTTAGAAAAATTTGAAGAATTAATTCGCATAGAAGAATGCGAATCGGCAGCAGAAGCTGAAACGGTAATGAAGCAAATTGTCGACAAGGGAGATTATGTTGCAGTTATTGTTTCGGACCATGTTATGCCCAATAAAAGCGGAGTTGATTTTTTGATTGATTTGAATAACAATCCAACTTTTAAAAGAACAAGGAAAATTTTGTTAACGGCTTTAGCAACTCATCAGGATACCATTCAAGCTATTAACAAAGCTAACATTGATCTATATTTAGAAAAACCGTGGAAAAAAGAAGAGTTGGTTTTCGCAGTTAGCACCATGTTAACGCATTACATCCTCGATGCAGGGCTAGACTATACACCCTACGTTAGTTTACTTAACAGCGAAATTTTGTTTACCAGATTGCGAAACGCAAGCGATGTTTAGGTTTTATATTACGATAACATGTTGTTGCTGGTTATTGAGTTTAGGTTCGAAAGCTCAAACAAACAAATCGATTAAAGCCAACCAACAAATATGGTTTGGGTACATGACATCAGCTCCAATAAATTCTCGGTATTCGTTATGGAACGATTTTCATTTTGTACCCAAAGGATTTTGGGTGGCCCGAACGGGCATAACCAGAAATTGGGATAATGTAACTTTTACCGGAGGTTTTGCCTATCTCGGCTTGCCTGTTTCAGCAAATAATAAATCGTTAAAAAGAAATGAATATCGTCCGTGGGCACAAATCACCTGGAATACTACAACTCGTTCTCACCTATCTTTTAATACACGCATTCGGTACGATGCCCGATTCAGGCAAAAAGTATTGGAAGGAGAGTTAACGGATGATTATCCCTTTACCAATCGGATGAGATTGGCATTTTCTGCACGATATACCTTCAATCCGGATTCAAAAAAATTTCCATTGTTTACCCAGGTAGGTTCTGAGTTCTTATTGAACTTTGGTAAGGAAGTTACCTACCATACCTTCGATCAGCTCCGTATCAATGTTACTTTGGGTGTAAAACGGAAGAAGTTAACCATTCAAAGCGGTTATATGTATCGTTTGGTTCAAACAGGTCCAGTTTCCTATGTGGGAAACCACACTATATTATGCTGGGTGAACCACCAAATCGATTGGTTTCAGACAGAAGACAGTCGGAAATAACAGAATAAAGACCATTCGTACTAAAATTGATAATTTTACCCCTTGTTTTTCAAGGAATTAACCTAAAATTCTTGGATTAATGTTTGCACCTTTAAAGGTTCTTAATACCTTTGCAGTCCTATTTTTGAACAGGTCTATAAAAACAAAGCATAAATGCCTACCATTCAGCAACTTGTGAGAAAAGGACGGACAAAGTTGACATTCAAGTCGAAGTCACCCGCCCTTGATTCGAACCCGCAACGTAGAGGTGTTTGTACACGTGTGTACACAACAACACCTAAAAAGCCTAACTCAGCCATGCGCAAAGTGGCTCGTGTTCGCTTAACTAATCAGAAAGAAGTTAACGCCTACATCATGGGCGAAGGCCACAACCTACAAGAGCACTCAATCGTGTTGGTGCGCGGTGGTCGTGTAAAAGATCTTCCCGGTGTTCGTTATCACATTGTTCGTGGTGCGTTAGATACAGCAGGTGTAAACGGCCGTAAGCAAAGTCGTTCTAAGTATGGTGCAAAACGTCCTAAACCAGGTGCAGCAGCTCCAGCAGCTAAAGGTGCTCCGGCAAAAGGAAAAAAATAATCAAGTAAGTCATGAGAAAAGCAAAACCTAAAAAGAGATATCTTCTTCCTGACCCAAAATTTCAGGATACATTAGTAACAAAGTTTGTTAACTACCTGATGTACGATGGTAAGAAAAGCATTTCATACAACACATTCTACGATGCACTTGAGTTAGTAGAAAAGAAAACCAGTGAGAATGGACTGGAAGTATGGAAACGTGCTTTAAATAATTTGATGCCAACAGTAGAGGTAAAATCAAGAAGAGTAGGAGGGGCCACTTTCCAGGTTCCGGTAGAAATTCGCCCCGAGCGCAGAGTAAACCTAGGCATTAAATGGTTAATTGATTACTCTCGCTTACGCGGAGAAAAAACCATGACTGATAAATTAGCTGCCGAAGTAATTGCAGCTTCTAAAGGTGAAGGAGCGGCTATGAAGAAAAAAGACGATACCCACCGCATGGCAGAAGCTAACAAAGCTTTCTCACACTTCAGATTCTAATAAATAAAGCAGAAAGCTTTGGGTTAAACATGGCCAAAGCTTTTTGCTCAACATAAGAAACAAATGGCTAGAGATCTTAAATTCACCAGAAACATCGGTATCGCAGCACACATTGATGCCGGAAAAACAACCACTACCGAGCGTATCCTTTATTATGCCGGTGTAAACCACAAGATTGGTGAGGTGCACGATGGTGCAGCTACCATGGACTGGATGGCGCAAGAGCAGGAGCGTGGTATCACCATTACCTCTGCCGCTACAACTGTTTATTGGAATTACAGAAACAACAAATACCACGTTAACATTATCGATACGCCCGGTCACGTAGATTTTACGGTTGAAGTAAACCGCTCTTTGCGTGTATTAGATGGATTAGTTTTCTTGTTTAGCGCGGTTGATGGTGTAGAGCCACAATCTGAAACTAACTGGAGATTAGCAGATAATTACAAAGTTGCCCGTATCGGTTTCGTAAATAAAATGGACCGCCAAGGTTCAGATTTCCTTGCTGTGTGTAAGCAGGTGAAAGAAAGATTAGGCAGCAACGCAGTTCCACTTCAATTACCCATAGGCGCTGAAGAAAACTTTAAAGGCGTTGTGGATCTGGTAAACAACCGCGGTATCATCTGGAATGAAAGTGATAAGGGTATGACGTACGAAGTTGTGCCAATCCCTGCCGACATGGTTGAAGAAGCCAACGAATACAGAGAAAAATTATTAGAAGCTGTTGCTGAGTATGACGAAACATTGATGGAAAAATTCTTCAATGATCCAAGCTCAATTTCAGAAGCAGAAATATTAAAAGCATTACGCGCTGCTACAATCGATATGAAGATTGTGCCAATGGTTTGCGGTTCATCTTTCAAAAACAAAGGTGTACAAACCATGTTGGATTACGTGATGGAGTTATTGCCTTCTCCGATGGATAAGGATAACATCATCGGTAAAAATCCGGATAACGATGCAGATGTAGTAATTAAGCCAGAAGCAAGCGGACCATTTGTTGGTTTAGCTTTCAAAATTGCAACTGACCCATTTGTTGGTCGCTTATGTTTTGTTCGTGCTTATTCTGGTGTGTTAGATTCTGGTTCTTATGTGTTCAATACACGTTCGGAACAGAAAGAGCGTATCTCTCGTGTTTTCCAAATGCACGCTAACAAGCAAAACCAAATTGAAAGATTAGAAGCAGGAGATATTGGCGCAGTTGTAGGTTTTAAAGACATTAAAACAGGCGATACTTTGTGCGATGAAAAGAATAAAGTTATTCTTGAATCAATGGTATTTCCTGAACCCGTTATTGGTTATGCCATCGAACCTAAGAAACAAGCTGATGTTGATAAATTAGGTATGGCGATATCTAAGTTAGTAGAAGAAGATCCTACCCTTAGAGTAAATACAGACCAGGAAACAGGCCAAACCATTTTACGTGGTATGGGTGAATTGCACCTGGAAATTATAATCGACCGCTTAAAGCGCGAGTTTAAAGTAGAGATTAACCAAGGCGCACCACAGGTAGCTTACAAAGAAACGCTTACAGGTTCTGTAGAACACAAAGAAGTTTACAAGAAGCAGACTGGTGGTCGTGGTAAATTTGCTGATATCGTATTCGAAATTGGTCCGCGCGAAGATGGTAAAGAGGGATTAGAGTTTGTGAACGACATCGTAGGTGGTGTCATCCCTCGCGAATTTATTCCTGCAATACAAAAAGGATTTGAGCAATCGATGGTTAACGGTCCTTTGGCTGGCTATCCTATCGATTCAATGAAAGTGAGATTATTCCACGGTTCTTACCACGATGTTGACTCTGACTCGTTGTCGTTTGAATTGGCCGCTCGAATTGGTTTCAAAGAGGCAGCAGCTAAAGCTAGCCCAATCTTATTAGAACCAATTATGGGCGTAGAAGTAGTAACACCAGACGAGTACACAGGTTCTGTAACCGGTGACTTGAACAGAAGACGTGGTGTGATGAAAGGAATGGACAACCGCAATAACGCTCAGGTATTGAAAGCAGATGTACCTTTGAAAGAATTGTTCGGTTACATCACAGATTTAAGAACGTTAACATCTGGCCGTGCAGCGGCAACGTTAACATTCTCTCACTACGCTCCGGTTCCTAAGAACTTGGCAGAAAAGGTAATTGAAGAAGTAAAAGGTGCCGCAATGGCAAAATAACTAAACAGGATTTAGGCGATATCCTACAAACAGTATGAACCAAAAAATCAGAATCAAACTTAAGTCGTACGATCACAACCTCGTTGACAAGTCTTCAGAGAAAATCGTGCGCGCTGTAAAAGCTACAGGTGCAGTAGTAAGCGGACCCATTCCACTTCCTACCGAAAAAGAAAAATTCACAGTGTTGCGCTCTCCGCACGTTAACAAAAAAGCGCGCGAGCAGTTCCAACTTTGCACCTACAAGCGTTTAGTAGATATTTATTCTAACAGCGCTAAAACAGTAGATGCTTTGATGAAGCTTGAACTACCTAGCGGTGTTGATGTTGAGATTAAAGTGTAGTGATTAAAAATTATTTTATAAGGAAAGCCTTTCAGCGATGAAAGGCTTTTTTGTTTTTTTTGATTTGTAGATAAACTGTTTTTGCATATTAACGATTGAATCGTGTAAGATCTAGGTCGATTCCTAAAATTGACTTCGAGTAGAGAAACTATCACGTCTTTTTGCTGCGATAGATAATAAGTTTTTTGTATAAGACTTTTATTTCGACATACTCATTACTCTCAAATCCAGCTTTTTGAAGCCAATAACCTTCTAACCTAATTGAAGGATAAATCCTTAATCCATATTTATTGTTCCTGTATTTTGACTGTATTTTGATTCTTCTCTTTTGCATCTTAACTGTGTTCGGAATAGCGAACAATATGCACAAATATATTTTAGAAATTCGTTTTCGTGAATGCGAAAGAAGAAAAATATCTTAAGAAATTAGGTCTTAAAATAAAAAACCTAAGAGAGTCTAAAAGTATCGACCAGAAAGCCTTTGCATTTGATTGCGAAATTGCGAGAACACAATTGTATATGATTGAGAATGGAAGAACTAATCCAAGGATAACTACATTAATCAAAATCGCGAACACTTTAGAAATCACTCTTTCTGATTTATTGCTTATTGAAGGTAAATAGAAACTAGGATAAGCTATTTTCTAAAACAATTAAATAGCTGTATGGCTTAAATGCTTATTACAAAAAACCAAACAATATCATTACAAAAAAATGAAGAACTAAAAAAGGTGACTCTCTCGAATCACCTTTAGCTATATGTTTATGTATCTACTAACCTTAATCTTTTAATACGACTGCATCAACGTTTTTCTGTTTGATGAGTGTGTTCAGTTTAGGTAGTTCCTCATTTAAAATTTTATTCAAAGCTGCGAGTTGTACATCAATCTTACCAGCAATTTCTTTATAAACAGCTTTTACTTGTTCAGTTGGTGCATAATCGCTACCGCTTGCTTCGGTTCCTAAGCCTGCTAATTTATTGTTTAATCGGATAGGATAATTAAGCGGATCCTGGTTGCTTCTGTTTTTAGTTTGATACAAAGCTTCTTCAATTTTCTTCATGTCATCCAATATTGTTTTAGCCAACGAGGTAACATCTTTCATGTCGTCTTTTCCTTTCATCGGTTCGGTAACGCGGTTAATTTGTTCTCGGGCTGAACGTATTTTCTTAACAGCTAAATTGGTTTCACTTAGCTTATCGCGTACTTGTAACAAAAAATCAAACTGTGCCTGTATATCAGCTTGCGTTCCGCTAGTACGTGGATCTTTTACAATTTCGAAGCTCACTTCTTGTACCTGACCGTTAACAGTTAACTTGGCTTTGTACGTGCCGGGCACTGCTTTTGGTCCGGTTAATCCACCGCCCCATAAAATCATACCATCGAAACCTTCTGCGTTAGGATACCGCATGTTCCAATTAAAACGATTGAACCCAACTTTTACTTTTAATTCTTCTTCTTTGGCTTTTTTATCCGGTTTGGTAGCATACTTCTTAATCAGCTTACCTGAGTTTTCGAAAATTTCCAGTGAAGCAGAAAGTTTTGTTGTGTCTTTTACATAGTAGTGAATGAGTACTCCATTCGGATGATTTTTTCCTTCCGTTTTAGATTCGCCTCTCCAACCTCCTTGTCCGCCATTCATGCGGTAACTCGGCATCGGTTTAAACAAATGAAAATCGGCTTTTGCAACTTGTTCATTCAATTGATGCAGAGGTGTTACATCATCAATCATCCAAAAACTTCTTCCTTGTGTAGCTGCAATCAGGTTATCGTTTTTAAGGGTTAAATCTGTTATCGGAACTTTCGGTAAATTCAATTGGAAAGGTTTCCAGCTTGCGCCATCATCAAAAGAAATATACATACCAAATTCAGTTCCTGCATAAAGTAAACCTGCACGCTTTGGATCTACGCGCAACACGCGTGTAAAGTGTGGCGCTTTAATGCCATCTGTAATCTTAGTCCATGTTTTGCCATAATCTTTCGATTTGTATAAATATGGTTCGTAATCGCCTGCTTTGTATTTTGTTCCGGCTACATACAAACCTCCTTTTGTGTGTGGATCAAATTCTATGCTGTTGAACATCACCCACTCGGGCATTCCGGTTGGCGTAATTTTCTCCCAAGACTTACCACCATCTTTAGTAATGTGTAACAAGCCATCATCAGAACCGGTTACGATTACATCTTTTTCATAAGGAGATTCTGCCGCAGCGAAAATGGTACAATAATATTCTACGCTGGTATTGTCTTTTGTGATAGGCCCACCACTTGGCCCAAGTTTTGTTGGGTCGTTGCGAGTTAAATCCGGGCTGATGATTTCCCAGCTTTGACCTCCATTATAAGTAACATGCAACACATTGGATGCTGCATATAATTTTTGTTTGTTGTGAGGCGAGAAGAAAATCGGGAAGTTCCATTGAAAGCGATACTTGGCACCTTCGGCACCACTGCCCATTGGGTTATCGGGCCAGGCGTTAATGCTTCGTTCTTCTTTAGTTCTGTGGTTTAGTCTGGTTAAATAACCATCGTACGATCCGCCATATACAACATCGTTATCTGCAGGGTCTACTGCAATATGTCCACTTTCGCCACCGGCAGTTTCTCCCCAATCACGCTCACCTATACTAGAACCATCGGTTCTGTGGTAGATGCGAATGGTTGAGTTATCTTGCTGGGCGCCATAAATTCTGTAAGGAAAATGATTATCGGTTACAACGCGATAGAATTGTGCGGTAGGTTGATTGTGATAGGTTGACCAGTTTAATCCGCCATCATACGAAATGCTTCCACCACCATCATCGGCCATGATCATGCGTTGGTTATCTTCCGGTGCAATCCACATATCGTGGTGGTCGCCATGGGCGGCATTAAAAGCCTGAAAAGTTTTGCCACCATCTTTAGAGCGGTGATACGAAACGTTTACTACGTATACCATGTCTTCTTCTTTCGTATCGGCATAAATGCGCGAATAATACCAGGCACGTTGGCGCAAGGCACGGTCATCATTAGTTTTTCTCCACGTTTTGCCGGCATCATCAGAACGATACACACCGCCATTATCGTTTTCAATGATGGCATACACACGATTAGAATTTACAGGCGAAACGGTTACACCAGAAATGCCCCACAAACCTTTTGGCATACCTTCATTCTTGGTTAGGTTAGTCCAGGTTTCCCCACCATCTGTAGATTTCCAAAGGGCAGAACCTTCTCCACCACTTTCTAAAGAATAAGGTGTTCTTCGTATACGCCAGGTAGAAGCATACAATACGCGAGGGTTGTTTGGATCCATACACAAATCGGTTGCGCCTGCATCTGCGTTAGCAAATAATACGCGCTTCCAATTTTTGCCACCATCTTCACTTTTATAAACACCTCTTTCTTCGGACGATTTAAATAAATCTCCTAAAACAGCGGCATACACTACATCCGGATTTTTAGGATGAATGTTGATTTTTACAATGTGTTTGGAATCTTTTAAACCGATGTGTGTCCAGGTTTTTCCGGCATCTACAGATTTATACATGCCATCGCCAAAAGAAACATTACCTCGCACGGTAACTTCGCCTGTGCCAACATACAAAACATTGTTGTCCCACGTGCTAACAGCTACAGCACCAATTGAGCCGCCAAAAAATCCATCTGAAATATTTTCCCATGTTCCGCCACCATCTGTTGTTCTCCACACGCCACCACCTGTACTGCCCATGTAAAATAAAGTAGGTTTGCCGGGTACACCTGTTACGGCAGCTGAGCGGCCACCGCGGTACGGACCAATGTTGCGCCACTCCATGCCTGCATAGAGTTTATCATCGTATGTTATGGTAGGTTTTGTTGGTGTAGACTTCTTTTGTGCAAATGCAAAAAGCGAAAGCAACAAAAGAAAGAAAACTGTGGAAGTAAACTTTCTCATAGGAATTGAATTAGATAAATCGATTTATTGAATATTCAGAATTTAATTTACTTATTTTATTGAGATAAATTCAGGCTGTTTCAGTTTTTGAAGTAAAACGAGATGGCTTTTTTATGAGTGGTCAAAATTGATTTTTACATTTCTTAACTTGCTTACATGCATAAAGATTATCGTTCCTTATACAGCATTCCGGTAGTGGTAGCGGCACTGGGTTACTTCGTAGATATTTATGACTTGTTATTGTTCAGTATTGTGCGGGTTAGCAGTTTGAGAAGCTTAGGTGTAGCTGAAGAAAACCTATTGACAGAAGGAGAGTTTCTGATTCAGGCACAAATGTTTGGGATGTTGATAGGCGGAATTGTTTGGGGTGTGATGGGTGATAAGAAAGGAAGATTATCGGTTTTGTTTGGCTCGATTCTTTTATATTCACTTGCCAATATCGCGAATGGATTCGTTGTGAATGTAGATCAATATGCGTGGCTTCGGTTTATTGCCGGCATTGGTTTAGCTGGTGAATTAGGTGCCGGTATTACTTTAGTTGCAGAAGTGTTGCCAAAAGAATTGAGAGGATATGGTACCACAATCGTTGCATCAGTTGGGTTGATGGGTGCAGTGCTGGCCAACATCATTGCCAGTTTTTTTACTTGGGAAATTTGTTATTGGATTGGTGGTGGGTTAGGGTTAACCTTATTGTTATTGCGCATAGGTATTTTTGAATCCGGTTTGTATAATCAAGTAAAAGCAAGTCATGCATCGAGAGGAAATTTCTTTCAACTCTTCACAAATGCGTATCGCTTTCAACGCTTCTTATCCTGTGTGTTTATTGGCTTACCCATATGGTTTGCCATTGGCATTCTAATTAGTTTCTCACCAGAGTTTGCAAAGGTATTAGGTATAACAGAACCCATTGCGGCAGGTGATGCTGTGATGTATAGTTACATCGGTTTAGCAGTAGGCGATTTAGCCAGCGGATTTATCAGTCAGTATTGGCAATCGAGAAAGAAAGTAGTGTTGTTATACATCACCATCACATTTGTTTTTATTGTGATGTATTTGTTAAACCCGATTGATTCAGCATTTCTATTCTATTGTATTTGTTTTGGGTTAGGAGTTGGTGTTGGGTATTGGGCTTTGTTCGTTACGATTGCAGCCGAACAATTTGGTACTAATCTACGTGCAACTGTTACCACATCTGTACCGAATTTTATTCGCGGAACAGTTGTTCCACTTGTTTGGATTTTTGGTTTGCTACGCGAACACCTGGGTATTTTGTGGTCGGCTTTTTGGGTAGGAACAGGAACGATTGTTATTGCTTTAGTAGCGTTGTATTTTCTTTCCGAATCTTTTTCGCGCGATATGGATTTTCTGGAAACAGACTAAAGTAAACGGTGCATCTCCGTAAATATTTTTTAGGTAAATTGCCTGCAATGACCACCAAGAAATACCTCTTACTTCTCCTTTTATTGCCCATATCGTTATTTGCTCAAAATCAAAACAAGATTGCTACTTTCAAAAAGAG
Source organism: Flammeovirgaceae bacterium (assembly GCA_021298355.1). GTDB lineage: Bacteria > Bacteroidota > Bacteroidia > Cytophagales > Cyclobacteriaceae > Chryseotalea. The sequence continues at coordinate 27,213 of JAJTEH010000013.1, forward strand.
TTTAGCCCAAGCAAATGATCAGAAGCGATATGATCTTTTGAGCGATTTAGCCTGGGAGTATCGTTTTGCTAATCCGGACTCTACTTTGTTCTATTGTAAGGAAGCCATCGTTTTAGGAGAAAAATTAAATTTAGGGTTAGGCATAGCAAGACCATATAATTTTGCAGGCGTTGCCTATCAGTATAAAGGAGATAAACTAAATGCTTATCAGTATTTTTCGAAAGCCTTAACTATTGCCAACAATCAAGCGGATTCAATTCAAATTGCACATGCCAAAAATAATTTAGGAAGATTATTTTTTGATCAGGGCTTACTGCAACGAGCGTACCCCAACTTTGTTGAAGCTTTGAAACTTTTTGAGTTAATGAAAGACTCATCGGGTATGGCTTACGCTTATCAAAGCATTGCTAACTTGTACAGAGTTCAGAAAGATTATGTGCAGGCAGAAACTAACTATTTAAAGGCGTTGGCCATCAGAATAGGAGAGCACGACACCCGAAATATTCAATCTGCATTTACGTATCTCGGAAGGTTATACCAAGAGGCAGGAGATTTAAAAAAATCAACTCATTATTTGCTAAAAGCAGATTCTGCCAGCCAGGTGATTAAAGACAGAATCAACCAGGCCGAAGTAAAAACATTTATTGCAGAAAATTATTTTTTAGAGAACAAACTACAAGACGCACAAAGAATTTTTTTAGAAGCGTTTGATGTGATAAAGAAATTAGGAAATATAAGATTGCTACCGCGATGCCATAACCTATACGGACAAATTCTATTTGGCAAAGACAGTGTGTTGGAAGCGAAAACACAATTCGAAAAAGCTTTGTATTGGGCAAAATCAATTAAAGAGTTAGAATCGCAAATGGAGGCTTATTTGTATCTATCACAAGTGGCTAAAAAACTTTCGAATAAAGAATCGGAGTTAACCAATTTTAACAATTATTTACTCATTCGCGATTCTATTAATGATTTAGATGTTGCCCGCAAAGTTGAGCGTTTGCAATTTGAATTACGCATACAAAAAGAAGAACAAGAAAACGAAGCGTTAAAACTGGCTCAAGCTAAAAATGAAGCCATCATTTCTGCCCAGCGCGCACAGAATATCGCCTTAGTAGTAATTGCTTTGGCACTATTAGCTGCGGGTACAATTTTTTACAACACCAGCAAGCGCAGACAAAAAGCAAATCTTAAGTTGGAAAGAAAGAACAACGAAATAGTAAAACAAAGACAAGAAATTCTAAACCAAAATACAGAGTTAGCCAAAACCAATAAGTTGTTGTCGGAACTTAACCATGAAAAAGATACTTTAATGAGTATAGTGGCACACGATTTAAAATCTCCATTAAACAGAATTAGAGGATTGATAGAAGTAATACGACTGGAAGGCGGGGTAGACGAAAATAAAATGAAGTTGATTAAGATGATAGAAGATGCCGCTAACGGTGGACTATACTTAATTACCGACTTATTAGATGTTCATGAAATTGAAGAAAACAAAGGAACACACCTTGAGGTAGTGCAGTTGAATGCTATTCTCATCAAAATTAATAATACATTTAAAGGCTTAGCGCAAGCAAAAGAAATTAAACTTGCTTTTGCTTATTCAGAAACAGAAACAGTTTACACCAATGCCGAATACCTTACCCGTATTTTAGATAATCTTGTTTCGAACGCTATTAAATTTTCTAAAAGAGGTTCAGAAGTGCAAATAACAGTTGTAAAAACAGAGCAAGATTTTAGAATTAGTGTAAAGGATAACGGGCCTGGTTTTACTGAGCAAGACAAGGCCTTTATATTCCAAAAGTTTAAACGACTATCAGCCAGACCAACCGGTGGAGAAAGTTCTAATGGTTTAGGCTTAGCCATCGTGAAAACATTGGTGGATAGATTAAAAGGTGAAATTCTTTTGGAATCTGAAGTTGGAAAAGGATCTGTTTTTACGATTATTTTAAAAAAATGAAAATGAGCGTTAAACCTTTGCCAGAAGCCTTTATCTAAATAAAAAAAAATAATATGAAACAGATATTTTCAATAGCCATTTTATTGATGCTTTCATTGGCTGCTCAGGCTCAAAGCCAAACAAAACGTGCCGATACCAGGCAAAAAGCACAACGTGTTAGAATTGCCGATGGTAGACAAGATGGAGAATTAACCAACAGAGAAGCCGCAGCTTTAAACAAACAGCAAAGACACATCCGCAGAACTGAGCGAAGAGTAAAAGCCGATGGAGTTGTAACACCTCAGGAAAAAATGAAATTAGAAAGAAAGCAAGACCGTGCGAATAGAAACATCAGACGTGCAAAGAATAATCAGGTAGAAAAGCCGCAGTAATTTCTTTAGAACAAAAACGAAATATTGTAGTATAAAAATCTAAAAAGTCCACGATTTAAATCGTGGACTTTTTAATTGAAATCAGTAATTAGTTAAAATAAAAAAGCATGAATTCTTTTCATACTTTTTTTAAAGTTTCAACATTTCAAATTTTAAACTTTCTCTAAAGCTTGGTTTAAATCAGCTAGTAAATCTTCTCCATCTTCTACACCAATGCTTAAACGCATTAAAGAATCAGTGAGGCCACTTTTCAATCTTTCTTCTTTAGGAATGGAAGCGTGTGTCATGGAAGCCGGATGGTTGATAAGAGATTCTACCCCTCCTAAAGATTCTGCCAACGAAAACAACTCAACACTTTTCATCAGTGTGTGTGCTTTTTCAATACTATCATCTTTCAAAGTAAAAGATAACATACCACCAAAATCGCGCATTTGTTTTTTGGCAACAGCATGGTTAGGATGTTCTTCGAAACCTGGCCAATATACTTTACCTACTTTCGGATGGTTTTTTAAAAAGTGGGCAATTAATTTACCATTGATGCAATGGCGCTCCATACGCAAGTGCAATGTTTTAATGCCACGTAAAACTAAAAACGAATCTTGCGGACCAGATACAGCTCCACACGAATTGTGAATGAACGCTAACTCTTGATGCAGAGCATCGTCATTCACCACTAACGCCCCCATGATTACATCCGAATGGCCACCTAAATATTTGGTAACAGAATGCATTACAATATCGGCACCTAAGTCTAACGGATTTTGTAAGTAAGGCGAAGCGAAAGTATTATCAACAGCTACTTTTATTTTTTTTGGTTTAGCCATTTCAACAAAAGCCGAGATGTCTACAATATTCATCAGCGGGTTGGTGGGTGTTTCTAACCATATCAACTTGGTTTTATCGTTGATGTAAGGCGTAGCGTTTTCAGCATTTGTTAAATCAATAAAATGAAAGGTAATGCCAAACTTTTCATAAATGCGTTTAAACATGCGGTAAGTTCCGCCATACAAATCGTTGCTGGTAATTACCTCGTCACCGGGTTGTAACAGTTTAATCACGGCATCGGTAGCTCCCATACCCGAAGAAAAGCACAAAGCGTGTTTTCCGTTTTCTAATGCGGCAATGCTTTTTTGTAAAGCTGCTCGTGTTGGGTTTGCACCACGTGCGTAAGCAAAACCTTTGTGCTGGGCTGGTGCATCTTGTACATAGGTAGAAGTTTGAAAAATGGGTGTCATAATAGCCCCGGTTGATGGGTCGGGTGCAACACCTGCGTGAACTGCTTTAGTAGCAAATTTCATATTGTATGATTCTTGATTAGATTAAATTATTTTCTTGTTTTTTCAATCATATCCCACATCGATTCGGGAATGGTTTCTAAGTGAGAGAACTCTCCGCCATTGCGTAACCACTCGCCTCCATCGATTGTAACCACTTCGCCATTGATGTAAGCAGAAAAATCTGAAAGTAAATAAGCAGCAAGGTTGGCTAACTCCTGATGATCGCCAACTCGTTTGAGAGGTACACGTTCAGCGGGGTCAAACTTTTTCACTAATTCTCCGGGTAATAATCTGCTCCATGCGCCTTCCGTTGGAAAAGGCCCTGGTGCAATGGCATTGCTACGAATGTTATACTTGGCCCACTCAACTGCGAGCGAACGTGTTAAGGCCAATACACCAGCTTTGCTGCAAGCAGAGGGTACAACGTAGCCAGAGCCAGTCCATGCGTAAGTTGTAACAATATTTAAAAATGTTCCGGCTTGTTTGTTGTTTATCCAGTGTTTGCCTGCTGCCAGTGTTGTATAGTAAGTTCCCTTCAATACGATATCAACAATTATATCAAAAGCGCGATGCGATAATCGCTCTGTTGGGCTTATAAAATTTCCTGCGGCATTATTCAGCACAGCATCTAATTTTCCGAAAGTGGCAACACTTTGGTTGATGGCGTTTTCTATCTCTTCGTATTTGCGTACATCAGCAGCAACAGCCAAAACTTTTCCGCCTGTTTCATTCATTAATTCTTCGGCTGTTTTTTCTATCACCTCTTTTTTTCTGGATGAGATAACCAGGTTGGCTCCCAACTCTAAACAATATTTACCGATTGATTTTCCGAGGCCTGTTCCGCCTCCTGTAATTAATATGGTTTTGCCTGCTAATGCATTGGCTTGCAACATGCCTTTCATACGTTTCAGTTTGCTTGCAAGATAAACTTATTGCTTCAAATTGGTGGCTGACAGACTAAGAATAAATAGGGGAGTAATAGAAACAAAAAAAGGGTCGCGAATGGCGACCCTTCAAAAAAAACTTTCTTTTAATTTTTAAAAATCCAGTGAGTTGAAAACTTCATCGATTTCGTTGAAGATATCAGCCAATAATTCGCGGCTTCCATCTCTGTATTCAACGTAAGGCTCACCATCGTCTCCAATTACAACACGGCCTGCTGCTGCATCATCTACCGTGATGTTTATTTTAATAAAATCATTAACATCTGTTGCATTGCTGCTAGGTTGAGTTGCAGAAATAGTGAATCTAATATTAATCAATTGGAAAAACCCTTCAATACTTTTAATATCCTCTTCAATTTTTTCGGAAGAGTTATAAACTGCGGTAATTCCCCAACCTATAATGGTATTGTTGCCTTCGCGCAATACCTGAGAAAAAGATGTTGCATTAGCAGCTTTATCATTAAAATCCAGATCAACGCTAAAGGCACCTACTGTGTAGGTAATATCGGCAAAGATGGCATCATCGGTTCCATCGTTTCTGTACTCGGCAGTGGCATCAAGAGCGGCAACTTGTGTTCCGTTAATACTTAATGTGGCATCAATTAAAGTTGGGCTATAGGCCTCATCGCCATCAGGTGTTGCTACTTCATCGTAATCAAAAAGTTTGAAAGTAGCGTTGTTGGTTGTGCTTCCTTCGGTAGGAAATCTTAATTCGATGATTGTGGAATTTGCTGTTTTAGTAAAACCACCTTCAGAAGACCACTCGTAAACACCCGTATTTTCAGAAAAATCGAAGGCTTCTTCTCCCTGAGTTCTGGCGTTGCTTGTAGAACCCGCTGTAGCAATATTTTTAAGTGATGCTAAGATTTGGCGGGCCCATACTCTGGGATCTTTCTTTGTGGGTGTGGTTTGTCTGAACGGGAGAACATTATCCGAGCCAGCTAAACCGTTTAAATCTTCTATAGCTGTAAAGCCGGGGTTAGACTGCATTCTTTCGATAGCCGAAGAGAAATTTGCATTTGCCGAAGTGAAGGCATCCTGAGCCTGTTCTTTGTTTAATGGCTCTTTGTCATCATCGCAACTGGTTGCAATAAAAGTTAGCGCTACTAATAACGCAAGGAGTTTGTTTGTGATGTTTTTCATAAGGTTATTTGTTGGAGGTATTACGGGAATAGATTGAATAAGTTTCTATTTTTGCTGAATAATTTAATTTACATATAAGTAACCACATTACCTATGAAAGTAAGCATTAGTTATCTCTTTTTAATTTTTATGCTGAGCAGTTGTGTTGTTTCAAAAAAGAAATTTGATGACATGCTTGCGCAAAAAGTGAAAACAGATGCGGATTTGCAGGAAAAGACTGAAAAACTAACTTCTCTGGAGAACGATTTTGCCAAACTGGAAGAAAACTATAAAAAGTCTGTTCATGATACGGCTCGGTTAAGTGCCGATTTATCAGCTAATAAAAAGAAATTAGTTGAATTGGATGCCAACTACCAACAATTGAACAATTCGTATAAAAATCTTTTAGCCAACAGCGGAAAAATGAACCGCGATTTAAATCAGCAACAACAGCAATTGTTAACCATTCAGCAAAATTTAGAAAAGACAAGAAGAGAAAACGATTCTTTGAGTACAAGCTTGGCCGAAAGAGAAAAGAAGGTAACAGAGTTAGAGCAAGTGTTAGCTAATAAAGATAAAGCGGTGCAGGATTTGCGATCAAAAATTACCAATGCATTATTAAATTTTAAAGAGAATGATTTAACCGTTAATGTTAAAAACGGTAAGGTATATGTTTCTCTTGCAGAGCAATTGTTGTTTGGCTCGGGAAGTATAGATGTAGATAACAAAGGCGTGGGTGCTTTGCAGCAACTAGCAAAAGCATTAAAAGATCAAAAAGATATACAAGTAATGATAGAAGGCCATACCGATAACGTGCCGATTTCTCGTAAATCGCAATACATGCAAGATAACTGGGATTTAAGTGTAATGCGTGCCACATCAATAGCACGAATTTTAATTAGCGGTGGAGTAGCCCCCAAGCAAATTATTGCAGCAGGTAAAGGTGAGTTTTCTCCTTTGTTTACAAACGATAACAATGTAAACAAACAAAAAAACAGAAGAACCGAAATTATTATTACACCTAACTTAGACCAATTGTTTAAGATTTTAGAAAATAATTGATATGATTCGTTTCTTATTAGGCGCTTTACATCTGGTATTGGTGTTATGGTGTTTGTACGATTTGATTAACAGCAAAAGAACTTTGGAACAAAAGATTTTATGGGCCATTGTTATTTTGGTTTTTCCGTTGGCGGGGCCCGTTATTTATTTTTTGATAAGCAGAAAAATTATTCAGATGTGATGGATTAAACCCCCAGTTTGATCCATTTGAATTTAATGGCGAGTGCCACTAATTCTGATGAACTCGTGGTATTATATCGGTTCATCAAATTCTTTCTGTGGGTTTGTACGGTGTGTTCGCTCAAATTCAAGCTTGCTGCAATTTGTTTAGATGTATTTCCTTTTGCCAACCATTGCAAAATTTCTTTTTCTCTCGGACTTGGCTCGGGTACACTAGCATTATTTTCAGATTCTGAAGTAGCTACCAGTTGAAGCGTTGCCAATATTTGCTTTTCTGTAAACGGCTTCACTAAATAAGCAACAGGCTGCAAAGCAGAAGCCCTTTTAATGGTGTTCGTGTCGGCATAAGCTGTTAAGAAAACTACGGGTATGTTAAGCGAAGCACGCAAAATATATTCCGCAAAATCTATTCCTGTTTCAGTTCCTTTCAAATAAATATCGCAAAGTATAACATCTGGTTTTTTGTAGGCAATTATACTTTTTGCAGCGTTCACATCCGTAGCAATTCCGATTACTGCAAACCCATTGCTTTCCAAAATAGCTTCAATATTTTGGGCTACTAATAATTCGTCTTCTATAATTAATACACTTTTCATTTTATAGTTAAAGGCATGGTAATGTAGAAAGATGTACCCTTATCGTTTTTTGCTATTAAAGTTGCTTTAAGTTGTTGTAATAAAGTTTTTACTAGTTTAAATCCGAAAGATTTGGTTTGAAGATTTTCCGGATCCTTAATGCCTACTCCGTTATCGGCAATGTTTATTTCTAGGTGATTATTGTTTTCATCTATCCGTACTAATAAAGTAGGTGCACTAACGTTGTGGAATGCATGTTTAAAAGAATTAATTACTAATTCGTTAATGATTAAACCAAGAGGAATAGCCAAATCTACATCAAGTGTTTTGTTTTTCATGTTGATTTGCTGCGTAACAATTTCTGTTTTGTATCCATGTGCGTTGGCAAGACTGGCAATTAAAGCTTGCAAGTATTCTTCCATATCAACGCCTCTTAAATCATCATCAATATACAATTTTTGATGGATGAGTGCCATCGCATCAACCCGTGATTGCCCTTCTTTAAGGGCTGCCTTGGCACGGTCATCTTCTACCTTGCTACTTTGTAAACTCAATAAACTGGAGATTGTTTGCAAATTGTTTTTCACCCTGTGGTGTAACTCCCGAATCAATAATTCGATTTGCATATTTTTTTCGTGTAGCCTAATGCTTTGTTTCTCTTTTGTGCGATATACATGGTAAAGAAAGATAAGGATAACAACCACAACCAATAAGCCAATAAGTAAAATTAAAATACTTAGTTGTTTACTTGCTAATTCGTTTTTTTGAGATTGGGCTAACCGATTGAGCAGCAGTAAATCTTTTTCCTTCTCGTTTACTTTAAATCTTGTTTCTGCATCTTTTAAAGTATAGTAGCGCGAAGCTTGCGTTAGGGAGTCTTTAACAATATAATAGTGCAGCAATAGATTGGTAGAAGCGCTATTATTTCCTTTTTTGCTTTCAAGTTCGCTGCGCAGTTTCAATAAATTAATTGTAAAACTTTTGGGATAAATTTTCTGTAAACCTATTAATTCGGTAACAATAGAATCAGCTTTTTTTAATTCATAAGATGCTATTGTAATTTCTAAAATACCTAGTAAACTAGGATAATGCGCAGGTTGTTGGTTTAAAATAGCTTTTTTGAAATTGTTTTTTGCTTGATCAAATTTTTTTTCGCGTAAGTTTATCCATCCTTCGGTAAAATGAAACGGATAAAAAGGAAGTTCAGGTTTACCGAATATTTTTGAAGCCATGATTTTAACCGTATCGTGCAAGGTTACGATTTTTTCATACTCATTTCGGTTGGTTAAAGCTTCTGTTAAATAACTGTACACATAGGGTAAGTAGCCATAATTTTTTTCTTTCTTGTAAGCCTCGGCTACTCGTTCAATGTAAGCAATGGCGTTATCGAAATCGCCAACATCGCCAAGAACGCTCGCTAATAAAATGTAAATGGTTGTTTTAGATTTCCGAAAATGAAAAGGCATTCTTTCATATGCCGTTGTTGTAACTTTATCTAGCGCGGGGTCATCAATATAACTTTGTGTATTAAGAAGTAACTCAAATGCTTTTTTGTAATCTCTGTTTTTTTCTTCTTGCAAATAACCAAAATGATTGGTTGCAGCCATTACATCATCGTGTTTACTTTTAGTACATGTTGCCAGATAAGCCGCAGAATCGAAAATGGGGTTAAGATCGAAATTTACTTTTCTCCAGGTATGGTGTAATGCCTTTAACGTTAGCAAAATGCTTAAGTTAAATGTATCCTTAGCGTGTTTAGAAATTTCATAACCACTGTCAACTATACGTTTGGCACTATCATATTGGCCAACATATATATAACACAAGGCGAGGTTAGCTAATGCGTCTCTATAAACAACGGCTTCCTCAAATTTATTTTTTTGAGCAACCTCAACTGCCTCAATAGCAAAACGTAACGCATCATCAAATTGACTTTGTTGCTGTTTAATAAATGACCTGAATTGTAAAAGAGGCACTGCCATTTCTGGTTCATATTGTTTGGCTTTTGAAATGGCCAATTGCAAGAGACTATCCTGCTTAGTAAAGCTGGAAAAATTGTTAATCGATTGGTTGTATAATTGTATTACTTCTTTACCATTAGATTGCCCTTTACATATATTTCCGGATAAACATAAAAGCAATAAGAAGACAAGGAATCGCATAGTTTCAAGATACAATCGCTTAGCCTACATTTTATTGGTGAGATACAAAATTTCCGTTTTTCCTGAAAAACAAGCAAAGAATAGACAAAATGACATTAAGTGTTTGCTAATCTTGTCTCCATTCAGCCACAATGGCTTATTTTTTCCATTGGCATGTTTTTCATGAATAACACAACCAAACATGTAAAACTAAAATGTAAAACATATGAGCATCATTAAGTATAACTCGGCTTTAAATGATTTTGTGCCTACTACTTTCAGCAACATCATCGACAGATTTTTTAACGAATCTGTTGCCAGAAGCGGTGGATCGGTTTACGCTTTTACTCCCAGAGTAGACATTATCGAAAACGAAAAGAGTTTTGAAATTATGGTGGCAGTGCCCGGCATGAACAAAGAAGATTTTTCCATCGATATCAACGAAAACTACCTGACTGTAAGCGGAGAAAGAAAATTTACCAAAGAAAGAAAAGAGAATGCTTTTCGTTCTATCGAAACGCAGTATGGTTCTTTTAGCCGTTCTTTTTCTTTGCCTGAAAACATTGATATAAATAAAATAGAGGCAGAATATAAAAACGGCATTTTGGAAATTGTTTTGCCTAAAGACGAAAAGAAAACATTGCGTACCAACATCAAAGTAAAATAGGTTTAGTAGGGTTAGGTAGATGGCGTGAGCATCCTGAATTTTTTCGGGATGCTCTTTTTTTGTTAACTGTTTTCGGCTTTTGACGTTATCTTTAGTAATGAAAAAATACGTTTTGCTTTTTTTAGTTGTATTGGCCAGTGGCGTAGGAGGTGTAGTAGGCGCTTTGTTTACGATCAAATACGTTTACCAGGATGAGGTAGCCTACAACTCAATAGAACAACGGCAGCAAACTATTTTGGTTAATCAAAATCGCGATACATCCTACAATGTTCCAGCCGATAAGGATTTTTTACAAACAGCAAAAAAAGCTACAGCAGGCGTAGTACATATTCGAACATCGTATGGCGCTGGTAATTTTAGCATCAACCCGTTAGAATTTCGCCACGATTGGAATGCGCGTTCTTCCGGTTCAGGCGTCATCATTTCAGATGATGGCTTCATCCTTACCAACTACCATGTAATTGAAGATGCATCGAACATCGAAGTTGTAATGAACAACAACCAACGCTTTTTCGCTAAAGTTGTTGGTGTTGATGCCAGCACAGATTTGGCTCTGCTAAAAGTTAAAGCTAATAACTTGCCCTTTATCCCGTACGGAAATTCTGATCGTGTGCAATTGGGAGAATGGGTTTTAGCCATTGGTAATCCGTTCGATTTAAATTCTACAGTTACAGCCGGAATTGTAAGTGCCAAAGCACGTAACATCGGCATTTTACGCGATCGAAATAATTTACAAATCGAATCTTTCATTCAAACAGATGCTGCCGTAAATCCCGGAAATAGTGGAGGTGCATTAGTAAACATTCGTGGCGAGTTAATCGGCATCAATTCTGCAATCGCTACTTCTAATGGAAGTTACCAGGGGTATTCTTTTGCTATACCTATTAGCCTGGCTAAAAAAGTAGCAGATGATTTATTAGAGTTTGGCACCGTGCAACGAGGTTTATTGGGTATTCAGATTTCGGATGTGAATGCTGCCGTTTCAGAAGCATTAAGTTTATCCGTAAATCAAGGTGTTTTAATTGAAAGAGTGAATGAAAACTCAGCAGCTTTAGAAGCTGGATTACAAGATGGCGATGTAATTACAGCCATTGAAGAAAAATCTGTAAACAGTGTTTCTGAGTTACAAGAAATGGTTGCTCGTAACCGGCCCGGAAAAAAATTAGATGTTACCTATTTGCGAAACGGAAAAACAAGTAAAACCAACGTTACCCTGCGCAACCAGGAAGGAAAAGTGAAATTAGCAGGTAAACCCATTGCATCAGAATTTGAAGGTGCAACGTTAGCCGATGTTCCGTACAAAACGTTGGTAGATGTTGGTTTAGAAGGAGGCGTACAAATTGTAAAGGTTGAAACCGGAAAATGGCAAAAAGCCGGAGTAAAAGAAAAATTCATTATCGGTTTTGTAGATAAACTTCCGGTTAACAACCTCGAAGACTTTAACCGAATAATGGAATTTAAAAAAGATGGTGTGTTGATAGAAGGATATTATCCTGATGGCACAAAAGGAACTTACGGTTTAGCATGGTAAGCTTTTAAATTCCATTACCTTTGTGGATAGAAGTTTGGTATCATTTGCTACCTAGTTCAGCCACGAAAAGTTTATACCAATGCCATACATGCAAGAACTTTCGTGAGTTGACCTTCGCCTTAACTCAGAAAGAAAAATCATCATGAAAAACTTTGGCATTCAGCAAGCCCTGCAAACACTTGGTGTTAAAAAAACAAATCAAGGCACATCAACAGGAAATAAATGGTTGCGATCAAGTGGAGCAGCCATCGAATCTTTTTCGCCAGCCGATGGGAAACTTATTGGTTCTGTTGTAGCTACAGATGAAAAAGGGTATGCACAAGTTGTAGCCGAAGCACAAAAAGCGTTTGAAGTTTGGCGCGTATGGCCTGCACCCAAACGAGGCGAAGTGGTAAGGCAAATTGGTGAAGCATTACGAAACTACAAAGAACCATTAGGCAAACTCGTTTCGTACGAAATGGGTAAATCGTATCAAGAAGGCTTAGGCGAAGTACAAGAAATGATAGACATCTGCGATTTTGCAGTTGGTTTATCCCGACAATTACATGGTTTAACCATGCATTCGGAACGTCCTAACCACCGTATGTACGAACAATATCATCCATTAGGTATTGTAGGTATTATTTCCGCATTTAATTTTCCTGTAGCGGTATGGTCGTGGAACACCATGTTAGCGTGGGTTTGTGGCGATGTTTGCATTTGGAAACCATCTGAGAAAACTCCTTTGTGCAGCATTGCTTGCCAAAACATAATTGCGCAAGTATTCGAAAAAAACAATGTACCCGAAGGAGTTAGCTGTATTATCAATGGCGATTACAAAGTAGGGCAGTGGCTAAGCACAGATGAGCGCATTCCTTTGGTTTCGGCAACAGGCTCTGTGCGCATGGGTAAAGCAGTAGGCAAAGCAGTAGGCGAACGATTAGGCAGAGCCTTGCTTGAGTTAGGCGGTAACAACGCCATCATCATTTCAGAACATGCTAACCTGGATGTAGCCATTCGGGGTGCGTTGTTTGGTGCGGTAGGAACTGCAGGGCAACGTTGTACAACTACACGCAGGTTAATCATCCACGAAAGTGTATATGAAGAAGTAAAAAACCGTTTGAAAAATGCCTACGCCAAATTGAAAATCGGCAACCCTTTAAATGCAGAAAATCATGTTGGCCCACTTATAGATAAACTCGCAGTGAAAGCTTACAGCGATGCACTTAAAAAAGTAAAAGCCGAAGGCGGAAAGATGGTGGTTGAAGGAGGCGTGTTAAAAGGAGATGGATACGAATCGGGTTGTTATGTAAAGCCAGCTATTGCCGAAGCAAAAAATAGTTTTCAGATTGTACAGCAAGAAACCTTCGCTCCAATTTTGTATATCATGTCATACAAAACGATTGATGAAGCCATTGCTTTGCAGAATGGTGTGAAGCAAGGATTATCGTCTGCAATTATGACGAACCACATGCAGGAGATGGAAAAATTCTTATCTCATGCCGGTTCGGATTGTGGCATTGCAAATGTTAATATTGGAACGAGTGGTGCCGAAATAGGCGGAGCATTTGGCGGAGAGAAAGAAACCGGAGGAGGTCGCGAGTCTGGCTCTGATGCCTGGAAAGTATACATGCGCAGGCAAACCAACACCATTAATTATGGTACAACTTTGCCTCTTGCACAAGGTATTAAGTTTGATATTTAAGAAAACAAACAACAAAGTAAAGACACTAGAAAAACCGTTGGTAAAGTATTTATAATTTGATGATGATAGTTTTACACACTCGGTTTGTCAAATAGTGTATCATTCTATATTTTTAACATGAAATAATTTCAGGTATGGCAAAGAAATATAAAACTGTGATGTTAATCGATGATAACGAAATCGATAATCTGATCAACCAAAAAATGATTGAGGCAGCGGCTATCACAGAAACCATTTACACCCACACAGGTGCAAAAAGCGCCATAGAATTTTTAAAGAATATGGAAAAAACAGGAATGGCCGAACAGGTACTTCCGGATGTAATATTCCTTGATATTGATATGCCATTGATGGACGGTTTTCAATTTTTAGATGAATTTGAAAAACTAAGTCCGGTGGCTAAAAAGAAATGCAGAATTGTGATGCTTACATCCAGCATCAACCCTCAAGATTTTAATCGTTCTAAAAAATACGATAATGTAAAACTGTATTTAAACAAACCACTATCTCACGAGAGCATTATAAAACTCGATATTTGATATTGAAAGGAATTAAACGTTAAAGTAGTCAACAAAAAAGTCCGCAATTAATTTGCGGACTTTTTGTTTTATGCTGCTTAAAAAAACACTACTCTATCCGAGTAAAATAAAATTAGAAATTGATATTTCGTAATGCTGTAAGTATAGGGTCTTAATCGTTACTGTGTGTACTTCTTCCGGTACACTAATCTGTAACCGGTTCCATTTCGGTTAGTTGTTTCACAAACTTATCGTCAAAGCGAATTAATAAAGTTGGTGCAAAGTATTTTACTTCTAAAGACTTTAAGCGAGGTAAAATGGCGTTTATTTTTTTCGCTTTTTCTTTTTTGGCTTCGCTCGTTGTGATTTTTAAAATCTTTAAGAACAACAAAATGTTTTCGCAACTGTCTTTACCCAACATACGGATTTGCCTTTGTATACTATTGCTTAACTGATTAAACAATTCGTAATCCTGCAACATCACATATTGTAACGAAAGCAAAGCCTTCACTTCCATATACGTAATCGGGAATTTTTTTAAGCTAACTTCATTCAATAAGTTATTCAACACTTTGGCGGCTTCATCGTATTTGCCTGCATAATAACAAGCGAGTGCGCGGTAACAAATGTATATAGTATGTTTTGGAACATCCAACGCATCTACTTCGTAATCAATAAATAAGTTTTCGTTTTCAGCGTAAAGTTCTGCCTCATTACCCAAGCGCAAATGCCTTTGAATCTTTGTAATTAAAAATTGCGCAGGGAAGGAATAAGTAGTGTAATTAACTAAAAGATTGGTAGCGGCATCGTTTACTTCTTCAAAATACTTTTCAGATTCGCGGTAAACTTTGTAGTGAGTGTAATACTCTAACCGTAAAAATTCGAAAACGAGATTAAGGTGATAGTAGATGGCATCCAGGTTATAGGTTTCGAATATCTTCTGCACTTTAGCAAAAATATCTTCGATCGATTCTAAGTCTGGTCTGTACGAATCATCCGGCTCAACAAACAAGCGATGGAAAATATTTAAACAACTTCTGTATACAAACAACCGATGCGACTCATATAAATTAGCCACATTATCCATTTCCTTTTGCAATAAACCCAGGCTTAGTTTCTCTACTTCGCCTCCGGTAAATAAATACTCGCCATATTTTTTAAAATAATCGGCCAGCAAATCTTCCGCCTTATCCAAAGCCAACATATAGGCAACGTGGCGGTTATATAATTGCGAGTATTGGAAATAATCGGGTGAATTAACGTTTAATTTTTTTAGCGATTTGTAAATAGTAGTTAACTCGTTAGCCAAATCGTAATCAAGTAACTCTTTTTCTAATTTTTTAAGCGTAGCAATAGAGATGGCTTTCTTTTTGGTGAAAAGCACCTCGGTGATATTGGCTAGTTTCTTTAATACATCTGTGCGCGGACTTTCCAATTGCGCCATCAGGTATTCTTCAATTTTTAAATTGAGGCGCGAGCGCAAGGTGTAGTAGGCATTGGCATTTACCTCTAACTCTGCCATAATTTTGTTATCCGACAATTGTCTCTCGCGTAAGGAGCGCAAGAGATAAGCAGATTTTTCTGCATTACTTTCCACCAGGCTGTCGTAAATAGCCTGAAAGTCTTTTTCAGAAAGTTGTTTGACTATGTTTTTGAGCTTAGCCATTGGATAGCATTTCAGCGTTTAAGTTAAAAAATAATTTTCCATGCACAAGGTTACTTATCAGCTTCCTTTTAAAATAATCACAAACTTTGTTACATTTTTACAAGAATGAGGAAAACAGGCATCATACTTTCTTTTCTTTTCGCAGGGCAACTTGCTTGGGCACAGCTTACACCGGAAAAAGCAGCCTGGAATAACCTTGGGCGAGAGCGCTGGATAAAAGTTAGGCAATTCCTCGATAAAGCACTAAGGAAGGATTCTACTAACGTTGGTGCCAACTTTACCTACAGTTGGTATTTCTTCACACAAGGAAATCCTCAGTTTCATCTCGATTCTTCTTACGTTTATTTGCAAAAAGTAAAACGCGATTTTTCTCTGCTTACAAAATCAGAAAAGCAAAAGTTAGAGTGGTATCCTATTACCGATAAAGAAATTGAGAGGCTTCAATCATACCAGGATAGCGCAGCTTTTGAACGGGCATTTGTTGCCAATACCGAAATGGCGTATGGGTATTTCATACAACAATTTACTTGGGCTAAGCAAGTATCGCGTGCCAGAGAATTACAAATTGAAGTTGGCTTTTTAATGGCCTTGCGCAGAAACACACACGAAGCCTTTGCGGAATTTTTACAAAAATATCCAGCCAGTTACCGTGCTACAGAAGCAAAAAACCGATTCGAAAAATTATTGTACGAATTCGAAACGGCAAGTGGTCGTTTACAGGCTTACGAAACTTTTTATGAACAATACAAGGATAGTCCGTACAGAAAAGAGGCAGCGCAAAAAATATTTATCTTATCAACCTTGGCGGGCGACTCACTTAGTTTTGTAAAGTTCATTAACAAATGGAAACACGGAGCGCAAGTTGAATTCGCGAAAGAGATTATTCAAAATTTACATAAGAAAGATGAAACCGAAGAAACAGTTTTTCCGGTTTGGCAAAAGCAACAATACTCGTTATTAAAAACAGATGGAACACTTTCGTCTTCTCCTACTCTAAAAGAATTAGAAAAAGAATTGCAATGCGAAGGAATATCAACCTATTTTTTTCTATCAGGCGATAAGGTTTTTACCATCCACGGAAAATTACTTACACGAGAAGCGAAAGGCATCAATCCGATGGAGGCTGGTTTTGTAGTTGTTGAAAAAGAAAAAGCTAATGAAGTCTGGCATCTGGCAGGCAATAAACTATTTGAAAGCAACGGAGCATTAGAATTATTAGCCGGAAAATGGTGGTTAGAAAAGAAAGATGGAAAACAAACCGTATACAGTCTGTTGGGTTATCCATTGCTTACAGGAGATTGGCGAAAAGTACTAGCCTTTGATGGATGGTTAGCGTTGCAAACAGAAACAAGTTGGCTATTGGTTTCATTTAGCGATGTGGCCGATGTAAACAATCAACATAAAAAAACAATTGCCGCAGAAGAAGTAAAACCCTTTAAGCAAGGAATTTGGTATAAAACCGGTAATCAAGAAGCGTTACTTTCAGTCAATGGAAAATACTTAGTAACGCAACAAGCTGCGAAAATAGATTTATATGATGGAGGAATTGCTGTAACCCGCGATTCGCTTTCAACTTTGTTTATTCGTAACAAAGAAGTTAATAAGGATGTAAAAAATCTAAAATGGTTGAAACCATTTTGGGTATTTCAAAAAAACAATCGGTATGCCTACCTAAATAGTGATCATTCTTCTATTTTTAATTTCGATTTCGATACCATTCAGGTATACGGGCAAAAACTAATTGGTTTTAAAAAAGATAGTGTAGAAGTAGTATACAATCATCAAAAAATAATTTATGCTCGCCATTTGGTAAAAGAACTACTATCAAAAAATGATTCTGTTTATTTTGTTTTGAAGCGAGCGGACAAACAATATGTAGCCAATGTTTTAGGGCAAAATCTTTTTATCCTTGATGCAGATAAAATAAGTTATTTAGGAGGAAACTTTTTTTTAAAATCGAAAAAAGAAAAGCAATGGATTGTCAACAGAAAAGGTCAGATTTTAATTGAACTTTCTGCCGATATGCAAGCAAGTGTTCGGAGTAATTTTATTGTACTCGTTCAGAAAAACAAATTTGGTTTACTGGGCGATGCAGTAGGGCAATTGATTAAACCTAAATTTGAGAAAGGAATCGTTCCGTTGCTAAATCAGCAACTATTAGTTTTTCAATCCAACAGATATTACCTCGTAAATTGGAATTATAAAAATCTTCCCACTCAGTTTTGGGAAGATTACGAAATCATTAATGAGCAATACATTTGGTTTAAAAAAGGATTTTACTGGCATGTATTCGATTTAAAAAAATCAAAAGTTGTTATCTCCAACATCAGCGATTACAAACTTGTAAAGCAAAATTCGAACGATGCTTACTTTGTTTTTCGGCAAGATAGTCAACTTGGCTTATGGCATACCCAAATGGGAATTTTGCTTGAACCATTATTTTCTAACATTCAGATAAAAGGAAATGATGCAAACTTTATTATTGCACAGAAGGAAGTAGAAGAGGCAGGATTAATTTTACTTTTTGTGTACGACCAAACAGGTAAACAAATACTAAAAGAAGTGTACGAAGAAAAAGATTTTGACGAAGCGATCTGCGATTAAATTTAACTCAGTGTTTACATAAACGGAAATCAGAAATCTGAATAATCCTTAGCTTTGTAAAAAAATGTACTATGCTTCGTTTCTGTTTTCTTTTCATTTGCATTGTTCAATTCGGATTTGCTCAGGTAAAACCAACTCAACCAAACACACCACCTAAGCTTGTTGTAGGTATTGTAATTGACCAAATGCGCCAAGAATATTTGTATCGGTTTTACGATACCTTTGGAGAAGGCGGATTTAAGCGAATGATGGCACAAGGCTTTATGGCCACTAACATGCATTACAACTATGCGCCAACATACACAGGGCCGGGTCATGCATCCATTTATACGGGTACAACTCCGGCCATACATGGCATTATCGCAAATGATTATTACGATAAAGAAGAAAAGAAAGTAGTGAATTGTGTAGAAGATTTATCGCAAGCCTTAGTAGGTGCAACACAAACGGGCAAAGGAGTTTCGCCCAAACGCTTGCAAACCACTACCATAACAGACGAGCTAAAATTGTTTACACAAAGCAGAGCAAAAGTAATTGGCGTGTCTATAAAAGACAGAGGTGCCATTTTACCTGCCGGTCATTTAGCAGATGGTGCCTATTTTCCTGAAGGACGAGGAGGAAAATTTATTACCAGCGCATTCTATAAAAATCAACTTCCCGATTGGGTAAATAAATTCAACGAAAGAAATTTAATCAACACGTATTACAAACAAACCTGGACACTCCTTTTGCCACCAGAAAAATACACAGCATCCGGCCCAGATGAATCTCCTTACGAACGAAAACTCGATGCAAAAACTAAAATGATTTTTCCTTATCCTACCCAAGAAATGATTAATAAAGTAGGAGCAGATTATTTTTCGTACACACCCTTTGCTAACGATTACATCACTGAGTTTTCTAAAGCTGCTATTCAAGGCGAGCAAATGGGAGAAGATGAGGTAACAGATTTCTTAACTATTTCTTACTCAACACCCGATATTATGGGCCATGCTGTAGGCCCGCGCGCTATCGAATTGCAAGATATGTATCTTCGTTTAGATAAAAACCTGGCCGATTTATTATCTACACTTGATAAAGAAATAGGTACTGGAAATTATGTAGTGTTCATCACGGCAGACCATGGCGTTGCAGAAGTGCCGCAATACTTAAAGGATAAGAAAATACCGGCCGGTTATTTTAACGAAGAATATGCCACCGCCAAAGTAAATGAATATCTGGCAAGTTTTTATCCCGGAAAAAAATTAATAGAAAGAATAAGTAACGCTCAGGTATACTTAAACCACCAGGCGTTTGATGGCTCGCCTAAAAGCACGGGGCTAGATTTTTTTGTAGTGGCAGAACTGGCCGGAAAATTTCTGATGACCATAGATGGTGTAGCCAATTATTACACCGAAGCAGTAATCAAACAAAGTGATTTTAACGAAGGAGGTATAAAAGGAAAAATTATACGCGGATTTCATGCTAAACGCTCGGGTGATATTGCGCTTGTTTTCGAACCGGCCTGGTTCGAAGGAAACTCAGTACAAGGCACTACACATGGTTCTCCATATGCGTATGATACACATGTTCCACTCTTGATGATGGGAAAAGGTATCAGGCCAGGGCAATCGCATCTTCCCTACGACATTACAGATATCACACCTACTTTATCGGTGCTTATGAAAGTAATGTTTCCTAATGGTTGCACAGGCAAGCCGATACTTGCAGCATTAGAGCCATGATGGCGATTATTCGCACTTGTTTTTTTCTTATCACTATTTCTTATCTTTCCGCATAATCTTTTTTATGGCTGAGCAACAATTCAAACCAGTATTATCGCTTTGGGATGCCACCATGATCGTGGCAGGATCGATGATCGGTTCCGGTATTTTTATTGTAAGTGCCAACATCTCTATGAACGTTGGCAGTGCAGGTTGGTTAATTGCTGTATGGTTGTTAACCGGATTTATGACAGTTACCGCAGCCGTAAGTTATGGCGAGTTAAGTGGTATGTTTCCTAAAGCTGGCGGACAATACACGTATTTAAAAGAAGCCTACAATCCATTAATTGCATTTTTATACGGTTGGAGTTTTTTCGCTGTTATCCAAACAGGAACCATTGCAGCGGTTGGAGTTGCCTTTTCAAAATTTACTGCGTACCTCATTCCTGCTGTAAGCGAAAACATTGTGTTATTTGATGCAGGTATTATCAAAATTTCTCCGGCACAACTTTTAGCTATAGTAACCATCATCTTACTTACGTATATCAACACACGAGGCGTAAAAGAAGGAAAATGGATTCAATCTGTTCTCACTACTGTAAAGTTGCTAAGCTTATTCGGTTTAATTGTTGCCGGATTTTTCGCCTTTAAACCCGAAGTGTGGCAAGCGAATTGGCAAGATGCATGGAGCATGAAAAAACTTTTACCCGATGGAAGCATAGAAACGTATTTAACTATTGGCGCCTTAGGTGCTATTGCCAGCGCAATGGTTGGTTCCATTTTCAGCAGCGATGCCTGGAACAACGTAACATTCATAGCAGGTGAAATTAAAAATCCACAGCGCAATATCGGCTTGAGTTTATTTTTAGGAACGCTCATCGTAACGGTTATTTATGTTAGCGCCAATTTCATGTACACCGGAATTTTACCGTTGAATGAAATAGCCTTCGCAGAAAATGATAGAGTAGGAGTAGCTGCATCTACAGTTATTTTCGGTGCAGCAGGTACCATTGTTATTGCCATAATGATTATGGTTTCAACTTTTGGGTGCAACAACGGATTAATTTTATCCGGTGCACGTGTGTATTACACGATGGCAAAAGATGGATTATTTTTTAAACAAGCAGGAGAATTAAACCAGGCATCTGTACCACAAAAAGCCTTATGGATGCAAGGTGTGCTGGCCTCAGTTTGGTGTTTAAGTGGCCGTTATGGCGATTTGCTCGATATGATTTCTTTTGTTGTGGTGTTATTCTATATGCTTACCATTGCCGGTATATTTATTCTTAGAAAGAAACAACCCAACATGGCAAGACCTTACAAAGCATTCGGGTATCCGCTATTGCCATTTATTTATATGCTGATGGGCACTGCATTTTGTATGCTATTAATCGTGTATAAACCTCAATATACCTGGCCAGGTTTTATCATCACCTTATTGGGTATTCCACTTTATTATCTTGCTTTAAGAAATAAGCAATCCAAAGGTGTTGTAAAATAACCATTTGTAAGATTTTGTTTACAGATTAGCATGCTATGCTTATATTGTTGCATGACTCGCCCTGGTCTATTTGTAACTTCTTTACTGTTTACTACACTTGTTGTTTTTAATTGTGTTCAGGCTCAGCCACTACCTGAAATACAATTTAATCCAAAACAAAGTTTACAAGATGTAAGCGTAACCAACTGGTCTACCCATGCAGGTCTTTCATCTAACAATGTAACTTCTTTTTTTCAGGATAGCAGAGGGTTAATCTGGTTAACTTCCTTTAACGGCTTCATGAGTTTTGATGGCCGCTCCTTCGATATTTATGATCGAAACAGTTTAAACTTTATTGAGATAGACGGATTTTATTCTGTGTTAGAATTAGAAGACGGCTCGTTGCTGTTCGGTTCACAAGGTTCCGGAATAGTTATATACAAAGATGGTATCTTCCAGCCATTCAAAGTACAAAAAGGAAAAATCCCACTCTCCATCCGCAAATTATTATTAACCAGCCGAGGAGAAATTGTAGTGGGCACCACCAATCTTGGTGCATACATTATTAAGAATCAGGAAGTAATTAAACTGCAACACGAAGCCTTGCTAAATTCTACAGTAATGGCCTTAACAGAAGATAAACAAGGAAATGTTTGGATTGCTACTGATGGAGAGGGAGCATTCAAATGGAATGGAGAAACCATAATCAATTTCAATCAGCAAAACGGATTAAGAAGCAACAACATAGAAGCATTAGCTATTGATAAAACGGGTAATGTATTAGCCGGCACTTCAAAGGGTTTGCATTGGTTGAACCACGAAACATTTCAATGGATAAAAGAAATAGGAGAGAACCAGGTGAACGCCATTTGGGTAGATGCAGGCAACCATGCGTGGGTAGGTTTAGAAAGAGGACTTATCAGATTACATCTTACAACAAAAGCATCCGAAGAATTATATGCAAAACGCGATATCGATTTTGTTAGAATAACATCCATCACGCCCGACAAAGAAGGCAACCTATGGTTAACCTCTAACCGTTCTGGTCTGATTAAATTACGCGAAACAAGTATTACCAATTTAACTAAACCTGTTATTCCCAGCAACAGAGTAAACATCATTAAAGAAAACAATCAGACCATTTATATAGGAACAGACACAAACATAATGTCCATCTGTAAGAAGAATAGTTGTAAACAAATTACAGTGAAAACATTAAAAGATGCGAGCGGCATAAGAGATGTTTATATTGAAAACGAACAATCGATTTGGCTTGCATCTTATTCCGGTATTATACATATAGAAAATGGAAAAGAAACGGTCTACAATAAAAAAACCGGAATGCCTGCGGAAGATTTCAGGGTAATTTTAAAAGATAAATCCGGAAATTTTTGGTTTGGTAGTCGCTCTGGAGGCTTGGTAGAATTCAGAAATAAAAAAATATTAACCGTACTGGATCACCAAAACGGGTTAGAGTCTAACTATGTAATGTCTATTGCAGAAGCGCCTAACGGAGACATATATGTAGGAACGCACAGCGGTGGCCTCTCTGTTATTAAACAAAACGGAAACATTAAAACATATCATTTAAAAGAAGATGATTCCGGAGTTTTATTATTTAATATAGATATAGATAAAGAAGGCAGAGTTTGGGTAATGGCAAATCAAGGTCCATTGTATTTTGATGGAGACTCGTTACAGGCAGTTAGTTTAAAAAGCGACAAACGAAGTAAAACTTTTTTTGATTGGGTAGATGATGGTAAGGAAACCATGTACATCACCACCAACGTGGGTATTTTGCAAATAAAAAAGCAAGAACTACTCGAACATATCTCCGGTAAACAAGAGAAAGTTTCGTTTTTTATTTTAGATGATGCCGATGGTATGAACAATAAAGAGTGTACCGGAGCTACATCATCCTTTTTAGCAAGTAACGGCCTAGTATATGTTCCAACATTAGGTGGTGTTTGTATTATCGACAGTGAGCGTAGAAAGGTCAATAATCTTATTCCTCCGGTAAGAATTGCACATTTCAAAACAGATACAGTTAACCATTTAATTAATCAGGAAATCATACGTATTCCGGCAGGTGCACTTCGTTATTCTTTTAAATACAGTGTATTAAGTTATTCTGCACCATCCCGAAATTTATTCCGGTATAAGTTAGAAGGGTTAGATGCCAACTGGAGCGAAGCAACCCATATCAACGAAGTAGAATATACCAATCTCCAACCCGGCACATATACGTTTAGAATAAGTGCTTCTAACGATAACGCGGTTTGGAACACTGCGGGGGCTTCCTTAACTTTTATTGTGGAACCTTATTTTTATCAAACCATTTGGTTTTATATAACCATCATATTCGCAGTAATGCTTTTGTTTTATTTAGTTTATAAATGGAGAATTTCTATTATCAATAAACAAAACGAAGCATTACGAAAAGTAAATGCAGAACTAGATCGTTTTGTATACAGCGCCTCGCATGATTTACGTTCACCGCTTTCTTCTCTCTTAGGACTAATTAATTTGGCTAAGGAAGATGAACAATGGGATAAGAAAGAATACCTCGGCCTGATGGAGAAAAGTGTAAAACGCTTAGATACCTTCATTAAAGATATAATTGATTTTTCCAGAAATGCCAGATTAGATATTTCTTCTGATCCTATCAACTTTAAAAAAATCGCAGAAGATATTTTTGAAGATTTATCTTATATGGAAAATTTTGCTTCGATTAATAAGCGAGTTCAGATTGATGAGAATCTTTATTGCTTATCGGATGAAAAACGAATCAGAATAATTTTAAGTAATATCATTGCCAATGCCATCAAGCATCATTGGCCCGGTAGAATCGAAAATCCTTTTGTTGAAATAAAAATTGTTGAGCAAAACAAATCAATACTAATATCTGTGTCAGACAACGGGCCGGGTATTCCGAAGGAACATCTGCAAAATATATTTAAAATGTTTTTCAGAGCAACAAATAGAACACCGGGTTCGGGGTTAGGTTTATACATTGTGCAAGAAACGGTAGGTCGTTTAGGCGGAATGGTAACCGTACAATCGGAAATTGATAAAGGCACAACATTTTTTATTTCATTGCCTTATAAGAAAGAGTAAAAATCTGTAAATGTGCAAGAAGTTACTTTTGCTTTATAGTTATTAAGTAATCAATCGTAGTCTGATAAAATTCGCTTTTGAATTTTTTTAAACTCTCGATTATTTCAAATTCTAACTCAGTATAGTCTTCGATGATATTACTATTGTCTGGTTTAGGATAGCCATTATATAACCTGCCCGAGGTGGTGCTGCCCATTCTGCCATCAAAACAGAAAACTCCTTGATCTGTTTCAAGTTCTATAGTGCCGCCATCTCGATATAAATCGAATTTAAAAATGATCATGAACCTTTTTATGGAATAAGTTTTAGAATTTTTGTGTGCATAAAAACAGGTTGTAATTGGTGGCGGTTTACATCAACCATGTATTTTAATTTGGAGTAAAAACGGTAAGTTTTTTTTTAAATAAACTTTTTAAACCTTGTAATAAGGTGTATTTATTAGTTGATTCTAGGAGGCAATCATTTGCTTTTCTAAAATCGCAATGCCTTCTTTCAGGCTATGGGGTTTATATCCTAATTCTTTTTCAGCTTTTGATATTTTAAATCCTGTAGTTAAAGGGCGCTGCGCAGTTTGTTTAAACTGTGTTGAATCTGTTTTTTGAATGAGCGAAGCATCCAAATTAAAATGGGTTGCAGTTGCAATGGCAATATCGTAGGGGGTTACAAAATCTTTTCCTGAAATATGATAGATGCCTTTTGCTTTTTGCTTGGCAGCCAGGTAACAACCCATTGCTAAATCTTCAGCTAATGTTGGTGTTCTAAATTGATCGTTAACAACTTTAATGGTTTTACCATGTTCTAAAGAATTTTTTACCCACAACACAATGTTAGTTCTGCTCATATCCTGTGTAATACCATACACTAAAACAGTGCGTAGAATAGCCCATGATAGTGTGCTTGCTTGTATAATCTTTTCAGCTTCCCATTTACTTAGGCCATAATAATTTATAGGGTTAGGTATGGCATCTTCTGCCAATGGCCCTGTACTTCCATCAAAAATAAAATCGGTAGAAACATGCACTAAATGAGTCTGATACCACTCGCACGCTTCAGTTA
Source organism: Flammeovirgaceae bacterium (assembly GCA_021298355.1). GTDB lineage: Bacteria > Bacteroidota > Bacteroidia > Cytophagales > Cyclobacteriaceae > Chryseotalea. The sequence goes on from JAJTEH010000013.1 coordinate 52,874, forward strand.
GGTATTGTACGGCTGTAGCATTCTGCAACCAACAAGCTTCGCGTTGTATTTCGCAATCATCTACCTGCGTCATAGCTGCTGTGTGTATCACTACTTCTGGTTGATGTTTTTCGAACACAGCAAGTATATCTTCTCTGTTGGTTACATCTAACTTTTCATACGTTCCTTTATACGGAAAAACCAGCGGACTACGAGCTGTTACAATCAATTCATCTGTTTCATTTTTTGAAACAAACAACGAGACTAATTTCTGACCTAATAAACCGTTAGCTCCAGTAATAAGAATTTTCATGTTGCAAATTACACTTTATCGAAAAACAGATTTAAGAAATTTTAATGGATATTTACACGCAATGAGCATTACAAGTAACGAAAGAATTTTACATCTGGCAATGGCCTGGGGATTTGCAGAAAGTGGTTTAGGTGGAATTTTTCATGCGTTTAAATTGCCTTTTACTGCCTTTATTTTATGCGCTATAAGTATAGCAGCAATGGCCAGAATTGCTGTAATCAGTAAAAATCCTTTTCGCGATATTTTGCAGGCATTGGTATTGGTTTTATCAATCAAATTTTTGGGTAGCCCACACAGCCCGGTTACGGCATATGTAGCGGTAGCGTTTCAAGGTATGGTTGGCTCCGTTTTTTTTAGTTGGCGTGTAAATACGTTTAGCTGTATGGTGGCCGGCTTTCTGATGATGGGCGAGAGTGCCCTACAAAAACCTTTGGTTGCCACACTTCTTTTTGGCGAATCGATATGGGTAGCACTTGATGATTGGTTTAATAAAATTACTTCTTTCTTTGGCTTAGCAACCATAAAGCAACTGTCTTATAAAATTATTGCCGCGTATGTTTTACTATACATGCTTTGGGGTATGGGCTGGGGTTGGTTAACAGCAAGATTTTTATTACAAATGAAAAAAAGAGAAAAGGCCATTACAAGATTATACCAGATATTGAGTTTGCGTTACCCGCAAGAATTGCAAAAAAAGAATTCTGGAAATCGATTTAAAATACTCTGGTTGTTGGTAATAATTATGGCAGGTATTTTATCGTACTTTCAATCTAACGTATACGTATTGTTTCGTGTATTAATAGTTATGCTGATTTTTTATATGGTTATTTTACCTTTTATGCGTTGGATATTAAAAAGAATAACGCAACGCGAATGGCATACGTTGTACGAAGAAAGACTACCACTTTACCAAAACAGACTTGCCATAGCGTGGGCGTATGCCAAATCAAAAAATGGAAGATGGCATATTGCCTTTACCTTTCTCTTTTTTGTTCAGGCCTTTATATTTTTGCCTGCAGAAAACGATAAATAATGTGCAACAATTTGTTGTATAGTGTGTTACTTACATGGATTTTTGCAAAAGGTGTACAATAGCTTAATCCCTCTCTATGACAAAAACTATCAAACCCCTTGTTCCTTATTCAGACGTTGTGTTAATGGGCGCAGGCATTATGAGCGCAACACTAGGTTTATTATTAAAAGAATTAAGCCCGGATATTAGCATTCAAATATTTGAAAGAATGGACGAAGCAGGCACCGAAAGTTCGGATGCCTGGCACAATGCCGGAACAGGGCACGCAGCCTTTTGCGAGTTGAACTATACACCTCAGCGTTTAAATGGAAATGTAGATATCAGCAAAGCCATTAAAATTTCAGAACAATTTGAATTATCGAGAGAGTTTTGGGCATACTTGGTAGAAAAAAATTATATCGGCAATCCAAAAGAATTTATCACCAAAGTACCGCACATTTCTTTTGTGTGGGGTGATGACAACGTAAACTTTTTAAAGACACGTTACCAATTGATGAATGAAAGCGCGCTTTTTAAAGGCATGCAATTTACGCAAGACGAACGTGTGTTAACAGACTGGGCACCGCTTGTGATGCAAGGCAGAAAAGGAAATTTACCTTTAGCAGGCACTAAGATGGATATAGGCACGGACATAAACTTTGGCACTCTTACCCGCGCCATGATTAAGAAGTTAACTTCCATGCCAGGTGTAACTATGCATTACCATACAGAGGCTTTGGATCTTGATCCGGATGGCAAAGGCGGCTGGGTTGTGAAAGTAAAAAGTCTTTTGACAGACGAAAAATATAAAAGCAAAACTAAATTTGTTTTTATAGGAGCTGGTGGAGCAACACTGCATTTATTAAAAAGAGCAGAGATTGAAGAAAGAGATGGATACGGTGGATTTCCGGTAGGTGGGCTTTGGTTAAAGTGCCATAATAAAAAATTGATTGAGCTGCATAACGCTAAGGTATATGGTAAAGCTTCGGTAGGTTCACCCCCCATGTCTGTTCCGCATATAGATACCCGTTATATAGATGGAAAAAAAGAGTTATTATTTGGTCCGTTTGCCAGTTTCTCTACCAAGTTTTTAAAGAATGGCTCATTAATGGATTTACCCAAATCCATCAAGTTTGATAATGCCATTCCGATGATTTTTGCAGGTTTAAAAAATATTCCGCTTACGAAATATTTAATTGAACAACTGCGATTAAAACCGGAAGACAGGCTGGAGTCGCTTCGTGATTATGTACCGTTGGCAGAATTAGGCGATTGGGAATTGAAAGAAGCCGGACAGCGTGTGCAAGTCATTAAAAAAGATAAAAAGGAAAAAGGTATTCTCGAGTTTGGTACTGAAGTAGTTGTATCAGAAGACGGAACAGTTGCTGCATTGTTAGGTGCATCGCCTGGCGCATCAACCTCTGCAGCTGTGATGCTGGATATTGTTAAGAAGTGTTTCAAAAGAGAAATACATACTAAGGCGTGGCAGGAAAAACTGCACGAAATTTTTCCAACCTACGGTCATGCTTTAGCAAAAGAAGAAAAGTTATTGCAGGCTACGCGCGAAAGAACGGCCAAAGTACTCAACTTATAAAATTTATAAATTGATGAGAGAAGGATCTGTAGTAGGTCTTTCTTCTTTTTTACCATCCGGATAAAGAGCGAAACCATTTTTAGCTTCTTTATGAACATGCTCATAACTTGACCATGGCCATCCGCCAAATTGTGTTTGTTGGTATTCGGCAAAGGCTTGCATAATTTCTTGTTGAGAATTCATCACGAAAGGTCCGTGTTGAGCCACAGGTTCTGCAATTGGTTTACCTTGCAAAAGCAAGAAAGAGGCTGGCACATTACCATTTTCAAACTCAAATGATGTTGAAGCATCTAATTCCAAACCTGTTTTTACTTTTATCAACATACCATCAGCTTTAATTTCATTTCCTTCATAGAAATACAACGAACGATTTACTTGTGTTGATGCAGGTGGTAAAGTAATTGTAGTTCCTGCTTCAGTTTTAATCAGCCATATAGCTACATCGTTATGTTGGTTGTTTGCCCACGAGTTAGGAGGTGGCGTTGGTGCTTGGTGTTTTTCAACACTTCCGGCAACTAACTTTATGGTATATTTTTTTCCTTGCTTATCGGCTAGGGCTAATACAGGAATATCACTATTCCATAGCATTTTAAAATAAGGATTTGCGAGTTTATCTTTCTTCGGAAGATTCAACCAAATCTGAAATAACTCCAACGGATTATCTTCGTTCTGGTTTAGTAATGGAAACATCTCACAATGTTGCACACCTTTACCGGCTGTCATCCATTGCACATCTCCATTTCCAAATCTTCCCGCTGCGCCTAATGAATCTGAATGATCGATAAAACCTTTTGTTGCAATGGTTACCGTTTCGAAACCACGGTGTGGATGAGCAGGAAAGCCTGGAACTTTTTCGCCATGATACATGCGCCACGGTAATTGAGGATCAAAATCCTGCCCGATATTTCTGTTTTTTAAATAAGAAGAATCAGGTCCGAAATCTTTATTTCCTTTCGGATACGCATCTAAATGATGTACACAAAAAAGAAAAGGATCTTGTGTTTTCCAGGGGAAACCGAGTGGAAACTGCTTCAGTATCATAACTTAGTATTTCCTGTAGAACATGAATAGGTAAAAAAAGTTCAGTTGTATTTTGAATTGAGCACAAACATAAAGCCCTCAGTAATGAAGGCTTTTTTATCAAATACACAACGCTAGTTATTATTCTAATTTAAAATTAAATGCACCACCAGATAGGGCAAGTGTTGCGGGGCCAGAACCCGAAGTGAATTTTGTAAATGTACTGCTTCCAAAGGTTGCTGTATAACCTGTCGCATTACCTGAGATGGTAGCTGATATAGAAGTTGAATTGTACTGATCAGAAATGGTACCATTCGAATTCAGGAGAAATAAATTTGCTATAATATTTATATTTCCGGAACCGATATTAAGTACTTCGTTTGATAAACTGAATTGCACAAAGCCTCTGAGTTTTGCCACACCAACAATGCTTGAAACCGCTTCGCCAGTTAAGAAAATTGATCTGTTGTTTGAGCCTGATGAGGTATTGGAAGCAACCGTTCTGTTATCTGTAAAATTGTAATTAGTACCTGCAATCGTCATACTTAAACTATTCAACGCTGTAGAAAATACCTGAAAACTTCTAAGATTACTTACAACGTCATGGCCAATGGCTCTTATCCTGAATTTTATCGGACCAGCAGTTAGGTTTCTTATTCCAACCAAAACGTTTACAGAAGTACCGTTAATAATTGTTGCTGCAACTAAACCAGATCCGGTTAAATCAGTATTTTGAAAATTAACATCATTACGTGTATACTCTATTGTAAAAACAGTGCTCGGGTTCCACACGCCAGTTCCTTGAACAGTAAAATTATAATACATAAAATATCCTACAGTATTTGCTGAGGCGCTGTACATTCTAGTAAAGGATGGTGCTGCTTCAGTTAAAGTAAGTGTTGGTAGCGCGCTAACCGAAATAGGGTTAGAGTCTGCCTGCACGTTTGGTTGTGTAGAAATTACTCTGATTCGATAACCATTTCCGGGAGGTAAATTCGCAGGAAGTGTGTAACTAATGTTAAGGGATGGATTAACTACACTAATAAAACTTCCAACACTAATAGGTGAAGAAAAACTTCCGGATGCATTACTAAGCTGAAAAGAAATTGTGCCGAGCACGGGTCCGTTAGTAATGTTAGTAGAAATATTTATTGTACCACCAGCAGATAAAGTTCCGCTAACACTTGGAGCTGATAAACTAACATTTACAACGGAAATGCTTTCGGATGCCGCGCCCGTAATAGCAGGGCTTGTACTTACCACCCTGAATTTATAACTGCCTGCAGTTGTGGTTGTAGGAATAGTAATATCGTAGGTATTGCCTAAAGAATTGTTAACACTTGCAAGTTGAGTTGGGTTAGTAAAACTTCCGGAAGCATCACTCATTTGAATAGTAAATTGATTATTCGAAGCAAATACGCCTGTCTTTGTAAAAGTTAAACGAACAATACGTCCGGCTATATACGTAAGACCTGCCGTGGGAGCAGTATTAATGGATGAAATAGAAATACTTGGCGCTGCTATGCTAAGGTTAGCACCGTTATCAGGGCTGATGATAGCAGGCTCAGTGGAAACAATTCTGATTCTGTATTGCGTTCCATTGTTTACACTAGCAGGTAATGTGGCTTCAATGTTTGAAGGTGTAGTTGCTGCAAGTGTACCTAACTCAACCGGGTTTGTAAACGATCCATTTGCATCGCTTAATTGAGCTTTAAAAATGTTCCCTTCCTTAAATGTTCCTGTTGTAGTAAAACTAATGATGATTCCACCACCAGGTTGAAACAATCCCTCGACAACAGGAGCTGAAATAGTGGGTGTTGGTTCTGGTGTCGGTGTTGGGGCAGCATCATCGCCACCGCAAGAAGTGATTAATCCAATCGTAATGATTGATAGCCAAAATGACAATTGTTTTCTCATAGCAAGTTTAAGTAAAGCATAAAGCTACCGCTTGCTTTGTGGCGCAACCTGTTGCACTTTATAACAGACTACTTTTTCTTTACCAATGACGATTCTGATTTTAAGCTTGAGGAGTTTAGTGCACCTTCTTAATCAGTTAATAATTTACTTTACCTGTTCATGCCAGGCTAAATGAGTGCTTTTGAAAAACAATAGGACTCAAGACTTGATATAGTAAAAAAGGTAAGACAAAAAAATGGTTCGGGTTTACCCGAACCATTTGAAATTTGATGAAGCAGATTATGTAACCTATTGCATTACTTCTTTTTTACAACAGGCTTCATCGTCATGGCTAACTTCACAGCTTCAAAAGCATTTACCAAACCACCCGAGGCGCTTAACTCTGTAAAATCTATCATTTCTTTAGAGCCTGGTTTATTAACTTTTAATCCATCAAATCTTCTTACACTTTTTACTAAAACTTCGCGTACCTGTGTGGCACTTAAATCTGGAAAGTACGCCATTATAATAGCGGCCACTCCTGCTGTTGCCGGGCTGGCCATACTGGTTCCTTGTGCATTGCCATATCCATTGTCTGGCACGGTAGAGTATATGCGTACACCCGGTGCAAAAAGATTAACTGATTTTTTTCCATAGTTAGAAAAGTCGCCAACCAGTTTATCGCTACTTCCGGCAGCGGAGGCACCTATTTCCAGCCAGTTGGTTGCTTCTTTTCCATTAGTGTAAAAACGATTAGGGAACGAAGGTTCAGTATCATTATTTTTGCTGTCGTTTCCGGCAGCATGTATCAATAATACTCCTTTCGATTCTGCATACCGAACTGCTTTATCCACAGCAGCTTTATCCGGTGAAAATGGTTTTCCGAAACTCATGTTGATGATGTTTGCACCATTATCAACTGCATATATGATAGCGTTGGCTACGTCTTTGTCGCGTTCATCGCCATTAGGTACAGCGCGAACCGACATAATTCTTACATTATCGGCAATACCTTTAATGCCTACATCATTTTTACGGTTTGCTGCGATTATTCCAGCTACGTGTGTTCCATGGAAAGGATCCGGTCCTTCTACGTTATTGCTCCCGTAGTATTTTTCATTTACGTTTGCCAAATTATCACCTACAACTTTACGGGCATCACAATCTGGGTTGTAGCCACAATTAGCTTGCGGTTCGAAATATTCTACACCGCCTTTTATTTCCTCTAAAATGGCATCGATATCTGCATCTTTACCGGCATTAGTAAAAATAAAGTTCAATGTTTCTTTGGCTTTTTTTAACGATGCTTCTTGCAAATTAGCTTTATCGAGGAGATCGTACGTTAATTTTTCTGATTGTAAAACAAGCTTTAATGTATCATTGGCTTTTTTAAGATTTCCGTATAGTTGCTTGTAAAAAGCATATTGTCTTTTAGTTCTTTCTCCATCTTCTTCAAATTTCTTTTTTACTTTTTCCCAATACTCAAATTCTGCTTTATCTTTTTTACCAACTTTATCTGCAGGTACATTTTCATACTTAGGTTTAAGGCGGGCATATTCTCTGGTTACTTCAAGGGTTTCTGCATTTACATCACCGTTTTTTCCTCCAATAAAACTCCATCCGTGTATATCATCGATGTAACCGTTTTTATCATCATCAATTCCATTGCCGGGAATTTCGTCTTCATTAATCCACATTACGTCTTTAAGATCTTCATGGTCGATATCTATTCCTGAATCGATAACAGCCACCACAACTTTTCTGGCAGGTTTATCTTTTAGCAAAGTAGCATATACTTTTTCGGCACTAACGCCTTGTACACTATCTTGTTCCGGGTCTAACAAATACCAATTATCTGGTGCTTGCTTTTTCTCTTGCGCAAAATTTATTGTTGCACACAACAACAAGGCATTGAGTAGAATAAATTGTTTCATTTTCATAATGCTGAATTAAGATGATAAAATTAAAAAAAATTGATGCTAACAAAAGGTAAAATATTGCAATCTGTAGAAGAGTTTGGTATTTAATTACCTTAACACAAAAAAGTTCTGTTGAAACAGAACTTCTTGTCGAGATAACCTCAACAAAGCCAGGCCGACCCTCCCGACTCTGTCGGGATGCGCTAATGGAATTCTTTAAAATGAGTTTTAAGTGGTCAGTGAAAAATAAAGTAATCTTTAAATTTTTCCTTAATAAATTCTTTGTTGCGCGTGTTTTTGAGTTGTTTTTCGAAATGCAGTGCTTCCCTCTTATCAAGAAACTCACGT